>JAHDPL010000017.1 GCA_018434355.1 Sporomusaceae bacterium | reverse complement strand
CGCGGTTTATTTCCCGTACCCCAAATCCACATCGCGACCAGTAGACATAGTCTTTCCGAAGAAATGGCCCAACGTGATTAATGTGAAAAACTGCGATAGAACGAGGAAAACGAAGAAAAACGTTTGATTATTAAGGGAGGAATATAATGAACGAATCTGAGCAAGCCATCCGGCTACAAAGACCCGTCGATACTCTGATTGACAGCTTCATCAACGGGGAAAAAAAGTTCTTGGATCAAAACGGGACACCCTATATCAAAGTCGAATTAAGGGATTCGCAACTTACAACCTTTAGCCTAGAAAGCCAGCAGGCCAAAGACTATCTCCGAGGAAAAGCTAGGTTTCAGCTGAAAAGGGCCCTCTCTGCCACTGAGCTTGCAACGATAATCGAAGAATTGAGTTCTGAAACCCGTCGACTCGGATCGTCCGAGAAGGTTTGGCGGCGCTGCGGAAAAATCCAAGATACTCTTTACTATGATCTTTGCAATGCTGCAGGTGAAGTCGTAATAGTCCAACCGTCGCACTGGGAAATAACATGCTCTAACAACATCAACTTTAGTCGGTACAACTGCATGCGTGAGCAAGTCAAGCCAATTCAAGGCGGTGACTGGAAAAAGCTCTGGAACTTCACAAATCTAAAATCAGAGGAAGACAACCTCTTGCTCATTGTGTTAGTTGCATCAATGTTTTTACCCGATATCCAGCACCCAATCTTAAGCGTAGATGGAGTAATGGGTTCTGGAAAGTCAACTTTCCTGCAAGTATTGAAGAGATTAATCGATCCGAGCTATGAAGAACTGCAAATGCTCCCTACTAAAACTGAAGATTTAGCCCTTCAACTTGAGAGACACCATTTCCTTGCTTTCGACAACTTGAGTTACTTGCCGAGAAACTTCAGCGACATCCTCTGCCAGGCTGTTACTGGAGGAACATATAGTAAACGAAAGCTCTATACCAACGGTGAGATTTACACTGTTCGCTTCTCAGGCGGAAATATCGCGTTAAATGGCATTAACCGAGTAATTAACCGCTCTGATCTTGTAGACAGGTCAATCATGTTCGAACTTGCAAGGCTATTGCCCGAAAAACTCATCGGGAATCAAAGCTTCTGGGAAAGATTTCATACCGAACTTCCATCAATACTTGGAGGTATCTTCAGTCTTCTCTCAAATGCGATGAATCATCTTCCTGACAACGAAGTTAAATTTCAAGGACGAATGACCGATTTCCAGCGATGGGGCGTCGCAATCACGCAAGCAATGGGCTATTCAAAAGACCATTTCAATCGCGCATATGGTCAGAATCTGGATAATGCTTTCGAAGAAAATACAAATTCCCACCCGCTTTGCCAAGCGATTCAGCGATTGCTGAGCGAGCATGATCCACTTGAAGATACCGTTGGCAATGTCCATCAAAAGTTGACTATCATCGCAAGCGACCTGGGAGTAGTTTCCGATCCTCGCTGGCCCAAACATTCAAATCTGCTTATCAAACAGCTTAAGGAACTGCAGTTTAACCTTGAACTCAGCGACATTAAATTCCAAATATTGGAAAGAAGTTGTGCTGGCAGAAAAATTTTGCTTGAGCGATTGAAGAGATAAACATTCTAGTGCTGATGATGACGATGATTTTTCAAAACTCTTTATATACTTTACTCCCTCAAAGAAAACGAAAAAGATGTACATCATCATCACTATCGTCACTCTTCTCCCCGTTTCGTCCAAGGGTCGTGTATTGGGAACCCATTGAGCAGTCGGGGGCACCCACCCCCCGACGCCAATGGGTATGAGAGGCGCAGCCTCGAATGAATCCTCGTTCACATCGTTATCACCAGACAACACACCCCTCTGACCACACAAGATTCTTTGCAAAGGAGACGATGCCGAAATGACTAAAAATGAAGTGCTGAACGCCCGCGAAGTATCGAAGGAATTCTTCGGTGGAAGAATATCTTATGGCAACATACTCAAGCGTGCCAAAACCGGTGAACTCCCTTGTGTGAAAATTGGTTCGCAGTACTTTTTTCACCGTTCCCGGTTAGACAGTCTATTCTCTTAGGAGGATGCAGTGATGAGCATATCAGGTTCGATTGAGTGGAGAGGAAAGTCAAAAGATCAAGCTCGGTTGATAATCAGTAATGGACTTGATACAAACGGCAAACAAATCAAAAAGTACAAAAGCCTCGGCAAAGTCACAAAAAAGATTGCCAAACAAGAACTTGCCAAGTTTATCACCGAAACCACCCAGAATACAATAATTGATGACCGAAACATGACGTTCTCAGATCTGGTTATGAAGTGGAAAAAAGATCGCTGGGCCAGCAGCCAACTCCGAGCAAAAACAAAGCAGCGCTATGAAGAACTTCTTACGTCACGAATCACACCTGTCATTGGTTCAATGAAACTAAGAGAGATTCGTCCTAATGACATCGAAAGATTGATTAACAGCATTTCTCAAAGCAAACGCCAAGACGGGAAAGGGGTTTTGAGTCCGCGGACTGTTCTGCATTATTTCGTGATGTTGAAGACAATCTTCAACTGTGCTATCGAATGGGGATACCTCTCCATCAACCCTGTTCGAAAATCAGTCCGCCCCAAAACCCCTTCTCAAAAAACCTCCTGTTATGATCTTGAAGATGTCAAAATGCTTACTGATGCATTAAAAAAGACCGATATCCAACACAGAACCATCATCATGCTCGCCTTGAGTATAGGCTGTAGAATGGGAGAGCTTGCAGGACTCAAATGGGATTGCGTCAATCTGCAGTCGACTCCTGCAACTATAACCATTAATTCTACTCGGCAATACATCGACAAAGAACACGGGGTCATCGTCGGCAAGCCAAAAACTGAAGAATCTATCCGGACTTGCATTTTACCGTCAACCGTGTCCCTACTTTTGATGGAGTACCGTAAAGAGCAAGAAAAAAATGCAGCCCTGCTCGGAACCAAATGGACAAATAGCGGTTATGTATTTACCAACCTGGCTGGCAAGCCGTTACATCCATCTAGCCCCAGTGCATGGTTCAGGTGCTTTCTTGCCCGCAACAAACTCCCGCCGCTTCGTTTCCATGGATTGCGTCATACATGCGCCACATTGCTGCTAACGGCTCAAACTGATCTTCCTACTGTCAGTGAATTACTAGGGCATTCGACAGTTATGACAACTGCCAACTGTTATGCTCATCCCACAAAAAAATCGAAACAGGCTGCCGCTTTGACAATGGACAACCTACTCTCAAACAACTCAAGTTAATAAAAGAAAAAAGAGCAGGTATCCCCAAACTATCCCCATAAAGTTAATTTCTCAGGAAAACTAACAAGAAAACGCCCGCCGGCACAATCGCCAGCGGGCTTGATTTTACTATGGCGGGAGCGTGTAGGAATCGAACCCACCCAGGACGGGGTCACCGCCCCACACACGGTTTTGAAGACCGGGGAGACCACCAGGCCCCATGCGCTCCCATATATTGATATTTTACCCTAGTTCCGGCAAACGAACAAGGAGTAGTTTGCATGACCAGCAGCGATTGCCGGCAAACTCCCGTTTATTCGTCGATATACTCAAACCTTTTGAATGTTTTCCCGTCCCGCTCCACCGTTCCGGCAAACATCGCCTCTGGTCGGACCCATAGGCCGCAATCTCCGTAAAGCATGCGATACACTACCAATGTCTCACCGGTTTCGCTATGCTTGGCCAGACCGATCACCTGATACTCGCCGCCTTTGAAGTGGCGGTAACGTCCCGGCTTTATTTCCATCAGCTTTCACATCCTTTTGTCTTGGGATAGGCCGATGGCCGGGCAAAGCCCAGTTCGGCGTGGTCATCGCGCAGCAGTACTTCCTGCGGCGACCCGCAGGCCGATACCTGTCCGTCCAGCATCGCGATCACCAGGTCGGCCCACTCCATCACCCAGTCGATGTCATGCGTCGACACGATCAGCGTCTTGCCTTTCTTGTGCAGTCGATCCATGATTGCCGACAAATTCACGTTCCCGGCATAATCGAGCCCGGCGGTCGGCTCGTCCATCACCAATACATCCGGTTGCATGGCCAACACTCCGGCCAGAGCAACCCGTTTTTTTTGTCCCGGGCTTAGGAAATGCACCGGTTCGTTCAGATATTCGGTCATCTCCACCGTTTCGACCGCCTGTCGCGCCGCCTGTTCGGCTTCCGCCAGCGTGCAGCCCATGTTCATCGGGCCAAACAACACGTCGTCCAGTACGGTGGGCGCAAACAGTTGCATGTCCTGGTCCTGAAAGATCAGGCCGATTTTCTGGCGCAGCCGGTTTACCGACGAGCGGGAATAATCATAAGGCTTGCCCTGAAACAGCAACTCCCCTGCGGTAGGCTGCAAAATCGCATTGAAATGCAAAAACAACGTCGACTTGCCGGCGCCATTCGGCCCGACCAGTGCGACCCGCGAACCTGCCGGAATCGACAGGTTCAGGTTTTTCAGCACCGGTTTGTCGGCCTGATAATGAAAGCAAACATCTCTTGTTTCTAAAATGGGCGTTTGGGACATCGTGGGTTTTCCTCCGTTTAATGCGACAGCCAGGCCGCCAGACCGATGACTGCGAAGATCACTGACAGGCGCAGCGGCGCCACCTGTTGCGGCGGATAACGAAATACCAGCCGGTCCGTGTAGTTGCGCGACGACAGCCCGATAAACAGATCCCGCGCCGTGAGAAACGATTTGCGGCCCAGATTGGCCGCCAAAATGCCGATCGAACGCAGCGAGCGGGGCAAAGTGGAATAGCCCAGCCGCGATTGTTGCGCGGTATAGATTTGACCCGCCGTGTGCAAAATGACAAAGATGAACCGATACGCCAGCAGCGCCACTTCCAGCACCGGACGCAAAACCTTCAGCTGCGAAGCCCAGGCCGCCAGATAGCTGACCGGCGTCGTTCCCGCCAGCATCAGCAGACAGGAAGCTGCAGCGACCGAACGCAGCAGCGCCGATTCCATCGCACTGCGACCGGCGGCGGTGATCCCGACATGCACCGGCCCCAACTGGATTTGCCATAGCGCATCAAACGACTGCCAGGAGAAACTGAACAGGATCGTCAGCACCGCCGTCAGCAAAAACGGCAGCAGGGTGCCCCACAGCCGCAGCCAGTAGCCAAAGTGCATGCCGGCCCGCCAAAGAATCGCCGACATAAAAAGAAATACCGCCAGATTCATCACCGGAGTGCCCGAACTGACGGCCAACAGCAATCCACCCAGCCCGACGGCCAGTTTTTCCAGAATGCTGATGTGCACAAATCGATTGTGATAGGAAAGATAATCCAGATACAGCATCAGTTATCAGGCAGTCCGACCGTTGCGACGCCCCCGCTGAAAACCCAGCCAGTAGCCGATAAACCCGGCGCCGATCGCAGCCTGCAGCGCAAACAGAAACGACTCGACTTCCGTCGAAGGCGGCGACCAGATCGATTCGAACCACGGTTTGTAGTCGGGGTTGATTGCCGCGACGACATCCTTCACCTGGTCGTCGGCCCCGCCAAATTCCGCGCCGGAATTCCAGACCAGAGGCACGGCGGCCAGCAGCACCACCAATGACAACAGAATCAGATTCTCATATTTTTTCATGCCTTGTGCTCCTTCCCGTTCCACCAGATGTGGATCAGTCCCTGTGCGTTATACCGCAGCAGGGTGTTGTACACAACCACGCTGAGCAATCCTTCGCTGATCGCCAGCGGAATCTGGGTCAGCGCGAACACGCCGGCAAATTTGAAAAATGAAGCCGTGATTCCGCCGACCGGGTCGGGAAACGCTACACTCAGCTGCCCTGCCGTCACCATATAGGTCGCCAGGTCGCCCAGCGCCGCCGCCAGAAACACCGCCAGCTTTTCCGACAGTCCCGCTACACGCACGCCGCGGAAGACCAGATAAGCCGTCAGACCACCGGCCACACCCATCGAAAAAGTATTGGCGCCCCAGGTCGTCAGTCCGCCATGCGCGAGCAGCAGAGCCTGGAACACCAGCACGATGCCGGCCAGCACCGCCGATACCCACGGCCCGAACAGAATCGCCGACAGGCCGATACCGGTCGCATGAGAGCTGGACCCGGTCACCGACGGCATCTTCAGCGCCGACAGAACAAAAACGAAAGCCGTGACCAGCCCGAGCAGCAATTTTCGCTCAGGATGATTATGCAGCACGCCGTTGATGCGGCCCACGCCGACAGCCAGAAACGGCACGACCGCAGCCAGCCAGAAGAACGCGTGCATCTGCGGCAGGAATCCTTCCATGATGTGCATGGCCTGGGCCAGTTGCGGCAGCAGTACGACCGCAGCCACTATTGAAAACAAAGTCAGTTTTTTCATCACAAGCCTCCTGGAACGTCGTTCTATTTGCAGTCGCAGGCGGCTGTTTCAGCAAACGGCACCGCTTCCGTCACATGTTGCAGATATATTTTGCGAAACGCCGGATTTTCACCCAGGCCGCGCAGCACCGATTCCACCCGGTAGCCGGCCTCGGTCAGCTGGCTCTGCCAGGAGTCCTCCTCCGGTCCGGCCATGTCGTTGAGTGCATGGTCGCCAGCCACCAGCATAAATGGCATCAATACCACCCGCTCGGCCTGTTCGCGCTCCAGCCACTCGACAGCTTCTTCAAAAGTCCGGGCCCCTTCCACCGTTGCCGTAAATACAGGCAATCCGGCCGTTTCCAACCGCTCTTGCAACAAATCATAGCAGCGGTCCGCCACATGGCCGCCCGAACCATGACCCATCAGGATCACGCGGGTCCGCTCGCCTTCGGCGCAAACCGGCAATTGCGTCTGCAGCGCTTCCACCGCAATCATGAAATCATCAACCTGCCCGGGTACATTGCCTTCCTGACAGAGGATCGGACGACCCAGCTTCAGCGAGGCAAAAGCACCGTTTTGGTGAAACTCCATCATCGCCTCAGTCAGTCTGTCATATTCTTCGCCGGGAATAATGTGGGTCGGCTGAACCAGTACTTCGTCAAACCCTTCCTGTTGCAACCGTTCCAGTGCTTCCTGCGCCGAATCGACCTTGATGCCTTCTTCGGCCGCAATGCGAGCCCTCACAGTTTTCGAGGTAAATGCGCGACGCACTTCATAATCCGGATAGGCGACTTGCAGCTCACGCTCCAGCAAATCAATATTCGCGACCCGGGTGGCGACGACCGATGTGCCGAAGCTCACTGCCAAAATCGCTTTCTTGGCGTTTTTGATCACGCCGACGCCGGATGCGGTCGCCGACACGCTTTGGTTGCGCCGGGTAAGGATGGTCGACAGATAGGTCACTTCTTCGGCCCGTACCGACAGGAAATCCTCATGCACCTCTTCTTCCGGTTGTCCGCATTTGGAAACCATCAGGGCATGATCGGCAAAGCCATGTTTTTGCAGCCGCTGGCGCAGTTCTTCAAACTTGCGCGAGATTTTCATCAATACCAGACGGTCCGAAACCGCCAGCACTTTTTCCAGTTTTTCCGGACTGATCGTGGCAGGCACTACGCTGAGCACATCGTCGCCCTCGACGATCGGCATGCCGTGATGGCTGGCAATCGCGCAGAACGCCGTCACACCCGGCACCGTTTCAATCGGATGGCCGCATCCCTGCAGCAGTTCAAACACATAAATGTAGGTGCTGTAAAACATCGGATCGCCGAGGGTCAGAAACACGACATTTTGTCCGGCATCCAGACGTTGCTGGATAATCCGCCGATTTTCCTTCCAGGCGTCGCTCAGCGATTCCGCATGGTACACCATCGGAAAGATCAATTCAAGCACTTCTGTCTCGCTTCGCATATGTGGCCGGGCAATTGACAGTGCAATGCTGTCGTCGCGTTTTTCGGTGCGCGGCGCAATCACCACATCGGCTTCATGCAGCGCCCGTACCGCCTTCAGTGTCAATAATTCGGGGTCGCCTGGTCCTACACCGATCCCTGTGAATTTACCAATCGACAAATCTCGTTCCTCCTCTTAACTGCAAAAAAGAAATCTCCACCCGGTAGGTGGAGATTGTACGTTCAAGAAAACGCGAAATCCCCTTCCCATCGCTCGTGGGTACAACGGTGATTGTTAAACAGGCAGTTCTTCTGACTCCGACTCATCGCTTGACCTGCGCCTTCCCAAAACCAGTTGTTTCAGTGGCGTACAGCAGGCAGCTCCTCTTTACAGCGGCGGGACCGTGCCGGAGTTTCACCGGACTTCCCTATTAAGCCCAAAACCGGGCACCTGTTTCTTATGAAATTAATTGCGAATAGATTATACCCGAAGCAGAAAAAAAATACAAGGCAACGCTATGGGAAAGGATCCCTTTAGCGGCTGTTACCTTTTTCCGCCGGCCATTGCTTCGCTTTCGGGAAAATTTTTCAGCCGCAGCATTGCCAGAATACCTGCGATCGGACCGATTCCCAGCAAAGAAAAGGCCCAGCCCCAGCCATAAGAGTCCAGAACCATGCCAAACAGCTTTGGTGAAATGATGGTAATGCCAAAACCAATGACAGACTGCAAGCTAAGTGCGGCCCCCAATTGTTCCGGCGAAACCAGTTCGGTCAGTCCCGCTTTGAAAATGGCCGAGTCGGCAACAATAAAAAAACTGTACAGAAGCCCAACCGAAACAAACACCCACAAAGACGCATCTGACAGCCAGCCAAACAGCAATGATCCTGCCCCGCTTAGCAGTAAGACCACCGAAGCAGTAACACAGCGGCCTTGCCGATCAGAAATCCAGCCGACTAATGCCGGGGATATCGCGCCCATCAGCAGACAGGCGGAAGCGATAGCTCCGCCATAGGCCAAAGAGAGTTCACCGCCAAAACCATGTCCCTGCAGCGCATGCGTCGAATAACTACCGATCCAGCCGTTGAACGCATACAATTCCCACATGTGTCCGGTATAACCCAAAATGATAAACCACACTGCCCGCTTTTTCCATATCGGCGCCAACGGTTTGACGCCCGGCTGGGCAGCGAGATCGATCTGTGCAGACAAGGCTCCCGACTTTTCCGGTATATATAGGTACACCAATAATGCCGAAGGGATCGCCCAGATGCTTGTCCAAAAAATCGCTGCCTGCCAGGAGAACATCGCGGCCAGAGGTGCGGTCACGAGATAGGCGGCTGCATAAGATGCCACCAGCGAGCAGGTATAAACGCCCAATGCCATACCGCGCTGTTTCACCGGGTACCACCGGCTCAGGATCTGCATTCCGGGAATGTAAAGCCCGCCTTGACCGATTCCAGCCAGTAGCCGCCACACGATTGCGGTATGATAATCAGACGCGAAAAAGGCAAAGCCGATTCCGGCAAGTCCTGTTTCGATGGCGCACAATGCAAAGGTAATGCGCCCGCCAATTTTGTCGGTAAGCCAACCGGCAAACAGCACGGCAGCTACATATCCCAGTTGAAATACACTCAGCAGAGTTCCTGCCTGGTCGTTGTTCAGTTGCCACTCGCCGCGCAGAACCGGCAACACGGCGGCAAAATTGTACCACACCAGCATGCTGCCAAACTGCGCAAGGCAAAGAATGAAGAGAATGCGCGTCTTGATGTCAACGCTTCCCATCTGTGGAAACTGTTTCATTCGATCCCGACTTTTGTCAGTACTTGTGCAAAATCGGCGACAATGTCGTCGATACTCTCGATTCCTACCGAAACGCGGATCAGGTCATCGCCCACACCGTACGCCTGGCGTTCAGCCAGAGGAATCGCCCGATGCGATGTTTTTCCCGGATGGGAAACCGTAGTGGACGGTCCGGCCAAACTCGGCACAAGTTCTGTCAGCTGCAGTCCGCCGACAACGGTGCGCGCCGCTTCCATGCCGCCTTTCACGGCAAAACTCAGCATGCCGCCGCAACCACCGACAAGCAGTCTCTGAGCCACGGCATATGTTTTGCTACCGGGCAACCCTGGATAGTGAACCTGTGTCACTTTGGGATGGGCTGAAAGAAATTCGGCCAGTGCCTGTGCATTCGCTGAATGCCGTTCCATACGCACAGCCAGCGTTTTTATCCCGCGCAGAACCAGCCATGCATCGAACGGACTCAAGGTCGGCCCATAAGTGGCGCCGACTTTCTTCACCTGGTCGATGAACGTCTTGTTGCCAGCTACAACGCCGCCGGTGATGTCACTGTGCCCGTTCAGATATTTCGTGGCGCTGTGAATGACGACGTCGGCCCCGGACAGTATAGGCTGACAGTGAACCGGCGAAGCAAACGTGTTATCCACGTAAACTTTTGCCCCTGTTCTTCCTGCCAACTCCGCGACCGCCGGAATGTCGATCACTTCCATCAGCGGGTTGCAGATGGTTTCCAGGTAAAGAACTTTAGTGTTGGGCCGCATTGCCGCACGGACAGCCGCCATGTCGGTAAAATCGACAAATGAACTCTCTACGCCGAATCGACCCATTTCATTGACAAGAAGTGCGTAAGTACCTCCGTACAGAACCTGGTGCGCTACGACATGATCGCCTGCCTTCAGTTCGGCAATCAGCGCCATGGCGATTGCCGCCATACCGGAAGAATAGGCAGCGGCAGCCTCCGCTCCTTCAAGCAGCGCAACCGACTGCTCCAGTTGTTCGACGCCGGGATTGCTGATGCGGGAATAAATGTAACCTGACGCACGATGTTCGTAAACATCGTCGATCTGTTCCAGAGAATCGAAGGACCACACGGACGAGGCAAAAATCGGAGACACTTTTGACCGAGTGTCTGATGGGCAGGCTTTTGCCCCGGCATGCACCGCGAGTGTATCAATCCTATTCGTCAATTAAATCAGCCTCCATAGCGTTTTGTCTTCGTCTTCCTTCATCTCGCTTGCGAAAAACATAAGGCAAGCGAAACCGTCAGAGGGGTTTGGCAGCAAACCTCGCTTTTTCCCCGTCGCGCACGACCGATGTATGACACAGCCAGCGCTCACGGGTCTGGGGAAAATCGCTGCGGTAGTGATGGCCGCGTGACTCTTCGCGCAGCAATGCGCTGCCTACCACCAGTTCGGCGACTTCACACAGCGTTTCCAGTTGCAATAAATCCATCAGTGCCTGGTTGAAACTCTTGCGATCGGCAACCTGCTTGCCCTGCAACGCCAAGCGGACCTGCCCGACTTCTTCGCGCAGCCGGTCGAGGCCTGCCTGATTGCGACTGACTCCCGCGTATAGTTGCACGGTTTCCTGCAACCGACGGCGCAACAGTGGCAGGTCGGCGGCAGTCGCCCGATTTGTTGCCGATCCGGCGGAGGACAGCCGGCAGCGGATACGCTCCGTCTCTTCGGCCAGCGAGGTTGCATCCAGTTCCAGCAGAGCATTTCCACTGGCCCAGCGGCTGGCGGCGCGCCCCGCCCTGGCGCCAAACACCTGGGTCGCGGCAATGCCGCTGCCGGCCAAGCGATTGGCCCCGTCCACATTTCCAGCGCACTCCGGCGTGGCAAACAGTCCGGCAATACCGGTTTCTCCATTGCTGTCGATGCTGATGCCGCCCATCAGGTAATGCGCGCCTGGCGCAACTTCGATCTTGTCAGTCGCCGGGTCCACTCCGTGCGCTTTCAGATAGTTGTACTGAGCGAGGTCGAGTTTTTTGCGAACGACATCGATTCCCTTGGCGGAATCTCCCACATACCAGTACAAACCTCCATGTTCGCCGCTGCGACCTTGCTCGATCGCCCGGTGCATCAGCAGCATCGCCTGGTCACGCACCGGCAGCGGTTTTGGCAAAACCGCCTGTCCGTCCTTGTCATAGACATTACCGTCCAAGATTGCTTCGGCGAGAAATTCGTAATGTACAAACGCCCCCTTAAGCGAAGGCGGCCAGACAATCACCGAGGGATAAAACAGCACCATTTCCATGTCGACCAGCTCAGCGCCGGCCCGATAGGCATGGATCAGGCCGTCGCCAACCGCATCGCTCGGACAGTCGTTGACCGCCCAGAGCTGCTGGCAACCGCCTGTCGCCAATACGACGGAACGGGCACGGATCATCGTCTGTTCGCCGCTGCGCAGATTGATTCCCATTACTCCGGCCACGGTTCGCGCATCCGGCGGCGCAGCCTGCAACAGCCCCGTGACAAAGAAATCATCCAGGATGCGGATATTGCCCTGCCGTTTGCAGGCCGCGTGCAAGGCTGCCGCCAGACCTACTCCGCCACCTTTGACAAAAATGTTGCGCGGCTGCGACTGTCCGGGGAAACGGCCCAGCGCCAGTTCACCGCGTTCATCGCGGACAAACTTTACGCCGTAACGTTCCATCTCGCGCACTTCGCCGGCGGCTTCCGTCGCCAACGTCCAGGCCAGCGACTTATCCGCAATTTCATAGCCGCAGCGGAGGGTATCCGCCAAGAACAGCTCGCAGCTGTCCTCCGGATGCAGCGGCGCCTGCATGCCGCCCGCCGCGGTCAGCGTGATGCCGGAACGCGCTACCGGCCCCTTGTTAAGCAGTAGCACCCTGCAGCCGGCTTCCGCAGCCGCCAGCGCGGCCCGTAATCCGGCTGCGCCGCCGCCGACCACCAACACTTCGGTTTCCAGTCTGACCGTGCCCATTCTCATCCCTCCTGCGGCTGGGAAAAATCGACGACCAGATCCCGCACCACCCGATATTTAGAATGCGGCTCCAGCGTCACGGTTTCGCCCGGCTGCACCATCGTGACGCAGCCCAGCGCATCGCGGCCATTGACCCGGACCAGGCAGGAACCGCATTGTCCTTTGAAACAGGTCGACGTCCGGCAGGCAAACGTTTCATCCAGCGCGTGGATTTCCGCCATCAGCGCCATCACCGACAACGGCTCCGCCGTCGGCACCGTATATGACTGAAAGCCGGCCTGGTCCGGGTTCGCCGGATCAAACCGATATGCCTTGATATGGATTTTCCCTGACGCTTGCTCCATACTTCAACCCCCGACGCACTTTTTCCTAAATAAGTTATTTCCACCGGCAGCGGAAAATTCCCTGCTATGGCTGCAAACAAAAACCGACCCGCAAAGGAGCCGGTTTTTGCTGCTATGTGATTGTTTGTTACTTGGCCGAAACTTTTTTCACTTCGGCGAGGATCGAGTCTACGGTCGACTTGCCGATCTTTTCGGTGTATTCATCATAGACCGGTTTAACTACATCTTGGAACGCCTTGAGTTGGGCCGGAGTCAGAACGGTAACGGTCATGCCGGCTTCCTTCAGCTTGGCGGTCTGCGAATCGTTCATTTCCTTGCTGACTTTGCGGACATGGTCGCGAGCATCATAGGCGGCTTGTTGGAACACTTTCTGATCTTCCTTCGGCAGCGAATCCCACAGTTTCTTGCCGATGATCAGAATATGCGGCGTATAGACATGGCCGGTCAGGGTTACGAACTTTTGCACTTCGCTATATTTGGACAGATAGATTGTCGGAATCGGGTTTTCCTGTCCATCGACAGTTTTTTGCTGCATCGCGGTGAACAGTTCGCTGAACGGCATCGGGGTCGGGTTGGCGCCGAGCGCTTTCCAGGTCGCCAAGTGGATCGGGTTTTGCATTACGCGGATTTTCAGGCCCTTGACATCTTCGGGGCTCTTGACTTCGCGGGCGCTGTTGGTCAGGTGCCGGAAGCCGTTTTCCCAGTAGGCCAGGCCTTTGAGTCCTTTTTCTTCCATTTTGTCAAGCAGTTGTTGGCCGGCCGGACCGTCCATGACTTTGTAAGCGATTTCGGTGCTCGGGAACAGGAACGGCAGGTCAAACACGCCGAGTTCCTTGACGATGCCGGTGAGCGGCGAGGAGGACGGGCCAGTCATCTCCAGGTTGCCCATGCGGACGGCTTCGGTCGTTTTGACATCGTCGCCGAGCTGTGCATTGGCGTAAAGTTGAATGTCATATTTGCCAGGCAGTTTCTTGTCGATTTCTTCTTTGAATTTTTTCAGACCGAGGTATTCGGGATGCACTTCATTGAGGCCGATGCTGATACGGATAACTTTTTTGCCGGTTGCGGCGGCTTTTGCCGGGTCGGGTTTGGCTTCCGGTTTCTTTTCCGAGGACAGGCAGCCTGTCAGTAGGGTAGTAGCCATCACCAGAACCATCGCGAGAACGAACCATTTCTTGCTCACTCTTTTTCCCCCTCTAATTTTTTTGTCTCTTTTTTGTTTGGTTTTATCGCCAGCGACTCTCGTCGCCAAAACCCATTATTTGACAAGATTCGGAATAAAGGTTATCAGCCCGGGAACATAGGTGATTAGCAGTAATACGGCAAACATGACGGCAATGAACGGCAGCAGCGGTTTGGTGATTTCGCCGATGGAAATCTTGGACAGACCGCAACCGACGTACAGCACCGTGCCGACCGGCGGTGTTATCAGGCCGATGCAAAGATTGACGCACATGACCACGCCAAAGTACACCGGGTCCAGACCATAACCTTCAGCGACCGGCAGCAGCATCGGGCCCAGGATGAGCAGCGCCGGTGTCAGATCCATCACGCAACCGACGATGATCAGCAGCACATTGATCCAAAACATCGCCAGCAGGACATTGCCGCCGGACAATTGATCCAGCGTGTTCAACAGCATCTTGGGAATCTGGGCGGTGGTAATCATGTAACCGGCAGCCGTCGCCGCGCCGCACACCAGGAGCACAATCGCCGTTGCTTTCGCCGCATGCATGAAGATCGAAGGCAATTGACTGAAAGTCAGCTCACGATAGACAAACATGCCGATGATGAACGCATAGACGACCGCTACGACCGCCGCTTCCGTCGGCGTATAAATGCCGGTGACAATGCCACCGAGGATGATGACCGGCAGCATCAACGCCCAGGACGCGCCTTTCAGCGCCTGCATAAATTCGCTGCGGTTGACCCGTTTGCCGGTGCGATAGCCGCTTTTCTTGGCATGGAAGTACCAGACGATCATCAGTCCCACACCAATCAGAATGCCGGGAATGATGCCGCCCAAAAACAGCTTGACGATGGAGACGCCGCCGATGACGCCAAAGATGATCATCGGGATGCTGGGCGGAATGATCGGACCGATCGTGCCGGCTGCCGCAATCAGCGCCGTGCTTTTCGGCGTGTCATAGCCTTCTTTTTTCATGATTGGCAGCAGAATCGAACCGATGGCGGAAGTATCGGCCACCGCCGAGCCGGATACGCCGGCGAACAGCATGCTGGCCATAACCGCCACATAGCCTAGACCGCCGGTGACATGCCCGACCAGCGCGTTGGCAAAACCGACGATCCGCTTGGACATGCCGCCGACATTCATTATTTCACCAGCCAACATGAAAAAGGGAATCGCCATTAATGGAAAATTGTCGATGCCACGGTAAATCGACGAAGCGATATTGGCGGACGACAGTTCATTGGAAAACACCATCAGGACAATCGTGGTCAAAATGAGGCTGAATGCGATCGGCACATTGAGAAAGATGAAACTGAACAGGCTGGACAAAAAGGCGATCAGCATGTCGGCCCCCCAGACGACAGGTTTTTGCCTGTCACGATATAGTAGGTCTTGAGCAGCGTCTGCAAAATCATCAGACCGCAGCAGATGGGAATGATCGCATAGATATAGCCCTGCGGAATCTCGGCGGCGGCCGACAGCCAGTCAAAATTGGCCACCATCATCAGATAGCCGCCTTCCATCACCGCATACAGGGCAAAAATCACCAACAGGTTGGCGCCGACTGCTACGCTCTTGCGCAGCAGCGGCGGGAATCGTTTCACCAGGATATCCAGCCCAAGGTGTTCGTCCTGGATATAGGCGAGGAACGAACCCAAAAACACCAGCCATACCAGCATAAACCGGGCTATTTCCTCGGACCAGGCCAATGAAACGTGCAGGTAATAACGGCTGACCACATTGGCAAACACGATGACAACCATCAATGCCAACAGAATCATCACCGTATAGCGAAAGACCTTTTCCAGGCCGACATAGACCGACTCAATCAGCTTTAGCATCGACACACCTGCCTTTCAACGGCGATTATTGCTTGCGAGCTTCAATTTTGGCCATTTTTTCATAGTACATGGCGATGCCGGAGTGGTCATTTTGGCCTTTGCCGTCGACCTTCAGCGCCTGCAGGATTTCCATCACCGAACTGGTCAGCGGCAGAGGAACTCCGACGTCGTGACCGGTTTCGATCGCGTTGGCCAGGTCTTTGATATGCAGGTCGATCTTGAAGCCGGGCTTGAAGTTGCCGGCAAGAATCATCGGCGCTTTGGCTTCCATTACCGTGCTACCGGCCAGGCCGCCACGTATCGCATTGAACACCAGTTCCGGATCGACGCCGGCTTTGGTGGCGAGCACCAACGCTTCCGACAGGGCTGCGATGTTCAGCGCGACGATGATCTGATTGGCCAGTTTTGTGGTGTTGCCTGCGCCGATATCGCCGCAGCGGACCACGGATTTCCCCATTTTCGACAACAATTCCACGCAGCGGTCGAAGATATCCTGTTTGCCGCCGACCATAATCGACAGCGAGCCGTCGATCGCTTTCGGTTCACCGCCGCTAACCGGCGCATCCAGCATTTCCACTCCTTGTTTTGCGACGGCGGCCGCGACTTCCTGCGCCGCCAGCGGCGCAATCGAGCTCATGTCAATCAGAATCAAGCCGGGCTTGGCGCCTTCCAGCACACCGTTCTCTCCCAATACCGCTGTTTTGACATGCGGCGAGTTCGGCAGCATCGTGATGACGGCCTCCGACTGGGCAGCCACGTCTTTGGCGGTTTTCGCCGCTACGCCGCCGGCGGCGACCACTTCGTTCACCGCATCCTGGTTGATATCGAAGACAGTCAGCTCATAGCCGGCTTTGAGCAAGTTCTTGGCCATCGGTTTCCCCATGATTCCCAGGCCGACAAATCCAATTTTTTTCATTGCGAATCCCCCTACTTTATTATTGTGTATTTTATCCAATCATTCGGTCCGGCTGATTATCCGACCAGCGTCCGCACTTTGTCGGCAATCGCCTTTGCAGTCAGCCCGTAGTGTTCGATCAGTTCATCATAGCCGAGCGCCGAAGTGCCGAAGACATCTTCGATGCCGACAAAATCGAGCGGCACTCCTTTTTCCAGCCGCAACGCCTCGGCAATCGCGCTACCCAGGCCACCGATGACGCTGTGTTCTTCCGCCGTCACCACTGCCTTCATGCCTGCCGCGGCGGCAATCACCGCCGGTCGGTCGAGCGGCTTGACGGTGGGAACGTTGATGACTTTCAGTGAGATATTCTCTTTGGCCAGGACTTCTGCCGCCGCCAGCGCTTTCGACACCATCACGCCATTGGCGAACACCACTGCATCGGTTCCTTCGCGCAGCGTATACAGTTTGCCGATTTCAAACTTGCGGTCCGTTGCGGTCAGGATCGGCAGGTCGTTGCGATTGATCCTGATGTAGGCCGGTCCTTTGTGCTCGACCATTGCCGCCACCATCTGCGTCGTTTCCACCGCATCCACCGGAACCAGCACCGTCATGCCGGGGATTCCCCGCATCAGGCCCATGTCCTCGATCGACTGGTGGGTCGATCCGTCACCGTAATCCGACAATCCGGCGCTGGAACCGCAGATTTTCACATTCAATCCGGCAATCGAGATGGTTTGCCGCAGTTGGTCATAGCAACGGCCGGTGGAAAACACGGCAAACGAATTGATGAACGGGATTTTTCCGGTCAAAGCCAGCCCGGCAGCCGTCGAAGCCATATTCGCCTCGGCGATGCTCATCTCAAAATACCGCTCGGGATAGGCCGCCTGAAACAGGCAGGACATCGTCGATTTGCCCAGGTCGGCTTCGAGCACCACGATATTCTTGTTGTCTTTGCCCAGTTCGACCAGGGCTTCCCCGTAGGCCGTACGCAAACTGTTCGTCGCCATGGATTATTCCCTCCCTTTCCGGATCGCGTCCAGATCGCACATGGCGGTCTTGCACTGCTCGGCCGTCAGCAGCCCATTGTGGAAGGCCGCGTTGTTCTCGGCGAACGAGATGCATTTGCCTTTGACGGTCCGGGCCAGGATGACTGACGGATGCCCTTTGACGGATTCTGCTTCCTCGAATGCGTCCAGTAGCGCTTTGACATCATGCCCGTCAGTTTCGATGACATGCCAGCCGAACGCCGCCCATTTGGGGGCAATCGGGTTCAGGTCGAACCGGTCGCGGATCGCGCCGGTCGCCTGCAATCGGTTGCAATCGACGATCGCCGTCAGGTTGTCGATCTTGAAGTTTGCCGCCGCCATCGCCGCTTCCCAGATTTGGCCTTCGGCCTGTTCGCCGTCGCCGACGATCACATACACCCGGCGTGAACTGTTGTCCAGCCGCAGGCCCAAGGCCATGCCGCAGGCAATCGACAGACCCTGCCCCAGCGAACCAGTATTGGCTTCGATGCCCGGTGTTTTAATCATATCGGGATGTCCTTGCAGCATCGCCCCCAGCGACTTGACCTTTTTCAACTCGCTTTGGGGAAAATAGCCGGCAATTGCCAGCGCGGCATACTGAACCAACGCCGCATGGCCTTTGCTGAGCAAGAAACGGTCCCGGTCGGGATTCTGCGGATTTTTCGGGTCATGTTTCATTTTGTGGAAATAGAGCGCCGCCACGATTTCCGCCGACGAGCAGGAGCCACCCAGATGGCCGACCTTGCCTTCGCCGATCAGGTCGGTCACGATCAGTTCACGCATTTGCAGCGCCTTGTCTTCGATTTCGCGGATGATATTTGCAGCTACCATTGGAACCTCCCCCTTATCTTCGCCTGATCACCTAATCGATCGGTGTCAGGACGATTTTCAACCCCTCTTTGGTTTCCATCAGGTCAAACCCTTTTTGCCACTGGTCAAGCGGCAATTCGTGCGTCACGATATCCGTCAGGTCGACGGTCCGTTCGCCCATCAGCACCAGGCACTTTTCCCAAACGTCCCAGTTGTGGCTGAAGGTTCCCTGCAGCGCCGCCGCTTTGGAAATCAGCTGGTCCAGTGAGAAACCGACCGGTCCGGGACCCCAGCCGATCTTGTTGATCTGGCCGCCGGGACGAACTACGTCAAGCGACAGTTTCAGCGTCGGCGAGAAGCCGGCTGCATCGACCACCACGTCGGCGCCGTAGCCGTCGCGCATCGCCATGATGACAGGAACCGGGTCCTGCTGCGAGCTGTTGATCGTCATCGTTGCGCCGAGTTTCTTGGCGATTTCCATGCGTCCATCATCACCGTCTGTCCCGACCACCACGATATCGGAAGCGCCCATGATCGCAGCCATCTTGATGCAGAGCAGGCCGATCGGGCCGGGGCCGATTACGACCACCAGGTCGCCCGGTTTAAGCGGCGAGTGTTTGACCAGCGAACTGTAGGCCACACAGAGCGGCTCGGTCAACGCCGCTTCTTTCAGACTAACGTTTTCCGGCACTTTGTGCAGGATTCGGCTGGGAACTTTCACATATTTGGCAAACGCGCCATCGATCTGGAATCCATAGCCCTTGCGTTCGCGACAGACATGGTAGTTGTTGGTGCGACACATCACACATTTTCCGCAGTAGTCGGCATGCGTCTCCGAGGCCACCCGGTCGCCGACCTGCCAGCCCGTGACGTTGGAGCCAAGAGCAGCGATGGTCCCGGCAAATTCATGGCCGAGAATCAGCGGCACATTCACTTTGTAAGAAACCTTGTTGTGGTGCATGTGGGGATCGCTGCCGCAAATCCCGATATACGCCGTCTCGACCAACACATCATCCGGGCCGATCTCCGGCACCGGGACCTCGCGAACCTCTGTCGCTCCGGCCACGTTGTCATACTTCACAACGGCCTTCATCATTTTTTTCATAACCCCATCCCCTTCTTATTGCGTTTCAGTCTTGTTTCTCCTGCCTCATCGGCATATTTTGCTGACACATCATCAATGGTGGTCGCGATATGCTCCTGCATCCAGCGCCGCGCCGCCTCGGCATCACGGTCCCGAATCGCTGCGAAAATCAGTTGGTGGTATTTCAACGCCCGGTCGACACCCATCAGTTCATTGATTTTGCGGTAATAACTGACCATCACGTCCCGGATCACGTTGCTGACATTGAACAGCAACGAATTTTTGGTCGCCCGGGCGATATCGAGATGGAACTTCATGTCGGCGATGGCAAACTCCAGCGCCGGCTTGCCAACACGATTGATTTCCTCGATGGTCGCGGCGATGTTTGCAATATCGGATTCATCAGCGTTTTTGGCTGCCAATGCCGCATTTTCCGGTTCAACAATCCGGCGGTATTCCAGGATGTCCATCATGCTCTTGCGGTTTAACACCAGCATCGGCAACAGCGAATTCATGAACATGCCCGGCGTCAGCATCATCACATAGCTGCCTTCACCCTGGCGGGTCTGGGCGATTCCCATCGCATTGAGCCGTTTGATCGCCTCGCGGATCGGCACCCGGCTGACGCCGAACTTCAGACACAGTTCATTTTCCGAAGGCAGCTTGCTGCCGGCCGGCCATACGCCGTTCAGGATGTTGTCCAGCATATGGTCATACACCTGTTGGCTGATATGCCGCTTGTCGATCAGGCTAAACGTCATTTGACCACGCTCCAACTTGTAATACATGTTACAGGTGTTAATTTTCTGTATTCATTGCGATATTCCTGCTAGTGAAATAAAATTTATAAAAAATATTTTTGCGCAATAAAAGAGCGGAGGTCGCAACCCCCGCTTTACTATTTGGCAATTATATTTCGATGTAGCGTATGCTAATTGACTCTGCTCTCCTTTTGGCTGCCTCAATGCCCATTGCATGTCAGCAAAACTTTAGGTTAGCATTTGCCGGAATGCAGCAACCGCAATCAATGCGCCTTCGCACTATCGCCGTGCGGCATTAGACTGAACAACCGAAACAGTGCAGCGGCGAGGAATTCCTAATTTGCCGTTAACTCAAAGTTACATACCAGAATCGAACTGCCGCCGCCAAAGAAATCAGGAGCGTAATCCCCAAACCGATATTAAACCAAGTTCCTGCCCGGTATTTTCCAACAACGCGCGGCTGGTTAATCAAATACCACCAAGCAGCAATCCCCATCGGCATGAATGTAGCGTTAAAGGCGGCTCCCCATGCGACCCAGCTGAATGGATTCCAGCCAAACAGCGGCACAGCTATCATCAAGGCCAGCAAACAAGCCTGATGAACTTTGAATGGCTTGCTTCCCGGTTCTGGTTTTTTGCCAAGCAAGTCCGACACCGTATACGCATGAACTGCCGACTCCGCCACCATAGTGCTGAGAACCGCTCCAAATAGGCCTAGGCAAAACAGAACCGTGCTGAATTTTCCCGCCAGCGGCTCAAGCGCCGTCGCTGCTTGAATCGCATTCTTGGGTATGATACCCGATTTAAACAAAGTGGACGCAACAACAATCAAAACCCCCAGTTGAACAACAAACAAAAAGATGTTGGTCATAATGGTCTCGAATTTGAAGTGTTCGAGACGCTCTGTTCCCCAACCGCTCGTTTTGGTGGCAAACGCTTGAACTGTAGGAACATTGATCGCCAAAGCCGACCCAAGCACCGCGGTGAATAGCAATACGGCGTTTTTGCTTGTGGGAATTTCAATCAAAACCAATCCGGTTAAAAACTCTTTCCAGTTTACGTCAACAAATGCCAAAGTAAACAGGAAGCTTGCCGTCAGCGCATAGACCATCCATTTCAGCATGTTCTGCACAACTTCCATGGCTGCTTTGCCAGGAACGAGGGCAATCACGGCGGCAATTAAAACACTGATAATTCCCCAGACGGTTTGTGATACTGCCGGAAACAATGTGTTGAGAACTAAACCGCCCAAAACAACTTGCAAGGTGGCAAAAACTAAATTGACGATAACAATGGCCGAGCCAACTAACCAAGAAACCACCGGGTTAATATCTTCCCGCATGAGTGTGATTGGGTTCTTGCCTGTAACTACAGTCAGTTTGACACAGGCCATCGTGCACATGAAAATAGCAAATGTTGCAAAAGTAAAAACCCAGCCGTATTTGAACCCTGTTGCGGCGGCCAACAACACCGAATTGGTAACCGTCCCGCCACCAATATTCAACCCCGCAGCCATCCAGGCCGGTCCCGATGATTTCCACATTTCGATAAATTTGGGCTTTGTATCGGCAACTGCAAGATCGCTCTGCAATTCTTGATTAATGATGGTTTCATTACTTGAGCTCATTCTGATACCCCCTGCTATATTTTTCTTAACTGAACAGGAATCTATCGTTTATGTAATGCTCGCCAAATTTTCTCTGGTGTAAGCGGCAAATCTTTAATGTGTACTCCGACCGCGTCACGCACGGCATCAGCTATGGCGGGGGCGGGGGAAATCGCGCCACTTTCACCGAGTCCTTTTGCGCCGTAAGGACCCGGACCATCTTGATTTTCAATGAATGCGCTTTGCATGCTGCGCGGGACATCCATGGCCGTCGGAATCCGGTAATCCAAAGACCCGCCGTTTTTCAGCAACCCTTTGTCGTCATAAATCAGCTGCTCCATCAATGCATGCCCCATCGCCATAATTGAGCCGCCCTCTTCCTGGGATTTGGCCTGAATGGGATTGATTGCTTTGCCAAGATCGCTGACATTCACGAGCTTGCTGACAGTAACTTTTCCTGTTTCGGGCTCTACCTTTACCTCTGCAGCAGTAAAGATTACCTCCCAGAAATCAGTTAAGCCGCCCAATACATGGGAAACATCCTTGGTGCCTTTAAAAATTCCTTTTCCGACAACTTCCCCTTGATTAAAACCAAGATATTTTTTCAACAACTCAGGATACGATATGACTCCCCCACAGCCTGTCACAAGTCCGCCAGATATTTTCACCTCCTCATCCGGTTTGATCAGTTCTAATTCCTGCGCCATTTCACGAAGTTGGCGTAATACATCGTTACAAGCCTGTTGGACTGCATTGCCCATGCTCACAGTGGAGCGACTGCCGGCAGTGCACAAGTCAAACGGAACAGCCGCCGTATCTCCCATGATGACAGTAATCCGGTCAACCGGCAAAAGAAAGGCTTCTGCCGCAATCTGTGTGAATACGGTCCGCGCTCCCTGCCCCATCTCGGTGGTTCCTACGGCAACCGTCACACTGTCATCAGCATGGAGTTTGACGATTGCATTGGAGACTGCAGCCGGAATAGGATTTTTGATTCCGATGGAAATGCTGCGTCCGATATTTTTTTGCGTTGCCGCGCCCCAATCAATCATTGCGGCGGCCTTTTTTAGTCCTTGTTTCCAGTCACCGTCGGCAGGCGTGTCTCCTGGAACAAAAACCTCACCCTTGTCAGGCAGATTGCGTAACCGGATTTCCAAGGCATCAATGCCGACCCGGCGGCAAGCTTCATTCAATTGTGATTCGATCGCCCATACCATTTGCGGCATGCCGAAACCGCGTGCCGCAGTGGCAGGAACTGTATTGGAATATATCGCATTTGCCTTGATTCGAACGTTCGGAACTTTATAAGGCCCGCAGCCGCCAAGATACGCGCCTTTCGCCACAACTCTCGGCGCTGCGTCAGCATATGCTCCGATCAAGTAATCTGCAACAACATCCTGAAATACCAAGACTCCTTTTGCATCAAATCCCGATTCAATCGCGACTCGTGCTGAAAGCCGCCGTGCGGCAAAGAAACTCTCATTCATCGAAAGCGACAGTTTTACTGGCTTGCCGGTCTGCAAAGCCAAATAGGCAGCCAGCGGTTCATACTTGGAATATCCCTTGGCGCCAAATCCGCCGCCGATATCGGTGGGAATGACGCGGACTTGAGATAGTTTCAGTTTTAATGCAGAGGCAATCACCCTGCGCAGAATAAACGGATGCTGGACCGGCGATTCAATGACTACACCGCCGTGTTGGGGATAGGCAATTACGCAATACGGCTCAATCATGGAGTGATGAATCATGGGAAAGGTATAAGTGTTATGAATGATATGAGCGCATGAGGCCCGGCATTCTTCCACATTGCCCCACTCATAGCTATAACTGCTGTGAATGTTACGATTGCAGCTCAAGCCCGTCGCCTCTGCATGAAGTAGCGGCGCACCCTCCGCCAGAGCAGCTTCTACAGTACATATCGCGGGCAGAATTTCGTACTCCGCGTGAATGCCTTCCAGTGCATTTTGCGCAGCTTCTGCCGTATTTGCCAAAACAACGGCGACCGGTTCGCCATGAAACTTAACTTCTCGCTCAGCTAATAAAGGTTGATCTTCGGTTACCGGCCCAAACAGCGGAACCGAGGCAGAAAAATCTTTTGCAGTAAATACAGCCGCAACTCCTTCGGCTTGCCTGACCAAATCAGTGTTGATGCTAAGAATGCGAGCATGCGCATGTTCCGAACGATACAGCTTTCCATGGAGCATCCCTTCCAATGAAATATCATTTGCATAGCGGGTTGCACCGGTAACCTTTTGCACAACATCGGTTCTTTGAATGTTCTTTCCAACGAACTCCAAACTCATTATGGCACCTCGCTATTTGGTTTCGCCGCTATGAACCGAACTTTTTCTGGCTGCAGCATGAACAGCGTTGATAATTCGGTGGTATCCAGTGCACCGACACAAATTGCCGGCCAAGGCTTCACGAATTTGCTCTTCTTCAGGTTCAGGGTTTTCATCCAGCAACGCTTTGGTTGACATCACCATGCCTGGCGTACAAAAACCGCATTGGACAGCGCCTTCTTCAATAAATGCGGTCTGTATGGGATGCAATTCACCATTTTTCGCCAGACCTTCAATCGTCAAAACAGAGCAGCCGTCGGCCTCAACAGCCAATACCATACAGGAATTCACCGCTTTCCCGTCAAGGATAACTGTACAAGCTCCGCACTCGCCTTCGCCGCAGCTGATTTTTGTTCCTAGCAAGCCCAGTTGCTCCCGAATCACAACCGCTAGTGAATGATGCGGCATCACTTTTAACCGTTGAATCGTTCCATTGACTTCGACCGTAATCGGAATAGATTCAATCATCATTTGCATTCCCCCCCTTTGCAACGCGCCAACGCTTGTTGCAATGCTTGCCGCAACAACGCACCGACCATCTCGCGTCGGTATTCGTTACTGGCCCGCAAATCGCTGATCGGCTCCGCTGCAACTTGCGCCAATCGGATGGCGCTTTCAATGTTGTCCATGTCCCTCGGATTCCCTTTCAGCTGGAGTTCAGCAGCAACGGCACGAAAAGCCTTCGGCCCGACAGCTCCCAGCGCAATTCTTATATTTCCCGACCACTCCACACTTGTCGCCACTCCCACCGTTGCCAGATCGACCCCTTCACGCCGCGATAGTTTGCGATAAGTCGAAGCAGTCCCCTCAATAGGAGTGGGCAAAAAGATGCTTTCTACCAGCTCATCGGCAGCAAGCGATGTTTGACCTGGGCCGAGCAAAAAGTCAGAAAGCGCTACCGTACGCCTGCCAGTCTCAGCCAAGACGCTCAAAACCGGATCAAAAAGCAGTAAGGCGGTTACCGTATCTGCTGCAGGCGAAGCATTGCATACATTTCCAACTACGGTTCCTCTGTTTCTGATTTGTTTGGAACCCACTTTGACTGCCGCTTCTGCTAATGCAGTATACCTCTGCCGGACCAGTGGATGCTCGGCAACTGTGGTCAACGTCGCTAACACACCGATTTCAATGCCTTCGCTCTTTTCGATCACCGTATTGGATAGTTCCGCGACGCCGCGTAAACTGACCACAATTTTCGGCGAACGCTTGCCGTGACTAATGTGGTTGATCAAATCGGTCCCGCCGGCTAGAATCGAAGCCGAAGCCCCATACTGGTGCAGCAACGCTACCAATTCAACAAGATTCTTGGGTTCCGCATAATTAAACCGCTTCATATCAGTCTGCAAAAATAGCAACGGCGCGACACCAGCCCGCTGTACACCCTTCAAATTTCACCGGCAATGCTGAAACAATAAATCCGAACGGCTTGGGCAAACTTGACAGATTGGCCAGTTTTTCGATCTGCAAGTATTCGCGATTTCGTCCATGCATATGGGTCGGCCAAAGTTCGGTTTTCTCGCCGGAATTTCTGAATGATTCAACCATCGCATTCACCGGTCGATCCAGCGTCCAGGCATCAATGCCGATGCAGCGGACGCCTTGATCCAGCAGCCAATCCAGCCCTGTAATTCCCAATCCCGATTGCATTGCCAAATAGGTCTGTGTGTCCGTCCCCCAATACTGGTCACAACCAGTATGTAGTAGCACGATATCGCCTGCGGAAATCTGGTAAGAGATTTTCGCCAATGCTTGCTGTAAATCGGCAACTGTTATTTCTTCGCCTGCATTTTTGTGGCGCATATCAAGGACAATCCCCGGCCCGTAGCACCACTCCAGCGGCACCTGGTCGACAGTTTTCGCGGGCCCGCCATCACAGTTCGGACCGTAATGAAATGGCGCATCCACATGTGTTCCCGCATGAGCCGAACCCGAAATGAAATCGGTTGCCAATGCCATCGTGTCAGGAAAATCGGTCGGTTCAATCCCTGCCATCTTCGCAAGGCGGAAAGCGCCGGCAGAGTGATCGGAATGTTCGATTTTGGGCCCAAATGGTTCTGTTGCATTATTTTGATGCAAAACGCTCAAATCAATCAGCTTAGCCATTTTGCTTATTCGCCTCCAACTGTTTAGTTGCAGTATTTTTCGGCGCTTTACGGATCGCGTCCGCCAATTCGTTACCTACACGCAACCGGTGGTCGCGGGTTATTTTTTCTGCCATTTCGGCATCACGACTTTGCAAGGCTTCAATTAATTGGTCATGTTCCAAATCCGATGTTTTGACGGTTCCCGGCTTCAGTCCGAATATTGCTCGCCCATATTGCGACTTCACCAATAATTCTTCAATTGTGCTGAGAAGTTTGGGATAGGGAGTTTTACCCATGATAGCCATGTGAAACTCTCTGTTCAGTCGAGCATATTCGACAGAATTGTGTTTTTGTTCTTTCATCCGGTTGTCAATATCGATGATATTTTGAATGTCGGCATCAGACAGAAACGGAATGGACGTTCGCGTCGCCATACTCTCGAGCGCTGCACGCATGACAAATACTTCTTCAATCCACTCCGGCGAGGGTGTTGCCACAACAGAACCGATATAGGGTTTGGTTTCAATCAACCCGGTAGCTTCCAACATTTTCAATGCTTCTCTAACCGGAATATCGCTCACCGATAGTTGTTCTGCAATTTCTTTGACAATCAACCGGGTTCCTGGTGTCAATCGATTCCCAATGATCGCATCGACCAACGCTTGATAGACCAAATCCGCTTTTGTGGAAAACTGTTGTGCAATTTTCAACAACCACTCCGCCCCCAATACCTATATTCCGAGCCGTCAAGACTCTGACTTGTTAGATTCTACAATCAGTCTAAATTCTTCCTGCGTCAAGATTCCTCGTTTTTCGGTTCCTTTTGCTTTCACTTTCTCAAGAATTGTCGCAACTTCAGCGTCAGACGCTTTCAGTTTCATTTGCTCAAGGAAGTATTCCACCGAGGCTTTGCCGCTCTTTTTGCCGAGGACGATATCGCCGCTTCGGCCGAAAATTCTCGGGTCAGTCGCAAACATGGCCAATGGCTCCTTGATTACAAGATCTACGCCGATACCTGATTCGCGCGTGTAATTGCGGCTTCCCGCAATCGGTTTGTTTGCAGCAATTGGGACTCCCGAAATAGTCTCAACCAGTTGGCTCAATTCTAGAATCTTCTCAAACTTATAAGCATTACCAGTCCCCAGCAATATCTTCATCGCCACCATCAATTCTTCGGTAGCTGCATTTCCCGTCCGCTCTCCCAGGCCGTTCACACAAGAGTGGATTACTTCCGCGCCAGCCGCGATACCAGCCAATTCGGTAGCTACGGCCATTCCAAAATCATTATGCGTGTGCACTTCAATCGGAATGCCGCCAGTCAGTTGTTTCATTTTGCGCACAAGGTATTCTATCGTTTGTGGCAACGCGCACCCCATCGTGTCCACGACGCCAATCGAGTCTGGCGGCGAATCCTTCATAATTGCAGGGATTAGTTGATTTAAGTCTTCTTCCCGCGCTCGCGTGGTGTCATAGGGAAAGTAAACAACGTAAAGACCCTGACTCCGAGCATAATTGATACAATCTGCACTTTTTTCCAGCACATTTTCCCAGGTCCAGTTGAATTGATATTTCAGTTTTGGGAACCCGATAGGAACTTCAATCACGACCCCATGGGCGCCACACTCCACCGCTTTGTCGATGTCTTCCCTCATGGCGCGGGCAAAAGTGAAGATTTTTGCTTTTAAGTTTCGCTTGCAGATCGCTTTGATTGCTTCGTAGTCTGCTTTGGAAACCGCCGGCATTCCTGCTTCGATTCTTTCTATACCGACTTCATCTAATTTTTCGGCAATCCTGATTTTATCGTCAACCGAGAATACCACACCGGGTGTTTGCTCCCCATCCCGCAATGTAGCATCATGAATTTCCACCTTTTCCGCCTTGTTGATGGCGCCAACAACCTCCGGATAATCATTAAAGTTGCTTGCCCACCAGAAATGTTCTCTGTAATGGTTGTTGCTCATGATACTTCCCCCACCTTTGTTATTACTCCATTCCTAATTCTTAACCTAGTATGCTTTTTGATCTTTATGAATTTAACAACAATATATAATATATAATATAGAATGTCAATATTCATTTTATTAAATTTCTTCCGGTTTTCGCGCTCTTATAACTTCACGCGAAAAAAAATGGCCCACCCCTAAAACGGAATTGGTCCATTGATTGGCAAGATAAAATGAAAAAGCCATCGTTATCCGGCATCATGCCAAGTAACGACGGCCTCTATCACTTATCAGTTTATTGGTTCTTGGCTACAGGATCACGTCGACGCCCATGTAGGGACGCAGTGCATCCGGCACCACTACGGAACCGTCTTCCTGCTGGTAATTTTCCAGAATCGCGGCCACGGTCCGGCCGACCGCAACTCCCGAACCGTTCAGCGTGTGAACGTATTCCGGCTTGGCTTTCGGTTCGCGACGGAACTTGATCTCGGCCCGACGCGCCTGGTAATCCTCAAAGTTGGAGCAGGAAGAAATCTCGCGGTAACGACCGGCGCTCGGCAGCCAAACCTCCAAGTCATAAGTCTTGGCCGAGGAGAAGCCCATGTCGCCGGTGCAGAGCAGAATCGTCCGGTACGGCAGTTCCAGCCGTTGCAGCACTTTTTCCGCGTTCAGGGTCAGTTTTTCCAGTTCGTCATAGGACTCTTCCGGTTTGACAAACTTGACCAACTCGACCTTGTTGAACTGATGCTGGCGGATCAGACCACGGGTGTCGCGTCCTGCTGCTCCGGCTTCGGCCCGGAAACAGGCACTGTAGGCGGTATAGTAGAGCGGCAGGTCTTTGGCGTCAAGAATCTCGCCGCGGTGGTAGTTGGTGACAGGCACTTCCGCCGTCGGAATCAGATAATATTCGTAACCTTCCAGCTTGAACATGTCCTCGGCAAACTTCGGCAGCTGTCCGGTGCCGAACATGCTGTCCTTGTTGACGATAAACGGCGGGAAAAACTCGGTGTAGCCATGCTCCTGCGTGTGCATGTCCAGCATGAAGCTGATCAACGAACGTTCCAGCCGCGAGCCCAGTCCTTTGGAAAAGGTGAACCGGGCGCCGGAAACCTTGCCGCCACGCTCAAAATCGAGAATGCCCAGTTTTTCGCCGATCTCATAATGGGCCAGCGGTTGATGGTCAAACTTGCGCGGCTCACCCCAGCGGCGAATCTCCGGATTCGCTTCTTCGTCAGCGCCGACCGGCACTGAGGCATGGGGAACGTTCGGGATATATAGCAAAATCGTGGTGAGTTTGGTTTCGATGTCCTTGACTTCGCCGTCCAGTTCAGCGATTTTGTCGCCGACGCCCCGCATCTCCAAAATCAATGCTTCCGCATCCTGCCCGGCTTTCTTCAATCGGCTGACTTCCTGGGAAACCGTGTTGCGCTTGCTTTTCAGCGCCTCGACTTCGACCAGCACTTCCCGGCGGCGTTTTTCCAGACCGGTGAATTCGGTCAGGTCCACCGAGGCATTTCGGTTTTTCAGCGCCTGTTCAACCAGCGGCAGATTGTCCCGAACAAATTTCAAATCCAGCATATCCGTTCCTCCGTTCCGTCACCGCAGGACTTTTGCCTGCAATATCGCGTATATTGTAGCATTTTGGCAAAATCAGCGCAATGCGTATGGCGGAGCGATGTCGTAAAAGCACGGGGAAATGGGCCAGCAGCAGGAAATAGCGTTTGCGGCGAGAAAAATAGTTAAGAGTTCTTTTGACATGGGAGGATACAGATGAGCATTATGGACCAGTTTGCCAGCCAAACCGGATTTCCCAGCCTGACCGATCTGGAAACGGCGCTGTTTGCCTGCACCGCTTGCCCGCTGCGTGACAAGGCGATCGGGCCGACATCATACAACGGAGATCCGCGCAGCCCGTTGATGTTGGTTGGCGAAGGACCGGGCGGGGTGGAAGATGAATACGGCGTGCCGCTGGTCGGGCCTTCCGGGCAGTTGCTGGACAAGGCGCTGGCCCGGGTCGGCATCAGTCGCGACCGCGTCTACACCAGCAATGTCGTTAAATGCCGGCCTGCCGGCAACCGCACACCGACGGTCGAGGAAGGCGAGTTTTGCGCCGCCCGCTGGCTGGACGCCGAAATCGCGCTGGTGCAGCCGAAAATCATTATCGCACTCGGCAGCGTCGCCCTGAAATATCTGTACCATGCAAAAGCCCGCATCACAGCGGATCGCGGCAAATGGTTCCGCACCCGCCACGACATCGCCGCCATCGCCACCTATCATCCGGCTTATCTGCTGCGGTTGACCGGCGAGCAGGAGCGCAAGGCCAAATGGGAAGTCGTGCACGATTTTGAGGCCGCGATCAACGAACTGAAAACGCTGGCGCCGAACTGGAATTTAAAAACCGATCCACCGCCCGACCTGCTGACACTGTACGCCGACCGGCGGGAAGCCCGCAAGCAATCTGCGAAAACTGGAGGCTAAAACAATGAAGCAAGCAACGATGAGCCGCCGCACTTTCTGCAAATGCTCGGCGCTGGCTGCTCTCAGCCTGGGGCTTAACCCCTGGGGCAAGCTGCTCTCATCCGGACAGGCTAGCGCCGCCACCCCGCCCGCCAACTACTACCTGGCGCACAGCCGCGAACTGATCACCGCTTACGTGGACAGCCTGGAAGGGGTCTATCAATTTCTGGCGCCGGAACTCGGAATGCTGCCCAGCCGGATGGTCACGCAACAGGCACTGGCCAACTTCAAGACGCTGCTGCCAAACCTGCCAGATGTCGGCGGCGACCGCAACTGGGACACTGAATTTATCCCGATTGCCGCCTGGTATGTAGCCTTGTACGAACCAATGCGCGCCCACGGCAAAACCGCCGAGGATATCGGTCGAATCATTTATGAACTGAACAACTATAGCCTGGCTGCAACCCCGAAAGATCATATCCTGGCCGAACACCAGAGACTGTTCAGTCCTGCATATCTGCAGGACCAACGGCAATGGGCCGCCTGGACTCAAAAGCGCGAAATGCCGGCCAACTGGGTGGCCACGTTTATTGAAGCGCCGCCCGGTCCCCGTGACGCGGACGGCAGTTTTGACTACGGCATCGATTATAGCGAATGCGGCCTGGTGAAGTATTTCCAGTCGCAAGGGCTGCCGCAACTGGCCCCCTATGTCTGCCTGAACGACTTTCCACGCAGCAAAACTTTCGGCAGCGGCCTGCGCCGAACGAAAACGGTGGCGATGGGCGACGGGGTCTGCAATTTCCGCTACAAGGCAAATCGGACGGTCAACCAGGATTGGTCGACGGAAATTGGTCGGATCCGCGCTCGCTTCGCCTGATTTATCAATCGAAATTGCCTGCTAAAATCCTGCAAGACAAGCCTGTGTGATTGCGATAAACTTTAAGTAGAAAAACACTGAAATAAACGGTCTTGGCGGCAGGAGGATGTTTTCGATGAACGATACTACCCATTTCCTATATCATTACCCCAGTGAATTCGGTCGCTTTTCCCTCGTTGCGACCGATAGCGCCCTGACGCATTTTTTCTTCGAAGGCGAAGCGCCCCGCTTTGACACGACCGAACAGGAAACTCCGTTATTACAGCAAGCCGGCTTGCAGCTCGCCCAATATATGCGCGGCGAACGCAAACAGTTCAGTCTGCCGCTCGCCCTTAATGGCAGCGATTTCTTTCAGCGGGCCTGGCAGGCGCTTGTGGCGATTCCCTATGGCGAAACCCGCAGCTATGGGCAAATTGCCGCCGCGATCGGCAACGCCAAAGCCTGCCGCGCCGTCGGCCTGGCCAACAACCGCAACCCGCTGCCGATCTTCATTCCCTGCCACCGGGTCATCGGTTCCAATCAAAAGCTGACCGGCTACCGGGGCGGCCTGCCGCTGAAACAACATCTGCTGGAGCTGGAGCGACGGCATGCCGGTATTTGACTATGGCGAAACGGAGCTGCGTCACCTGCGGCGTAAAGATAAAAAACTGGCTTGCGCCATCGAGCAGATCGGCCCGATTGAGCGCGCTGTAAACCCCGACTTATTCACCGCCCTGATCCACAGCATCGTCGGCCAGCAAATCGCGACCAAGGCGGCAACCACCGTCTGGAACCGGCTACAGGAGCGCTGCGGTGAAATCACGCCGCAATGCCTGTATGCGATGGACGCAGCTGAAATTCAGCGTTGCGGCCTGTCGATGCGCAAGGCCCGCTACATCCACGGCGCCAGCCGGGCTGTCGCCATGCAGGAACTGGTGCTGGAAGAGTTCCCCTCCCTGCCGGATACGGAAATCATCAAGCGCCTGTCCGCCCTGGACGGCATCGGCGTCTGGACCGCCGAAATGCTGCTGATTTTTTCGCTGCAACGGCCCGATGTCGTCAGTTGGGGCGATCTGGCAATCCGTCGAGGCATGATGTCATTGTATGGGCGAAGCAATCTGACCAGAACCCAGTTTGACAACTACCGCAAGCGCTATTCACCTTATGGTTCGGTGGCTTCACTGTACCTGTGGGCGCTGGCCGCAAGAAAACCGGAGGCGATGAATCATGCTGCTGAGCGACGCGGAAAAATGGCAGGCAGTCCATCAAAATAACGCCAAATACGACGGCCAGTTCTATTACGGCGTAAAAACGACCGGCATCTTCTGCCGGCCTTCCTGCAAGTCCAAGCCGCCACTTGCTGGCAATACTCTATTCTTCGACAATGCCGAAACCGCCTGTCGGCAGGGCTTCCGTCCATGCAAGAGATGCCGCCCCGACCTGCTGGAGTACCAGCCGGCGCTCGAACTGCTGGAACAGGCAAAATCTCTCTATCAAGTTCATTTCGCCGACAAGGAGCAGCTGGCGGCCGAATTGAAGTCGCTGCCGGTCAGCCAGGCGCATCTGATCCGGCTGTTCCGCATGCAGCTTGGCGTCACTCCCAACGAATACCTGAACCGGCTGCGGGTGGACAATGCCTGCCTGCGGCTGTTGCACTCGAACGCCAGCCTGCTGGATATCGCCTATTCCACCGGATTTGGCAGTCTGTCCGGGTTTTACTTCTGGTTCAAAAAAATATGCGGCGTCTCGCCGCTGGAGTACCGCCGCCGCCATCTATGCCAATAAGCGTCGAATACTAAATTGTTCTTCCGTTTTGCAGGGCAGGCCTGGTCACGTTTCGTCACGCGACCAGTTCTGCCCTGTTGCCGCAGGAGCACGGGTCTTGCCGCGCAGTCCGGCCAGCACAGCCAGCGTCAACAGATACGGCGCCATCTGGACGAACTGATAGGGCAGCGTCTGGCTTTGCACTAGCCGAAAACTCATCGCCTCAAACAGGCCGAATAACAGGGATGCGCCGACCAGGCCGAACGGATTCCAGTTGCCGACAATCAGCGCAGCCAGCGCAATAAACCCTTTTCCCTGGGTCATGCCTTCCACATACATGCCGGTATGCTCGATCGACAGATATGCGCCGGCCAGACCGGCGAACGCACCGCCCAGCAGCACCCCGGCATAGCGGAGCACCGGCACGGAGATCCCCGCCGCATCGGCAGCAGCCGGATTTTCACCGACAGCCTGCAGTCTGAGGCCAAAACCGGTCCGCGTCAAAACCAACCAGCTAAGTCCCGTCAAAACAAACGCGAACGGAACGATCCAGGACAGCGCGACGCCACCGGCGGAAATCTCCGGCAGTCCGGGCACATCGGGACTGGATGCCGCCATGTTGAAGATGCGGTAACCAAAGAAACGGTTCAGCCCATAGGCCAAAATGTTGATCGCCACTCCGGATACGATCTGGTCGACCCGGCCGCTCACCGTCACCGCCGCATGCAGCAGCGCCATGACCAGCCCGGCCGCCACCGCCAGCAGAATCCCGGCGGTCGGACCATACCAGAATGCGCCGGCCGCGCCCCAAAACGCACCGGTCAGCATCATTCCCTCCATGCCGATGTTGATTACGCCGCTACGTTCCGACCACAGCGCCCCCAATGCGCAGATCGCCACCGGTATCCCCAGCCGCAGGGCGGAAGCCGCCAATTCAAGCAAGCCGTCCATCAGGCGCCGGTCCCCCTTTCGCGCCGCAGCAGCAGACGGTCCAGCCATCGCATCGTCAGGGCCACGCACAGGATCATAATGCCCTGCAACACGACCACCAGCTCCATCGGAACCGTCAGAAAAGCCTGGATCCCCTCGCCGCCTCGCTGCAGCAGGCCAAACAACAAAGCGGAAGGAATCACGCCGAGCGGATGGTTGTTGGCAAGCAGCGCGACCGCAATACCGGAAAATCCAAAATTGCGGGGAAAGTCGAGATCAAAGGAATCATAATAGCCAAAAAGATGCGAAAGCCCGACCAGCCCTCCGATTGCGCCGCTTAGCAGGAAAGTCTTCAGCTGCACCCGGTTCACTGCGATGCCTACATTCCGCGCTGCCAAAGGACCTTGTCCGGTCGCTGCGATTTCATAGCCCAGCGGCGTATGGCGAAACAGAAACCAACAGCCGACCGCCAGCAAAATACCGAGCGGCAGAAACAGATTGACTGCGATATAATCCGGCACATCCAGGCCGAAAAGTCGTAACAGGCCATGCAACTTTGGCGCTGCGACGGCTGCGTCGAACAGCGGGGTACGGATCAGCGGGCTGCCCAGACCGGCCGGGATCTGCTGGTTACGGTCCATGAACACCTCCGCCACCAACCAGTGCAGCAGAGAGAAAGCAACATAGTTGAGCAAAATCGTACTGATCACTTCATGTACGCCGCGATACAACTTCAAGTAAGCCGGCAGCAGCGCCCACAGCATCGAGCCCGCCATTGCCGCCGCCACCGCCAAAGGCAGATGCAGCCAGCCCGGCAGTCCGTGCAGGCTGAAGCCGACCCAGGCCCCGCAAAACGCGCCAATCAGATACTGCCCTTCCACGCCGATGTTCAATATACCGGACTTCAATGCGACCGCCACCGCCAGTCCGGCAAACAACAGCGGCGTGGCATAGAACAGGATCGAACCGATGCTGTCGGCCCGACCCAGGCTAAACGTCAGCAAAGTAGCGTATACCTGCCACGGATTGTAGCCGGCGACAAGCATGAATAAAGCTCCGGCGGCCAGCGCCAGCAATACGGACACGACCGGCGCAGCAAACCGCAAAAGCAAAATTTGGTTGCGTCCGTTCATTGCGGCTTCACCGCCTGTCCGCCGCCCAGCATATAATGGCCGATTTCGACCGGCGACAGCTCGCCCGGCCGGAACTCGCGCACAATCCTGCCGGCGTACAAAACCCCCACCCGGTCCGCCAGTTCCAACACTTCGTCCAGATCGGCGGAAATCAGCAATACCGCAGCGCCGGCTTCGCGCGCCGCCATCATCTGTGCGTGCACCATCTCCGCTGCGCCGATGTCCAGCCCCCGCACAGGCTGGCTGGCCACCAACACACGCGGTTGTCTGCCCAGTTCACGGGCCAGAATGACTTTTTGCCGGTTGCCGCCGGACAAGGAGCAAACCGGCTGGTCGATCGACGCCAGGCGAATGCCGAACCGCCGGACCTGTTCTGCGACATAATTGCGACAGGCGGCGCCTGACAAAATGCCCCGATGACAAAACTGCGGCAACCGCAATTGACCAAGCAACATATTTTCCCATACCGGCAGCGCCCCCACCAGTCCCTGGCGGTCGCGGTCTTCCGGAATCAGCCCTACACCGAGGTTTCGCACTTTCGGCATCGACATCCCGGCAATATTATCGCCGGCCAGCTTTACCGCGCCGCCGGTCGGCGCAATCTCGCCGGTGACCACGCCGGTCAGCTCCTGCTGGCCGTTGCCGGAAACGCCGACCACGCCGTATATTTCGCCGCCGCGGATCTGCAGCGACAGCCCCTGTAGCGCCTTGGCCCGCCTGCCATCACGACAATGAACTGCGTTCAGTGCAAGCAGCAACGGTCCCGCAGTCACCGTTTGCCGCTCTGCCGACGGCGTCAACGAACGGCCGATCATCATTTCGACCAATTGGCCCTGCGTCGTTTCGGCAGCGCCGACCGTGCCAACCAGTCTTCCCTGCCGCAACACGCTGACTGTGTCGGCAATCGCCAGCACCTCGCTCAGTTTATGACTGACATACAAGATCGTTTTCCCTTGCTGGCTCATACTGCGCAGCAGTTCCAGCAGGTCCGCCGTTTCGCCGGGCGTCAGCACCGCGGTCGGTTCGTCAAAAATCAGGATATCGCCGCCCCGGTACAGCAGTTTGACGATTTCGACCCGCTGCCGCAGACCGACCGGCAACGTTTCCACCGTAGCATCCAGGTCGAGCGTCAGTCCCAGTCGCCGGCAAATCGCACTCACTTTTTGCCTTGCCTGCAGTTGCGGCAACAGGCCGTAGCTGCTTTCGCAGCTGAGCAAAATATTTTGCAGTATCGTGAATCGTTCGACCAGCATAAAATGCTGATGCACCATACCGATCCCGGCATGGTGCGCAGCCTGCGGCCCATGAAAATCCACCGGCTCGCCCCGGACCAGGATATTGCCTGCATCCGGCCTGTACAATCCGGCCAGCAAATTCATCAGCGTCGTTTTGCCGGCGCCGTTCTCGCCGACCACGGCATGAACGGCGCCTTGGTTTACCGCAAAAGAAATATCCTCGTTCGCCGCGATGCCGGCAAATCGTTTGCCGACGCCGCGAAACTCAATAACCGGTCTTATCTGCACTTATTTCAGTTCCTTGCGGTTGATCGGAATCTTGATGTCGCCGGCCAGAATCCGGTTGCGGATTTCCTCAAGTTTCGATTTGTAAGGCGCCACAACCGCGCGGTTATATTCATTGTCGGCATAGCCTACGCCATTCTCACGCAGGCCAAACTCGCGATAGCCGCCTTTGAATGCAGCCGCACCGACCTGGCGAATCGTATCCTGCACCGCTACGTCGACCCGTTTCAGCATGCTGGTCAGAATGAATGGCCGTTGCTCCGGCGTGGCATTGAGCGACTGATCGGAATCAACGCCGATGAACAGTTTTTTTTGCGCCACCACGGCGTCAAGCGCACCCAGTCCGGATGAGCCTGCGGCGGCGAACAGAACGTCAACTCCCGCGCTTAATTGCCGCAGAGCCAATTCCTTGCCCTTGACCGGGTCTTTGAACGCCAGGCTGGTCGTGCCGACATAGTCCGCCATCACCACGATGTCCGGCTTCGCATAGCGGGCGCCGGCCGTGTAGCCGGCTTCGAATTTTTCAATCAACGGAATCTGCATGCCGCCGATAAAGCCGATCTTGCCGCTACTGCTTTTCATCGCCGCCATCGAACCGACCAAAAACGCGCCTTCTTGTTCCCGGTAAAGCAAGCATGCGATATTGCTCTCCGGTTTCAGATCCGGGATGTAACCGTCAACCAGGACAAATTTGGTCTGGGGAAAATCCTTGGCCACCTTGCGGATTGCATCGGTAAACATAAACCCTACGCCAAAAACCAGGTCGCTTTTCTCCTGCGCCAACAGTCGCAGCAACTGTTCACGGTTGTCCCCGCTGCCGGCCGGTTCCAACACCTTGATTTCAAGTCGGTCGCCCAATTCCTTCTTCGCGGCTTCCAACCCGGCGTATGCGCCATCATTGAACGACTTGTCGCCGCGACCGCCCACATCAAAAACCAGGCCGACCCGCAATTTATTCGCTTCCGGCTGTTTTGCCGGCGCTGCCGGAGCCGCAGGAGCCTGACCGCAACCGCCGACGATCAGCACGAGCAGCAGGATAAGGCAGAGCAGCCATTTTTTGTCGAGCCTCTTTGTCCGGTGAATAGAACGCAAGATAATTCCCTCCGTATTCCGCTAAGTTAATTGACTGTTCCTCGCATCCCGTTCATCATTCTGTCCCTTCCGAACCAGTGTTCGCAGGTGGCGTCCAGCCTCCCTGATACGGTTCGACAAAATCGCGGGCCCGGTCCCAAAGCTGCGCGACGCTCATGCCGTACACCTTGCTGAACGCAGCCGCCGGGTTGCCGGTCTTGTTGGTTTCTTTCATCCATTCGCCGAGCCGGGGATAGCCGCCGTATTTATCGGCCAGATAGTGGGTCGACAGCGCCGCCACGCCGCGCACGGCAGCCGGTCCATGTTTTTCGGCGGCAGCCGACCAGTTGGCCAGCGTCATCAACTGCGCCGGCGATGCCCAGCTTCGGCTCTGCGCCAGGCCGTATTCCCACGATCCCTGAAAATCGCCATAGCGGGCGAAGCCGGAACGCTCCGCCGAACGCGCCGCCAGAACGCTGGCCGCGCCATAGGACAGCCACTTCATGTTGTCCATGTTTTTCGCGCCGCCGGTTTCGGCGATCAGTCGACTTCCAACTACGAAGGCGATCTGATAAATCTTGTCTTCAGGTTCCGGCATCGAGGCCACATTCATCACGACTACGCTACCGCGGTCGGTCCAGAACTCATTCTTGGCCTGGTCTGCCGCCTGCTCGCGCGACAGGCCGAATTCGCGGGCCATCGTCGACACATACTCGTCGCGGTTCTCGGTCAACACAACCCGCAGCGCATCTTTGAGCTGGGCGTTCCAGGCGTCAAACACCAATTGCCGCACCATTTCGCCGCCTTTTTCAAAGTAGGCGCGGTGCTCTTCCGACACGTTGCCGCGCAGGCTGAATTGAATCTTGGCCGGCTCTCCCATCGCAAGAATATACCATGCCTGATAATCGCTGAGGAACTGACCGATCTCGAGTCCGAACGCCTTTTCAAACGCCCGGTCGCTCGACTCCACCGGTACTTTTTGAAAGTAAGAGGCAATCGTGGGCAATCCTTTTTGCTTCATCAGGAAAAACACCATCAGGTCGGCCACTTCTCCAGGGTGACGGCCTTCATTGATAAATTTCAGCCAGGCTTCCGGGTTGCGCTGCACGATCTCCTGCGGCGATACCGCCCGTTTGATGTTGCGCAGGGTATTGAACCGGTCCAGCTTCCATTTTTCGACGCTTTCATAACCGGTCATTTCACCGACGCGCGATCCGACTAGGTTAGCCGATCCCTCTGCCAGCCATTGCAACGCTTTCTTGGTGAAATCGTCGCCAGCCCACTGGTAAATTGCCTGATAAAATAGTTGACGGCCCACCGAGGATACCCGGTCCTGGCCCGTTTTCAAAGCGGGGTTCGACAGATCCATGATGATCACGCCAAAACCAGACTGGTTGTACCAGACGCCGCCGAACGTCTTGTCGGCCTTTTCCGCTACATCTTTCTTTTCGCGAAATTCACGCTGGCGCACCCGCAGGTAGCTGTCACGGTCCGGACAGATATACAGGCTCACATCCTGACGCAGTTCGGTCCCCATTTCCTCTCGCAGCAGTTGTTCAAACGCCGCAGCCGCGAAACGGATATCCTGCGCCGCCAGCGAATCGACGCCGGCTTCCTCGAATATCTTGATTGCGGCAAACGCCGGTTGGCCCATCAACAGAATTCCGCAACTCACCACCAGCAAAGTCGCGATTCTCAAAACCACAGATTTTTTCATTGGCTTGCCCTCCCATCTCATCGAGTTCCGAAGTCCTTCGGATGTATCATAGTATTAGTTTGACGTCATCGCGCCAAATCCTCTGTCCTTTAGCCATTTCGCAATACTAAACATGCAAATTGCTTGCCGCAGCAGCGTCAACCAGCCATTCAAGTTCGCCGCCAACCGGCCGGACCAGCCGGGCTGGCGGAATCTGACCGGCAGAATCGACAACGTCAGACAGCACTTGTTGCAACATCGACGCCTTGCCGGCCCCGGCAACCAGAAAGACGATATGCCGGGCCTGGTTCAACAATGGCAGGGTCATGGTCAATCGGTGCATCCCCTGTTCCGGCAGGTAAAGTTCGCAGACAAGACGTTGCCGCTCGGCGACCGCCGCCGTGCCGGGAAACAGCGACGCCGTATGCCCGTCCACGCCAAGCCCAAGCAGCACAAAGTCGAACCGGGGCAAACCGCCGGATGCGCTTCGCCGCAGCAGCGCCTCATAGTCCATCGCCGCCTGCCGGGGACTCCCCCCCAAATACAGCGGATGAACCTGCGCCGTCGGAACCGGCACATGATCCAGCAGCGCCCGCCGCGTCATTCCTGCGTTGCTGCGTGGATCGTCAACCGGCACGCAGCGTTCATCGCTCCAGTAGACATGCACATTTCTCCAGTCCAACCGATACGCCCATTCCGGCGTCGCCAACAGTTCATACAGCGGCTTGGGCGTTTCGCCGCCGGACAATACCAGATGAAACGCGCCGCGCTCTGCGACCGCCCTGCCTGCTGCCGCGACAATCCGCTCCGCCGTCGCCGTATTCAGCGCGTCGTTGTCAGAAAACACCTCGATCATATCTTGCACCCGTTGCGCGACCCGGGTTCCAGACAAACCGGCATAAACCAGCTGCGACCGTCGCGGCCGATCAATTCCTCTGCCGCCGCCGGCCCCCATTCACCGGCCTGGTAGTTGGGAAAATCCTGCGGCACTGTGGTTTGCCATGCCTGCAGGATCGGCGCGATGGCGACCCAGGCAGCCTCCACCTGGTCGGCCCGCATGAACAGGCCGGGATCGCCGCGCACGATTTCCAACATCAGCGTTTCATAGGCATCCGGCGAGGCGGTGGCAAACACTTCATGATAAGAAAAATGCATCTCGACCGGCTTCAGGTTCATGCCGATCCCCGGTTCCTTGGCCAGCGTGCGCAACAATATCCCTTCCTGCGGATCGATCTGGATCGCCAGCCGGTTGGGCTGAATCAACGTATTGGAGAACGGATGATGCGGTACCGGCCGGAACTGCAACGAAATCTCCGACGAGCGGGCCGGCATCCTTTTGCCTGTGCGCAAATAGAAGGGCACACCCTGCCAGCGCCAGTTGTCGATATACAGCTTGAGCGCGGCAAACGTCTCGGTTGTCGAATGCGGATCAATCCCTGCTTCGCTGCGATAGGCGACCCGTTCGCGGTCAGCGTCCGCCGCGGCAGCATACTGGCCCCGCACGGCGAACTGATCGACCTGCTCCGGCAAAATCGGCCGGATCGCGTTCAGCACGTCGACTTTTTTGTTGCGCACTTCGTCGGCCTGAAACGAGGTGGGCGGCTCCATCGCCACCAAACACAACAGCTGCAGCAGGTGATTCTGGATCATGTCCCTGAGCGCCCCTGAACCCTCATAGTAGCCGCCGCGCCGACCAACGCCGATCTCCTCGGAAACGGTGATCTGGACATGGTCGATGAAAGACCGGTTCCACAGCGGTTCCCACATCGCGTTGGCAAAGCGGAACGCCAGGATATTCTGCACCGTTTCCTTGCCGAGGTAATGGTCCATCCGGTAGATCTGCGTCTCGCTAAAATCGCGTTTCAGCAACGCATTCAATTCGCGGGCCGATGCCAGGTCATGACCGAAGGGTTTCTCAACCACGATCCGGTATTCCGGGCGGTCCCAATAATCGCCGGCCTGCCCCAGCCGCTGGATGACCGTCGGCAGCAGCGCCGGCGGCGTGGACAGGTAAAAGATCTTGTCGGCGGCTTCGCCCCAACCCGCGTTCATCGATGCCAGTAGCGCGCGATAGGCCGATTCGTCTTCATAGTCGGCCGCCAGATACTCCATCTTGGCGGCAAATTCACGCCATTCAGCATCGCCCGTTTTGCCGCGACGGGAAAACTGATCCACGCCGCTACGCAACTGAGCGACATACGCCGCCGGTTCCATCGCGGTGCGGGCGAAACCGATGATGCGGAACTGCTGCGGCAACCAGCGGTCCAAAAACAGGTTATACAAGGCCGGAATGATCTTGCGGCGGGTCAGGTCGCCTGACGCCCCGAAAATCACAAGCACGGCGGGTCTGTGAATCGATTCTGCGATGGAGTCCTGAAGCATTATGCCCTCTCCTTTGGCGGGAAAAACTGCATCTGTGTTTGTCTTTCCCGATGTTATAATCATTATACAGGACCGGCTCAAAGTTCTTGATGTAAGTTCGCTTTAATCGATTCGCCGCTGTTACCGCATTCAAAATCAGGAGGACTGCTCATGACCAACTCAACGCCTATTCCGGCGGAACGTCTGCTGATCCTGTTTGCCAAAACCCCGACCGCCGGTCAGGTAAAGACCCGCATCGGCGCGCAGGTCGGCCTCGAACAGGCTGCGCAGATTTATCAAACCATGTTGGAGACGATTCTGGCCGCCAGCGGCGGAGATGGTCGCTGGCAACGCCTTGTCGCCCTGACGCCGGATTCCGATGCCGCCTGGTTTGAAACGCGCAATCTCCCCTATATCCGCCAGCTGGGAGAAAACATCGGCGAACGGATGGCAAACGCCCTAAGTGAAGGCTTCCGACAGGGGTCAGCGCAAGTGATGGTCATCGGCTCCGATATTCCGGAACTGGACGAAGCTGAAATAGCCGCCGCTTTTTCACGGCTGGATACGGAACCGGCGGTAGTCGGACCAAGCATTGACGGCGGCTTTTATCTGTTCGGCGCCAACCGGCAGTTTCAGCAACAGGCCGCCAGGGTACTCCAGGCGGAGATTCCCTGGTCAACGCCGCAAGTGCTGGCATTGGTGCAGGACCTCTGCCGGCAGCAATCCTTGCCGCTGTTTTCATTGCCACCGAAACGAGACATCGACACCTACGAGGACTGGCTCGACTACCAGGCGGCAAGTGCAGCAACAGACATCGCCGTTTCCATCATTGTGCCGACATTGAATGAAGAACTGTATCTGGCCGACTGCCTGCGCAGTCTGGAGCATCCCTGCTGTGAACGGATCGTCGTCGATGGCGGCAGCAAGGACAATACGCTGCAAATCGCCAGACAGGCCGGCGTGCGGACGCTGCGCTGCCCGGTTGCCAACCGTGGTCGTCAGTTAAACGCCGGCGCTGCGGTCGCCCGCGGCAAAATCCTGCTGTTTTTCCATGCCGACAGTCGCATGCCGGCCGGCGGCATGGCGGCGATGCTGTCGGCCATGCAAGACCCTCACCTGATCGGCGGCGGCTTCGATTTGGGATTCTTCCCGCCGGAACCGTTTTACCGGTTTCTGGCCTTTGGCGCAAACCTGTTCTGCCGGATGACCCGGATGATTTTCGGTGATCGCGGCATGTTCCTGGGCTCCGACCGGTTCTGGCAGCTTGGCGGCTTCCCCGAAACCGCGATCATGGAAGATGCCGCGCTGTCGACCAGCATGCGCCGTGCCGGCAAGATCGCGATCCTGCCCGAAGTGGTCGAGACCAGCGCCCGCAAATATGCAAACGAGACCAAACTGCAGGCGATGTATCGCACGATGTGGGCCTATGCCGCTTACCGGCTCGGTGTCTCACCAGAAACCATCAAGGCCGGCTACTACCGAATGGGCAAATGAACCGGTTCTTTAGCCGGAAAGTTTCTTCAGCGCCTTGAGGGCGAACTGGGCGTACCAGCGCTTGCTGACTTCAATCAGCCAGTGGTCGATGGCGCGTTGGATGCCATAGCCCCAGCTGGGATATATGTGCGGCAGTGATGACAACGTTTTCAGGCCAACACCCGCGTGTTTGGCCACAACCAGTTCATTGAGCAGGTCCGAGGCACCCACGCCGAGAATATGCGCGCCGAGCAGCTGTCCGTTCGGTTTGGCAATCAGCTTGATCATCCCGGCGTCTTCCTGTTCGACCACCGCCCGGTCCACCAACGAAAACGGCTGTCGGTAGACCCGGTAGCTCAGCCCCTGCTCTGCCGCCTGCGCTTCCGTCAGGCCCAGGTGGGCCAGTTCGGGGTCGGTGAACGTCCCCCAGGGAATGCCGGCGTAATCAGGTTCCTGATTGATCGGCAGCAAGATGTTCTGCAACACGATGCGCGCCTCCACCTCCGCGATGTGGGAAAACGGATATTGGCCGGTACAGTCGCCGCAGGCCCAGATGCCAGGAACGGTCGTCCGCAGATGTTTGTCGACCTTGATTCCTTTGGTCGTATGTTCAACGCCGATTTCCGCCAAGCCCAACCCCTCGAGATTCGCCTGCCTGCCGGCGGCGACAAGTAGCGAATCGACTTCGGCGGCCACAAAATTCCCCGCCGCATCGGCTGCTGTGATCCGAATCTTTTCACCGTTTTTTTCAACTCGCCTGACCCGGCTTGCGAGGTGAATAGTTATGCCTTCCTGCCGCAGAATAACCGCCAACGCATCCGCCAGTTCTTTGTCATCATGCGGCAGGATCTGACTAGCGGACTGAAATATGGTGACCGAACTGCCCAGACGAGCAAACGCCTGAGCCATTTCTACGCCAATCGGCCCACCGCCGATCACCCCGAAAGAGGCCGGGATCTTCTCCAAATCGAAGATTTGCTGATTTGTCACATACGGCACGGTTTCCAGACCAATATTCGCCGGTCGGACCGGCGACGAGCCTGTGGCAAGCACGATATCTTCGCCGTAGAGATGTACGCCATCCACCACCACCTCATTGGCGGATACAAACCGGGGGGCGCCGTAATAGATTTCCACGCCGGCCGCCCTCAGTTGCGCCACCGTCTGGCTGCGGTCGGCCGCCCTTTGAGTCAGTTCACGGACTTTCGCCGGCACGCCGCTGACATCGATTCCTTCACCGATAGTCAGACCCCATTTTTCGGCCTGACGGATCCGGTGCACTTCTTTGGCTGCCGCGAGCAATGCCTTGGACGGCACGCAGCCGCTCCAGGAGCATTCGCCGCCGATCCGGTCTTTTTCCACCAAGGCCACGGAAATCCCCATGCCGGCTGCGCCCATCGCCGTCACGATGCCTGCCGCGCCGCCGCCCAGGACCACAATGCGATACTGCTTCATATCGTTTCCTCCCTGTAATCCATTTAATCGCCGGATGCGGCCAGACTGCCCTGACAGCTGCTGCCAGCACCGGCCACACAGGCAAAGCAGTGATCGCCGACGGCAATCGGTTGCCCTGCCAATGCCTGCGGACTGATGTCGCCGATATAAGCCGGCCCCAGTCCGCCAGCCATCTTCAGCATCTGGTTGAAGTCACAGTCAAATACCCGCCCCTGCCAGTTAACGCTAAGCGTGCTCCGGCACATCACCTGCTCGAGATTTTGCAGATTGCTGCTGGTTTGCAGCAGTTCCAGATAACCCGCCAGCAATCCCTGCTTCGCCAACTGCCGGCGAAAACGACCGATCGGCATGTTGGTGATGGTGAACAGCGAATCAAAGCCGATGCCATAAGTCTCGCGCAAATGCTGCTTGTAATCGGCTTCCAGTTCGGCCTGCGGCCCCGGCAGATAGTTGCCGCCGGGATTGTAGACCAGATGCAGCTTGTACTCGCCGGTGCCGTAGCCGACCTGGTTGAGCGCCTGCAACACACCGATATTGCGGCAGTGAGTGCCGCGCCCGCGCTGCGCATCAACGTTTTCTTCCAGATAACAGGGCATCGAAGCAACCAGCTCGACCCGGTTTTCAGCAAACAAGCGGGGGAACTCTGCGAATCCGTCTTCGGCAAGAATCGCCAGATTGGTCCGCACAAGCAGTCTTTCCAGCGAGGCCAGCCGCCGGCTGCGTTCGAGGAATTCCGGCAATAGCGGCCACAGTTCCGGTGCACCGCCCGTAATGTCGATTTCGGCTACCGCCGATTTTTCGGCAAAGGCAAGCACGTCCTCCAGCACCGTCCGGCTCATCGCCTCGCTGCGTTTCGGTCCAGCCTCGACATGGCAGTGACTGCATTGCAAATTGCAACGGTAGCCGACATTGACCTGCAGACAGCGAAGCTCCCCCCTCACCAGCGATTTACCGGCAGCCTGGAGAACCTCGGAAAACGCCTCCATCAATATTCCCTCCTATTATTTTCCACTTCTTGTTTTGACCAGCAATTTACCCTACAATACAATCAAACCACAAACATCGTCCCATACGGAATTTGCAAAGAAAGAGGAGTGACGGTAATGGCGCGTGAGCAATCAGTATTATTGGATGCCGGAGACATTTTTCCCGCGATCGAAGTTCCGACAGTGGGAGGACAGTTGCTGAAAATGCCTGCTGATCTGGCAGCAAAGTGGACGGCAATCATCATTTACCGGGGCGACTGGTGAAGGTATTGCCGCCAGCAGTTGCTGGATTTTCAAGTTCAAACCGAACTGTTGAAAAAGCTGGAGATCCAAGTCGTGGCGCTGTCGGTCGACCCCTTGGAAAAAGCCGAGGAAACAGTAAAAGGCCTGAAGCTGACTTTTCCGGTCGGTTATGGCATTGACGCCAAAACCTTCTCGGCCCGGACCGGCGTGTTTTATGAAGCAAAAGGATTGTACCTGCACGCCGCAGGATTTCTGTTGAAACCCGGCGGAACGGTGTTCAATTCCGTTTACAGTTCACTGGCATTAGGCCGATTTGGTCCCGACGACGTAGCCTCGCTGGTGGAAATCGTCCGCAGCAGGGAGCCGAAATAAGCAGCGCCTTATCTTACTTTTTGCTCCAACCATTTCAGCAGTTGCTCCGCAATCATCGCCAGCAGGGCCGTCAGCAGGGTCCCGGCCAGCAACATCCCGTCGTGGAAGGTACGAATGCCCTGCAGGATGATCGCACCCAGTCCGCCGGCGCCAATGAACACCGCGAACGTCGATACCGAGATGTTCATCACCACCATCGTGCGGACTCCAGCGATGATTTTCGGCAGCGCCAGCGGCAGTTCGACCAGCAGGAGCATTTGTCGGGCATCGGCTCCCATGCCCCGGGCCGCCTGGCGCACCGCCGGGTCGACGTCGCGCAGCCCGGCGTAAGTGTTATGCAGCACCGGCAACATCCCGTACATGACGAGCGCCACCAGCGCCGGCGTCTGGCCGATGCCGAGCAGCGGAATCAACAGGGCGAAGGTCGCCAGAATCGGGATGGTATACAGCGTGCCTGCTATGCGCAGCAAAATCCGGGCCAGTCGCGGCCGACGGCTCATCCACACACCAACGCCAACTCCCAAGAGCAACGTAACGGCGCTGGCGATAAGCACCAGTTGGCATTGCTGCCAGAGCGCCGCCAGCAGTACATTATATTTGCCGCCGACATATTCGGCCAGCAGTTGCAGCGGCCCCGGCGTCACCGGGCACACCGCCCGGTTGCGCCGATCAGTTCGCGGACAAACGGCTGTTCGCTCTCGGCCGTCGCCGCCGCCGTGTCCTGCCACACCAGTTCGCCCCGGTCCAGCACTGCCACCCGGTGTCCCAGCGTCAATGCCTCCTGCATGTCGTGGGTGACGAATACGATCGTCTTGCGCATCCGCTCCTGCAACTCGAGAATCATGTCCTGCAACTTGCGGCGGGTTATCGGGTCGACTGCGCCAAATGGCTCGTCCATCAGGATGATCGCCGGATCGGCCGCTAGGGCGCGGGCCACACCGACCCGCTGCTGCTGCCCGCCGGACAGCTGGAAGGGTCGTTTCACCAGCACCTCCGGCGGCAAACCGACCAGACGGGCCAATGCTTCGGCCCGTTCGTCACGCAGCGGTTTCGGCTGGCCGAGCAGCCGCAGCACAAACGAAATGTTGTCGCTGACCGAAAAATGCGGCAACAGACCAATCTGCTGAATCACATAACCGATGCCGCGCCGCAGTGCGACCGGATCAGCGCCGGCAATATCCAGTCCATTCACCCGGATGCTTCCTTCATCGAAGTCCACCATGCGGTTGATCATTTTGAGCAAGGTGGTCTTACCGGAGCCGGAAGGCCCGATCAGCACCATTGTCTGCCCGGCTGCCACCGTCAGCGAAACTTCCTTGACGGCAACGGATGCGCCGTAGCGTTTCGTTACCCGCGAAATATCGATCATGGCAGGATCTTTTGATCCCGCAAGAACTGCCTGGCAACATCAGCCGGGTCTTTTTTCGCCACTTCCACCTGATAGTTCAGTTCCGTCATCGTCTGCTCGTTAATCTTGCCGCTGAGCAGGGAGAGTGCTTCGCGCACCTGCGGATATTTTGCCGCCAGCTCGCCGCGCAGGACAAAACCGGTTTCATACGGCGGGAAGAATTGTTTGTCATCGGCGAGAATGACCAGGTTGTATTGTTTCAGCCGGCCGTCGGTGGAAAAGACCAGCGCCACGTCGGCCTGTTTTTGCTTCAGTCCTTCGTAATAGAAATTGACATCGACGACTTTCGCTTTGCCATCCAGCCCATAGGCTTTCTTCAGGCCGGGGTATTCATCGTCGCGGGTAAAAGCGGTCGCATCGCCCATCAGCGTCAGGTTGGACTGACGGGCCAGATCGCCGATCGTTTTCAGCTGCCATTTCGCGGCGGTTTCCTGGGTCACCGCCAGCGCGAAGGTATTCTGAAATCCGAGCAGCGGCAGCCACTCCAGCTTGAACTGTTCGGCATAGGCCGCCTTGACTTTGCCAAACAGCACAGTTTTGTCCCTTTCCACCGGCTGTTTCAGGATCGCCATCCAGGCCGTCCCCGTGTATTCGGGATAAACGTCGATCTGCCCTTTGAGCAGCGCCGGATGCAGCAGTTCGCTCGGCCCCATGCCGATCTTGCTGATGTCGACGACGACCTTTGCCTTTGCTTTTAGCACTTCCGCCGCCATATGCGCCAAAATGAACTGCTCGGCAAACGGCTTCGAGGCAATCACGATTTTCAGTTCCGGTTTCGCCGCCTGCGGCGCCGGCGTCGATCCACAGCCGGACAAGGCTGCTCCTGCTATAATCAGTAGGATTAGGCACCAATTGGTTGCGATTTTCATAACAATCTCACCTCTCCTCTTCCGTCGTGATACTTAAGACCCCCATGGTCTGCCTCACCCGCAGCTCGCCCCATTCCAGCAGGTTGTCCGCCGCCACCGCCAGCAGCGCGACCGGCAAAGTCCCTGCGAGCAACAAGCCATTGTCCATCATATGCAATCCGCGAAAGATCAGCACGCCCAGTCCTCCGGCGCCGACCAGCGCCCCCAGCGTGGCAATGCCGATCGTCATCACCGTGACGGTGCGCAGCCCGGCCATGATAAACGGTAACGCCAGAGGCCACTCAACCTGACAAAACAGTTGTCGGTCGGTGGCCCCCATTCCTATCGCCGCCTCTTTGAGCGCGGCATCGACTTCCACGATCCCGATGTAGGTGTTGCGCAACAGCGGCAGCAGCGCATAAATCGTCAGCGCCACAATTGTCGGTGCCCAGCCTAGGCCGAGAAATGGAATCAGCAGTCCGAGCAAGGCCAGCGACGGCACGGTGTACAACATGCCGCAAAATTGAACCAGCGGTTCGCCCCAGGCCGGATGGCGTGAAATGAAAACGCCGACCGGAATCGCAATCGCAGCGCCGCCGGCAATCCCTGCCGCCGCCAGCAGCGCATGCTGAACCAGCAGCACGCCGATCTCGCCGCGCAATAGCCAAACCTGAGCCATGAATTCCAGAGCCTGCTCAGCCATCCGACAGTCTCCTCCGTCAGTTCAATCGGCACCGATTCACAGTCTTACTATTTTACGTTCGGGATAACGAGGAAAACTCCTGCGCTTTATTGCCCGCCGTTGCAATCAATGGTAAAATATGCTTGATATTTCCAGACAGGTGTAAAGTGGGTGCCAACGTGCTGCTTATTTCGCTGTTGACCTTCACCACCGTCATCTTCAATTTGTATAGCGGCGTCCAGGTCTACCTGGCCAACCGGACAGCGGCGACCAACCGTTTGTTTCTGGCGATGTGTCTTGCCCTCTGTATCTGGGGGCTGGGCTACACCTTTATGATCAGCGCCGCTACGGCGGACGAAGCCAACCGCTGGCGGATTTTTTCCGCTGTGGGTTGGTGTTTTTTATATCCGGTTTTTGTTGTCTTCACCGTCAGCTTCACCGGCAACAAAGGGGTTTTTCGCCAAAACGCGGCAAAAGCGCTGCTGTTTGTCCCGGCGGCGATCTTCTTCGCCAACACAGTCGGTTATCCTGAAGATTGGTTTATCAAAACCGCCTGGGGCTGGATGTATCCCTATTCAAAAGACATGTACTGGCACGCCGCTTTTGCGGCCTACTACAGCGTGTTGGTCATGTTTGCTCTCTGGTTGATCCACGACTGGGGCCGCAATGCCAAAGCCCGTCGGGTCAAACGTCAGGCCCGGATCATGACCGGCACCATTGCTGCCGTTTATTTGCTGGGAGCGCCGGTCGACACGTTTTTGCCAATGCTCGGCTACGAGATGGTTCCGGTGGCGATCATCTTCTCGACAATTTTTGTCGTCGGCCTGTGGTATTCGATCACCCGCTACCGGGTGATGATGCTGAACTTTCGCACCGCCGCCGAACATATCCTGGCCAATATGGCCGACCCGGTGCTGCTGGTCAACGAACAACTGGTCATTGAGGAAGTCAATGCCGCCGCCATCAGTCTCACCGGTTATCCGGCAACGGAACTGTTCGGTCGGCCGTTCGCCGATTTGCTTGATGAATCGGCCTATGGCGATTTTCAGCCGCTCGACCAGACGAACGCCGCAGGGCAGCAAAACCTGGAAATCTGCCTGCGCAAACGCGATAGCAGGCCGATCCCCTGTCTGTTGTCGGTGCAGGCGGCCCGCGATGAATTTGACGATTTGCTCGGTTATATCTGTCTGGCGCACAACATCGAGTTCCGCAAACAGGCAGAATTGCTGCTGCGTCAAAGTAACGAAGAACTGGAACGGCGCATCGGCGAACGGACCGCCGAACTGGAACTAAGCAACGCTTTTCTGCAAAAAGAGATCGCCGAACGCAAAGCGGTCGAAGCCAAAATCGAACATCTGGCCAACCACGACCATCTGACCGGCCTGCCCAACAGACGCATGTTCCAGCAGTTGCTGGAACGCGCGGTGCAGCGGGCCGAAGCCAACCAATCGGTTTTTGCCGTGCTGTTTCTCGACCTGGACAATTTCAAGTTTACCAATGACACTTTCGGCCACACCCATGGCGATGCCATCCTGGCCAAGGTCAGCGAACGGTTCAGTCAGTTGATCCGGACCGGTGATACGCTGGCCCGCATCGGCGGTGACGAATTCATGTTGCTGGTCGAGCAGCTCGACCGCCAGCACGCCACCCAGATGATCACGCGGGTGCTGGATCAATTGCAACGGGAATTCCGCACCGCTTTCCGTGTCAACAACCGGGAAAGCTTCATCGCCTTCAGCGTAGGCATCGCGATTTATCCTGAAGATGGCATGGACCCGGAAACGCTGGTGAAAAATGCCGACATCGCCATGTATGAAGCCAAATACGCCGGCAAAAACGTCTATCGGTTCTGTTCGCCATTGATGAAACAACAAGTGTCGAAAAAAAGTCGCATCCGCAACCAGCTGAACCACGCCATCGAACGCAACGAACTGTTGCTGCACTACCAGCCGCTGATCGATCTGACCAGCAACCGGGTCAGCGGATTTGAGGCGCTACTGCGCTGGAACATGAACCAGGAAGGCCTGATCAACCCGGAGGACTTCATTCCGCTGGCGGAAGAGACCGGCATCATCGTCGCACTGGGCGACTGGGTGGCCGGCCAGGCGCTGGCTCAGCTGAAACAATGGCAACAAGCCGGGTATACAGACCTGCGCATGGCAATCAACATTTCGGCCGGGCAATTGTTGGACAGCCGATTTTTGACCCGGGTAACGACGCAGCTCCAGCAACTGGAGCTGGATCCCGCCTGCATCGAATTTGAAATCACCGAACGGATCGCCTGTCAGAAAGATGCCCGCATCCTTGCCACGCTGGAGTTGATCAAGGCCCAACGGATCAACATCACGATCGACGATTTCGGCACCGACTTTTCCTCATTCATGAATCTGAAGCTGTTGCCGCTTAACCGGATTAAAATCGCCAAACCCTTTGTCTCCGGCATCGAGAGGAACGAAAAAGACGCGGCCATCGTCAGTTTGATCATCGCCCTGTCCAAACGGATCGATGTCAAAGTGATCGCCGAAGGGGTGGAAACGCAAGCCGAGGTCGACTTCCTGCGCCGTGAGGGCTGCGATGAAATCCAGGGGTTTTATTATTACCAACCGCTAACTGCTGCAGACGCCACCGAACTTTTGGCGGAAGGCAGCCTGGCAGGCTTGTCCGGTCAGTCCTGACGGTTCAGCACCTTTTCCCGCATTGCGGCGACAAATTCCGCGTAAGTGAAGGCGCCCTCAATGACTCTCTTGTCAGCATCAAGCACCGTCGGCACCCATTCGATCTTCTGCCCCATACACCACTGGTCATTCGCCAATAGCAGCGGCAGATATTTTTCGCTTTCCAGCGCCTGGCGCAGCGCCGCCGTGTCCAGCTTTATTTCCCGGGCAATATCCAGCAGTACGTCGATGTCGCCGATATTTTTCTGGCCGACAAAGCTGACCTGATATACGGCATCAATCCAGGCGTGCTGCTTTTGCTGTTCACGGGCAAATTCCAACGCGCACAGGGCCAGCCGCGTATTGGGCACAAACACTTTTTCGCCCGGCTTGACGCCGACCGGCTCGCCCAGCCCATTCAGACGCTGCCTGCGCTCGGCCATGTCGGCCACCTGGACCACCTCTTGCAGCGGGCTGCCGCTCTTCGGCACTTCCGGATGAATCTCCCAGCTGAACCATTCGTCGGCAAGCGACTCGGTCTGCTTCAACGCCTTAAAATAGCTCCAGGCCAGGTAGCAATAGGGGCAGGAAAAATCAAAGATGATTTTCAGTGGTTTTGTCATAGGGGTCGCCTCCGTTCATTTGGATAATGATTATCTATTTCGCCGGCGCAGTGGAAACTCCTGCCCCGCAGTTTACAACTAAAAAGCGCGACTGGATAAAGACTCCTGTCAAGAGTTCATCCGGCCACGCTTTTTGTATTATCCGTCAAAGCATCAGACTTCCGACTTTTTCTCTCGCAGCATCAGCGCCAGCGGCGTCAAGAGCATCAGGAACACAATGCCGAGCAGCACTGCCGAAATCGGCTTGGTCACAAACACCGACACATCGCCGCTGGAGATAATCAGCGCCTGACTGAGCGAACGTTCCAGGATCCGGCCCAGCACAAACGCCAGAATCAATGGCCCCAGTTCAAACTTGAACTTGCGCAGGATGTAGCCGAATATGCCGAAGATGAACATCATCAGTACGTCGTCCACATCATTTTTCAGACTGTAGACGCCAATGGAACAAATCATCACAATTAGCGGCGCCATGATTGAGTACGGTACCCGCAGCATCTGCACCCAGACCCCCACCAGCGGCAGGTTGAAGAACAACAGGACTACGTTACCGATATACATCGAGGCGATGACGCCCCAGAACACGTCCGGATGGTCGACGATCAGAAACGGCCCCGGCTGCACTCCCTGAATCAACAGCGCGGCAAAGATCATCGCAATCGCCGGGTTGCCGGGAATCCCAAGGGTCAGCATCGGGATGAACGAGGCGCTGGAAGCAGCATTATTGGCAGACTCCGGCGAAGCCACCCCTTCGATCGCACCTTCGCCAAATCGTTCCGGGGTTTTGGACACCCGCTTTTCGATTGCATAAGCGATCATCGAGGCCATGACCGCACCGCCGCCCGGCAGTAAACCTACACCGAAGCCGATAACTGTCCCTCTCAGAATCGCCCAGCGACTTTCCAGCCAATCTTTCATTGTCGGGTAAATATCCTTGATCTTCGTGGTAACAAGTTCCGAATTCATGTCTTCTTCCAGACTGATCAGGATTTCACCGATGCCGAATACCCCCATCGCCAGCGCCAGGAAATCAAATCCGTCCATCAAAATCATCGTTCCGAAGGTGTAGCGAAGTGCTCCGCCTACGGGATCAATCCCTACCGTGGCCAGCAGCAGGCCGAACACGGCCATGATCATTCCTTTCAGCATCGATTTGCCGGACAGGAACGCGGCCAGTGTCAGGCCGAGCAGGGTCAGTGAAAAGTACTCCGTTGGGCCAAATTTTAGAGCGAAAGAAGATAAAGGAGGTGCAATAAAGGTTAGTGCAATAATGCCAAATGTGCCGGCGATAAAGGAACCGATCGCCGAAATGCCGAGCGCGGCGCCGGCCCGACCATTTTTCGCCATTTTGTAGCCGTCGATGCAGGTGACAACCGAAGCGGCCTCACCGGGGATATTGAGCAAGATCGAGGTGGTCGAGCCGCCGTACATCGCGCCGCAATAAATGCCGGCCATCATGATGATCGAAGTCAGCGGTGAACCCAGTGCGTAGGTAATCGGCAGCAACAGTGAAATTGTCGCCGCAGGCCCCAGGCCGGGCAGCACCCCCACCGCCGTCCCCAGCACCGCGCCGATGAAACCGAACAACAGATTGACCGGGGTCAGCGCCAGCGCAAAGCCATTCAACAAGCCCTGCATTTCAAGCATATCTGCGCGCCTCCCTCATATCAGAATACCTCGCGGCAGTGAAATCGACAGCAAGCTGGTAAATAGATACAAGCCTGCTGTACCGCCAACGACGAGAAGTGCCACCGTTTTCCAGGAAGAGTGTTCGACAATGCGCAGCCAGGCGACAAACAGCAGGGCCGACGACGAGATAAACCCCAACCTTCCGATGAGCAGAACATAGACAAACATAACGCAGACCGCCTTCAGTGGACGCACCCAGGAGCCCTGCGCCCAAAGAACCATCGGTGTAGCGTCCGCACCCAAATTGCGAACGAAAAATACCAGCGACAACAAGGCCAGCAGTGTTGCCAGCCAAAATGGAAAGAAGCCGGGCCCCGGCGCCTGAAAAGTGCCAAAACCGATCTGCCAGGCGCCGATTGCCCCGCCCACACCAATCAGAAATAGGCTGATCGCTGCGATGCGTTCCCAACGTTTCATGACATGCTATCCATCATAATTGTTTTTCCTTGCCGGGATGAGGCATATATCGCCAGCACGATGGCCAGAGCCTTTGTTCCCTCTTCGCCGCTCACCAGCGCATCGCGTTTTTCATTGATGGCGGCGATGAAATCTTCCAGCTGGGCCTGATGATTCACATGGGAAATCGCCGGTGAATTGGTTTCCCCGTAGGATACTTTAACCGGCGTTAAGTACTCGCTTTCTTCGCAACCCTGAACTTTCCACGCAGTGATGTTGCCACCCTCCAGCGTGAAAAAGCCTTTTTCGCCATGGATCTCGATTTTTTCCTTTACCCCCGGCCATAGCGCCGTAGACCCTTCGATCACTCCCACCGCGCCGTTTTGCCACTCCAGCACCGCCACGCCCAGGTCTTCGGTTTCAATCGCGTGCACAGCCGTCCGCACATGGCCGCAGATTGATTTGACGGGCCCCATGAACCACTGCAGCAGGTCGATGGTATGAATCGCCTGATTGATCAGCGCGCCGCCGCCCTCGATCGCATGGGTGCCCCGCCAGGCGTTGGCTTTGTAGTATTCGGGAGAACGGTACCATTTCACATAGGCGTCGCCCTGAATGATCCGGCCCAGTAACCCGGAGTCCAGCGCCGCCTTGACTTTTTGCGCCGCCGGTGAAAACCGGTTCTGAAACACCACCGACAGGGTCAGACCCCGGTCGCGGTAAGCTTTGACCAGCTGCGCCGCATGTTCCAGGCTGACATCGATCGGCTTTTCCACGAACAGGTGCTTGCCGGCTGCCGCCGCTTTGATGCCGTATTCGGCATGGTAGCCGGGCGGCAGGCAATTGATGACGGCATCGACCGTCGGATCAGCCAGCACGGCGTCAAAATCAGGATAAACCGCCATACCGTATTTGGCGGCGAACTCGCTTGCCACAGCCTGGTTGCGGCCCCACACGCCGCGCACATCGGCGCCGGCAATTTCCTGCAGGGCCGCCGCGTGAACATTGGCAACCATGCCACTGCCCAATATCGCAATCCCTATTCGTTTCATATCAGTCCACCACCAGCATGCCCGGACGGACAAACTGCACGCCGTCGATTTCCTGCCTGACCTGCGGGAAAATCACCGGCTGCGAGATCATGACCGGTCCCTGTGATGTGGCGATAAAGCCGTCCTCGGTCTTGGTGCCGGTGATCGACGGGTTCCAGCAGAACGCCTGACGTTCCTGCACCAGATCTTTGGTATCGGCCACCACCTTGATGTCCCGCGCGTAATACCCCATCGAGCCGCCCTGATGATGCAGCAGCCATTCATCGGGTTTGCCGATCCGTCGATAGCCATCGAGCGCCGCTTCAAAGCCGCGCACCATTGGCTGCCCAACCCGGGTCGCCGCGATCATCCGGTTTTCAATCTCCAGGTTCTGAGCAAACTGCGCCGTCAACGCCTCTGCCGGCCGGCCAAAGTGCATGATGCGGGTGATCGTGGTGATCAGCCCCTTGTAGCGGGCATTGATGCAGCACATTACATAGCGTTTGACCATTTTCTGCGTGGGGATCGGATGACGGTACAGCGCGACCCGTTCATCGGCCGCCACCATTATGCCGGTCGGATCGATCCGGTCCTTCCAGAGTTCCAGGCCGAAACGCCCGGCAATCTCACATTCCTGGTCGCCCGGCCGGATACCGAGCATCACTTTCTCCAGCGCCGCCGACAGTTTGCTGCCGAGGAAGCAGTAGCGCTCCACTTCGCTCTCTGTCAGGCTGTAGCGCAGTTTTTTGATCTCGCCGTCCATATTGCGGGCATCGGCGAACCCCATATCGGCGCCGACCCGGCTTAGATCAGGCACGATTTGCCGCACCAATTCGGCTTCGCGGTCCACCGCCCATTCAAACTCCAGCGGCTGGAAGCCCAGTTCGCCCAAGCCTTCTTCCACCAGCATCCGCTGCATTTCAATCCGGTTGGCGATGATGTAGCGCGCCGATTTCGTCACTAATAATGAGGTCACACCGGTTTCCGAAGCAATGCCGACCATATTGTAACCCCCGGCGGTAAACCAGGAGAAATTCGCCTGTTTTTTCAGCAGAATCGCATCGATATTCTTTTCTTCCAGTAGTTGCTGGATCCGTTGTTGTTTCAATTCCACTTCCTGTAGTCTGGTCAATTCCCGCACCTCTTTCTTATTGCTAAGTTATTTGGGGCTTGTCAGGAAAAAATGCATACAAAAACCCTGGCAAGCCGGCCGGCTCAAACCGACCGGGCTGCCAGAGTCATCGTTCGGTTATTTGTAACGGTTGCCGAATTTTTCCTTGATCATCAGGTTTTTGTAGCGCTCGTCTTCGGACATCAAGAACTTGCCAAAATCGGCCTGATTCATATACTTGAGCTCCACGCTAAGTTCAGCGGCCTTTTTCTTGAAGTCGGGATCATCCATACATTTCTTGAAGATGTCATGAATCTGGGCGATCATCGGCGCAGGGGTATCTTTGGGCACGATTACGCCACGCCACATCGTGACTTTGAAGTCCATTCCCTGTTCCTTGGCGGTCTGCACATTGGGGAACTTCGGCAGACGACTGTCGCCGAGAATGCCCAGTACGCGCAATTGTCCGGCCTGGGCCTGCGGCACGCCTTCCGGCGCCGAAACCATAATTGCGTTCACGTGTTTGCCCAGCGCAGCGGTAATTGAGGGGCCGCCGCCTTCAAACGGCACATGCTTGAATTTGACACCGGCAAAGTTCTGGAATGCCAGAGTGGCCAGATGGGTACCGCCGCCAGCGCCGCCGTTGCCGACCGTAATTGCTTCCGGTCGTTTTTTGGCGTCTTCCACCAGGTCTTTCAGGTTTTTATAGGGCGAATCTGCCGGCACCATGATCATGCAGGCATTGTCGGCAATCATGATGACCGGAGCAAAGCTGTTGGTCGCAAACGCGACATTATCCATGTGAATCTTGGTGATCATCGGCGTAGCCGTGGCTACGATCGTGTAGCCATCGGGTTTGGCTTTGGCCGCTTCGGTATAACCGATCGCCGCACCGCCGCCCGGCACATTTTTCACCACCAGTTGTTGGTTGTTGGTGTATTTGGGATATACAGCGCCGAGAGCACGGAACAGTACGTCAGTCGCTCCACCGGCGCCCCAGGGGATGATGATTTCCACTGACTTGGTCGGATACTTGGGAGCTTCCGCTTTGGGGGCCTCGGGCTTAGCCTGGCCACCGCAGCCGCCAACCACAAAAGCCAACAGTACAAGGATCACCAGAAACGCAGGGATTTTTCGCATCATTCCGTTTTCACACTCCCAACTTGATTTGTTGACAAATTTCCAATTATTCATTTTCTTTCTACACATGTTCATTTCCTGCTAGAAAACCGGATATTTCGGTATTTTTGCAAATTTTCTTACGAACGGCCCCGATGCCGTCTCCGCTGCAATTGATGTTTCGACCACTCTGTAGTAAATTGTTGGATAGAAACTTTTCTGGGAGGTCTTCATGCCAAACACACCCTCGGCGCATATAAAAAAGGCCTACAAAATCCTGCTGTTCGATCTGGACGATACGCTGCTCGATTTCGCCGCCAACGAAGCCGATTCGCTCAACCAGTTGTTCCGGCGGCACGGCTATGCGTTCACGGACGACTTGTTCCATCTGTACAACACTGTCAATAAACAGCTTTGGACGGATTATGAAAACGGCCGCATCACTCTGGAAACTGTGCTGCACACGCGCTTTGCCGCGACCATGGCCAAACTGGGAGTTGTCGTGGATGGCGTGGAATGGGAAAAACAATACCGGGAACTGTTGGGCAACGGCACGCAGCAGATGGACGGGGCGTTGGCCGTTTGTCAGCGCTTGTCCGGGTCGCACCGGTTGTTTGTGATCACGAACGGGATCACCCGCACCCAGCGCAAGCGGCTGAAACAGTCCGGCTTAGCCGAGTTTTTCGAGGCGGTGTTCGACTCACAGACCATTGGTTTTCAAAAGCCGGCCAAACAGTTTTTCGATTATGTGATGAGCCGCATTCCCGGCTTTAATGTCAGGCAGGCCCTGATCATCGGCGATTCGCTGAATACCGACATCAAAGGCGGCCTGCTGGCCGGAATCGACACCTGCTGGCTAAACCACAAGGCGCAGCCGGAATCCGCCGAAATCCCCAGCACCTACACGATCAGCCGCCTGACCGAGTTATACGACATCTGCCTATAGGAAAACGCAAAACGGGGGCGCTGACGCACCCCCGTTTCTATTTGCTGTTTCCTTATCGGAAATACCGCACCCCGGCGGCGAAGATCCGCTGGTCTTTTTCGCCGGGAATATTGACGGCGACATGCCGGCCGATCCGCTCGGAGTGGCCCATCTTGCCAAAGACCCTTCCGTCCGGGCTGGTGATCCCTTCGATCGCCCAGTCGGAACCGTTGGGATTGACTTCGATCGCCATCGACGGGTTGCCTGCCGCGTCAACATATTGGGTGGCAATCTGCCCCTGCGCCGCCATCCGCTGCAGGTGCTCTCTGCTAGCCACCAAGCGGCCTTCGCCGTGCGAAACCGGAATTGTGTGGATGTCGCCAGGTTTGACCATGCTGAGCCAGGGCGACAGGCCGGATACCACCCGGGTTTCGGCCATTCGCGAGATGTGACGACCGATCCGGTTAAAGGTGAGAGTCGGGCTGTCCTCCGACAACGGCCGGATCTGTCCGTACGGCAGCAAGCCCAGTTTGATCAGCGCCTGGAATCCGTTGCAAATGCCAAGAATCAGGCCATCGCGTGCGTTCAGCAACTGCATGACCGCCTCGGTCAATACCGGGCTGTGGAACAGCGCCGCAATGAACTTGCCGGAGCCGTCCGGTTCATCACCGGCGCTGAAGCCGCCCGGCAACATCAATATCTGGCAGCGGCGGATCGCCTTGGCCAGCGCGTCGACCGACTCCTCGATGTCTCTGGCCGACAGGTTGCGCACCACCAGCACTTCCGGCTCGCCGCCGGCCTGGGCAAAGGCGCGGGCCGAATCATACTCGCAGTTGCTGCCAGGAAATACCGGGATAACGACCCGTGGTTTCGCCACGGCGGTTTTGGACCGACCGGGCAACGCCGGACCAGGATACGGCTTGAAAACGACCGTCTCGGGCGCTTGCCCGGTTTGGGTCGGAAATACTTTTTCCAACGTTTCGTCCCAGGCCTGCTGCGCCGCCGCCAGGGAAACCGTCGCTCCCAGCACGCAGATTTCCGGCTCCGCCTGGGTCTGGCCCAATATAACATATTCGACACCGGCCAGCGCCGTGGCCGGGTTTTCGCCTGCCGCCAGTTCCAGCACCAGCGAGCCATGGTCCGGGCTAAATAGCTGCTCGCGAGTAATCGTCTCAGCAAAGACAAACCCGATTCGGTTGCCGAATCCCATCACGCTGACCGCCGCCGCCACGCCGCCAAGACGGACCGTGCGCGCCGCCACCACCCGTTTTGCGGCAATCAGTTCTGCCACCCGGCCAAACGCCCGGTTCACCGCGTCAAAGTCCGGCATGCCTGCTGCATCGCGAACCAGCGGAACCAATACGACCTTGCTGCCGACCGCCTTGAACTCCGGCGAAATCACCCGCTCCGCCTCCACCGGCGCCACCGCGAACGAGACCAGAGTCGGCGGCACATTTAGGTCGCGGAACGAACCGGACATGCTGTCCTTGCCGCCGATGGCCGCAGTTCCCAGTTGCAGCTGGGCCCAGTAAGCGCCGAGCAGTGCGCTGAACGGTTTGCCCCAGCGCGTTTCGTCGCTGCCAAGTTTCTCAAAATACTCCTGCAGCGTCAGCCGCACCCGCGCCGGATCGCCGCCCATCGCCACAATCTTCGCCACCGATTCGGTCACGGCGTACAGTGCGCCATGGAACGGACTCCACTCCGAAAGGTAGGGATTGAAACCATAGCTCATCAAAGTGCCGCTTGTCGTCTCGCCTTCCAGCACCGGCAGCTTCGAGGCCATCCCTTCCGGCGGCGTGGCCTGCTGCGCCCCACCGTACGGCATCAGGATCGTCGCCGCGCCGATCGAGCTATCGAAACGCTCGACCATGCCGCGCTGGCTGCAGACATTGAGGTCGGCCAGATTGGCCAGCCATGCTGCGGCCAGATCGCATTCCCCCGCAGCTGCCGAAGTCCGGCCAAAATAGGCTGCCGCCTCCGGCGGCGCTTCCACACGCACTGCCGCATGCTGCCGCACGCCGTTGGTGTCGAGGAAGTCGCGGCTGATGTCGACGATCGGCTTGCCGCGCCAGTGCATTCGTAGCCGCCGCGTATCGGAGACCCGGGCGACAACTGTCGCCTCCAGGTTTTCGGCCGCCGCCAGTTCGATGAATTTCGCCGCATCCGCCGCGTCCACCACCACCGCCATCCGTTCCTGCGACTCGGAAATCGCCAGTTCGGTGCCGTCCAGCCCGTCGTATTTCTTTGGCACCGCATCCAGGTCGATCTCCAGCCCTTCGGCCAATTCGCCGATTGCCACCGAGACGCCGCCGGCGCCGAAATCGTTGCATTTCTTGATCAATCGGCTTGCCGCCGGCTGACGGAACAACCGCTGGATCTTGCGTTCGGTCGGCGGATTGCCTTTTTGCACTTCCGCGCCGCACGTCGCCAGCGAATCCTCGGTATGCTCCTTGGACGAACCTGTCGCGCCACCGCAACCGTCGCGACCGGTCCGGCCGCCGACCAGAATCACCGCGTCGCCGGCCGACAACGCTTTGCGCACCACATTTTCTTTGGGCGCCGCCGCGATCACCGCCCCGATCTCCATCCGTTTCGCCACATAGCCGGGATGGTAGACCTCCGCCACCTGACCGGTCGCCAGACCGATCTGGTTGCCATAGGAACTGTAACCCGCCGCTGCGCCGGTGGTGATCTTGCGCTGCGGCAGTTTGCCAGGCAGCGTGTCTTCCAGCTTTTGCCGCGGGTCGGCGCTGCCGGTCACCCGCATCGCCTGATATACATAGGAACGCCCCGACAGCGGATCGCGAATCGCGCCGCCCAGACAGGTCGCCGCGCCGCCGAACGGCTCGATCTCCGTCGGGTGGTTGTGGGTTTCGTTCTTGAACATCACCAGCCAAGGCTGCGGCTTGCCGTCGATCATCGCTTCGACCACGATGCTGCAGGCGTTGTTTTCATCGGATTCATCGAGATCGGCCAGTTTGCCGGCCTTTTTCAGTTGCTTCATCCCCAACGTGGCCAGGTCCATCAGGCACATTTCGCGCGGCGCATCGGCATAGAGCGTGTTGCGGGCCGACTGATAAGCTTCAAACGCTGCAGCAATCGGCGCGGTATACTTGCCGTCTTCGATCGCCACCCGGTCCACCGCGGCAAAAAAGGTCGTATGTCGACAATGATCCGACCAGTAAGTGTCGATCACCCGGATTTCGGTCACAAACGGGTCGCGCCGCTCGCTGTCGCGGAAATATCCCTGGCAAAAGGTCAGATCGGCCAAGCTCATCGCCAACCCCATCTCTTCGGCCAGTTTTTGCAGCCCGGCCTGGTCCAGCGCGCCAAACCCTTCCAGCACCGACACATCCGGCGGCGTCGGCGCATCGAGTGTCAGCGATTCCGGCTTGGCCAGCGACGCTTCGCGCGCTTCCACCGGGTTGATGCAATAGGTTTTGACTGCCGCAAACTGCTCGTCCGTCAGTTCACCATACAGCGCGATCAGTTTAGCGGAAACGACCTCCGGCCGGTCCTTTTGCGTCACGACCTGGATGCACTGGGCCGCCCAGTCAGCCCGTTGGTCATATTGTCCGGGCAAGTACTCCATAGCGAACACCCGGGCTTCGGACCCCAGTTCGATCATCTCATCAAACACCATATCGGCGGGCGGTTCGGCAAACACCGTCTGCCGGGCCATCGCGTATTCGGCGTCGCTAAGCCCCGCCACGTCGTAGCGGTTGACCAGCCGCAACCGGGCGAGTCCGGTCAGTCCCACATTATCCCGCAGATCCTGCAGCAACCCGCCGGCTTCCACATCGAACCCCGGTTTCTTTTCCACATAAATCCGTCGCACCTGCGCCACCAGATCCACCTCTTTCGCTTGAACATCGTCGTCATCAAGTGTTTGTGTATTGTTATATTTTATTGCATATCGCCGGCCATATCAATGGCGCGGACCAGCGCAGAAAAATCAAAAAGCTGCCGATTCCCCATCGACAGCTTAAACTCCGGCGTCACACAACATTTCATCATCCTTCAATCCGGATGCAGATCGCCGTCGCATCGTCGCGCCGCAGCGGCGAAACCGCCAACCGCTCCAGCCAGGCGACACCCGCGTCAAAATCAGCAAAACAGCCGGTCTCCTCCTGACTCATCAGATCGGTCAGTCCATCGGTGGGGAAATAGTACAAATCACCCGGTTTCAGCTCAACTTCGCCGGTGCAGAGGTCCGGGGTTTCCGTCACCGACAAAAACAGCGACGGGGCGGCGATCCGTGCGACGTTGCCATGACGGGCCTGCCAAAACTGGTTGACGCCGGCAGTGGCATAACGGAGTCGCCTCGCATCCAGATCCACCTCGATTGCAGCCACGGCGACGAAAAAGTCCTCGGGAAATGTTTTTAGTGTCCGGCGGTGGATCCAGTCCAACTGATCGGCCAGCGAAACCCGCATCTCGGCCGCCTCGTGCAGCAGCACCGACATGGCCGAAGTCACCAGCGCCGCCGCGATGTCGTGGCCGATCACATCGGCGATATAGCCGCGAAACACTCTTCCGGGCACGATCCATTCCAGTAAATAGATATCGCCGCTGACCGCCCCGACCGCCTCGTAAACCGTCCGCACCGTCACGCCCGGCGCCGCAGGGAACTCGCGCAACGTGGCTTTTTGCAGATCGCGGGCCAGTTTCAGCTCCTGGCTGATCTTTTGCTGCCGTTTGTGTTCGGCGGTGACATCGCGCAGCGAAGCGAGAAACAACCTGCGACCATCAAGTTCGACGATACTGCCGGTTTGCTCCACATAAATCAGCACGCCGTTCTTGTGACGATAGACGCAAGCCATCGGCTGTTGCTGCCCCGCCGGCGACAGACTGCAACGCTGCGCCTTTTCAATCGTTTCCGCGTCATCCAGGCTGCAGGTCCACAGCGATTGCCCGAGCAGCTCACCCCGCTCAAAGCCCAGCAGACGACAACAGGCCGGATTGATCTCGACAATCTGATTATCGGCGATATCCACCAGCAGGATCGCTTCCGCCGACTGCTCGATCAGCGCGCGGTAACGCTGTTCGCTTTGCCGCAATGCCGCTTCGGCTTTCCTGCGTTCGCTGATGTTACGGGAAATGCCGAGCAGAGTCGTCACTTTACCGGAAGCGTCGGTCAACAGCGTCGTCGACATTTCAACCGGGATGACGCTGCCGTCTTTGCAGATATGCTCATATTCGGAGCGTCCAACCTGCTGCGACAGATCGCCGGCGGCAAACTTCTGCAACCTTTCATTCAGCCGCCTGCGAGCGATCGGCACCGTCTCCGGCGCCAATAGTTTGTCCCAGGAAAGCTGCAACGCTTCCTCCACCGAATACCCGCCCAGTTTTTCTACCGACGGGCTAAAAAACGTATACTTTCCTGTCACCAGATCCATCGTCCAGATCACGTCATCCGTATTCTCGGCGATCAGGCGGTACCGTGATTCACATTGGCGCAGCGCCGCTTCCATCTCTTTTTCCTTTGTCACGTCGCGACCGCAGCCCACCGTGCCGATCAGCTCGCCATCGGCATCAAAAAACGGAACTTTATGCACATCCAGTCGGAGGAAATTTCCCCGCACATTGCCGAACTCGTCAAACCGCCCCGCCTGCTTCGACGTCAGCACCACCTGGTCCGAATCGACGCAGACTTCGCCAAAGGTGTGCCAGTCCGAATCTTCCGGATGCTCGTCACGCTCCCGGCAGGCAAAATACAAATCGGTCTTGCCGATCGGTTCATCGGTGTCGCGGGCGTTCAGCAGCACATCGCAAATCGCCTGATTGGCAAACAGATAACGTCCCTCCAGATCCTTGGCCCAGATCAGGTCCGGCGCATTGTTGCACATGCTGCGGATCAGCGAATACATGTTGCGGTAACGTTCTGTTTCCGAGGAACGATTCTTTTCTGCCGACAATTCGGCGCCTCCCACAAAGGCATTTCAAACTCCTGCTTGTTTCGCCGTTAATGACAAAACTCCTTTAACTCGACAAAGTTTTTTTACTTTTCAATCGGAAACACTAGTTTGAACGCCACAGAATGGCAGATTTTACTGGAACCCCTTTGATCGCAATGATAAAAACCGGGACTGAATCTTACGCAAGCTTCAGTCCCGGTTTTTATCTACTATATGTACTATCCCATATTGGCGATGATCGCCGCGCCAAACTCCGATGTCTTCAATTCTGTGGCCCCGTCGATGCCGCGAGCCAGATCGTAGGTGACGGTCTTTTGCAGGATCGTTTTGCCGAGCGCCGACTCAATCAATCGCGCCGCCTCGCTCCAGCCGAGATAATCCAGCATCATCACGCCGGACAAAATCACCGAACCGGGATTCATCTTGTCCATGCCGGCATACTTCGGTGCATTGCCATGCGTCGCCTCAAAAATAGCCGCCGCATCGCCCACATTGGCTCCGGGCGCCATGCCCAGTCCGCCGACCTGCGCCGCCATCGCGTCCGACAGATAATCGCCGTTCAGGTTGGGGCAGACCAACACCTCATACTCCTGCGGCCTAAGTAAAATTTGCTGGAACATATTGTCGGCAATCCGGTCGTTGATCAGGATTTTTCCTTCCACTGACGCGCCCTGCCAGACCTCTTCCTCGGTGACGGTCAGCGCAGCAAATTCCTTTTTCGCCAGTTCGTAGCACCAGGTTTTGAACGCACCTTCGGTGTACTTCATGATGTTACCCTTGTGCACGATCGTCACCGTCTTTCTCCCCTGCTCCACGGCATACTGCAGAGCCCGCCGCATGATCCGCTCCGAACCGGCCCGACTGATGAACTTGATGCCGATGCCCGACTCCTCCGGCAAATGGCAACCCATCTCGCCATTAAGAAAACCTCGTACCTGCTCGACTTGCTCCGTCCCCGCCGCCCACTCGATCCCCGAATAGTTGTCTTCGATGTTTTCGCGGAAAATTACCGCGTTGACCCTCTGCGGATGGACGACTGGGCTCGGCGTGCCCGGAACCCATTTGACTGGTCGGATGCAGGCGTACAAATCCAGTTCCTGCCGCAGCGATACGTTGATACTGCGGAAACCGCCGCCGATCGGTGTGCCGAGCGGCCCCTTGATCGCCACCACATGTTCACGGATCGCCGCCAATGTTTTTTGCGGCAACCACTCACCGGTAAACCGGTGCGCTTTTTCCGCCGCCAATATCTCCAGCCATTCGATGCGACGCTTGCCGCCATATGCTTTGGCAACGCCGGCGTCCAGCACCTTTTGCGACGCCGCCCAGATATCCGGGCCGGTGCCGTCGCCTTCGATAAAGGGGATGACAGGACAGTCAGGCACGACCAGTTTCCCCTTCTGTATAGTTATTTTCTCGGCCATTTTTTGCACCTCAATCCACCAAGCCCAATATTCGGGCTGGATTATGCTTGGTCATTCTGTCCACATCGTTCTGTGACACGCCTGCCTGCAGCAGAAACTCAATATACTCCGACAACGCCTCACTCCAAACGGGATTTTCCACTTGGCCGCCGTCAGTCGCGACAATCGTCGAGGCAAAGCCCAGCGCTTCCATTGCTGCCAGATTGCGGCGGAAATTCGTCTCATACCTTCCGTCAACCGAACGGGCGTAGCAGCGTTCGAACAAGACATCAAACTGCGACAGCGCCTTTTGTTCGTCAATCGACATGTCGACCGTCGTCCACTCGGGGTGATTGACAACGATTTTTTCCACTCCCTGTTTGCGGGCCTCTTCGACAACGGCCAGACATTCCGACGGCGTCAGATGGCCGGTACCCAAAATTAGGCCGTTTTTCGCAATCAGTTTGAGGATATCGACCAACGCCGGCAGTACTTTTCCGTCCGCAACCGTCTCCACCCCATCGCCGGCCCCTTTGCGTTTACGCTCATTGGCCGACCAGGCTGTCGGTAGCCAAACAAATTTCGCTCCCATTTGGGCTGCTGTCTCGACTGCCAGCGGATTAAGCCCGCCGATGTGTGGATTAAGCGTAATGCCGCCGAACACCTGCACTCCCGGCGTGGCCTGACCGGCAATCCAGGCCCGGTCCATCGTCGGCACGACATGAGATTTGATCACGATGGCCCGCGCTCCTACCCGTCGGGCTTCTGCCGCCAGCTCCAGGTCGCTCAGTCGCCGCTTTCGGACATCCGGCGTGGTATGAATATGAACATCGATGACTCCACGCAATAGCGCTTCCCGTTCTTTAATTGACATTTTATTTTCCTCCTCTGCTCATGCAATCTCCAGCTCAGAACTCTCCGCTTAAAACAGCACCGAATAGGCAACCGTCATCAGCAGCGCCGCAACAAATCCGATCGGCACCGCCCGGAATAGTAGCTGCGGAAACAGTTCGGCCCGTCCTTCATCGCTGGAACAGGAACCGAGCGTCAGGCTACCGCCGGAAGAAAACGGCGAGATCGCCGAAGCCTGCGCGCCGATAACGATACTGACAAACAGCACCATCGGATTGATGCCTGACGACGCGGCCAGGGCGGGAACCAGCGGAAACAGGGCCGGTGTGACAACGCCCAATGTGCTGGAAAACAGCGACATGATCGCGCCGACGACACACATTGCGATTGGCACCAGAGCCCAGGGAATGTTTGCGCCGATCCATGCCGCCAAAATCTTGATCGTGCCGGCTTTGATCGCCACCGAAATCAGCATGCCGACACCGCAGATCATGATCAGCGTACTCCAGGGAACCATGGCGATTACTTTCTTTTCGTCGCCTAGTTTGAGTAGCAAGGCAATCACCGTGAACACACTGGCGATCAGACCGATATCCATTTTGGAATTGATGAATGTGATCGTTTTGTTGGCAGGGAAAATCTGATGCATAACCGGCGCGATCAATACAATCGCCATCATCAGCACAATCAGATACAAGGTCGTTTTCTGTTTGGCGTCAAACGGCCCCGGCTTTTCTACCACCAGATTGTCGCAAGTCCCGCCTTTGGCTTTATTGAAATAAATCAGGCCGCCGATCACTACAATCGGGATAATCAGCGTTGCAATGAAGATCATCGTGGCATAGACGAATGAAGATTCCGCACTGACACCAGCCCGCTCCATCAAGCCACGGAAGATGATGCCGCTTTGGCTGCTCATGAAGTTGGCGCCAGCCAGCGCCCCATAATTCACGGCCATCGCGCCCACCATCTTGCTCATGTTGGTCTTGTCGCACAACAAGAGAGTGATCGGCGCCATAAAGGCCAACACGGTATAGAAACCGGCTCCCATCCCCGCAATCATCGTCGCGGCAAAGAACACGGCCAGCGGCAACAGATGGGGAAACCGGCGGCATCCGTACAGCAAGTGGGCAGCCAGTTTTTCCAGCGTGCCGTTGACCAGGGCAAAATTATAAAACAAAGACACGGCAAAAATGACGAAAAATATACTGAGCGGCCACATCCGGATCACATCGATTGCCTTTAGATTCAGCACAAAACAGCCGATCAGGTAGGCGAATGCAATGGCAAAAAATCCGGTGTTGATCTTTGTCCGATAACCCAGCGCAATGGAAACGATGATAGCGAGCACCACAACCAGACTTATCATCTTTTCTTCCTCCATCCTCATGTTGTTCGAATATTCTTGTTGTTCGTCGATTTCGATTATATAATGGGTACATGGCATACTCAAATACTTATTGTTTTATATTCCCCATAGATTTTTTCAATAACGGATGGTGAAACGTCGTGACCGAACGAGAACTGATGTATGTGAAAACCATTGCTGAAGAACGCAGTATTTCCCGCGCCGCAAAAAAACTGTTCATGACCCAGCCGTCGCTAAGCAGTTGCGTGCAAAAAATCGAAGCTTCGCTGGGAACCCGCCTGTTTCAACGAACCAACACCGGCCTGGTGCTGACCTTTGCCGGAGAGCGTTATTACCAGATCGCCAAGGACATTTTGAAAATCTACAGTGACTTCGAGATCGAAATCAGTGATATCAACAACTTAAAAAAAGGCCGGATTACGGTCGGCATAACCGTCTATCTGGCCACACAGGTCCTGCCGGTCATTTTGCCGGAATTTCGCCAGCTTTGTCCAAACATCGAGGTGTCCGTCGTGGAAAAAAATTCGACTGAACTAGCCAAGTCTCTGCCAGCCGGAGAAATCGACTTTGCTTTGATGCACGCCCTGCCTTACGAAGAAACCATGCTGCACGGAGGCGCCGACGTATATCCGCTTGCCCGCGACCCGCTGGTGCTGGTCACCGCAAAAAACCATCCCAAAAGCCGACATGCTGTGTCCACCGCAGGGGCAAAATATCCGCAAATGCCACTGCAATCGTTTGCAAATGAACCCTTCGTGATGGTCAACAAGGAACAGAAAATCCGCCAGGCGGCCGATCTCATCCTTAACAAGGCGCAGATCAGCCCGCCGGTCATCCTGACCACCAAAAGCTTTGAGACGGCCAGGCGGCTGTCCAGCACCGGCATCGGCGCCACTTTCGTCCCGCTGCGGTACCTAGACATCTTTCCCGGCAGCTATCCCTGCGACTGCTATTTTGTCGATGCCAGCTTCGACCCCTGGTGGACGCTGTGCGTGGCCGTGCAAAAGAACGCCTATGTGTCGCAGGCAGCCAAGCTATTTCTACGAATCGTGAGTGAAAAATACGGCGACAGGGTACTCGCATTGTAATCTTTGTCGGCAACAAAATAAGCGTAGGATGAAGCAGGAACAAGCTTCAATCCTACGCTTTTTGCATTATTTTACCGTTCTTTCCCATTCCCCTCAGGGACTTGGCCGGGTCCCCGGATCCTTGCGGTTTTTTGCATAACGCAGGGCAAAATCAAATTGCCGGTTGTCATAGTCCTCTGCCGGTTCCCATTCGACTGGATTGACCTTGTGAGGGCCGCCTGGCCGATTATTCGCGTCATAGATGCAGGATTCGGCAATTCGGAACTCACGCGGCGCATTTAGCTTCACTTCGAATTTCAAGGTCTGTTTCGCATAGTTGCTGGACAGCGGCCGATCCAGAACCTGGAGAACCCAGTAGGTCAGGCGATCGCCATCTTTGTACACGCTGGAACTGTCAATATATAGTGTGTGCAGTTTTCCTTCCCGGCTGTAAAACACCCAACTGGCGGCAAAAACGCTGTTTGACAGCAGCAGGACGAATAACAGCGCAAACCCAACGATTTTTTTACTCATGTTGTGCACCTCCCCTTATGGCCTGTCGGCTTTCATCAGCTTGTCCAGCCATTCAAAGATATACTGCGCACCGGTGGCAGACCCGGCGACCTGACAATGCAAATCGGCGCTCTCACTGGATTTGAACAGCAAATATGTCTTAGGAGCGATGATCAGGTCATACAGCTTGCGGGCCTGTCCCGGCATCGACTCCCGTTCGCCGTCAAGAATCAGGCTGTGCGCTCTGATCCCCGGCGCGTCGGCTGCGCTATACTGTTTGAGACGCCGGAACAGCGATGCAGCATCCGGCACGCCAAACGCCATTTTGCCGTTGTTGACCATCCAGCGGAACGCCGTGCTGTTTGGCATCACTTCCGCGACTATCAAATTGAACCGGTCCGGGTCGCTAAACGCCAACGCGTCAATCCCCTGCATCCGCTGCGCCAGACTTTCATAAAAACTATACAAACCGTTATTGGCGATCAGGGCCTTGATCCGGTGCTCATGGGCCGCCGCCCTTGGCGCCAGCATTCCGCCCATGCTGATCCCCATGTAGGCAATTTTGCCGGAGTCCACTTCGCGTCGCGACCGCACATAATCGACAACCGGGCTCAGCACTTTTTCCCAGTCCGGCCGGAAATACAGTTTTTGCTCCCTCAGCGCCTCGCCCTGCCCAGGCCCGTCAAACGCCAGTACGGCGTAGCCCCGCTCCAACGCTGCAAAACCGGGATAAAGCACGACCTCTTCCTTGGTCCCGTCAAATCCGGAATGGACAATCAGCAGCGGCAGTTTTTTACCACCCTGGGCAGGCAGAATGAGGTAGGCAGGCAGCGTCGTTTGCTCATAAGGAATTCGGACGGTTTCAATATGGTAGCCGAGCTGCCGCATCCCCCGCAGGAACGTCTGGCGGCTTTTGCGACCGGCCAACAGGATGCGGGGATCGTCGGGGTCGGCCCGCAGGTAGAAATCCATCGTACGGTAATAGTTGGCTGCGCGCAGGAATGCACGCCCGGCGCTGATGGCAGCACCGTTCTTTTCAGCGGCTAGCCCCAGCTGGTGCACGCTGTCGGCCGTTTTTTCCCATTCATCATACCAGGCGTCTTCATCGCCTTCGCCGATTCGGCTTGCCGTGTCGAGGCACTCCATAATGTCGGCGCCGCCATAATACGCAGCGCCAAGCGTCCGCAAAAACTCAAACTCAAACGACTCGTCTTGAAAAAAGTGGGCAGGAGACGCATTGGGACCAGACCGGATGGCCTCCGCTTTAAGCGGTCCCGCCAAACCAAACAATAAGAGGAGCAGTAACGCCAGTAGCGGCTTAAAGGCTTTTCGCACAAGCACACCTCCCAAAACGCATTATCGACTAGCTGCCGACCAGATTCACCCACACCTTGCGGCTGCGCGGCCCGTCGAACTCGCAAAAGTAAATCCCCTGCCACGTGCTCAGGCACAACCGTCCCTCTGAAATCGGAACCGTTAATGAGCAGCCGACCAAGTTGCTTTTTACATGCGCCGGCGAATTGCCCTCGCTATGTCGGTACGGCAGATCCGGCACCATCTTGCCCAGCGCCGCCAGCATATCCGTCACTACATCGGGATCGGCGTTTTCGTTGATCGTCACGCCAGCCGTGGTATGCGGCACAAAAATCTGGCACAGGCCGTTTTGCACATTGCCTGCCGCCACAATCTTGCGCACTTGCCCGGTGATGTCGATGAACCCCTCCGCAGGGGTGTTGAGGGAGAGTTGTTGCATTTATTCATTACCACCCTGACCGCGTTCATCACCGATTTCTTTTTTACGAGCCACCGGCGGCAAAAAGTTCTCCCCTGTCACTACGCTACGACCGGTCTTTTGCTCCAATTCCTGCCTGGCCCTTTTAGCAATGCGCCCACCTTTTTTACTGGCTTCTGCGTTTTCCTTCATCCCTGTCGCTTTTATGCTTTCGGCGATTTGCCGGGTGGATAGCTCGGCCAGCGCAGTAAAGATTAGCTCCGCCTCGCTCATGTGGTCGCGCAAATTCTGTGTCTGCAAATTCTTCAAGGCTTTGTGTTTCTTGACCGACACGCCCGCCCATTCCTGATGAATCAGATTGGTTAGAACCGCATATTCCGCTTCACCGTTAATCTCATGATCCCGCCAGTAATCGGTCAGCTTGTTGCGGGTTTCTTGTCCCATCATCCGCTGCTGAATCCATTTTTCGCTGCGCCCGTGCTGTTGCCAGTATTCGCGGGCCCGGTCGAGCGAACGGGCCGGGTCGGCCATATCCTGCATCCGTTCATAACCTACTTTGGCCAGCCAAAGTTTGATTGGTTCCGCTTTGGGTGAGGGGATCGACTGAATCAGGCGTAACAATGTTTCCGCACTGGCAACATCGGTCAAGCGAAGTTTTCCATCTTCCGCTATCATTTTCAACTGGTTACATTTTGTAACCGTTTCACTGCCTTCTTTATTCAGTCGATTTTTCAGCACTTTCCAGTAATTGCGCGCCGCTTGATAGTCGCTTTGCTGAATCAAGACCTGAATTATATCCACTACGGAAAAATACCAGGTTTCCGTTTGCTCGTCGAAATGCCGACGAATCTTAAAATTCTCAAAAACAGCCAAATCGTTTTCAGTCATACTTCCCATCTCCTAGTCAATCTAAAACGTTTCAGCCATTTGTTCCGCCTGCCGCATCGCCTGTTGCAGCAGCTTTTCGGCCTGGTCCGGCGCCTGCTCGATCCCTTCGCAGATCACCGATCGAAAATCAGTCAGCCCAATCATCCCGCAGAGCGAACGCAAATGCGGCGTGGCAAAGTCCATCGCCTGCAGCGGACCCTCCGAAAACACTCCGCCCCGCACATGCAGCAACATGACCGGTTTGTCATGCAGCAGGCCCTGGCAGCCCTGTTCGGTATAAACGAAGGTTTTTCCCGCCACCATCACCGTCGCCAGATACGCCAGCAGCTGAGGCGGAAAATGCAAGTTCCACATCGGCGAGGCAATCACGATCTTGTCGGCGGCGATAAACTGGTCGGTGAACCGGTCGATGCGAGACAGCACTGCCAAATCTGCCGGCGACCGCTCTTGCAGCGGCTTGTCCCACGCCTTGATCACCGCATCGTCAATGACCGGAATGTCGCATTGGTAAACGTCGAGTTCCGTGATAACATCGGCGGGATTACGCCGACTGTATGCCGACAGAAACGACTGCAGCAACCTGCGGGTAAAGGAGTTGCTGCGCGGATTGGCGACTATCGTTAACACTTGACTCATCGTGGCGCCTCCTGGCAAAAAAAATTGCTCACTTACAAATTGACCGAAAAAATCGATCCCACTCTGTGGTATCCGATTTTTTCGTAATAGGAATCTTCATCGCTCATCACATAGACGCGTTGGTCAGGAAAGTCCCGGCATACCTGTTGAACCAGACTTTTGCCGATCCGTCTGCCCCGATGCGATTTTCTGACAAGCAAATCATATATATAAATGCCGAAACCGTCATCTGCACGGCAACGCACGTAGCCCCATACAAGTCCATCGTCACAGGCGATATAGGTTATACTCGTTTCAAGCGCCCTGATGTATCGTTCACGACCGGCAGAGTCGTAGTAAACGCTCCAACCAGGTCCCTCACCAGCAAGCAAATCAAACAGCAGCGATTCATACTTTTTACTGTATCGCAAAATCTTCATTCAATTTCACCTGCTTATCCTTTCCCACCAAACCTGGTCTTGGCAATGGCCGCTTCTTTCACATCAAATTTGCCTGTGGGCCCTATTACTTTAGCGTTCACTTCAAGGAAGGTTTCGCCGGGATTACGAAGGTTTCCTGCTATAACCTGCTGCTGTGCAGCGTAGGCGTCGACGCACTCCCTTTCGGCGAGCACATCATTGGCCTACTCAAGTACAACGCCCTTGAAACCCGCCTGCAACTGCGCTGTCAGTGCGGTAGCCAGTCGTTCGACATGCTCGCGAAGCCAGATCTTTTGCAGCCATTCCTCGGGAATCCCGTCCCGTCCATAGTATGCTCCCGCCAATTGACCGTACACCGCGCCCGTCGTATCGGCATCATCGCCGAGATTCACCGCCAGCAGGGCTCCCTGCTTGAAATTGTCCGAATGGTAAAAAGCCCATAGCGCAGCCTCCAACGACTCGACCACATAGCCCGAGCCTTTGATTTGCGGCGGCTGCTTCGTCTTGAACGAGCCGTCCGCTATGTTGCGGATTCCGGGAGTCAGGGGACATCGCTCCCACAGCCCGGCCACTGGCGAATACCTGGTCGACAACAGTTCCTGCTTGCCGGCCCCGTGCAGCGCGCCGACGATCAGTCCGCCGTAATAGCGACAGGCATCGACCGCCTCCGCTGCGCCATGGGTGGTGCGGGAACTTTCCCCTGAGAAATCGATCGCGGCTTGCGGTTCTGCGGCAAAAAACAACGGTACCGGAGCAAGCCGCATGATGGAGCCGTTGCCGGCAGTTTGCGGACTTACGGGACCGCTGAAGGGGTTGCCGGTCTTCTCGTAACTGCATAGCGCGTCAGCCGTTGTGCGGCCGATATCAAAGCAGTGTCCCGTGCTGCTGAGGATGCCCTCGCGGAACCAGCGCAGGTAGCGCTTCATCTGGTCCGCCGCATCGAAGCCCTGCCGCTCGACCAGACTTTCCGCCAGGCAAAGCGCCATGGAGGTGTCGTCCGTCCAGTGTCCCGGCTTCAGCTGGAACGGCCCGCCGCCCACGATGTCAGTGATCGGCGCGAAAGTTCCCGGTCGGCGAAACTCCAGCGTCGTTCCCAGGGCGTCGCAGACAGCCAGCCCCAACAGACTGCCCTGGGCGCGGCGGATTATTTCGGTTGCGTTCTCGGCGCGGTTGCTGTTCATGAGTTATTCCCCCCAATTTTCATAATGGGTAAGAGCCGATTGACTCGTCAGAAAAGAACGGTTATAGGAAAATTGACGGATTCGATTGAATCGAACCCGTCGCAGAACATGACAATTATCGAAAGCTTGCCTACCCTTCAACCCGCTCCAGCACAATTCCTTTAATGCTCCATGCGACTTCGGAAAAATCTTTCCGTGTCCTTGTCGATAAAACACACATAGCAACCCTTTACGCCCCGAGTCAACAACACGCGGTACACATTTTTCACCAAGTCCAAAAATTTTCCTGCATCGCGTTTTACTACACTGTCAAATGAATTTTGCCGATTGCCGAGCCATTTCCCCGAATCGAGATCATATGCCAAATCATTGCCAAAAATCACACCCACATAGTCAAATTCAAATCCCTGTGCTGTATATATGCAACCGACTTGATGAAATCCATTCGGGTCATACGCCCATAGAGAAGACTTTGGAATCCCTGGCGCCAATCTGCCGGCATCAGGATTTGCATTCCAAGGTCTTTTATAGTTCCCTACGTTAACGTCATTGAGCAGTTGCCCCGCTGCATCAGGGTCGGACCATGGCCAGCAAAATCCGGCTGTCATTCGGGCAGTAAAACCCTCTTGCAACCTGAGCTTCAATGCATTCTCCACCGCTTCAGGCGAATCCATGACCCGAAAATCAAACTGTTCTTCGCCTGCATTCCAGATCACATTCGGTGTCCGCTCTACAGCCAACGTGTTGTTAATCCATTGGATATAGCTTTCCGAACCGCTGCAACGGAACTGTACATCCAGCTTGTACTCCATAATCCGGCATTGCTTTTGGCGGGCATATTCGAGAATATATTCCGTTGAACCGATCTCTACCGGACGCACAACTTGTTTATCATCAATAAAGCAAACCAATACTTTAGCTGCATTAATCAACTCTTCAATTTGAGCGATGCCCGATCGTAAAGCTGCTTTTGTAAAACGACTGTTACTGCTTTCGCGAATGCGATGCGCCTCGTCACAAATCAGCACATCGACTATATTTTCCGGTGCTTGGGCATAACTGTTGAAATACTTGAATTGCGTCGAACCTCTAGCCCCAATGATTTTTCTTAGCGTTTCGGTAAATGCCTTTGACCCGGTAGCATATTGTGCATTATAGCCACTTCGCAATAAGTCCGCCATCAAATTGATCGCAATCACCGATTTTCCGGTCCCCGGGCCGCCACGAATCACTATCACAGCCTTGTCTTGGTGATGATAATCCTTGCGTACTTCAGCAAAAACACGATCATATGCAATTTTCTGCTCATCAAGAAGCACAAAATCGGATCGTGAATTAATCGTCTTGCTTACATGGTCCAGCAGTTTTTTGCTGGGCCGATAGCAGCCCTCGTCAATCCGGCGCAAGACCTCGATCCCATTTCCATTTTCAAGAGGTTTTTGCAAATAGTCTTGTAGACTTTCCATGTCGTTTGCCGTAAATAGGGGGTGTTTTTCGACCGTGTCATGAAACTTTTCCGCGTAAATGGCATCATCCGTCAATGCACGATAGTTGTGCAAATAAGCACAAGAGTTGAGTGTAACGGGGTTATCGCCTTCATAGAATGCCGTGTGCATATCTTGCAAGTACATTTGGTATTGGCCGACCTGGACTGAGGGATGCAATACTTCGCGTTTTGTCCCTCCCAGCCATGTCAAAACCGAACTATCCGCATCGCACTCATCACTTTTCTGCCACTGCTTCAATTCAACGATTACGGCATTATCTTTCCCGTTTTGATCTTGCCCGGTAATCAGACAGTCTAATCGTTTGGAACTAAGCGGCAACTGGTATTCTAAAAGTATGCCGTGGTCCTTCAAATTCGCTTGCTCTATAACAGCAGCCATTGCCAACAGTGAATTCTGCCATGATCCCACCTCTGCCGGTGACGGGCTATAGCGAAACGCTTTGAAAAAACTCGCTTTCAATTTCTCTGAAATCTGGTTGCGCATCGCATCTTGGACAAAGAGCTCTGAAGTACCCGAGTATAGGCGCATAGATCTCGCTCCTCTGCTACATGGACTTCGAAGGACACATTTTCTGATACAAGCTAATAAATTGGTTCGGGAGGTTCGCAACCAACTTTAACAGCGAACTTGTTGAACTGTCGACAATTTGTCGACGTTTCAAACACGGCCGCCTATATATTCATCAATTTTTCCACGATCGCCACATCGGCCGGGCAGAAGACGTACTGTTTCAGTTCCGCCGCACTCACCCATCGGATTTGCTCATGCACCGCCAAAGTCAGCGTGCCGGCCACGATTTCCGCCTGGAAAAAGGCGAACACCAGTTCCCATTGCTTATACGGATAGCTCGTCCGGCCAAACTCGCCGCACAGCCGGATCTCGACGCCCAGCTCTTCTTTGCACTCGCGGATGATGCACTGCTCCAGCGTCTCACCCGGCTCCAGCTTGCCGCCGGGGAACTCCCACATCAGCGGCAGTTCGTCGTCATGCGCTCGCTGACAGATCAGATATTTTCCTTCTTGCTGAATAATCGCCGCCGTCACCTGCACCTGCAATTTATCCCACCACCAGTTTGTTCGTTTTCTTAATCAACTTCGCCGGAATCGGCGCCTGCAGCTGCCAGACAATATTCATCGGCTTGCCGCCTTCATGCTTCACGTAGTCGGCCCGGCCCAAAAACGTGTAGAGCGCCGCATCGCCAAACTCGTCCTTTTTGGCTTCGCGGACAAACAGCAACACCTTGTTGCCGGTTTGCCGGTGATGAATGTAGCGCTGTCCGGTGGCGGAGGTGTCCGAAGTGGTGCTTTGACTCTGCCAGTGGAACAGCGATTCATTGATCGAGTAGTCATTGTACATCGTCGTAGGCGAGTAATCTTTGTCCGACTTGTTCAGCGTGATAAAAAACACATCGGTCTTCTTTTCCTTGAAATACTTCACACCCAGTCCCTGTAGCGCCCCGTAGTTGAAATACTCCATCGCCGTTGCAATCTGGCGCAGCGAATAATGGCAGTGCAGTTCGAGCGGATGCAGAAAGCCGAGCTCAACCGGCGCCGCCACCAGATCTACCCGGTCGAGACTATACTGCAGCAAGGCCAAAAGTTCCTGCCGCATCACCGGCGCTACTGCCAACCGCTGCAAGTTGCGCTGGACATCCTCCGCGCCCAGGTCCTGGGCCGCTTCGTTCCACACCGTCTGATAAAACATCTGCAACATCAACTGCTGCGGCTTCGTCAACCGGGCCACATCCATCTCTTCCATCCGCACCAGGTATTCCTGCAAAAACCGAATCCAACCCGGTGCGTCAATCTGACAGAGTCGTGGCAGCGCCCTCGTCAGTTCCGCTTCGACTTCTTCCTGAAAATCGTCCCGCACTCCCGCCAAAACGCAAAGCCGAGCAAAACTGCCCCGTTCAAAAATCTTGCGGACATCCAGATGATAATACTGGGCAAAATGCACCAACGTCACCGGCAGCTCGCTTTCTTCCTCAAACGACTGCAATCGGGCCACCAGACCGGCCCGCACGCCAAACGAACTACGGATATTTTCCAGAATGTACTGCTGAGCTTTTCGCTCCATCTGAATAAAACAGCCCTTGGGCACCGAGACAAACCCTTGCTTGATTTCATGCTGCAGGCTGCGGGTCGAATTGGATAACAGCGCCGCAAACTTCTCTTCAAAATTGTACTTCTTGTGAGCCTGGCCGATAAAATCGAGTACCGTAAGGCAGTCTTTGCCCGCTGCCAGCCGCAGGCCTCGTCCCAGTTGCTGTAAAAACACGGTCAAGCTTTCGGTCGGCCGCAGAAACAGCACCGTGTTGATTTCCGGAATATCGACCCCTTCATTGTAGAGGTCAACCACGAACAGAAATTTAAGCTCACCACGCACCAGCCTGTTTTTGGCGCTTTTTCGCTCTTCCGCTGGCGAGTCAGAGGTCAGATGCATCGCCGGAATCTGCCGTTCGTTGAAATAATCGGCCATAAACCGCGCGTGTTCCTTTGACGCACAGAACCCCAGCCCGATGACCTCATCGATGTCCGTCACATATTTGCACATCGACTCCACGATCAGGTCGGCGCGTCGCCGGGCAACCCCTGCCGAGAATGCGTAAAGGTTGGTCAAATCCGAATCTTGATATCCGCCCCGGCCCCAGCGCAGTGAATCCAGGTCCACAGTATCCGTCAATCCATAATACTGGAACGGCGACAGCAATTTGCGGTCGATCGCTTCCGGCAGCCGGATATCCGCTGCAATCCTTTGGTCAAAATAATCCAGGATGCTCTTGCCGTCCATCCGTTCCGGCGTCGCCGTCAACCCCAACAAAATTCGCGGCTGATAATAGGTTAACAGTGTTTGGTAGGTCGGGGCCGCTGCATGATGAAACTCGTCGACCACGATGTAGTCATAATAGTCCGGCGTAGTGCCCTGTTCCAGCTCCCGCGCGTTAAAGGTCTGCACTGAAACAAACAGGGCGTCCAACCGCTCCGGTCGGTAGTTTCCCACGAACAGGTCGCCGAAATTCAGGTCTTTCAGTACGCCGCGAAAACATTCCACACTCTGCTTTAGGATCTCTTCGCGGTGGGCCACAAACAACAGCCGATTGGGCCGGCCGGGATTTTCGCGGCAAAACCGTTTGTAATCCAGCGCCGCAATCACCGTCTTGCCGGTCCCGGTCGCCGCCACCAGCAAATTCTTATAGTAGCCACGGACTTTGCGTTCGGCCTCCAGCTTGTCCAAAATCTCCTGCTGATAGGGGTAGGGATGGATGTCGAAGAGAAAGGACGTAGGCGAATTCGTCCCGGCAGTCCGTTCGGCCTTCAGCGCCGCCGCCAGTCGGTAGGCTTGCTGTTCACCATAGCGTTCAAACTCCTGCGAGTTCCAGTAACTCTCGAAAGTGGCCTCGATTTTGCGGATCGTATCTGGCAAATCCTTGGCTGTCACCTTGACATTCCACTCCAAACCGCTGGAAATCGCCGCGTTGGAGAGATTGGACGAGCCAACATAGGCCGTCGTAAATCCCGTTTCACGATAAAACACATAGGTTTTTGCGTGCAGGCGAGTTCGCTTGGTTTCATAGGAAATCTTGATTTCGCATTGTGCCAGTTTGCGCAGCTCTTCAATCGCCTTGACATCTGTTGCGCCCATATAGGAGGTGGTGATGACGCGGAGCTGTCCGCCGTTACGGCTGAACTCGCGCAGTTCTTCCATGATCATGCGCAGGCCGCTCCACTTGATAAACGAAACCAGCAGGTCGATCCGGTCACAGGACGCGATTTCTTTTTTCAGCTCCGAAAACAGGCTCGGTTCATTGCCGGCCCCGGTGAACAAAGAACTGATCGCCAGCGAAGATTGTGGCCGGATGATCTCGGCCCTTTCGTCGATGGCCAGGGGGTTGTTTTGTCGCTCGAGCAGGGCCAGCAGTTGCTTTCCGGGCTCCGGCACCGCAAACTCAGCCAGGCCAGGTTCTTGGGTTTCATGTTTCAGCCAGGCGAGCAACTTGTTGACCAGCAAGATTTGATCGGCCAAACTGCCGCCATCTTTATAACGGTCCAGGCTGTTCTCGATAATCTCCGCCAGATACTTCGCCAGCACCTTTGCCGATTCGGCCGCATCAATCGGCGCTGCTTTCGCCACGTTATCCGTCCGCGCCAGTTCGGCGGCCATCCATTGATTGATCACCTGTTCGTAGAGCCCTGTTTTGAGCATCTTCCTGCCTGCCTTTCAGAAAATCCCTTTCCTATCCTTCCACCCGCTCCAGCACAATTCCGTCCCGGAAGCCGCCCCGCTCTTCCCATTTGCGACCCTGAATTTCACGCACCTGCTCCCAACTCAGCCCGTGGACCTGCTCCACCAATGCTTGCAGCACTTCCAGGATATCGGCAATTTCTTCAATCGAACCCGATTCCCTGTATTCCTGGGTTTCCTCGGCCAGTTTGTCAATCAACCGCAGCTTTAGCTCTGCAGGGTCTTTTACCGTCCTGGTTATCGGTGCTTTCCCCGCTTCCTTGATGATTTCGGGGATCCGGTCCCGCACCAGTTTGTCATATTGAACCACATCAGTCATCTCCTTTCGTTCGATAACGCCTGGCAAAATAGCTTTCAGTTCGCCAAGCCAAGATATCGGCAACATGGTCTGCCAGTGTCGGTGTCAAATATGACTGCACTTCTTCACCGATCCGAAACCGTTTGTTGATCTGATCGTATTGAAAGAACCGGTTGCCTTGGGCTAAGAAGTGAATCGGGTTTTCCTCCGCCAACCGGTAAAGCCTTGCATCATCCCACATTCGCCAGTTCCAGCTGTTTGCGTCCCGTTCCATGTCTTTCGCCCGAACCGGTTCAGCATAGTAACTTCGCCAACTTTTCACCATCTCCGCCAAACCCACGTCTGCAACCATTCCCCCGGCCTTCAAAAAAGCTCCTATCGTCGGCATTTTGTAAGATTTACTCATTGCCGTTCTCTCGAGTTCCCGTAAAAATTTTTCTGCCGAAGTATCAATCCAGCCTATTTCTTCAGCTGTAAGCTCATCAAGCAAGGACAGAAATCCAATCCAGCCATTTGGCCGCAAATATACTTCCAACGGAATATCAACGCCATTGTACATTTCCGTTCGTAGTGGTCTGCGGCCCAGTTGCGCTTTCAACCGCCAATATTCATCCTGCATCCGTTGTTTTAGCGGTTCCTGTCTTCGCATCTCAAGAAACAGGTCAATCAATCGAAAGTCGAAATTCACCTGGCAGTCATCCGGATACCCAATATTATGAAGGTTCACGGTAGAACGATCCTTTGCCGCCCACGGATTCTGACCCGACAAAATCAGCGGCAAATAATGCGCCCGTTTGTAGTTGCCGATAAAGTCCAATACATCAAGATACTTTTTCTGTCCATCCTTGCGAAGACCGCGCCCTAATTGTTGCAAAAAGACTACGAAAGACTCCGTCGGTCGCAAAAACAACACCATATCGAGTGAAGGCATATCTACCCCTTCGTTGAAAAGATCGACGGAAAATAGCACCTTGATTTCTCCTGTGCCAAGTTTAGCCAGCGCTGCCTCGCGTGGCAAGAAGAATGGGTTACCTGCGCTTCCGCTATGGCAGACTGCCGCAGGAACCCCGTTTTTTGCAAAATACTCCGCCATAAATTCCGCATGCCCGATACTGGCGCAGAATCCCAGCGCCCGTTTTGTTTCAAACTGTTTATACTTTGCCAACACCAGACTAGCGCGCTGTTTCCGGACCAGCGCCTTTTCCAGTTGAGCAGTGTCATAGCGACCATTTTTATACTCGACCTGTCCATAATCGGTTTCATCGTAAAAACCATAATAACGAAACGGTACCAACAATCCACGATTAATCGCATCAACAAGAAAAATCTCATAAGCCACGTTGCCATCGCACAAGGCAAACAAATCCTGATTGTCGCTCCGATACGGCGTAGCGGTCAATCCCAACAAAAATTTCGGTCGGAAATAATCCAATACTCGGCGATAACTGGACGCTGCCGCGTGATGGAATTCATCTACAACGATGTAATCGAAGCTGTCCGGTGCAAACTCCTCCGGTGATAGGTATCGTTGCTGTGACAGAGTTTGGACGTTCGCCAATAGCACCTGCACTTGAGTCTCTTGCCTGCCGCCGCCCAACCTGCCATAGGTTGCATCCGGCCTGACTTTGCGGAATGATTCTTCCGTCTGCTGCAAAATTTCATCCCGATGTGCCATAAATAATACGCGACGGTACTCGGGGCGATGACTGTCAAACGCTGCCAAATAAGTCTTTCCGGTGCCGGTTGCCGCCACTACCAAAGCTTTTTTGACTCCGTCCGCTCTTGCTTGTTCCAGTGCATACAGTGCTTCTATCTGAAACCCGCGGGCCACAATTCTTTCAGGGCAAGCCTCTACTTCTATCGGATCAAAATCGATAACTTTTACCCGCCGCCATGATTCAGCATATTGTTTAATCCAAGCATCTGTCACCTTTTCCGAGCGATGACAAAAAAACTCATCGAAAGTAGTCGAAAAGTGTTCAAAGTCGTGAGGCGATAGCGACTGCTGCAACCGAAAATTCCACTCAACCCCGCGTGTCAATGCTTCACGCGAGATGTTGGATGAGCCGACATAAACAACATTGTCAGTTTTTGTCCGAATCAAATAAGCCTTGACATGGAAAGACCTATCCGTAGGTTTATAAACCCGCAGGTCCAGTTTGTCTCCCAGTGCCGACCGTAGTATCAACAGGGCGGACGGCTCCGTGATGCCCATATAGGTGCTGGTTAGCAGTTGAATATTGACTCCGCGTTCGGCAGCATGCCGAAGATCGTCCAGAACCAGTTTGACGCCTTTTTCCATCACAAACGAAACCATGATACGGATTTCGACCGCATCGGCCAGGTCATGGCGTAATGCATCATACAGAGTTCTTTCCTGATTGGTAACCGCATTTAGTGGAGGCATGGATCACCCTCCTATCATTATCACCTTATAGATTTCACGGATTTAATCGTATTTCCTGCTCTGTAATGATAATATTATCCACTATTGACACTGCTTTTCCCTTTTGCAGGGTTTCCCTCTCTCCCTCCCGAATACTCCCTGCATGAACCCCAAAGCAGAAGGAGGCGTTTCACTGTGAAAAAAACCGTTCTCTGCCTCGCGTTACTGGTGTTTCTGCTGGGAACCGGCGTCTGCTCGGCCGCCGAGAATCTCCCCAACCTGGTCGGCACCTGGGCCGTAAAATCCGAAGCTGCCCTGCTCACCAAAGGCGGCCCGCCTGGCGACTGGACGCATCATCGCGATCTCCTCAGCAATCTGACCGCCGAACTCGTCATTACCAAACAACAGGGCCGCGTCTTCTACGCCACCTTCACCTCCAAACTGGCATCGGAAAACATGGCCGGCGTCATCGGTTGGGACAACAAGACCCTCTACCTGGTGGATATGGACGGCTTTACCGATGCCACCCTCGTCAGTCCGGACAAGATCACCTGCATCTACCGGCATGTCGGCGACAAGGATGCCGTCGTGGCGGCCGGCGTCTGGACCAGAATCAAAAAATAAACCAAGACTGATTGGCGCAAAAAAATGCGGGGAATAGCTCGTCTATTCTCCGCATTTATCATTCGTTTGTTCTCTATGCAATTGATCCCCTATTCTTCATCTTCCGCCAGGGCGATCGTTTCGCCGTCCAGCTTGCCGTCCCACGCTTCCTCGCGAAGTACGTTGTCTTCCCCGCCCCACCCTTCCTCCATAGCCAGGATCGCGGCGATGCGGTGGATGATGTCGTGCGCTTCTTCGATGCGTTTTTCAGCCACGTTCAGGTCCGGTGCGCCTTCGGTTTCGGCGACGTCTTCGACAGCGCCGATCACCTGGCCGATTTGGCCGATTCGCCGCTGGGTCAGTTCATCTTGCGAGGCGACTTCCTCAAACGCCCCCAGTAGCAACCGGATGATTTTTGTGATATCGGTTAACAGCATAATCTGTGCCTTCTTTCTATTTTGCATTTCGCGCTCGCCACTCGCGGCACTCGTTGCAGCGCAGTGTCTGGTCCTCCAGTCGCTGGCAGATCGCCACGGCGGTTTTTTCAAACGCGCCGAGGCGATTGTCCAGACGGGCCAGGAGCCAGACAGAAACCGCAATCGGGAAGCCGACTTGCGAGATTAACTGGCCCCAGTCCATGACTAAGCCAGTACGCCGGTGTCCTGGATCAGGATCGACGGTTCCAGCGCGCTGACAAGATCGCCGCCGGTGGTAGCGAACAGGTCCTTGGCGATGACGAGCGCCATCGTGGCCAACACTTCCGCTTTGGTGATGCCTTCTTTCGGATTGGCCAGCATGAAGTTGACTTCCTTGCCGGCAGCGTTACGAAACGGCATTTTCAGTGTCTTGGTCATCGGGTTTCCCTCCTTTCTATGATTTTTTTGAGAAGAGTGTTTCACCCCGGTTTTTTCCGGGAGGTTTTCTGCAACTAACCAGTTGCCTTTGATTCGAGCCGGTTGAATTCGTCGGCGATGGGAGAAAAATTCCGGTAAAATCAACCGGATGTTGATTTTAGGTCCGAGCTACAGGATGTAGCATTCGGGCCGACCGGAAATATGCACTTCCGAGCCGCTAACGAATTCCGGCGAGAATCGGCGCAACTGCGTGTTGCAGAAAACCGTTACCCTTACTCGTTCGACAGATCCGCTTCGTCGGTGCGCAGGACCGCGACAAGCGCCGCGCCCTGCAAAGCGCCGATGCTCGCACCCACGTCGAACAGGTCCTGGTCGCTGGCGGACGGTTTCACGTTGGAAAACCGCAGCGTCTTGAACAGGGCCGCGCCGCTGGCGCTGGTGCCGTTGGCGACTTTGATGCCGATCCGGGATTCCTGGGGCGTTTTCACAACAGCCATGAGGTTTCCTCCTTTCGAAGCGCGCGCGGCGCTTCCTGGTATTTATCAAAACGCACGAGGCTTTTTGAGCAAATGAAAAGGGACACGTCATGACGAACGTGTCCCCAACTCCGGGGATGGAGTGTGTATGGCAACCGCAGGAGAGTGTCCTGCGACAGTGCCCGGTATTACTTGCTCCATCCCCACAGAGCGTATTCAGTTGTTTTCCACATCCTTATTATACTGCGGTTTATTCGTCAGCGAACGCCAACGGGTTAAACTTTTTGCGGATTTTTTGAAAGTCTTCCACCGCCACCGCGATCGCCGCGCCCATTCGCCACTGTTCCAGCGAATCGGTGAGCATCTCGCGGTCGAGCGGGTTTGAGAGAAAGCCGCACTCGACGAGCACCGCCGGGCAGAGGGTTTCGCGCAGCACCTGGAAGTCGGCGGTTTTGACGCCGCGATCCTCGGTCAGCATCGCATCGGTCATGCAAAACTGGATGCAGCGAGCCAGTTGTTCGCCCCAGCGGCTGCCGGGGTAATAGTAGGTCTCGGTGCCGTCCGCCTCGATGCGGGCGGCGCTGTTGCAATGGATGCTGATGAACAGGTCGGCCTGCCACTCGTTGGCGCATTCGGCGCGAAAAGCCAGTTCGTCGTTGTCTATCTTCTTGCCCCGGGTCAGCAGCGCCTGGTGACCGCGATATTTCAGTTCGGCCATGGCAAACTTGGCGATGTACCAGTTGATGTCGGCTTCGTTAAAGCCGCCGGCGCAGGCGCCCGGTTCAAACGGTCCGCTGTGGCCGGGATCGATGCATATCTTCATAGCGGCCTCCCGATGCCGGCGAGCAGTCGCAGCAGCTCCGGAGCATGGGTGCCCGTGATTTCCATGACGGCTTCGTTTTGCCGCCGGTTGGTGTCGGTTTGCAGAAAAGCGCCGTAAATCTGCAGGAAATGCGCCCGCTCGACACCGACGCGTTCGCTCATGCACAGGTTGATATAACCGATGGCCCTCACCGCCCGATGAATCAGCGGATCGGAATAATGCGGCGTGCGATAGGGATCGAGCTGGGCCATCACTTCGGCCCAGGCCTCCTCCGGCAGCGGATGGAGCGGAGCAGCGAAAGAAACCGCTTCGCTGCGGATTTCTGAAATACTGGGGAAAAATTTCTTGGTAGCGATGATTTTCAGAACTGCTTTTTCCAGGTTCTCCATCGTGAGATCACCCAGCATTTTTTGCCAGACTGCTGCCGTCAGCGACAGGTCCTTTTCCTGCATCGATGGATATGCCGCAAGGGCAACGGCGACCAAACGCCGTGCTTCGTTTATTGTCATCGGGTCTGCGCCTCACTTTCATTTTGTTGAAACTAATTTTTCTTGTCGAAGTCGATTCCCAACGAAGCAAATCCTTTGGGAGTCCTACTTTTATTTTTGTTCCCTGAATAGTTTACTGAGTTAGTTATCTGAGTAAGTTCGAGGTAATCTGCTTGCCGGGGCCCGGCAACCTCTTTGCCTGCCTCCGGGTATTCTGCCTGCCTACCCCTGGAATGCAGTTTACCCAGAGGATTCAGCAATTCGTAGTCGTTGCTGCTACGCCCACGATCTTTGCGGATTCGCGGGCGAATGATCAGCCACTTGCCCAGCACCAGTTCGCGCAGTGCCTTTTTCACCGTCGGCCTGGAAAAACCGGACTTGACGACCAGCGTTCCAATCGATGGCCAGCAATGATGAGTCGTATTGTCGGCATATCGTTGCAACAAGAAATATATTGCTTTTGCCGGCGGATTGAGCGATGAATCCCATGCGTCCATATACGGCATCTGTTTTCGCCTCTTTCTTCCACAAGAACGTCTGAAACGCGGCGCCTCCGCCTGGGAGTCGCCGCGTTTCAGACGATTTTCTATTGATTTGATTATAACACTTTTATTGCAAAAATGCAAAAAACATATTGCAAATTCGCTAGGCAAGGAGTATGATGAACCCAGACAAAAATCCAGAGGAGGTGTGCGTATGTCGAACATAACGGTTGCCCAACGCATTCGCCAGATCAGGGAAACCCATGGAATGACCCTGGAACAGTTAGCTACAAAAATCGATGTCGATCCGTCAACCCTGTCGCGCTACGAGTCCACAGATACCCGCAAAATTGCCGTTTCCGTTATCCAGCGAATCTGCTCGGCGGTAGGAATCACGTTGCCGGATTTCTTTCGAGGCATGGAGGAGCCAAAATATCAGGCAGTACCTGAGTTGGACCAATTCCTCGGCTTTGACGAAATCGTTTTGCTTAACCGGATCAGGCACTTGCCGCCGCCGTTGAAAAAGCAATTTTTGCAACATCTGGATTATCTGGAATATCTGAAAAAACAAGGGGGTTTATCGATTGATTGATATCGCAGCAAGGCTGAAATCTTGCCAAATTACAATCCATTACAAAAACCTGCCTGACGGCGGTTCGGCCAAATACAGTCCGCGGCGGGACTCGACCCCGCCATCTATCACATTGCCGAAGACCACCGCCTATAATCCGATGGAGTTAGCGTTTCTTTTTGCGAGGGCGGTTGTTTATCACGAATTCTTTGGCTTGTCCATAAAGGCGCGTCCTTTTACATTTTACCTAGACCGCGATCCAACGGATGAACATGTACAGATCCGCCGCGCAGCGGCAAAACTTCTGCTGGACCGGCAAGAAGTTCTGGAAGCGATGAAAATTGTCGGCATGGATTTTGAAGCCTTGCAAGAACGGCTGGGCTGCGATGCGGCGATTCTAAACAGCCGTCTCAGCTGCCACGACATTGAATAATAAAGAAACAGCGTATTGACCAGCAACAGGCCAATACGCTGTTATTTTTCTGTTTCCCTTATCTACAATACCCGCCAGTCCTTCGACAAGAGGTCGGTGTGGGTGGCGTTCCACGGCATGCATTTGTTGGGCGGCAGGCAGCGCATGATGAACGGATTCATCTCGATTTTTGCGCCTTCTTTGAATGCTGTCGACAAGTAATCGCCAGCAATGACTTTTTCGCTTGCCGGGGGCACCAAAAAGATAAACTCGCCAAGATTTTGCCAGCCTACCCGCTGGAGCCGTTTGCCTTCTTCCAGTTTTGTCAGCGCCACATCAAACCCAAACCGTTGTTCGACCACACTCGTCATTGCTGTGTCTCCTCCCTATCGCTTGGTTATTCCGGCCATTTTAAGAGAATAGCCTGAATATTATTATTCTACAAGGAGAAGTCAGAATCCTGCCACTATTTTTTGCCGTCGATATAACCGATCGCGGACAGCACCGCCACCAGTCCTTCACCTGTCGCCCGGGCGATTTGCCAGGGTTTGCCGGTGCAGTCGCCTGCCGCATACACGCCAGACACATTGGTCGCCTGGTCGCGGTTGACCTTGACGAACGGGCCATCCATCTCCAGTTCCGGCAGCAGGGTTTCCGCCGGGTCGGACTGACGCAGGATAAAGATCCCCTCCACCTTCAGCTCGCCGGCGTCGGTCGCCAGGCCGGTCACTTCATCGCTGCCCAGCACAGTCTGCGGCCGCGCCTTCATCACCTGGACGCTCTGGTGTTTTGGCTGGTATTCGGTTTTGTATTGGGGAATGAAGTAAACGACCGGGCAGATTTCACCAAGGAAGTCGGCTTCGTGCTCGCCCTCTTCCGTATAGGCAATGACCGCGACCGGTTTGTCCCGATACAGCATGCCGTCGCAGGTGGCGCAGTAGCTGACGCCCTTGCCGACGAGGTCTTTTTCCCCGCTCAGCATCGCCGCGTTGCTTACGCCGATCGCCAACACCAGCGTTTTGGCCTCGTAGGTGTTGTTCGGGGTCAGCAGGGTGAACGTGTCGCCGGCGTAAATGTTGGTGACTTTTTCACGGATCAGCGTCGGCCCCGCCGCCAGGCAGTGGTCGGCCATCTGTTTCATCATGTCCTTGCCGGCGGTCATCGGCATACCGAGATAGTTGTTGATCGCGTGGGCTTTTTGCAGTTTCGGACTAAAGTCCATGTGTTCAAACAGTGCCACCGATTTATTGCGCACCCGCGCTGTGAGCGCCGCCGACAGGCCGGCAGGGCCGGCGCCGATAATCGCGATGTCAAAGATTTGTTCAGACATAATATTGCCTCCTCAGCCCAGGTCCTGGGCGATTTTTTTCATCCGTTCGCGGATCGGGATATCGTAGGGGCAGCGGGTCTCGCATACGCCGCATTCGATGCAGGCCGACGCCTTGGCCGTAGCCTTGGCCGCCGCCATCGCGTTGTATTTCTCCGGGATGACCTGCTGCATGCCATATTTTTCGTATTGCAGATGCAAAATGAACAACAGCGGGATTTCGATTCCTTGCACGCAGGGCATGCAGTAGCCGCAGCGGCGGCAGAAGTTTTTGCCGAGCTCGGCGACTTCCGCGTCAAGAGCCGCTTTTTCCGCTGCCGAAAGCGGAACGAACGGTTCGGCTGCTTTCAGATTTTCCTCGATATGGGCCAGTTCGTCCATGCCGGGGATGGCGACCGTGATGTCATGTTGCAGGATAAACCGCAGCGAAGCGACCTTGCTGTCGATCTGGCCGCCGCCAAGCGGCTTCATTACGATGCGGCCGATATCCATCGCTTTGGCCAATGGGAACAGGTTGTCCAGCGCCGCGAGTTCGACGGCGTTGAACGGGGCCTGCACCGTGCTGAACTCATTGGTTTTGATGCCCTCAACCAACAGGCCGTAGTCGTGGCCGGTAATGCCGATGTGCCGGATCTTGCCTGCGGTCTGGGCTTCTTTCAGCGCTTCCAGCGCGCCGCCGGGACCGAGCACAGTTTCCAGCTCCGGTCTTTTTTTGATGTTGTGCACCTGATACAGGTCGATCACGTCGGTCTGCAGCATTTTCAGGCTGATGTCGATATCCTTTGCCATGCCGTCTTTGGTGCGGGCAAAGCTCTTGGTCGCCAATACGTACTCGCTGCGTCGCCCAGCCAGATGGCGGCCGATTTTTTCCTCACTGTCCGAATAGCCCCGCGCCGTGTCGATAAAGTCGATGCCCCTGTCGAGCGCGGCATGCAGCACCGGCCCCGCTTCCTCCATCGTGCATCGCTGGATCGGCAACGCGCCGAAGCCGATGCAGCCGACCTCCAGGCCAGTCCGGCCCAATCTGCGTTTTTCCATCAATTGCTCTCCTCCCCTTGCCGGTCGTCTCTTTTTCTCTATGCGACCGGTCAGCCGTTCGTCTTCAGCGCCAGCAGAATCTCTTCCATCACCGAAACGAATGCGGCATTCATTTTTTCCATCGAGCCTTCCAGCGGATCGACCCGGCTGTAGCGGGCCGTGGCGCGCAGGATCATTTCGCCGGACGATACGGAATAGGCCCGGCACTCCAGGGCAAAAAACTCCATCAGGTTTTGGTCCTGCTTGTTGCGAAAACGGCCCCATTCCGTCAATTTAACTGAGATCCGCACATCGGCGCTGGTGTTGTCGATCGCCACCCAGCCCTGGTTTTTTGCTGCCGCCAGCGACAATTCCGCCAGCCGCTGCCGCAGGAACGGATCGCTGCGGTCGTAGAACGAATCTCCCGCCGGTCGGATGCTGACCGACACTTCGTTGCCGATCGATTTGAACCCGCCATAGTTTACGCCTGGCTTGCGAAACACTTCCACCAGTTTGGTCGGCTCCGGCGCCGCCAGAGCTGCGCTGGCGCACAAAACCAGCAATAATATGGTCATGAGACCCGCTGCTATCTTTTTCATTCCGCTCCCCCTGTTTTTTAGCAATATTATTTATTATTTGACTGTTGCGGTGGAAAATCCTGCTTTGCCCCGCCACAGCAGCCAAACCACGCCGACCAGCCAGCACCCTGCCAAAATCCGCAAGACCGGCGGCGGTTGCCGCGAAACGAAAGCGCCGCTTGTCCCCGGCGGCGTATTCTCGCTAATTCCGTACTGCGCCGCCAATTGCCGTACGTTGATGAAATGGATCACCGGCCGATTTGCCTGCAGGAAAGCCGCCGCCAGCCCGTCCTGCGCGCCCAGCAGCGGATGATAGCCCCGGTTCAGTCCCTGCGGCAGCGGCGCACGGTGGCCCGCCTCACCGAACAACACATGGCTGCCGCCTACGTTCACCAGTACCGGCGGCAGTTCGCCCGCCTCGCCGCGGTAGAGTTGCAGTCGCCGCCCGATCGCACCCTGCAGGTCCGCTGCCGCGATCAGGTCGACGCCGCTGCGGCGGATTGCCGCACGCGCCAGTTCTTTGCCTTCCGGCGTCAGTCCGCCGCCGGCATCTCCCACCCCGCCCAGCGACGCGGCGACTGTTCGCCAGCTCCACAGCCCGGCCACATTCAGTTCGCGTTCCATGTCCAGCCAGGTAAACTCAGGATCGGTCGCGCCCCAGGTGGAAGCGCCGACGGAGGAGGTGATGACCGGCTGTGCGCCGACCGCCTCGATCGCCGCCAGCACCGCGATGTTCAGCGCCGGAAACGAACCGGACAAGTTGACCGCCACCCGGCTGCCAGGACCTGCGCCCGCCTGTTTCAGCCAGCCGACCGCCACCGCGGCAAAGTCGGGATGACGGGATAGCCGTTTCGCTTCGGGCGGGGCCAGCGTAGTGGTGATCCAGCTATACTCGGGGCCGCTGATCCTGGGGCCGAGCAGCGCCTGCGCCTGTTCGGCCAGCGCCAGAGCCGCCCGCTTTTCTGTCTGGTACAGCGTAGGCCGCGCCTGCAAAAATGGCTGGCAGAGCGCGATGAACAGCAGCGTCGCCGCCAGCAGCAGCCACAGTCGCTTTACCATAGCAGTCCGTCCCCCAGCATCGCCACCAGCCAGATCAGCGCCACCGCCAGCGCGGTCGCCGCCAGCGTCGGCAAAAAGCCCTGCCGGTCAAAGTCGCGCGACAACAGGCCAGGCACGATCCAGCCAATCACATTGACTCCCCAGTCCCACTCGGCCCAGCCTCGTCCGTACAGCATCACGGCCTGCCCCAGCAGCAGCCCTGTCAGCAGATGCATCGCAAACAGACGCCGTCCATACAGCAGCAAATGTCGGCTAAGCAGGCGCACCACTCCCCAGCTTGCCAGAGCCACCGCCAGCGTCCCGGCCAGCCAGACCGGTTGCCGGGCAAACAGGGCCAGATAGCCGGCCACGACGATGCCGCCGGGGGAAAACCCGCTCGTTTCGGTGATGAACAGTGAAACCAAAATCCCGATAAACAAAAAATGCATCTGTCAGACCACAAATCCTTTCCGGTTGCCGGCGGCAAACAGGGTAACCTCGCCGTCAGTCTGCGCCGCTGGAGTCCGGCGGCGGACCTGCTCGGTCACGGCGGCCAGCGTTGCTTCGTCGAGACGGACCAGCCGTTCGCCCTCTACACCGAGACGCCGCAGACAGGCGGTGGCAAAGCCGCTGTCGCCGCTGAGATAAAACACTCCCTGATGCAGGACGACCAGGCGTTCGCACAGTTTTTCCGTCCGCAGCCGCCGGTCGGCCCGCGCGTGCAACAGCACCGCATCCGCCGCGCCATCCACATAGCGTCGCCAGAGAATCTCCGTCGAGTCGGGGTCGTTGGCGGCCAGTGCATCGACAAAACGCAGCTTGCCGCCTCGCGGCAGCGGCAGTCCGCGCACCGCCAGGTTGCCGACATCCGGCTGCGACGCCTGCATCGCCGCCAGGGCCGCTGCTCGCGGCACACCGGCCAGTTCGCACACCGCCAGGGCCAGCGTCACGTTTTCCGCCTCGACGGCAAAAGCAAAGCCTGCCAGTTCCTGAGCCGACAACGTCGCCGGATCGACGACCCGCAGCCGACAAGCGTCCGTCGCAGACTTCGGCAACAGCGCCGCCGTTTCCGGCGTGACGACCAGCGCGCCTCCCTGCGGCGCGCTGCGGGAGAGCGAAGCGGCGATGTCCGGCAGGTCCGGCCCCATCACTTCCTCGTGGTCGTGCCGCACATTGGTGATCACACCGATATGAGAGCGAATCAGCCGTCGCTCGCAAAACTCCTGCAGCTCCGGCTGCAGGGCCATGCATTCGCAGACCAGCGCATCGGCCTGCGAACGCTTCGCTTGGCGGACGGTTTCGATCAGTTCGCGGATGTTCGGCAAGCCGCGACGGGGAATCGGTCGCTCCGTCCCGTCCGGTTCGATCCATTTGGCGGCGGTGCCGGTCACCTTGGCAAAGGGGCGGTAGCCGCCGCCGCGCAGCCCGGCGGCGATCAGCCGGGTCACGCCGGATTTGCCGCGCGTGCCGTTGACATGGACGCGCAGTCGCAGCCCCGCCAACCGGTGCTGATGTCGACGGCGTTCCCAGCTCAGCAGGCCCAGCCAGCCCAGCCAGAGCGATAGGCAAAACAGAAAGCCGATCTGGGCGGCCCCCGGCGGCAGCGTCATCTGGGCAACCATCCGCCTGACGCCAGCAGTTCCCGCACCACCAGCAGGTGCTGCTGCACCCGGTCGGCCAGCGGTTGGCGCGAGCTGGTCTCCACGGTGAACGCGGCGATGCCGAGATATTTTCCCGCGTACCAGGCGGCGCTGGAAGGAATCGGGTGGCCGACCAGCGAGAATTTAATCACATCATCGGTGATCCGGCGGTTCACCGCATCCACCGTATCCATCGCCAGGCCGGTGCTGGCCGTATTGTCGGCAAAAAGCAACGTCTGTCCCAGTGATGTACGGTCGAGCTTGTGAAAGGTGCGCGCTTCGTGCAGATCGATCAACATGGCGATATTGCGCCGGTTCATCAGCTCGATGATTGCCGCTCCCATCCGATTGGCAGGCGTGTCTTCGCCGGTCGGCGGGTAGGCGCGGTTCATATCGCCGGCGCCGCTCAGATAGCGCAGCGACTGCTGCAAACCAGGCCGGTTAACCTGCGGGATCACGACCAGTTTGCCTCGAACCGGTTTGAACGCGAGCACTTGCTCCGCCGCAGCCGCTCCGGCCGGTTCATTGCCATGCACGCCGCCCAATATCAGCGCCGTGGGGCCGGCCTCTCCCGAGTCGACGACATAGCCTGTCGTTTCCCAAGGCGTACCCGCCTGCAGCAAAAAAGTCTCGTTCGCCGCCAGCGCCGCGCCCGGCAGCAGGACGGCCAGCAGCAGTCCCATCAGCAAAAGCGTAACTATCCGTTTCATATCGCACCTCGTCGTTTGACAGGTCCGCCTGCCAAAATCCCTTTAGCAACAATTTCGCGAATCGGCGTCGGTTCTCCTCCCTGCCCGCAGCATTGCCGGCCGGCAAAAAAATCCCCGCACCGCCGGTAAGCGATACGGGGAGCAAGTGAACAAGGAGACCTCTACACCCGGAATTTCTGAATCCCGACCTGCAGGTCCTGAGCCAGTTTCGACAAGGTATGGCTGGCTGAGGCGATTTCCTGCATCGAGGCGGACTGTTGCTCGGTCGCCGCCGACACATTCTGCGTCTGCATCGCGGTATCTTTTGAAATCCCTTCGATCTCGCGCGTGGAGTGCACGATGCGCTCGCTGAGTCTGGCTACCGACTCCACCGACCGGTTCATGCCGTCGACCTGCAGCTTGACGGTTTCGATCAACTGGGCGATTTCGTCGAACGCCGCACCGGCGTCCTGCATCACTCTGGTTCCTTCGCCGACCTTCGTTTCGCCGGCTTGCATCGCCCGCACGGCGCCTTCGATGTCTTTGACGTTCTGGCCGATCAGTTCGGCGATCTGCTGCGCCGCCTGTTCGGATTGCTCCGCAAGTTTGCGCACTTCTTCGGCCACCACGGCAAAGCCGCGTCCCTGTTCGCCGGCCCGGGCCGCCTCAATGGCTGCGTTTAGCGCCAGCAGGTTGGTTTGTCCGGCAATGCCTGAGATCAGGCTGACAATCTCGACGATTTTTTTCGAACTGGTCGACAGCTCGCCGACGGCCAGCGAAACCGAGCGGGAACTGTCGCTGATATCCTTCATCTGCAACGCGACTTTGTCGAGCGCCTGCCGTCCCGACTGTCCGGCCTGGGCCGTTTTTCCTGTCAGCTGGACGACCTGGCCGGCCTGCGACGTCACCGCGCTGATGTTGCGGGAAATCTCATCGATTGCCGCCGCCGCGTCGCCGACGATTTTCACCTGCTGCTCCGCTCCGGCCGCCACATGGGAAATCGATTCGGCCACATTGTTGGCGGCATCGGCCGACTGGGTCGCACTGGCGTTCATTTCCTGCGAAGACGCCGCCAGTTGTTCCGCCGACTGGGAGACCTGGCGGATCATGCTGCGCAGCCCTTCACGCATGTTGTTCAGCGCCTCGCCGACCCGGCCGACTTCGTCGCGGCTTTTCACGCTGACTGGCGCGGAAAAATCGCCCCGGCCAAATCGTTCGGCTTGCCCTGCCATGTCCAACAGCGGCTGAAACATCCGGCCAAAGAAGCCCCACGAAAGCAGGATCGCCAGTAGCAAAGCGATCGCCAGTACCAGCGCCGCGCTGCGCAAGCTGTCGTAGAAGGCTTTATAAGTCTCCGCTTCCGGCACCACCAGTCCCATGAACCAACCGGAACCAGGCACCGGCGCTACAGTGGCCACCGTCTCGATTCCGGTCATACTCTTGTAGCTGATGACCGCCTTGGAATTTTCCTTTGCCAATTTTTGCGGTGCTTCCGGCACGGTCTTGCCTTCATCCACCATTTTGGCGTCCTTGTGGGCGATCAGCTTCATGTCGGAGCCAAACAGCGCCGCATAGCCGGTCTCGCCTACCTTCACGTTTTTCACCCGCTCCTGTACGGCGCGGATGTCGACCGTCAGGCCGAGCATTCCCTGCAGGCTGCCGTCCGCCCCCTTCAGCGGATAAGCGAGGATAAAGATTGAAGCGCCGGTGTTGCGGCTTTTGATGACCGAGGAGGCGACAAAGTCCTTGCCGGCGACGATGTCTTTGAAATACGCCCGGTCGGTGAAGTCGACCCCGACCAGTTGCTGGTTGAACGGATAGATATGGGTCAGGCGACCGGCCCGGTTCAGCACGAATACCGACTCAAAACCCGGCGTGTTTTTTTGCAGATTTGCCAAAATGCCCTGCACTTCGTCCACCGTGCCGCGGGTCAGTTGCGGATTGGCGGCCAGGGTCGCGCCGGAGCTGCGAGTGGCGGCAAACCATACCGCCGTTTCGCCTGCCAGCATTTCAGCCTGGGAACGCAGGCTGGTGGCGGTCTGCGCCATTACGTCCACGTACATCGAGCGAAAAATTGCCCCGGCCACTCCGAGCGTGGTCAGAATCAGAACAACGATCAGTCCGCTGACAAATTTGGCTTTCAGGCTCACCCAAAGCCCTCCCTTTTTTGCTCATTTTCATCAACAAAGAGGGTTCCCTGCAGAACCCTCTTTGTCACGGATAATTGGGGACAGTCCCCAATTTATTATGCGCTGCGGATGGTGCGAATCCGTTCGATCAACGCCGACAACACCTGTTTGGCGTCACCGACGACCCGGATGTCGGAGACTTCGAAGATCGCCGCCTGCGGATCGTTGTTGATGCTGATGATCAGATCCGAATCCTTCATGCCGCACACATGGTGCGAAGAGCCCGACAATGCCGCGCCGATGTACACCTTCGGCCGGATAACCTTGCCGCTGGTGCCGATCATGCTGCTCTCATCCGGCATCCACCCCTCGTCGATCGCCGGCCTGGTACAGCCGACCGCACCGCCGAGCATCCCTGCCAGTTCGCCCAGCAGTTGCCAGTTTTCTTTGGAGCCCATTCCCCAGCCGCCGCATACGACGACCGGCGCTTTCTCCAGCGGAATGCCTTCCGGCACGGCGCAGCTTGCCGCATCCAGCGCCACCAGGCGTGTTTTTCCCATCGTTTCGGCGATGACGCCGCCGGCGTCAAACGCACTGACTTTGGCAGTATGGCCGGGTTTTGCCTCGCCCGGGCGGAAGATGCCCGGCTTGGCGGTGGCCATCTGCGGCCGGTGCGCCGGACACAGGATGTCGCCCAGCACTTTGCCGCCGAACGCAGGAACGACGGCCAGGATGTCTCCCGTTTCGTTGATCCGGATGTCCACGCAATGGGCCGCGACCCCCGTGTCAAGTCGAATGCCGAGCATCGAGGCCAGGTCCTGATAGCGGGCGGTGGCCGGGAACAACACAACGGAGGGTTTTCTTGCTTCAATGATGTTTTTCAGGATGGCGGCGTAGAGATCATTATGGAACAGCGCGCACTGGCTGTGGTCGACCAAAATGAGTTCGTCGGCGCCGCTGGTTTGCATTTCCTTGCCTGCGGCGGCGATGCCGCTGCCGATCAGCACGACGGAAACTTCGCCGGCTGCCGGACAGTCTTGTTTCAGCTGCAACGCTTTGCCGACCAGTTCGTGGCTGACCGGTTGCAGCCGGCAATTGGTGATTTCGCCGACTACCAGGATGCCTTTCCAGTCGGCGGGATTTGTCGTTTTCATACGCCTGCCCCTCCCGGTGCACAAGTGTCGCCGGTTTCGATCGACAGTCCGGCGCTGCGCAGTTTTTCCACCAACTGTGCGGCGATTTCTTCGGCGTCGCCGGAAAGGACGATGCCTTTGCGGCCCATTTCCGGCTCGAAGATGGCTCCCGGCTGAGTGGGCGAGCCCGGCATGCCGAGCGAGGCGTCTTCCACGTCAAGGTCGCAGCGATTCCATACGGTCAACGGTTTCTTCTTTGCCTTCATGACGCCCATCAGGCTGGTAAGCCGCGGTTTGTTGGCTTCCCGCGAGACGGCGAGCAGACAGGGCAGACCGATCTGGTAATCGGACCATTCGTTTTCGGCTTTGGTTTTAACCTTCAGCGCCGTTTCGCCGGCAGTTTCGATCGCGACGGCGTTCCACAGATGCGGCCAACTGAGCCATTCGGCGAGCTGGGCCGGGACCTGGGTGGTTGCGCCGTCGGCGCTTTCGGTGCCGGTGAGGATGAGGTCGAAGTTGCCGGCTTTCTTCAGTCCGGCGGCGAGCGTATAGGAGGTGGCCCAGGTGTCGGCGCCTGCGAAAGCTCGGTCTGTAAGCAGCACAGCAGCGTCGGCGCCCATGGCGAGCGCTTCGCGCAGGGTTTCCTCGGCGTTGGGCGGAGCCATGGCAATGACGGTGACGAGGCCGTCGGGGCCCCGCAATTGCAGGGCCGCCTCCAGCGCATGTTTGTCACACGGGTTCAGAATGGTGGGGATGCCTTCCCGCACGACGGTCTTTTTGACCGGATCGATCTTGATCTTGTCGTAGTGGGCAGGGTCCGGCACCGGTTTGATGCAGACGGCGATGGAGATTCCCATTTCAGCTTACTTCCCGCTGAGCGTTGCGCCGGCCGCGATGAGTAGCTGGATCTGCGATGTGCCGCCGGCGGCGATGGAGGCCAGGCCGTCGCGCAGGAAGCGTCCGACTGGATATTCGTTGACGATGCCATAGCCGCCCATGGCGTCCATGATCCGCTTGGAGCTGCGAACTGCGGCTTCGGTGGAGAAGTATTTGGCGCAGGCGAATTCGGTGGCGCAGGGGATGCCTGCGTCGCGCATGCCGGCGGCGCGGTAGGTGAGCAATTTGGCGGCTTCGTATTCGACCCGGCATTCGCCGATGAGCAGCTGGATGGCCTGGACTTTGCTGAGCGGCTTGCCGTAGATGATCCGCTCATTGGCAAACTTGACGCCTTCTTCGATGCAACCGCGCAGGATGCCGACGTTGATTGCGGACATGCCGGCCCGACCGACTTCCTGGATGGTGGTCATGGCGATCTTGGCGCCGGCGCCTTCTTTTTGCAGCATCTGGGACGGAGCGACCTTGACGTTGTTGCAGACGACGTCGCCGGTAACCGAGCCGCGCAGGCCGAGTTTGTGCTCTTTACGGCCAGGAGCGTGGCCTTCGGCGTCGCCGTCGATGATGAAGGCGGTCATAACCGGACGGCCTTTTTCATCCTGGCCGGTGATGACGGTCCAGACATCGACATCGGCAATATGCGAGTTGGTGATGAAGCATTTGCGGCCATTCAGGACCCACATGCCATCCTTCAGTTCGCCGGTGCATTTCTGTCCCATGAAGTCGGAGCCGCCGCCCGGTTCGGTGACGGAGAGTCCGCCGACTTTTTTGCCGGAGCACAGGTCAGGCAGATAGCGTTTCTTCTGGTCTTCGTTGCCATAGTAAAGGATGGCGGCAACGCCGAGGTGGTGGGTCATCAGGGCGATACCCAAACCGGCCGAATGCCGGGAGATTTCTTCCAGAACGATTGCCCGCTCGGTCATGCCAAGCCCGGCGCCGCCGTATTCTTCGGGTACGAACACGCCGCACAGACCGAGTTCGCCCATCATCGGCCACAGCTCAACCGGGCAGTGGTCGTTTTCATCCCATTCTTTGGCTTTTGGCGCTACTTCGGCATCGACGAATTCGCGCACCGCTTTTCTCAGCATGTCCTGTTCTTCGGTGAATTGAAAAAATTGCATTCTTTTCTTCCTCCAATGTCTTCATTCTTTTGTTCGTTTGTTTCAACTTTCTGGAACGGCTTATCGGCAGACCGAACCGGCGATAACCATGCACTGGGCCTGGTTGGTGCCTTCGTAGATCTGGGTGATCTTGGCGTCGCGCATCATCTTCTCAACGGGATATTCGCGGCTGTACCCGTAGCCGCCGAAGATCTGCACCGCATTGGTCGTTACTTCCATCGCCGTATCCGAGGCAAAT
>JAHDPL010000044.1 GCA_018434355.1 Sporomusaceae bacterium | reverse complement strand
TTCATAGTTTTCGAAAATATGGGCGATAGCGGCTGCATTTGCAGGATTGCGTTTCTTTTTTGCCATGCTGTAAGCCTCCATTTTGTATAAAGTGATTTTACCAATTTTTCCACTTTACACAAAATATCTTACAGGCCCCAATTGTTGGGATTGTACTTAGACTGTTTGCAGAATCAAGGAAGGAAAGCAGAATTGATTGCTGCAATGTTGGCAACTGAAGGTGTGTATCCCGAGTATAGTGAATGGCAGAAGTATTTGTTTTATCAAGATATTACAGAAGGAGTGACGACAAGGTAAGTCTTACACTCTTTCAAAAAGCTTACTTTATTGCATGGATGTATGACAAGGGGACGGAGTTGCTGACACACCCGTCAGAACGGTTTTTGACAAGTTGATTAATAAGTTTCGCCGTTATCCCCGATACGGAGAGAAGTATCACTGGTGAGAGGCGAAAGATGGCTAAACCCTATTAATAAGGATTGAGACCTTTGAATCAGAAAAGAAAATGTCACAGAGTATGTTGAAAAATAGTAATAAACTAGGCATGTAATGCAAAATGTGGGCAATAATTACGAGGTGATTCTTTTGAGGCGGTGCTTTTATTCTGCGGCAATTGAAAATTTTCTGAAGCACAAGGAAAGTCATGTGTTAGGAGAACTTACACGCAATAATGAATTTGCTTTGGAAGAAAATCAGAAAAGGGCGTGGATTGAGCAGATTGACATATTGAAAAAACAACTTGCTCCATTTGGTGGGGGGCACTTGATATTTGAATATACGATTCCCAGGATCGGAAAGCGTATCGATAATGTGCTTTTATATAATGGGTTAGTATATTTATTTGAGTTCAAAGTAGGGGAAAGCGACTACCATAGCTGTGCAATTGAACAAGTCATGGACTATGCCTTAGATCTAAAAAACTTTCATAAGGAAAGCCATGACAAAGTAATAATTCCAGTGTTGATAGCTACAAAGGCATTGGCGATAAAACAAACTTTTACGCAGTATGTTGATGGAATTGTAAAACCCATCTTGTCCAATGGCTATAATATATCAGAAATGGTCGCTAATGCGAGTGACACTTTCAAGGAATCGCCCTTCGTGCCTTTGAACTGGGAAAATTCGGTATATATGCCAACCCCAACAATAATTGAGGCGGCCCAGGCGCTATATCGGGGACACAATGTATCTGCGATATCAAGGTCTGATTCGGGTGCGAAAAATCTACACTTAACCACACTAACGATCAATCGGATAATTGATCAATCAAAGACCAATAACGAAAAATCAATATGTTTTGTTACTGGGGTGCCGGGAGCGGGGAAAACACTCGCTGGCTTGAACATTGCAAACTCGAGACATTGTTTTGAAGACGAAGAGCATGCCGTTTTTCTATCTGGAAATGGACCATTGGTTGATGTATTGCAGGAAGCGCTTGCAAGAAATCAATTCGAAGAGTCAGGTGGAAAGATCGCTAAAAACGTTGCTCGGACAAAAGCAAAGGCTTTCATACAGTTAATTCATCATTTTAGAGACGATGCATTATCGATCTCAAATCCTCCAATTGAAAAAGTGGTAATATTTGATGAGGCTCAAAGAGCTTGGACTTTAGAACAAACCTCTGATTTTATGAGAAAGAAAAAAGGTCAACCAGATTTTAATATGTCCGAGCCAGAATTTTTAATCAGCATTATGGATAGACATTCTGACTGGTCAGTTATTATATGCCTCGTTGGTGGAGGACAAGAAATAAATGTTGGTGAAGCAGGGCTCCCTGAGTGGTTTAATGCGCTCCGAACTAGGTATTCTAATTGGAATATATATATATGTCTAAAGAAATCGTTGATTTTGAATATACGCGGGGAATCAATTTAAGCGAATTGATTTCGGGCCTAAAATGCACAATGCTCGAAGAACTGCATTTATCAATATCATTGCGCTCTTTTCGTAGCGAAAGAGTATCCGATTTTGTTAAGTTACTATTAGATGTTGAAAAGAGTAAAGCAAAAATACTTTATAGCGAAATCATCAATAAATACCCTATTTTCATAACGAGAAGCCTTACGAAGGCAAAGAAGTGGGTAACGACGAGGGCTCGTGGTAGTGAAAGATATGGCATAGTGGCAAGCTCTGGATCTTCACGATTAAAACCATTAGGGATATGGACACAAAGTAAAATTGAAGCAAAAAATTGGTTTCTTAATCCGAGAAATGATGTAAGGTCTTCATACTATCTTGAAGATACAGCTACGGAATTTGACATCCAAGGCTTGGAATTAGATTGGACAATTGTTGTATGGGATGCCGACTTAAGATTTGTTGAAGGGGCTTTTAAATACCTGAAATTTTCCGGGTCGAGCTGGAAAAACATCAATAAATTTGAGAATATTGCATATTTAAGAAATTCGTACCGCGTATTGCTTACGCGTGCGCGGCAGGGAATGATCATTGTTGTTCCTGAAGGAGATGACGATGATTTTACCCGACAAAAAAGCTTTTATGACGGGACTTACCAATATCTAAAAGAGTTAGGTGTCGAAGAGCTTTCTATGAACTTCATCGAAAATAATGCAAAATGAAAAAGTATAGACCAAGAACGCAGGATAATAAATAAGCCAGGGAATAAGTTGCAGAATTGTCCCAATGGGTTCGGGAAAATTCATATTCATTAGAAGAAGCGTTCCGAAATTTTTCGTCGTTTTACCCGATACGGCGAGAAGTCCCCTGGCGAGAGGCGAAGGTGACCGCTGCGTCATTCAGCTGCTTCATTCTATTAAGTGCGATGCAGGACTGAATTATGAAAAGACCACCTTGCGTGGTTTTTCTCATTCCAGCGATTGGAAGGAATACGGGCTCCGATGTTTAATAGTAGCAGTATCGCATAAATGCAGGAACAGAATGCCGAATAATAGGCGGTGCGACAAATAATGCGAGGAGGAACCTGTAATGCAGAACTATCTAAGAATCACCAGAGTGTTCCTGTTATTGATCGTTGCAGCATTGCTGTGCGTGTCGCCGATTAGTGCGCAGGCGTCCGCTTATCAAAATTGGACCGGAGTATGGATCACCAATCAGGGAGCTCTGAAACTTCAGCAAGAGGGAAAAACCGTATCCGGCACATATTGCTCAGATAGCGGATTGAGCAGCCGAGTCAAGGGCACCCTTGCCGACGATTGGGGAGTCACTTTGCGGGGGCAATATTATGAAGGAATCGAGTCCGGTCTGTTTGAGTTTCGGATTACGGAAAGCAACCAAAAATTCCGCGGCTGGCGGGATTCAGCCAACAACGAGTGGGTAGGCAATCGTGCGCCGGCTTCTTACGATAAGGTAAGGCGGCAAACCATGACGGTCATCAACAATTCTCCCCATCACATCACCGCAATCTTTGTGTCGCCGGCAGATGCCGAGGACTGGCAAGAGGTTCTTGCGGGTCAGGAACTGCGGCTCGGGGCGCAAAGGAATGTTGTTTTCAATATAGATAGCGAGGTATGTTTGTGGGATATACGGATCGTTGAATCGGGCGGCGTTTTTACGACATTTCAAAGTCTCAAAATTAGCCCGGAATTCACTTCCATCAACTACTTTTACAAAAATGGCGTAGGGACCTTTCACTTTGGCGTGGGCTGACAGCCATAACAGGAGGGGCGCCGTGAAGAAAGACAGTAAACTCGTTCGATTCATTGAAGAACTCACAGCAAACAGTTGGCCTTCACACGTCCAGCAAGTGCTGGGCGAGTGGCGGTTGCGGGCAAATCTGAATGTTACAAAACGGGCGAATTCGGTATATACCTGCGGTGCGTTTCCTGAGTGCGAAGATTGGATGGAAGTGGTGGAGGACTTCTATCGGCGGCGTTCGCTAGTGCCTTGCTATTATGTTTGCGAGGCGTCACCGGCAGAATTGGACGGTCTGCTGGAGTCCCGAGGCTATCGCAAGATATTTGAATGCTACACGATGGTCGCATCCTGTGCTGAAGTGCTGGCGCACCCTGTGGAGTTAGGTCGGTTTACGCCCGAGTTCGCGGAAGAAGCAAGCGGCGCGTGGATTGATGACTTTATCAGATTGGAAGAGTATTCGCCTGATCGGTATGAAGGGTATGTCAATATTTTTTCCGCGATTGGTCCGCGAAAATCGTTTGTTAGTCTGCGTGACCAGGGGAAGCTCATCGCGTTGGGGACGGTAGTTGTAGAGCGAGGCTGGGCCGGCTTGAGCAATATCGTGGTTGACCCGGAACACCGCGGTAAAGGGGCGGCGACATTCTTGCTTAACGCTCTTGTCAGATGGTCTATGTGTAACGGGGCGGAGCAAATATATTTACAGGTCGTAAAAGACAACTTGCCTGCATTATCGCTTTATCGAAAGCATGGATTTATCCCTCTCTTAGAACACCATTTCCGATTAGCGGATCGGTAAGCGCGGGGTTTTTCGAAATTGTTGAAAGGGGATTTTTTTGTGGTAAACGATGTAACCATCCGTCCGGCGCGCCAGGGGGACATTGCCGCCATGGCCGAGCTGCTTTCCACGCTGTTTGCGGTGGAGGAGGATTTTGCCGTCGACACGGACAAACAACGCACCGGACTCGAGATGTTTTTCCAGTATCCTGACCGACGTTATCTGGTTGTGGCCGAAAAGCAACAACAAGTCGTAGGCATGTGTTCGGTGCAGCTGCTGATTTCCACTGCGGAAGGCGGCTGGAAGGCGATCATTGAAGATGTGGTGGTTGCAAAACAGCTTCGAGGTCAAGGCATCGGCAAAAGAATGCTTGCCGCACTGTCCGACTGGGCTGGGCAGCAGGGCGCGTCGCGGCTCGATTTGTTGGCCGATCGCGACAATATCGACGGCCTGAAATTTTACGACCGGTTGAACTGGCGCAGAACCAATTTGATTGCGTTGCAATTAAAATAAATTTGCTAGAAAAATATAGCAATTTCCAATCAAATGGAGTTATAATGATTTCGTGACAATTTCATATTGCCATTGGCAAACCTATCGAAAGATAGGGACGCAAAGCCTTGGGTCTACAGGATCGATTTCCCATGATTGCCAGGTTGCAGCTTTACTGTTTTATTAAAGCTTTTTAGCGCCAGCACTTGGAGATGTCTGGCGTTTTTTTGTTGCGTTGCCGCCAGTGGCCGGATTTCCGGAAACCGAGCAAGGGAGAGGATTGGGTGATGAACAGTATCCGCGCGCGACTCATGATCAGTCGGTTCAAAATCTAGATGGATTATTTTTGGTTGCTACTGGGCGCAGGCTGCCTGATTCTTGCGATTACCATATTTATGTGCCATTTCGGCTATCAAGCCAAATTGAAAGCTGTGAAGCTTGAGCATCAGGCAGCGGTTGATGCGCTGAAGACGCTGTTCATGCATGTGCCGGGCGCTGTAATGAGTCTGGAAAAAGACCTTTCGATCATTGACGTGAACCCGGTGCTGTGCAAAGTTACCGGGTTGCAGCTCTCCGCCATCAAAGGCAAGAAGTGCTATGAAGTGCTGGGAGACGGAAAGGCGTGCCGTGATTGCCGTGTACAACATGTGCTGATTAGCGGACAGCCTGATTATGGCACCCGGATAAAATACGACAGGGACGGCAAACGGAAATATGGCAAACAAGCCGTAATTCCGGTCAAAGACAAAATGGGGAATATCGAGTATGTGTATGAAATCGTAACCGACATTACCCATGAAATATCATTGGAACAGGAAAATCTCATGGATATTGTTACTGCGATGGCCCATTTGATTGAGAGTAGGGACCCGTCTACAGGGACCCATTGCAGCAATGTGCAGCGGATCGCTTTATCGCTTGGCGCAGCTTTGGGATTGGACGAACAAGAACTCAAGGACCTGAGTGTCGCAGCAATTATCCATGACATTGGCAAAATCGGCATCCCGGAATCGATTCTAAACAAACCGGATCGCCTGACCGGCGATGAATTTTCAATAATACAGCGTCATCCTCAGATCGGCTATGACTCTGTCAAACACATCAAACGCTTGCAAAATGTGAGCGAAGCGATCCGTGACCATCACGAACATTATGACGGAAACGGCTATCCCAACGGGAAAAGCAAAGAGGAGCTGTCCATGATATCAAGAACTCTTGCAGTGGCGGATGTTTTTGAGGCGCTCACTTCAGACCGGGTGTACCGCTCGGCGATGAGTGTGAATCAGGCGTTACAGATAATACAGGAAGGCAAAGGGCGTCAATTCGATCCAAGGGTTGTCGACGCCTTGCTGGAGCTCGTAGGCGAAGAAACGAAGCAATGATGAAAGAACCCGCGAAGTTCGCGGGTTCTTTCATCATTGAAGCTGTTGATTCAAGAAATCGAGCGCGAACTGGGCATGCAATGCAGCGCCAATCGGCAGCACATCTTCATCGATGTTGAATTTGTCGCTGTGCAGCGGGTAATCGGTCTGTTTTTCTTTATTGCCGATGCCGACAAACGCCAGGGCGCCGGGTGTTTTTTCGCAGAGGAAGGCAAAATCCTCGCCTCCCATCACTTTTTCGATGGTTCCCACGCTTTCGTCGCCATACAGTTTGCGCAGCGAAGCAGCGGCGATTTGTGCGATTGGCGGATCGTTGATCAGGGGCGGCGCGATGGCGATGTACTCCATCTCAGCCTGGGCGCGGAACGTGGCGGCGGTGTTTTGGATGATCCGCTCGATGGCCGCCGGAAAAACTTTGCGAACTTCATGGCTGAAGCAACGGGTCGTTCCTTCCAGCGTCACTTCGTCGCAGGTGATGTTCCAGCCGGTTCCACCGGCCAGCTTGCCGATCGTGACGACTGCTGGCTCGAGCGGAGCGATTTCGCGGCTGCTCACCGACTGGAGGTTCATGATGATGGCGGAAGCGGCCAGGATGGCGTCGATCCCCTGGTGCGGCATCGAGCCGTGGCTTGCTTTTCCCCGAACGGTGATCTTCAATTTATCGGCGGATGCCATGCGGGGCCCGGCCACCATCGATACTTTGCCGCTGGGCAGATCGGGCCAGAGGTGAAGCCCCAGAATTGCATCGACATTCTGCATGATTCCGGCCTCCAGCATTTTTAATGCGCCGAGGCCGATTTCTTCAGCAGGTTGAAACAAGAATTTTATCGTACCGCAAAACTCATGCCGCAGCTCCGAACAGATTTTGGCCGCGCCGAGCAGCATGGCGGTGTGTCCGTCGTGACCGCAGGCGTGCATGGCGCCGGGTTTGGTCGATTTATAGGGCAGATCGCTCGCTTCGGCAATCGCCAGGGCGTCCATATCGGCCCGTAAGGCGACGGTTTTGCCCGGCCCCTTGCCAGAGAGAACACCGATCACGCCGCTTGGCGAAAGCCGCGTTACCGTCAGGCCCAGGTTTTGCAATTCGGCAGCGACCTTGTCGCTGGTTTCCGTTTCTGTCCAGGCGACTTCGGGGCAGGCATGGATGTCCCGGCGCCAGGCAATGATTTGATCCTTGTATTGTTCGGCGAGGTTTCGTACTTTCATTCTTCTATTGCCGCCCTTCATTTTTTTATGGAAGTATATCCCTATCATAACTGCTGGAGCGTTATAATGAAAGGAGCAAATCCACAACGTTGCTTGCTGAGGAGGGGGAGATGACCGGATGAATAGAGAAAGACTGATGGCCGCCGAAGCGAATTTTTTGGCGCGTTATCCCGAAGGATTCGCCAGTCCGCAAATGCTGGAAATCGCCAAGAAACACAAGGTGGAAAAAATGAAAAAAATGGCGCAGGACAGTTTTTCTCCGGGGCAATTCGGCAACGCCGACCAGGTTGCTGCTGCGTTGGTGAAAGTGGTCAGCCAGTCGTCGTTGGTTTCGGTATTTGAAAAACCGAAATTCCGCGACGCGGTCCTGTCGATGAACGATGCGGAAAAAATCCACCTTGCCCAGGGGTTGCGCGATTTTTTGCATGGCGACCAGGCGCGGGGCTTTGGGCAAATGACGGGCCTGCTGGAAGAATATAAAATTGCCAAATGGCCGATATTGACGGTGGCTCCGATTTATCTCCGGCCGCATGAAGAGGTTTTTGTCAAGCCGACCACCGCGAAAAACATCATCGCGCACTTTGAATTGACCGGACTCCACTACCAGGCCAAGCCGACCTATGAATTTTACCGGGCGTATCGGGAACAGATCCTGTTGATGAAACGTACGCTGAGTGAGCCGCTGCAGGTGGATAATGCCGCATTTTGCGGATTTTTGATGATGGTGATGGAAGAAAAGGAAAGCAGGGTGTAACAAGTGTGGAATAAGGCTGCAATGGATGAATTCATCGACAATCAGCAAGCCGAGTTTATCGCGCTCAGCAACAAAATATGGGATTTCGCCGAGATGCGGTTTCAGGAGTTCCGCTCGAGCGAGCTGCTGATTGATGCGTTGACTCGCGAAGGATTTCAGGTCGAGCAGGCGGTGGCGGGTCTGCCTACCGCGTTTGTCGCCAGTTTTGGCAGCGGCGGGCCGATTATCGGTTTTCTTGGCGAATATGACGCGTTGGCGGGGCTGAGCCAAAAAGCGGCGCTGGCGCGCAAGGAAGCGGTTGCGCCGGATGGAAACGGTCATGGTTGCGGTCATAACCTGCTGGGGGCAGGGGCATTGGCGGCGGCGGTGGCAGTGAAGCGATTTATTGCCGAAAACGGCTTGGCCGGAACGATTCGCTATTATGGCTGTCCGGGCGAGGAAGGCGGTTCCGGCAAAGCTTTCATGGCGCGGGCCGGCGTTTTCGATGCGCTGGATGTTGCACTCACCTGGCACCCGTTCGGTCATAACGGCGTCATGTCGGTTCGTACGCTGGCCAATTTTCAGGTGTATTTTCGCTTCCACGGCCGCAGCGCCCATGCGGCTGCTGCGCCGCATCTGGGCCGCAGTGCACTGGATGCGGTGGAATTGATGAACATCGGCGTCAATTATTTGCGGGAGCATATTATTCCGGAGGCGCGGGTCCACTATGCGATCACCAACGCCGGAGGCGGCTCGCCCAACGTGGTGCAGGCGGAGGCAGAGGTACTGTACCTGATCCGGGCGCCGCAGCTCGACCAGGTGCGCGAAATCTATGAACGCGTTTGCCAGATCGCACGGGGGGCGGCGATGATGAGCGGCACCGAATGTGAAATCGTCTTTGACAAAGCCTGTTCCAACTGTGTGCCCAACCAGACGCTGGAAAGTTTGCTGCACGCTAATTTTCAGGATGTCGGCGCTCCGGCCTTCGATGCAGCCGATTTGCAACTGGCGCAGGAGATCCGGCGCACGCTTTCAGCGACCGACATCGAAAATGATCTGGCGATGGGGGCGGGATTCATGGGCGGACAACATCCTGACGTCGTTGCCAGGCTGCGCGAGTGCGAGTTGTCGCAGCTGATCCTGCCTTATGTGCATAATGCATCGTTGCTTCCCGGTTCCACCGATGTCGGCGATGTCAGTTGGATTGCGCCTACCGCGCAGGTTATCGCAGCCTGCCAGGCGCTGGGAACGCCGGGGCATTCCTGGCAGGCGGTGGCGCAGGGCGCGACGGGGATCGCGCATAAAGGGATGCTCGCCGCCGCCAAGGTTTTGGCGCGCACCGCAGTCGATCTGCTGCAGGACCCTTCGATTGTCGCAGCCGCCAAAGCCGAATTGCGAAGCAAGCTCGGCGGCGCTACCTATGTCAGTCCGATTCCGCCAGACATCCAGGCAAAGACGGTTCCCGCAAGGTAGAAAAGGAGTGGTTCGATGAACATCAATAGAAAAACAGCAGTGCGGTTATTTATCGCAGTTGCAATGACTCTGTGCAGCTGGCTCGGACCGGCCGTTGCCAGCGCCGAATCGACCGACTATCAGCGGATCGTGATCCTGTCCGATGCTCATTTGCCGACGACTCCGCGCGAAAACGCGGACCCCGCCAAACAAGCGCGGATTCTTGCCGCCAAGCAAAAGTTGTTGACCGACCTCAACGCCTGGACTGATGTTGGCTTGGTCGTCGCAACCGGCGATGTGGTCGCTTCCTACGGGGCAGACGAGGAATACGCCGCAGCTCGGGATTTTTTTGGCGGATTGGTTCAGCCGCAAGCCTTCATTGTCGGCAACCATGACTACATTTACATCGGCAGGGATCACCAGCATCGGTTGATTCGCGGCGACGCGACGCAGCGCCAGGCGAAGCTGGAACGCTTCCGCCAGGAATTCAAGCAATCGCAACTGTATTATACGCAACAACGCGGTCGCTATTTACTGGTGTTTCTATCGGCGGACAGTTTGGAAAGCAAGGTGCTTTGCCAGTTTTCACACCAGCAGATGACGTGGCTGGCAAATGTACTGGCTGAAAACAAGACCCGACCGACGATTATCTTCGCGCATGCCCCGCTGGCCGGGACGTTGACCAATTACAACAAAAATATCAACACCCCGTCATTCATCGCCCAGCCCGAGCAAGAAATCCGTCAGGTGTTGCACAAGAATCCTCAAGTTATCCTATGGGTGTCCGGACATACTCACACGCCGCCGACCAACCCGGACTTTGCTGCGGCAATCAACCTCTATGACGGGCAGGTTCGCAATATCCACAACCCGGACCTGGATCGCGAAGTGATCTGGACCAATTCAGTCTATCTGTATCCGGACAAGGTTGTGATCAAAACCTTCCGCCACAGCGATCAAACTTGGCTCGATCAGCTGGAGCGGACGATCGAGGTTCAGTAACGCAGTTGGCTGCGCTGCGAGAGCACCATGCCTGCAAGCATCAGGCCGGCTCCGGTCAGTTCGCGTGCGCCAAGGATTTCACCGAGCAGCAGGAAGCCGCCAATCGCGGCAAAAACTGTTTCCATGCTCAATATTAGGGCCGCGTGAGCCGGCGAGGCGTTTTTTTGGCCGATAATCTGCAAAGTGTATGCGATGCCGACCGAGCCGATGCCGCCGTAAAGGATCGGCACGCCAGCCTGCAGGATCGATTCCAGCGTGAGCGTTTCGATGGCCAGCGCCACTGCCAGGCTCAGCGCTGCGCAGGTGGCGAACTGGATCGCCGCCAGCTTCAAGCTGTCGACCTTGCGGGAGATGTGGTCGATTAGCAGGATATGCGCGGTCCAGAACAGCGCGCCGGCGAGTTCCAGCATATCGCCGAAGGCAATCGAAAAATCTTCTTTGACGCACAAAAAATACAGCCCGACTAAAGCCAAAAGGCAACCGGCCCAGGTATGGAAAGAAATCCGGTGCCTGAGCCAGAGTCCGGCCAGCGGCACCAATACGATGTACAGGCAAGTGATGAACGCCGCCTTGCCTGCTGTCGTGTAAACGATGCCGATTTGCTGCAGCGAGGCTGCGATGAACAGAATCAACCCTGCCAACAGCCCCATTCGGGTTGCCGGCAGGGTGTTTGTTTGTGCGGCGGTTGTCTGCGGATACCGATGAAAAAACCAAATCAACGGTAGCAATGAGCAGCTGCCGAGCGCAAAGCGGATGCCGTTGAAGCTGAACGGGCCGATATAGTCCATGCCGACGCGTTGGGCGACGAAGGCCAGTCCCCAGATGGCGGCGGTGGTAAGAAGAAGCAGGTTTGCTCTCATTTGCATAATGGCTATATTGTATGCTTGTACGTCAAATTCCGCAAGAGGCAGAGGTGCTTACCAACCGGCTGCCTTTAACAGGTCAAACGCTTTTTGTGGCGCGAAAATCCGACCGGTTTTTGCCGCTTGTATCGTGAGTCCCGGCAGCGATTGAGCCTGTGTCCCGATAATCAACTGATTGGTGTCAATGGGCAGACGTGCCCGACGCAGGCCTTTTTCCAAGACCAAAACGGGATGGTTGGGATCGTCAAGGTCCAGGCGAAAAGTCGCGCCGATTCCGGCCAGCGCTGGCGCAAGATCGACGAACAACTGCCGCGAAGTGTCGCTAAGTGTAAATCCGAGCGACTGGGCGGTGATTTTGGCGATATCGGTGTTTTCAATCAGGCCGGTCGGTTTGTTGGGGCCGAACGCGTACAGGAACAGATCTTCGCCGGTGTGGCCGGTATAGATCCAACCGATGGCGGCCCGTTTGCTGAGGATGGGGCCTACGACGGTGGCAAAGGCTCTTTTGCGCGGCGCCTTCTGAATCGCGGCGATTTCCTCGGCAGTCAGGTCAGCTACGGCGAAATTTTGCAGCATTTGAATGCGGATGTTGAATTCGGAGCGATCCGCGCCGATGATCCGGTCCATGCCTTCCCCGGTGAAGGCTGCCTGTTTCAAAGGGTTCAACACCATTTCGTAAGGAAGCTTGTCGTAAATTTTGTAGAATTCCTTGCGACCGATCGACATGCCGCCGGTGCCATGGTCGGCAAATGCGATGACCAACGTGTTGCGATCGTTCTTGGCGAATTCCAGCGCAACTTCGACAGCCTTATCATAGGCCAGCAAGTCGCTGATCACACCCGTCGGATCATTGGCATGGGCAGCCCAGTCCACCTTGCTTGCTTCGACAAACAAAAAGAAGCCTTTTTCATTTTTCGACAGGGTTTCAATTGCTTTGGCCGTCATTTCTGCCAGTGACGGTTCCTGCGGCGCTAGTGTCTGGCGATCGAGATCATACATCATGGCCTCAGGGGCAAATAAGCCCCAGGCTTTCTTTCCGTTGAACTTCAGCAGTTCATCACGGGTTTCCAGCACCGGGTAGCCTTGCTGTTTCAACACTTCAACCAGGTTGAGCGAATCCGCCCTGGTACCGCACTGTTGTTTCGGCAGCAGATACTGACGACCGCCGCCGAACACGACATCAATGTTGCCATAGACCTGTTGCTTGGCAATCAGTTCATAGCGGTCACGGAACGGTGTATGGGCGGAAAATCCGGCCGGGCTGGCATGTTGCACCTGCGAGGTGGCGACCAGACCGACTGACTTGCCCATCAAGCGGGCTCCTTCCAAGACTGTGGCGATCGGTTTGATTTCATCGCCGGCTGCCGGCGCGCTAACGCCAGGCACGGTTGTTTTTTCCGGCAACACCCCAATAAATTTGCTGTTGGATTTATGACCGGTGGCAAACGCGGTAGCCGCTGGCGCGGAATCGGTGATGATCGATTCTGCGCTATACGTCCGCAAACCGCCGACAAGAATGCTGTCGAGAGCAAGCGGAGCGCCTTTGTACCAGCGGGTCAGTGTGATATGGGTCGCTGAGGTGCCGTCCGTCATCAACAGGATGACATTTTTGGCGGGAGCGGCGTTAACCGGCTGCGGCAACGTCGCAATCAGGAGCGAGCAAACGAGCAGAATCAGCCAGAATCGGTTGTTTGCACGAGGGGATGATTGCATCAGTCACACCTCACTTCTCTCGTATACTACTTAGGCAAAACGGGCATCCCATTCACGCAGCAATTCTTCGCCAGCGCTGACGCCGATGCGATTGGCGCCTGCTTCCAGCATAGCCAGGGCTTGGTCGAGAGTCCGGATGCCGCCGGAGGCTTTGACTCCCATGACCGGCCCGACCGTATCGCGCATCAGCTTGATATGCGCAGCATCGGCCCCTTTGCTGGCAAAGCCGGTCGAAGTTTTGACGAAATGTGCGCCGGCTTGCTGCACCAATTTGCAGGCAGTAACGACTTCATCAGTCGACAACTCGCAGGTTTCCAGGATGACCTTGACCGGTGCGCCATCCGCCGCCTTCACAACGGCGGCGATATCGGCGATCACTTTCGCATGGTCGCCGGCCTTGAACGAGCCGAGATCAAGCACCATGTCGAGTTCGTCAGCGCCGAGCGCGCGCAGCCGGGCGGCGGAAAAAGCTTTTACTTCGGTCAAATCCGTGCCGTGGGGAAAGCCGAGAACGGCGCCGGTCAACACGCCACTGCCTTTCAGCGTGATAGCCGCCAGTTCCAGATGACAGGGCTGGACCATCAGCAATTTGAAGCCGTGTTTTTTGGCGACTTCGCAACCAACCAGGATGTCTTTGGCGGTGGCTGTGGGTTTCAAAATCGAGTAATCAAAAGTCTGGACAAACTCATTACGGGTCATTTACGGGATTCCTCCTTCAATCAGGCGGTTGCGCCTGTTCAGTCCGCTAAGGCTACGATATCAGGCGCCGAGACGATGACGCCGACCTGGTCGCCTTCGTTCCAGACCGGGGTATTGGTCATGTAGGGTTCTTCCACATGGATCATCCGGCCGTCCGGCAAAGTGACTTCATATTCCAGTCGATCACCGACAAAGGTGCGCAGCTGGACACAACCGGCCATGCTGTTGCCGCCGACCGGGCCCAAGCGTAGACTTTCCGGTCGCACGACCAGTGAAACCAGGTTGCCGGGTTGGTAGCGACTATGCGGCAAAGCGCGGACGGTATAGGGTTTCTCAAACAAGTCAACCGTTACAGATTTTTCCGTTGCGTCGCGGACGATTCCCTTCAGCACGTTGGCCTGTCCGATAAAGTCCGCCACAAATAAAGTGGCCGGGTTGGCATATAGCCCGAACGGACTATCCACCTGCTCCACACGGCCTTTATTCATTACGACGATCCGGTCGGCAAGTGTCAGGGCTTCTTTTTGGTCGTGGGTCACATACAGGCAGGTCAGGCCGAGCTGTTTTTGAATCCGACGGATCTCGATCCGCATCTGGATCCGCAGCTTGGCATCCAGATTCGACAACGGCTCGTCCATCAGCAGAACCTGCGGTTCCATCGCCAGTACCCGGGCCAGTGCAATCCGCTGCTGCTCGCCGCCGGAAAGTTGATTGGGATAACGGGCGGCAACATTGGGTAGTCCGACGAGAGCCAGGCTGTCGCTGACTTTCTGCCGGATGGTTGTTTCCGAGAGTTTGCGGGCCCGCGGTCCATAAGCAACATTGTCGAAAATCGTCATGTGGGGAAACAGGGCGTAATTCTGAAACACAAAACCGATATCCCGTTTGTTGACCATGATTTCCGTGACATCGCGGTCATCGAACAGGATCCGTCCTGCGGTGGGCGTTTCAAAGCCGGCGATCATCCGCAATAGGGTGGTTTTGCCGCAGCCGGAGGGGCCGAGAAACGTTACCAGTTCTCCTTTGCTGACACTCAGGTGAACATCATCGACTGCCCGGAATTGGTTCTTATCTTTGATGAAAACTTTCGTCAGATGCTCGATAGAAATACCAACCGACATGAATTAGCCTCCTTAGCGGGAATAACGCGGGTATGCCAGACGGAACATCAGTGAGATCAGGCCGCTGGCGGCAAATACGATCAGGATCAGCACGACGGAAAAGGCCGAAGCCTGGGCAAACTGAAGTTCGGTCATGCATTCGAGGATGCGGGTGGTGAGCAGGGTCCAGTGGACCGAAATCAGGAAGATGGTAGCGCTGATCGCCGTCATCGCCCGGATGAACAGAAACTTCATGCCGGCGGTCACGGCAGGGATGATCAGCGGTAGAGTAACCTTGCGAAATGTGCCGAAGGCTGATTCGCCGAGCGAGAGCGACGCTTCCTCCAGCGACAGGTCAATTTGCTGCAGCGAGGCAACCGTCGAGCGGATGCCGGTGGCATCATAACGGAACACATAGGCGGCCACAATGATCGCCATCGTCCCGGTCAGTACCAGCGGGCCGGTATTGAATGCGATAACATAGGAAATACCGACAACCGTGCCTGGCAGGGCATAGTTCAGCAGTGCGGTGAACTCCATGAACCGCCGGCCTGGAAACCGCATTCGCGAAGTGATGTAACCGAAGGCGGTGCCGAGAATCGCGCCAATCGGGGTGGCGACCAGCGCGATAAGGATCGTGTCCTTGATCGCTTTCATGCCCCGGTTGAATACGTACTCATAATGCTCGAAGGTAGGACGGTAGTCGACCCCCCAGACCTTGACCAACGAACCGAGGAAGATGATCGCATACAAAAACAGAATGAAAACCGAAACAAGCAGGCAAACTGTCATCACGCCGACTTCCGGCGCGAGGCCCAAACTGCGGATACCGGTGCGCGGTCCTGATTTGCCGCTGATCGTGACATAACTCTTTTCGCCGATCCAGTAGCGTTGCAGGAAATACACGATCAGCGCCGGAATCAGCAGGATGAACGACAATGAAGCACCGCCGCGCAAGTCGTGCAACCCGGTGATCTGCAGATAGGCCTGGGTTGGCAGGACAGGAAACGAATGCCCGGCAAGCACCAGTGGCGTGGCAAAGTCGGCCAGCGAGCTGGCGAACAGCAACAAAAAAGCATTGGCCAGACCCGGCGTGGTTAGTGGCAGGGTAACAGACGCGAAGGTGCCAAGCCGGGAACGTCCCAGACTGAGCGAGGCGTCCTCCAGGTTCGGGTCGATCGCGGCGAGTACGGCAGATAGCGTGAGAAAGGCCACCGGAAAGACGGTCAGCGTCTCTGACAACCAGGTGCCCCAAAAACCGTAAATCGTGAATTCCGGCAAGCCGAACCAGCGGAAGAACATTCCATTAGGGCCCAGTGCCAGGGTAATCGCAATGCTGCTGGTAAACGGCGGCGAAATCAGCGGCAACACTGGAACGGCGCCTAGGAACCACTTGGTCGGTTTCGGTAGATTCATTCGGGTCACGGCAAACGCAAAGATAAAGCCCAGCAGTACACCGGCCAGCGCAACGGCGAAGGCCAGCTGCAGGCTGTTGAAGACTGCGGCCCGGTCATACCAGTTGGTAAAGACGCGCTCCAGACTGGCTAGGCTGAAATAGCCGTCAGCAAAAAAAGTGACCTGCAACAGGCGGGCGAAGGGGTATAAGACAAATACCCCCAACGCCAGCCACAGGGTTGCGATTGCAGAAACTAGGGCAGGGTCGCGTTTCATTTGATTACTTCATTGATCCAGCGGTCGACTAGGCGCTGGCGGTCTTTGCCTGCTTTCAGGATATCGACTTCAACAAGCTTGACCTTGCTCATGTCGAGAGCCGGATCCTGCACTTTCACATCCGGGTTGGTCGGGATGAAGAAGATCTTGTTGGTTTCATACAGTTTCTGCATATCGGCGGTGGAGGCCCAGTCAAGGAATTTCTTGGCCAGCGCCGGTTGCTTGGCGCCCTTGATCAGCGCCATCGCTTCGACCGCATAGGCAACGCCTTCTTTGGGGTAGCTGATTACGACGTCATGCCCCTGCGCTTTGATTTCCAACGTGTCCACCAGGAAGAAAATGCCGCCGGCCGCTTGGCCGTTGGCTACCGGCAAGGCACCGCCTGCGCCGCTCTTGGTATACATCTGGATGTTCTGGTGCAGTTTCTTTTGATAATCATACGCTTTGTCTTCGCCCATGGTATAGGTCAGGCTGAGAATTCGCGAAATGGCGGTGCCTGAGGTGCGGGCGTCCGCCGTCTGCAGGCCGTTCTTAAAGGCCGGATTCAGCAGTTCATCCCAGGAGGTTGGGGCAGGCAGGTTTTTTTGCTTGAGAACTTTGTTATTGAACATGAAACTGATCGGATTGACTGCCACGCCGACCCAGTTGTTCTGCGGGTCTTTGAACTTGGCCGGTATTTTGTCGGCCCCTTTGGGGGCGTAGGGCTCAAACACTCCTTTTTCCACACCGGCGGCAAATGTGTCAGCTGGGCCGCCAAATAGGACATCAACCTGCGGGTTGCCTTTCTCGGCAACTACACGAGCTAGGGCTTCACCGGAAGAAAACCGCAGAAAATTGACTTTGACGCCGGTTTCTTTGGTAAACGCGGCAAACACCGCCGAGGAGTACTTCTCCGGCCAGATGGTGTAAATATTGATCGTTTCAGTTTTTGCCGGAGCTGCCGGTTTGGCGTCGGGCTTTTTATCGCCGCCGCCGCAGCCTACGAGTAACAAAGACAGTGAAAACACCAGGAACAAGAGCACGAAGGAACGTTTTGATTGCATGAGTTTTGCCTCCCTGTTGTTATTTTTCCATCATTGTTTTGCGGAAGGTCTCCTTAACGATTTCGGCTTCTTTGGCAAACTTGGCCCAATCCAGCATCGGCGAATTCTTGGTGATCACCGCTTTGTCCGGCGCGCCCTTGGGTGGGGCCACATCGTTGCGGACCGAATGCATCCATCCTTTGGTGACAATCGCCTGCTGGCCTTCTTTGGACAACCACCAGTCAGTTACTGCCTTGGCGGCTTCCGGGTTCTGGCTGCTGGCAAAGATGGCGATCGGGCTGGGCAGAATGACTGCGCCGTCGGTCGGGTAGGCAACCTTGAGCGGTTCGCCCTTGGCGGAGACTTTCAGGATATTCTCTTCGCCGATGATCCCGACAAAATATTCGCCGGTAACCAGCTTATTCTGCACTGCCGTGTTGCCACCTTCGATCTTCATCCCGTTTGCTTTCAGTGCTTTGAAATAATCCCAGCCATAGCGTTGCGACAAGTCGGCGGTGACGGTCAGGATCGAACCGGACAGCAGAGGATTGGCCATCGCCAGCTTGTTGTTCCATTTGGGATCAAGTAAGTCTTTGAATGACTTCGGCGCTTCTTCCGGTTTTACCTTCGTCGTATTGTAAGCCATCAACATATAGCTTAAACGGACGCCGGTCCAGTATCCTTCGCTGTCTTTGTACTTGGCGTCGACGAACTGACGATTCGGCGCGTCAAATTTCAGTAACAAATTTTTTTCTTTAAGCGTGATGTAATAGCCCGGATCAGAGACCATCAGCACATCGGCCTGGACTTTTTTGGCTTCGATTTCACCGGCCAGTTTGGTCATGACTTGTTCGGAGCCCGCTTGAAACCATTGCACGTCCAAGTTGGGGAATGCTTTCTTCAACTCAGGTTTAACCGCTTCGATGATATCCGGGAACATCGATGTGTAAATCATCAGTTTCCCGGAAGGTCCAGCCGGTTTGGCCGGAGTTGCCGGTTTTTCGGCGGGCTTTTTGTCTGTGCCGCCGCAGCCGGCGATGAGTGTGGCAAGCATTGCCAGGACCATGAGAAAGACCACCAGTTTCCTCTTTTTCATTGTTTGATACCCCTCCCTCTCTTTGTGAAAACAAACCGAGATGCCCATATGGACATACATCCACACGGACATCCCGGATTTTCTCTCATTTCTCTGTCCCACGGATGCATTCTGAGCAATTAATTCAGTTCGGATACAGCAGAGATTCACTTTACGATATGGAGTTTGTTCGGTGCGATGACCAGGAATACCTGCTCGCCGGCTTCGAATGTCTGGTGATTGGCCGGATCGGCATCCACCAGCAGCAGGTTTTGGCCATGCGAAGAAATGACATAATCCTGGTAAGCCCCCATGAACACCGAGGATGAGATGGTGGCCGGAATTCCTGCGTCGCAGGAAAGCGTGATCGCTTCCGGGCGGACGATCAATTTGACAGTGTCGCCGGGCTGCAGCGAAAGGGAGGTTTTCACGTGAAAACTTGTTCCCAGGGCCGATACTTCAGTACGCTCACTATTTACAGCCACCACCTGGCTGGGAATGATATTGGCGGTGCCGATAAAGTCGGCGACAAACTGGCTGGCCGGCGTGGCGTAAATCTCGCGGGGCGTGCCGACTTGCTCGACGACGCCTTTGTTCATCACGATGATCCGGTCGGACATGCTCATCGCTTCGGCTTGGTCATGCGTGACATAGATGCTGGTGATACCGAACTGGTGCTGAATCTTGCGGATTTCCCGCCGCATGTGGATGCGTAGTTTAGCGTCCAGATTAGATAACGGTTCGTCAAACAGCAGCACCGAAGGCTCCATGACCAGCGCTCTGGCCAAAGCGACCCGTTGCTGCTGTCCGCCGGAGAGTTGATTGGGCGAACGGGTTTCCAGGTCATGCAGATCGACAAGGCCGAGAATTTCTTTGACCTTGGCGCGGATGACATCCGGCTTTAGTTTCTTTATCTTGAGGCCATACGCAATGTTCTCAAATACATTGAGATGAGGAAACAGGGCGTAACTTTGGAACACCATTGCCGTATCCCGCCGGTCAGGCGTGAGCGTGTTGACCCGCTCATCACCGATCAGGACATCGCCAGCAGTAGGGGTTTCAAAGCCTGCCACCATCCGAAGGATCGTTGTCTTGCCACAGCCGGAGGGGCCAAGCAGGGTGACGAATTCTCCGGGGTTGATGGTCAACGATACGTTGTTGACCGCCGTTACTTTTTTGCCGCCGGAACCATCAAATATTTTGCTGAGGTTTTTTACGCTGACGCTTTTGGATGCTGACAAACCGATTGCCTCCCTTAGCCGCCCTGCACGTCCGAGATGTTTACACCCATCCGGTTGAGCAGCAGTTTGAGTATGCCTGTGACCACAAGGACGATCAGAATCAGGACGGTGGAATACGCCGCGGCGACTCCTAGTTTTCCGCCGTCAACCTGCGACATGATCGATACGGTCAGCAGACTGTAGCTGGCCGATACCAGGAAGATCACCGCGCTGACGGCGGTCATGCTGCGGACAAAACTGTAGACAAGACCGCTGAAAAAAGCTGATTTGATTAAAGGAATCGTGACAGAAGTGAAGACTTTGAACGAACTGGCGCCCAGATCCTGCGCCGCTTCCTCAATTGCCGGGTCGACCTGCTGCAGGGAGGCGATGCCGGCGCGTATCCCGACCGGCATGCTGCGGAAGACGAAGGAGAGAACGATGATCGTGGCGGTGCCGGTGAGGATGAGCGGCTCCTTGTTGTAAGCCAGCACATAACCGACGCCGATGACGGTGCCGGGGATGGCCATCGAGAGTAAAGATGAAAATTCGATTAGTCCGCGGCCGAGGAACTTCTTGCGTACGATCAGAAACGCAATGACCATGCCGAGAATGCCGGTGACCGGCATGGAAATAAGCGCCAGCCAGGTAGTGTCCAGAATCGGTTTCAGACCAAGATCGACGATATATTTGTAGTGTTTGAGTGTCGGTGTGTAGTCGATGCCCCAGAGGTTCACCAGTGAACCATAGGGGATTAGCGCATACAGGACGAGGATAAACAGACTGACCGCCAGGCAGGGAACGCCGACCAAGATTAAAGGTAGCGGATCCGCCACCAACTCTCTTTCGCGGGAAGGTTTGCCGGTTACTGTGACATACGATTTGTCCCCGACCCAATATTTTTGAATCACGAACATCAGGACGGAGACGCTCAGCAGTATGGTCGCCAGTGCGGTGCCGCCCTTCATATCGTAGTTGCCCATGGCCTGCATGTAAATCTGGGCCGCCAAGGTGTTATAGTTGCCGCCGATTACCATTGCATTGCCGAAGTCGGCCACGCTTTGGATGAACACCAGCAAGAATGCGTTGGCTATACCGGGACGTACCAGGGGAAAAATGATCGTCCGAAAAATATGACCACGTGAGGCGCCCATATTACGGGCCGCTTCTTCCATCGCCGGATCGATCTGGCGCAGCAGACCGGCCAGTACCAGATAAGCAACCGGAAAGAAGGTCAGCACCTGAACGATTGCTAGTCCTTCAAATCCATAAATATTGGTTTCTTTAAGGCCGAGCAGGGTGCGGGTGACAAATCCCTGTTGACCGAACAGCATGATGAAAGACATCGACAAGGCGAATGGTGGCGAGATGATCGGCAGGATTGCCAAAGTATTGAAAATGGCTTTGAACCGTATCTTGAGAAACGCATCGGCATAGGCGAACAGAAATCCGACAAAAGTCGAAACGGCACTGACAAATACGCCTAACCAGACCGTATTGCCCAGAGTACGGATGTTTTCGGTCTTGCCCAGAGAGTCATGGTAGTATTTGAGCGTGAACTCGCCCTGCTCGTTGAAGAAACCCTCCCATAGCACTTCATAGAGAGGCCAGAGGATGAATAACACCAGAGAAGCCGCCACGAGCAAAATCGTGGCGGCAAGAATCGGGTCGCGCGTAATCAGGCGAAGTTCGTCAAGTTTGCGCTGCAGTATATTCACAATCAAGCTCTATTTAATCGCATTATTCCATTTTTCGACCAGGGCGCTGCGGTTTTTGCCGGCCCAATCGAGATTATAGTCAATCAGCTTGGTGTTTTTGATCGGTTCGGCTTGTTTGGGCGGATTGGCTTCCGGATTGGTCAGGAACTGATAGGAGCCGACAAGTTGACCGAATTCCTGGCCTTTTTTCGACAAAGCCCAATCAACCCATTTCTTGGCTGCTTCTTGATCCGGACCACCTTTAATGATCGCAACGGCGCCAATTTCATAACCGGTGCCTTCGGCCGGGGCTGACAGCACCAGATCTTTCATTCCTTCTTCCTGATACTTGATCGCGTCATGCAGGAAGGTCAGACCCACGGTCACTTCGCCTTGTCCGGCCATTCGGGCCGGCGCCGTGCCGGTTTTTTGGTATACTTTGATTTGTCCATTAAGTTTCTTCATGTATTCCAGGCCCTTTTCTTCGCCCATCAGCTGGACGATGGTTGCCAGCATCGTATACGCGGTGCCGGAGGCGCCGGGGTTGGCCATCGAAACCTGTCCTTTCAGTTCAGGACGCAGCAGGTCCTGCCAGGTTTGCGGCACTGGAATGCCTTTTTCTTTTAGCAGCTTCGCGTTGGAAGAAAAACCGAGATATCCGACATAGATGCCGGTCCAATACCCCTCGGCATCCTTGAACTTGGCCGGGATTTTAGCAGCGACCGGCGACTGGTATTTTTCCAGCAGTCCCTCGGTTTTGGCGGCGATAAAGGCGTCAGCCGGTCCGCCCCACCAGACGCTGGCCTTGGGATTATTCTTTTCGGCCCGGATCCGGCCGAGGACTTCGCCCGAACTCATCCGGACCGCGTCGACTTTGATGCCGGTGTCTTTCTGGAACTCCTGGATCGCTTTGGCCATATGATCTTCCATGAGTCCACAGTATAATGTCAGCTTCAACTGCTTGGTTTCCGTTTTAGCGGGAGCACCGCCACCGCATCCAGCCAGAGCCAATGAGGCGACGAACAGGACCAGGATCAACAAACTGGAGAATTTCAAACTGCTTCGATTCATGCTAATAATCCCCTCCGTTTTCTTTGTGGACCGTCACACGCAGTATATGCTGAATTCACCATTAGTATAGCGCTTTAAAAAGCAGTGCGTCAATCGGAAATCCCTTGTTTGACGCCTTGGTCAATCCAAGTTATAATAGTTTTAATATTTAGATATGCGACATATTCTCGGCAGCGATGGGGAGAGAGAAAGCAAGAGAAATTCCCGGCATGTTGGTGATTTTTTTGTCACCCGTCCGGGGTTTTGTGTTTCTATTTTTATTGAGACAAAATCATCGATGAGGAAGGGTGGCATGCATGGAAAGAAAGTTGTATTCGAACGAACTTGCTGCAATTAAGCAACTTACGCTGGAAATGGGACAGAAGACCGTTGAAGCAGTTCGGTTTGCTGCGCAAGCGCTGATAAACAATGATGCGGATATCGCAGGCAAGGCGCGAAGCTTGGAAAAGGAAGTCGATGTGTTGTATCGGCAGATTGACGACCGATGCATCGTTAGTATCGCGACCCAGCAACCGATGGCAGGCGACCTGCGGTTTCTTGTCTCAACGCTTAAGATAGCCACGGAAATCGAACGAATTGCCGATTACGCCAACAATATTGCCAAGATGGTACAACGCAAGTTCTCCAGTGAAGATATGTCGCCGACCGAATCGTTGAAACCGGCGGTCGATATCATGTCGCGTGAAGCGGTCAGCATGCTGACGGAAGCGCTGGCTGCGTATGAAAAAAATGATGCAGATTTGGCGATGTTGGTCCCCAAAAGAGATGCGTTGGTTAATCGGTTGAACAAAGACTTGTTCCGCAATATCCTGGCGATGGCCACCGTAAAAAAATATGCCAATGAACTTGCGATGGACTTTCATACGGCGGTGCGCTATATCGAGCGGGTAGCGGACCGTTCCGGCAACATCGCGGAATATGTGTACTATGCCGTAACCGGTTACCGTTTTCCCGATAACAAAAAATAAGCAACATATTATATTAACTGACCAACAAGCGACGTAGATTTGAAACGGGGGGAGGCAGCGGCCTTGCCTATGGAATGGATACTTGGCGAATTGACCGATGTCATGCGCCTTTTGATTGCAGCAATTCTCGGCGGTGTGGTCGGCTTGGAACGGCAGCAGCGGCATAAGTCGGCAGGCTTAAGGACCCATATTTTGGTTAGCCTTGGGTCTTGCTTGGTCATGGTGATTTCGATTAAAATCTATACCGGTGTCCAGGGGCTGACAAACGCCGATCCAGCCCGTTTGGCCGCGCAGGTGGTCAGCGGGATCGGCTTTCTTGGCGCGGGAACGATTATGAAAGAAGGATTGACGATCAAAGGGCTGACCACGGCGGCCAGTCTGTGGGTGGTCGCAGGAGTTGGCCTGGCGGTTGGCGGCGGTTACTATGTCGGCGCTGTGGCGACAACAGTACTGTCGGTACTGGCGTTGACTTACTTGCCCCGGTATGAACGGCTTTACGGTTGCGGGCCGTCACAGGTCGCGATGATCGTCAAATCGGTTGACAAACCGGGACAGATCGGTCGGGTCGGTTCCTATCTCGGTACAAAAAATGTTGCCATTTGTGATATAAAAATTGATGAAGTAGGCAAAAATGAGATTCATATTTCGGTGATCGTTGACATTACCGATCGTCGGATGCTGCCGGATATTCTGGAGGGGTTGAAGGCGATTGAAGGCGTAGGCGATGTTTGGTTGGAATGACCTGCTGCAGGAATTAGCTGGCATAGGGCGAAATCTAGATAACGAAAAAACTTCTGCGCTTTGCGGTCGCTGAGCCGACCGAGGGGATATAGTTAAAATTGAAAGGATGGGGTAGTGGGATGAGAAAAGCAACAGTAATCCTGGTGTTGGCGATGTTTGTCATCGCGGCGGTTGTCGCAGGATGCGGCGGCGGAGATAAGAAGCCGGCCGAACAACCCAAGGCCAAGGGGCCTTCTGGAACTTTAATGATTTATACTTCGATTTATCCGGACATTGTTGAGCTCGTCAAACCGGCGATCGCCAAGAAGTTTCCGGACCTGAAAGTGAACTGGTTCCAAGCAGGATCTGAGCAGGTTATGGCCAAACTGGCCGGTGAAATCGAAGCCAAAAAAGTCCAGGCTGATGTGCTGCTTGTAGCCGACCCGGCTTACTATCTGACGCTCAAAGACAAGGGCCTGCTGATGAAATACGATTCACCGATGCGCAAAGATATCACAGGCAACAAGGACAACGAAGGGTACTGGACTGGCGTACGGATCAATGCGATCGTGATGGCCTACAACACGAAAAAAGTCAAACCGGAAGAGGCGCCGAAAACTTGGCAAGAACTCACTGATCCGAAATGGAAGAACCGCATCGCCATGGCCAACCCGCTTTTGTCTGGCACGGCCTACGTTGGGGTTGGCGCGTTGGCCCAAAAATACGGCTGGGAATACTTTGACAAGCTGAAAGCGAACGGCGTCAAAGTGGAGTCAGGCAATACTGCATTGCAGAATAAACTGGTCCAGGGCGAATATGACGTGGTAATCATTTTGGAAGAAAATATCCTCAAGATGGCGGACAAAGGAGAACCGGTAAAGGTTGCCTATCCGAGCGACGGAGCAATCATCAACCCGAGCCCGATCGCGATTTTCTCCAGCGCCCAAAATCCGGAAGCCGCCAAAGCGCTGACCGACTGGTGGCTGTCGAAGGAAGGCCAGGAAATGGTGGTGAAAGGCTGGATGCATTCGGTGCGTGACGATGTAGCCGCGCCCAAAGGCGCACCTGCTCTGAAGACACTGATGCCGACCGCACTCAAAATTGACTGGAACCAACTGGCGAAAGAAAATGAAAAAGTGAAAGAACAGTTCCGGACCCGTGTATTGGAAAAGAAATAACTGACTTCGTTATCCAAACGCAGGCGGAGGTGGAGCTATTGTTCCACCTCCGTATAATGCCAGTATGCAGGGGGTTTGTTCGTGGGAAAAAAATGGCTTCCCCAGTGGGACACCAAATGGATGTTGATTCTGACCGCAGTGGCTTCATTAGTGGTTTTTGTTGTTTTGCCGATGCTTTATCTGGTCTACAAGAGCTTCATCATCAATGGAACTCTGGACATACATCATTATCAAACCGTATATAGCAAGGTTGTCAACTGGAATGCACTGAGCAACACATTGAAAATTTCGCTGTACTCGACGATTCTGGCTGTTGTGATTTCGTTTCCGCTAGCCTGGTTGATTGGTCGCACCGATTTGCCTTGGAAAGGTTTTTTCCGTACCTTGTTTGTAGCGACCTACATGATCCCGCCTTACGTCGGGGCAATTGCCTGGATTCAGCTATTGAACCCGCGGGTCGGCTACGTCAACAAGTTTTTGGTAGAAAATCTGCATCTGGCGGAAGCGCCGTTCAACATTTACTCGATGACCGGCATGGTCTGGTGTTTGACGCTGTTCTATGCGCCGTTTGCTTTTATCACGATTTCCCGGGCCATGGAAAAGATGGATCCGACGCTGGAAGAGGCTTCTCGCGTCTCCGGGGCATCTCCGCTGCGGACGCTATGGAATGTAACGATCCCACTGATGTATCCGAGCATCCTGGCCGGGGGCATCCTGGTGTTTATCGGGGTCGCTTCGGCTTTCGGCACACCTTCGATTGTCGGTATGCCGGCAAATATCGAAGTGTTGACGACCCGTATCGTGACCTACATCTACATGGGTGACACCAAAGGCATCCAGGAAGCGACCGCGCTGGCGGTATCTTTGATGTTGGCGGCCAATGGGCTGTTGTACCTGTCGATGTTTGGCCTGGGCAAGAAAGAATATGTAACAATCGGCGGCAAGAGCACCCGCCCCAATCTGGTCGAACTCGGCAAATGGAAATGGCCTGCGTTTTCGATCGTGATGGGTTATGGCGCGATTTCGGTTTTCCTGCCGATCGGTTCCGTACTGGTAACGTCATTGATCAAATCAATGTCAAGGCCGGTGACCTGGGACAATCTGACGCTGGCGACCTGGAAAGCGGCGCTGGAAAACACCCAGTACACTGAGCCGTTGATGAACAGCTTCATCCTGGCGATAGCTGCGGCGACCATCGCCACTATCATCGGCATATTCATCGCATATCTGTTGATGAAAACCAAAGCGAAGGGCCGCAAGATTCCCGACGCACTGGCGACGCTTGGCGGCGCCACACCGGGTATTGTTATTGCGCTGGCGCTGATTATTACTTTTTCAGGCAATTTTGGCCTGAACTTGTATTCAACGATGACGATTCTGGTGGTGGGCTATATTGTCAAATACCTGACGATGTCAGTCCGCACGATTTCCGCTTCGCTCAGCCAAGTTCACCCATCGTTGGAAGAAGCTGCGTTAAATTCCGGCGCTAGTTGGTTGCAGTCGCTGCGTGACATCATGTGGCCGCTGATCCGGCCTTCGGTTGTGGCAGGCTGGTTCCTTGTCTTCATGCCGTCGTTTTATGAACTGACAATGTCGATCATCCTCTACGGTTCACAGACCAAAACCATCGGCGTATTGCTGTACGAACTCCAAACCTATGCCGATCCGCAGGACGCATCGGTGTTGGCCGTAATCATTCTATTGATCGTTCTGGTCGGAAACCTCGCTCTGCGCAAGGTCTCACGCGGCCAGATCGGGATTTGACCTGAAAGGAGCCAGGATTGTGGCAGATGTAAAAATCACTTCCGTAACCAAGAAATTCGGCGATGTTTTTGCAGTAAACAATTTCAATGCTTTGATCAAGGATGGCGAGTTTGTTTCGATTCTAGGACCATCCGGCTGTGGCAAGACGACAATGTTGCGGATGATTGCCGGCTTTGAGCGGGCGACCGAAGGCGAAATCGCTATCGGCGACCAGATCGTCAGCAAATCGGACGCCGGGATCTTTGTGCCGCCGGAAAAACGCCATATCGGTATGGTTTTCCAATCCTACGCCGTCTGGCCGCACATGAATGTATTTGATAATGTGGCATATCCGCTCAAAATCCAGAAAGTGCCGGCAGACAAGCTGAAAGAGCGGACGGAACAGGCGCTGGATCTGGTCCATCTGGCGGAATATGCGGCGCGTTTCCCCAATCAGCTGTCAGGGGGACAACAGCAACGAGTTGCATTGGCGCGGGCCTTGGTTGCGGAACCGGGACTGCTGCTGCTGGACGAACCGTTGTCAAACCTTGACGCCAAACTGCGGGAAAGCATGCGGTTTGAAATTAAGGAATTGCAGAAAAAACTCGGCATCACCGTGGTTTATGTTACGCATGACCAGGCAGAAGCGATGGCAATGTCCGACCGGATCATTGTCATGCATAAAGGGGTCATTCAACAGGTTGATGAACCGATTCGCGTTTATGAGCACCCTGCCAATCCGATCGTGGCCGACTTTATCGGCCTGGTCAACTTTCTGGAAGGGGAAGCCGCTGCGGGGCAAATCCAATTCAAGGCGCTTGGCTGCGGGATTCCGGCGAATGTTTCTTTTGAAGGACCGGCGCGGGTTGCCGTTCGACCGGAGCATATTCGTATTTCCAAAACCGATGGTTACTTGCGCGGCAAGCTGGTTAACAAATTTTACCTTGGCGATTCTACAGACTGTCGGGTATTGGTTGGCGATACAGAGTTGCGGGTGATTGACCGCGGTGCCGCATTTGCCGAATATAGCGACGGGGAAGATGTCTTTCTAAGCTTCGGTCATGTGATGGCGTTCCCGAAATGAGTTCGTTGGCTGACATTCGGCTGTTTTTGCTGGACATGGATGGCACTGTTTATCTGGGGAGCCGGCTGTTGCCCGGTTCCCTTGATTTTTTGCGCTATCTGGGCGAAACGGGAAGAGATCATCTGTTTCTGACCAATAATTCATCGCGTAATGCAAATTATTACGCAGAAAAACTGACCCGCTTCGGATGGCCGGCCAAGCCGGATGAAGTGCTGACCTCCGGCGAGGCGACTGCTCTATACTTGGGTGGACTCAAGCCGTCCGCACGGGTTTACTTGCTCGGCACGCCGGACTTGGAACAGGAATTTGCCGTACATGGTTTTATATTGACTGATGAAAAGCCTGATTATGTGGTGCTTGGCTTTGACATGACCCTGACTTACGACAAGCTGGTACGGGCCTGCGATCTGATTCGCACCGGAGTGCCTTTCATTGCCACGCACCCCGACTTCAACTGCCCGACCGAAACCGGCTACATTCCCGACTGCGGCGCAATGATCGCCCTGATTACGGCGTCGACAGGAGTGACTCCCCAGGTGATCGGCAAACCAAACCGCCAAATCATCGATGCGATGTTTCGCAAGAAGCCGGTGGCGCGATCGCAGGTTGCGATGGTCGGTGACCGGCTTTACACTGATATCGTGATGGGGCATAATGCCGGTGTAACTTCGATATTGGTTCTTTCAGGCGAGGCCAAACGGGCAGATATCGAGAGTGCACCGATTAAACCTGATTTTGTGATGGGCGGCCTGACGGAACTGCATGCGGCATTGCGGCAGGCGGACGGGAAAGAGTAGATTAGGAAAAAATGACGTCTTCGATTGAATCGAAGACGTCATTTTTTCCTAATAAGATTGTTATTGATATTTTGAGTTAAGCTACTTCTTCAGGTAATTCGGCAACCAGGTCGCCAGGTCGGGTTGCCAGGCAACGATGGCGATCGTGAGCACCATCAGTAGGGCAAAAGGCAGCACGCCGCGCAGAATTTCCGTCATTCGGGTTCCCGGCGAAATCCCCTGGATTACGAACAGATTCATACCGACAGGCGGCGTAATAAGTGCCAATTCAAGATTGATCACCATGATCACGGCAAACCAGATCGGATCGAAGCCGAGTTTTAAAATCAAGGGATAAAGCAGTGGAACCGTAATCAAAATGATGGAGATCGATTCAAGGACACAACCAAGGAACAACAGCAGTGCATTGATGGCCAGGAACACGACCCAGCGACTGACAGCCATTCCTGTCACCAGCTCGGTGAGTTGCTGGGGAATCTGCATGATGGTCAGGATAAAACCGTACTGCATGGCGCCGATGACGATGGCCAGCACCATGGCGTTACTTTTGGCTGTTTCGACCAGGATGCTTGGCAAGTCGCGCAAAGTCAGCGTACGATAGACGAAGAATGTGATGAACAAACTGTATATTGTGCCGACCGCGGCAGCTTCCGTCGGCGTGAAAATTCCGGCGTAAATGCCGCCGATAATCAGCACCGGCAGGAACAGTCCCCAACTGGAGTGCCGCAGTGCTGCGATCCGTTCGGCCCAGGTTGCAGGATCTTGCGACGGAACTTTTTTTGAGACGAACAAAACCACATATAGGATGAACAGTCCGGTCAACAGAATCCCCGGCACTACGCCGGCCATAAACAGCTCCCCGACTGATTCGCTGGTGATGGCCCCGAACAGGATCATCGGGATGCTCGGCGGGATCAGGATGCCTAGTGTACCGCCGCCGGCAACCAATCCGAGCACAAGCTCTTTTGGGTAACCGCGCGAAACCATCTCGGGAATCGCCACCATGCCGATTGTGACTGCGGTGGCGACGCTGGAACCGGAAATCGCCGCAAACGCGGCGCAGGCGAGCACGGTGGCAATACCGAGGCCGGCCGGCAAGTGGCGGACCCATTTGCTGGCGACTTCGTACAAATCATTGCCGACTCTGCCGGTAAGCAGGATTTGACTGAGCAGGATATAGAGCGGGATGGAGGACAGCACGAAGTCATCCAGCGTTTTATAGGCGATAATCGGAATCTGCGTCAGCGACTGGGGGCCCATTAACACGGCGAACCCTGCCATGCCGGTCAGACCGAGGCTGAATGCGACAGGCAGCCCGATAAGCAACAGAAAGAACAGGGAGCCGACAATCGTAAGCATCAGTGGCCTCCCTTCTCTGCAGCTGCAGACTCAGGATCCAGCAGGTTGGCGATGAATTGCAATGAAAGCAATGCAAAGCCGACCGGTAGCGCCATCTGCGGCAGATACAGCGGAACGCGCAGGGTGCTTACCGAAAGCATATTCAACTGGTAGGAGTTGAGGACCATTTCAGTGCTGGTATAGAGAAAAACCAGGCTGAACAGCAGGCCCAACAAGGAGACAAGTAGCTTGAGCGCCTTGGTTGCCGTCGGAGACAAGTTACTGACAACCAGGTCGACACTGATGTGTTTGCCGGAAGCCAGCGCTGGGGCAAAACCGAGAAAGGCACTGACCATGACCAGATAGACCGAGGTTTCGTTGACCCATTCGGTCGGAGCATTGAAGACAAAGCGCAACACCACTTCATAAGCAACAATAATGGCGGTCGCGAGGATGCAAATCCCCGCGATTACGCCACTGACACGACTGGCCCAGGCGGCCAGCCTGACAATGAATGTTCTAATTTAAACCACCGCCTACTTCAGGTTTTTGCAGAACTCGACCATTTGTTTGCCGACTTCGCCAGTGCGCTTGATGAACAGGGCATGCACAGATTCAGTAGCTTTTTGCCAGGCAGCAATCTCGTTTTCGGGAACGACATGGACCTGCATGCCTTTTTCCTTGAGGCCTTTCAATGCCTTATCCTCTTCGTTCTTTACTTGGGCGCGGATTTCTTTTTCCACTTCCTTGGCTGCTTCCTGCACTGCTTTCTTCTGATCGGCGGAAAGCTTGTTCCAGGACTTCAGATTCATGCTGGCGATGAACTCGGGGAAAGCGTGATTGGTGATGGTCAGGTATTTGCTGACTTCATACATTTTACGGTCCATCATGGCTGTTGTGCCGGAAGTCTGACCGTCAATCGTGTTGCGTTGCAACGCCATGTAAACTTCGCCCGCGCCCATGGTGACCGGCGCTGCGCCGAGCGCTTTGATCGTTTCGGAAGGCAGCTCGCCATAACCGCGGAGTTTGAGGCCTTTGAAGTCTTCCGGCTTGGTCAGCGGGCGTTTGTTGTTGGCGAATTGGACAAAACCATAGTCAACCCAGATGAGCGGTTTGACGCCTTTTTTCTCCATTTCGGCGGCCAGTTTTTCACCAACGCCGCCTTCAAGAGCCTTGGCGACTTTTTCATAGCTGGGGAACAGGAACGGGACATCAAAAATCTCCATGACCGGGATGACCGAAGCCCACATTGCGGTGGAGTTGAGTCCGATGTCGATACCGCCGGACATCAGCGCCTCATTCATGCTTTTATCATTATAGAGCTGACCGGACGGATAAATTTGCACGGTGACGGAACCTTTGGATTTTTCGCTGACTTTTTTGGCGAAGTTGTCCATGCCGCGGGCCATGTGGTTGGTAATCGGCAGATTGTGAGCGAATTTCAGAGTGACTTTCTCCGCGGCGGCCGGAGTTGCCGGCGCAGCTGGTTTTGCGCCGCCGCCGCAACCAGCGACAAAGGCGAGCAAGAAGATGGCGGCGAGTGCCGGAACAAACCAACGGGTGAAACTGCGTTTTTTCATGGGGAAACCTCCTCGTTTTTTTTGTTGATGCCATATTTCTTTTCTAGAGAGGCGTAGTTACTTAAGCCGATCAACTGATTGAAATGGGAGAAAGAGTGAAGACGGTCGCCAACCCCGGTGGTGGTTCCTGTGCGATGCAATTCCGAAAACACCTCTTCCAGCGATTTCAATACCGCATACAGCGCCGTGCATGGCCAGAAAACGGCTTTATAACCGAGGTTCTGCAATTGCTCGGGCGTAAGAATCGGTGTTTTGCCGCCTTCGATCATGTTAGCGAGCAGGATTTTTCCGGGAAAAGCCTTGCCGATGGCAGCCAGTTCATTTTCATCCTGCGGCGCTTCGATGAACAAGGCATCCGCACCAGCGTCAAAATACTGATGACCGCGCCGGATCGCCTCGTCAAGTCCCAAAACGGCGCGCGAGTCGGTTCGGGCAATGATGACCGTATCCGGATTGCTGCAGGCATCTTTGGCAGCTCGGATCTTCATCGCATGTTCATCAGATGAGATGACTTCCTTGCCCTGCATGTGTCCGCAGCGTTTCGGCCAGACCTGATCTTCGAACAATATCGCAGCGGCGCCGGCTTTTTCATATTCAATCACAGTGCGCTGAACGCTTAGTGCATTTCCGTAACCGGTGTCGCCGTCGGCGAACAGGGGAAGCGGCGAAGCATCGCAGATGGTTTTGACAGCTTGCGCCATCTCGGTCATGGTCAGGTAGCCGACATCCGGCTGACCGAGTCGTGAGGCGGCAATGCTGTAACCGCCCATGACGAGACATTGAAATCCGACACGTTCGGCGATTTTGGCTGTTAATGCGTCATATACCCCCGGCAGCACCAAAAAATCGGGACCGGACAGTAGTCGTCGCAATACTGAGGCTTGCGGGTTATAGATGATCGATCACTCCTTCCTCACTGAAGCTCGGCCAGCACTTTCTCCGCCATTTCATTCGTCGAGCAGCGAGTCAGGCCGTCTTGCATCATGTCGCCGGTACGATAACCGGCAGCCAGCACTTTTTCAACGGCTTTCTCAATCAGCACGGCAGCCGCTTCGTTCGCCAAAGAATGGCGGAACATCATGGCGACCGAAAGGATCGTGCCGAGCGGATTGGCAATCTGCTTGCCGGCGATATCGGGTGCCGAGCCATGAATTGGTTCGTACAGACCGGTGCCGCTACCGAGACTGGCGGAGGGCAGCATGCCGATCGATCCGGTAATGACGGCGGCTTCATCGGTGAGAATATCGCCGAACAGATTGCCGGTGACAACCACATCAAGCGCCTTCGGCGCCATGACCAGCTGCATGGCGCAGTTGTCAACATACATGTTTTCCAACTGAATTGCCGGGTACTCAGGCGCGATTTTGCCGGCGGTGCGTCGCCAGAGCCGGGAAGAGGCAAGCACGTTAGCCTTGTCGACAGAGGTCACTTTGCCGCGCCGGCCTGCAGCAGCCTGAAATGCCATGCGGACAATCCGCTCCACTTCAGGAACGCTGTATTGTTCTGTATCCCAGGCGTGTTCCACGCCATCGATCATTTCCGACTCGCAGCGTTTGCCAAAATAGATGCCGCCGGTCAGTTCGCGCAGGATTAAAATGTCTACACCAGAGACCCGTTCAGGTTTCAACGGAGAATAATCCGACATGGCGGCAGTGACTTTGACCGGACGCAGATTGGCGAATAGCCCAAGTTCCTTGCGCAAGCCAAGGATAGCTTTTTCCGGCCGGATTTCCGGGGCAACGGAGTCCCACTTGGGTCCGCCGACCGCGCCAAGCAGCACGGCGTCAGCTGCGCGGGCCGCTGCGACGGTTTCTGGCGGTAGAGGAATTCCATGCACGTCAATCGCTGCACCGCCGGCGAGGTGGGTTGCACAGTTGCACTTCATGCCGGTGCGCCCGGCTGCGGCATGAAGGATGGTTAAAGCTGCCGAGGTGACTTCCGGTCCGATTCCATCGCCGGGAATCACAACGATGTTTTTTTCCTGCATCATTGCGCCGATCCTTTCACGTAGTTGATCAAGCCCCCAGCCTTGGCAATATCCTGAATAAAGCCAGGCAGCGGGGTGGCCTTGATTGTCTCGCCGCTGGTGGTATTGACGATTTCGCCGCTTTCCAGGTCAACCGACAGGACATCGCCCGCCTTGATCTTTTTCACATCATCGCCAACTTCCAGCAGCGGCAATCCGATGTTGATCGCGTTGCGGTAGAATATCCGGGCAAAGGTGGCTGCAATTACGCAGGTGATGCCGCTGGCCTTGATTGCGACAGGCGCATGTTCGCGCGACGATCCGCAACCGAAATTGTTGTCGGCTACCATGATATCGCCAGCTTTCACACCTGTAACGAAGGACTTGTCAATGTCTTCCATGCAGTGCAGGGCGAGTTCCTGCGGATTGGATGTGTTCAGGTAACGGGCGGGAATGATCACGTCGGTATCTATGTTGTCGCCGTAACGCCAGACTTTTCCGGTGAATTTCATGCGAGAACCTCCTTTGGCTCGGCGATGCGGCCGAGAATTGCGCTGGCTGCGGCGACTGCCGGGCCGGCAAGGTATACTTCACTATCCACATGGCCCATGCGGCCGCGGAAATTGCGATTGGTCGTAGAGACGCAGCGCTCGCCGGCAGCGAGAATTCCCATGTAACCGCCGAGGCAGGGGCCGCAGGTCGGCGTGCTGACGATCGCTCCGGCGGCTATGAACTGAGCGATATAGCCCTGCTTCATCGCTTCCATATAGACTTCCTGGGTGCCGGGGATGATGATAGCCCGGACATCCGGGTGAATTTTACGCCCGGCGATAATTTTGGCGGCCTGTTCCAGATCGTCGATGCGACCGTTGGTGCAAGAACCGATTACGACCTGATCAATTTTTATTTCCGGCAACTCGGCAACCGGTTTCACATTTTCCGGCAGATGCGGCAACGCGACAACCGGTGACAACTTGCCCAAGTCGATATGGATTTCTCGTTCATATACGGCATCTGCATCCGCGGTGTAGACGGTATAAGGATGATTGGTCCGCGCCTTCAGATATTCGACCGTCTTTTCATCCACCGGGAAGATGCCGTTTTTGGCGCCGGCTTCGATTGCCATGTTGGAAATCGTGAAGCGGTCGGTCATTGACAAATTTGCCACACCCGGCCCGGTGAATTCGAGCGCCTGGTAACGGGCGCCATCGACGCCGATTTTGCCGATCAGGCTGAGAATGACATCTTTGCCGCAGACCCACTCCGGCAATGCGCCGGTAAGCACAACCTTGATGCTGGAAGGCACTTTGAACCAGGTGTCGCCGGTGGCCATCGCAGCGCCGAGGTCGGTGCCGCCGACGCCTGTTGCAAATGCGCCGATTGCGCCATAAGTGCAGGTGTGCGAGTCGGCGCCGATAATCACTTCGCCGGGGCGCACCCAGCCCATTTCCGGCAGCAGCACGTGTTCAATCCCCATCCGTCCGGCCTCGACATAGTGCGTGATTTTATGCTTGCGGGCAAACTCACGCAGTGCTTTGGCCTGTTCAGCCGATTTGATGTCTTTGTTGGGGACGAAGTGGTCGGGAATCAGAGCGATTTTGTCGGGATCGAACACCGGCCTGCCGATTTTTTCGAATTCAGGTATCGCCTGCGGGCCGGTGATGTCATTGGCCAGCAGAAAGTCGGTTTTGGCTCGGATCAACTGTCCCGGCTCGACTTTTTCGCAGCCTGCGTGGGCCGCGAGGATCTTTTCGGTCATGGTCATTCCCATTGCGTTTATATCCCTCCTGCTACCTGGTTTTCTGAAGGCAGTCCGCAGACCGCCGTCATTTTGTTTACTGCATTGACAAAGGCTCTGGCGCTGGCTTCCACCACGTCGGTGCTTAGTCCGCGGCCAATGAAGATCTGCTTGTCCCGTTCCAACCAGACAGTTGCCTCGCCGAGCGCGTCCTGCCCTGAAGTCACAGCCTTTAGCTGGTAATCTTTTAGCGTCACGGAAAAACCGACCGCAGTTTCAATGGCGTTGAAGATGGCATCCACCGGTCCATCGCCGACTGCCGCCTGTGACAGCGGGGTTTTCAGACCAGCGCTGGAAATTCGGACTGAAGCCATGGCCGGGCCCTGCGTGCCGCTTACGACATGGTGGCCGATGAGCTGATAATGTTCGGGGCCGGCGACGGGTTTCTGCTCGACCAACGCCTCGATGTCCCGGTCGAATACGGTTTTTTTCTTATCTGCCAGTTCTTTGAACTGGGCGAACAGTTCGTTGACTTTGGCTGCAGGCAGTTCATGGCCTAGAGCCCGTAACCGGTCCTCGAACGCGTGGCGGCCGGAGTGTTTGCCAAGCACCAATGAATTGCGGGGAACGCCAACGCTTTCCGGGTTCATTATTTCATAGGTCAATGAGTTGTTAAGAATTCCGTGCTGGTGGATGCCTGACTCATGGGCAAAGGCGTTGTCGCCGATCACCGCTTTGTTCGGCGGCGGGTTGAAGCCGGTCAGGTTTTGCACCAATCGTGAAGCTCGATAAATTTGCCGGGTATCCAAGCCGATTTCTACACCGAAGTGTTCGCGACGGGTTGCCAGCGCCATGGCGATTTCTTCGAGCGCTGCGTTGCCGGCACGCTCGCCGATGCCGTTGATGGTGCATTCGACTTGTCCTGCGCCGGCCATTACCGCGGCGATCGAGTTGGCTGCCGCCATGCCGAGATCGTCATGGCAATGTACGCTGATGATTGCTTTTTCGATATCCGGCGTATTGTTTCTCAGATGCGTAATCAGTCGGGCAAATTCATCCGGCATGGCATAACCAACCGTGTCAGGCACGTTGATTACACTGGCGCCTTCACGAATCACCGCGCCAAAGATCTCCGTCAGAAAGGCCCAGTCGCTGCGCGAAGCGTCCTCGGCGGAAAACTCGACATCCGGTGTGAGGCTGCGGGCGTAACGGACAGCGGCTACAGCCGCCTCCAACACCTCGGCCCGGCTCATTTTCAGCTTGTACTCCAAATGGATGTCGCTGGTTGCGATGAACGTATGAATGCGCGGTCGTTCCGCTTTGCGGACGCCTTCCCAGGCCAGATCGATGTCTTTTCGGTTGGCCCGGGCCAAGCCGGCAATTGCCGGTCCTTTTACCCTGGCCGCCACCGCCTGGACTGCCGCGAGGTCGCCGGGAGAAGCTGCGGGGAATCCGGCTTCGATTACGTCTACTTTGAGACGCGCCAGGGATAGGCCGATTTCAACCTTCTCTTCGATTCCCAGACAGATGCCGGGGCTTTGTTCGCCATCGCGAAGGGTGGTGTCAAAAAATTGGATGCGCCGGTTTCCCATGTTGTTTTCCTCCTTCTTTCCTGGTATTTTGTTGGCAAGATATAAAAAAAACCGCCCCTATGGTCGGTTAAGACCATAGGGGCGGATATTCGCGGTACCACCCTACATTATGACTTTTACCGGTTAACGCCCGGATACGCCGCATCCTTATCAGAGGCAGAGCTCGTGGGTGAGTTTTCGTTTGCGGAAAGCACGCCGGTTCGCAGCCAACACCGGCTCTCTGAAGTGCTTCTAACCGAAACTTTAGTCCCAGTCATCGCCGTAGTAAGATAAATTTTCCTCACGAATTGTGAGGATTATGTATACATTATCGCAGTGAAAATTCGTTGTGTCAAGCAAAAGTGTATAATTTTGCTTGAGCGTGCGGTACAATTATTAATATGGAATGAGATGAAAAATATTTGATGATAAAAAGCGGGCCGACTGACAGGAATTCGCCGATGGATGGCTAATTATTACAAAAACAAGAGCAGTAACCATAGTGACGATGGTGTTGCGGAGGATGTTGCTACGATGAGGGAATGGCGTCGAAGTTGCCATTGGTTAGTTTTTTTGTCAGTCCTGTCATTATTGTGGGTGCAGTATTCCCCGGCGGCTTCTGCCGCGCCGCCGACAGTCTATGATTTCAGACTGGTTCAGGGAACTGCGGCATTGCCGGTGGTCAAGTTATACGCCGATATTATCGGTAGCGGCGATGTGCCGGCTAAAGGATTGAAACTGGAAGATTTTAAGGCGATGGTCGGCGGGACAACTGCTAAAGTGACCCGCGTGACTCCGTTCGAAGACGCCAAAGAAGGCGTTGGATTTGTGTTGCTTGTTGATGTTTCCAAGTCCTTGTCACCGGCGCAGTTTTCGCTGATGAAAAGTACACTTGCTGCTTTTGTCGATTCGATGGCGGAATCAGACCGGGTAGCACTGGCAACTTTTGGCCAAGGAGTCAAAGTTATTCAGGATTATACTGCAAATCGCAGCAAGATCAAGGACCATATCGCCGCTTTGTCGCCGACAGATGACGAAACTGCCTTTTATAGCGGGATCGACAAAGCGATTGCGATTGCCAGAAACGGCGGCGCGGATATTCCCAGTCGCCGGGTCGTCATCACGTTGACTGACGGGGTAAACGACCTGACTGGCGGTGTTAGCAAAGGGGATATCGCGGAACGGTTGAAAGCCGATCCGGTTCCGTTATATCTGATTGGTTTTGTGCCAGGCAAGCCGTCTGCCGAAGAAGAAAGCGCCATTGGCGTGATGAAGACTTTTTCCCGCCTATCGGGCGGTCGCTACTACGATGGTCGCGGCGGCGAATGGCGGGGTATTTATTTTGCTATTTCCCGGGCAATTCGCAGCGCATTTGTGATTGAAGCGGAGGCGACGAATCTTCGCTCGGAAGGCGCGGTTTTTCCGGTTTCGCTGACGCTTTCGGCCGCGAATAAGGTCTGGACCGAAAAACTGGACCTGACGATTCCAGCGGGTGGCGCGATAGTGGCAGCACCGGCAAAGCAAACGGACGCACCAACCGCTCCGGGAGGAAAGGTCGCTGGCAAAGATTCTTCGTCAGGTGGAAATCAGTGGCTGTGGATTGCGGCGGGCCTGGTCGCCATTTTGTGCGTCGGAGGGATAATGCTGTTGCGACGCCGCTCAAATTCGCCGGCCAAACCGGCCCCGGTGGCGCCGGAACCTGCTCCGCCGGCGGTGCAACCCAGCCGGCAACCTGGGGTTTTGGTTCGGTTTTCGCGTGTGGAGGCTGGGACACAACCTGAGCCGTTTGATTTGGAGATTGTTGATCGGGTGATTATTGGCAGTGACCCCCGCGTCAGCCATTTGGTGATTGAACAGGATGATGAAATTGCCGCTGCCCACTGCGAAATCGTTTTTGAAACCGGACTCTTATATGTGCAGGACTTGGCGTCGCCAGGCGGTACTTGTTTAAACGGGGTTGTTCTCACTGAACGTCAGCGGATTGAAGAACAAGATATCCTGCAATTGGGTCACACCGCAATGAGAATTTCATTTCCTTCCTCTTGAACAAAAAACTGTCACGCCGCAATATGTCCGCGTAGTCTCTCGTGCTCCTCTAGCGAAATCCGGCAGGGAATCGACTAATGATTGGGAAGGTGGTAAAAATGTTGAACCAAAGTCCAGGGACAATGCAACGATCGGTGAAAAAATGTCTGGCAATCATTCTGACGTTCATGGTATTGTCGGTAACCGCCGTTATGCCGGTAGTCGCTGCGGCAACCGACGCGGACATCGAAACAATGAAGAACAGCTCGGTCCGGGTGCTGATTACACAGGGTGGCCGCCTGCTGGGCAAAGGTAGCGGGTTTGTCATTGATGACGGAAAACACATCGTGACAAACTATCACGTCATTGAAGCGGTCGAAAAACAGGGAGCGCAAGCTTGGGTGGCGTTAGGTCGCGGTCGTGACTTATTGCGCGCGCTGGAGATTCGCGCTACATCGCAGGCAAATGATATCGCCGTCTTATCGGTCGATCAGAAGTTGGCCAAACCCAGTGTGAAACTGGTGCGCCGGGAAGATATCAAAGCGGCGGAACAGGTGATCGCCGTCGGATTCCCCGGGACCAGCGACCGGGTTGATGAAGACTGGCTGAACGCACCGGCTACCCCGACGCCGGGGCAAGTAGTGCAAAAGTTGCGTTTGGGCGGCGGCGCCCATATGGTTCAGATTACAGCTGACATCAATCCCGGCAACTCCGGCGGTCCGGTATTCAATAGCCGGGGTCATGTGATCGGGATGTCCACGCTGAAAGGCAGATCATCTTCACTCAACTATGCTGTCGATTCCGATGAAATCATGGAAGTAATCAAGCGCACCAATGCGGTTGCCGAGCGTGCGCCTGCGGCCGGTTCGATCTCAGGTACCAAGGAGCAACCGGTGACTCCGCCGCCGGCTACGGACACGAAACCGGCAACACCGCCTCCTCCGCCTCCCCCCGAGCCCTTCTATCAAAATCCGATGGTGCTGGGTGGCGGAGCGGTAGTATTGATTCTAATCGGTATCATCGGCTATATGATGTCGCGGAAAAAGAGCCCGCCCCAGATGCAAATGCCGATGCAACCTCACATGCAACCGCAGATGCCGCCGCAACAGATTCCCCAGGGAGCGCCGCCGGCTGCGCCAAAACCTACAGTTGCCGCTGCAGTGAAACGAACGACGATTAGTGGCGTAAGCGGATTTTTCGCTGGCAAGACGATTGAAATCGCGTCCGGCAGACCGATGTTGATCGGGCGTGACCCGCAACAGGCTCAGCTGGTATTTCCTTCGGAAATGAGCGAAATCAGTCGGGTGCACTGCATCGTGACCTATGATGCCGCCAGCCAGTCGTTCACAGTTGAGGACAGGTCCACGAACGGAACGTTCTTCGTGAACGGACAGAAAATTAACGGACAAGCGCGGTTGCGGTCCGGCGAAAGATTCTACCTGAGTGATCCGACGCATTTGTTCGAATTGCGTGCGGATTGACGATGATGTTCGATACTGCCTTCCTATCCCAGACGGGTGGGCGCAGAAGCAATCAGGACTCGTTTGGTTACGAGGCGAATCAAACTAAAGGCTGTTGGGTCGTTGCTGATGGACTAGGCGGTCATGCGGGCGGTGAAACCGCCTCCCGCATGGCCGTGGATTCGGTTTTGTCGAGATTTCGTCAGGAAGCCGAGGTTTCATCAGCGTTTATTGAGTCTTGCTTGCAAACCGCACATCAGGCCATTCGGGTCAAAGCTGCCGCAGAGTATGAGTTGTCGGCAATGCGGACCACCTTGGTCGTTGCAGTCTGCGCAGAAAAGCAAGTCGTTTGGGGACATGTCGGCGATTCAAGGCTTTATTGGTTTCGCCGGGGAAAAATTATCCACCAAACAAAAGACCATAGTGTGCCGCAAATGCTGGTTGATGCAGGAAAGTTGGACCCGTTGAAAATTCGGGGGCATGAGGATCAAAATCGACTGACCCGGGCGGTAGGGCAACCAGGAACGTTGAAAACATCGGTACTTTCGGAGCCTTTGACATGGCAGCCTGGTGATGCGGCGCTGCTATGCAGCGACGGGATCTGGACCTATGTTTTGGAACCGGAACTGGAAGCGGATTGGGCAAGGGCGGCTTCGGCAACAGAGTATCTGGCGCTGCTGGAACGAAGGGTGTTGGAACGTGCTGAACCGGAACACGACAATTACACCGCCATCGCAGTTCGATTCCCGGGAGTATGAGTAGATGACGAATGAGAAAACCAAATTGCCGGCGGTGACCCCCGGCAATGCTCAACATGTGGGTGCTCGCAGCGAACAGCAGGATGCCTTTGGTTTTTCGGCGTTTGATGATGCGGAATTTGTTGAACATGCCGGTGTGTTGGCGATTGTTGCCGATGGAATGGGCGGAATGGCAATGGGGCGGGAAGCTAGCGCTATCGCCGTTCGGACCTTTCTTGCCTCCTATGCAGCCAAAGAAAAGCAAGAAAAAATCGGCGCGGTCATGGTACGCGGGCTACATGCAGCCAATCGGGCGGTCAACCGAAAAGCGGCGGAAGTCGGCGTGGAAGGCGAAGCCGGTACCACCTTGGTCGCGGTTGTCATCCACGAGGGAATGCTCTACCGTATCGCCGCTGGAGATAGTCGAATCTATTTATTCCGTGACGGTGCGTTACGGCAACTGACGACGGATTTCAACTACGGTCGGGTGCTCGACCGTATGGCCGAAAATGGAGAGATCAGTCGCAGTGAAGCTGCCGCCCATCCTTCCCGCGCCGCATTGACCAGTTATCTTGGCAAGGAAGAGGTAGACGAGTACGATTCGCCGACAGACAAACCGCTGGCTTTGCAGTCTGGTGACAAAATCCTGCTGGCGAGTGACGGACTGTTTGGTTTCTTGGACGAAACAGAAATCGCTTTGCTGATGGTTCAGACACCGCAACATGCAGCTGAAGACTTAATTGAAGCAACCCTCAAACGGCAACATCCCTATCAGGACAATATTACCGTTGCCATTCTGGGCTATGATTTGCCGCCTCCGCCGCCATTGGCGGAAACGCAACTGCGCAAGGCGGAACCAGGCGCAACTGTGGCTGAAAAACCGCGCCAGAAAAAAAAGACTGCCGGAACCGTTCTTAAAGTCGGCTTGCTTCTGCTGGTACTGGCGGTGGCAGCTTTCTGGGGCGGGCGTTACTATTTTGAAAACAGCGCGACCGGGCCGGTGACAGAAAGTATGTCTGACAAGGCGGAACCAAAGTCAACTGAAAAATCTGTGGAGAAACCTTTGAAGTCATCGGAGAAGCCGGCGGAGAAAAAGGACGCACAGGGTGCAAATAAACCTAAGGCTCAATAGTTGGGCACCAAGGAATAGACTGCTGACACCCGGAATTACCGGAGATGCTTACATGAAAGGGGAATAAAACCATGGCGCTGATTCGTTGCCAACAAGGCCATTTCTATGACCCGTCCCGACATAATGTCTGTCCTTACTGCGGCAGCATGCCTGCCGGAGGTCCCGGCGCAACGGAGGCGCAACCGCCGATGGCTCCGCCGCCAATGGTTGGCGGGCCTGCACCGGTTGGCGCAACCAGGCCGCTACGCGATAATCCTCCTCCGGTTGTAGGGCCGACGGTGCCTTTGCGACCGGCCGGTCCGCCGCCGATTGGCGTCAAAAAAGGTGCGGAAGAAGGCAGAACTGTAGCTGTAGATATGAAGAAGGTCGGGATTGACCCGGTCGTTGGTTGGCTGATTTGTGTAAAAGGACCGTCGCGCGGCCGAGATTACCGGATTCGCAGCGGGCGCAACGGGATTGGGCGGTCCGAAGCAATGGATGTGCAAATTGCCGGCGACGACACGGTTTCACGCGAAAACCATGCCTTTCTTGTTTACGAGCCGCGCAAACGCACTTTTAGCATCCGTCCCGGCGACGGACGCGGTCTGGTTTATCTCAACGGAGATGAAGTGGTTCAGGCCTCAGATATCAAATCTTATGATATTATTGAATTGGGGGAGACCCAACTGATGTTCGTCGCTTTGTGCGGCGACCGATTCAACTGGGATCAAGGCAAGGAAGAGCCAGCTGATAAATAGGCTTTCCGGTAACCGCAGAGGGAGTGTAGATGATGAACGCATGGGAGACGCTATGTCCGGGTTGTTTTGCCGAAAAAGGCGCGGTTGCGGTTTGTCCCTATTGCGGCTACGATGAATCCGAGCGCCGGACGCCTTTGGTATTGCCGCATCGAACCGTTCTAAACGGACAGTTCATTGTGGGGAAAGTATTGGGTAAACCAGGCGGTTTCGGCATCACTTATCTGGGCTGGGACATCAACCTGGCCACGCTGGTGGCGGTCAAGGAATACCTGCCGCGCGATTACGCCGGGCGGGATTCCGATCATGCTTCGGTCATGGCGCATTCTAGGGAAGATGCCAGTCTGTTTCGTTTTGGGCTGGAGCAATTTTTGCAGGAGGCCCGCACATTAGCGAGATTTGACCATCCGAACGTGGTGCGTACCCGTAGCTTTTTTGAGCAGAACGGGACGGCGTATCTGGTGATGGATTATCTTCAGGGCGTTAACTTATCCGAGTATCTGGCGTCGAAGGGCGGTCGGCTGAACGAACAACAGGCCGGCGAAATCATGCTGCCCATATTGGACGGATTGCAGGAGGTTCATGCCAAGGGCTTTCTTCACCGGGACATTAAGCCGCAGAACATCTATGTCACATCGACAGGGCGACCGATTCTGCTCGATTTTGGCGCGGCCCGCCAAGCGATGGGGGAACGCAGTAGGAGTCTTTCGGTTGTTCTCACGCCAGGATTTTCCCCCTATGAACAATACCACCGGCGCGGCGAACAGGGGCCTTGGACCGACATCTATGCGTTGGCGGCCACGTACTATTACTTGCTTACCGGTCATGCGCCCCCGGATGCACCGGAACGGGTGGCTTCTGACGAATTGATTCCGCTAAGGCAACTGGCGCCGACAGTTTCAACCGGCCTAGAGTCAGCCATCATGCAATCGCTGTCTCTGGAAGCAGCAGGACGACCGCAAGATGTCTTCATTTTCCGCGATATCCTGCATGGACGGGCTACGGCGGACTCGGCAAACGCTCCGCCGCCTGCCGCTACATTTGCTGCTGCCGCAGCACCGCCACCCTTGCCTGTAAATGCGGGGCCGCCCGTCATTGCGCCAACTCCTCCGCCGGCGGTTGCGGTCCGACCGGCTGAACCAACTCCTGTTTTGCCGCCCGCTGCCGTTCCACCCCATTATACACCGCAAGGACCGGCGTATCCGCCGCAACACTATCCGCAGCAACAACCCCCGCCCGCTGGAAAAAAGTCATCCGCCGGAACCTGGTTGGCTGTGGCTGGGATTTTGTTGGTTGTGGCTGCGGCTGGCTGGTATTTTTTGAGCGGCACGGAAGAACCCGCCAAGAAAACTGCACCGATTGCAACCCCGCCGGCAAAGTCGGCGCCGAGTGATGTCCAGACAATTAAACCGACCGATAAACAGCCGTTTGAACCGCTACCGCCGCAAAAACCGGTCGAAGCCAATAAACCGCCGGCAGCTGCCGGACCAACCCCGTCGACTCCCAACACGCCAAGCGAACAGGCCAAACCGCCTGCAGAGGTAACTCCGCCACCGGCAGAACCGCCGGCGCAACCACGACAACAACCGGCAGTGCGTCAGCAACCGCCGGCGAATAAACCAACGACGCCCGCGCCACCAAAACGTGAGCAAGGTTCGCTTTGGTAGTCGCGAAATGTGCGCCGAAACCAATGTAAATGAAAGGGGTGACAAGCCATGACCGAAAAAAAGCTTAAACGTATTCAACTATTATTGGTCTGCATCATACTCGCTGGAATGATTGGCATGACTTCAGGCGTATCTGCTGCTACCGGCGGCGTTGTATGGATGGGAGCATCAGGAAATGGCTGGGGTTCTTTCATGCAGACGATTTTACAGCAGGATTATCATTTAAAGATGTCGAACGGAACGCCCTATTGGAACGCGTTGATGCTGCCTGTAGCCGCTTCAGGCGTTTCGCCGGGAATGACTTCTTACATGGGTATGCCGGCATTCGGATTTTGTCCGGAATCGGGGCAGTGCTACATGGTGTTGGTGCAAAAGCCGCTTCCCTACAGTTCGATGGCCGCCTGTCCGCCACCGGCTGCGCCTGTTACTCCGGGAGCGGTTATACCCAATCAACAGGGCAAACCCACCTCGCTTTGGTAGAAATAGTTAGCTGGATAAGGAAGGATGGTTTAGAAAATGAAAAAAAGAATTGCGTTATTGGTAGCCGTGGTGATGGTGGCGATCGCTAGTTTGGCTCCGCTGTCGGTCATGGCAGCGCCTGCAACTTCGACGATGCCTGCCGGAAATGCAACCGGGGGGTTGCGCTATACGGTATCCGTTTCCAAATTTGAGAACCGGGCCGGTTATCGCGGTCAATGGGACCTCGGCGACGGCTGGGGCATCATTATGACGGATATTCTTAATCAGACAGGGAAATTTATCGTGTTAGCGGAAACCGACATGCGTAAGGAAGCAATGGCCGAACAGGACTTGGCAGCATCCGGGAGAACCGCGCAAGGCGCAATCACTCCCGGTGTCGGCAATATGACACCGGCTCAGATTCTGGTCAAAGGCGCGATTACGCATGTGCAGAACAATACCAGCGGCGGTGGCGGCGGAGTGTCCTTCGGCGGTGTGACATTGGGCGGCGCGAGCGCCAATTCGCAGGTCAATGTGACGATGTATATGGTGCATACCTCGACCGGACAGATTTTGGCGTCCAAAAGTGTGGTAGGCAAGTCAAACAAGTCCGGCGGCTTCATTGGCTATTCCGGTAGCGGCTGGGGCGCCGGCGCGGGTGGATTCAAAAGCGACAATGTGGGAAAAGCCGTTGAGAACGCAGTGCAACAGGGTGTGCAATGGATGATCGAACAACTGCCCAAAGTAACTTGGCGCGGCAATGTTGTGATGGTGAAAGATGGAAATGTTTATATCAATCGTGGTACCCGCGAAGGGGTGACCGAAGGGATGGAGTTTGTCGTCGGTACAGCTGAAGCTTTGCGTGACCCCAGCACAGGCGAAGTGCTGGATGTCAGTTTTTCGACGTTAGCCAATATTCGGGTCGATAGCGTGCGGGAAAAAATCGCAATCGCAACAGTGACCAATGGAAATATCGATCAGATTGCCAAGGGCATGTTCGTTCAATTGCCGTAATTGATTGCAGAATAATAGTTTAAAACTCATAATAGGCATAAAAATTCCCGGTTGTCATTAGGGCAACCGGGAATTTTTATATTACCAGTAGAAGGAGCCGTCTCGGTAGGACGCGATAACGGCCCTGTTGTCCTTTTTCAGGATGACGCGGAACTGACCGTTGGGGCTGTATGGTACATCTTCGCGGTACTCCCCGACATACTCGGCGATCACCGCTCCGCTGTTCATCAAAGCTTGTATTCCTTTGCCATGGCGTTTGTCATTTTTCCACTCACCGTTATAATAGCTGCCACTGGTCCAGCGCATCGTTCCCTGACCATTGCGCAGATCGTCAGCAAAAGAGCCCTGGTAGACATTGCCGTTGGCAAAGGTGAAAGTGCCCTGACCGCTTTTTACACCGCGTAAAAAGCCGCCAACATATTTGTCGCCGCGACTGTTCACGATGGTTCCTTCACCCTCGGCAAAGTCGTCTTTAAACGGGCCGGTATACTTGCTTCCGTTCTTTAGGGTATAAGTGCCATTGCCGTTCTTCTTGTCGTCGATCCAGGCGCCGGTGTATTGACGTCCGTCCGCATAAATTTGCGTGCCTGTTCCGTGCCGTTTGCCTTCTTTGAAGCTTCCTTCATAGCGAGAACCATCAGCTAAAGTCAGTTTTCCGTTGCCGTCAAAGCGGTCGTTTTTCCATTGGCCTTCGTACACATCTCCTTTGTTGGTACGAAAGACACCGGTGCCTTGCCGTTGGCCAGAGGCGAAGTCGCCGACATAAACCGAACCACTGGCGTAAGTCAGTTTTCCTTTGCCGGATGGCGTTCCCCAACTGACATTGCCTTCATAAGTCCCGTTTTTATGACTGATGGTCTGATGACCGTTCATGCTGCTGTACGAAACGGCAATTCCGCCGATGATCAGAACAACAGCCGCAGCGACACCGATCAGCAGTTTACGGCCTTTGCCGCCGGATTTGGCTTGCGGTGGCAGATAGGCGGGGGGGCTTGCCGGATACGGTTGCTGAGCTGGCGGGCCAGGTGGCCAACCGGAATTGGCCGGCGGAGGTGGTGGCGGCGCCCAGCCAGGAGCGGGCGGAGCGCTTGGTTGATAACTTATTGGCGGTGTCGCCGAATAAGCCGGTTGCTGGGTATAGGGAGAAGGCGGAACCGGCGGCGGTGGATAAGGCGTCGGGGCTGCCTGACTTTGCGGAGGGGGGGGCGGAGGAACAGAAGCTGTTTTCCCTGATAGAGCAGATTGGAAGGCTGCGACATCTTGCGGCCTGTTTGCCGGATCGATCGACAAGGCCTGTATGACGGCGAAATTGAAATGCGGTGAGAGTCCTGGCGAAAGCTGGGCTGGCGGAACTAGTGTATCTTGCGCCACCCGTTCGGCTGCTTCCGGAGGAACAGAGCCTGTTACCAGATGATACAAAGTAGCGGCGCAGGCATAAATGTCGGTCCAGGCGCCTTGCTTGCCGTGTCTGTGATATTGTTCCCAGGGGGCGTAGCCGGGCGTTAATATTGTCGTCATGCCCCGGTTCAGGCCGCTCATTGCTTGTCTGGCGGTGCCGAAATCAAGCAGAATCGGTCGTCCGTTTGTCGTGATATAGATGTTCTGCGGCTTAATATCCCGGTGAAGAAAGCCTTTGGCATGGACTTCACGCAAGCCTTCCAGGATTGGCAACATGGTGTCGAGAGCCATTTTTTCGGACATCCGGCCACCGACGGTCGCCAAGTGGTCATGCAAACTGTTGCCCTGCAAATAATCCATCACCAAATACGCAGTGCCGTTTTCTTGGAAGAATGTCCGTACCCGCACCACGTTAGGATGGTCGAATTGAGCTAAAGTTCTGGCTTCCAACAAAAATTGTTCCATTCCATAGCGGAAGTGCTCTGTATCGGCAGCAGTGTGAGCGCTAACAGTCAGTCGGTCAAAGTGGCGACCAGCTACGTCGCGCGGCAAATACTCCTTGATGGCGACAAAGGTTGCCAATTGGCTATCCCAACCCAGATATGTGATGCCAAAACCGCCGGGCTTGCCGAGGATTTTTCCTACCAGGTATTGTCCGTTCATCAGCGGTGTGCCGGGCGGCAGCAGCAAGGGGCTTTGTTGTGCAGCTTCGTCAAAGCCGCAAGACGAACAGGTTCCGTTATTAAATGTTTCCATAAAACATGCCGGGCAAATCATAAAATTGACTCCCTTCACGGAAATTAATAGCAACTGGCGATTCAATCTGCACAAAGATTTGTATAATAAGTATTTGCTGCCGCGACGAAAAATCCTGCAGCGAGAGCTTTATCTGCAAGCATTTTGTTTGGCGCAGGTAAAACCGCTCATTATGGCGAAAAAATAACTGAGAAACAAATAGGGGTGGCTGACATGGAAAAGGCAAGGCGAATTTTAACTGCGTTGCGGCAAGCCGGTCAGGAAGCCTTTGTGGTCGGCGGCGCGGTGAGGGATCATTTGTTGGGAGTCACACCGCAGGATATTGATATTGCGACTTCGGCCCATACGCGAGAAATTATCGCGACGGCGCAAAGCATGGGCTGGCGCACGGTGGAAACCGGCGTTTTCTTTGGCGTGGTCGTTGTGGTTGTTGAGGGAGACCCCTATGATGTGGCGACGTTTCGAACCGAAACCTACGGCGCGGATAGCCATCGCCCCGAGATGGTTTCATTTGCCGTATCGCTCAAGGATGATCTTGCGCGGCGCGATTTCAGCATCAATGCAATGGCGATGGATGAAACCGGACAGATTATCGATTATTTTGATGGGCAGAAAGACTTGCGACATGGCATTATTCGCACCGTCGGAGATCCTTTATTGCGGTTCCAGGAAGATTCGTTGCGGATGTTTCGGGCAGCTCGGTTTGCTGCAACCTTTGACTTTTCGATTGACCCGGTGACTCTGGCGGCGATTCCGCCTAACTTGTATCGGGTGCGCGGGCTATCGGTAGAAAGGGTTCGCAGTGAAATCGACAAGACATTGCTCGGCCGGTTTGCGCCAAGGGGACTTAGGGTATTGATGGAGCAGGGCCTTTTCAACGAAATGTGCCGGGTTCGCGACGATTCAAGACAAACCAGCATCCCCATTTTGCCGGAACTTGCCCACCTGCGCGGACTTGCGCAAAACGAACGGTTTCATCGTTTGGACGTATGGGAACACACCTTGGCGATGGTGGCGGAAATCCGTCCGCATCCTATTTTGCGCTGGGCGGCGCTGTTGCATGACATTGCAAAAGGATTGCCTGATGTCCGCTGCTACAATAGTCACGGAGAAGTGATAGAGCATCGGCATGAAATCACCGGCGCGCATATTGCTGTGGGAATTGCCTCGCGGCTAAGGTTTCCTGCGTATTGGCGGCGCAGCGTTCCCTGGTTGGTGCGGCATCATCTGCGTCTTCCGCCAGCCGAACGTGAGGCCTGCATCCGGTGGCTGCGGAGGCGGGCCCGCGAATTCAAACGCGCGGTTGACTTGCAGGAAGCAATCGAAGCGCTATTGGAAATTCATCGCGCCGACCGGCTGGCCGGGCATCGTGACCCCGGTATGTCAGGCTGGGAAAGAATTGCCGATATGCTACGACAAATATTGGCCTCAGTCCCCTTTTACCCGGAACAATTGGCGGTGACCGGCGAAACCATCTCTAGGCGCTTGGGAAAGGGCAGAGCAGTGGGTGAATTTCAGCGAACCTTACTTGCGAGGATACAGACAGGGGAACTGTTGAATACGCCTGAAGACCAAATGGAAGCGCTTAACAAAAGGAGTACAAGGCAACAACAAAAGAATCATGTATACAATTAGCAAACATATTGACGATATTTAACTAGTTGTTGTATAGTTTGGTCAAGGGTAATTGACAGGGAGTCAAAGGCGACTCTTCCGTCTAAGATAGCGGAGGAGTCTGTTTTTTTACCCGAATATCGGTAAAGATGAAAGGAGGCCCTTGTGATGATGGATCACCTGAAACCGGAAGAAATCGTAAAAATGCCGTTGCACATGCAAATTCTCTATTATTTTGAAAAGTGGGGGGTGAGCGCACAAGGCGCCGAACTGACAAAAAAAGCAGGTTGATTGAATCGTAGCGCAATGATTTTAGTGTTTACTCACAGGAGACGGTCGCGCTGACCGTCTTTTTTAATTTGCGAAAGGCTGCTTGCAAGAACCGGTCGAAAACGCTATTATGAAAAAAGTGAGCACTGTTTTATGGCGAAATGCCTGCAGTAGAGTTGAGGTGTTGGATGCTAAGCCGTAGACGTTTCCTGCAAAAATGCCTGTTGGCGACAGTAGCCATGGGAATCGGCGGGTCGCCGTTCTCGCGTTCTCGGGCGCGGGCTGCGACAGGCACCGATATTCCTGTGCTGCTGTATCATCGGGTCGGAGATACGCAAGGCCACATGACGGTATCGCCAAAGCGATTTGCAACAGACTTGGCCAACCTCAAAGACATGGGGTTTTCCACAATATCGCTGGATTTATTCCGTCGATATCTTGCGGACCCCGAAACGCCATTGCCGGAAAACCCACTGATGATTTCTTTTGATGACGGTTACCTCGATAATTTTCTGAATGCATATCCGTTGCTGCGGGAATATGGAATGACTGCCGCCTTTTATATTATCACCGGCATGGTGGGGGAGGCCGACCGGCTGACACCGGCTCATATTCGCGAGATCGCCGCCAACGGGATGTCGATCGGGTCACACACCGTTTCACACCGTGAATTGGGCGAGATGGACACCGAAGAAGCAGCAAGTGAAATGTCGTTGTCCCGGTTGTATTTGGAAGGGTTGTTGCAGCGATCGGTGAACTTTATCGCCTATCCCAAAGGCAGTTACAACGAGTTCACGGCGAAGATCGCCAATGAAGCGGCTTACAATGGCGGGTTTTCAGTCGAGTACGGCACTTGCGCCCATACCAGCAATCCGTATGCATTGCGACGGATTCCTATCTTCAGTTTTGACCGTGAGATCAAACAGACAATGATTAAACGGGGCTGGGGTTAACAAATCGGTGTTTGACAAAGGCGGAGGCCGCCTGTTATAATACTTTCGTGCCGGACACGGAGGGGTGTCCGAGTGGTTTATGGAGCTGGTCTTGAAAACCAGTGATCCCGCAAGGGACCGCGGGTTCGAATCCCGCCCCCTCCGCCATTTCCTTGCGGCATAGATTGCGTTGTCACGGTTATAAAAATATGGAGTGGTACTCAAGAGGCCGAAGAGGTCGGTTTGCTAAACCGATAGGGGGGGAAACTCCCGCGAGGGTTCAAATCCCTCCCACTCCGCCATTAAAAAAAGTTGAGCGATTGGAATTACATTTCCAATCGCTCATTTTGTATTATCTGGATAAATTGACGGGTTCGATTTAATCGAACCCGTCAATTTATGATGACTGTTCATAATCGGATCAAGTCTGTATGCGCAAATTATACCCGAAATGCCGAGACTGCTGTTTGCAGTTCTTGCGCTACCATGGCCAAGCTTTGACTGGAAGATGCGATTTCTTGCATTGATGCCGACTGTTCTTGCGTGGCAGCGGAAACGTTGGTGGCTTCGTCCGCCAAATTTTTGCTTACAGTTTCAACGTCGCGCACAGAAGAAACGATCCGTTGGCTGCCGGTCGCAACTTCTTGCAGTGCAGTCGAGATATTTTGAATCTGACCGGTAACTTGGTCGATCTGATGGCCGATTGCCTTAAAACCGGCGCCGGCTGTGTTGACCAGGGAGATCCCTTTGTCAATGCTGCCGATTGCCTGGTCGACTGAACCGACCACATTGTCGATGCTCTGGTTGTTGCGGCTGATCAGGGCCGTGATCTGATGCGCGGCAGTTTCCGATTGTTCGGCCAGTTTGCGGACTTCTTCGGCCACGACGGCAAAGCCGCGACCCTGTTCACCGGCTCTTGCCGCTTCGATTGCGGCATTAAGCGCAAGCAGGTTAGTTTGTCCGGCGATGTTGGAAATCAGGCCGACGATTTCACCGATTTGTTTTGAACTGGCCGAGAGTTCACGGGCTGCGTCTTGCGCCTGGCGCGCTTGCGCTCCCATTTCTCCCATCTGGCTCACGGCTGCGTCGACCGATTTTTGACCGCCATCAGAAGCTTTAGCAGTTTCGGTTGCTAATGTGGATACCATTTGAGATGTTGCCGAAACTTCCTCGATGGTGGCGGAAATCTCCTCCACGATAGCCGAGACTTCGTTGACTGCATTGACTTGTAGTGCTGCGCCATCGGCGACATGGGTGATTGATTCGGCGACATTGTTGGCTGCTTCCGCCGATTGTTGAGCACTGGCGGTCAGTTGCTGAGATGATGCGGCAACCTGTTCGGAATTGCCGGAAACTTTGCGTACGAGGTTGGATAAATTCTGCGCCATCACTTCAAAAGATCTGGCCAACTGGCCAAGTTCATCTTTAGACGATACAGGCAACTTACCGATGCGCAATTCGCCTCCGGCGATTTTTCCGGCCACCTCATTCAGTTTTTTGACATTGCCGGCAATCTGACCGGAGAAGAGATAGGCAACCAAGCCGGCTAGGACCAGCATGATCAATGTGATCAGAATCGAATTGCGTTGCAACTCGGACAGAGCAACTGTCAACTCAGCTGCAGGTGCGGTTACATAAAGAGCCCAACTCGTTCCGCGGATCGGACTATAGGCTGCGAACTTCTTTTCTCCATTGTATTCGTACCCGGCAAAACCACTGGACCGTTTGATCGCGCCGGCATCCAGCACTTGTTTTAGACTCGCTGAAGTTTTTTCGTCCTTGAGCAAATTTTGTTTCATGACCAGCTTGTTGTCCGGGTGAGCGATCATCAATCCGTCGCCCTGCAGCATGAAGCCGTATCCGGTCTTAGCGATTTTTATATCACTGACCATTTTTACGATGGTATCCAGTTCGACGCTGCCGCCGATTCCGCCCACAATTTTTCCATCACGGACGATCGGTGCAGAAATAGTGGTTACAGTTTTTCCGGTGGTGCGGGCCACATAGGGATCATTGACGAAACTGGCCTTGCCGCCGGCGACGACTTGCTTTACATAATCCCGGTCTCCTACGGCCGAACGGGCCCGATTGGCGGCCAGTGCATTGCCTGCTGCATCAAAATACAGGAAATTGTTATAGACCGGGTTTTTTTTGATCTCTTCATTCAGATAGGCTAAGATCGCCTCTTCATTGCCAGAGACGATCACCGGCGAACGGGCGAGGACTTTGATTTCAGCCTGACGCTCGGCGAACCAGGCGCTGATTGCAGCCGCATTATCGCCTACTTTTTCGTTCATGGTGGCTTCCACTTCGCGCGAAAGGATTTCGCTGGTTTTCCAGTAGTTGATTCCGCCGAGAATTGCCAGCGACAAGCTGACAATCAGGAGCATTACGATAAGCAAGCGGGCGCGAATGCTGTTCATGCGGGAGGTCCTCCTTTTCATATATCTATGTGAATAACCGAACAAATTACAAAATATTCCTATAATTATTATATCAGAAGTCTTTCCAAATGCAACGCAACCATTTTTGGGGATTTGCGCCAACAAATCGACTATCTCGCCAGGAATCGCCAGATATGATAAACTGATTTACAAAAATAAACGAAAAATGCATGGGAGTGAGCCGGAATGAAGAATATTGAGATGTCCATCGAGGGTAATGTTTTGACAATAAAAGTCGACCTCGCTCAACGGTTTGGCAAGTCGAGCAGCGGCAAATCGACGATTGTCGCCAGTACCGAAGGCAATCAGTCGGTGCCGGGGCATGAGGAGATTAAAATCGGCTTAAATGTTTATACCAAGTAGTCGTTGAACATGGTGTATGTTTACAGAGCTGTCGTTTCGTGATATCATTTTGGCGAAGAAAATGATTCGGGCGAAGATGCCTTTACAGAAGCGGTTCTGTAGAGGCTTTTTTATATATAAATGTGCTACAATATTAGGAAAATGTGAAGGCGAATAGGGGATGGGACGATGTCGAACGAGTTGGATAGTTATCGTTCGTTGGCAAATCGACTGGAACAATTGATGACTTTGGATATCGCCTGTCGCGGTGTGATCAATCCGCTGCATGAGGCGGCGACAGACCTGCATGGTGGACCGTTGGTGCTGAAAGCGGCAGAGATTTTGCTGCAGTGCGTGAAGCCGGGTGATTCCGTCTTTATTGCCACCGGTTGGGTCGATCAACCATTGGTAGACCCTGGGCATGGTGAAACGGATGGACCGCCGGGTGCGGTCGCTTTGGCGCGGGCGTTGCGGTTGATCTGCAAAGCGCGGCCGATCATTTTGACGGATGCCTGTTTGGTCGATGGAATCAGTCAGTTGGCCCGTGCTGCCGGTTTTCAGTGCGTCGAACCGGAGCACCTGCATTATTCGATATCGATGAACAAATTGCTGACCTTGTCGGTGTTGCCGTTCCCGGACGATTGGCATGCGGCGCAGGCGGAAGCTGAACGGATTTTTTATGAGTTTTCCCCGTCTGCCTGTATTGCGATTGAACGCGGTGGCATGAACGAGCAAGGTGTAATCCATAATATGGCCGGCATGGATACCAATGCGTCACAGGCAAAACTTGATGCAATTTTCCGGCTTGCTTCGAATAAAGGCGTTTTGACGCTGGGTATCGGCGATGGGGGCAATGAAATCGGCATGGCGAATGTTGCCGAGTGTATCCGTCGATTCATTCCGTTTGGCGAAAAGTGCGCCTGCGGTTGCGGCGGCGGTTTGGCGCCTGCTACGAAAGTGGATCTTCTGATGCCGGCTGCAGTCAGCAATTGGGGTGTGTATGCCTTGACTGCTATGTTGGCGGCAGTTTCCGGTATGAAGGAGGCCTTGCCGGATTCGGCCAGAGAAAAACGAGTATTGGAGGCTGCCGCAGCGGCAGGCTTTCACGACGCGATTTATGGAGAAGTTTGCGGCAGTGTCGACGGGTCGCCACTGGAAACCCAACTGGCGATTGTCCAGCTGATGCGGGAAGCGGCGATACAACAAATAAAACTGCTTAAACGTAAAAAATAACCGGGAGGATTGAAAATGGAAAACCTGACAAGTGCGACTCCCCGGCAGGTTCGACAGATGATTCGCCGCAATGAACTGGTCAGGCCAACTGCAGGACTCTGTCAGGGCCATGTCCAGGCGAATTTGGCAATTGTGCCAAAGGATTTGGCCTATGATTTCTTGCTGTTCTGTCAACGCAACCCAAAGCCCTGTCCGATTCTTGACGTGACTGATGTCGGTTCGCCGGAACCTCGACTACTCGGACCAGGCGCCGATTTGCGCTACGATATCCCCAAGTACCGGGTGTGGAAAAATGGCGAAATGGTGGATGAACCGATGGACGTTGCCCGGTATTGGCGTGACGATTTGGTGGCATTTTTGATCGGCTGCAGTTTTACTTTTGAAACGGCCCTGCTCAAGGCGATGGTTCCGGTCCGTCATATTGAAGAGGACTGCAATGTGCCGATGTATCTGACGAATATCGCCTGCCGGCCTGCCGGATTTTTTCACGGCTCGACGGTTGTCAGCATGCGTCCTATGCCGCCGGAGTTAGCAATCCGTGCAGTTCAGGTGACTTCGCGTTTTCCCGGGGTGCATGGCGCCCCGCTGCATATCGGCGATCCGGCGGCGATCGGGATTCGGGATGTGAACAAACCGGATTTCGGCGATGCTGTCACGATAAAGCCCGGCGAAGTTCCGGTTTTCTGGGCATGCGGGGTCACGCCCCAGGCGGTGGCGATGGCAGTCAAGCCGGAGCTGATGATTACGCATTCTCCCGGTTACATGTTTATCGGCGACCTTCGCGACGAAGAGCTGGCGGTGCTCTGATTATTCGTTTGCCAACCCCAAGCCTGTTGCTTCGATTTGCAGCAGGCTTTTTTGTTGCGCTGAGAAAACGGGAAATGCTTTCTCAGAAGATTAAGGCAGGAACTTGCTGCCGCATCGCGAAACAAATCTAGTAACGGAATGTTGGTTGAACGAGGCGGCGGAGATCAGGGATATGGCGCGGTGGATTTTGCATGTGGATATGGACGCCTTTTATGCTTCGGTGGAGCAGCGCGATCATCCGGAGTATCGCGGCAAACCGCTCATCGTAGGAGGAGTCGGTCGGCGCGGCGTTGTGGCGACCGCGTCGTACGAAGCACGGAAGTTTGGCGTGCATTCTGCGATGCCGATGGAAACGGCTCGACGGCTTTGCTCGCAGGGCATTTTCATTGCCGGCGACCATGATAAATATGCTGAGGTTTCGGCGCAGATCATGGCGATTTTGGCCGACTATTCGCCGCTTGTCGAGCCGTTGTCGTTGGACGAGGCATTCCTCGATCTTTCCGGCATGGAGCTGATTTTTGCCTCACCGATTGATATTGCCCGGGAAATAAAACGGCGAGTTCGCGAAGAATTGCAACTGACGGTATCGGCTGGGCTGGCGCCAAACAAGTTTTTGGCCAAGATGGCGTCGGATCTGCAAAAACCGGATGGTCTGGTTGTCGTTCGACATGGCGGTGAACAGGAGTTTTTGGCGGAGTTGCCGATAGAGAAGCTTTGGGGCGTGGGGGACGTGACGGCAAAGTCGCTGCGGGCCAAAGGGTTTGCGAAAATCAACCAATTGGCGCTGCTGGAGGAAGCAGGGTTAAAGCCATTTTTTGGACAGGCTGCCGCAACTGTTTACAAACTGGTTCGCGGCATTGACGACCGGCCGGTAGTTCCTGGTCGCGAATCGAAATCGATCGGCGCCGAGGAGACTTTCCCCTATGATTTGACGGATGCCGATGAAATGCGCACGATGCTGACCGTAATGGCGAATCGGGTCGGCGCCCGGTTGCGCCAGGAGCACTTCGCTGCCTGGACGATTACCTTGAAGTTGCGCTACGGCAATTTTCAGACGTTGACCCGGCAACGAAAACTGACCAGACCGACACAGGCCGATGAAACAATCTATCGGACGGCGCTGGACTTGCTGACGCAACATGCGACGCTGACAAACGGTATCCGATTGCTTGGCATCACTGTTTCTCATTTTGAATCGGCCGAACGGATGGAAACCTCCCTGTTCGATGACAGAGAAGAGAAGGGTCGGCAAATTTCAAACGTGATGGATCGGTTGCGTGAAAAATTTGGCCCAGCAGCCCTGTTGCCTGGCCGTATGGTTGCAAAACCTTTGTCTGAGACAAAACGTGAAAGGAAGGATAATTGATATGATTGTCAAGGAAAGAATCTTGAAGGAGTTCATGGAACTGGTGGCGATTCCGTCTTCCAGCCGGGCGGAGCGCCAGATCGCCGATGCGTTGAAACAGAAGCTGACGGAAATAGGGTTGGCGGTGGAGGAAGACGATGCCGGCGAGAAAATCGGCGGCAATGCGGGGAATCTGATCGCCAGGTTGCCGGGCACAATTGCCGGTGCGCCCTGCATCATGCTGAGCGCCCACATGGATTCGGTGGAGCCCTGCAGCGGGATTCGTCCGCAACGCAAAGACGGCGTGATTACATCCGCCGGCGATACGATTCTCGGCTCCGACTGCAAGTCGGGGATTGTGCCTATTCTGGAAGCCCTGCGGGTGATACAGGCGGAAAAATTACCGCATGGCGAAATTCTGGTCGTTTTTTCCGTGGCTGAAGAGGGCGGACTGAACGGGGCAAAAAATATCGACCCGGAAAAAATCCGGGCCGATTTCGGCTATGCGTTGGATGGCAGCGGCGTACCTGGGGTTATCACTACCATGGCGCCTGGGCAGAATCATCTGCAAATGGTGGTTCACGGCAAGACTGCCCATGCCGGGCTGGAACCTGAGGCGGGGATCAATGCGATTGTGTTGGCAGGCAAAGCGCTGTCGGAGATGCCGCAGGGACGGATTGATTTTGAGACCACCTGCAATGTCGGATTGATCAAAGGCGGCGTGGCTACGAATATTGTGCCGGACCGGGTTGAAATTACGGTAGAAGCGCGTAGCCGCAACCAAGAAAAATTGGCCCGTCTGACCGAGGAAATCGTTGCGGCGTTTAGCGCAGCAGTTGAGAAGAACGGCGGACAGGCTGAGTGCCAGGTTACAAAAAAATATGATCCTTATGTATTGGCGGAAGACTCGCTGGTAATCCGCAGCGCTGTGCAAGCTGCACAGGCGGCAGGTTTGTCGCCGGTGCTCGAAGGCAGCGGTGGCGGTAGCGACGCCAATTTTTTCAATCGCTACGGCGTTCCCAATGCGGTACTCGGAACTGGAATGTCAAAGGTCCATACCAAAGAAGAATTCATTCGAGAAGAGCACCTATATCAGACGACAGAATGGGTGTTGCAAATCATTAAACAGACTGCTCATTTGAAAACAACCTGAAGTTCCGCGCCCAGTTCGCGTTGGAATGCCTTGCGTTGCTTTTCCACCGCCTGGATTTCAAGACTGCAGTCGCCGTCGGTACTGACGACGACTGTAGCTGTATTTGGGCTGACCGAAGCCATCGGATTGGTGATCAATTGACGATGCGTGGAGTCGAAACTATTGGCTACGGCAAGAATTGAGGCCATTTTACGGGCCTTGGTCCAGTCTGTTTCATCGAGAAACTCATTGTAAAGGCGATTGCGCAATAATTTGGCAGAGATGTTACTGTGCCAACCGGCAATGACCGCCGTCAGGATTTGCTCACGATGGGTAAGGCCGAACAGGCGGGCGTTTTCCACCAGATAGGCGCTGTGGCGGGTGTGATCGTAGTAATTGATACTGATGCCGATATCATGCAGCATTGCGGCGGAATAAAGCAGTTTGCGGTCGCGGGCATCAAGGTGGTGCAGGGGAGCCCAACCGTCAAACAGACGCATGGTCATATCGGTGACATGCAGGGCATGTTGCTCGTTCACTTTGTAAAACCGCAGCATGTTGAGCGTGCTGTGGCTGAGAATGTCGGGAATGACATCCGGAGTATAATCGTGGCGTAAATAGTGCCGGAAGAACAACCCCTCACGTACGCCGCAACCGCTGATGATCAGGTTGCTGGCCCCGACTTGTTCAAACAGCCGCTTGACCACCGCGATGCCTGCCACGATGATGTCGCCGCGCTCGCTGCTAAGACCCGACATTCGCTTGCGCTGCACTAGATTGGCGCTGGTGATCAGTCGGAACAGGTCTTCCAGGGCAATCGGTCCCATGCGGTAGTTGTGGACTTTGGCGAAAGGATAGTTTTTGCGGGCCTGATCCATTTTTGCGATATTGCGGGCCGTGCCGCCGATCCCGACCAGCGGTAGCGACATGGCCTGCAACCAGGGCGCTTTCTTCAACTGGCGGTCAATGAAGCCGCACAAGTGGGCCAGCGTCGTTTTGGATACTTTATCCTGCGTTTTGAACTCGTCGCTCAAATTGACCGCGCCGATCGGCAGGCTGATCGCCTCGATCATTTTGCGGTCCCGTACCAGAGAAATTTCCGTGCTGCCGCCGCCCAGGTCAAAAAAGACCCCGTCACGGACGTCGAGGGTGTTGGTGGCGCCGAGATAACCCAGCAGCGCCTCGGATTCGCCGCTGATTGCCTGGATCGGCAGGCCGGTCACTTTTTCCGCCAGAGCAAGAAAATCGGGACCGTTACGGGTGTTGCGAACAGCAGCGGTGGCTACGGCCAGAATCGTGTCCACCTTCATGATGCGGCACATTTGGCCGCAGTTGCGTAGCGCAGAAAGAGCTCGTTCAATCGCGGCCGGTTGCAGCATCTGATCCCGCCCCATGCCTTCGCCAAGCCGGACGCTTTCTTTCTGATGATACACCAGGTTGTAAGCGCCGTTGGCGTAAATGTGCAGGATGATCAGGCGGGCTGAGTTGGAACCCAGGTCGATGACGGCCACTCGCTCGGACATAAAGTCACTCCTTCTGTGATACTGTGCTGGGATAAAATCTTGTCATTCAATCAATTCTGCTTGACTCGGTCTTCTCCTGCTTGTTACAATAAAACGCAAACTATTTTCTTTATTGCCAGGCAAGATTTTTTCGGTTGATTCGAGGTGTAAGAGGGAACCATGAGCCAAAGCATCCACAAGTTTGTCATTCACTTTGCGGCTGAGTATGGCCAGGTAGAGTACGATGCGAACAAAAAGTCCTTTCGCGTTTTGCTGTCGGATGAACCCAAGCGGCAGGCTGTCGAAAAATACCTGTCCCAGTCCCATGTGATTCAGCAAGCTGACGGCAATGACTTGCAGACTTTTCACGCCAAAACGGTTGTGCCGACTGATAGTTTGGACAGCTTTAAACTAGCGTTGACCAGACTGTGGCAACATACAGGCATTTATGTTGACTGGAGTCGACCTGCGGAATAAAAATATCTTTCATCAAATGTTTGACTTTGCATGTTGTGTATGATATCATTCCTTTTGGATTCTCTGCCCGTAGCTCAGCTGGATAGAGTACTTGACTACGAATCAAGGGGTCGCAAGTTCGAATCTTGCCGGGCAGGCCATTTTTATTTTCATAACGCGCCCGTAGCTCAGGTGGATAGAGCAGCGGTTTCCTAAACCGTGTGCCGGTGGTTCGAGTCCTCCCGGGCGCACCAGAAATTTCGCTGAAGTGGTGACCGGGCTTGACTGATTTCGATTTTATGGGACTGGCCCTGGCGGAGGCCCAATTGGCAGCTGAAGAGGGAGAAGTCCCCATCGGCGCTGTTCTGGTGCAAAATGGCGCAGTGATTTCCCGGGCGCACAATCGGCGGGAAAATGACAAGGATGCCACTGCCCATGCCGAGATGCTCGTGATTCGGGATGCATGCCAAAAACTTGGTCGTTGGCGATTATCGGGAACAACTCTTTATGTAACCATAGAGCCTTGCCCGATGTGTGCAGGGGCTCTGGTGATGAGCAGGGTAGACCGATTGGTTTACGGAAGTTCTGATTATAAGGCTGGCGCTGTGGAATCGTTATTCAATATCGCTTCACATCCGGCGCTGAATCACCGATTGGAAGTCACCGCAGGAATACGGCAGGAAGAGTGCGCTGCAGCAATGCAGGCTTTTTTTCGCGGGAAGCGTCGTTCTGGCGCAGCTGAAATAACAGGATAGCGTGTTACGGAGAGGTGTCCGAGAGGTCGAAGGTGCTTGACTCGAAATCAAGTGTCCTGTAACAGGGACCGTGGGTTCGAATCCCACCCTCTCCGCCATTTATTTTTTAATCGAATAGTACTGACCGATTCGCCATCATCGACACGGAGAGTTGTCCGAGCGGCCGAAGGAGCACGACTGGAAATCGTGTAGGCGTGATAAGCGCCTCGAGGGTTCAAATCCCTCACTCTCCGCCATTTAGTAATATTTAAGAAGTTTCGCACCAGATGGCGAAACTTCTTTGCATTTTGCAGGATGATACCGGCAACCTTGACGCACTTCTGCATAGCTGGTAAAATTACTGCTAGACCTTATTCAAGGGTTGATGGCAAGGTGGGACCACGATATGGCGTGTGTCGGGTCTTGCGCAATGGAGAGTCATGAACCCCGCCAGGTCCGGAAGGAAGCAACGGTAAGTGACCCCCTTCATGTGCCGCAAGGAAGCCGGACACCTCCGGCATATCGTGGTCCGACCTTGCAATCTTTTCAGGCAGCAGCGGCTGTCTTTTTTTCTAACCCGGCGCAGGGAATCCGTATGGCTGTGTAGAACAATAACAGATGCGAAAAAGGGGTGGAAACCATCGCTTACAAAGCACTGTACAGACAATGGCGTCCAAGAGACTTTGAAGGACTGATCGGACAGGAACATGTAGGCGTTACATTGAAGAACGCGATTGTTACCGGTCGGATTTCGCATGCCTATCTGTTCACCGGGCCGCGCGGCACCGGCAAAACCAGTACGGCGAAAGTGCTGGCCAAAGCGTTGAACTGCGAAACCGGTCCGACTGAAAACCCTTGTAATCGCTGCCGTTCCTGCGAGATGGTCAATGACGGCTCAGCCATGGATGTATATGAAATTGATGCGGCTTCGAACCGCGGCATCGATGAGATTCGCGATTTGCGGGAAAATGTGAAGTTTTCTCCGGCTCAGTCGCGCTACAAGATTTATATTATTGACGAAGTCCACATGCTGACGAACGAGGCGTTCAATGCTCTGCTGAAAACGCTGGAGGAACCGCCGGCCCATGTGATTTTTGTTTTGGCGACCACCGAGCCGCACAAGATTCCGGCGACGATTTTGTCGCGTTGCCAGCGCTATGATTTTCGCCGGGTCGGGCTTAAGGAACTGACGGACCATTTGGCGCACATCGCTAAAGAGTCCGGTATTGCCGCAACTCCGGAGGCGCTCAGGTTGATCGCTTTGCAGGCCGATGGTGGCGTACGCGATGCGGTCAGTATTCTTGATCAATGTAGCGTGCTTGGCGATGACGGAGTGACAGAATCGGAAGTGCGCGAATTGTTGGGATTGGTCGGCCAGGAGTCGGTGTATGGATTGTTCGCGGCGGTGGCCGCTTGTGATGGAGCGCAGGGTTTGTCAGTCCTTGAAGAACAGATGCTGCGCGGCAAAGACGCTAGACAACTATTGCTCGAACTGGCCGGTTACTGCCGTAGCCTGATGCTGTATCGAGCCGCCCCCAATTTGGATAGCCCGGTGTTAGCGGCGTTCAGTCCGGACCGGTTGGCGGCGGATAGCAAAAAAACCGACCATGCGCAGTTGGTCCGACTGGTGGAACATTTTTATCAAGCATCCAGCGATGCCCGGTGGTCGGTTGACCCGCGGATCACCGCGGAAATGGCGATATTAACGGCTTGCGCCAGGCAAGAAGTATTGCAACCGGCGCCGGTCCAACCGGCAAGTGCGACGCCACGGCAGGAAAGGCCGGTCATCCCCTCCGCTACAACTGCTGCTGAACCAGCGAAGAGCGCGGTCGGCGAGCAGAAAAAAACGGTCGGATCACCGCCGGTCGGCGGACCAGCTCCCGGCAGTCAGGCCAAAGGCTATGTTTTGGATGCCGACGGACTGGCGAGGGTCATGGATGATTTGTTGAAAAGGGTGGAACAGGCCGGCAAACGATCTGTGAAAGCCCAGTTGGCTGATGCGCGGCTGGCTGCATGTTCCGACGGGATCGCCACGCTGGTTTTCCAGCGGGACACTATCCGTGAGCGGGTGGCGCAGGACGAGATACGCAAGTGGCTGGAAGACCTGATGTCCAAAATGATGGCGATGCCGATGCGGATTCACTGCGTGGCGGACCAACCGTCAACAAAAGCCGACGCGGCGCCAGGCAAGCCGAAGCAGGAAGAAATTCCGCCGGCGGTATTGAAAGTACAACAGATTTTTGGCGGCAATATCACGAAAATTGAGGAGGAGTAAACGAAATGTTCGGAGGCGGCGCCGGCAACATGGCCGGTATGATGAAAAAGGTCCAGAAAATGCAGGCAGATATGGCAAAACTGCAGGAAGAGCTGAAGCAAAGGACGATGGAAGTAACCGCCGGAGGGGGTGCGATAAAAGTCGTAATCACTGGCGACAAGGAAATCCGTTCAATCAAAATCGCGCCGGAGGCAGTTGATCCGGATGATCTGGAAATGCTGGAAGATATGTTGGCTGCCGTATTTAACGAAGCTGTCAAGAAAGTTGATGAAATGACTTCGACAGAAATGGGCAAACTGACTTCGGGTTTGAATCTGCCTAAGGGGATGTTGTAAGCTAGATGGTTCCGTTGCCGCTTGCGCAGTTGATGGACCAGTTCCGCCGCTTGCCGGGCATCGGCCCCAAGACGGCGGCCCGCTTGGCCTATCATGTTTTGGGAATGGAACGGGAGCGGGCCTTGGCATTGGCCAATTCAATCATCGCGGCAAAAGACAAGATCGCCTACTGTTCGGTGTGTTTTAGCCTGACAGACGAAAACCCCTGCGCCATCTGCCGCTCGCAAACGCGAGATCACCACACGATCTGCGTTGTGGAGGAACCGCGCGACGTGGCGGCGATGGAACGGACTCGCGGTCACGAGCGAAATCGCGGTTACCAAGGTACTTATCATGTCTTGCAGGGAACGTTGTCGCCGCTTGATGGGATTGGACCGGAAGATATTCGGATCAGGGAACTGGTCGAACGGATTCAGACGGGGGATGTCCGAGAAGTGATCATGGCCACCAATCCGAATCTTGAAGGCGAAGTGACCGCGACTTATGTGGCTCGTTTGCTGAAACCGCTTGGCATTCAGGTCACCCGGATCGCCCGCGGCTTGCCGACAGGCAGTGATCTGGAGTACGCCGACGAGGAAACGTTGGCTAAAGCACTGGAAAACCGCCGCGAAATCTGAAGAAAGAAGGGCTGACTGTGACGTTGCCGATTGTAGGCGCCTATGCTTTTGGAATCGTGCTGATCCTGTTGCTCGGCTTTTTTATGGTGATTCCGCTAAAAATTGTATTTAAGCTGGTCTATAATGGCTTGATCGGCGGCGTTGCTTTATGGCTGATCAACTTGATTGGCGCCGGGTTCGGTTTCGTTTTGCCGATTACGGTATGGACCGCTTTGATTGTTGGGTTCCTCGGGTTGCCTGGAGTTGCGATTCTGGCAATTTATTTTATGTTCATCGGCGGCAAACCGATATGAAATGGCTTTTTTCAAGATGCCGGACGGACAAAGGGTAGCTTTTCGCAAGCTATCCTTTGTTGCTTTTGCAGGAGTTTGCCGTATGACAGGGGAATAAAATTATAATGACTCTGTTGCAATCGGGAGCCAACATAATTTTGCAGAGGAGACTGAGTCCGCATTGACTTACCGTGAACCAATTTTTGAACTGAAGCATGTAAGCTACCGCTATCGCCCGCATGAACCGGCTTTGCTGGACATTAACCTTAGCGTGAAGGCCGGTGAAAAAATCGTAATCCTCGGACCGAACGGCGCGGGCAAGACAACGTTGGAAAAGATATTGGCAGGTCTCTTGCCTGCCGAAGGAAGGTTCAGCGCGTTTGGCAAACCGCTGACATTGAAAGAGATCCATAACCAAAATGAGAGCGCCGCCTATCGCAGACGTGTCGGCGCGGTGTTCCAACAAATCGAGTTTCGGGTGGTCTGTGCATCGGTATTAGACGAAATCATGTTCGGGCCGTTAAAAAATGGCCTGGATCGCGAAGAAGCCAAAGCGCGGACCGAACAGGTCCTTGATTTTTGCAATATCCGCCGTCTGGTTCATCGTCTGCCGCAAAATATCAGTGGCGGTGAAAAGAAAATGGTGGCGATTGCCGCGATGCTGGCGGAAAATCCTGAAGTGATGATATTTGACGAACCGACCAATGATTTGGACCTGGAAAATCAAAAATGGCTGGTGACTGCGCTAAACCAACTTGGTGATGCCGGAAAGACGGTGATCACGGCGACGCATGTACTGGAAACCGCCCGCGAACTGGCTGACCGGGTTTGGATTATTGGCGACAATCATCGATTGATTGCTGACGGGGGAGTCGAACTGTTGAGTGACGGCCGGATATTGGATGAAGCTGGGATACAGAGGTGAAACGATGAGTGATTTCTGTAGCCGTCTTGGCACTGTGTTGCAAAACCGGGGCTGTGACATCGAGAATGAGAGCGATTATTTCACTTCGGCCGTGGTGGTGCCCCTGGTCAGGCATAATGGGCGACTTGGCGTATTATTCGAAGTACGGTCGGCAGGACTGAACTGGCAACCGGGCGACATTTGTTTTCCCGGCGGGCGAATCGAACTGGATGATGCCGGACCGATGGAAGCGGCGGTGCGGGAAACCAGGGAGGAACTTGGACTGCCGGAATCGGCGATCGAAGTGCTGGGGCCGCTGAGTTATATGGTCAGCCCGATTGGCGTGATGCTGTACCCCTTTGCCGCATATATCAAGGATTACGATTTGATTCGCCCCAATCATGGCGAAGTGGCTGAGGTTTTCGTTGCGCCGCTGGATTATCTGCTAAACAGTGAACCCTTGACTGCCCATATGGAACTGGCGACCCGTCCATTGCCCGATTTCCCGCTGGAACTGCTGGAGAACTCCTACGCCAAGGACTGGAAACGACGCACGACATATCCGGTGCTGTTCTACCAATATGGCGGCCATGTCATCTGGGGACTGACGGCCCGTGTGTTGTTCGGCTTCCTAAACATCTGCCGCTCGCTGAAATGATAGACAGGATGGAGGGTGAACAATGCCAATGCAAAATGAAATGATCAAGGTCGACGGGATGAGTTGCAACCACTGCAAGATGGCGGTGGAGGCAGCGGTGAAAAAAATAACGGGTGTCGCAGCAGCTGAGGTGAACCTGGCGGAAAAAACGCTGCAGGTTGAATATGACAATGAAAAGGCCGATATGGCAATGATTCGCCAAGCGATAGAAGACGTGGGGTTCGAGGTCGCCTGATTCCTTGACGCTGTCAGACTGCTTTGATATACTAAATCAATGCCTCCCGCATGCGGGGGCTTGTTTGCTCATGTCTAACGATTAATACAGAACGAAGGTGTCCGATGGCAGCAAAACTGGAAGAACGGCTAAATAAAAAACGCAAACGCCGCCGCCGGAACATGTGGGTCGCGCTTAGCTTGCTACCGCTTCTTTTGATTGCGGCAGGCGCATTGTCTTACTGGTGGTTTGGCAGCGGAAAAATAACAACCCCTCGCGTGATCGTCAAACGGTCCGAAGAGGCGGAGCATTTCATTGTGCCGCCGAACAAACTGAATATTTTGGTCATGGGGGTGGATGACCGGCCGCAGGAGGACGACCCCGGTCGTTCGGACACTTTGCTGGTGATGACGATCGATACGGAATCGCGGGAAGCCTCAATCATCTCGATTCCTCGCGATACCCGGGTGCGGGTCAAAGGCCTGGGCTGGGACAAGGTCAACCATGCCTATCTGGTCGGCAAGGAAACGTTGACCAGACAAACAACCGAAAATTTTCTCGGCATCCCGATGGATTATTATGTCAAAGTGAATCTGGACAGTTTTGGCCGGATTGTCGATGCCATCGGCGGGGTGACGGTCGACGTCGAAAAGCGGATGCAGTATGAAGATAGCTGGGATCATTATGTGATTGACCTGCAGCCCGGCGTGCAGCGCCTGGACGGGCGAACGGCCCTGCAATACGTTCGTTATCGCGATGAAGACGGCGATATCGGCCGGGTGGCCCGGCAACAGAAGTTTATTAAAGCGGTATTGGCTGAAGTCAGTTCACCGGCGATTATTTTGAAAGCGCCGAGTATTATTCGCGAGATATTTGCTTCGCTGGACACGGACATGCCGGTTGGCCTGATGCTGGGCGTGGCCCGGAAGTTCAAAAGTGGTTTGAGCGGTGGATTCAAGACGCACATGGTCGAAGGGCTGCCATATTACATCAACGATATCAGCTATTGGGTGCCTGATATCATGAAACTACGCCGGGTGGTGGCGGAAATGCAGGGTGTGCCGTTTACCGGCGTGGTAGAAGCAGCGGCCCGTCGCGCCGACGAAGAATACAGGAACGCTTTTCCGGCCAATGCGCATCTCGATGACGGAACCTATTATCCTGGCATGGATAAGGACAAGGACAAGGCAAAACCGCTGAAACCCGGTGAGAAACCACCGGTCAAAACACCGCTCAAACCGGGGACCGTAGCGCCGACCAAACCGGGAGCGACAACGCCGGTCAAACCGGGCGCAACCACTCCGGCCAAGCCTTCGACAACGACGCCGGCCAAGCCTGCGGCACCCAAGCCTGGCACCACCCCATCGACTTCCACTGCGCCGGTCCGTCTGGCGACAGAACTGGTCAATGCCAGCGGGCAAGCGGAAGCCAGCGACAGAATCGCCAGCATCATGGAAAATCGCGGTTTTGAAGTGTCCGGCATATCAACGGTGAACCCGATACGCACCACGGTGGTCACTTCCTATACGCAAAATCCATCGGTCGTGGCCAAGCTTACCGATTTGCCTTTCAAATACGTGCTGAACATCGCGGAAGACAACAGTCGGCCGATTCCGGTCCGCGTGCTGATCGGGCAGGATTATGGCGGATAAACTGGCGCGGCCAACGTCTGATTATCCCGTCAATCTGAATCTTGAAAACCGGCCCTGTCTGGTGATTGGCGGCGGCAAAGTGGCCGAACGAAAGGTCGCCGCGCTGTTGCAGGCCGGAGCACAGGTGACCGTGGTCAGCCCGACATTGACCGAAATGATGGCGGCCTGGGCGGCTACTGGCCGGATGGTTCATAGGGCGGAGGCATTTTCAACCGGAAATTTGCATGGCTATCTACTGGTATTATGCGCAACCGATTCGCCATCAGTGAATGCGCAGGCGGCGCGTCTCGCCAAACAAGCCGGAGCCTTGGTGAATGTGGCTGACCAGCCTGAGTTGTGCGACTTTACGATACCTGCGCGATTATTGCAGGGAGATTTGTCGATTTCCGTATCGACCGGCGGCCAGAGCCCGGCTTTGGCGCGTGTCTTGCGCGATGAGCTGGCCGAGAGGTATGGCAAAGAGTATGCCGATTATCTGGCAATCGTCGCCCGGTTGCGCCAGGAATGGCAGACAACCTGCGATTCGAGCCAGGAGCGTTGCCAAAGATGGAGTGAAGTGAGGCAGTTTAATCGCGAAGTGCTGGAACTGCTCCGACAGGGGCGGTATGAAGAGGCGGAGGTCAGATTCAGACATGATATTGGCTGTACTGGGACTCAATCATAAGACGGCGCCGGTGGATGTGCGCGAATGCCTGGCCTGCCCGGAAGACACGATCAAGCAGGCCTTGCGTCGTTTGGAAGAATTCGAAGATATCCTTGAATGTGTAGTACTGTCAACTTGTAACCGAACCGAAGTCTACGCCGTGCTCGATGATGTCGAGGATCCGCCGGCGACGCTGCTGGCTTTTATTGCGCGACTGGCGGGACCGGAAGGGTATGACATTTCGCCGGAATATCTGTTTTATTATTCGGGTGACGATTGTATCCGTCATTTGTTCCGGGTCGCCGGCAGCATTGACTCGCTGGTGATCGGCGAAGGACAGATTCTCAGTCAGGTCAAAAAGGCCTATTTGGTCGCCAAGGATTGCGGTACGACCTCAACCGTGCTGAATACCCTGTTTCACCGTGCGATCGCCGCCGGCAAGAAGATCCGTACTGAAACCCGCATCGCTTATAGTGCGGTTTCGGTAAGTTATGCAGCGGTCGAATTGGCGAAAAACTTGCTTGGCGACTTGTCTGCGGCCAGCGTGATGATTCTTGGCGCCGGTGAAATGAGCGAACTGACCGCGCGCCATCTGGTCGCCAGCGGCGTTAAGACAGTTTTTGTATCCAACCGCAACCATGACCGGGCCGAAGAACTGGCGAAAAAATTTCAAGGAACGGCCGTGCCGTTTGAAAAGTTCATGAAATGGGCAGCCCAGACTGACATCATCATCGCCTCGACCGGAGCGCCGCACTATATAGTGCGGGCCCTGGACGTCGCGCATATTATGCCGCAACGCGATGCTCGACCGCTGATCTTCATCGATATTGCCGTGCCGCGGGACGTGGAGCCGGAAGTGGCGGCAATTGGCGGAGTAAGTCTATATAACATCGACAGCCTGAACGCGGTGGTCGACTCCAATCAGCGCGACCGGCTGAAAGAAGCCCGTAAGGCGGAAAAAATCCTCGAGGCGGAGGCAAAAGAGCTGATCGATCGTTTCCGCTATCTGTCCTACCAACCGGTACTCAGCCAGATGAAAGAAAAAGCGGAACTGATCCGCCAACGCGAGATCAAACGGGCGTTGGCAAAATTGCCGGATCTCAGCGCGGATGACCGGCGGGTGATGGAAAACATGTCCCGCATGCTGGTACGAAAGCTGCTGCGAGATCCGGTGATCTGCACCAACGAGGCGGCGGCCCGCGGCGAAGAGGACGCCTGTGTCCAGGCATTGACCCGTTTGTTTAAATTGAATGAGTTAGGAGCGCCGACACACTGTGAAGTCAAGAATAATCGTAGGCACGCGCGGAAGTAAACTGGCCCTTTGGCAAGCCGGACACATTGCGGACCGGCTGCGCCAGCTGAACCCTGGCCTGACAGTCGAATTGCAGCGAATCGTGACCACCGGCGACAAGATTTTGGATGTGCCGTTGGCGCAAATCGGCGGCAAGGCTTTATTTACCAAGGAGTTGGAACTGGCGATGCTGGCCGGCGAGATCGACCTCGCCGTGCACAGTCTGAAGGATATGCCAACCGAATTGCCGCAGGGGTTGACCTTGGCGGCGACAACCGAGCGGCTTGACCCTTATGATGCTTTCATCAGTTGCAAGGTGCAAAGCTTGCGTGATCTGCCGATCGGGGCAACCATGGGAACATCCAGCCTGCGTCGCAAGGCGCAGCTGTTGCGGCTCCGGCCGGACCTAAACATTGTCAACCTGCGCGGCAATCTGGACACGCGGCTGCAAAAACTGGATGATGGACAGTTTGATGCGATTGTTTTAGCGGCGGCGGGCTTGCGGCGTTTGGGCTGGAGCTCGCGGATCAGCGAACTGTTGTCGGCCGAGGACTGCCTGCCGGCGGTCGGGCAAGGAGTGCTGGCAATCGAGACCCGGGCAGATGACCCGGAAGTGCTGTCGTTGGTGGCGCAATTGGATGATGCGGCCACCCGGAGCTGCGTGACGGCAGAACGTCGTTTTCTCGATGTCGTGCAGGGTGGATGTCAGGCGCCGATTGGCGTTTATGCCCGCTTTGATGAAGCGAAACTGGTGCTTAAGGCGCGGATATTGTCGCTGGACGGCGCACGTTGCGTCGAAGGCGCAATCGTTGGCGAAAGTGTTGATGCAGCGAAAATGGGGCAGGAGTTGGCAGAGCGACTACTGAACGATGGTGCGCGGCAAATTTTGACTGAGATTGGTTTGGTTTAAGCCGATTCGTCACTGAAGATAGGAGCGAGTGCGTTGATAAAAGGAAGAGTGGTACTGGCCGGCGCCGGTCCTGGCGATCCGGGTTTGATCAGCAATCGGGCTATGGAATGTATCCGACAGGCCGATGCAATCGTATACGACCGTTTGGTATCGCCACGCCTGGTTGCGCTGGCGCGACGCGATGCCGAGTTGATTTATGTCGGCAAGGCGTCCAATCGCCATACGCTGCGGCAGGAAGAAATCAATGCGCTATTGGTGCGTCTGGCCAAAGAGAACAAAGCGGTATTGCGGCTTAAGGGCGGCGATCCGTTTGTGTTCGGTCGCGGCGGCGAAGAAGCACTAGTATTGCGTGAGCATGGCGTGGAGTTTGAAATCGTACCCGGCATCACTTCGGCGATTGCCGTGGCGGCCTACGCCGGAATTCCGGTGACACACCGGGCGATCGCCACTTCGTTTGCCGTGGTGACTGGCCATGAAGACCCGGAAAAAACCGAGTCCGGCATGCAATGGGACAAACTGGCCACGGCAGTCGATACGCTGGTGTTTTTGATGGGAGTCGAAAATCTGCCGAATATCACCAGTCAGCTGATTGCCAACGGTCGGGCTGCTGACACGCCGGCCGCCGTCATCCGCTGGGGTACGACACCGCAGCAGAAAACCCTGATTACAACAGTTGGCAACGCGGTTGCCGATGTGGCGGCGCAGGGGATGACCCCGCCGGCGATCTTTGTGGTCGGCGAAGTCGTGAATTTGCGGCAAGGGTTGCGCTGGTTTGACGAACGGCCGTTGTTCGGCCAGCGGATTCTGGTGACCCGCGCCCGCGAGCAGGCCAGTCGACTCACCGAGGAACTGGAAGCGGCAGGGGCGCAGTGCGTGGAAGCGCCGACGATCCGGATCACCGAACCGGACAGTTTTGCAGCCCTGGATGAGGTCATTTTGGCAATCGATCGTTATACTTGGATTGCCTTTACCAGCCCCAATGGGGTCAAAGCTTTCTTCAGCCGTCTCAAATTGCACGGCAAAGATGCCCGTTATCTGGGAAGGCTCAAAGTTGCCGTAATCGGCTCAGAAACAGCCGCCGAACTGGAACGCTGCGGCATTGTTGCCGATATTGTCCCGGCCGAGTTCCGGGCGGAAGCGGTTGCAGCAGCACTTGAAGGCAAGGTCGGTCCGCAGGACCGGGTGCTGATCGCCCGGGCAGCCGAAGCACGGGAAGTGCTGCCGCAGGAACTGATCCGATTTGGTGCAGCAGTCGATGTTGTGCCGGTGTATAAGACCGTGCTTGGTGATGCCGATTCGGCCCAACTGGCAGAAATGTTGGCAGCTGGAGAAATCGACATGGTGACGTTCACCAGTTCTTCGACAGTGACCAATCTGCTGGCGATTCTCGGCGACAAGGCCAAGGAGTTGCTAAGCGGCGTGAAAATAGCCTGTATCGGACCGGTGACTGCCGATACCTGCCGTGAGCAAAGTTTGCAACCGGCGGTCGTGGCAACCGAATATACAATCAAGGGCCTGGCGGAAAGTATCATTCGCGAAATGGGAGGGGAACAGCATGCGTGAGATCCTTTACCGGCCGCGTCGCTTGCGGGCTTCGGCCGGCATTCGCAACATGGTGAGAGAAACCCAGCTGTCGGTGCATGATTTTGTCTATCCGATCTTTGTCGTACCAGGCATCAATATCCGTAAAGAAATTCCGTCGTTGCCGGGACAGTATCACCTGTCCGCCGACCAGGCGCTGGAAATCGCCAGGCAGGCGGCGGCGCTGGGGATACCGGCCGTACTGCTGTTCGGTTTGCCGGAATACAAGGACGCAAAAGGCTCCAGCGCCTGGGACATGAAAAGTCCGGTGCAACGGGCGATGATGCTGATCAAAAAAGCATTGCCGGACCTGGTGGTGATCGGCGATGTCTGTCTGTGCGAATACACCGATCATGGTCACTGCGGCCTGTTAAAAGGGCAGGAAGTCGACAACGACCCGACGCTCGACCTGTTGGCCCGGGTGGCGGTCAGTCAGGCTAAGGCCGGCGCTGATGTGATCGCGCCGTCGGACATGATGGACGGACGGGTGGCGGCGATCCGCGAAGCGCTGGATGTCGAAGGCTTTGCCCAACGTTCGATCATGGCTTATTCCGCCAAATATGCCTCGGCGTTTTACGGGCCGTTCCGTGAAGCGGCCGATTCGGCGCCGAAGTTCGGCGACCGCCGCGCTTATCAGATGGACCCGGCCAATGTGCGGGAAGCGATGAAAGAAGTCGATCTCGATGTTTCCGAAGGGGCCGACATCATCATGGTAAAACCGGCGATGGCTTACATGGACGTGATCAGCAAAGTACGCGAAAGTTTCGAATTGCCGGTAGCCGCCTACAATGTCAGCGGCGAATATGCGATGGTCAAGGCGGCGGCAGCCAATGGCTGGATGGAAGAGCAGCGGACCACGCTGGAAATCCTTACCGGCATCAAACGGGCCGGCGCCGATATCATCATCACCTATCATGCGCTGGACGCCGCCGCGTGGCTGCGTTAACCAAGCAGGGAGGGAGCGGGGAATCATGGCTCTGAATCTGGATAAATCAGCGGCTGCATTTGCCGAAGCGAAACAGAATATGCCGGGCGGCGTGAACAGTCCGGTCCGTTCTTACCGGGGGGTCGGCGGCACACCGCCATTCATCGCCAGTGCCTCCGGCAGCCGGATTGTCGATATCGACGGCAACGAATACATCGACTATGTAGGTTCCTGGGGGCCGATGATCCTCGGGCATGCTCATCCTATAGTGACTGCGGCTCTGCAGTCCGCCTTACTGCGTGGCACCAGCTACGGTGCACCGACGCTGCTGGAAACCGAGCTGGCCAAGAAGGTCCGTCAGGCTGTTCCGGCGATGGAACTGGTGCGGATGGTCAATTCGGGAACCGAAGCGACGATGAGCGCACTGCGGCTAGCCCGCGCTTTTACCAAGAGGGACCGGATCGTCAAGTTTGACGGCTGCTACCACGGGCATCATGACAGTCTTTTAGTTAAAGCCGGTTCAGGCGCCGCCACGTTTGGCGTGCCGGATAGTCCCGGCGTACCGACTTCGGTTGCGCACACTTCGCTCACATTGCCGTTCAACGACATTGCAGCGATGGAAGAACTGTTCGTGCAGCAGGGCGAGTTGATCGCCGCGGTGATTATCGAACCAGTGCCTGGCAATATGGGCATGGTTCTGCCGCAGGACGGCTATCTGGCCAAAGTTCGCGAATTGACTGCCCATTATGGGATTCTGCTGATTTTTGACGAAGTGATGTCCGGTTTCCGGGTGGCCCTCGGCGGGGCGCAGGCCCACTTCGGCATCAAGCCGGACCTGGTCTGTCTGGGCAAGGTGATCGGCGGCGGACTGCCGGTCGGCGCTTACGGCGGACGACACGACATCATGAGCTGCATTTCGCCGTCTGGCCCGGTATACCAGGCGGGGACGTTGTCCGGCAATCCACTGGCGATGACGGCGGGTTTGGCGACGCTCGGCGAAATCATGGATAATCCGGATTTTTACCCGCAGCTGACTGCGAAAACCAAAGCGCTGTGCGAAGGCATCGGCGCCGCGGCTGCGGCAACCGGTGTGGCGATTCAGTCGCATCAACTAGGCAGCATGTTCGGCCTGTTCTTCAACGCTAACCCGGTGACCGATTACGCCAGTGCTGCCACCTCGGACCAAGCGGCTTTCAAAGTCTGGTTCCACACGATGCTGGAACAGGGAGTCTATCTCGCGCCGTCCCAATTCGAAGCAGGATTCATGTCGGCGATTCACAGCGACGCCGATATCGAGAAGACGCTACAGGCGGCCAAGGTTGCGATGCAAGCTGTCGCGAAAAGCAACAAACAATAACAGATTTGCCGAAAAGCGAAGAGAAATAAAAAACCTCCCGACGTCAGCTGAAACCAGCTGTATTGGGAGGTTTTTGCGATTGTTATGAGGTTCTCAGATTGGACTTTGCCAATCAGTCCAGCGATGCTGCTAGTTATTGCCGCGTGCTATGCTTGCCAGTGCGGCCAGTGCCGCATCGATTTCCGCTTCGGTTGTGAAGCGGCTGACGCTGAACCGGACCGTGCCTTTGCTGAGGGTGCCGATGCTGCGGTGGGCGGCGGGAGCGCAGTGCAGGCCGGTGCGGGTAAAGATGGCGAATTGTTGTTCCAAATGGACGCCGACTTCATCGCAGGGGATGCCTGTGATATTGAGTGAAAGAACTCCTACAGACTCAACCGGATCGGCGGGGCCGTAGACCACGATCGCGGGCAGCTCTCGCAAGCCGTCGCGGAACCGGTGCAGCAGTTTCTGTTCATGAGGCAATACCTTGTCGATGCCGTAGGCATTTAAGTCAGCCAACGCAGCTCCCAGTCCGGCCAGACCGATCGCGTTCAGGGTGCCGCTTTCCAGTTTGTCCGGCAAGAAGTCCGGCTGGAGTTCTGACTCGGAAGCGCTGCCGGTACCACCGAAAACCAGAGGACGTAGGTCGACGTCTGGTCCCAGCGCCAGGCCGCCAGTCCCCTGCGGTCCACCCAGGCTTTTGTGCCCAGTGAATGCGAGAAAATCTATTGAAGCCGCTTGCATATCAAGCGGGCAGACGCCGGCTGTCTGGGCCGCATCGACAGCGAAACGGACTCCGGCCTCTTTTGCCAACGCGCCGATTTCGGCGATCGGTTGGATGGTACCTGTTATGTTTGATGCTTGATTGATGAGGATTAAACGGGTCTTCGGTGTCAGCAGACGTCGAACCGAGTCGGGATCGAGCCGACCCTGTCCGTCGCAGGCGGCGATTGACAGATTGACGCCGCCAGACTCCAACTGACGCAGCGGCCGCATCACAGCGTTATGTTCCATGCCGCTCGTCACGACATGATCTCCGGGATTCAAAAAGCCGAACAGAATCATGTTCAACGCTTCGGTGGCATTTTTGGCGAATACGACCCGGTCGGTCGATGCGGCGTTGAACAACGTGGCCAGCTGATCACGCGTATCGTAAACCATGCGGGAAGATGTCAGGGATTTGCCATGACCAGCCCGTCCTGGGCTGCCGCCGCATTCGCCGAGATATTCCTGCATCGCGGCGATCACCTGCGGCGATTTGGGCCAGGATGTAGCGGCATTGTCCAAGTAAATTGACAAAAGGGATGCACCTCCCTTAATAATCAAACGTTTTTCTTCGTTTTCCTCGTTCTATCGCAGTTTTTCACATTAATCACGTTGGGCCATTTCTTCGGAAAGACTATGTCTACTGGTCGCGATGTGGATTTGGGGTACGGGAAATAAACCGCG
>JAHDPL010000028.1 GCA_018434355.1 Sporomusaceae bacterium | reverse complement strand
GACGCGGGACAACGTCTGTTGCGGCCTGCCGCATCTGGCCCATGCGATGGAAGGCGACTTCTTCAAACTGGCCAAGGAGAACATCCGCCAGTTCGAAGATGTCGATATCGTGGTCAGCGACTGCGCCAGTTGCAGCGGCACACTGAAACATCTGGCCCATTACTTTGAACAGGATGCCGAGTGGCGAGAACGGGCGCAGGCGTTCAGCGCCAAAGTGATGGATTTGACCGAATATCTGGCGAAGGCAGGCTACGTACCACGGACGCAAAACAAAGCGAAAATCACTTACCATGACCCCTGCCATCTGGTGCGGGGGCAGGGGATTACCAAGGAGCCGCGGGCGCTACTCTCAGCGACCGGTGATTTCTGCGAGATGAAAGACGCCGATGTCTGTTGCGGTGGGGCAGGATCTTTCTTCCTCGACTATCCTGAGATTTCCGACCGGGTGATTGAAAAGAAGCGGCAGAACATCGAAGCCACCGGAGCCGACATCGTGGTGACCGGCTGCCCGGGTTGCCTGATCCAGTTGAACAAGGCGGCTAATGCGAGCGGCAAGTTCAAGGCCCTTCATATCAGCCAGGTGGTGTAGCAGAAAATATTTTTTTCGGCAGCAGGATTTGTCGGATGACTGGGGAATATTTTTATGTATCTCGGATTTGACAACGAACGATTTCTAGGAGGGGTATTATGAAGAGTCGATTTTCCCTGTCATTGCTGATCCTCATTCTTTCGCTCGGTTTAATGCTGGCCGGTTGCGGCGGCGGAGGCGGTGGCGACAAGAAGCCGGCTGCCGAAAACAAGACCCCGATAAAAATAGGCTTTTTTGCTCCGGTTACCGGGCCGGCGGCGGCGGATGGCGATAGCGTCACCAAGGCGGCCAAACTGGCGGTGGAAAAAATCAATAAGACCGGCGGCATCAATGGGCGGCAGGTCGAACTGGTTGCGTATGATGACAACCTGAAACCGCAGGAAGCGGTAAGCATTGCTCAGAAGCTGACCACCAAGGACGGCGTGGTGGCGGCGGTATCCGGTTCTTATAGTCATACCACCCGGGCGGCGGCGCCGATCTTTGAAAATGCAAAAATCCCGATGATCGCAGCCTATGCGTTGCATCCCGACATAACTAAGGGCGGCGACTATGTGTTCCGGCAATCGTTCGTCGGTACGGCCCAGGGCAAAGCCGGCGCATTTGTTGCAGTGAACATGTTAAAAGCGAAAACCGTTGCGATTCTGAACGTTGACAATGATTTCGGCACCACCCTGGCCGATTCGTTCACCAAGTACTTCGAATCCAAAGGCGGCAAGGTGGTTTCGCGCGATAAGTTCACGATGGTGGAAAAAGAATTCAATCCGGTGCTGACGAAAATCAAACAACTGAAACCGGACCTGATCTATATGCCGACCTATTCCGGCACCGGCGCGCAGATCGCCCGGCAGGCCAAAGAACTGAACCTCGGCATCCAGATGCTCGGCACCGAAGGGATCGACTCGACGATGGAATTCCTGAAAGTGGCTGGCGCGACGGCGGACGGCATCGTCATCACGACCAACCTGAACCGTGAATCGAAGTTGAAAGCGACGCAGGAATTCATCAAAGACTACAGTGAAATGGCCAAGCATGCACCGGACATGGTAGCGGCATCCACGTACGACTGCTTCATGGTGCTGGCGGAAGCGATGCGCAAAAATGGCGCCGAGCCGGAAAAAATCAAGGACGGCATTTACAAGATAAAAGATTTTGAAGCGGCGACCGGCATCATCAAAGGCTATAACAAGCTGGGCGAAGTGACCAAGAATGTCCAGGTCCAGATCGTCAAGAACGGCGCATTCGCTTACTATGGCGAAATCACCGACGCCGAAATCATCACGCCTCCTGACAAATAAGACCTGGTTCCATGCGCGGAAGGCGCCGGGCGCGTTCGAGCGCGTCCGGTCCTTCCGTATTCTTTTTGCCTTGGCGACAGGAGGAAATGCATGCTTGTTCAGCAGATTATCAACGGCATCGTAGTCGGCAGCGTCTATGCCCTGACGGCGATGGGCGCCACCCTTGTCTACGGGATCATGCGGATTCTCGATATTTCCAATGCCGGCGCTTATGCGATCGGCGCCTATGTGGCCTTTTTCTTCCTGCTGCAGACCGGTAGCCCTTTGGTGGCATTGGTGACCGGTGTGGCGTTGACGGCGGTGTTTGGCTTTCTGGTGCAAAAATTCCTTTATGCGCCGCTGATGAACAAATCTCCCAATGTATCGCTGATTGCCGGCATCGGCCTGTTTATCTTCCTGCAGGACTTTCTGCGGCTGGTAGCCGGTCCGCAGGCCAGAGAACTCAATTTCGGCACGTTGTTGCCCTCGATTCAGTTCCCGTCGCTGCAACTGACGCTATACGGGACCTGGTTTTTGATTCTGGCGGCAACGGCCCTTTTGCTGCTGATCCTGTGGTTGCTCCTGAACCGCTCTCCGATCGGGCTGGCCTGGCGGGCCACGGCGCAGGACTTGGAGACAGCCAAAGCGATGGGGATCAATACCAACCGGGTGGTCGCCTTCAACTTTATTCTTGGCTACGGTTTCGCCGCAGTCGCCGGAATCTTGGTTGGCATCCTCTATAACTCGGTCTATCCGACGATGGGCGATGTACCGGCATATAAGATGCTGGCGGTGATCGTGCTGGGAGGGCTGGGCAATCCGCTGGGCACCGTGTTGGCGGCATTGGTTATTGGCATGGCGGAGACGCTGATCGGCGGCTACGTCGGCTTTTTCCTGCCTCGCGATGCGATTGCGTTCGTTGTATTGATTCTGATCCTGCTCTGGCGGCCACAGGGACTACTCGGCCGACGCCGCAGTTCATAAGGGGGCGCCTATGTACGAACAGGTCGTTGCGATCAATATCGGGCTGGCCATGCTGCTGGCCATGAGTCTCAACATAATCACCGGCTTCGCCGGACAGCCGACCCTGGGCCATGCGGCCTTTTACGGGATTGGCGCTTATACTTCGGCTTTGCTTACTGCCAAGGCCGGCTGGCCGTTCTTGCTGGCGCTGCCGGCAGCCGGGTTGGTGGCGGCGGTTGTCGGGGTGTTGCTGGGTTTGTTCAGCGTGCGGGTGCGCGAAGATTTTCTGGCTGTCACTACGATCGGCATCAACTTTGTCGTGGTGGCGATATTTCAATACGTAGAGCTGTTCGGCGCATCTTTGGGATTGGCTGTGCCGAAACCGGTGCTTTTCGGTTTGCGGTTCGGCAATACCGAGATCCTGATTCTGCTGGTCATCCTGAATATCTTGGTTTATCTGTTTATACGGCATTTGCCGACTTCCTGGCTGGGACTGGCGCTTGGCGGAGTGCGCAACGAGGAAGATGCGGCGGCATCGCTGGGCGTGAACCCCGATCATTACAAAGTGTTTGCCTTTGGTATCGGCACTTTCATCGCCGGCATGACCGGCAGCGTATATGCCCACTTCATGGGTTTCATCTCTTCGAGCGACTTTGCGTTTCCTGTTTCGGTCGGCGTGTTGTCAATGGCGGTGCTGGGCGGCTTGGGAACGGTCAGCGGGCCGCTGCTCGGAGCAGTTATTCTGACCCTTTCGCCGGAAGTGTTCCGTTTTGTTTCCGATTACCGTATGCTGGTATACGGTGGGCTGCTGGTGCTGATGATGCGGTTCCAACCACAGGGGCTGATTGGCGACGACAGCTTTTTGCGACGAAAATGGATCGGGCTTTTCAGTCGCGGCAAGGGGGGCGAGTAGCTTGGTTGATTCGGAAGTTCTGCTGGAAGTTCGCGGCTTGAAAAAGCATTTTGGTGGCCTGAAGGCGGTCGATGGCGTCGACCTGACGCTGAAGCGAGGCGAGACGCTGGGACTGATCGGTCCGAATGGCGCCGGCAAGACGACTTTTTTCAACATGGTATGCGGTTTTTATACGCCGACCGAAGGGACGATCCGGTTAAAGGGGGAAGAAATCCAAGGGTTGCCGGCGCATGCCGTGGCACGCAAAGGGATTGCCCGCACGTTTCAGATCACGAAAGTGTTCAAGGACATGACGGTGCAGGACAATCTGCTGGCCGCGTTTGCCCTCAAGCAAGCCCCGACTCTGTTATCCAGCCTGCGGCGCAGTCATACCCGACAGAATCTGGAACACGTTCAGGCCTATCTGGAACGGGTCGATATCGCGGCATTCGCCAAGGTTAAAGCCGGCGACCTTAGTCTCGGCTATATGCGGCGGCTGGAGATCGCCCGGGCATTGGCGCTGGAGCCGGTGTTGCTGATGCTGGACGAACCCTGCGCCGGCCTTTCCAAGGATGCGACGCTGGACTTTATCGAGCTGGTGCATAAACTGCGCGCTAGCGGTACGACAATCATGCTGGTCGAGCATAACATGGCGGTGGCCACTGCCTTGTGCGACCGGATGACGGTACTGTCCTACGGGGTGAAAATCGCCGAAGGAACGCCGCAGCAAGTGCAAAACAACCAGGCGGTCATCGACGCCTATCTGGGCGAAGCCGAGGAGGGCGAATGATGCTGGAGATTCGCAACCTAAACGCCCATTACGGGCATTCACAGGTTCTGTACGACATTTCAATCGATGTCAAAGCCGGGGAATTCGTCAGTATCATCGGCGCCAACGGCGCCGGCAAAAGCACCTTGATGAAGGTGATCATGGGACTGGTGCCTGTATCCTCAGGCAAACTGCTGTTTAAGGGAAACGAGATCAGCCGGCTGGAACCGTGGCAACGGGCCGGCATGAAGATCGCTTATGTGCCGGAGGGACGCCGGGTGTTCGGTGAACTGACGGTTGCCGAAAATCTACGTATCGGCGGCTGGGTCGAACCGCCGCAGGATTTGCCGCGACGGGTGGAAAAAGTGGTAGCGATTTTTCCCCGGTTGGGAGAACGGATGAACCAGGCGGCGCGGACCATGTCCGGCGGCGAGCAGCAGATGCTGGCGATCGGCCGGGCTTTGATGCTGGAGCCGGAACTGCTGTTGGTGGATGAGATATCGATGGGATTGATGCCGATCCTGGTCAACCGCTGCTTTGAAGTGCTAAAGCAGCTGAGCGAGGCGGGCACGACCATCCTGTTGGTGGAACAGAACGCCCGCAAGGCGCTTGGAGTTTCCCATCGCGGTTATGTTTTGGAAACCGGCCATATCGTGCTTGAGGGTGAGGCGACCAGGCTACGGGACGATGACGCGGTACGCCGGGCGTATCTGGGGGGATAGCGATGGCAAAGACCTTATTGCTTAAAAATGCGTCCGAGCTGGTGACCTGTCGTGGCCATGCCCCGAAATGCGGACCGGCGATGCAGGACATCGGGATTATTGAAGATGGCGCATTGTGGCTGGAGGATGGAATTATCCGCAAGGTGGGGGCGACGGACGAAGTTTTGTCTGGCATCGCTGCGACGCCCGATACGGTGATTGACGCGACAGGCCGCTGCGTTCTGCCCGGGTTTGTCGATCCGCACACCCATTTCCTATTTGCCGGACACCGGGCCGAAGAATTCTCCTGGCGGCTGCGCGGCGATACTTACATGGACATCATGGAGCGGGGCGGCGGCATCATCAACAGCGTCCGCGCCACCCGGCAGGCTTCCGCCGATGAATTGCTGGCGATTGGACTGCGGCGGCTTGACTCGATGCTCAGTTTCGGCGTGACTACGGTCGAAGGCAAAAGCGGTTACGGCCTGGATGCGGCGACCGAACTGAAACAACTGGCCGTGATGGCGGAACTGGACCGGCAACATCCTGTCGAGGTCGTGCGCACGTTCATGGGGGCGCATGCCGTTCCTGCCGAGTATAAAGGCCGGACTGATGAGTTTGTCGATTATTTGCTGCAGGATGTGTTGCCGCTGGTGGCGGAACAACGTTTGGCCGAGTTCTGCGATGTGTTCTGTGAAAAAGGCGTTTTTTCGGTGGAGCAGTCACGGCGTTTGCTGACGGCGGCCCAGTCGCTCGGACTGCAGGCCAAAGTTCATGCCGATGAGATCGTTACCCTGGGCGGCGCTGAACTGGCGGCGGAACTCGGCGCACTGTCGGCCGAACATCTGTTGCACGCCTCCGATGCAGGAATCCGGCGTATGGCAGAAACCGGCGTGATTGCCGTTTTATTGCCTGCGACCGCGTTCTGTCTGCGCGAGCCTTATGCGCGGGCCCGGTTCATGATCGACAGCGGCGTGCCGGTTGCGCTGGCAACCGACTTTAATCCCGGCAGCTGCTTCAGCGAATCGATTCCTCTCGTAATTGCGTTGGCGGCGCTCTACATGCAGATGACGCCGGCGGAGATCGTGACCGCGCTGACGATCAACGCGGCGGCGGCGGTGGGTAGAGCCAACCGGATCGGTAGCCTGGAACGCGGCAAACAGGGCGACTTTGTCCTGTTGGATCACCCATCCCATTTGTATTTGCCGTATCATGCCGGAGTCAATTGCGTCGCTACAGTGGTGAAACGCGGCGAAATCGTATACGAGCGGCAAAGGCGGTAGCCTGATGATGGATCCTGCGTCGCCAACGGCGGCGTATATATGCGGTGTACCACCGCGAAGAAGGGAAGCGACCACCATGGAAGAAAACAAGGAGTTCCGATTCTCGATCCTGCGCCATATCGGCGTACTGGCGGAGGGAACAAAGGGCTGGAAGAAGGAGGTGAACCTGGTCAGCTGGAATGACCGACCAGCCAAACTGGACATCCGCGAATGGGATGAACAGCATGTCAAAATGTCGAAAGGCGTTACTTTTAGCGCCGAAGAAGCGGCTTTGCTGCGGGAGTTGATCGACGATCCCGAGGCATTGTTTTCAGCGGCGCATGCATAGCAGTCAAGGCCGGGCGATTTTGCCCGGCCTTTCCATTGATTTCTAACTTGTAAGCAGGAATTCAAGATGATATGGAGAATTTTTATTATTAATAACAAGGAGGTGTCACCTATGTATGAACAAGAAGTACTATCGCTACTAAAGAATGAAACGGCTTTTCTCGCAAGTATCGATGGCAATCAGCCGCGGGTCCGACCGATGAAGCCATGGGTCGATCCGGAAGGCCATGTCTGGTTGTTCAGTCGTTTTGATACGAAGAAGGTTGCCGAATTCAAAGCAAACCCGCGCGTTGAACTGTGCGTTGTCGGCAAGGATCAGGAAGTGCTGACCATCTCCGGCAGACTGCGTGATGAAACCCGGCCGGGGTCGCCGGTGTTCCGGGCAACATTGGATCTGATGTATGGGTCGACGCCGGAAATGAAGTTGTATTTCCCGGAAAAAGATACGACGGGGTTGGTGCTGTATCGATTGGTGATTCACGAAATCCGCTATATGCGTCAAGACTGCAACTTGGTGACACGGGTCAATCTGCCGATGGAACAGAACCCCGATATTGATCTGGCGCTTTGCCAGGGGGGATTCTGCTTGCTCGAAGAATGACGCAGGTTTGGCGCTGACAAAAACAGCAGGCGTTTCTCTTTTGAAGCAATGCCTGCTGTTTTTCTTTGCAGAAACAGACAAAAACTGCTAAGATGTTATTGAAAGAATTTAGCTAAACAGCTAACCTGGCGAGGGATAACCATGTTGCAACAAACCGGTTTGCGTTTGCTGAAAATCGTTGGCGTTGCGGTGGCTCTGCTGGTGTTTGCAGAGTCTTTGGTCGTGGCTGCGCCTCGGGTAATCCGCGCCGCTGACGATGCCGCCTATCCACCGCAGATTATGCTGCGTGAAGATGGTAAAGCCGACGGGATGGAAGCCGACCTGATCCGGGCCCTGGAGCGGGAAACCGGCTTGCAGGTGGAGTGGCAACTGGGAAGCTGGGCCGATGCAGTCGAGAAATTGCGCAATCGCCAGGTAGAAATCATTCCCGGCATGAATGTGACGGCAGAGCGCAAACGTGAATTTTTGTTCACCCGGCCTTATTTTGAGGACCGGGTGGTTCTATTTGTCGCCCAGGACAGTTATCATATCGTTGGGTTAGATGATTTGCGCGACCGGCGGGTTGGTATTCAGAAGGGCGAGGTTGCCGGGCAGTTGCTCAGACAACAGCGGCCGGGATTGAACTATTATGAATATGATAGTCAGCGCGAGTTGCTGCAAGCGGTGGCGGAACGAAAAATCGATGCGGCGGCCGCCAATTACTATGCCGGCAAGTACTGGCTACGGCGGGCCGACTTGGAAAAACTGGTCAAAACCAATGGCGAAAGTTTGTTTGTCAATCCGTTCGCGATAGCGGTCCGCGCCGACGATCCGGAACTGATGGCCCGACTGGACAACGCGCTGGCCCGGCTGGAAGCCAGCGGCGAACTGCAACGCATCAAAGATAAATGGTTTGGCGAAACTGCGACCTTTTGGGGCCTGTCACGCCAACAACTAATCAATTACACCGTGGCAGTTCTCGTATTGGCAGGCGTACTGGCGTTAGCGGCGTTGTTGTTCATTCATTGGCTACGCAGAAAAATTGCCGCAGCGACACTGACCATCTCCGACCAGAACCTCGAACTTCAGGCGGCCTACGAGCAACTGACAGCGCAAAACGAAGAACTGATCGCTCAGGGTGAAGAACTGATGTCCAGTGAAGCCAAGTCCAAAGCCCTGTTGCAGGCGACGCCGGATATGATCGTGCGGCTCAGCCGCGAAGGGGTTTACCGGGAAATATATATTCCACAGGGGACCGAAGTATTCAACCTTCATTCGATGCGGACCGGCCAGAGTATTTACCAATCAATTCCGACCGAACTGGCCGACCGGTTTATGCAATTGATCGAAACGGCCCTGACGCAGCAAACGATGCAAACGATTGAATATGATTTGCTGATCAATGGCGAAATCGCGTTTCGCGAGAGCCGGATCATTCCGATGAACAAAGACGAAGTGATGATCATTGTCCGTGATTTGACAGAAAAAAGAGCGACGACCCGGGCGCTGGAAGAAGCGCATCGCCGGTTGCAGGAACAGCACGAGCAGTTGCAGGCTCATAATGAAGAACTGTCGCTACTATATTCGAAGTTGTCGGTCTCGGAATCCGCGCTGCGGCAAAAAGTCGCGGAACTTGAACAAAGCCAGCATAGTCTTGCGATTAGCGAAGAACGGTTCCGCCTGGCTCTTGATGCCGTCAACGACGTGATCTACGACTGGGATTTGCGCACAGGTAAAGTCGAATGGTCTGACCGCTGGGAGCAGCGACTCGGGTTTTCATTTGGCAGTGAAGGAATTACCATCGCCAATTTCAACGAAGTGGTGCATCCAGCAGACCGCGAGCTCCGTTTCAAGGCGCTGGAGGAGCATCTTTCGGGCCGGGCCGAGTATTATACGGTGGAATATCGACTAAAAACGAAGCAGGGAAGCTATTTTTGGGTGCTCAGCCGCGGCAAGGCGCTGTTGGATGCCCAGCAACAACCGGTGCGAATTCTAGGATCCCTGACAGATGTGACGGAGATGAAGCTGCGTGAAAACAAGATCCGCCAACTGGCTTACAGCGATGCTCTGACCGGCCTGGCTAACCGAACCCGCTTTCTCGAAGAATTGCAGGATCAGCTGAAGGACGAAGCGACTACGCCGCGAAGCGGTTGTGTGCTCTTCGTGAACATTGACAACTTTAAGAACATTAATGACTCGTTTGGCCATTCCTGCGGCGATGATCTGCTGCGCGAAGTGGCCCGGCGTCTGTCGGCGGTGATTAGCGGCGCCAATCTGCTGGCCCGCTTGGGTGGCGACGAATTTGTCGTGTTGCTCAAGAATGAGTTGCAGGCAGAAAGCTTTGCCGAAATGATTCTCACTATTTTCACGAAACCGTTTGAAGAATGCGGACATAAATTTTTGCTTTCGGCTAGCATCGGGATCTCACGCTATCCGGAAAACGGGTTGGTCGCTGGAGATTTGCTGCGTTGCGCCGATACGGCGATGCACGCGGTCAAGCGAGCCGGCAAAAATGCCTGGAAATATTATGACACTGCAATGCACGAAGCAGCTCTGACGAAAATCCGCATGGAAAACCATCTGCGGTTTGCCTTGAAAAATGAAGAATTTTCCCTGCATTACCAACCGATCGTCGATAGCTCCGGGACGCAAGCACTGGGGATGGAAGCGTTGCTGCGTTGGCGCAACCCTGAACTTGGCATGGTGTCACCGGCCGACTTCATTCCGCTTGCCGAGGAGACCGGCCAGATCGTGGCAATCGGCGACTGGGTATTGCGTTCGGCTTGTATGTTTGGCGCAACGCTCCGACAGACCGGTTATCCCGATTTATTCGTTTCCGTGAACATCTCGACTCGCCAATTGACTCGGGATGATTTTGTCGAACAAGTTCGCGACGCACTGCGCGAAAGCGGCCTGACGCCTAGCGCCTTGGAATTGGAGATTACGGAAACTTCGTTGGTCGAATCGTTTGCCCTGAGTACGCGTAAGCTGCAAGAATTGCGGGATTTGGGCGTCCGGGTGGCGCTCGATGATTTTGGTACTGGTTATTCATCGCTGACTTATCTGAAGCGATTGCCGATTCAAGTGGTAAAAATCGACAAGTCCTTTATCGATGATGCAACCGCCGAATCCGGCAGTACGGCGATTTTAGGAACCATGATCGATCTGGCGCATGAACTTGGCTTGCAAGTCGTCGCCGAAGGCGTGGAAAGCGAGTCGCAATTGCAGGTTTTGGCCGAACGCCGTTGTGATATGATCCAGGGGTACTTGATCAGTCGACCGTTGCCGGCGGCAAAACTAAGTGCATGGTTGGCGCAACAATCAGGATAAAAAAACACAAAAAAAAGCCGAAGCTGTCTCCGACCCGCAGATTGCGTCGCCGGAACAGATTCGGCTTTTTAATTTTAAGGAAAAATCTTCGTCACCGCCGCTTCCATAGCGGCGTTTTCTTTTTTTGCCTCGCTGGTGATCTCGCTGATTAGTTCCCGGGTTTCCGTGCAAAACTCGGCATCCTTGATAAAGCCAAGATTGATTTTAACATTGAATAGTGCTCCATGAATCGCCGCATAGGCCATCAGGCCAGCGACTGCCGCATCGCTGGCGGCATTTGCGTTGCCAATCGGCAGGATGCGGTGCGCCAATTTCAGCGCCTCCAGACAATCACCGGCGACTCCTAACGGCAACAAAGCGGCTTTTTTCATTGCTTGCTGGATTGTTTCCAGCCGGATTGCTTTTTCCGTTTCGTCGGCTTTCGGCAACTTGTAGGCATTCATTACTTCATTGAACGCCTGGGCGTCTTCATCGACTGCCAGCATCAGTTTTTCCAGTAGTGCGCTGGTTTGCGCCTGAATTTCATGAATTTCCGGCAATACCTGCTTGAATTTCTCTTCGTCGAGCGATAGACTGCAAACCATCTTGGTCAGGGCAGCGCCGAGACAACCGGCAAGAGCGGCTGCGCTTCCGCCGCCGGGAGCAGGAGAGTCGGAAGCGAGTTCAGTGACAAACGAACGAACGGTTTTTTTCATCAGCATCATAGATTATCCTCCAATACCTGTTTGCGGTCGAAGCCGTCCAGTCGCAGATAAAACTCGGCGGCGTTGAGCAAGGCCTGCATCGGGGTCAGTCCGATGATTTCACTGCCCAGCACATTGACGCCGTAACGGGCCGCCTCCGATTTTACTGTTTCAAACACCCGGAACAAAGGCGTTCCTTGATAGTTTACCATGTTGATCGTGACCTGGGCGATGTCACGGTCGCCCAATCGAACCGAAATGCCCATCGCCCGTACATATTTGTAGCCGCCTTTTGCTTCGCGAATACTGTTGGCTATCTTTTTCGCGATATTGACGTCGCTGGTATCAAGGTTGATGTTGTAGGCGATCAGGAATTGTCGTGCGCCGACGACGGTTGCGCCGGCAGTAGGATGCAGCTGGGCCGGGCCATAGTCCGGGCGGCGCTCCGGTTTGCTGATTTCGGTTTTCAGCCCTTCATATTGACCTTTGCGGATGTCCGGCAAGGCTTTGCGACCGGGAATCTTTGCTGCCTCTTCGTACAGGTAGACGGGGATGTTCAGTTTTGTGGCGATTTCCTGAGCCAATTCATCGGCCAGTTGCACGCATTCTTCCATACTGACGTTTTTGACCGGAATGAACGGGATGACATCGGTGGCGCCGATGCGGGGATGTTCGCCATGATGTTTTTCCATATCGATGAGTTCAGCCGCTTTTTTGCAGCAGTTAAAGGCGGCTTGCTTCACTGCCTGCGGTTCGCCGACGAACGTCACCACCACCCGATTATGGCTGGGATCGGCTTTCACATCCAGCAGTTTGACATTGGCAACTTGGCGGACTGCTTCGGCAATCGCCTCGATGACTTCCGGGCGACGGCCTTCGCTAAAATTTGGTACGCATTCTACGAGTTTGGACATAAGGTCAGCCTCCTCTATTTCTTTTTCGGTTGCGGCAGTTGTTGCAGTCCCTGGCGGTATGCTTCTACGGTTTCGGCGGTCTGGTCCAGCAGATAAATCCGCCCGGGATTACCAGCTGTGTCTAGGTCGATGCCGCTCCACCAGACGGCGACTTTAATCCGTGGGTAGGCGGGTAGTTCCTGGAACATTTGCCGGATCCAGGCCGGTTTGTCGCCACCGACGGAATTGGAACCGAACTCGGTGATCATGAACGGTTTGTCAAACCATTCGCTGTAGTCTACATCGACCGGCTTGTAGATCTCATGGAAACTGCGCCATTTTTCGCCGGGAAAATAAGTGCCGGTATTGTAACCGGTGATGCCGATGATATCGACGACATCATCGCCGGGATAATACATCAGCGGGTGGTTCCATTTGAAATCCGGCAGCGATACGTCATGCGGGTTCCAGACCCACAGGACGTTGTCGACGCCGACTTCGTCGAACAGGCGGTGTATGTGCCGCCATAACGCCTTGTAGATATCGGTGTCCTTGCCGGCGTACATTGCCGAGTACCAGCACCAGTCGCCGTTCATTTCATTGTTCAGCCGGAACAGCACCGGGTGGCCGAACTCCTTCAGCGCCTTGGCATATTCACGGAAGTAACCATCGTATTTGCCGTCGAGTATATTATACACGATGTCCTGATTGCCCCGCACTCCGCCGGCATAAAGCGCGTTGACCGCATCGGCGTGGATGGTGTGCAGCGTCAGTTCGGTATAACGTCCGTCCGCATAAGCCGTCTTTAGGCCGGGAATGGCCGCGACTTCATCGAGCGTCTGGTAGCGCAGCACGACGGAAAATTTATAGTTCAGGCGCGCTTCCAGTTCACGGATGCCGCGCAGGCGTTCCGGCGCGTCCGAGTCGAACAGGCCGAACCTTAGTGGGCTGTCCGGCCCGAAATACTGGTCGCGGAATTCGCGGGTTTCCTTATTGAGCTTTGTGCGAGAAGGCTCGATCCGGCGAAACACGCCGGGCGAGCCGCGCCGCTCAGTCAAACGGAAACTGCGCAGGATATCCAGGTCGTTATCGATCGGCTGGGCCGATTTGATAAAGATCGTATAGGCTTCATGCGGATAACGCAGCAATTCCAGGCTGGCATAATGATTGCGGTCTTCTTTCAAAGAAACGAGAGGTGTACGATGCCATTTGATCCGGTTGACGGTGAAACCGTTCCAGCCGAAGGTTTCCTGTAGCTGGATCGTGTGACGCCGACTGTCCGGCAAGAAGCGGTTGGCGTAAACCATGTAGGCGGTGGGATGGGAGATGGAGTCGCGGAAGTCGTCGTAATAAAGCTCGATCTGGGTCGGCCCGTCGGCAAAAACACTGCGAACTGCAGATAATGAAAAATCCGGCTTCAGCCCGGCAGGAACACAGACGGAATAACCGCGTGGATGATCGCTGAACCGCTGGAAGCCTTGCAGACCATCGCAGGCGGAGATTTGTTTGACATCGTTCAGCGGTTCAGCGGAATCGCCTTGAGCTGGCTGCCCGTTGATGTAGTAGGGGGCAGGTGCTGTCGCTGCGGCGAAGGCGGGGACGGCTAGAGCAACCAGGATGATCAGGGTGATGACAATTCGTCGCATAAGAAACCTCCGTTTTCATTTCACTTGTCAGTTTTCCTGTTTCGACGTCGGCTCTCTTTCTTCATAAGCCAGGCAGGGTTTTCCCGAGGCCTGGAACACCATCAGGTAGGGCATCGTTTTTCCTTTGAAACCCATGGCTTTGCAGCCATAAGGAAAGGAACGGTCCCAAGTGACATGAAAGAACTTGCACTTTTGGCAGGAAATTCGTGGCGGTTGCTGGTTCATGACGACGCTCCCCTATGTGTGATTCCGTCAAGATTGAAATCGGGAATGAATTTTTCGCTGGCTGTCCCGGCTTCCTGGATGAAGCCGTTTTCCATTCCTAATGACAGGGCAAAATCTATCAACTTTTCATACTCTTCCTCCGTGAGTCGGCGTTCCAGTTCTAGCGGCATCGCAGCATTGACCGGCGGCGTATACTGATTCATCAGGCTAAACCAACTGTCTTTGCCAAAAATGTCGCGAATCGCCGCGAGGATCCGGCGTGAATCTTCCGCCTGCCCCGGTAAGGCCAGATGGCGGATCAACACGCCGCGTTTCAGCAGCCCGTCAGGCCAGAACTCGCATTCACCGACCTGGTCAAGCATTTCGCGGATGGCGGCTGTCGCATGCGCAAAATAGCCCGCTGCGCCGGACAGGCTGATTGCCAGCGCATCGGAAAAGTATTTGTAATCCGGCAGGTAGATGTCGACCCAGCCGCGCAGTGCCTGAATCGTTGCCGGTGATTCGTAGGCGGAGCTGTTATAGACAACCGGTAGCGTTAATCCGGTTTTCCGGGCTAGTTCCAGCGCAGCGATGATCTGCGGGACGTAAGGGGTGGGCGTGACCAGGTTGAGATTGTGGGCTCCCTGCGTTTGTTGGGTCAGAAAAATCTCAGCCAACCGTTCGATTGAAACGCACGCGCCAAAATCTTGTTGACTGATTCGTTGGTTTTGGCAATAGCAACAGGTTAAGTTGCAGCCGGCAAAAAATACAGTACCAGAACCACGCTCGCCGGAAATGCAGGGCTCTTCCCAGTGATGCAGTGAAGCCAGCGCGACACGGGTCAGCCGTCCGGCGCGGCAGCGTCCGGTTTCGCCGGTGAGTCGGTTGACGCCGCATTGATGTGGGCACAACATGCAGGCGGATAACATCGATTCAACTATGGCTAAAACTTCAGGGCTGTTTCTGTTTTCCATACTATTAATATTGTACGGAAAAAGCGTTGTTTCCTGCTGGCAATCTCGATTATTTCAGCGGTTGTCTAGCAGGTCTTTGGCCAGGCGAGCAAGAATTATCATTCATTATGAAAAAGACAAATGCGGCCCGTTTACTCGATAAACTGAAAATTGCCTATGAAATCAGAGAATATCCGGTGGATGAAACCGACTTGAGCGCCGCCAGTGTGGCGAAAAAAGTGGGTCTGCCGCCGGGGCAGGTGTTTAAGACGTTAGTGGCCAAGGGCGACAAAACCGGCGTCATTATGGGAATCGTATCCGGGGAGGCGGAAATCGACCTGAAAGCGTTGGCGTCGGCTAGTGGCAATAAGAAAGTTGAAATGGTACACTTAAATGAAGTGCTGCCATTGACCGGGTATATCCGGGGTGGCGTATCACCACTGGGCGCCAAGAAGAATTATCCAGTCTATCTTGACCGTTCTGCGCTCACACAGCCAATCATCTCGATCAGTGCGGGCTTGCGGGGAATGCAGATTTTCCTGCGTCCCGCTGATCTGGTGACGGCGGCGGGCGCGGCGGTTTGCGATATTGGCAGGGTTGTTGGCGAAACTGGGGAAGGAAAAGAGTGAAACAAATTACGACGAGGCGAACCACCGTTTTTTTAGCATTTTGGTTGTGTTTGGCGGTGGCGCTGATGCAGACGACGGTTGCCCAGGCGGCGACGGCGCGGGAGGGCGACCAGGGTGATCGGGTGCTGGCAGTGCAACTGCGGTTGATTGATCTCGGCTACAATGTGCCCAAGGCGACGGGAGAGTATGATGCACGGACCGCTCGGGCGGTGATGACCTATCAAAAACAGGCCCGGTTGAATCAGACCGGAGTGGTCGATGAAATCACCTGGCATTTTCTGATGGATTATGGCAAAGGCGGCAATTATGGCAAGAAGGATGTCGCTCGCCTGCTGAATGTTGCAATGCGGTTCGGTGGCGTACCTTATGTCTGGGGCGGCGAGACACCGGCCGGATTTGACTGTTCCGGCTTTGTCCAGTATGTGTTCCGCCAGATCGGGATTAATTTGCCGCGTACCGCCGATGTACAATATGAACTGGGCCGTAAGGTGCTTCAGTCGGAATTGCAGCCGGGCGATCTGGTGTTTTTTGAAACCTATGAACCTGGCGCTTCGCACAATGGGATCTACGTTGGCGACGGAAACTTTATCGGCGCAAACTCAGGCACCGGTGTCGCGGTGGCGTCCCTGGCCTCGCCATACTGGAGCGCTCGTTATCTGGGCGCCAGAAGATTGTTTTAAGAAAATCTTTGACAAAACGAAAGGATGAGATTGTGAAAAAGTTGTTTTCAAGAGGTGTTTTGCTGCTGGTTATGCTGATTTGTGCGGTTTCGGCGGCGGTGATGGCTTCGCCGGCGCAGGATTTCGCCGATCCTTATGTGGCGGTGGCAATAAGGCAAGCGGATGGTTCGCTGGTCAAAACAACGCATACCGGCTTTGTCAGCAAGCATGAGGCGTTGGTACCGCTGGCGGTGGTGACCGATTATCTGCAAAAAAACAGCAACATGATGTTGTCTGCTGGTCGGACCGGATTGTCGGTAGCTCTGGAGCGACCGGCTTTAGAACTGGAAAAGACGGAGTTGACCGCTTTTTTGCAGGCAGGAGTCGAGTTCCAGTTGAACGCAACACCGGTCATGGGGGCGCCGATGCTGAACCTGAGAGGCCTGGAAAAGTTCTTTCATATTGCAATTGAAAAAGCGCAGCCGGGAGAGACGCTAATCGTGCGTAAACTGCCTGAACCTGCCGCCGGCAAGTCAATAGCCGACCGACGGTTGCACACGGTACGTCCGCCGTTCAAACTGAACGGGAAAATCAGTCTGGTCTGGGACCATGTGCTGGCCGAGCAGGCCGATTTGGCCCGTGAGGAAAAAATCCCCGGCCTAACTGTGATTTCGCCGACCTGGTTTGCGGTGACTGACAGCAGCGGGACCGTGGCCAGCCGGGCGGAATGGAAATACGTTCAGGATGCGCACGATAAGGGATACAAGGTCTGGCCGCTGATTTCCAACAGTTTCGATCCGGACATGACCAAGGCGTTTCTGGCCGACGAAGCGGCGCAGGACCGGGCGATCCGGCAATTGCTGCTGTTCACGGCACTATATGACCTGGACGGAATCAATATCGACTTTGAAAATGTTTATGATGACGACAAGGATCGCTTGACGTCCTTCGTTGCCAGAATGACCGATAAGTTGCGGCAACAGGGCATGGTCATGTCGATTGACGCGACCGTTCCTTCCGGCGTGCCGATGTGGTCCAATTGCTATGATCGGGCGGCGTTAGGGAAAATCGTCGATTATTTCATGGTAATGACCTATGACGAACATTGGCGGACTAGTCCGGTGGCCGGATCGGTCGCGTCACTCGGCTGGGTCGAACGGGGTATCCAGAGCACGCTGCAATATGTGCCGAAGGAAAAACTGTTGATGGGAGTACCGTTTTACACCCGTGAATGGCGCGAGACTGACCTGGGCAATGGTCGGGTGAGGGTTCGCGCTTCGACGATGTGGATGAGCGACGTGGAAAACCGGATTGCCCAACATGGTCTGACGCCGCGCTGGCTCGACAGCGCCGGACAACATTTCATCGAATATGCTGATGAAAGCTACCGATACAAGGTCTGGATCGAAGACGCCAAGTCGCTGGCGTTGAAAGTCGAACTGGCCAACAAATATCAATTGGCCGGCGTGGCAGCCTGGCGCAAAGGCTTTGAAAAAGAAGGCATCTGGAGCACGATCCAGCTGGCGCTGGGGCAACCGGCTTCGACGGAACCGGTCGATCCGTTCGCAGCGGAACTGGCCGAATGGTCACTTAAATCGCTGATTCAGAAGGCTAAAGAACGGGAAAAGAAAGGGGCATCCGAGTGAAAACCCTGATCGGGTTGTTATGCTTGTTGCTGCTGCTGGCCGCACCGGCTGTCGAGGCGGCATCGGTCGGTTATCTGCCAATGGATGACCGCCCGGTGAACCTGGAATATGTCGTCGACAGCGTGCGAGCGGCAAGACTCGGCATCACTACGCCATCCGAATCCTTGATAGCCGGCCGTGATCGGCCGGGTGACGTACCAAAACTTTGGCAATGGGTTTTTGCCCAGGCGACGACAGCCGATGCGTTGGTGGTATCGACCGATTCACTGATTTATGGCGGCTTGGTTCCGTCGCGTACCCATAGTCTGCCCCTTGATGAGCTGCAGCAACGGCTGTCGATGTTCCGGCAACTGAAACAGACGCATCCTGCGTTGCGTCTGTATGGTTTCGGCACGATCATGCGTACGCCGAAAATGAGCGCCGGCGCGACGGAACCTCGCTATTACGAGCGGTTCGGCCCATTGATTTTTCAAATCACCGCGCTGGAAGACAAGCGTGAAACCACTGGGTTGTCGGCGGCAGAGACAGGACAGTTGCAGCAACTGCTGACGCAGGTGCCGGCAGAGCATTTAAAAGACTGGCGAAGCCGCCGTCAGAAAAATTATCAGGTCAACCTGGCCCTTCAGCAGTTGGTGCGCGAAGGCGTGATCGATTATTTGCTGCTCGGCCGCGATGATTCGTCGCCGCTGTCCGCTTCGAATCAGGAAGGCCGTTGGTTGAACAAGGCGGGCGCCGATATTGGGGTGTCCGGTTATTTGTCGATTCCGGGAGCCGACAACCTGGGCATGAGCATGGTGGTCCGTGCGATCAACGCGGTTACCTTTCAGATGCCGTTTGTCAAGGTGTTCTATGCCCCAGGCGTCGGCGGCGCTACTATCGCATCCTATGAAGATCGGCCGCTGGGGGAAACAATTCCGCAGCATATCCAGTTATCCGGCGGCTTGAAACTGGACTGGACGGAAAGGCCGGATCTGATTCTGGCGGTGAACACGCCGGAAAATGGCGTGACCCACGAAGCGAACGGGCCGGAAAACAATGGAATCGCTACTGGCGCAACCCGTGAGTTTGTCCGGCATTTGCAAGCCGAACTGGCAATGGGACGACCGGTAGCCGTCGGCGACGTGGCTTACGGCAATGGCGCTGACAATGCGCTGATGCAGGAACTATGGCGGCAGCGGTTGCTGGATCGCTTAAACGCTTATTCCGGCTGGAATACGGCGGGCAATACACTGGGCTATGCCGTTGGACAGGGGATGTTGTCCTTGCGCACGGCAGATGCGGACCGGCTGAAATTGCTGGCGGTGCGCTATCTTGATGATTGGGCTTACCAGGCTAACATCCGCGGAGAACTGGTACAGCAGATTGTTTATCCAGCCGGCAATGACGGACAGTGGCTCAACCAACTGAAGCCGCGGCTGACCCGGGAAGCAGGCGACCGGATCCGTCGTTTTGCCGGGAAGTATCTGTGGACGATTCCGCCAGACACGATCACTGTCCAGTTCCCCTGGAACCGGATGTTTGAATTGGGAGTTCAACTACGGTAGACAGGAGGGGTTGCGGTGACTTATTTCCCGGGAAATAAAAAAATGGTTGGTGTTTTGTTGGTTCTGATGTTGAGCCTGATTACGCTGGCGTCGGCATCACCGTTAACGGAACTGGGATTGGGGATGGCTGACGTGCAGCTGCTTGATCCAACGATTATCAGTGATATGCGTTATGCGACGGCAGACAATTTTACCGGCCAGGTATTATATCCGTCTAACCGCTGTGTTTTGCGCGAACCGGTTGCCTTTCGGCTGTTGCAGGCGCAGCGGCGGCTAAAGTCGCAGGGACTGGGACTAAAAGTGTTCGACTGCTACCGGCCTATTTCCGTGCAGCGGAAAATGTGGGCGGTGTTTCCTGATGCCAATTATGTGGCAAATCCGGCTGCCGGCGGTTCGCGGCATAATCGGGGGGCTTCGGTGGATGTCGGTCTGGTTGACGCTGCAGGCAGGGAATTGCCGATGCCGTCGGCTTTTGACGAATTCTCCGAACGTTCGCATCTGGATTATATGGCGGCATCGCCGGAGGCGCTGCACAATCGACGGATTTTGCAGGAGGTGATGCAACAGGTGGGATTTTTGCCGGTGACGACGGAGTGGTGGCATTTTGATGCGCCGGAATGGCGCGAATATGAGCCGGCTGACGTGGATCCCCGCTTGGTTCCAACCGGTGCGGCCCAGGTTCTGGCAGTCGCCGAGCCGCCAACCGGATCAGTGGAAAGCGTGTTGTGGGGTTTTGAACGCACATCAGCAGGCTGGCAACCGGTGCTGGGTCCGATTGCCGTCAATGTCGGTCGCATGGGAATCGCCGCCTTTGAGCGTAAACGCGAAGGGGACGGAATGTCGCCGCGTGGCGTGTTTCCGTTGAAACTGGTGTTTGGTTACGCGGAAACGGTTAACACCCGGATGCCTTACCGGCAGGCGACGGCGGCAGACGCCTGGATCGATGAGCCTTCGTCGCCGCGTTACAACCAGTGGGTGCGCGGGATTCCGGCCAAGGAGTCGCACGAAAAGATGCGGCGTGAGGACCACTTATACCGGTTAGGCGTGGTGGTCGGCTACAATACCGATCCTGTTGTCGCCGGCTTGGGCAGTGCGATTTTTTTGCATATCTGGAAGGGGCCGGGGCAACCGACCGCCGGCTGCGTGGCGATGGCCGAAAACGATCTGGAGCGGATCGTCGCCTGGCTAGACCCGGTCAAAAAGCCGCAGATCATCCTCGGTCATGCGGGGGCGCGCTGAGATGGAAATGAAATGGTTGCCGGCGACAGCCGGCCTGGTTATGTGTTTGATGTTTTTGCTGTTGCCATCAGCGATGGCGGCGCCGCTAGGTGACGGTCGTCTGCCGGGCGTAACGGATGCGATGTTGAAAGCGGATTTCTGGCTGGCCAAACTACCTGCTCCTCGGCAGCTGATCCTTGATCCGGCAGGGATTGGTTCGTTTAATCAGGCAATCGTCCAAGCATTGCCGCGGGCAGTTGTCGACCTTGATGCGTTCCCTGCCACGATGAGCCGTGCCGGCTTGCGGCAATGGCTGGCGGCCGATCGTCTGCCTCGCGGCGAGGAGCGTTATTCGGACGGAACGTTGCTGACGGCCGGTTTCTATGATCAACTGGAACAAAATATGAATCTGCACGCGATTCGCGAGCTGAATCCGGTGTCCTGGGGGTTCGTGGTCCGCCGCAGCGATTTGCGGACGTTTCCGACCGATGCGGCGGCAAGCGAAGACGATGAATCTGATGAATTCGACCTGTTTCAGGAAACCGCGGTCAATATCGCCGAACCGGTGGCGGTACTGCATCGCAGCACTGACGGAAAATGGGTTTTTGTCCAACTGGTCAACTACCGGGGATGGCTGAGAACAGAGGATGTGGCGTTGGCAGTGGACCGCCAGACTTGGCAGGCTCGCCGCTCGCTGCCATTTCTGGTGATTACCGGTACGAAAGTGGCGCCGCGTGATACAGTCATGGGAAAACCGGTAGCCGAGTGGCGGGCCGGCATGGGGGCAAAACTGCCGTTTTTCGGCATGGAAAAAGAAGGGTACCGAATTGAAATTCCCCGCCGCGACGCTCAGGGCGGAGTAATCTGGCAAAAAGCCTGGATTCACGGCAAAGCCGACGTATCGGTCGGTTATTTGCCTTATACCCGGGCGAATATCCTGCGGCAGGCGTTCAAGATGCTGGGCGAGCATTATGGCTGGGGCGGCCTGAACGAGGGGCGTGACTGTTCTTCCTTTATCATGGACATCTATAATGTGTTCGGCATACGGGCGCCGCGCAACGCCGACCAGCAGGAGGCGGTGCCAGGCCGGCGCATATCGCTGCGGGGCGTCAATGATGCAGCCGACCGGTATGCATTGCTGGCGCAGGCGGAGTCTGGCGCGACCCTGCACATGCGCAACCATGTCATGTTGTACCTGGGCGAGCATAACGGCAAACACTATGCAATCCATAGTCTAGGCAGCTACGGCGATGCTTCGCGGCCGCGTTCCGACGGTAGTTTGCCGCGAATCGGCGTCATGCAGATCGTGGTGGGAGATTTGGACCTGCCGCTTCGCAGCGGCCGAAGATTTATCGAAGTTCTGACTTCGGTCAACCAATGGCAACCTTAAAATTCGCAGCAAAACGGGAGGGTGTTGAAATGAAAAAACTATCGTGCGGTCTCGTCCTTGCCCTGGTCATGACCATTGGCGCCGTATCTCCGGTTCAGGCGGCATTTGTTTGGTCGACGCCGGAATGGAATATTCCGTTTTTCGGGACAATGAAAGCGCCGGAAGGGTTTTCGCCGGTTGAAGTGAAAGAGTTCAGCAAGCTGATCGAGCAAGAAAAAAAGAAACTGAACGAACCGAAAAAATCGGCAACCAAACCGCAATTGCCGACAAAACCTGATTTGGCGCCAGAGGGAGCGCCGACCCTGCTCAAAGATGCTTTGCCGAAAGATGAAGAAGCTGCGATGCGGCGGTTTGCCCAATCGGACATTGCTTTTTACCACCTGACGATGAACGATGGCGAAGCGATTCACATGGCCTGGCTATTGGCAGCCCGTGACGGCGAAAAGTTGCCGCCCAATATTGATTTCTTCACCAAGGACCTTGACGCCTCACAGACCGAAAAACTGGCCGAGTTTAAAACCTGGGTGGATGCCAATATTGAAAAAGCCCAATACACCGACCCCAAAAACAAAGTCAGTATCAAGTTGCTTGAAATGTTGGCGTTGCAACCGCTAACAATGCAAAATGGCGACAAGGCATGGACTGCCGGCGCCAGAATGATGGTGACGGTCGACGGGCTTCCGTTTGCTTTCTTTGGAAGGGTTTACGCAATCAGTGTAGACAATCGGTTGGCGTTAGCGATTTTGGGCGGCTTTGACGGCGAGCGACCATTCTGGGACCCGGTGGTGCGGGATATGCTGTTGTCGCTGCAAACCAAGCCGGCTGATAAATAATTTTCCCTGTTGATCGATTATTGGCAGGTTTTTTTGCTATGAAGTCGAATTAGTCTAAATATGGCGGAAAAAAGCAGACAAGTCTAAATAGATACTACAATGTGGTGGAATTTGTCTGACGCGTAACGTGGAAACTTCCGCAACCAATATGATTACAGGGGGAAAAAGGCATGGACAAAGCGGAAAATCAGGGGAAAATGGTATACCTGTTTGAGGAAGGCCGGGCCAACATGAAGTCGTTGCTCGGCGGAAAAGGTTCGGGCTTGGCGGAAATGACCCGCATCGGGTTGCCGGTGCCGCCGGGAATGACGATCACTACCGAGGTGTGTCGCCAGTATTATAAGGTGGGAAATCAGTTTCCGCCTGGACTAGCCGACCAGATCAAAGCCGGTTTGGCGGCGATTGAGCAGAAAACCAATAAAAAATTCGGTGATGCGACCAATCCGTTGTTGTTATCGGTACGTTCCGGCGCGATTTTTTCGATGCCGGGCATGATGGATACGATTCTGAACCTTGGCTTGAACGATGTCACGGTTGAAGGAATGGCCGCTGCCACTTCAAACCGTCGCTTTGCCTTCGATGCTTACCGCCGTTTTATCCAGATGTTTGGTGACGTGGTGCTGGAAATTCACAAACATGACTTTGAAGAATTGCTGACCCATTGCAAGGAAAAACAGGGCGTGAAGTTCGATCAGGAACTGTCCGCCGAGGCGCTCGTCGAGTTGGTCGCCGCCTACAAAAAACTGGTGATTGACCGTTCGGGCCGACCCTTTCCTCAAGAGCCGACGGAACAACTGTTCATGTCGGTAGAAGCGGTATTCCGTTCCTGGAATAATGAACGGGCGATCGTGTACCGCAACCTGAACCGGATTTCACACGATCTGGGTACCGCTGTGAATGTGCAGGCAATGGTTTTCGGCAACATGGGCGATGATTGCGGCACCGGCGTTGCGTTTACCCGCAATCCGTCGACCGGAGAAAAAGTTCTTTACGGCGAGTTTCTGACCAATGCGCAAGGTGAGGACGTGGTGGCAGGCATTCGCACGCCGCGGCCGATTTCGGAACTGAAGGACCAGATGCCGGAAATGTATCAGCAGTTTGTCAAAGCGGCCGATACGTTGGAGCATCATTATAAGGACATGCAGGACATCGAGTTCACGATCGAGCGCGGCCGTCTTTACATGCTGCAGACCCGGAACGGCAAGCGGACCGGTCAGGCTGCCGTACAGGTCGCTTATGACCTGGTGCAGGAAAATATCCTCACGCCGGCGGAAGCGATCATGAAAGTGGAACCGGCCCATATCGAGCAACTGATGCACCGCAGAATCGATCCGTCGGCAAAACTCGACGTGATTGCCAAAGGACTGCCGGCTTCGCCGGGCGCCGCCTCTGGAGCGGTGGTGTTTGATGCGAATTCGGCAGCGAAAAAGGCGGCTGAAGGAGTAAAAACGCTGCTGGTCCGGATGGAAACCACGCCGGAAGATATTCATGGCATGGTGGCGGCTCAGGGAATTTTGACCAGCCGGGGCGGCATGACCAGCCACGCGGCTGTTGTGGCGCGCGGAATGGGCAAACCCTGTGTTTGCGGCTGCGATGCATTGCGGATCGATTATGAAAAACAAACGGCGACCGTTGCCGGACATGTCATCAAAGCCGGCGACATCCTGTCGATCGACGGTACAACCGGTCGGGTGATTTTGGGTGCGGTGCCGGTGATTGATGCCCTATTCTCCAAAGAGTACGACCAAATCCTCAAATGGGCTGACAGCCTGTCGCGGATGAAAGTGCGCGCCAATGCCGATACGCCGGAAGATGCCGCCAGGGCCCGCGAATTCGGCGCACAGGGGATTGGCCTGACCCGGACCGAGCATATGTTCATGGGCGCCGACCGGCTGCCGCATGTCCAACGGATGATTCTGGCCGAAACGCCGGCTCAGCGTGAAGAGCCGTTATCACATATCCAAAAGATGCAGGAAGAAGATTTTTATGGCATCCTCAAGGCGATGCACGGGTTCCCGGTCACGATCCGTCTGCTTGACCCGCCGCTGCATGAATTCCTGCCGAATTATGAATCGGTGCTGGTGGAAGTGGTTGAACTGCGAATCACCGGCAAAGATCCGCAGCGATTGGCCGAGCAGGAGACTCTGTTGGCCAAGATTCGTGAAATGCATGAATTCAACCCGATGCTCGGACATCGCGGTTGCCGTTTGGGTATCACCCATCCCGATGTTTATGATATGCAGGTCCGGGCGATTCTCAATGCCAGCGCCCGTCTGACCAAAGAAGGCTTCAAGGTGTTGCCGGAAATTGAGATTCCGCTGACGATTGATTTCCACGAGATGGATTTCTTCAAGACCCGGATTGATGCGATGGCCAAAGAACTGATGATCAAGGAAAATGTCCATTTCGAGTATTCCGTCGGCTCAATGATCGAAATGCCACGCGCCGCCCTGCTGGCCGGCGAACTGGCCGAAATCTCCGATTTCTTCAGCTTTGGCACCAACGACCTGACCCAGACGACATTCGGTTTTAGCCGCGATGACGCCGAAGGCAAGTTCATGGATGCCTACCTCGAAAAACGGGTTCTCAAAGACAATCCGTTCATCATTCTCGACCGTCGCGGCGTAGGCCAACTGATGAGGATGACGGTGGAAGCCGGTCGGACTGCCAAACCCGACCTGTTGATCGGCATTTGCGGCGAGCATGGCGGCGAACCGCATTCGATAGAATTCTGCCACCAGATCGGTCTCGATTTTGTCAGTTGCTCGCCGTTCCGGGTGCCGGTAGCCCGCCTGGCAGCCGCCCAAGCCAATGTGGCCGGAGCGGACGCAGCTACCAGCAGCAAGTAGCCGAAGGCTGCGTTCCTGTGGTACAATGATACCCATGAACGCGCAGTTTCTGGTTTTTTTCACCATCTTCCTCAGCGTATATTCATTAGCGAATTTCTATGTTGGTCTCCGGGGTTGGCAGGCTTTTCATTCCTTGCCTGCCTTTCCCGGTGGCCGTTTTTATTCCGTCTTGTTCAGCCTGGTTGCCTTTGCCTATATTTTGGAGCGGATATTGGGTGATTACCTGCCGGGTCCGCTAAATACCTTGCTATCGATCGGCGGCGGGGTCTGGATGGCAGCGCTCTATTATCTGACGCTCTTTTGTCTGCTGTTTGACCTGCTGCGACTGGCTAACCGCCTGATCGGTTTTGTCCCGGCGAACTGGCGCCTTTCACCGTCCGGGATCGGTGGCGGCATAGTCCTGATTGTTGCCTGCATTTTGGTCTATGGCGCCTGGAACGCGACCCATACGGTCTGGCGGTCTTATGAAATCGAACTGGACAAATCAGCCGGCGATTTGCCGGAACTACGGATCGTGATGGTTTCCGATATTCATCTGGGCAAGGTCGTTGACAACCATAGACTGCAGTTTCTCGTCGACCAAATCAATTCCCGCCAGCCTGATTTGGTGCTACTGGCCGGCGACGTGATTGATGAGGACATCGGTCATTTTATCGATCAGGATATGGCATCCACGTTTCGCAAACTGCAAACTCGTTTCGGAGTATTTGCTGTGCTCGGCAACCATGAGTATATCGGCCGGGAAACCGAAGCAGCGATCGAACTGATGCGTAGCGGCGGCATCACTGTGTTGCGGGATTCGTACGTTGTTGTCGGAAACCGGTTTGTCGTCGCCGGTCGTGATGACTGGGATCGTCAGCGGTTTTTGGGTACTCCGCGCAAACCGCTGAAGCAATGGCTGCAGGGGATCGATCCGGCATTGCCGTTGCTTCTGATGGACCATCAGCCGCGTGAACTTGCAGCGGCGCAGGCGATCGGCGCCGATCTTGTGGTATCGGGCCATACGCACCGCGGTCAGCTATATCCCAATCACTGGGTGACCCAACGGCTTTATGAAATCGACTGGGGTCATCTGCAAAAAGGTTCGCTGCATGCGATCGTTTCCTCCGGTTTTGGCACATGGGGCCCGCCGGTCCGCACCAGCGCAAAGTCGGAAATCGTCGAAATCAAAGTGAAATTTCGCCAAAACAAAAAGGAACAGAAGGTTAATATAAAATAATGATTAGTGGGAAGTGTTCTTGTTAGTGAATGGTTTGCAGTTTCAACGGATACAGTTAAGTGATCGGCCATTGTTTGACGCGGCATATCGCAGTTGCCGCCATGAAGGGTCGGAAAGCAGTTTTACCAATCTGTTCATCTGGCGCGAACCGCTGGATATTGTCTGGACCCGGATCGGCAACGCCGTCTGTGTGGTGGTGCAGCAGGATGGCCCTGTATATGCGCTGCATCCCTGCGCTCCCGAACGCGAGCAATCCGTGCAGGCCGCCCGCCTGCTGGCGGAATGGTTTGACCAACAGGGACAACCGCTATTGATCAAGGGTCTCGAGCTGGGGCTGGCCGAAATGTTGGCCGAGGAGTTCCCGAGCTGGAAAATCGAACATGATCGGCCGGAAGACGACTATATATACAGCGTAAAAGAGCTGATTGAACTCAAAGGACGTAAATTCGAGGCCAAGCGGCATCATATCAAGACCTTTCTGCGACAGAATTATAATTACGCCTATGAACCGATGAACGGTCAGAACGCCCTGGAGTGCATCCCACTGGCCAAAGAATGGCTGGAACGTCAGCGATGCGAAGACCGGATCATGCAGGCCGAGTTGTTTGCGGTCGAACAGGCGCTGTCGCAGTTTGATGCCTTGAGTCTGAGCGGCGGCATGATTCGGATTGACGGATTGGTCAAATCATTCACCGTCGGCGAGGCACTATGCGAAGACACGGCGGTCATTCACATCGAAAAGGCCGATCCATCGATTGCCGGCTTGTATCAGATGATCAACCGTGAGTATCTGGCGCATGCCTGGCCGCAGATGAGCTATGTCAACCGGGAGGAAGATATGGGAATCGAAGGTTTGCGGGCTGCCAAACAGTCGTACCGACCGGTGCGGATGGTTGAAAAATACCGGGCCAGCGCCGAATAACTGCAAACTAAGGAGAACGAGATGGAGTACCGGTTTTGCCGGGACGCGGACTATCCGGCGCTCAGGCGATTGTGGGGACAATGCTTTGGCGAGGAAGAACCATGGACTAGCTGGTATTTTTCCCATCATTATAAAGCGGAACACACCTGGGTTGGCATAAAAGATGGAACCGTCGCCGCCCAGGCTCATCTGTTGCCGCATCGGTTGTATCTGCGTGGCGCTTGGCGGGATGCGGCGTATTTCGTCGGCGTATGCGTCGATGAGTCACTGCGCGGCAGCGGCTATGGCCGGGACATCATGGCGACGGCGCTGGTAGAACTGCGCAAACGAGGCGTCAACATCAGCATTCTGCAGCCACGCTGGCCGGAGTTTTATCGTCCGCTGGGCTGGGATTATACTTATTCTCGGCGCTTTTACCATCTGCCGCTGGCGGTGGCGGAAGCGTTGCAGGAAATGCCGCCCGCTTTTGGACGAACATGGATTGCAGATGCCGACGACCTTGATGCTTTATCCCTGCTTTATCAGCAGTTTGTTCAGCCGCGTCATGGTTATGTCGATCGCAGACCGGGTGACTGGCGGCGAATGTTGGCCGATCACCGGGGCGATGGCGGCAGGGTGGGGTTGTTGCTGAACGGGATGCAGCCTGTAGGCTATGTTCTATATAAATCGTCTGATGAACTGCTGCGCGTGCGCGAAATGGTCTGGCGCGATCGAGCTGGACTGGACGCGATGTGGCAGTTGTTGCTGGAGCAAGCTGGGTCTAGCGGGGCAAACCGTCTGGAATGGGAAGACCCCTCGGAAGATTCCGAGTCAGCCCTGTTCTCGGCATCGCATGGCGAACCGTTCCTGATGGGTCGGTTGACCGACTGTCAGGCGGTCTTGACCACGCTGGAGTATCCGGCGGGTTTGACGGAAAATCTGACGGTCGAAGTCGTCGATTCGATCGCGCCGTGGAATCACGGTCGGTTTCGCTGGCAGATCGGGCAAGGAGCAGCAAGCTGGTCAGCGGCGGAGTCTGGCGCTGAACCGGATATTACGCTTAGCGTGGCGCTACTTAGCCAGCTTTATTTTGGTCAGCGACCGGCGGCGGAGTTGCTAAAGGCAGCTGACGGGTTTCGCGCCGGCGAACGGGAACGGAATCTGCTGGCAACTATTTTTCCGGCTTGCCGGAATTTTATCAGCGAATACTTTTAAGGACGGAATCGATGGCGGATTTGCTGTTAAAAGTCACCGACCTGGCCAAATATTTTGGCGAGAGGGTGCTTTATTCTGGAATCGGGTTTGAAATCAGGCGGGGCGAAAAAGTTGGGTTAGTCGGTCCGAACGGAGCGGGTAAAACGACGTTGTTGCGTTGCCTGTTGGACGAAGAACGCGCTGATGGCGGACAGGTAAATTGGTTTCATTCCTGTGCAGTGGGTTATGTGAGGCAGGAAGCGGATTTTGGCGGACGGACCGTGTTGGAGGAACTGAAGCAGGCTTATCAGGACGTGCTGGCCTGGGAAGCGCACATGCGACAAATCGAAGCGCAGCTTGCCGTGCTCGGCGACCGCGCACCGGAATCGTTGCTGACGGAGTATGCCGATGTGATGGCGCGGTTTGAACATGCCGACGGCTATTCGATGGACAACCGGATTCGGCAGATTTCGATCGGGCTCGGCTTTTCCGAGCAGGACTTGGCGCGCAATGCCGCCGAATTTTCCGGCGGCCAGAAAACCCGCATCGCGCTGGCGCGTGAATTAGTCCGCCAACCGGATTTTCTCTGTCTGGATGAACCGACCAACCATCTGGACCTGGAACGGTCCGAGTGGCTGGAATCCTATCTGCGCGATTATCCCGGCGCGGTCCTGGTCGTGTCGCATGACCGCTATTTTTTGGATGCCGTGACCAGCCGGACACTGGAACTGGCCAATGGCTCGCTCACCGAGTATGCGGCCGGCTATTCCGGCTATGTCGAGCAAAAGGCGATGCGCTTGACGGCGGCGCTCGCGGCTTACGAGCAGCAGCAGGAAAAGATCGCCGAAACCGAAGAATACATCCGGCGGTATAAAGCGGGCATCAAATCAAAGCAGGCGCGCGGTCGCCAGTCGCAGTTGAACCGACTGGAACGACTGGAGCGACCGGAAACCCGTGAAGCGATGCAGTTCTTCTTTCCCGACTGCGATGAAGTGCCGGAGCGAATGAGCGAGTTTGTCGAAGTGGCGGCAGGTTATGGCGGTGAGCCGGTGTTCCGCGACATTTCGTTCTTGCTGCGCGGCGGTGAAAAAGTCGCGTTGATGGGGCCAAACGGCGTCGGCAAAACAACGTTGCTGCGATTACTGCTGGGGGAAATGCAACCGCTGAAGGGTCGCGTGCGTAATAGCCCGCGCGCCAGAGTCGGCTATTACTCGCAGGAATTTGAGGAATTGAACGATGCGGTGCGGGTGCTGGATGAGGTGGTTTATCGCTGCGGACTTACCGAGGACCGTGCTCGGAAAGTGTTAGGCAGATTCTTGTTTCGCGGCGATGATGTTTTTAAACTGGTCGGCGATTTGTCCGGCGGTGAGAAGGCCCGGCTGGCGCTGTTGAAAATCTTGCTGTCCGGCGCCAACTTCCTGGTGATGGATGAACCGACCAACCACTTGGACATTCCGGCGCGGGAAGCGGTTGAAGAAGCGTTGGAGGCTTTTCCCGGCTCACTATTGCTGGTTTCACACGACCGATACCTGATCGACCGGATTGCTGATCGGCTGCTGGCGTTTGAAGCCGGCAAACTGGTATCATATCCCGGCAACTATAGCGAGTATAAAACGGCCCAAATTGCTCAGGCCGCACTGGTCGAGCCGACGCGGAACATCGCGAGCGAACCGCGCCCGCAAGCGCCCAAAGGCGAACGAGTGGAAAAGCGAAATACTTCACCGCTGAAACGGCGTCAGGAGTGTCAACGTCAACTCACCCGGCTGGAAAAAGAAATCAACGAACTGGAAATCATGCTGTCGGAGCTGGAAAAACGGATCAACGACCCTGCGTCGCATGCCGATCCGCTGGCGAGTCGCAAGCTGGGCGAGGACTATGAACAGCTAAAAACTGCTTTGGATAAGGCTTACCAAGCTTGGGAAGCGGCCGGTCTTGAACTGGCGGACCTGGAAGCGTCGGAAAGCGGCGGCAACTGAACGGGAGGGCGGCAGATGAAGATAACAATCCCGCAGGGTTCGCTTAAAATTGAGCCGGTTGCCGTCGCGCGGACGGAACCTGTCGTTCTGGTAGCCGGCGGGCGGGCGCCTGCGATTGCCTGGTTGCAGGCACTTGCCAGTTCGTTCCCGGTATGGGCCGTTGACCGGGGAGCCGACGTCTGCCGGGCAGCAGCGGTGATTCCGGAGATCTTTATCGGTGATGCTGATAGTAGTGATGCGGTCTCTTGGAAATGGTTGGCGGCGCTGCAGGTCCCATCTCTGCGATACCCAGCCGACAAGGATGACAGCGATCTTAAGCTGGCCCTGCAAGAATTGGCCAGACAGCGCCCCGGTGCGACGGCGCTGTTGACTGGTGGGTGGGGCGGGCGGTTCGACCATGCCTGGTCCAATGTGGCCAGCCTGATTCAGGCGGTGCAATGGGGAATGGGACCAGCGTCGCTGGTCGACCAGGCCGAAGCGTTGTTTTTGTTATCAGGCGGTCAACGACTGACGTTTGACTTTGTGCAATTACCGAAGATCATCTCACTGATTCCGTTGACAACAGATTGTGAACAGGTGGTCAGTGATGGAGTGCATTGGCCGCTGAGCGGCGTCAACCTATCGATGCATGAACCGGCGGCAATCAGCAACCGGTTGGCGGAAAACTCACAGGGGATCCGGGTCGGTTTGCAGGCGGGAATCCTTGGTGTGTATTGCTGCTGGCAGGAAACCGGGCTATAAAATGTTCCGTTAAATTTTACATTGTAACTAAACAAAAAATCTGTTAGTATTTGGTTGGAAAATAACGCCGGCGCGGGAAAAGAGGATCGTAATGCAGGTAAAAAAAATCAAAAAAATCAAGCTCTACGGATTCAATAACCTGACCAAAACCCTGAGCTTCAACATGTATGATATTTGTTACGCCAAAACTCCCCAACATCGCCGCGAATACATTGAATACATCGATGAAGAATACAATGCCGAGCGTCTGACCGGTATTTTGACCGAAGTGGCTAAGATCATCGGCGCCAATATCTTGAATATTGCCCAGCAAGACTATGAACCGCAGGGTTCGAGCGTGACGATGCTGGTTGCTGAGGACAAGGAAGCTTCGGAAGCGTTGGTGGCTGAAACCCTTCAGGATATCGACGAGGATGAGCCGAAAAAGAAAAAGAAGAAAAAAAAGCAGACCGATGCTGTGGTGGCGCACCTGGACAAAAGTCACATCACGGTACACACTTATCCGGAGAGCCATCCCGATCAGGGGATCAGCACTTTCCGGGCCGATATCGATGTGTCGACCTGTGGCCGAATTTCACCGCTGACTGCGCTAAATTACCTGATCAACAGCTTCAGTTCGGATATCGTGGCCATCGACTATCGGGTTCGTGGTTTTACCCGCGACATCAACGGCAAAAAACTGTTTATCGACCACAAGATCAATTCGATTCAAAACTATATCTCGAAAGAAACCCGCGACGAATACCAGATGGTTGATGTGAACGTTTACCAGGACAATATCTTTCACACCAAGATGATTCTGAAGGAATTTGATCTGGACAATTACTTGTTTGGTACTGCAAAAAAAGAACTAATCAATTCGGAAAAGAAAAAAATTAAGCAACGGCTAAAAAAAGAAATGAATGAGATCTTTTCCGGTCGCAACATCCCCAAGGTATAAGTAACACATAAACGGGTCGCGTTCTCCCGAAGGCTGGCCCGTTTCACTTTTTGCCGGCGACCAGCCGGTTTGCGAAGGAGGATGCGATATGGCAGCGCATATTATTGTAGTGGGTACTGTCTTTGTCGATTGCAAGGGATTTTCTGCGGTGCGTTACGATCCGCATGGCCGGAATGTCGGCTCGGTAAAGTTCGTGCATGGCGGTGTTGGCCGCAACGTCGCCGAAAATATCGGTCGGCTGGGTTTGCCGGCCAGTTTGGTGTCGAGTGTGGACAAGGGGTCGATCGGCAACGATGTGGTGGAACGCCTAACGGCCTCTGGCGTCGGCGCTTCTTATCTGGCCCGCACCGATAGCGGCGGCATGGGGATGTGGCTGGCAGTGATGGATGAAACCGGCGAACTGGCTGGCTCGATATCGCAGATGCCGGATCTGCAGGGAATGGAAAACTCACTGTCGCTGCTGGGCGAGACGATGATGGAACAGGCGACCCATGTGGCGCTGGAACTCGATTTGAATGAACGGATTACCCGCCAGGTGCTGAAACTGGCAAAGAAGAAAAATAAACCTGTATATGGCCTGCCGGGAAATCTGGAAGTGGTTATGAAAGCGCCGGACGTGTTGGATGGCTTGGCGTTGTTTGTCTGCAATCATATCGAACTGGGCCGTTTGTGCGGTGCGGAGTTCGGCGACAGCGACGCAGACAAAATCTTGGCGAATTTGCCGCAGATAACCGGGAAATTCGGTCTACAGGCGCTAGTGGTAACGCTCGGGGCGCGCGGCAGCGTATATTATGATGCGGCCACTGGCGAACGTGGCTTTCAGCCGGCTCTGCCAGTAAAAGTCATCGATACCTGCGGTGCCGGCGACGCATTTTTTTCCGGCGCTTTGGCAGGACTGGCGCGTGGCGAGAATCTGGCAATGGCGGTTGTTACAGGAACCGCTGTGGCGGCCTGCACGATCCAGTCGCCGGAAAACAATTGCGTCCAGTTGGCAGAGCAGTTGGCGCAGTTCCGCAGCAAATAAAAAACTCCGGCATAACCGGAGTTTGACGAATGATACTGACGGGCAGTTACTTGGCTGGTTTACTGACTTTGGCCAGCAAATCCGGGAAGTTTTCCACCAGGCTCCAGGTCATGTCGACAATGCCCTGCGCATCGGCTGGAACTTCTTTCATGCTGCAGACCCCGACGGTGTTGCCGGCAAAAATGCGATCGGCGCTGCTGGGGAGCTTGAATGTGACGGCCAGACCATAGGCGGTGACAGGCTCCTTGTTGCTCTTGCTGGCCTGGGTCGATACGTTGATGATGACGCGGGATGGTTCGCTGCTGTTGACCAACCGAAACCGCTTGTCATTGGCAAAGATATCGGTGGTGCGCTGAATCAGGGCGGTTCCGATGGCATCATAGGCATGGGCGCGGATTTCGATCGGCACGACCGTGGTCGGCGCCGGAGCGGCAGGCGGGGCTACGGGCGCCGGAGCAGGCGCTTTGGCGGCGAATGCCTCAGTCTGCATGCCAAACAGCAACAGGCCTGCCAGTAACAATACGGTCAACAATTGGCGGCGGGTTGATTTCATCGTTTCACCTCATTATATAGTATCGGATTCTATCGTTATTTTATCATGGATTGGTGCAGGATACACCTTGCGGCGTAAAGAAACCTTTCAGAGGGGGACGGACCATGCTTGAACAGGTAGATCTCAGCCAAAAACTGGACAAAGCCGATTACAAGACGCGAATGGAATTGTTGGGAAATCAACTGGGAGAGCTGCATCGCAAGCTGCATGAACAAAAGATTCCGGCGATCATTGTGTTTGAAGGCTGGGATGCCGCCGGGCGCGGCACGTTGATCAATGAATTGATTCTGCGGCTTGATCCGCGCGGATTCAAAGTGTTTGCCAATAATACCTGTCACGCCGACACTACGGCCCATCCGTTTCTCTGGCAGTTCTGGAATACGATTCCGGCGGCCGGCAAAGTGATGATCTATGACAAAAGCTGGTATGAGCGGGTACTGTCGGAGCGGATCGATGGATTGTCCGTGCCGGAAAAACTTGCTGCGACTTATGATGAAATCGTCTCGTTTGAACGACAGCTAAGTGATTCTGGTTGCATTTTGATCAAATTTTTTCTGCATATCACCCGCAAAGAACAGAAAAAACGGATGGAAAAACTGGAGCAGGACCCGGCCACCCGCTGGCGCGTCGGCGAAGTGGAGTGGCGGCGGCACCGCAAATATGATGAATATGTTGAAATCATCGAAGAGACTCTCAGCAGGACCGACCGGGATTGCAGTCCCTGGATTCCGGTAGCGGCGATGGACCGGCGATTTGCCGCCGTAAAAATCTGTGAAACCATTGCTCAATCGTTCGAGCAGCAACTGGCCAGGCTGGAACAACAACCGATCCTCAAACCATCGACAGAGCTGACGGAAAACCGACAAGAAAACAGTGCATCGATTTTGGACCGGGTAACGATGCTCAAGGAATGGAAACCGGATGACTACGAGAAAGCGATGGACCGGTTCGGCAAAAAATTGCATGAAATGCATTATGAAGCATACAAGAAAAAAATTCCGGTACTGATTTTGTTTGAGGGCTGGGATGCCGCCGGCAAGGGCGGCGCGATCAAACGTCTTGTGCAGCATCTCGATCCGCGTGGTTACGAGGTGGTTCCGGTCGCCGCGCCAAACGACACCGAAAAATCCCACCACTACCTGTGGCGGTTTTGGCAGGCGGTTCCGGCTGCCGGTCGAATCAGCATTTTTGACCGCACCTGGTATGGCAGGGTGCTGGTGGAACGGGTCGAGGGGTTCTGCAAAGAAACGGAGTGGCGACGGGCTTACCGGGAAATCAATGAGTTTGAACAGCAACTGACCAATTACGGGGCGGTGGTGGTCAAGTTTTGGCTGCATATCGACAAGGATGAGCAGTTGCGGCGATTCCGCGAGCGGGAGGATACGCCGGAAAAACGCTGGAAGATTACTGACGAAGATTGGCGCAACCGGGAAAAATGGGATGCATATAAAGTGGCGGTTGATGAAATGCTATTCCGTACGTCGACCCGCAAAGCGCCCTGGACGGTTGTTGCCGCCAATTCAAAAGAATATGCGCGCTGGTTGGTGCTGAAAACGGTCACCGAGGCAATAGATTCAGCGTTGTGAGCTGATTATTCGCTGAATTGGCAAGTGACGCAACTGCTGCTATAATAGACACGTATTTGCATAAATAAGGTTGGCCGAATCACAGGAGGAACGAGAATGGATATAAAGGAACTACTGGCGGCGGCAGTGGTGCGGGCTGCTGCGGCTGCCATGGATGAAGGAATATTGCCTAAGGCCGAGTTGCCGGAAGTATTGCTGGAGACTCCGCCGGAAAAGAGTTTTGGTGATTATGCCACCAACTTTGCCATGCAAGCAGCACGGTCACTTAAGGCAAATCCGCGAAAAATTGCCGAAGCGGTGATTGCAAGGCTGGAAATGCCCTGGCTTGATAGGGCGCAAATTGCCGGCCCCGGTTTCATCAACTTTTATCTAAAACAGGAATGGTTGTATGCTTTGTTGCAGGAAATCCTTGATCAGGGCGAGGTGTATGGCAATACAACCGCCGGACAGCGACAAAAGGTCCAGGTCGAGTTTGTCAGCGCCAATCCGACCGGTCCGCTGCATGTGGGTCATGGCCGCGGCGCGGCATTCGGCAGTGCACTGGCCAATTTGATGCAGGCAGCCGGCTACGATGTGCAGAAAGAATTTTACATCAATGACGCCGGCAACCAGATCGATAACCTGGCCGCTTCCGTGGAAGCACGCTATCTCGAACTGCTGGGGCAGGCAGTAACATTTCCGGAAGACGGCTATCATGGCAAAGATATCGTGGAAACCGCGCAGCGTATCATTGATAATGCCGGCAGCCGCTATCTGATGATGAGTCCGGCCGACCGACGTGAAGTGTTCAAACAGATTGCGCTGGATGAAAAACTGTTGGCGTTGCGGGAAGATCTCGAATCGTTCGGCGTAACGTTTGATGAATGGTTCAGTGAACGGTCTCTGTTCGAAGATGATGCGGTGGCGGCGGCCTGCCGGCAGCTACGGGAAAAAGGCCACGCCTATGACAAGGATGGCGCGTTCTGGCTGCGCAGCACCGATTTTGGCGATGACAAGGATCGGGTGATTATTCGCGACAACGGGATCCCGACTTATTTTGCCTCGGATATTGCCTACCATGACAATAAATTTCGCCGCGGTTTTGAAACCGTTATCAATATCTGGGGCGCCGACCATCATGGTTATATCCCCCGGATGAAGGCGGCGGTGGCTGCGCTCGGCTATGATCCGGCCCGGCTGGAAGTCCTCGTTCTACAGATGGTATCGCTGTATCAGGGCGGCGAACTGGTCAAAATGTCGAAACGGACCGGCCAGGGGGTCACGTTGACCGAGCTGATCGAAGAAGTCGGGCGTGATGCGGCGCGTTATTTCTTTATTATGCGGTCGCTTGACAGTCAGCTTGATTTTGATCTTGACTTGGCTAAATCGCATTCCAACGACAATCCGGTGTATTATGTGCAATATGCTCATGCCCGGATTGCCAGCATCTTCCGTCAGATGGCGGAGGCCGGCATCGTTTTTGACAGTGGCGCAAAGGCTGAACTGTGCCGGTTGTCGACGCCGTTTGAGCAGGATTTGATCCGCAAACTCGGTGATTATCCGGAAGAAGTCTTTGCTGCGGCTCGCGACCGGGCGCCGCACCGGATTGCCCGCTTTGCCCACGAACTGGCTGGCTTGTTCCATTCGTTTTACAATGGCTGCCGGGTTCTCGGCGTCGAGCCGGAGCTGACGATGGCCCGACTGGCGCTGGTGGCGGCTACGCAGAGAGTGTTGAAGCATGCACTGTCGATCCTCGGTGTGGATGCACCGGAAAAAATGTGATGTTTTTTGCTGAAAACAACAGCATCAGGCAGGTTATGTGCTGTTGGGGATAGAACAATAAAAAGTGGAGGGTTAATGAATGGCAGACACGGGAAACAAGATGTCCGGACCGGATATTGCCTACCGGATTCTGAAGGAAAGCAAAACCGATATTTATTTCCGCGACTTGCTGACGGCAGTCCTGACAGAGAAAAAAGTGCCGTCCTATATGATGACGCCGGCGATGGCCGAATTGCACACCCAGATTAACATGGACAGCAGATTTGCATTTAAAGGAAAAGGCTTGTGGGGTCTGACCGAATGGGTTCCGGTGACCAGGACCACCGGTCGCAGCGATGATAGCTCGTTTGCAGTGTTGGAAGAAGTGGTGGAGATCCGCCGGACCAAGCTGCAGGAAGTACAACAGCCCGATGAGATTGACACCGGGTTCCAGGGGGACAATGATGAACCGGCACAGCATGAGTAATACAGAGCAAGGGGGGCGGACGCATATGCCAAAATACATTTTTGTCACTGGCGGGGTGGTTTCTTCGCTGGGCAAGGGGATAACGGCAGCTTCCCTGGGACGCCTGCTGAAAAGCCGGGGCATGAAGGTCACGATTCAGAAATTTGATCCCTATATCAATATTGATCCGGGCACGATGAGTCCTTATCAGCATGGCGAGGTGTTCGTAACCGACGACGGCGGCGAAACCGACCTTGATCTGGGTCACTACGAGCGGTTTGTCGATATCAACCTGTCCAAGAGTTCCAATGTGACCGCAGGCAAGATTTACTGGTCGGTCATCAACAAGGAACGCAAGGGCGACTATCTCGGCAGTACCGTGCAGGTCATCCCGCATATCACCAATGAGATCAAGGAGCGGATTTATTATGTCGGCCGCGAAGACAACGCCGATGTAGTGATTACCGAAATCGGCGGGACAGTTGGCGACATCGAGAGCCTGCCGTTTCTGGAAGCAATCCGCCAGGTGCGTAAAGAAGTCGGCAAAGACGATACCCTCTATTTGCATGTGACCTTGATTCCTTATATTTCCGCCGCCGGCGAACTCAAAACGAAACCGACCCAGCATAGCGTCAAGGAATTGCGCAGTATCGGGATTCAGCCGGACATCATCGTTTGCCGCTCCGAGCACGAAATGTCGACCGATATGCGGGAAAAACTGGCGTTGTTCTGCGATATAGACCTGGAAGCCGTGATTCAGAACCGGACTGTCCAGTCGATTTACCAGGTGCCGCTGATTTTGCAGGAAGAAGGGCTGGATCGTATCGTCATTGAAAAACTAAATATCCAGACAGGCCCTGAAGATATGACCGAATGGCGGGCGATGGTCGACAGAATCCTGCACCCGTCCCGCACAGTCACGATTGCGTTGGTTGGAAAATATGTCGCGTTGCCGGACGCCTACATGAGCGTTACCGAAGCGCTGCGTCACGCCGGAATTCCCCAGAGCGCCTCAGTACAAATCAAATGGGTTGACGCTGAACATGTCGAGCAATGCAACGGCGACCTGGCAAAATACCTTGGCGATGTCGACGGTATCTTGGTGCCCGGCGGCTTTGGCGACAGAGGCATCGAAGGGAAAATCAAGGCGATTCAGTATGCCCGGGAAAACAAGGTGCCGTTCTTCGGCCTGTGCCTCGGCATGCAGTGCGCTGTAATCGAATATGCCCGCAATGTCTGCAAGATCGCCGATGCCCACAGCAGTGAATTTGCCCCGCTGACAACCAACCCTGTCATCGACCTGATGCCGGAGCAGGCCAATGTCGTTGACAAGGGCGGTACGATGCGGCTGGGGATTTATCCCTGCAAAGTGATGCCGGGAACTTTGACCTATGCTGCCTATCAGGATGAAATAATCTATGAACGGCATCGTCACCGGTTTGAATTCAATAACGCCTATCGGGAAAAACTGGTCAGTCAGGGTCTGGTACTCGGCGGCACGTTGCCGAACGACCGACTGGTCGAAGTCGTCGAAATCAAGGATCATCCTTGGTTTGTCGGCACCCAGTTCCATCCCGAGTTCAAATCGCGACCGACCAAACCGCATCCGCTGTTCCGCGACTTTGTCGCGGCGGCGTTGAAATTTGGCGAGCAGCGTTAACTGAGAGAAACAGATTATAAAACTGTTGGGATTGTCATATCCCAACAGTTTTTCGCAGGGGGCGGCAGTGTGCAGCGTAAACACAAAATAATTTTCCTGTTTCTTGTGTTCGGAGCTTTGCTGTTGATTGGCGGCTGGCTTTTCCTGCGTTCGCATGACCGTGTCGAACAAGTGGCGGTGATTCATGTCGAGGGCGTAATCGTCGGTGGTCGTGGCCAGGGAGGTCTGTGGGGCGAAGGCGGCGGAACCGACTCGATCATTCGTCAGATCCAAGCGGCTCGCGATGACGCGGACGTCCGGGCGGTGGTGATCCGAATCAACAGCCCCGGCGGCAGTGCGCCTGCTTCGCAGGAAGTCGGCGAGGAACTGAAAAAACTGCGCGCGTCCGGCAAAGTGGTGATCGCTTCGATGGGGGATGTCGCTGCATCCGGCGGTTACTGGATCGCCGCGCTGTGCGACAGGATATACGCCAATCCGGGAACGATTACCGGCAGTATCGGCGTGTATATCCCCTATGCAAACTGGCAGGAATTGTTGAAGAAAATCGGTGTTTCCGGCGAAAAAATCAAGAGCGGACCGCACAAAGACATGTTGTCGCCGGAACGGCCGATGACGGAAAAAGAACGGGCCATCGTGCAGGAAATGGTCGATGACCTCTATGAACAATTTGTCGCCGTGGTGGCGGAAGGTCGCAAAATGGATCCGGTCCGAGTCCGTCAACTGGCGGACGGGCGGATTTATACCGGACGTCAGGCCAAAGCGTTGGGCCTGGTCGATGAGATGGGGGCCATGGAAGAAGCGGTGCGCGCTGCCGCTAAGACGGCAGGGATATCCGGCAAGCCGGTTCTCAAAGAGTACGGTCGCGCCGGGTTTTGGGAAGCGATATTTGGCCCTAGCGGGCAATCGCTATTGCGGATGTTCCTTGGTCAATTCCTGCAGGGGATAGAGGGCGCAAATCCGGGTTTGCACTATCCGACCAGCCTGCCACAGCTTCGCTGATACGGAGACATGATGCGCAAGTCAGGGTTTTGTATATTGTTTGCTGCGGTTTTTGCGGTAACCGGCTGCAGCGATATGGGCTTACAATCGAATACCGCGCCGGTTGCGGCGCCAGGGCCTGCCACTCAGGCGAAACTTGCTGTGGCAGGTCTGAATGAGTTGCCGGCCGGCGAAAAAAGCGACTGGCGGTTACCGCAAAACCTGGTTTCGGAAGGCGCCGGCAATTTTTCGCGCGTGGTCACCGGGCGCAGCCTGTCGGCGCCGCAAGCGCTGGAACTGGGCACGACCGCCGGTTCACGCAGTGAGTATTTCCTTGATATGGATAGCGCCGAACCGGAACTTTCCTATCGGTTTCAGTTCCGCTCCACCCAGGGGACCGGCCGGATGAAGATTGCCGCTTTGGGCAAAGACGGCCAGACTGTTGCCAGCGTCGGTTTTGTCTTTACCGGCGTTCTGCCGCAACGGACCGATCGGTCGGTATGGCTGGATCGTCGGCTTGCAAACAACTATCAGGGCGACTGGGTTCAGGAACAGATTCGGCCCAGTGAACTATTTGCCTTTCATGTACCTGCATATTCGGCTGATCAGGTGGCTCGCTATCGAGTCAGCATCGAAGCAGGCAATGGACAGCATGTGCTGATTACTGACCTGAAATCGGCCGGGTCGCAGGTGGAAGGGGTTCGCGTCGTTTGGCGTTCGGTTCCCGGACAGGCCACCATCGGCCAGTCCATTTCCCTGCGCACGGAAGTTAGCAATGCAACCGACCGGGTGCTGGAGAACCTGACGCTAAAACTGGTGGAACCGTATGCTTACGGTTTGGTGGTCGAAGGTTCGGACCAGCAGAAGATCGGTCGTCTGGCCGTCGGCGAGACGGTGACGCTGGACTGGAAAGTTCGGGCGCAGCGGGCTTCCGCCGTAAATTTGGGCTCGCCCTGGGATCTGCGGCTCATGGTCAACAAAACGCAAGCCCCGGCGATGGCGAGAATCGATGTGACCGACCCGGCGCCAGGCAAAGTTTTTTATGTGATGACCGAGGATTTGGAACCGATTGACGCCGCCGGTTATCCAACCGCTTGGGGCAATCAGAATGGCTGGTTGGATGCGGAAGAGTTTCGAGTTCAGTTGATTGATAAAGCGCAGGCGCTAAATCGAATCGCCGAAAAACATGGTGCATTCTGGACGCATTATATTGCCATGCCGGTGCTGGAAGCCGGCGAGTGGGCGGCTGCACAGTCCAAGACGCAGCAGTGGCGCAAGACGCTGGAGGCGGTGCGCGCTTCGATCCGGGCGGAAGCAAAACGCGGCCATGAATATGCGTTGCATTTGCATTCCGACTATGATCCGGAAGTGCCAGGTAATGTCTTGTCCTATAACCCGGCCACCGACGGATTTTGGGCCAATCATCTGCGGCACGGCTGGGCCCATTCGTTTCCGGTCGAAGGCGACCCCAGCCAGCGGGCGACCCGAACCGGCATCCTGTTTCATTATTTGCGGCAACTGACCAAACTCACCGTCGATTTCCCCAGCGGCGAAGTGCTCACGGCGCGGACCGGTTCCTTTGATTTCGGCAATGGCCCGGAGTCGGAAGCAATGAGCATGCGCGCCTATAAAGCGGCGAACTTGTGGGGAAACAGCGATGCGGACGGCAATGCCGGCGGCATCACTTCCGGTGATTTTTTACAGGCGGTTTATTTGACGCCGCCGGATGACATCAACGCGCCGGCGACCGATCTGAAAAAACTCGGTATTGTGCAATTCCGCCCCACACCGCGCCAACTGATCATGTACGATGTCGACAGCGCTGCAGTAATGAACGAAAAAGTCCGCCAGGGCATGAACCTGTTCCTCGACGGCGGCAAAGTGCGGCCCGGGGTAAAAGGAATCACCGGGTTTTCCCATGCCATGTTCATTATGGGAACCGGCGGCTGGAAAAGTACGACTGGCGGTCATTACCAGGCGTTGGACGATCATCTCGCCTTCCTGAAACAGGAATATGTGCAAAAAGGCCTGCTGCAATTCGGTACGGCGAGCGATCTGACCCGGGCCTATCTGGACTATTACTGGCCGGAACCTTTGGTGTTGCTGGGGTCGCTGCAACAGGCGACTGCACTCGGACTGGAATTCGCGCTTGATTTTATCGGTCGTCAAATTCCGGTAGATGCTGCCCACAAACACTCGTTGACACTGAAGATCCCCCTGCGATTCTGGGATAGTGGACTAAGAGCCACTTTGCTGAAGAACGGCAAACCGGTTCAGGAAATGGTGCTGAGTGGTAATCGGCATGAAATCAAATTTATCTGGGACAATCGCGGCGACGAATATCGTCTGGTGATCGGGCAGCGTGTTTCGGATAAACCGACTGCACCGACGCAGCGGCTGTTCGAACAACGTGAAATGCCTGCAGGCAAACCGCCGGCTTTGCCGAAACAGCCGGAAACCTTGTTCAAACCGAATATCCGGCAAAATTTGCGTTAAACAGTATCCGGGAATTTAGTTGATTTATAATTGCCAGAGGGCTTCGGCGGCGCCGAGGCCCTTGTCGGCGTGGAAAGGGTAATATGCACAGTTTATTGAACAGTTTCGGGCAATGCAGCAGTATACGCAGTATCATCAAACAATATGGCGACGCTGGCCGTCGCAACATGGTGGTCACCGGGCTGTCCGGTTCGGCGAGAACCGTGCTGGCGGCGGCGTTTGCCGCCGGACAGGCGCCGCCGCTGCTTTTGGTCGTTGCTTCCAGGGAAACGCTGGAGCTTTATCGGCATGACTTGTCGCTGTTGTGTCCTGACAGGTCGGTGCTGGAACTGCCGATCAGCGACTCGGCGTCGGTGCATGCGATGGCGCGCAGCCAGGAACTGGCCCGGCAACGGACCGAAACGCTGTCTCGGCTTGCAGCGGGAGAACCGGTCGTAGTGCTGGCGACTATCGAGGCCTTTGCGATGAAGGTTCCGCAACCCGAACAGTTTTACGCCAATCGGTGCCAATTGCGCCAGGGAGATAGCATAGACCGGGATGAATTGCTGTCACGGCTGGTTCAGTATGGTTATGAACGAACGGAGCGGGTCGATTCGGTTGGTTATTTCAGCAACCGTGGCGGCATCGTCGATGTATTTCCGGTCAACTTGGCCACACCGGTCCGCATTGAGTTTTTTGGCGATATGATCGACTCTATCCGCGAATATCATCCGGTGACGCAGCGCTCTGTCAAAACATTGCCGTCGGTGACACTGCTGCCTTCGGTAGATTCCGAAGAGTTTTCCGCCGACGTCAGCGTAATCGCCTATTTGCCGAAGGCAACCGGCGTCATTTTTGATGAACCGGTTCGCTTGGAAGAAGCCTTGAACAATCTGCGGCAATCAGACGAAAATGTTGCGACCCGGACCATGGAGTGGAGCCAGCTTAAACGACAGGCGCTGACTGAAACCAAGAGCTGCTTTTTTACACTGCTGAGTTACGCCGTGGAAAATGTAGCGCCGCAAAGTGCGATTAATGTAATGCTGCGCGGGATTGCTCCCTACCACCGCAAAATCGATTTTTTGCTGAATGACATCCAGAGTTGGCAAGCGCGGCAGTATCAGATTGTGTTGATGATGTCCGGACTGCAGTCGGCTACAGTGCTGCGGGAAAGCTTGCTCAAACAGGGCGTGGCGGCTCAGGCGGCGACGGAGGGAGATCTGATCGAGGGGCCGGGCGTTTTTGTCATGACCGGAAATTTGTCAGGCGGCTTTGAATTGCCGGAAGACCGGCTGGCTGTCATTACCGAGCGCGAGATCAAGGGGAGAATGAAGCTGCAACGGCGCAGCCGGGCCGGATCGGCGCGGCGGATCGCCGACTATTCCGAACTGAAGGTCGGCGACTATGTCGTGCATGTTGCGCATGGTATCGGCAAGTACGTCGGCGTTGAAACGATCGAACTGAACGGGGTGCACCGCGACTACTTCCACATCCGTTATGCGGCGGACGACAAATTGTATGTACCGACTGATCAAGTCCAGTTGCTGCAGAAGTACATCGGCGCCGAAGGGGAAGCGCCGAAGTTGTCCAAGCTGGGCGGGACAGATTGGGCCAGAGCCAAGTCAAAGGCCAAGGCGGCGATTGCCGATCTGGCGCGGGAACTGCTCGATCTCTATGCCCGGCGCAGCATCACCCCCGGGTTTGCTTTTTTGCCGGATACGCCGTGGCAGGCGGAGTTTGAAGAAGCGTTTCCATTTGAAGAAACGCCGGATCAATTGAACGCGATTGCAGAAATCAAGGCGGATATGGAGAAACCGCTGGCGATGGACCGACTGTTATGCGGCGACGTGGGTTTCGGAAAAACCGAAGTGGCGCTAAGGGCCGCGTTCAAAGCCGTCATGAGCGGCAAGCAGGTTGCGGTGTTGGTGCCGACTACGGTGTTGGCCCAGCAGCATTTTCAGACCTTTTCCAGCCGATTTGCCGCCTTTGGCCTGGCTGTGGACGTGGTCAGCCGCTTCCGTTCGCCGGCCGAACAACGCGATGTATTGCAACGGACGGCTGAAGGCAAAGTGGACCTGCTGATCGGTACGCATCGGCTGTTGCAGGCGGATGTTACCTTTAAAGATCTGGGACTTTTGGTGGTCGATGAAGAACAGCGGTTCGGCGTGGCGCAGAAGGAGCGGCTGAAAAAATGGAGCGTTGGCCTAGATGTGCTGACGCTGACCGCAACGCCTATTCCGCGTACTTTGCATATGTCGCTGGCAGGGCTGCGCGATATGAGCGCGATCGAAAGCGCGCCCGAAGACCGACTGCCGGTGCAGACCTATGTGGTGGAATACCATCCGGCGTTGATCGCCGACGCGATCCGACAGGAATTGCGTCGCGGCGGCCAGGTCTATTTTGTCTACAATCGGGTGGAAACGATTGAAAAAGTCCATCTCGACCTCCGGCAACTGGTGCCGGAGGCGAAAATCGGCGTGGGACACGGCAAGATGAATGAAGATAGCCTGGAAGATGTGATGCTGGACTTTTATGAAGGTCATTACAACTTGCTGTTATGCACCAGCATCATCGAGAATGGCCTGGATGTGGCAAACGCAAATACGATCATCGTTTATGACGCCGATCATTTCGGGCTGTCCCAGCTGTATCAGATGCGGGGACGCGTCGGGCGTTCCGACCGGCTGGCCCATGCCTATCTTACCTACCGGCCGCAAAAGGTGATCAGTGAAATTGCTGAGAAGCGTTTGCGGGCGATCATGGAGTTCACCGAACTGGGCGCAGGTTTCAAGATTGCCATGCGCGACCTGGAGATCCGTGGCGCCGGCAATTTGCTGGGCGCCCAGCAGCACGGCCACATCGTCGGCATCGGATTCGAAATGTACTGTCGGTTGCTGGAAGAGGCGATCCGTACGCTAAAAGACGGACCGCAGGCCGAGACGGCGCCGGACCCGGTGATCGAGTTGCTGCTTGACGCCTACATCCCTAACGACTACGTGGAAGACGCCATGCATAAAATCGAACTGTATCAGCAAATCGCCGCCTTGCGTAGCGAAGAACAGGTCGCCGACTTGCTTGACGCGATGATCGACCGGTTCGGCGATCTGCCGGAGCCGCTGAACAATTTGATGATTGTGGCCCGGATCAAGAATTTCGCCCGGATCATGGGCGTGAAGTCGATCATTCAGACCGGCGACTGGGTGACGATCAGCTTTACCGACAGACCTGATGTGAACGTCCAGGGTCTGTTTGAACTGCGTTCTCGTCTACCGAACCGGATAAAAGTATTGGCAGGACCACCGCAGACAATCAGCGCAAAAAAAGCGGCAGCCGGCAAAGAAAACTTTGGCGTTTGGCTGTTATCAGTGTTTCAGGCGATTGCCCCGACAGCATCGCCTTGACGAAAAATGCCCGGACGGGTTACTATAAGTTTGCGTTTCAAACTGCAGGTAGATTTATTAAGCAGGAGGCTTGAGCCGGTTTGCGGTTTCGGGCTGAAAGGAATAGTAAGGCTTGAGTAAGGACAAGTTTCTTAAAGGTGCATTAATTCTGACGGTCGCCGGCATCATCGTCAAGGTGATCGGTTCGGTGAACCGGATTTTGTTGTCGCGCCTGCTCGGCGGGGAAGGCATTGGCCTCTATCAGATGGCCTATCCGATTTATTTGTTGGCGCTCAGCATTTCCTCGGCCGGTATTCCGGTCGCCATTTCGATCATGGTTTCGGAAAAGGCGGCGCTACAGGACTATAAAGGCGCCAACCGGGTTTTTCGCATCTCGCTGTCGGTGATGGTCGTCACTGGCGCCATGTTTTCCGCGTTGCTTTATTTTGGCGCGGGTTGGTTGATCGAGCACCAATACGTGCGTGACCCGCGGGCCTATTATGCGATTGCAGCGCTGGCGCCGGCAATTTTCTTTGTGACGATTTTGGCCAGCTATCGCGGTTATTTCCAGGGGATGCAGCGGATGCTGCCGACCGGCTTTTCGCAGATTGCCGAACAACTGGTGCGGGTCGTGACGATGGTCGCTTTTGCCTGGTATCTGTTGCCGCGTGGCCTGGAATACGCTGCGGCAGGGGCGAGCTTCGGCGCTGGCCCCGGCGCTGTGGCAGGTCTCTTGGTACTGCTGTATTTTTACTGGAAATATCGGGCTGACTTTCAGCAAAAGATGGATAATCAGCCGGCAATGATCCAGGAGTCAGGGGCTTCGATCATTACCCGGATGGTCCGACTGGCGCTTCCGGTGTCGCTGGCCAACATCATGCTGCCGGTGGTTTCCAACATCGATCTGCTGATTGTGCCGCCACGGTTGGAAGTGGCAGGCTATACCGTGGAACAGGCTACCGAACTGTTCGGTTATCTGACCGGGATGGCTGTTCCGCTGGTCAACATGGCGACAATCCTGACCGCATCATTGGCTGCTAGCCTGGTTCCTTCGGTCTCGGAGGCCAATACGCTCGGTGACCGGGCGGCGATTTTCGACCGCACCGCCACCGCGATCCGCATTGCAAATCTGATTACGATTCCGGCCTTTGTCGGCATGTGGCTGCTAGCGACGCCGATTTCGCAGATGCTTTACGCCACGCCCAACGCCGGGGTTTCGATCGCCATTTCCTCACTGGGGATTTTTCTACTGGGAATTCATCAAGTGACGACCGGCGTGTTGCAAGGACTTGGTCGAACCGCAATTCCTGTCGTGAACATGGTGATCTCGGCCGGAGTCAAAGTCGTTCTCGGCTGGACCCTCACCGCGATGCCGCAGTGGGGAATCAAGGGGGCCGCCTGGGCCAGTAACGCCGATTTTGGCGTGGCAGCCCTGTTGAATATGTTTTTTATCTATCGCTATGTCGGTTTTGCCATGGATATGCGCGACACACTGAAGACGGCGCTGGCTGCTGCCGTAATGGGACTGGCGGCGCTCGGTTCGTATGAGCTGCTGTTTGCCAAGGGAGTCGGCAATACGCTGTCCACATTGACAGGCGTCATGGTTGGCGGCGGCATCTACGCAGTCGCGTTGTTGCTCTTGGGCAGCATCGGCGAGCGGGAATTATTGAAACTGCCGGTTGTTGGTCAGCCAGTGGCGGCAGCGCTGAAAAAAATTCATCTGTTAAGGCGGTAGTCGATGGGAAGCGTTACGATTGTCGGGCTGGGGCCAGGGCCATTCGGCTGCCTGAGTCTGGAGACCTGGGATGTGATACGGCAGGCGCCGAAATTGCTGTTGCGAACGGCGGTCCATCCCACGGTGGAAGATCTGCGCTCTCGCGGCGTAGACTTCACCAGCTATGATTCCTTTTATGAACAGGGCGAAGATTTTGATTCGGTGTATCGGGCGATTGCCGATGATGTGATGGAACAGGCCCGTACGGCGGACATCGTCTTTGCCGTTCCCGGCAGTCCGATGGTTGCCGAGAAGGCGGTCGGTCTGATTCGCGAAGCTGCGGTGGCAGTTGGGCTACCGATCGTCGTTTTGCCGGGCATGAGCTTTTTTGAACTGCTGTGCAACCGGCTGGGCATCGACCCGCAGCAGGGTATCACGCTGGTGGATGCGCTGGAAGTGGAGGCCCTGCCGAAAGATTTGGCGACCGGACTGGTGATTACCCAGGTATTCAGTCCGCTTGTCGCCTCCGAACTGAAACTGGCGTTGATGGACCGATTGCCGGACGAAGCGCCGGTCGTCGTGGCGCGGCATCTCGGACTGCCGGACGAATCGGTTGTTCGAGTGCCTTTGTTTGAACTGGACCGACAGGCAGGGTTCGACCATCTGACCAGCGTGTATGCTCCGCCGGCTGCGGTCGGCAGCGACAGGTTCGAACTGGATCCTCTGGTCCGGGTGATGGCCCGGTTGCGTTCGCCGGACGGCTGCCCGTGGGATATCGAGCAGACGCATGCGACGCTGCGGCGCTATATCATCGAAGAAGTTTACGAAGTTCTGGAAGCGATCGACGAACAGGACCCGACCCATTTGTGCGAAGAACTGGGCGATTTGTTGCTGCAGATCGTGTTTCACGCCCGTATGGCCGAAGAAGCCGGCGATTTCAGCATGCAGGATGTTGTGGATACGGTGACGGAAAAGCTGATTCGCCGTCACCCGCATGTGTTCGGCGATATCTCGGTGCAGGATGCGGCGGAAGTGATCGTGAACTGGGATGCGATCAAACGCCGTGAGAAGAAAGAAAAAGCGAAATCGGCGCTGGACGGGGTGCCACAAGGATTGCCGGCCTTGCTACGGGCCAACAAACTGCAGATGAAAGCGGCAAAAGTCGGTTTTGACTGGGACGATGTCGCGCCGGTGTGGGACAAGGTTGCGGAAGAACTGGCAGAACTGCGGCAGTCGGCGGCCAGCGGCAATCCATCGGAGATTGAGGACGAGCTGGGCGATGTGGCGTTTGCCGTGGTCAATCTGGGCCGATTCCTCGGTGTGGAGACTGAAGTCGCGCTCAATCGGGCCAATAATAAATTCTCGCGGCGATTCCGCCAGGTCGAGGAAATGCTGCGACATCAGGGCCGCAAGTGGCAGGAGCTGGATTTGACCCAGATGGATGAACTTTGGATTGCAGTCAAGGCCGAGGAAAAGAAAAATTGACAGCAAAGCACCGGTAGCGCCGCCCGCTTCGGTGCTTTTTTCTTTGTTGCAGGCAAAGAAAAAGGAGTTCTGCCTTTCGCAGCGAAATTGAATTTGAACACGAAAGGGGATGTTTCTGTGGCAAAACGAACCATGAAAACAATGGACGGCAATGCCGCCGCTGCCTATGTATCCTATGCGTTTACCGAAGTAGCGGCCATTTACCCGATCACGCCCTCGTCCCAGATGGCCGAACTGGTTGACGCCTGGTCGGCGCAGGGCGAACTGAATGTTTTCGGTCAGCCCGTACGGGTGGTCGAGATGCAGTCCGAAGGCGGCGCGGCCGGCGCCTTGCATGGTTCGCTGCAGGCGGGGGCGTTGACGACGACCTATACCGCTTCGCAGGGATTGCTGCTGATGATTCCCAATATGTACAAGATAGCCGGCGAATTATTGCCTGCGGTGTTTCACGTCAGCGCCAGAGCGCTGGCCGCCAATGCGCTGAGCATCTTCGGCGACCATCAGGATGTCATGGCCACCCGGCAGACCGGCTTTGCCCTGCTGGCCTCAGGCAGCGTGCAGGAAGCGATGGATCTGGCGGCGGTGGCCCACCTGACCGCCATTAAAGGTCGGATTCCATTCTTGCATTTCTTTGACGGATTTCGCACATCGCATGAAATCCAAAAGATTGAAGTGCTGGAATATGCGGAACTGGCCAAGCTGCTTGACTGGCAAGCCGTCAAAGAGTTTCGCGCCCGGGCTTTGAATCCTGAGCATCCGGTACTGCGCGGCACAACTCAGAATCCGGACATCTATTTTCAGACCCGTGAAGCGGTGAATAAATTTTACCTGCCGATTCCCGGCCTCGTTCAGCAATCCATGGATGCAATCAACCAGTTGACCGGGCGCAACTATAAACTGTTCAATTATTACGGCGCTCCGGATGCCGAACGGGTCATTATCGCCATGGGATCGGCCTGTGACGCGATTCGCGAGACGGTCGGCTATTTAAATGCACGCGGCGAAAAGGTCGGTTTGGTGGATGTTCACCTGTATCGGCCATTTTCAATCGAGCATTTCCTGCAGGCAGTACCGACTACTGTACGCAAAATTGCCGTGCTGGACCGGACCAAAGAGCCGGGGGCTGCTGCCGAACCGCTGTATCTGGATGTACGCAACGCATTTTTTGACCAGGCTAACGCGCCGCTAATTGTCGGCGGGCGTTATGGACTCGGCTCAAAAGACTTTACGCCGGCCCAGGTGGCGGCGGTGTTTAGCAATCTGCAGCAGGAACGGCCGAAAAACTCTTTCACGGTCGGTATCGTGGATGATGTGACTTTTTCTTCGCTGCCGGAATACCCCGAGCAACTCGACACTTCGCCGCCTGGCACGACCTGCTGCAAATTCTGGGGGCTTGGTTCAGACGGTACGGTCGGGGCCAACAAGAATGCGATCAAAATCATCGGTGATCATACCGACCTGTATGCCCAGGCATATTTTGCCTACGACTCGAAAAAATCGGGCGGGTTGACTGTTTCTCATCTGCGGTTTGGTCATCAACCGATCCAGTCATCCTACCTGATCCACACGGCAGATTTCGTAGCCTGTCACAATCAGGCCTATATTCGGCAATATGATATGCTAAGCGATTTGAAGCCGGGCGGAAAATTTCTGCTTAACTGCCAGTGGGACCCGGCCGAGCTGGAAACACGCCTGCCGGCGGCGGTAAAAAGAATGCTGTCAACCAAGCAGATTGAATTCTATCGGATCAATGCGGTCGCAATCGCACAGGAACTTGGCCTGAGCGGACGCATCAACAGCATTATGCAAGCGGCGTTTTTCAAACTGGCTGCGATCATTCCGCTGGCGGACGCGGTAAAATACATGCAGGAAGCAGTCGCGGAGACATATGCCAAACAGGGACAAGCGGTTATCGAACGCAACATTGCTTCGATCGACCGGGGGATTTCGGAGCTCAGACGGGTTGAGATTCCAGAGTCCTGGAAAACGGCTGCGGATGAGCCGGTAGCAACCAAGCCGCTGCCTGAGTTCATTGAAAAAGTGATGATTCCGATGAACCGACAAGAGGGCGACAAACTGCCTGTAAGCACTTTCAACGGCTGCGAAGACGGCAGCTATCCGCTGGGAGTCACTGCCTGGGAAAAACGCGGCATCAGCATCGAAACGCCCCGCTGGCAACCTGAGCACTGCATCCAGTGCAACCAATGTGCGTTTGTCTGTCCGCATGCCGTGATCCGTCCTATGTTGCTCGATGCGGCGGAGCAAAAACAGTCGCCTGCCGGCTTTGCGCTCAAACCGGCGATTGGCCTACCGGACCTGCAGTTCCATCTGGCGATTTCTGCACTCGACTGTACCGGTTGCGGCAACTGCGTCGATGCTTGCCCAGCCAAACAAAAGGCGCTGGTGATGACGCCGCTGCCTGAGCAGCGTGAGGCGCTGGAAAAACTCTGGGATTATTCCCGCACGATTACGGTCAAAGAAATTCCGGCCAAGCAAAAACTGACTGTGAAAGGCAGTCAGTTTGCCGAGCCGTTGCAGGAGTTCTCCGGCGCCTGCGCAGGCTGTGGCGAGACACCGTACGCCAAACTGATCACCCAGCTGGTCGGCGACCGGATGATGATTTCCAATGCCGCCGGCTGTTCCACGGCCTGGGCCGGCTGCACGCCCTCGATCTCTTATGCGGCGAACCGGCAGGGAAAAGGCCCGGCCTGGGGATTCTCACTGTTCGAGGACAATGCCGAATACGGATTCGGCATGCACCTGGGGGTGGCGCAGAATCGAAAAGCGCTCGCCGGAAGGATCGAAGCGTCGCTGCGCAAACCGCATAGCCCTGAACTGACTGCTGCGATGCGGGAATGGCTGCAGCACAAGGATGCGGGCGAGGGGACGCGGCAACGCGCCGAGCGGCTGATTGCGGCGCTGGCGGCGGAACCGGGGCAAGACCGACTGTTGGACGAAATACGTGATCAACAGGATTTCTTTGTCAAGCGCTCCCACTGGATTTTCGGCGGCGATGGCTGGGCTTATGACATCGGTTATGGCGGACTGGACCATGTGCTGGCCGCCGGGGAAGACATCAACGTACTTGTCTTTGACACCGAGGTTTATTCCAATACCGGCGGACAGTCTTCAAAATCTACGCCGACTGCCGCCATCGCCCAGTTCGCGGCCAGCGGCAAGAAAACCCGCAAGAAAGATCTCGGCGTCATGGCAATGTCCTATGGCTATGTGTATGTGGCGCAAATCGCGATGGGCGCCGATAAGAACCAGACCTTAAAAGCAATCAGCGAAGCGGAGGCCTATCCAGGACCCTCGCTGATCATCGCCTATTCTCCTTGCATCAATCACGGCATTCAGGCCGGCATGGGACAAAGCCAGGCACAGGCCAAACGGGCGGTGGCGGCCGGCTACTGGTCGTTGTATCGGTTTAACCCGCAGTGGAAGCAGCAGGGCAAGAACCCGTTCAGCTTGGATTCAGCCGAGCCAACAGCCGACTTTCAGGAGTTTTTGGACAGCGAGGTTCGCTATTCCGGGCTGCGTCGTCAGTTCCCGGAAGCGGCGCAGGCCTTGTATGACAAGGCGGAACAGGACGCAAAGGAGAGACTGGCAGTCTATCAGAAACTAGCCGGGCGATAAATCGCGGATACAGACAAAGTGTTGCGCAAAAATGCAGGAGGGTTCTGATGAGCAAAATTTTGATTGTCGAAGATGAATCGAATATCCGCCAGCTGGTGAAGTACAATCTGGAAAAGGAAAGTTATCAAGTGCTTGAGGCGGAGGATGGATTGCAGGGTCTAAGGCTGGCCAAGGCGGAAAAACCCGACCTGGTGCTGCTTGATTTGATGTTGCCGCAAATGGACGGGCTGGAGGTATGCCGGTCTCTCAAGGGAAACCAGGCGACTGCCGCATTGCCGATCATCATGCTCACAGCTAAGAGTGAAGAAATTGATAAAGTGATCGGACTGGAACTGGGCGCCGACGATTACATGACCAAACCATTTAGTCCACGCGAACTTGTGGCTCGGGTCAAAGCGGTGCTCAGGCGCAGCCAGAAGGAGGCATCCTTGCCGGGCGAACTGGCAGTCGGGCGGTTGCGGTTCAATTTTTCCCGTTACGAAGTACATATGGGCAATGCGAAACTGGAGTTGACGCCTAAGGAATATGAATTGCTCAAAATGCTGGCGACCAACCTCGGCAAGGTATTCACCCGGGAACAACTGCTTGAGAAAGTCTGGGGGTATGAATATTTTGGCGACACCCGAACGGTGGATGTGCACGTCCGGCACCTGCGGGCCAAGATGGCTGGCGATCCCGAAACGGCTGACGCACTCGAGACCATTCGCGGTTTTGGTTATAGGCTGCGCGAACTGGAGTAACAGGACGCAAGACAAAAAACTTAACACAACCTTAACAACCCGTTGCTATAAACCAGTAATTTACTGTTATTCCCTGTACCGTCTAAGCCTTTATTATCAAGGCTTGACGGTCTTTTTTTGTTTGCGGTGTATTTTACTGTTATGCGGTGTTTTTTGGTGGTTTTGGTACTTGTTTTGGTACTGGAATGCAGGGGGTTGAATTTAAGGGTGGAGTATTGTGGAGAAATACTCAATGTTGACTTGCATAAGATGTTGCCTAGTGACATGATGAGTCACGCAAGGATTGAATTGAATAACATGTTTGTCCCAGGTTATGAAAAGCGGTTCTCAATGTGGTGTTGCGGCCATGAAAATCATCCCCGAAATTTTGTTCAAGTTACTAGATATTTTGGCAGGATTCCTTTACTATGTTATAGAAGAAACCCTCTAGTACAAAGGAAAATGTGTTTCACTTCCATAATGTGCGTAGAGAGGGTTTATTTACTTCTTCAAGCTGTGCTTAGGTTATTGATTATGGAGGTGAGGAAATTTTTATTAACGAAAAAATGTTTGTGGATTGCTTTATTAATACCCTGAATGCTACACCTTCACCATGGGGACAAGTTGATTATGCCACTGAGTTTTTTTATCACAGGGGAAGAACTGATTTAGTTGCGATTTCTGAATCTGGAGAAGTAATTGCCTTTGAAGCCAAATTGAAAAAATGGCGTACTGCATTGCAGCAAGCATATCGAAATCGGTGTTTTGCTGATTTATCGTATGTGTTACTTCCTGCAGAATCCGCAAAAATCGCTTCAAAGTATTTAGGTGAGTTTGCATTGCGGGGAGTCGGTCTCTGCTGTATATCGAATGGCGATCTAGAAGTGCTTTTTGATGCCGAGCAATCTGAGCCATTGCAGCCGTGGTTACGTCAACAAGCTGTTCTTCATGTGAATGGGGAGGGATAAAACAAGCGTGAGCGAGGGCCTGTAAGATATTTTGTGTAAAGTGGAAAAATTGGTAAAATCACTTTATACAAAATGGAGGCTTACAGCATGGCAAAAAAGAAACGCAATCCTGCAAATGCAGCCGCTATCGCCCATATTTTCGAAAACTATGAAAT
>JAHDPL010000047.1 GCA_018434355.1 Sporomusaceae bacterium | reverse complement strand
TTTCATAGTTTTCGAAAATATGGGCGATAGCGGCTGCATTTGCAGGATTGCGTTTCTTTTTTGCCATGCTGTAAGCCTCCATTTTGTATAAAGTGATTTTACCAATTTTTCCACTTTACACAAAATATCTTACAGGCCCGAAGGAGACGTCTGGGTAATTAAGTCTTGGGTTCAGATAATGGGTGAAAAAGGTCGAGAAGGAGACATGAAGTATTTCAAAGAGGTTTTCGCCAAAATGAGTTTGGCAGAAAAGCGGTATGGTGTGAAAGATTTATCAAAATGGTCGGGACTGAAAGAACAGAACGAACGTTGAGTGAGCACTGCGCAATAAAATGACTCTTTGGATATAATTCCGAAGAACCATTCTTATGTTCTAAGGAAATACTCCTAGAGCGGCAACAGCTTGAGACCTTTGGTTCATTAGAAATAGGACTAAAAGCTCAAGGGATAAAAAGGAAAATATGGAAGGGTAATGGATGAAGCAAAAGGTTGGGCGACATTGTGTGGGGCAAGTAAGTTGGAGCATATGATTTCCTTATGTGCCGAATTGTAGCTGGAGGGAAAATGGTAAAAGACTTTTTGCGTCGGAATCTTCTGCTGATCGCTTGTATTGCGGGCGTACACTTCAGTGCATGGTTTATTTTCTATGACATCGAAGAGAGATCCCGTCCGGTAATGGATTTGCCTATATCCGTATCGCCTGCGGGAAGCGTTGCGGCAGATATTAACATTAAGTATTTCAGAGGGTACAATTTACAGCTTGTTTTTGACCGCGAAGGACATTCTGTGGAAGAGATTCGTAGAGACATAGGAACTGCCTTTTTTATTGGCAGGGACAAATATTTAGACGGCGAACAGAACTATCCATGGCGTGAACGATATTTGAAAAACATTGAAGAATACAAGAACAAAAAAACCGGGGTTCCCCTCACGGTTCGCTGGCAGATGTTTTCCGCAGATCCATATGAACTGGTCTGCCAGGGAGAAATTGAGACTGCAGGCACAATTTACTGGCACCCTAAAGAAGTTTTTCGCAGCGTTCCATACTTTTGCAGTATGCTGCGATATAGTATGTTGCCAGATGGGAAATATCATTTTTCTGCTGAGATCGTTAAAGATACCCCGGAACTGTCCGGGTATAAGACTCGTATCCGATTGTCCCCGTCACTTGCACCCGATGAATTTTTCATTTCAAGAGGAATCGGCTATTTGCTGATTGGGACAGAAATAATTCTTCTATTGGTATTGGTTTTCAAAGGATATAAGTACATAAAGAGCCGACCGACATAATGCTTTAAAGTGAGGATGGCAACGTGCGCGCACAGCTTCAGTTTAAAAAGAAAATCGGTAAATTTCTTTTCGGAGTGGGCATAACCTGCGCATTGTCAAGCCTTTTATCGGCATTGGCGATTTTTGGCTTGACGTTTGGAACTATATTTATCATGGCGGTCGGAATATTCATTGCTTTCTTTGGCTTGACCTACGCAAAAGTGAATGATGCCAAGTTTGACCGCCTGCTGCTTCTATCTCGTTTATTTCTATTGAGCATATTGTTATTGGGAATGATCTCATTTGCTTGGATTGAAATTTTGGTTTTCCAAGCTGCCAAGTCAAACTGCGTTGTTAATGCAAAATATGCTGTAGTTTTGGGTGCGGGTCTGCGTGGAGACCAACCTTCGCGAACGCTACAAACCAGATTGGATAAAGGGATTGAATATCTCAGGGAAAACTCGGAAGCCAAAATTGTTACTGCTGGCGGATTAGGACCCGCTGCCTCGCTTTCAGAAGCGGAAGCGATGAAACGATATCTGACGGCTCGCGGAATTGACGAAAAACGCATTCTGAAAGAAGACAAATCGCGAACGACGGATGAAAACCTAAAATTTACTAAAGAGTTGATTGCTGCACGGGAAGGGGTGCCGGTACAGTCGATTATCGTCATTACCAGCGACTATCATTTGTATCGGGCAAAACAGATTGCTGGAAAGTATTATCCGCAGGTGCAAGGTCTTGCCGCTGAGTCACCTCCGCTGCTGAAAATAAATTATGCGATTCGGGAGTACTTTGCCGTCATTAAATTCTGGCTGCTTGGTTAGCGGACTTGCGGATATTTTATGGAGTGTATCAATAAAAAATGTGCTTCTGTCCTTTCTTATAGAAAATCGAATACACTGAAAGGAAATCGGATGTATTTTGCAAGCGTAAAATGCATATCATTGCAGAGGAAGAGCTAACGCACCCGGACCTGCATTTTGCTGTTAACCGAGTCTGTAAAATAAACTGTGTAAACTTCCTATGCAATACAATAAAATGAAAGCATAGGAGGGATCACGATGGGACTTCTTACCGACGAGCAAATCAAGCAACTGATCAAGGAAAAGAACCTCAAGTCGGTAACCGACGTA
>JAHDPL010000052.1 GCA_018434355.1 Sporomusaceae bacterium | reverse complement strand
TTTCATAGTTTTCGAAAATATGGGCGATAGCGGCTGCATTTGCAGGATTGCGTTTCTTTTTTGCCATGCTGTAAGCCTCCATTTTGTATAAAGTGATTTTACCAATTTTTCCACTTTACACAAAATATCTTACAGGCCCGATAAAAACAACAATAGGCAATGGCTTTGTCGGTGCGATTGTGGAAATGAAGTAATTGTGGGTGGTCGGCATCTTACAACGGGGATGTCAAAAGGATGCAGGATGTGCATTGATACAAAAGGAAACAAAAACGGCTGGTTTAAGCACGGAATGAAGCACACGCGGATATTTAATATATGGAGCGGCATGAAAGATAGGTGCTACAACGAGAACGCGACGTTTTATCAAAGATACGGAGGAAGGGGAATCACTGTTTGCGATGAATGGAAAAGCGACTTTTTAGCTTTTTACAATTGGGCAATTAAAAGCGGGTATCAGCAAAATCTAACAATCGAGCGAAAAGATAACAATGGTGGATATTCGCCAGAAAACTGCAAATGGGCAACGCGAAAAGAACAAGCAAATAACCGTTGTTCAACGAAACGAGTTAATTATAAAGGCGAAACAATGTCGGTTAAAGCGCATTGCGAAAAAGAACGTGTCAATAGGAATACTGTAAATACCAGACTTTCCAGGGGGTGGACTTTTTACGAGGCCATTAATGGCAAACGGATGGAGAAGAACAGGCCGGAGCTGCAGGATATACCGGGGAGGGAGTCAGAATGATTAAAAAAGTTTCACACGTCGCGGCGTCGATCAATAACGCAGAAGGATTTATTGAATCGATAATCAAAACGTCAGGCATGTTGCAGGACTTGGGGCTGGCCGTAGAGATTCAGTACGGGTCGACTGTCGACGAATACAGCGCACTGATTATCGGGATGGATCCATGATAATCAACGTCAGATTTACGGACCACCCGCGATGGAAAAACATTAAAAAGGCAAAGCGAATGACTGGATGGTTTAAACGGATGGCGGCAGAATGGGCGGCGCAGGACGATGCGGAGTCGGGGAGGCGAACAGATGGATGATATTGCGGCGGAACTGCGAAGCGACAATCGCGAGGTATCTGATTGGCTGATATTCTACCGCGAGCGCAAAGCAGAGAACGAAACGAAGCGCGACGGCATTATCAATTCAAGCCCGGCGCCACAGGCTGACAGAGTGCAGGGAAACAAGACAAGTGACCCGACGCATGACAGGGCGGTGAGGCTGATACAACAAACAGGAGGGCCGACCGATTGGATTTGGTGTGTTGATACTACCAGGGGGATGCTGGGCATAAAGAAAAAGATTCTGCTCGATTTGGTGCAAGAAGCGGCGACAAAACCGATTGCCGGATGTACGCGCAGATGGTGGCTGCCGTGGGTGCAGGTGCAATTAATTGAGAGATATGGCATCGACTGGGATTATGGATACATCAACAACAACTGGAACTGGATTGTTGAACTCTGTCTGAAAGTGGCCTACAAGAAGAAACTTTTATAAATACCTATGTATTATAGCCGGATTTGCTGTGCTATTATGATGACGTGAACGATTGCCGCTACCGAAAACGGGGCGGCATTTTATATGCCATTTTTTTAACTATGGCGGTAAATCAACCGCAAATGCCAATCGTCCATCGGGCTGAGAGGTGATTTTGTGACCGAACTCCACTGCGACAACAAGCGATGCGTATATTATCGGGACGAACACTGCGGCGCAAGAGCCGCCTATTTTATCAAGGGGGTTTGTCTGTCGGTGAGGATCAGGATTGAGGTGCCGCCGCCGATGATTGGTAGGCTGGATAGTCATGATACGGGGCGATGGAATAGTAAGCGGTGGCGGGTGGTTAAGTGAGGGAGTACACGGCAGCGGCCAAACGGTTCTATGATTCTGCTATATGGATTAAATGCCGCAAGGCATATATTGCGTCAGTGTTTAATCTGTGCGAGAAGTGCCGGCGACCAGGTACGATACTGCATCACAAGACGGAGATCAATGACGCAAACATTAACGATCCAGACGTGACGCTGAATCATAGCAACCTGATATATCTCTGCATAGAGTGCCACAACGACATTCACGCAGGGCGGGCGGTGACGCGGGATGATGTGAGGTTTGAGGATGGGCAACTTGTAGAGGTATAGGCCCCCCTATATTGTATTTTCCGGGTGGACTATCCAGAGTGCGCACCCTATACTCAATCAGCACACGGGTCAAATACACGAACCGGTGTAGTATTTGGAGGGGACATGGACAAACAAGAGCGCATCTGCGCGGAAATAAAAAGACTTTCAGGAACATTGATCAGGCTTGACCCAAAGGCCAAAAAGATAGCAAAGTCTATTATTGAAAACGCTGCATTCATGGCAATAACCCTTGAAGATTTACAGCGGGACATGAACAAAAATGGCGTTATCAGCGAATATCAAAATGGCGAAAATCAGTGGGGAACAAAGAAAAGTCCTGAGGTAGAAATCTATAACACAATGGTAAAAAATCAGTCATCGCTTATCAAGCAACTGACCGACCTGCTGCCGAACGAACCGCCGAAGAAAAAGGATGATGGGTTTGAAAAATTCATCGAAAGCCGGGATTAGGCGGATGATTATTTATAGAATAACAAATAAAATTACCGGAAAGGTTTATATTGGGCAAACAACTGCAAAACTTAAAGCAAGAATGTCAAAACACAGAACTGACCGCAACGGCGTGATGTATTTGGCGTTTAGAAAATGGGGAGAAGAAAATTTTTCCGTTGATATTATTGATACTGCGGCAAGCCGTGAAGAGATAGATAAAAAAGAAACTGATTGGATAAGTTATTACAAAGCCAATGGGCCGGTTTATAACCGGACGGCTGGTGGCGGCGGGACAAGCGGAACCACAAGAACAGAAGAAACAAAAAAACGAATTAGCGACGCTTTGAAGGGAAAAAGCAAAAGCGCCGAACACAGGGCAATGCTAAAAAAAAACCACGCCGATTTTCGGGGAGAAAAATCGCCAACGTGGGGGAGAAAACACACTGATGAAGAAAAAATTAAGTGCGGAGCCGTAAATATAGGAATGACTCGCGCTTCTGGATGTATTCGTAGCGATGCGGCAAAAGAAAAAAACAGGATTGCCCATTTGGGAAAGAAAACGGGAAAAGAAAACCCAAAATACGGGACCGGCAGGATAGTTGTAAATATAAGCACAGGGGAAGTGTTTGTTTCTTCGCACGCTGCCGGGAATAGATTTAACATTAGTCCGTCTGCAATAAGGCAGGCGTGCCAAAGAAAAGGGCGCGCCGGAGGCTATGAATGGCGGTATAAAGAAGCTGAAAGCGCATGAACGACATTGAAAAATATTATTCAAAAATTATCAGCGGCGAAGCGGTTGTTAGTGAAAAAGTTAATAGAGTGTATAAACATCTTTGCGGGCTGATAAATGATAAGGGGTCCGAGTGGGAATTTAATCAGCGCAAAGCCGAGCACGCAATCTCGTTTATTGAGCAATATTGCCGACATAGTAAAGGTGCGTCTGGCGGGAAAAAATTCATTCTCGAATTATGGCAAAGGGCGATGGTAAGCGCTCTATTTGGCTTTGTCCATTCCGTTGACGGTACAAGAAAATTCAGAGAGTTAATGCTGTTGGTTGGAAGAAAAAACGGGAAATCAATGATCGGTAGCGCAATAGCTCTTTATATGTTGATGGCTGACGGAGAATCTGGCCCAGAAGTTGCGTCTATTGCAACCAAAAAAGACCAAAGCAAGATTATTTGGCTTGAAGCAAAAAGAATGGTCAAGAAATCACCCGCGCTGGGAGCAAGAGCGAAGTGCCTTGTTGGCGAAATTGTTACGGAATTTAATGACGGAAGTTTTAGAGCGCTATCAAGCGATTCAAATACGTTGGACGGATTAAACCTTCACGCCTGTTTTGCAGATGAGGTTCACGCGTGGACTGACAAGAATCTCTACGACGTGACAATCGACTCAATGACAGCGCGAGAGCAACCACTCTATATCATCACCACAACAGCCGGCACAGTCCGCGAGGGAATCTTTGACATCAAATATGACGAAGCCGCCGCGATCATTAACAGGATGGGCGATCAAGAATTAAGCCCAGAAGAAGAACGCCTGCTGCCGATCATTTACGAACTGGACAGCCGTAAAGAGTGGACCGACCCGAAGTGCTGGAAAAAAGCGAATCCGGGCCTCGGCACAATCAAAGACCTTGACCAACTAACAGATAAGGTCGCCAAAGCGCAGAAAAACCCCTTGCTGGTGAAAAACCTGCTCTGCAAGGACTTCAATATCAGGGAAACCGTTTCAGAGGCGTGGCTGACATTTGAGCAGCTCAACAATCCGGCAACATACGACCTGAAATCGCTTGGCGCAAAATACGGCATCGGCGGCGCGGACCTGTCCAGCACAACCGACCTGACCTGCGCCACGGTGTTATTTATGGTTCCGGGCGACGAAACAATCTACTGCCTGCAAATGTATTTTCTGCCGGAAGATTTATTGGAAACTCGCGAAAAGGATGACAAAATCCCATACTCGACGTGGCGAGATATGGGATTGCTGAGAACAACTCCGGGCAACAGGGTGCATTATGCGTTCGTCACGCAATGGTTCGAGGAAGTCATGTCGATACACGATATTTACCTGTTCCGCTGCGGTTATGACTCTTGGAGCGCGAAATATTGGGTTGAGGATATGGTCGGCAAGTTCGGCAAATCGGTCATGGACAAACAGGAAGTAATCCAAGGCAAGAAAACCCTGTCGGGGCCGATGAAGAATCTTGGCGCGGACCTTGAAGCGAAGCGAATCAACTACAATAACAATCCGATTTTAAAATGGTGCCTATCGAATACTGCTATCACGATCGACACCAATCAAAACATACAGCCTGACAAGTCGCGAAACCAGCGCCGCCGTATCGACGGAACGGCAAGCCTGATGGATGCTTACGTTTGCCTTGAGCGATGCCGCGAAGAATATTTAGCGATGATTTGACGGAGGGAACATGAGCACTGAGCAGATTAACAGGCTGTCGCGACAAACAGGATTCTCCGTGCATCAAATCGAGCAGTATTTGCTGCGCTGCGCCGGAATATCCGACGCGATACTTGCGGAAAACATCAGAGAAGCGGCGCTGTTTGAAATAGAAATAGACTTGCTGGGGAGGTGACACGGTGGAACTGCGTAACATGATCAACAGGGTTTTCGGCGGCGTTCGCTCTCCGGTGACGGTCACAAGCTATAAAATGCTAAACGACTTCACGCCGACATTCACTGCCTATAACGGTGATTTATACGACTCAGATATTGTCCGGTCATGCGTTCACGCCATTGCTAGTAACGCAGGAAAGCTGAAGGCCAAACATATTCGGACAGTGGCCGGGGCAATTGTCCCGACAAACTCAAAAATTGAAAGGCTGCTTTCGGTTCGTCCGAACAGGTATATGAACGCATACGACTTCATATACAAGCTGGTTTCGCAGCTTTACAGCCACAACAACGCGTTTGCTTACATCCACTACGAGCGCGGCGAAATCGAGGGGATTTACCCTATAGGATTTTCTTCGCTGGAAATGGTCGAATATCTGGGCGAACTTTACTGCAAATTTACGTTTGGCACTGGTTTTCAAATGACCGTGCCGTATTCTGATTTGATTCACCTTCGCCGGCATTATAACCGCAATGATATTTACGGCGACGATCCGCGCAAGCCGTTTAAGCCGACGCTAGACTTGATATCTACCATCAATCAAGGGCTGGCAAACGCGATTAAGTCCAGCGCCAGGCTCAGGGGGCTGCTTAAAACAACTGCAACAATGCGCCCGGAAGATTTGAAAGCCTATCGCGATCAGTTTGTTGCCGACTACATGGGGATATCAAATGATGGCGGCGTTGGGGCTTTGGATGCCAAGGCTGATTTTGTGGCAGCGAATGATAAATTTAGCCCGCTAATGGCTGACGCTGACCAGATGGCATTTGTTCGAAATTCGGCGTACTTGCATTTTGGGGTTAATGACAAAATCATCCTGGCAACATACGACGAAAACGAATGGAACGCTTTTTATGAATCGGTGCTGGAACCAATCGCGATACAGCTTAGCCTTGAATTCACCGCAAAGCTATTTACAGGCCGCGAGCAGGGGCATGGCAACGAAATTATATTTGAAGCCAACAGACTGCAATACGCTAGCGTAAAAACCAAAATTGAACTGGTGAAGCAACTCGCACCACTTGGACTGCTAAAAATCAACGAAGGCCGCGAAATATTCAATATCGCACCGGTCGAAGGTGGCGAAAAGCGGATTGTATCGCTTAATTACGTCGATGCCGACAAGGCCAATCAATACCAGGTTGGAGAAAAAGAGGAGGTGGACGATGATGAAAATGGAAATCAGGCTGGCAGCGCTGGAGATGGAACAGCGGATTGATGGCGTTGACGATTTGATTGTCAGCGGGTACGCTGTCATCTTTGATTCGCCGACCGTTGTCTTTGAATACGACGGGATTCAGTACAGCGAAGTGATTAAGCGCGGGGCGCTGGATAAAGCCGATATGTCAGACGTTGTTTTCAAGTACAACCACTCATCCAATGTCATGGTGATGGCCCGGACGCGCAACAAAACATTGTCGCTGCTGGTGGACGAAAAAGGGCTGAAAATATCAGCAAACCTTGCAAAGACCAGCGGGGGAAAAGACCTTTATGAACTGATTCGCCGGGGCGATGTCGACAAAATGAGCTTTGCGATGCAAGTGACAAAGGATTCCTACGACGTGAAAACGCGCACGCGGGCAGTTGAAAAAATCAAGAGGCTGGGCGACGTCAGCGCCGTTGATATGCCGGCTTATGATGATACGTCGATATCGGTGCGAGATTACTTTACGGCCAAGCAAGAGATGGAGAAAAGGGCCGAACTTGAAATCATGCGAAAACGGCTGATTATAGCCACTTACTTTTAGATCAACACCTTCGGGTGTTTTTTTATTGCCGTTCTGGATAGGCGGCGAGCACGCTGGATAGCGTTTATTAAAAATTTAGGAGGGTTCATAGAATGGAAAAACGACTGAACGAAATCAACACCCGGAAGATGGAAATCCGCTCTGCTATTGAAACCGCAAACGCCGAACAGTTGGCTGCGTTTCAAACTGAACTGGCTGCTCTCGAAGCCGAAGAAAGAAGCGTCAAAGAGAAAATGGAAATCGCCAGCAAAATCAATGTTGGTGAAGTCCGTGTCGCTCAAATCGTTAAGCCGCAAGTGACGAAGCCGGAAACCGGTACTGACTCGATGGAATACCGCAAAGCGTTTATGAATTATGTCCTGCGCGGCGTGGAAGTCCCTATGGAACTGCGGACCGATTACACCACAGCCACGACTGACATCGGCACGGTCATTCCTGCTCCGGTTATGGAAAAGATCGTCGAGAAGCTCGAAGCGACGGGAATGCTTTTGCCGCTCGTTACCCGTACCGCGTATAAGGGTGGTTTGGCGATCCCGACCTCGGCGGTCAAACCGACTGCAACGTGGGTCAACCAAAGCGCCGGCAGTGCCAAACAGAAGAAAACCACGTCGTCTGTCACGTTTGGTTATTTCAAACTGCGCTGCGCCGTTGCCGTATCTTTGGAAGTTGACAACATGGCGCTGCCGGTGTTTGAGAGCGCCATCATCAGCAACATTGTTGAGGCTATGACTAAAGCGCTGGAGCAAGCGATCATTTCCGGCCTCGGCTCGGCGTCCCCCAAAGGCGTTTTGGCAGAAACCCCGGCTACCGGACAGGCACTCACCGGAACGCCGACATGGGCGAAAGCGGTCGAGGCCGAAGGTGCTCTGCCTATCGAATACGAAGCCGATGCTGTTTGGTGCATGACGAAGAAAACGTTCATGGCGTTTGTTGGCGAAACCGATGACGCAGGCCAGCCGGTTGCCCGTATCAACTATGGCATTGCAGGCCGTCCTGAGCGGTTCCTGCTGGGCCGTCCGGTTGTCCTGTGCAACTACCTGGACAGCTACGCTTCCGACTTGACCAGCGGTAAATGCTGGGCGTTCCTGTTCAACTTCAAAGACTATGTGCTGAACACCAACTACCAAATGACCATGAAGAAATACGAAGACAACGACACCGAAGACCAGGTCACCAAAGCAGTGATGCTGGCTGACGGCAAGGTCATTGACAAAAACTCTCTCGTTACCTTGTCGATGGCGTAACAATGAGGGGCGGGCAACCGCCCCATCAATTTAAGGAGGTGCAAAATGGCAAACTTTTTCAAAAACATCGCCGGCAGTCGGCTGCGTGAATTGCTTAATGCCCATAACCATGACGGCACAAACTCCGAAGCCGTAACCGTTGGAACCGTCGCCAACGGCTCTGTCACTGCGGCAAAACTTGCCGCCAATGCCGTTGAAACGGCAAAAATCAAAGATGCCAACGTAACGACCGGCAAAATTGCTGATTCGGCAATCACATTGGCGAAACTTGGCGCAACGGCAAAACAGTTTGTTCTGGCGTACCAGGTCGAAGACTTGGCGGCTGGCGCAGACATTGCCAACAGGGTTATTTTTGCGGCTCCTGCTGGAATCGACGTTACGTTGGTGAGCGCGGCAATCATTCCGCAAGGAACTGCCGCCGGAATTGACGACAGCAACAAATGCGTCATCGCGCTGTCGGACGGAACGAGCACCATCGTTAGCAAGGAGTTTGACGCCGATCCGGTATTCCCGGCGGCGGCGGCAGTGACCGACTTAGGCGCGCTTGATGAAACTGCAAAAGCGTTGGCGGCGGGCGAAAAACTCTATCTGTCGGTTACCAACGGCGCGACAGCAAACCCGCCTGGGTTCATGCTCCAGGTTGTATATTCCGTAGCTGACGCGGCGTAGGCGGTGATTAAATGGCAGCGCTGACAATCGCGGATATTAAGCTGTATTTGCGGGTTGAGCACGCGGCGGACGATGCGCTGATCACAGCGCTGCTATCTGCTGCGTCGTCTTATATCAACAACAAAACAGGCAAAACTCTAAGCGGCGAAGCGAACATCAATACCGATGCGGTTTATCAACTCGGGGTGAAGCTGCTCTGCGCTCACTGGTACGAGAACAGGGGCGTAGAGATTCCGGGCAGTTTGACAAAAATAACCCATTCTGTTGACGCGATCATCGATCATATTTCGTTGTGTGGTGAGTATACATGATCATCGGCAGACTGAACCGCCGGATAGAGCTGCAGCCGCCAAAGCGCGTCATGGGTGAAAATGGATATGTGACGGAGTGGGAAACGGCAGAAACGACCTGGGCCGAGTTTATGAAGGTCCGGGCAGAGTCAATCGCATTTTCTGGCGGCATGAAACTCGAAATCGCCGTCAGGTATCGCACGGACATAAAAAAGGGCTGGCACGTCAAGGACGAAAGCGGAACCGTGTACGACGTCAAAGGGATATATCACATATTCCGCGACCGTACTGTTTTGGTGTGCGAGGAGGTGCCGGATGGCTAAAAAGAAAAAGTCAGGCCCCGACCTTGCTGCCAGATTTGCCAAACTTGGCGAGGCCATCACAACCGAAGCGGAAAAAGCCTTGTTTGACATCGGCGTCAAAGTTAAGGACCACGCCGCCAGAATCGCCCCGAAGAAAACCGGCAAGCTGGCTGCTGGCTACGCTGTCCGCATGAGATATCGCGGCAAAAAACCTGTAGCGGTTGTCGGAACGCTCGTGCCGTATGCAACCTACGTTGAGTTTGCAAAAGACATCGGCGGGAAGCCATACGGCAAGAACCTGAGAGAGCCTGGCCGCGTGCTATACGCGGCGCTCGATGACAACTACAACGAAATCACGCAGATGGTTGCCGATGCCGTCGGCAGAGGATTGGGGGCGGTTGAAGGTGCGTAGTGAATCAGAAACGGTCATACCGGCACTACTCTCCGATCCAGAAGTGTCCGGCATTATAACCGATCAAATTTATCCAGACCAGCCGCCCAGCGAGGCGGTTTTTCCATGCGTGACCTATTCCGAGTCGCAAATCCATGCTGGGAATGCAGACAACCTCGAAGCCGCTACGTCGGTGGTATTCAATTTTGAGTGCTACCGCCGGGGCAGCGGGTGGCCGCTGGCAATGGCGGTCAACGCCGTGATGATTGGACTTGGCTACAGCAGGGTATTTACCAACGATGCCGGGATGACTGGCCCGGTGCATCAGGTTTCCAGCCAGTACAGAAAACTAAAGGAGGGTTAATAGATGGCTAAAATCGGGGTATCCGGGTTTAGATACGCCTTGCAGACTGCCGATACGCCCAGCACGCTGACTTACGGAGCGCCTGTTCTTGTGCCGGGCGTTATAGCAATCAATATTAAATCAGGGAAGTCGATAACAACGCTCTCGGCAGACAACGGACCGTATGAAACCGCGTCAGCGCTTGGAGATATTGAAATCGAAATTGATTTGGCTGATTTGAAAATCGAGGACAAGGCGGCGCTGGCAGGCCACACAATTACAAACGGAGTGCTAAAGGCCCATGCAAACGACGTGGCTCCATACGTGGCCGTTGGGTTCGAGTCATTGAAAGCTAACGGCAAAAAGCAGTGGGTTTGGCTGTTAAAAGGCACATTTGCCGAGCCGGACAACAACAATAAATCCAAAGGCGAAACCGTTGAGTTTCAAACTCAAAAACTTGCAGGCAAATTCGTTATCACCGCAAAGAACGGTCAATGGCACCAGATGACGGATGAGGATGCGATCGGATATGTTGAAGGTTCCGGCGCGACATTTATTGCGACCGTACCGACGACCTAAAGCAGAGGGGCTGGCTAACGCTGGCCCCATTTTTTTGGAGGGATTACCGTGCAAGCAAGCCCGATTTTGAAGATCAACGGGAAACGATATAAAATCCAGCGCGTAAAAATGGGCGCATACCGGCAGGTGATGATGCTGGTCGATGACATGGACAACCTGACGCCGGAAGAACTAAAGGAAGATATTCTGGACGTGATTCGGATATGTTTTGATTTGACCAGGGAAGAAGCAGAACAGGTTGACACCGCAGACCTATTCCCACTGTTTGGCAAACTCGCCAGCCATGTGCAGAACGCGTTCACGGCAAGGGCGAAGCAAATCCCAAACGCAGCAAGCCCGGAAGCGACAACGGGCTAAAAGGTTATGAGTGGATTGTGTCGCTTTACGATGTTTTCCATCGTGCTTATGGGTGGACGGTGGCCGAGATTGACGCCACCGAAATGGGTTATCTGTTGACGCTTATGCGGGTCAAGGCACTGGCGATCCCGAAGCGCGAAGAAAAATTAGTGCCGATTGATGAGGTGGGGTTGTAGGTGGCAAAAGTTAAAGCGGGTACCGTTGCAGTTGAAATCATGCTGGACAAGGACCAGTTCGACAAGGATTGGAAAGCGGCGCAGCGGGAAGTTGCGGACGTACAGAAGAAACTGTCAATGGAAATGCAGCGCAACAAAGTCAAATTTGAGGTCGAGGGGATTGATAAGGGTTGGGCTGACAAGTTGTTTGGCGGAACGGTGATCGGCAAGGTTTCACAGGCGCGAAAGGAAATGGCCTTTCTGAACGAGCAGATGGGGATGCAAAAAACCAAAACAGACGTGGCCCGAAACGCCTGGCAATCAATGCTGACGGTCAAAGGCCAGTTGTCGGCGGCTACACAGGCGGCGGAGAAAGCCTATCTTCGCGAGCAGATGGCTTTGGTCAATCTTCGGAAAGAACTAAACGGAACGGCTTCGGCATCATCTGTAATGGCCGGCGCGGTCAAAAACACGGCGGCGGCGGTGGCTGCTGCTGTTGGTGCAATGGCTGTCAGTTATGCGGTCGCAATCAAGTCGGCTGCGGCGTGGGGGCAGGCCGTCAACGACATCTCGGACGAAACGGGCATGGCTGACGCGGAGGCGGCAAAACTTCTCGGGACGATGAATATTGTTGGCCTGTCGGCGGAAGATGCTTCGGGGTCGCTGGCTAAGATGGCCAAGACGGTTGCAACGGCAAAGGCGGCGCAGGATGCGGCCAACCGTGCAGGCAGGGAATCAGAGGACGTATTCACAAAGTACGGCATCGCCATTACGGACGCGGGCGGCAACCTGCTTTCCTATAGCGATATACTCGCAAACATTACAACGGTTCATCGATCGATGCGCGACGGCATGGAAAAAACGGCGATGGAGATGGAAATCTTCGGGCGCAGCGGCTATAAGCTGAATGACCTGCTGAACATGACCGGCGAGCGGTCGGCGGAGATCGAGGCGAAACTTGGCAAACTGGGCCTTACTGTTGGCTTCAATTCACAGAAGTTCGAGGACTTCAACATCCAGTTGAACGAATCAAAACTTGCATTACAGTCAATCGCAAACACCATCACCGGCGACGATGTACCTGCAGTGTCGGCGTTTGTCGGAAAACTGACAGACCTTGCAATATGGATTCGCGAGAACAAAGCGGCCATTGATGAAATGCGCGGCTTTGGCGCCGGAATCCTTGAGGTAATCAGGCCATTTGATAAGCAGGTTGATTTTATTATCGGCAAACTGAAAAGCCTTGTAGAGGCCCGGAGCAAAACGCTGGGCATGCAGGACTTTGTTGAGCCGGGATATGTGACCGAGGCGGAGGCGGCCACGCAGAACAAGATTCTTGACGATGCGCGGAAGAAAAACAATGAGGCTGTTTTGGCAAAGCTGAAATCAGACAAGGACGTTAAGCAATCATCGCAGGAACTGCAAACTGCAGTGCTGGAAATGCAAGGCTATACCCTGGCGGCATCACTTGACCGGATTGAGAAAGAGCGTCAGGCATGGGCGAAAAAGACGCAGGACGAAGTTGCATCGACGCAATGGGCTGAGGCAGCAAAGCAGAAAGCCTATGAGGAGTCGCAGGCCCGCATGCAGTCGGCGCTTAATGGGATTCGGTCGGCGTTCCAGGGTGCTTACGGTACGGCAATATCAAAGGTTGAAGATGCTATTCGAACGGGTTCCAGCAGTTCATGGCGGGCTGCGGAAGATGCAATTCGGCAAATGAAAGAGGACCTTCGCATTAAGACCGAAGCTTCCCGGGCGGTGGCGCGGGCTGCGGGGTATGATGAAGAAAGCATTCAGTCCGGCTCGTTTGACCCGGTGAGCGCAGGTGAAGCAATGCAGCAAGCGTTCAAGGGGTTTAATGAAGCGGTAAAGTCCGGCGCGGAGTCGGTAAGGAAAGAGGTCGAACTTCTTCGCGGTGTGGTGGAATCAGGCAGGGCTGCTGGAAACGGACCACGCAATCCAGCAAATAACACTCCTGTTGTTCAAAATCAAACAATCAACGTGCCTGTGACGGTCAATGTTAACGGCATGGATGCAACCAGCGCCCACCAACTCGGCGAGATCGCTGCCGGGCAGATTATCCCCCGCGTGGAGGCGGCAATCGGCGGCGCGGCGACGCAGTATTCGGGAGGTGGCAAATGAGGCGGTTAATCATCGGCACCGTCACGGCGCTGCTCACACCGGACGATGTGAAAATAACCCCGGATGACCGGCAGGAAAAGGTTCAGACAATGACCTATTCCGCCGGAACGTGGGTTCCTTCGGCTATCGTCCACGACGGCGGTATTTGCGAAAACGGCGAAGTGATGGCGATATCCGGTGCCAAGTTTAAGCAAGCGGATTGGGCGACCATTTACGGCTACTGGACAGGCCGAACATTGGTTTCTGTCACTGACTTGGCCGGGACCGTTAAAACCGGCTGCAGGGTTGTCCTGCGCTGCTGGTTGCAGTCGAAACAATTCGCAACAATAACAGCAGATTTGGAGGTTTGGAGAATATGAGTTTGATTGGGATATATTTCGGCAACCCGACAGGTGGCGGCACGGACGGCACAAGGGCCAGCGAAGGAACCGGCGCAACGCCGATAACAATCGGCCCGCTTGATACTGCCAGCAACGAAGAATCGGACCCGGTAAAGCTGGCGATTCGCTGCGACAGCGGTTATGTTGCTGCCGCCGGGGCGACCATCACCCCAACAGGGACCACAGCAACAAAATGGGCGCTGGCTCCTGACAATGCAGGCAGTGCTGGGACGTTCGGTGCGTACGGGGCTGCATTGGAATTTGCATCGGCGATTCCCGACAGTAACGTGCTGTTTTGGGCCAAAGCGAAAACGGCGGATACCGAAACGCCAACAAATGACACCAGTGTTGATTTGGTAATAGCGGCGACAATCTCGCCCGAATAGGGGTGAGAAAATGGCGACGACGTGGAATCCGAGCAAAGTTGGTACGGGCATATCGTTAATTAGTAATAATCTTGTTGCTGTAATGTCTGCCGTGAACAGAAACGTATTAGCAGTAGACGGGAAGAATGCGGGGAAGTGGTATTTTGAGATAAAAACCGTAGGAACTGCAGCATCGCAAACGTATGTCGGTGTTGGCACTGAAAATACTGCACTTAATAGCTATCTTGGCTCCAATGCAGAATCGTGGGCTTACGGGTGGGATGGGAGCGCGGCTTATCGCTTTCATGCCGGATTTGTCGCTTACGGGAGTCAAATTAATGTCGGTGACGTAATTGGCGTTGCGGTTGATATCGATAACGGCAGTCTTGAGTTTTACAAAAACGGAACATCGCAGGGAATTGCTTACTCGGCTGGCGTAACCGGAACCTTATACCCGGTGGCGGGAGGATCAACAACAACAAATCAGCTTCAAGGGTGCTTTGCGGCTAATGATCTAACTTACTCGCCGCCATCCGGTTATTCAGCTTGGGATTCCGGCGGCACGGAAACCACAGTCACGATCGACACTCTCCGCCAAACCACAACCGACACCACAGCAAACATCGACACGCTGCGCCAAGTTGGCACCACAGAAACGGTATCAATTGATACCATGCGCGAAACAATAACAGACGCGACCGCTACAATCGACACCAGCCGCCGAACAAAATCAACCATATCTGCGCCGATTGACACCAGTCGGCGGCGAACCCTGCCGCCGGGAACGGTCGAGCGAATCTCAATTGATTTGAAAAGCGGCACGCTGGCGGATAATTACAGCGCGGAAATGCTGGAGAGCATACCGCTCGATACCGCATACAGCGCATTGATTTTCGGTTGGCCGCTGAACTTTACCATCCGAAGCAAATCTTACTCTCCGGCGTCCGGTCGGCACTCTTACGGCGGCGATCACGACATCAGCGAACTGCTGAAAAAATACATCAATTTTTCGCCAGCCGCGACCAACGCAGAAACCATCATGCAGATGGTGGCCGCGCAGCTCGGCAAGACGCTGGCAATCAACATCGACAACCACGGCGTCCGGCAGATGTCAGAGCAGACAACTGTCATGCAGGTTTTATCGTCGCTGTTCGGGTGGACATCGGAAGTCCCGCATCAGTTTGTCAATGTGTTTTTGCGAGGGACCGTGCTGAATGTACTGCAGCGCGGCAAGGAGTCCGGCAGCTACGCGATGGTCAATTACAAGCCGGTGTCGCTCACGTCGCGAAAATTAGACACTCTGATGGATACTTCAAACTGGAACCCGAAGATTATTGGCGATCCGGACGGAACCTATCAGAACGGCACGTTTGAATTTAATGGCGTGTCAATAACTTATACCAACGGCTATGTGACGCAGGTCGTGACATCAGAGGACATAACATCATTTTCTTACTCTGCGGACACCCCGGATAGTCCGGATGACAACAAATATATGATGCAAAAGGTCTATACCAAAAACGCCGCAGGGACAACAACAGTTTATACCGGCTATAACTATGCCGATTATCGCGGCATCCCATATCTGGCGGCAGAGGTCGAGCAAGAAATCATGTACGTCAACGCTCAGTACCCGAATGTCATTATCAGGCAAAGAACAACCAACTATTACCCGATGCAGTCAGGTTTTTTCGGGATGCAGTCCCGCGAAACGTCGTGGCAATACTCGTACATCTATATTGATGGGCACTGGGTGCAAACCCTTGACCAACTCACCGTTGGGCCGCTGCAAACACAGATGGTCGAAGGGCGTCCCGGCGGGCCTGTCACTCCACGGCAGCGGGCCGGGGAAGAAAACACGCCAACGGTCGATATCGCTCGGAATCCGATGGTGTCAAACCATATCCCTGTTACTGACACGACAACCCTGCAGCGCTATGCTGATGGGCTTGTCTGGCTCGATGGCAAGACAGAATATAATTTGCGGGTTGAGTGCTATGACAGCCATATTGTCGATTTTGACAAGACTGTTACCGTAATGGGGCTTGTATGGTATCTGCAAAACAATTCGATTGTCATGACCGGGGCGCAGCCGAAACCAAAGCAAACACTGGACCTGGTGAGGTGGGCATAATGTCAAACATCAGTAGACTTGCAAATATGATCGGGACGGCGGTCAGAAACATCCGCAGACAGGACAAAGTAACCGTGGGGCAACTGCAGGGAGCGTCCGTCGTCGCCGGCGGGACGGCCTACCGGGCGCAATATGCCGGTGACGTGGATAAAGTGGACGGAAAGACGGTGTATGTCGTTGTCAACGAAAACAACGAAGCCGTCATATTGAGCGACCGATGAAAAGAGAGATTGTTTTATCAACATCCGGCGGCATGGTTTTGACAGGTAGCGGCCTGCGCCCTGTCGCTGGAAATTCAGAGTTTGGCACAGGGGCGAAGGTGTTCATACTGGACAATGCTATTCTGGGCCAGAAACGGACGCAGGCGCGCAGGAAACCGTTTGCGATTGAAACAGTAACAACGCAGCCTCCGCTGCCGGTTGTCGGCTATAAGTTCGCCAGCGGAACGACGATGTATTATACCGATTTAGACCTTAATCTCTTGCGAGAAGAACAAATACCGGTTCCGGTCGATGGGGCACAACTGTTGGCGCACACATACAACGAGCGGGCGGAATATCTGATTTGGTTTGTCGATGCGCGTTGCATTATCCAAAGGGACGGCGAAACGATTGCTGATTTTATCAGCGAGTTTTACTATGCGCCGGACGAGATCGACGCCTATGTTGACGATAACGACGATTTGATTTGGGGCGCAGCCGGAGAAGGGGCCGGAATCGTGACGATGGCGGTTTATAAGAATGGCAGCGTCACAAAAACAGCGTCGTATTCAGAGGAGCAAGTTGAAAGCAATTTTGCAGAACGGCAAACCGCGAGGATGCAGGCTCGCCCGTTTACTGCAACCATCGCGCCGTCAACAACCGAGGTTACGACAGAGCCGGCGTTTACTTTTACTGGCCTTAGCGGGGTTGTGTACGATGTACAGCATGATAGTTTCAGGCTATATAGCAACCCGCTGTGGAGTACCGGAAGTATTGGCAGCACGATATTGTTTGACCTTTTTAGCGCTGATGCTTTTGCTTGCGTTTCGGCAGAAGCAACAGGATATATATACCAGCGGGTATCTGGAACCGAGCGCAATTCGTCCGGGGTTGATGTTGCGACAAGCCGCGAAACGGTTCAGGCCGTTGGGCAGTTAAGAGCGACAACTGTTTTCCGGTCCAGCACGGGCGAAATAATATCTGAATGGCAACAGCTTGATTCCGGCGCGTGGGTTGACCATTACGCTACCTATCATGACCGGGTTTTAGTAGATTTCGCAGATAATCCAACAGATATAAACATGTTTACGGTTACATTTAATTGGCAAAACACCGCTTCTGTTTTCAAGGTCCAAGCACCGTCGCTGGGAGCTACATATAAATACATAGAACATGGTTTTATGAACGTACCGTTTAGCGTTCGCGGTGGCGACGGGGCAAATAAAGACGCCGAGAGGACTGGTGTGGTAACAGGTTTTGGCGTTGCGGCCGGCACTCCTATATTGACGCTAACTTTTTCGCAGCCGTGGGATTATTTACCGGCTGACGGTGATGTTTTTATTGCAGAATTTCGGCTTGGCACCCTTACCGTTGAGCGCGGGTATGCCGATATTGACGCCGCCATCACGCCGGACAACTATCAAAATGATTCGGGGAAAACAATTATAACCAATCGCGGCAATGGGTATAGTACAATCAAAGACCCGAAAATTGAAAACGTGTTTGGGTGGGTCAGTTTTTCCGGGGCGATGTTTTATAACGGTCAGAAAATACACGATGCTCAGTATTATTCTTTGCTCGATGGCGCTTGGATGACCGAGGACGGCAAGGCGGTTGGCGTCGCAGGGTACGAAATTATAAAAGCGGAAGGGGCAACCGTTACGCTTATCGAGCCGCAGTTTAATCCATCGGTAGCAACCAAACGATTTACGGAGGTGACAATATGATTGAGATCGTAACCGGCAAAACATGGTCGGTACACTGCAAACGCCAGACTTCTGCAGGGGTGGCCGTGCCGTTTGAAACCGGCAATACACTTCGGGCCGCTCTCAGGGAAACCCCGGCAGGCGATAAGCTGCTGGATGTGACTGCGACAATCACAGCAGGCACGGAAGAATTTGACCTATCATTGACGGATGAACAAACCGCAACATTGCCAGAGCCGCGCCAGTTTGGTGCGGTTCGTTTTTTGTGGCTTGACGTGGATGAAGTTGCGGGGGATGACATCCTGCCGCTGATCGTCAACGAGCAGGTAAACGTTAAGGCCGGAGTGACTAAGGCGGAGGTGGTTGAGCCATGAGCGATCATGTTGTTGTCGTCGAGGGAAAATTGAATAAAGTCGTGTTGGTAAACATAGGACCTACCGGGCCTAAAGGCGACGACGGTGATAGTTTCCGGCCGTCAGCTGTCGGCCTGCTGGCCGGGCGTGATGCCCATGACGCCGAGGATGTCGGTTTCAGTTATCTAGCGACCGACAACAGCAATTTGTATTTCCGTATCGCTGGTGGCGGCTGGTCAAGCGGGATTGTTTTCGGCAAGGGAGAAAAGGGCGACACGGGTGATGCTGGTCCTGTAGGCCCGACCGGACCAAAGGGCGATGCAGGCGACGCCGGGCCACAAGGAGAAACAGGTGCAACAGGCCCTGCTGGGCCAATCGGAGCAGCCGGCCCGAAAGGTGATCCCGGAGATACTGGTCCGCAGGGACCGCAAGGAGAAACGGGACCGCAGGGACCAAAGGGAGATCAGGGAGAGTCGTTTTCTCCTTCGGCGATTGGCTTGTTGTCCGTTCGCAGCACATATGATTCGGAAAATGCAGGGTTTAGTTATCTAGCCACTGATACCGGTTCGCTATATTTTCGCGTCGGCGCATCAGGCTGGAGTGAAGCAATTCCTTTTGGCAAGGGCGACAAGGGGGACACTGGCGACACGGGGCCGCAGGGACCAAAAGGCGACACGGGAGATACAGGGCCTGCCGGGGCAACTGGCCCGATGGGGGCAACAGGGGCGACAGGACCGCAAGGACCGCAAGGAGAAACGGGCCAAACCGGACCGCAGGGGCCAAAAGGCGATCCCGGTGATACTGGCGCAACAGGAGCGCAGGGACCAGCGGGGCAAGGCGTACCTGCTGGCGGCACGACCGGGCAGGTGCTGAAAAAATCATCTGACGCGGATTATGCGACGGAGTGGGGGGGCGGCGGCGGGGGGGCAACAGCTTTAGAAATTATCGCCGCTCTTCCCGCCCATTATGAACGATCTACAAAATGGACGGGTGGGGCAAGCAGCACGGCAGAATCACGCCGAACTATCGTCAGCCCGTCCAGAGTCACGGTCAATATCAACGACAGCGGGTATGTGCTATCATCGGTGCTATCGCTCGACTTAAACACCGCGGCAAACTGGGATAGCACAGCAACAGACTACACCGTTGCCGCCAACAGAGCAGGCAAGGACTTTTATATTTACGCCTGCCAACCTGTTTCTGGCACCGTTCCGGCAATCGTGCTGTCAGCCAACTCAACCGTGCCGACAGGGTACACGGCATCGAATAGCCGCAAAATCGGCGGCTTCCACTGCCTATGCGTGGCGGTCGGAACGATCTCGGGCCACTCGCTAACCGGATATCTGGCCGGTGACATCCTGCCAGCGTCAGTGTGGGACTTGCGCCATCGCCCTGCATCAAACCCGGAGGGAATGGTTTATGATTCCGGCAGTGGCAAGTGGGTTGATATTTATCTATCTTCCGTTTCCGCTGGCGAACTGGCATCAATCAATGGCGCGGTTGTTGCCGATGGGGTTTCGTCACCGGCGTTCCACTGGTACAAATACGCGCAGTGGTTGAGCCGAATCAAAAAAAGACTGCTTTATCAGCACGAGTTTTTTAGCGCGTCCATGGGGGCGAACCAAGGAACTAACATAACTGGTAGCGCAGACCCGAATACAACAACCGGCCATTTAGACACGGCCAGCAGGCGCATGATATCAAACATCGGATGCGAAGATACCTGCGGTGCATATTGGCAGTGGGGAAGCGACTCCCTGTCGGGCGGGGCCGATGCATACGAAAACGCATTTGATGGCAATGACACTGGCGTTGCAGGTCAGCACTACCGGCCTGCTAACCGCGTTCTTTTGGGCGGCTATTGGGCTAATGGAGCGTATTGCGGTTCGCGCGGTTCGCTTGGCAATAGCGGTCCGCTTGTTCTGTTTTCCAGTATTGCGTGTCGCGGGTGCGCTGAGCCAGCGATTCCGCTTAACTAACGCGCAACGCTCGGCTATAAATTTCCGGCTCCGACAGTATCGCGTTCTTTTAGGCGGCAATTGGTCTAATGGGGCGATGCTGCAGTTTGTCATCGATGGGGAAAGATGCGTCACGTTTACCGGATCGGCTGTTATCAAAGAACAGGCGCAGAAATATCAAGGCGAGTTGCCGTTTACGACGACAATCCGCAAGATTCAAAAGTATTACACAATGAGCTGAAAGGAGACGAAACAATGCAAGGCACGCCGAAACACCTGAACACCAAGGAAGACTATGAGTATTTGAGACAGAATTTCCCCGCCGAAATCTGGCGGCCACGGTTTGAATCGCTGCTCGCAGAGCGCATGCAGTGGTTTAACACAGGTGCGCTGGCAGAAGGGGACAGCGGGCAGACGGATGCCAGTCACAAAGTAATTGAGGATGCCGGGATGGGCGGTGCTGCGGCGACGCGGTATCAGTTTGAATTGCAAGAGAATGATAATTGTTTGCTGTATAGGCTGGGATATACGGTGGCTGAAGTTGAAAGATTGCTGGAGGTCGAATGATGGGGGATAAAGACGGGCATTGCATGGACCATTCGGGCTGCGAAGCGCGAATCAGCCAGTGTGAGCGAAACGACGAAGAAATCTTCCCACGCCTACGCGAAATCGAAAAGGCAGTCTGGCAGGCGGGGGCGCTGTGCGGTTTTATTACATCGGCAGTCGTGCTGGTGATTCAACATTACTGGAAGTGAGGGGTGAATATGGATTACAAACTAATCGCAGCAGTCGGCCTTGGCGTTATCGCCGGGGCCTTTCTTCTGATTTGGGCAATCGTGCAGGTTCGCGACCGAATCGGCAACCCTGTAGTCAAGGATGCACTGACACAGTTGCTTTATCTGTTAGATGAGCAGTGCGACAACATGGAGATTCCGGCCAAGCGGGCGCAGGCGATTATTGCCATCCAGCAACTCTTGGGCTGGCGGCGGTTGTTTCTGCCGACGGTTGTTGTCGGATTTGTGCTGGATTTGATTGTAAAGATTATGCGCAAAACAGGAATACCGGATTTGCATCAGGAGGATAAAAATGAGAATTGCAATTGATCCTGGTCACTGGTCGCCCGGCGAACCTGGCGCTGTCGGCCACGGCGGCACAACCGAAGCTGCTATCACGATGGCGGTTTCTAAACTGATCGAACAAAAACTTGTTGACCTTGGCCACATTGTCACGTTGACACACTTTGGCGAGCCGGACGACTACGATGCAAATGACCTCTGGCCAAGGGTGCAAAGAGCTATTGAATGGGGCGCTGATTGCTTTGTAAGCATCCACTGCAACGGTGCCGATTCCATGCAGGCGCATGGTTTTGAAACATTCTGCCTACGCGGCGGCGACGACTCGTTGCAAAACCGCGTGCATGACAGTGTTATTGCGTCGATGTCAATTACCGACCGTGGCAAAAAGCAGGCCGGGTTCGCGGTACTGAAAGGACCGTTCCCTTCCGTACTGATTGAACTGGACTTTATCACAAACCCTGTTGTCGAGGGGCAGCTGATCGACCCGGCGTACCAGCAGCAGTTTGCTGATGCTATTGCGGCGGGTATTGTCGGATGAAAAAGTTAGTCATCGCGGTATTGGTTGCGGTGATGTTCGCGGGGTGTGTGGTTGCGACCGCCGCCCCGCAAGATTTTATTGACCGCATGGGGCCGGTGGCGCAGGAGATCGTGCCGGGCTATGGACTCTGGCCCAGTGCGTTTTTAGCGCAGGCGGCTTTGGAATCTGGCTGGGGCCGGTCGTATCTGGCCGTTACGGCAAACAATTACTTTGGCAGGAAATGCCTCGCCGAACCGTGTGTTGATGTCTGGACGCCAGAGTATCGGCAGGGGATAAAAACGGTCGAGCTGCATCGGTTCCAATGGTACCCGACAACCAGGGCAGCGGTTCACGGTTACTGCCAGCAGTTCTTTAGACGCTATGCCAGCGGCGTGCCTGTCTACCTGGAACTGGACGCCAGCACGCCAGAAACATTCATTCGTTCGATTGCGCCCAGGTATGCGACAGATGCACGATATGCAGAAAAGGTGCTCAGGATAATTGACGAATGGGGGCTTAAAAGTTGGGATGCGAAATAACCTGCTTTTTCTGTCACGCTCCGATGGTGATAAAGACCAGCAGCCGGGGAATCACGACCTACGGTTGCAGCAGGGGATGCAGCGATTACCAGTACGAGGAGAAAAATGTCCAAGCTGCAAAACCGATCATCTGCAATGGTACACCGCAAAACATACCGGCGGCGACCGGTGCATTTGCACAAACTGCGGCTATGACTTGACGGTGAGCGAGGATTTGAAAAGGGGTGAGGTGATTGTTAAATGAATGGCAGAAAATACTTATCGGCATTGCTGTGCTTGCTGCTTTACTGTTTGCCGCTTACAGCTATGGCCGCAACACCGCAACTGACGATTACCGAGGAACAGCTGAACAGCTTCGATCAGAACTTCGAGCGGCTGCAGAAGTTAATCGAAGCCTCAAAGCTGACAACGACCGACTCGGCAAGATTAATAGTCAACTTGCAGGAGAGATTGGCGAGAGCAGACGCCTTGCAGGTACAATCGGCGATTATAATCGAGAAAATGAAAACCGACTTACTGAGGCAGGAAACATCGTTGCAGACTGCCAACGCATTGCAGGCGAAATACGAGAAAGAAACCAAGGCAAAAATAAACAGCCTTAGGCGCGATCGGACTTTGTGGGAGATCGTCGCGGGTATGGCTGCTATCGCTGCCGTAATTAAATAGCCCATAGATTGCCTGTCGTGCTTCGGTACGGCAGGCTTTTTTATTTTCTGAAATTTATCATCCACGATGTCGGCTTTTTGTGAACTCTCAATAGGTGTCGCGCCACCCGCACCATTAGAAACGACGGGACCTGAGCGCATTGCTCAGGTCCTTTTATTTTTTGAAGTCTGTTGTCCTTTGACTACTTTTTGAATATTACTTTATTTTCATGTGACCTACGCAGGAAAAAAACGGATTTCGGCGAATTGTTATTACTACCAACAGAAAGTCAAATTGATGACTGGTGAATTTTATTCTTAAATATAGAGAGGGGGCGCGGCGTTTATTGCGGAACAAATTGTCGAGTCGAATTTAGTTGGTAGTGGAATCGGGTCTTAGGAGAAGTGTGCAATTGGTCTTGCGTTTCCAAGAGTGACGAAAGGAAAGTGAAGAAAATGCGTCTAAATGTTGGGACGAAAATTGCACTGGGATTTGGGATTGTCTTGATTATTCTGTTCATCATGGGCGGGTATTCTTATTATAAAGCGGCAGAACTTGATGTGTTGACCAGCGACCTGGCAAGGGCCAGCCGGCGGGCCGACGCAGGCGTCAAGGTACAGGCCGATTTTGTTGCTGGCGTGTTAGCAGCTCGCGGCTATATGGTTTACGGTGATGAGAGCTTTGCTAAACAGTCGGAGCAAAAATTCAACGATGCAATCAAAGGACTGGGCGAAGTCACCAAATTGACAGTCAACCCCAAGGTGAAGGAAATGGTGGCGCGTGCCGAGGAAAACTTGGTCAAATATAAAGACGGTGTAGTAAAACAGTTGTTTCCTGCTGTTAAAGAATATCATGACGCGAAAAAATTACCAACTGCCACAATGGCAAGTCTAAGTCTGCTTGAACAAAAATTTGTCGGTATTGGCAGGCAGCTGGTGCCGTTTTCCGAAGCAGTCGGCAAAGCAGTAACGGAAATTCTCGAGGAGGCGAACGCGGTAACCGACAATCGCTTGGACAAAGCGGATAAAGATACTTCAGCTTTGCGTCAGGTCATGTTGATTTTGACGATCGTTTCACTGGCGCTTGGCATCATGGTCAGCATATTCCTGACTCGCTTGATCACCAAACCGCTCAAGTCGGTGATTGAACGAGTGGATAAAATGGCCGAAGGCTATTTCGACAAAGATATCGACAAAGAGTTTTTGTCGCGGGGCGATGAATTTGGCGATATGGCCCGTTCGTTTGACAAGATGATTCGCAGCACGCGAGGGCTAATCCGCCAAGTGTCGCAGTCATCCGAGCAACTGGCGGCTTCTAGTGAACAACTGACCGCCAGTTCCCAGCAATCGGCGGAAGCGGCCAACAATGTGGCGCAGTCCATCCAACAAGTCGCGATGGGCAGCGAAAAACAGGTCGGCGCCGTGAATGAAACCTCGGCGATTGTCGAAGAAATCTCTGCCACCATGGAAGAAGTCGCGGCTACAGCCGGTGAAATGGCGACGTTGTCCAGCCAGACGGCCAAGGCGGCGATCGAAGGCAAAAAGTCGATCGATACAGCGGTCAGTCAGATGGGGGCGGTCAGCACAGGCTCGAAACAGGCGCAAGTCGCCGCTGAAGAGCTGAAAGCAAGTTCGGCGCAGATCGGCGAGATCGTTGGCTTGATTTCGACGATAGCCGGTCAGACTAACCTGC
>JAHDPL010000021.1 GCA_018434355.1 Sporomusaceae bacterium | reverse complement strand
GGCGGAAGTGATCATCTCGGATGAGACGATCGACTATCCGAAGGTGCTCGATGCCGACGTACTCCTTGCGATGAGCCAGGAAGCGTTCAACAAATACGGCTCAGGCATCGGCGCAGCCGGCAGCCTGATCGTGGACTCGACGTTCGTGCGGGAGCTGAAAGAGACGCCGGCCAAATTGGTGGCGCTGCCGATTACGAAGGCGGCGAAGGAAGAACTCGGCCGCGACATGTTCGCCAACATCATCGCACTCGGAGCGATTGTCGGGCTGACACAGACGGTGAGCCGCGAGTCTCTCGTTGCGGCGGTTTTGGCCCGGGTGCCGAAAGGGACCGAGGACAAAAACACCAAAGCGATTGATATTGGGTTTAGATTGGCAAAAGAGGCGCAATAAGCAGGCGCGTTCCATTAAATTTCCAGGAAAAGGCCGGTGCATGCCGGCTCTTTTCTTTTCTTGCCATTTTTGCAAAATCAGGGTAAAATAAAGCGCATAAATAATCACCAATTTTATATTGACAAGGGAACAGGTGCATTTTGCTTAAAAGGGAAGCCCGGTGAAAACCCGGCGCGGTCCCGCCACTGTAACGGTGAGCGCTGCTACATTCTGATGCCACTGGGGAAACCTGGGAAGGCGGGGCAGGGCGATGAACCGGAGTCAGGAGACCTGCCGGTTCCGACACACGCCGTTATGACCTACGAGAGATAGGCAGGTGGGTAGAATGAATAATATGATGATTATATTGTTTGTGATACCCCCTGTTCGCAGGGGGGTTCTTTTTTGTCCGAGCCGAAACTGAGATCGGGAATCACCACAGGCAGCTGCGCCGCCGCCGCTGCCAAAGCGGCTTTATTGGCATGCCTGGGCGATCCGCCGCTTGTGGTTCAGATTAAAACGCCGCAAGGCATCTGTCTCAGCGTGCCGGTTTTGACCGCGCAGGCGACTACCGACGGCGGGCGGGCCAGTGTGATCAAAGATGCCGGTGACGATCCGGATATCACGCACGGGGTGAAAATCGTCGCCGAGGTCCAGTTTACGCCAGGGCAGACGGAAATCCGGTTTGTGGCCGGGAGCGGCATCGGTACGGTCACACTGCCGGGATTGCAGATCCCGGTCGGTCAACCGGCGATTAATCCGGCGCCCCGCCAGATGATCGAGTCGGCGCTGCGGCCTTTGTTGCCGACGGAAACCGGCGCTATCGTCACGATATCGATTCCGGAAGGCGAAAAACTTGCCCGGCGCACACTCAATCCTACGCTGGGCATTGTTGGCGGCTTGTCAATCATTGGTACGACAGGAATTGTCGAGCCGATGTCGGAAGAAGCGTTCAAAAATTCGTTGAAACCGCAGATCAGCGTCGCCAAAGCATTAGGATTCCAAACGATCGTGATGGTCCCCGGCAAGATCGGCCAGGACTTCGCCGTGCAGCGCTATGGACTGCCGGCGGCGGCGGTGGTGCAAACAAGCAATTTTATCGGCTTTATGTTGGAGTCGGCTGTCGAACTTGGGATGAAAGAAATTTTGTTGTTTGGCCATCTGGGTAAACTGGTGAAAGTGGCAGGCGGCGTCTTTCATACGCACAACCGGATGGCCGACGCCCGGATGGAAACGTTGGCGGCGTATATGGCTGCCGAAGGCGCGTCGCAGGAAGCGGTTCGCGCGGTACTCTCCTGCACGACAACCGAAGCGGCGATTCCGATTGTTCATCGATACGGGCTTGAATCCGTGTTTAATCTATTGGCAGAGCGGGCCAGCATTCGGGCCCAAAGATTCGTGTTTGAAGATGCGGCGGTGGGAACGGCGATTGTTTCGATGCAGGGCGAGTTGCTGGGGCTCGATGCGGCGGCCCGGCGGATTGGAGGTGGTCTTTGTTGGAACATCAATTGATTGTTGTGGGAATCGGCCCCGGCTCACCGGATTACATCCTGCCGGAAGCACTACGGACGATTGAAGCGGCGACGCTACTGATTGGCGGCGCTCGCGCCCTGCAAACTTACGCTAAACCGCATCAACAGCAAGTGAAAGTGGATGCCGACATTGCCGGACTGCTGCAGACGATTCGGCAGGAACTGGCGGTGCGCGAGGTTACGGTGATGGTATCCGGCGATCCGGGATATTATAGCTTGCTGGAAACATTTCGCCGCGAGTTGCCGCAGGCCCGAATCCGGGTGATTCCCGGCATCAGTTCGTTTCAGCTGGCGTTTGCCCGCATCGGACTGCCCTGGCAAACGGCCAGGCTGCTTAGCGCTCATGGCCGCAAACCAGAACCGGCGGCGCTGGTCCGAGAGCCCGGCGTGGCATTGTCCTTTCTCACCGATGCCCGGCAGCATCCGGCCGTTATCGCCGGCTGGCTGCAGGAGCAGGGCTGGCCGCAGACTGCGCGGGTCTGGCTGTGCAAAAACCTTTCTTATCCAGACGAAACAGTTGTGGCGATGACCTTGGCGGAGGCGCTTAATATATCCGGTTTTGAAAGCTGTGTGATGGTGGTGATGGAATGAGGCCGATTTTGCCGGCGATTGCCGATGAACAGTTTCAGCGCGGCGATGTGCCGATGACCAAGCGGGAAATCCGGGTTTTTCTGATGGCTCACGCGATGGTGCAACCTGACGATGTTGTGTGGGACATTGGCGCCGGGACAGGTTCGCTGTCGGTGGAAGCGGCGCTACGGGCACCAGCAGGAACCGTGTTTGCGATGGATGGCAATACGGAGGCCTGCGATCTGGTGCGCAGCAATGCCCGGAACTTTGGCCTTGACAACATCATGGTCATTGAAGGAAAAGCGCCGGCGGCTTTAGCGGGATTACCTGACCCTGATGTGGTGTTTGTCGGCGGCAGCGGCGGCAATTTGGCGCAGATTCTTGAAGAATCTGCCCAAAGGCTGAAACCGGGCGGACGACTTATCATCACTGCGGTATTGGTGGAAACCTTGCACGACACTTTGCAGTTTACCAGCCAACTGACGGATTTTGCGGTGGAAGCCTGCGGGTTGCAGGTCACCCGAGTGGAACCGGTTGGTCAGCGGCATATGTTGCGTGCGTTAAATTCGGTGTATGCGGTGATTTGCCGCAAAGGAGGACAAGCATGAGTAGTGTGCAGGTTTATTTTGTCGGCGCCGGGCCGGGAGACCCCGATCTGATCACGGTTAAAGGACGAAAAATGTTGGAAGAAGCCGATATTGTCGTCTATGCCGGTTCACTGGTCAATCCCGCCGTATTGGCGGTGACGCCGGCGGGCTGTGAAATCCATAACAGCGCTTCGATGACCTTGGACGAAGTGATCGCGGTGATGAAAGCCGGCGTGGAGCAGGGGAAAAAAGTGGTCCGTCTGCATACCGGCGATCCCAGCATTTACGGCGCAATCCAGGAGCAGATCGATTTGCTGAACAAGCTGGACATCAGCTGGCAAGTGGTGCCGGGAGTCAGTTCGTTTTTGGCGGCAGCGGCGGCGCTGGGTCAGGAGTACACTTTGCCGGGAGTATCCCAGACGGTGATCATCACCCGCATGGAAGGCCGCACGCCAGTGCCGGAGAAAGAACAGATCCGCAGCCTGGCGGCCCATCAGACGACGATGTGCATCTTCCTCAGCGTGCATATGTTTGGCGAGCTAGTTCAGGAATTGCTGGACGGCGGTTATGCAGCCGATACGCCGGTCGCGGTTGTCGAAAAAGCATCCTGGCCCGAACAACGGATTTTCCGCGGAACCCTGACCACGATTGCCGATCAGCTGGTTGCTGCCGGGGTAAGCCGAACGGCGATGGTGATCGTCGGCGATGTTCTGGCGCGGGAGTATGAGCAGTCCAGACTTTATGCGCCTGAATTCGGCCATATGTTCCGGGAGGCCAAACCGTGAAAATTGCCGTTCTCTCTGTAACTCTCAAAGGCGCTCTGCTCGGCGAGCGGCTCCGCCAGACCATGGCAATGCCGGTCGACCTTTACTCCCGGGCCAGAGGTGGATTGCCGGAAGAAACCGTCCCGTTCGAAAACCTGAGTGAACTGGTCGGGACAATTTTCAACCAATATGATGGATTGGTCTTTATCATGGCGACAGGCATCGTTGTTCGGGTAGTGGCGCCGCATGTAAAAGACAAACGTTCCGACCCGGCGGTCGTTGTCATGGATGATGCCGGGATTCATGCGATCAGCCTGCTGGCGGGCCATATTGGCGGCGCTAATGAACTGACGGAGAAAGTGGCGACTGCTGTCGGAGCAAGGCCAGTCATCACCACGGCTACCGATGTTGCCCACCTGCCGGCGCCGGATGTGTTGGCGGTGAAGATGGAACTGGCGATTGAGCCGTTTGAAGACTTGAAATTGGTCAATGCGGCGATTGTGGCCGGGGAACGGGTTCCGTTCTTTCTCGACCCGGACCTGGCCCAGGCGTCGAAATATATGCGGATCGCCACAGAACTGGGTGTAGAGCTGCTTGATATGCAACAACTGCAAGATGGCAACAGCTATGATGCGGCGGTGGTCATCACCGACAAAGAGTTGTATTTGCCGCAACTGCATATTTATCTGCGGCCGCCGACCCTTTCGATCGGCGTGGGTTGTCGCAAAGGAGCCACCAGCAACCAGATCGGCAACGCGGTCAAAGAAGCCTGCCGCAAGATCGGTCGCAGCCAACAGAGTATCGCGATCATGTGCTCTAGTGTAGCCAAGCAGGAAGAGATCGGTCTGTTGGCTACCGCACAGCAGCTTGAACTGCCGATACAGTTCTATAGCAATGAAGAATTGCAGGAAATGATTGACGTGTATCGATTGGATATTTCAAAATTCGTACAAGATGAAATAGGAGTGGGGAATGTATGCGAAGCAGCGGCGTTATTGGGCGGCAGGGCATCCAGCCTGTTGCTGCCAAAGACGGTATATCCCAAGGTAACGGTGGCAATTGCCGAGGTAAAATTTCGGTGGTGGGAATCGGACCCGGCCATGGCGTAGGTATGACGATCGAGGCCCGGCAGGCGATGGAGCAGGCTCAAGTGGTCGCCGGCTACCACACCTATCTGGACCTGGTGCCGGACCTGATTGCCGGCAAAGAAGTCATCGGCTCCGGTATGATGCAGGAAGTCGAGCGCTGCGAAGCGGCGGTCGAACGGGCGAAAAGCGGCGCCAACGTCGCGGTGATTTCCAGCGGCGACCCCGGTATTTACGGAATGGCAGGATTAGTGCTGGAACTGGTAGTCAAGCTGCCGGAAGCGTTGCAACCGGTAGTAAGGATCATTCCCGGCGTCAGTGCAGTCGGCTCGGTGGCGGCGGCATTGGGCGCACCGTTAATGCATGATTTTGCCGTGATCAGCATGAGTGATTTGATGACGCCGTGGGAAGTGATTGAAAAGCGGGTCAGGGCGGCAATCGAAGCCGATTTTGTCATCGCGATTTACAATCCGAAGAGCGTGAAGCGGACCGAACAGATTGAAAAAGTTCGAGAAATCGCTTTGCAGCATCGCAAGTCCACTACGCCGGTCGGCGTGGTGCGCTCGGTGTCACGGCCGGACCAGGAACTGGTAATTACGACGTTAGACCGGTTTACCGAGAAAAAGATCGATATGTTCACCACCGTGATCATCGGCAACAGCCAGACGTTCCAGTCTGGTCAGTTCATGATCACGCCGCGGGGATATACGCTGTGATCCTGGTTTTGGCCGGTACGCAGGATGGCCGCGAAATCGCCGCTGGACTGCGCGAAGCAGGTTATGAGGTCATTGCCTCGGTGGTCAGCGAATACGGGCGTGAACTGGCTGCTCAGTCGGGTGTGCCGACGCAGGCTGCCGCGATGGATGAGCAGCAATTGCAGCAGTTTGTCATCCAGCGCGGCATTCGACTGATCATAGACGCAACCCATCCTTATGCCGTCAATGTATCGCGCAATGCCCGCCAGGTCGCCGCGAACCTGCACGTCCCCTGCCTTCGCTACGAACGGCCCGATTCGGCCTTGCCGATCTATGCGAAACTGGTATTGGCGCCGGATATGCAGCGCGCCGCCGAAATGGCCGTCGGTCTGGGCAAGACGGTTTTTCTGACGACAGGCAGCCATTCCTTGCCGATCTTCCGCGCCGCTGCGACAGGTCGTGATTGCCGTTTGATCGCCCGGGTATTGCCTCAACCGGAAGTGATTGCCGATTGCATTGCCAACGGGTTTTCGCCGGCCGATATTATCGCCGCCCAGGGCCCGTTTTCGCAGGAATTGAATCGCGAACTGTTCCGCGCTTACGGCGCTGATGTGATGGTGACCAAGAACAGCGGCGCGATTGGCGGCACTGATGCCAAGATTGCCGCAGCAATCGAGCTGGGGCTGATCATCGTGGTCGTGCAACGGCCGGCTGCGTTGCAACAGCAAGTGTTCGATTCGTTGCCTGCGCTGCTGGAGTATTTGAAAAGGAAGTGAAATTGATGGATTACATCAAGGACCCGCATGAGATTGAACGCCGCAGCATGGCTTTGATTGCCCCGTATCTTACAGGGATGGATTTTGACGAACAACAGGTCAAGATCGTATCCAGAGTGATTCACGCGGCAGGCGACCCGGACTACGCCAATCATGTCCAAATCCATCCCGATGCTGTGGAAGCGGCCAGCGCGGCAATTCGTCGCGGCGCTGACGTGTACTGCGATGTGGAAATGGTACGGACCGGCATCAGCAAGAAAACCCTCGCCCAATATGGCGGACAGGTTCATTGCCTGATCGCTGATCCAGCAGTCGCCCTACTGGCCAAAGAGCAGGGTATTACCCGCTCGATGGCAGCATTCCGGACGTTTGGCCATAAAATGGATGGCGCGATCGTTGCGGTAGGCAATGCACCGACTGCCCTGTTTGAACTGTTTCGCTTGATGCAGGAGGAAAATGTCAGGCCGGCGATGGTGATTGGCGTGCCGGTCGGTTTTGTCGGCGCAGCCGAATCAAAGGAAATGTTGGCCGAGAAGTCCAATGCACCCTATATCACGGTGCAGGGCAATAAGGGCGGCAGCCCGATCGCGGCGTCGATTTTCAACGCACTGCTGTATATGATCGGACCGAAGGCGGAGTGACGATGCTGCCCCGGCTCACGGTAATCACAGGCAACGGAAAAGGCAAGACCACCGCGGCGATGGGCCGGGCAATTCTGGCGGCCTGGAGCGGCGAGCGGGTGCTGGTGGTGCAGTTTCTCAAAGGAACCGGTTATACTGGAGAACTGGCGGCAGCCGAGCACTGGTCCGGACGTCTGGTCATCAGACAGTTCGGCGCCGGCTGCCTGCACGCGGCGGAGATCCGTGACGGACTGGGCGAGTGCCGGCGTTGCGGCAGTTGTTTCCGGGCCAATAAACTGCCGGAAAACCGGTTTGTCGACCAGGCGTTTGAAGCTGTCGTGCAGGCGGCGGAGTCAAAGGAGTGGGACTTGTTGGTGCTGGATGAAGTGAGCCATGCGATCAACAAGGGTTTGCTTGACCAGGCACGGTTCCTTGAATGGCTGCATACTGCGTTGCCAACGGTCAGACTGGTGCTGACCGGTCGCAATATGCCGCAGGCTTTGCTTGCGCTGGCGGACGAGGCGACAGAATGCGAAATGGCGAAACATCCGATTTCACAGGGAATTTTCGGCAGATGGGGCGTGGAGTATTGACTGACAGGGTAAGGATTCCCCGGTTGGTAATCGCTGGGACGCAAAGCGGCGTAGGCAAAACGACGATTGTCAGCGGGCTGCTTTCGGCGCTGCGTCGGCGCGGCCTAAATGTTCAGTCCTACAAGGTCGGGCCGGATTATATTGATCCCGGCTACCATGCGCTGGCCTCCGGTCGTCCCTGCCACAATCTGGACAGTTGGCTGATGCCCCAGGAGAGACTGTTGTCGATGTTCGCCGCGACTTCTCGCGGCATGGACATTGCCGTGGTCGAAGGCGTGATGGGCCTGTTCGACGGTGGTCGCGGCGGCGTGGCCAGCACTGCTTCGCTGGCCAGGCTGCTTTCGGCGCCGGTGGTTTTGGTCGTGAATGCCCGTTCTGCCGGCGAAAGTGTGGCGGCGGTCGTGCTCGGATTCAAGCAATATGATCCATCTCTCACGTTGGCCGGAGTGATCTTGAATCAGGTCGGTTCCGACTCGCATCAGGCGATGGTGGTGGAAGCGGTGGAGCGGATCGGCGTGAAAGTGCTCGGCGTGATTCGCCGCGCCGATAGCCTGAAAGTGCCGGAACGTCATCTAGGATTGTTGCCGGTGACCGAAAACGCCGCCGATGCTGTTTTGGAATCGATTCATGCCGCGATTTCCGGTCAGTTGGATATCGATGCCCTGCTGGAGTTGGCAGGCAAGGCGCCGGAGCTGACCATGCTGGAAAATCCGCCGTTGCCGGCTACGCGCCAGGTGAAGATCGGCGTAGCCAAAGATGAAGCTTTTTCGTTTTATTATCCGGAAAGTTTGCGGGTACTCGAGGAAATGGGCGCTGAACTGGTCCCGTTCAGTCCGCTGCGCGACGCTGCGCTGCCGGCGGTGGACGGATTGCTGTTCGGCGGCGGATTTCCCGAGATGTTCCTGCAGCAACTGGCTGATAATCAACCGATGCTTGACGCTATCCGCGCCGCAGCCGGACAATGCGTGCCGATCGTGGCCGAGTGCGGCGGGTATATGTATCTCTGCCGCAGGGTGACTGATTTTCATGGCAAGCAGTTTCCGATGGTCGGACTGATTGGCGAAAACTGCCTGATGGAGCAGCGGCTGCAGACGGTCGGTTATGTCGAGGCGACCGCCCTGGTGGACAGCGTGCTGTGCCAGGCCGGCGAAACCCTGCGTGGACACGAATTCCATTTCTCGCGCATGGAACCGGCTGATGCCGCACGGCCTGGCCAACCGGCTTTTCGGATCACCAAGAACCGGAGCGGACAGAGTGCGCCGGGCGGCTTTGCCGGGCCGAACTTGGTGGCATCCTACCTGCACATCCACTTTGCCGGCAATCTGGCGGCGGCCCGCCGGTTTGTCGATGCCTGCGGTATTTATCGCAACCGGAACAGGGGGGCGAACTGATGGCGAAAATCATTCTTGTTACCGGCGGGGCCCGCAGCGGCAAAAGCAGTTTCGCCGAACGGCTGGTCGATAGTCTGGCGCTGCCGGTCGCCTATATCGCCACAGCCGAGGTGTGGGACCGTGAAATGGCGGAGCGGGTGGAGCTGCACCAGCAGAGGCGGCCCGGTCACTGGGCGACGTTTGAAGCGCCGCAGTCGGCAGAACAGGCAATCCGGCAGGCGGCTGACCAGGCCGGCGCAATCTTGTTCGACTGCTTGACCGTTTATACCAGCAACTGTCTGCTTTCTTTGCCGGAATCGATGACAGCCGGGCAGCGTCGCGAACAGGTGTTGGCTGCGCTGGAACAATTGATTGCGGAGGCTTGCCGGTTTAACGGGACAGTCATTTTTGTCACCAACGAAGTCGGCGACGGGATTGTGCCTGACAACCGACTGGCGAGAGAGTTCCGCGATCTGGCCGGACTCGTGAACCAACGAGTGGCGCAGGCCGCCGACGAAGTGTATCTGGTGGTTTGCGGACTGCCGGTCGAAATTAAGAGCAGAGCACTGTTCCCTGCAGGAGGCAATCAATAATGGCAAAAACGATCATGTTTCAGGGAACCAGTTCCCATGTCGGCAAAAGCATCCTGACCACCGCGCTGTGTCGGATATTCAAGCAGGACGGCTACCGGGTGACCCCGTTCAAGGCGCAGAACATGGCGCTGAATTCGTATGTGACGCCGAGCGGCGGCGAGATGGGCCGGGCGCAGGTCGCCCAGGCTGAAGCGGCAGGGCTGGAGCCTGCAGTGGAAATGAATCCGGTATTGCTGAAGCCAACCGGCAATTCACGTTCGCAGGTCATCGTCATGGGTCGGCCGATCGGCGTGATGTCCGCGTCGGAATACCATGCCGGCTATAGCAAGAAGCTGCTTGGCGTGATTGGCGATTGCCTGGATGAACTGCAGCAGCGCTACGATATCGTGGTGATCGAAGGGGCAGGCAGTCCGGCCGAAGTGAACCTGAAGGCGAATGACATCGTCAACATGCGGATTGCCCTGATGGTCCAGGCGCCGGTATTTCTGATCGCCGATATCGACCGGGGCGGCGCGATTGCCTCCGTGGTCGGCACAATCAGCCTGCTGGAGCCAGAGGAGCAGGACCGGGTGCAGGGGATCATCCTGAATAAATTTCGTGGCGACATCAACTTATTGCGGCCCGCTTTCGACGTGATTCTGGCTAAAACCGGCAAACCGGTAGTCGGCGTGATTCCGCATCTGGAAAACATCGGCATCGATGATGAAGACTCGGTGTCGCTCGATGACAAAAAGAACCAGGCTGACCGGGAGTTGGAAATCGCCGTGATCCGACTGCCGAAAATCAGTAATTTCACCGATTTTGACGCTTTGTCACGCGAACCGGACGTTTCGCTGCGCTATGTCCGGCAGGGAGAAGCGCTGGGCCAGCCAGACCTGATTATTTTGCCGGGCAGCAAGAACACGACCGAAGATTTGCTGTATCTGAAAGAACAAGGGTTCGAAGCTGCAATCCAGTCGCTGGCTGCACAGGGCACGCCGGTGGTCGGCATTTGCGGCGGCTATCAGATGTTGGGGCAAAAACTGTTGGACCCGTTGCACACCGAATCGGATTTGCCGGAACTGGCTGGTTTGGGCTTATTGCCTGTGGTGACGACATTTGCCGCTGACAAGCTGACTGATCAAGTAGAGGCGTTGCCAAGCGGTGGACGGACGTTTCTCGGTGTTGCGCTGCCTGATGGTCGCTTGCGCGGCTATGAAATCCATATGGGCCGGACGGAGTTTGTCGGACCGGTGCAACCGGCTTTTTCCATCGTGCAACGCTCCGGTGAACCGGTCGAATCGGTCGACGGCGTGGTCAGCGACAACGGTCTGGTGCTGGGGACTTATCTGCATGGCATTTTTGACAACGACGACTTCCGCCGCTCCATCCTTGATGCGCTGCGGCTGCGCAAGGGCCTGCCTGCACTGACCGGCGGATCGCCGACGTATTCCGAGCAAAAAGAGGCCGCCTATGACCGTCTGGCTGAATTGGTGCGGGCCAATCTGGACATGGCGGCGATTCGACGCGCGATGGGCCTGCCGCTGTGATGGTTCCGGCCTGGCTCTACCCACTGTCGCTGCTGTTTGATACGCTGATCGGCGATCCTCGTTCTCGACTGCATCCGGTCGCCCTGCTTGGCAGTCTGATTGCCTGGTTGGAAGGCCTGTTGCTGGTGACCGGCGATGCTGCCTGGCAAAAGCGGCTCAAAGGGGCAGTGCTGGTAACAGTAGTGTTGGCGACGGCTTACGGCTTCAGTTGGCTGCTGATCCGGCAACTGGCGGTTTGGTTCAATCCGACGGCCGTGTTGCTGCTGGAAGCCGTTTTGCTGTCCTTCACCATTTCACCGCGCAGTCTGGCCCAGGCCGGACTGCAGATTCGTCGCAGCTTGCTGGCAGGCGACATTGCCGATGCGCAGCGGCAGGTCGGGATGATTGTCGGCCGCGATACGCACAATCTCGATGAGCGGGAGATTACCCGGGCGACGGTGGAAACGATGGCGGAAAACATTGTCGACGGGATTATCTCGCCGCTGTTTTACGCTTGGTTGGGCGGCGTGCCGCTGGCAGTCCTTTATCGGGCCGTGAATACGATGGATTCGATGATTGCCTACCGCAATGCAAAGTATGGCGATTTCGGCATGGTGGCCGCCCGGGTCGATGATGCATTCAATTACATACCCGCCAGGGTAACAGGCCTGTTGGTGGTGATTGCCGCCGGTTTGCTCGGTCATGATGCAGCCGGGGCGGCGCGGGCGATTTGGCGTGACGCAGCCAAACACCCCAGCCCCAACAGCGGAATCAGCGAGGCCGGAGTAGCCGGGGCATTGGGCATCCAGCTCGGCGGGCTCAACTATTACGGCGGGATTGCTTCGCAGCGGGCCACCATGGGTACGCCGCATCAGCAGCTAAGGGCCGCTCATATCGGTCAGGCGGCGCAGCTGGTCTACGCGGTGACGTTGCTGTTTTGCGGACTGATTACTATACTGGGATATTTCGGCCAGCAACGCTGGTGGGTGGTTTAATTTTGGGAAAGTGGGCGGTTGCGTTCATGTGGAATGAATTTATCACCGCATTGCAGTTTTTGACCCGAATCCGTCTGGTGCGTGAACCGGCCTGCGATGAGCAGTCGTTTGGCCGCAGCGTGGCCTTTTTTCCTTTGGTCGGCGTGGTGGCGGGCGCGATTCTTGCCCTGGCTGCGCTGGCTACCGGCGGCTGGCTACCGGCTACTGCCAGGAGCAGTCTGCTGGTTTCGTTGTGGATTTTCATCACCGGCGGTCTGCACTGTGACGGTTTGATGGATACGGCTGACGGAGTATTGTCCGGGCGGTCGCCGCAGCGAATGCTTGAAATCATGAAAGACAGCCGGGTCGGTGCGTTCGGCGTTGTTGCAATGATTCTGCTGGTGCTCTGGAAATGGTCTTTGATTCACGACATGCCGGCTTCGCTATTGGCGCCGGCTTTGATATCGATGATGGCATTCGGCCGGTTCGGCATGGTGCTGGTGATTTTGCGGTTCCCCTATGCACGGGAAGAAGGCATGGGAAGGGCATTTTCGCTGCATGCAGGCCGTCGTTCTCTGTGGATCGCCATTATGACGGTGTTGCTGTTGCTGGCGGCGATGTGGTTGTTTTCCGGCGCGCTGGTTGCCGTGTGCGCCGCAGTTGCGGCGCTGGCTTCGGCCGGGTTTGCTCTGCTGTTCGGCAGTTGGTTGACCGGAAAACTGGGCGGCCTGACCGGCGACATGTACGGAGCGACGACCGAACTCGCCGAAGTGTTTGCGTTGCTGGCGTTTATCCTGTCGGCTTATATAAAATGAACGAGGTGGATTAGTGAAAGCGATCGTCCGTTGTCCCGGCTCCTGCGGTGAATTGGTGCAAGGTACTGCGGCAGGCATGAATTTTTTGGTTACCTGTCCGGTCACCGTGTATTCGCAGGTTTCGGTGGAGTTGTCGACTGAACGCAAAACCGACCGACAGGCCGGCGATAAGACACTGCAAGCGGTACGCCGGACATTGGAATATCTCGGCTTGCCCTGGCAAAACGTCGAGGTGCGGATTGAATCGGACTTGCCGCTTGGCAAGGGCATGGCCTCAAGCAGCGCCGATATCAGCGCCGCCTGTCTGGCTACCGCCTTGGCAACCGGTCACCGGATCGACCCGCAGGCGATTTGTGACATTGCGCTGGCGATTGAACCGACCGACGGGATTTTTTTGCCGGGAATCACCCTGATCGACCATGTTAGCGGAAAAGTGCGTCGCCCGCTGGGGCAACCACCGGCGATTTCGCTGGCGATTTTCGATGCCGGCGGCGAAGTCGATACAATCGACTTTAATCAGCGCAGCGACCTGGCTTTACTGAATCTGGCCAAAGAACCGCAGGTGCTGGATGCCTTGCAGATGGTGGAAGAAGGACTGCGCACCGGCGACTGCGCCTTGATCGGCGAAGGCGCGACACTGAGTGCGCTGGCGAATCAGACGATTTTGTTTAAACCGGCGCTGGAAGGTATAATAGAACTGTCCCGTTCGTTTGGCGCGATCGGCGTGAATGCAGCCCACAGCGGCACGGTGATCGGCGTGATGTTTGCTGATGCGGCGGCAAAGGGAATAGGGGCATGTGTGGCGGAAATCCGCCGTCAATACCCCGATGTACGTTATTTTACGCAGGCTCGTTTGACCAGCGGCGGATTGACGGTTGTGGAGGCTCCCGACTATGGACAATGAGCTGATTCGCTATCACGGCGGCAACATTCATGCGGCTGCCCGCGACAGCGGTCTGGCGGCAATCGATTTTCTCGATTTTAGCGCCAACATCAATCCTTTGGGCTTGTCGCTGCAGGTTCGTGCAGCGTTATTGGCAACCATGGATTTGGTTGTCGCATATCCGGACCCGGATGCGGTAGCGCTGAAACAGGCGATCGCCGATTCCTATCAGGTTCCCGGCGAGTGCATCGAGACAGGTAACGGGGCAGTAGAGCTGATTTATCTGCTTTGTCGGGCCTTGTCGCCTAGCAGGGTGTTATTGCCTGCACCGACGTTCGGCGAATACGAGGCAGCCGCTACGGCAGCCGGCTTGCCGCTTGTCCGGTTGCCGCTATCGGCCGATGCCGGGTTCGTTCCCGATCTTGCCGCTATCGGTGCGTCAATGCAGCGTGATGATGTCTTGTTTTTCTGCAATCCCAATAATCCCAGCGGCGTCATCATGAACCGAGAGCAATTGGAACCCTTGCTTGCCCAGGCGGAGGCCGCCGGCGCGCATGTGGTCATCGATGAATCGTTCATCGATTTCCGGCCGCCGGAACAGGCCGAAACTTGCCGGACACTGATCGGTCGCTACCGCAGTCTGTCGGTGCTGCATTCGTTGACCAAATTTCTGGCGGTGCCGGGCCTGCGATTGGGCTTTCTGCTGACAGAACCGAATTTGGTCAGAAGGCTGGGATTGTTGCGCGATCCCTGGAATGTGAATGTGATGGCCCAGGCAGCCGGAGTCGCCGGACTTCAGGATTTGGCTTACCGACAGGAAACGCTGCGGCTGGTTACTGAACAAAAGGACTGGCTGAAAAGCGAACTGCAATCGATTTCTGGCGTGAAGCCGTTTACCCCTTCAGTAAATTTCATATTGGCGGATATCGGCGACACCGGATGGAGCGCCGCTGCATTGCAGCAACGGTTGTGGGCGGACCGGATTCTGATTCGCAATTGCGCCAGTTTTAGCGGATTGTCAGACCGTTACATCCGTCTGGCGGTGAAACGACCGGAGGAAAACAGGCAGTTGATGGCCAGACTAAAATCGATAATAGATAAGGAAGAGGAAGCATGACGACGATTTTTTTTATCCGGCACGGACAGACTCTCTGGAACAAGGCATTAAAATATCAGGGACACAGTGACATCGCACTGACAGAGGAAGGTTTGCAACAAGCCGAGCGGGTCGCGCGAAGACTGAGCAGAGAACCATTTGCCGCCATCTATAGCAGCGATTTGTCGCGGGCGGTGGTTACGGCGGAAAAAGTTGCCGAACATCACTCGCTGCCGGTGGTTACGATGCCGGAATTTCGCGAAGTAGGATTCGGCGCATGGGAAGGCTTGAAATACGATCAGATTTATGCCAGTTGGTCGACGGAAATCGATAAGTTCTTCCGGTCACCGAGCCAGGTCGAAATACCGGGCGGTGAGACATTCCACGCCGTTAAGGCGCGGACCGATCGCGGCATCGCAGCTTTGCGGCAAAAGCATGACGGGGAATGCATCGCGGTGGTCTCGCATGGCGGCGCGATTCGCACGATCCTTTGCTCGGCGCTGGGCATCCCGCTTGACGCGCTGTGGTCTTTCCGTCAGGATAATACGGCGGTAAATATTGTCGAATATGAGGACCGTCACAATATTCTCCGCCTGGTGAACGACGTCAACCACATTTATGATTGGGATTCGCTTGACCCCGAGCGATTACCGGCCTACAATATAAATAAGAAATTCTAATGAATAGAGGTTTTTGCCATGGATACGGCGGAACAGATTCGTGGGATGTTGGGGCAAAAAGTCTGGGCGGTGGTCGGTGCGACTGACAATCCGGACAAGTTCGGCTACAAGATTTTCAAAATGCTGAAACAAGCAGGCTACCGAGTATTTCCGGTGAATCCCGGTCTCAAAACGGTTCTCGGCGAAACTTGCTATCCCTCGGTGACTGCTTTGCCGGTGAAGCCGGATGCAGTGAACTTCGTCGTGCCGCCCAAGGTGGGTGAGCCGATTGTTGGCGAATGCGCTTCGTTGGGTATTAAGAATGTCTGGTTGCAGCCGGGCGCCAATGAAGACAATGTGGTGAATGCGGCCCGTAAAGCCGGACTGAACGTGATTGCCCAATCCTGTATTTTGGTCGAGCTGCGGCGGCAGGACGTTTTGATGTAAACTGGGCATTAGCCCAAAGAAGGAGGCAAAAACGATGGCAAAAGTAGAAGTGGTCAACAAAGACAGTTTCAAGGAAATGGTGCTGGAAGCCTCAACGCCGGTTTTGCTCGACTTTTACGCCAACTGGTGCGGACATTGTCAAAAGCTGTTGCCGCTGTTGGATGAAGTAGCGGTGGATATGGACGGAAAGCTCAGCGTGATGAAAGTGAATGTGGATGAGAATCGCGAATTTGCTCAGAAGTTTGAGATCAAAGGCTTGCCGACGATGCTGCTGTTCAAGGATGGCGGCGAAATTGACCGACTGATTGGGTTTATGCCCAAAGAAAAAATCATCGAGAAAGTCAGCGCCAAACTGTAGCGATAATAACGATTCAGACAGAAAGAGCCGGCCCCTGTCCCTTAGTCTGTGCTAGGGGATACGGGCCGGCTTTTTTGCATGGAATAATCGATAATGTTTTCGCTGAAGCTATTCGACGGCTTTGTTCAGGTCGGCGACGAGTTCATCGGCATTGATTCCGTGAGCCATTGCTCCCTGTTCGATATTCTCGAAGCGGGCCGCGATGCACCCCAGACAGCCCATGCCGAAATTCATGAATACTTCGGCAGTTTGCGGATATTTTTGCACGACATCGATAATGCTCATGGTTTTTTCTATGGTTGCCATGGACAACACCTCCTTTTGCTTAAAGTATATCATAGGCGAGAATCGTCTGTCTTGAGTTAAGTCCGTATAATTGTGTAAAATAGGGAACCATGTTCCAAGACCCGGTAGAATGGAGTTGCTGAGACAACATTCTATACGGAGGTGCTTGCAACATGGCTCAATACCAGATTACCTTAGATTCGTCCACATTGC
>JAHDPL010000049.1 GCA_018434355.1 Sporomusaceae bacterium | reverse complement strand
CTCTGCGCCGAGGTAGTCGATCAGCAGGGTGTCGAGTCGTTCCTTGCCGTCCCACTGGAGCGTGCCGAGATACTCCTTGACCGGGTGATACAGCCGCTCTGCCGATACGACCCCCAGCAGCGCGTCCTTGAACTTGGCCGGTGACCAGATGCCATAATTGCGCTCAAAGTAGAGCTTGGCGCAGGCAATGTCCGTGTCGCTCCAGCCTGGTTTGACCTGCGGCCATGGCAGCTCGCCGATCACGTCGATCATGTTCTTGAACTGGTTGAACACAATGGACTGGAGCGCCGGATCAAACCGCAAGATGATGGAGATATTGGTGAGCGTGTCTTTGACTTCACCCGACTTCTCCAGTTCCAATTGTTTTTGCCAGTTTTCCTCATCAGCAAAATCTGTCTCCGCCTGCATCCGGCGTTCCTGCGCCAATTGCGTTTTCACTAGGTTGTCTTGGACGGCGAAATCAGCCATGGCTTTGAATGATGCCTTCTCGTCAAGATTGCCGAACTTGTGGAGCCGTACCAGATCAAAGGCGTTGAGTAGTTTGCCGCAAACGGGATCGGTGGCGTGGTGGCTGTAGGCGAACTTGTCATCATAGATGACTACCCCCGCGCTCGAGTCGGCCGGTTTGTAGTCATAGCGTCCAGACAGGACGGAAGGTTCATAGATATCTGGAAGAAAAGTGTCAATCGCATCAGCAATGGAGTATGACCGACAAAAGGCCCCAGTCACGCCATCTTTCGCAAGAGGATCGGCTTGCTTGGAAAGTTGCTTATGGAACACCTCGGATTGGCGCTTTGAAGTCGGCCACATTGAACAATCGCGCCAGTCGACGTATCGGGCAAGGTACTGGTCTGGATTGAGAAGCTCGCCGTCTTTTTCTTGGAACACAAACTCCCCGTCAGCTGGGGTCGATGGCCAGTACATCAGGCGGGACGGCTCATAGGTGGTATCATCAAAAGCGTCGATGCCGATATCGCTGGCTACCATCCGGCTAAGCGCCGGGTATTCATCCTCGCCGACTTCTCTGCCCAGCGGAATGACGAGACGCAGTCGCGGGCCTTCCGGCGTATGCTTGTGGGTGCTGTAGATACAGCAAGTCCAATCATAGAGGGCGTCGATCTGCTCCCATACTCCGGGCGCGGCATAGTCCATGTCGAGCGTCAGCATCGAGCGGCAAAGCACATGGCCATTCCGGCGTTTTCCCTCCCGCAGGGCTCCGCCAACAAAGCCGCCGATGTCTTTGATCGCGTCTTGTTGCGCCTTTCCCAGCTTCCGATACTCCGATACTGTTTCTGTCGTCCGTTTGGTCACGCGCACGGCAGTCTTGAACTTTTCCCAGGAAATGTCCTTGTTCTTCCATTTCTTGTCCATTCGGCTGTTGCCGACCGCAATTTTCATACGCCTTGCTCCTCCTCGCCTTTATCTGTAAACCGACGGATCGGAAGGCATCGCTTGTTTGCCGCATCCAGTTCCCTAGCCATGCCCTCGGATATCCGGCTGCCAAACACCCATACCTCTTCGCATTTTCCGAGTAGGACCAGTGCGAAAAATAGTCCGAGCTCACGCTGCTGGCGGTCGTCATCGTCCAAAAACTGAGGGAAGAGAAGATGCGGCGCAAGAGGAATATATCCCTTGCCGACTGCCAGCCGGCAGTAGCCCCGCGCGCGGCTTAGGTTGTATTCCACCTCACCCGAGTACGGCGAACAGATGTAGATGAGCGGGCGGTACTGTTTCGCCTTGGCCCGTTCTTCCCTCGCCACCTTCGCCAGTGCCTCGGCGGCGGTGGGGTCTGGGTAGTATTCACTGTTACGCAAATCCATCATCGCCGCGCCCCACTTTCCGCTCCGGTCTCGATCAGCGGCAACAGCCCTTGTGCTTTCAGCAGTTCATAAATGAAGATGCGACCTTTCTGCGTCCAATAGGTGTGAACCTTGGAATGAGTGGTGCCGTCACTTCCGAGATAACTGTGGGTTTTGGTGCAAGTGAATCCTTTTTCTGCATGTTTCTGATACAAAAGCCAGATATTTCCCTGTTTGAACTGCACGCCAAGTTCATGCAGGAACTCGTTCAGCCATTGACCGGATTTCCCATAGTCTTTGGCGATGATGGTGATGGCGACGGCATCCTTGCAATTCAAAATTACGTCATAGTAACTGGCTTTCGGCTTCATCTCGGCAATTTGCTGATTTTTGACGCTTACCAGAGCAGTGAGTTCGGTATTTTTTGTCTGCTCCACTTTTAGCTGGGTCAGAAGGCGAATGCCGAAATTTGGATCTGCCAACACTTTGTCGATCGTCACTTGCGTCATGAACGCGCCGTGCTTTCGGATTGACGGTAAAACCTCATGGGTTACCCAGCGCCGGAACCGTTGCAGTTGGTCAATTCTGGCCCTTATTTCCTTGGGGTACGCATCTTGTACCCCAGCGTGATTTGCTTTCTGGGGCTGCATGGAGAATAGCAAATCGTACAGACCGGTTTCGTTGATAAAGGTGACGTTTCGAATTCCCGCGGGCGTATCTACTTCAATAGTGGTCTTATCTTCCCCGAACACTCTCGATAAGCTTCTGTTGTGGTTGCTATCGCCGAAAACAGCGCACACGTCTTTTCCGGCAAACCACGGCTCACCCTCCCTTAATAATCAAACGTTTTTCTTCGTTTTCCTCGTTCTATCGCAGTTTTTCACATTAATCACGTTGGGCCATTTCTTCGGAAAGACTATGTCTACTGGTCGCGATGTGGATTTGGGGTACGGGAAATAAACCGCG
>JAHDPL010000027.1 GCA_018434355.1 Sporomusaceae bacterium | reverse complement strand
GCTTAGTGGCAAACGATATCTCTGCATGGAGGAATACCATGCCTGGCGGACAGTTTCTGGAACTCCTTCTGCTAAAGTGGTCCGACTTCGATAACAGCAAAATATCTGCCGGGTATTTTACACATAATTTTGGACTTGACCGGTATAAACACTGCGCTGGCATAAACGAAACGACACGAAGCAATATAAACAGGAGGTGTCTGTGTGCAGCCCATGAGTGAATATCGCGCCAAACTGCGCAGTGCGGCGGAGGCCGTGTCGGTGATCAAATCGGGTGACTGGGTGGATTACGGCATGACGCTGAGTCAGCCGATGTTGCTTGACGAAGCGCTGGCAAAACGCAAAGGCGAGCTAAAGGATGTCAAGATTCGCGGCACACTAGCCGTGGCGCCTCGGCAAGTGGTGGAAACTGATCCGCAGCGGGAAGCGTTTACCTATTGCAGCTGGCATTTCGGTGGCTATGAACGCAAACTGCAGGAACGCAACCTGTGCAACTTCATTCCGATGGTCTACCGCAACAAGCCGAGTTTCTATCGCAATCACCTGGAAGTGGACGTGGCGATGATTATGACGCCGCCGATGGATAAGCACGGATATTTCAATTTCTCACTGACGAATTCGGCCACCCGGGCGATTCTGGAAACCGCCCGGACCGTCATCGTCGAAGTGAACAACCAGCTGCCGGTGGCTCTCGGCGGTCGCGAAGAATGCATCCACATCTCGGAAGTCGATTTTGTCGTAGAAGGAGATAACCGGCCGATTCTTGAATTGCCGGCAGCGCAGCCGGATGAAATCGATATGCTGGCCGCACGGCTGATCGTCGATGAGATCGTCGACGGGGCGACGATTCAGCTGGGAATCGGCGGTATGCCCAATGCGGTTGGCAATCTGATCGCCGAGTCCGATGTCCGCGACCTTGGTATGCATACCGAGATGTTGGTGGATGCCTTCCTGACGATGTATGAAAAGGGGAAGCTGACGAATCGACGCAAACAGACCGACTGCGGCAAAGGCGCCTGGACGTTCTGCCTGGGCAGCAGGCGTTTGTATGACTGGGTCGATCAAAATCCGTTTTTGGCGTCCTATCCGGTCGATTATACCAACGACCCGGCGGTGATCGCTCAAAATGACAATTTCGTTTCCGTCAACAACTGCATCGAGGCGGACCTGTACGGGCAAGTGTCTTCGGAAACCTCGGGAATCCGCCAAATCAGCGGCAGCGGCGGACAACTCGATTTCGTTACCGGCGCCTATGCTTCGCGCGGCGGCAAAAGTTTCATGTGTTTCCGTTCCACCTATACCGACCCGAGGACAGGGCGACTCAGCTCCCGCGTCGTGCCGACGTTGCCGACCGGCGGCATCGTCACCACTCCCCGCAGCCAGGTGCACTATTTCGTCACCGAATGGGGCAAAGTCAACCTGGCCGGCAGTTCGACCTGGGAACGGGCCGAAAAGATCATCAGCATTGCCCATCCGGATTTTCGCGATGATCTGATCCGGCAGGCCGAGGCGATGAAAATCTGGCGGCGCAGCAACCGCATCTGAGCCGGATTGGCTATAGTGTAAGATGAAAAAGACGCCTTCGATTGAATCGAAGGCGTCTTTTTTATATGCATTGTGGTTCAAGTCTTACCCACTCCGTTCGATGCAATGACGCATCGGATTGACGAGGGGTTGGTGATGCGAAAACGACTCGTCGGAAATATTTTGATAATATTAAATTATTACGTTGATTATGGTTAAAGAATCAGATAAAATCAAATCAATTGACAGTGCTCACAAAAGAAAAAGAGGAGTCGGATGCCGTGCGTATTGAAGATGAAGCCGTTTTAGAGAAGTTGAAGTATGTTGTTCCTTTGATGCGCGAGATGATGCAGGTAGACATCGCTGTAGGACTGTTTGACACCGAAAAGTGTCTTGCTTATCAACCGGCCAAAAGTTTCGACCAAAAGGCGAAGCCGGGCGACACAGTCAAACCGGGCAGCGGTACTTATCAGGCGATTACGGAAAAGAAGCGGATCGTCAAGAAGATCGACGCCAATGTCTACGGGGTTCCCTATGTGGTCGTGGCGCTACCGATCAAGAACGAATTGGGCGAAATCATCGGCGTGATGGCGGTCAGCCAGTCGGTGGAGCAGCAAGAAGCGTTGACCGCTCTGGCAGGCAGTCTGTCGGATGCGGTCAGCAGTCTGGCCGGGACATCAGAGGAAATTTCCGCCCAGACGGAGGAAATCGCGGCAAACCTGCGGCAGATGACGCAGACCGCCGTAGCGGCGCAAAAGCGGGTCGCTGAAATGGATCAAGTGCTTGGCCTGATCAAGACGATTGCCGGACAAACCAATCTGCTGGGACTGAACGCAGCGATCGAAGCGGCGCGAGTTGGCGAGCAGGGGCGCGGCTTTGGCGTAGTGGCCGAAGAAATCCGCAAGCTGGCCCATATGAGCACCGATTCGATCAAAAAAATCGATAGCATGGTGCGCAGTATTCAGGCAGACAGCGAAGAAACTCACAGCCATGTCGCCCATGTCGATGAAGTGATCAACCAGGTCGCTTCGGCGATCACCCAGGTGACGGAAGCGGTGCAGCATGCCAGCGAAACGGCCCAGAAGCTCGATCAGATGGCCCGCCGGATGTCAGGCGGCGATTACTGATAGACTTCCATGCTTGCCGGCGAAATCCTCCCCGGACAGAATATTTCCTATTCAGCCAGGATTTTTTGTGGTAATGTGAATAGGGATGGAGGGGAACGCATGGCAAAGCACAGTGACATCATGAAGCAGGTATTTGCCCACATGTGGGGGTTGGTCGTGGTGGATCACCAGTCCCGCATCGTTTTTATCGAGGAAAAGTACGCGCGGTCGCGGGGACTGGACCCGGAAGCGCTTGTCGGCTGCGACATCAAGGAAATCGTGCCGACCAGCAAGTTGCCGCAGGTGGTGGAGACCGGCCGACCGATCTGGGGCGACGTGTTTTACCATCAAGGCAAACCGCTCATCTGCAACCGGCTGCCGCTCGTGAAGGACGGGGCTGTGATCGGCGCGATGTCCTACCAGGTGTTCGAAGTCGCCGAGAAACTGTTTGAATCGATCAAGGAGCTGCAGAGTCAGCTCGATTATTATAAGGAAAAAGTGAAGAAGTACTCCGGTGCACGCTATGGTCTGAATGACATTATTGGTTCCAGCGTCGTAGCCAAGGAGATCCGGGCGGCGATTCTCCATGCGGCGGCTTCGGCCAAGTCTACTGTGTTGATCCAGGGCGAGACCGGTACCGGCAAGGAGCTGGTCGCCCACTCGTTGCACCAGGAAAGTCGCCGGGCCCATTACCCTTTCGTTAAGCTGAACTGTGCGGCGATTCCTCAGGAACTGATCGAATCGGAGCTGTTCGGCTACGAAGAAGGCGCTTTCACCGGCGCGCGCAAAAGCGGCAAGAAAGGCAAGTTCGAGCAGGCGGACAAAGGGACGTTGTTCCTTGACGAGATCAGCCAACTGTCGCTGTCGGCCCAGGCGAAACTGCTGCGGGTGCTGCAGGAAAAGGAGTTTGAGCGAGTGGGCGGCGCGGACACGATTCCGGTGGACGTGCGGATCGTGGCGGCTACCAACGACAACCTGGAAGAGTTGGTGAAGTCGGGCAGCTTCCGCTCCGACCTGTATTTCCGGCTGAACGTGATTCCGATCAAACTGCCGCCGCTACGCGAACGCAAAGCCGACATTCCGCTGTTGGCGGAAAAGTTTGCCGAGGTGTACGGTGACCAGGCCGGTCTCGGCTGTGTCGGCATCGCGCCGGACGCGCTGGAGCTGATGCTGAAGTACCAGTGGCCGGGCAATATCCGCGAACTGGAGCACGCCATCGAACGGGCGATTAATCAATGGAACAGTAATTTGCTGGAAGCGCGGCATTTCGAATGGCTGGCGGCGAAAATTAAAGACCGGCCGCCGCTGATGGTTGGCCAGGGCATTGAGGCGGCAAAGGCGGCCACCGAGAAAGAAGTGATTGAAAATGCGCTGAACGCCGCCCAGGGCAACAAGACGAAAGCCGCCGAATTGCTGAATATCGCCAGACCGCTACTGTATCAAAAAATGCGCCGGCTCGGCATAAAATGATTTTTCAGAAAAAACTGTCATGAGTGTAAGTGCAGAGGGACGATGTAAGCGCAGACTTACATCGTCCCTCTTTGTTTTATTGTGCTGGCGATCGGGTGATTTTTCGTGGCGGCGGGATTCTTGAGTGTCAGTGCTGACTGACACTTGAAACGCGATTCATGCCGTGTCCCGTTGGTAGTTTCCGATAAAGTGGCAACAAGGCAAATCCGTTGTTATTCCTGCGATTTCGGCAGATAGAGCTGCGCTTTGGCGAGCTGTTTTTTCACTTGGCACGCATCTTGCTTTATAGTGCAGGCAGTGGAACTGATAGACGAAACGAGGCTGCAGACTCGTGACGTTTGTCGGAAGCACGCAAGCAAAACATTGCAGAGCAGAAAGTGGAGGAACAGGATGGCCAAGACACAGAAAATCATCATTACGGCGGCGGTGACGGGTGCTACGCACACGCCGAGCCTCAGTCCCTATTTCCCGGCGACGCCGGATCAGATCATCGCTGATGCGGTAACGGCCCATGCGGCCGGGGCGGCGGTAGTGCACGTGCATGCCCGTAATCCCGAAGACTCGAAACCGACGCCTGATATCGGCATCATGACCGACATCGTATCGTCGATCAAACGTCAGTGCGACGCCGTGGTCTGCATCACGACCGGCGGTTCGCTGATGATGTCCAAAGAACAACGGTTGGCCCCGGTGGTGCAGCTGAAACCGGAACTGGCTTCTTGCAATGCCGGTTCAGTCAATTTCGTGTTCGCCGATCTGGCGACGAAACTGAAGAACCCGAAGTTCGACTGGGAAGTTTCCTACCTGCAAGGCACTTATGACCTGATATTCTCCAATACCTTCGCCGGGATGGAATATTACATCGACACGATGAATCAGTACGATATCCGGCCCGAATTCGAAGTCTACGATGTCGGCATGATCAACAACATCGCCTATTTTATCAATAAGGGCCTGGTGAAAAAACCGGTCTACCTGCAGTTTGTCATGGGCATCCTGGGCGGCATTCCGGCCACGGTGGAAAACTTGGCCTACATGGTCAAGACGGCCCGCGAACAGATCGGCGATTTCGTGTGGTCCTGCGCCGCCGCCGGCAAGTCGCAGTTCCCGATGGTGACCGCCGCGCTGACGATGGGCGGCAATGCCCGGGTCGGCCTGGAGGACAACGTCTACCTGCGTCCCGGCGTGCTGGCTAAATCCAGCGGCGAACAAGTGACGCAGATTCGCGAGATCGCTGAAAGATTGGGCCTGGAAATCGCCACGCCCGATGAAGCGCGCGAAATTCTATCGCTGAAGGGCAACGACAAGGTCAATTTTTAAACGGAAACAGGGGGAACAATTGTGCGAACCGCTATCCTGGGAGCAGGCGCCCTCGGTATAATCATAGGGGCGCTGATGACGAAAAACGGTAAATCAGTCGACTTAATCGATTCCTATCAAGCAAACGTAGACGCGCTGAATGCCCATGGCGCCAGCGTGACCGGCAATCTCGAACTGAATTGGCCGGTGACGGCCCTGACGCCGCATGAGATGCAAGGTGAATACGATCTGGTGCTGTTGCTGACGAAACAGACCGCCAATGCGGCGGCGCTGCCCCGTTTACTGCCGCACATCCATGCAGACAGCATCGTCTGCACACTGCAGAACGGGATTCCCGAAGACAGCGTGGCGGCGATCGTCGGTCGCGAACGCACTATCGGCGGCGCAGTGGGATTTGGCGCGACCTGGCTGCGGCCCGGCGTGTCGGAACTGACTTCGACGCTGGAAGCGGTGGAGAAATTCGCCTTTGAAATCGGCGAACTGGATGGCGTAGTCCGGCCAAGGCTGGAAAAGGTGAAGGAAATCCTGTCCGCCGCCGGTGGAACCACGATTCTGACCAACCTGATGGGAATCCGCTGGACAAAACTATTGATGAACGCGACCTTCAGCGGCATGTCGGCGGCGCTCGGCTGCAGCTTCCGCGATCTGCTGGCGGACGAAAAGGCGATGACCTGCATCGCCCATATCGCCGATGAAACAATCAAGGTTTGTCATGGCAAAGGCTACCGGATGGTGGAGATGCAGGGCGCCGATATGGAGTCGCTTGAACTTCGCAGCAAAGCCGATATCGCCGGCAAAATGGATTTATACCGAAAAGTCTGGGGCCGGCACAACAACAAGGCAAGTATGTTGCAGGACCTGGAAAAAGGCAACAATACCGAAATCGACTATATCAACGGCGTCGTCTGCCGTAGCGGCCGCGAATGCAATATCGCCACCCCGTTCAATGACAAGGTGGTCGAAATCGTCAAGCAGGCTGAAGCCCAGCGAACCGTCACCGATTTCGGCAACCTGGCGCGATTTGACGAAATCATCGCCCAGGCAAAATAAAGGAGGGGAAATACATGGCCATTGCTCTATCATTTTGGGGCGGCAGTATTTTATTTGTCATCGTGGTCGCACTGATCCTGTGCAAAAAAATCGAGGATTCCGGCGTCAAACGCTGGGGAGCGACCGGCAGCCTGTTCAGTTACGAGAAGAAGGAGGCTTGACGGATGGATATTTCCTATATTATTGTCTTCGGCCTTTATGTCGTATTTTTGGCCTGGACGAGCTGGAAAAGCTCGCAGCAGGTGGAAAGCCTGTCGGACTTCACGACCGGCGGCCATCGGATGGGCCTGTTGCTCGGCGTCGGTACCTCAGTAGCCACCTGGGTCAGCGTGGCTTCGGTCATGGGCGTGCCCGGTTTTCTCTATCGAACCGGCATCGCCGCGATCATCGGCTGGGTGGCGGGATGGTTTCTGGCAACTGCGATCATGCCGATTTTGGCCTACAAAGTCCGGCGGCCGGAAATGCCGGCGCGGACCTTTCCCGAATTTATCCGCATGCGCTATGAACCGTTCCAAAAAGTCAGCTATTTGCAATTGATCGTAGCTGTACTGATGTTTGTGGGATATTTTATTTTCTCACACTTGCAAGTGGTCGGATTTGGCATCGTGTTCAGCACGATTACCGGCATTCCTTATGAATGGGCGATTTTCGGCTTTCTGGTGTTTTTGATCATGACCTGTACCGGCGGTTTTTGGTCGGTTGCGGCCACCGATACCGTCAACGCCATTTTGATTCTGGTCGGTTTGGCCTTTGGCTTGTGGGCCGTACTGACGGCAACCGGCGGGATCGGCAATATCCTTGATGCGGTGGCGGTCACAACCGCGCCGGTAAACGTCGGCGGACCGCCGATGAAGGCGGGCATCATGTTGACGCCGGAAGGCAGCTTCGGTTGGGGCGCGCTGATGGCGATTTTCATGGCCAATGCGATGGGCGCATCGGTTTCGCCGCACTGGATCGCTCGTTTCATGGCGCCGAAAAACACTAAAGCCGCAGTACTGCAGATGATGTGGACGGTTATCGTGCTGATTCCGATCTTCATCTGCCTGATCATCATCGGCCTCGGCGCGAAAGCTCTGTTGCCCAGCTTACCGGCCGGCAAGACCACCGACTACATCATGCCGTTGATCGTTCAGCAATATGCGCCGCCGCTCGTTGGTGCGATGACGCTGATTGCAATCATGGCGGCGTCGGTTTCCACCGCCAACTCGATGCTGCTGCATTGCGGCACATCAATCTACTACGACATCTATCGCGCCCTGTTCCCCAATCGGGAAATCAATGAAGCCAAAGCGACGAACCACCTGCGGATTTCCGTGTTCCTGCTAGGGATCGTTGCGGTGCTCAGCGCGATCAAACCGCCGATGCTGCTGGCGATGGGCTTCACCTATGTATACGGCGCGTTTGGCGCGGCGTTCATGTGGCCAGTGTGGTTCGGCCTGTTCTGGAAGCGGATGAACCGGTCCGGCGCCTATGCCGGGATTGTCATCGGCACAGTCGGGTTTATTGCGGCAAGAGTCATGAATGCGACCAATCCGTTTGTCGTCGGCGCTGCTTTGTCGCTTGTCGCGGTGCTGATCGCCGTATTTGCAACCAGTGCGCCGCCCAAGGAGTCTTACGAGGCGTATTTTGAACCCGAAGCCAGCGAGTCGACCAAAGAAGTGGCCAGACGGATCCAACAGGAATCGGATGAAAAGGCCAAGGAAAAACTGGCGCTGGCCCCCGGCAAATAATTGATGTTGGGCTGCGATTACAAAGGAAACGAGGAGAAAATGGATATGAGAGTAGCAATCATCGGCGCCGGTTCACTCGGCACGATCGTCGGCGCATTTATGAACAAGCAGGGAAAAGAAGTCGACCTGATCGACGTCAACCAGGAAAATGTCTCTGCACTGAATGAAAAAGGCGCTACCGTAACCGGTTTTATCGAACTGAATGTGCCGGTGCGGGCCTATACACCGGATCAGATGAGTGGCCACTATGACCTGGTGTTTCTGCTCAACAAGCAGACCACCAACCGCGTTGTGTTGAAAGGCCTGCTGCCGTTTCTGCACGAGGCAAGCATCGTATGCACGTTGCAGAACGGGATTCCCGAAGAAAGCGTGGCCGAAGTGGTGGGGCGCGAACGCACCATCGGCGGTGCGGTCGGTTTCGGCGCGACCTGGCTGGGGCCGGGTCTGTCACGACTGACCACCACGCAGGAAGCAGTAAAAAAGTTCGCCTTTGAGATCGGCGAACTGGACGGTGTGCTACGTCCACGACTGGAAGCAGTCAAAGAGTATTTGCAATGCGTAGGGACGACGGAGATTCTGTCGAACCTGACCGGCATCCGTTGGGCCAAAGTGCTGATGAACGCGACGTTCAGCGGCATGTCGGCGGCGCTCGGCTGCACTTTCGGCAACGTGCTGTACGACCCGAAAGCGATGACCTGCCTGGCATTCATCGCCGACGAGTGTATCAAGGTCAGCCACGCCCAGGGGATCCGGCTGGCCAGGATGCAGGGCGAAGACATGGAGTCGTTCGAGTTCAACGATCCAGCGGAAATCCCGTCCAAAATGCCGCTGTACAAAAAAATCTGGGGCCAACATGTCGAGCTGAAGGCCAGCATGCTGCAGGACCTGGAAAAGGGGCGCGACTGCGAGATCGAGTTCATCAACGGCATCATCTGCCGCAAGGGCCGTGAGACCGGCATCGCCACCCCGTTCAACGACAAGGTGGTCGAGCTGGTGACCGAAGCGCAAAACCGCCGCGGAGTCAACGATTTTTCCTACCTCAGCCGGTTTGACGAGTTGTTGGACAGGTATGCCAAAGGGGTAGCGGTGACGCTGTAAGAAAATGATTGCAGGCGTGGAAATTTAAAAAATCTTTATTGACAAGAAGTTGCTATAGTGCTAAATTGGCACTGTGCCATTTATTTGACGAATTCGGCGCAAGATGATTGTAAACAGAATAAACTTCCTCGTTAGGTGAGGCTCCTGTATGAACACAGGCCACTGCCCGGAAATGTCGAAAGACGCCAATGGGTAGAACAGGTATTACCGGCATAAGGTTTTACATAAGGTGGCTGAGCGTAAATGCTCTACGATGTACAGTGCTAAAGCTCGAACGAGAGGGGAGGTAGCTCGGGGCGTTTTTTGCCGCAAGTTTATTTTTCGACCTTCCTGTTTTCCGGGAGGTCGATTTTTTATGAGAGGGGGTGGGTACGAATGGATGCAGACGGGTCTATGCGGTTGTTTCAATGCCAAACGATTGAACGAAGTCAAAACAAGATAAGGAGTGATTGGCATGGTCATGTTTGTTTCTCATGTGCCCACTCGCCGATTCGGCTTTATTGACCTTTTTGTCCTGCTGTTTGTATTTGCCTTGCTGTTTTCCATTCTGCACCTTGGATCAGGCATGGTGGCTCCTCTTACTACCGATGAAAAAATCGTTGTTTCGACCGACCCGGCGGACTTGCCTTACTACGCAGGACGTTCGGTGCTCCGGATGTTTTTGGCATACGGGGCTTCTTTGGCGTTCACGTTGTTATATGGAAGCTTGGCGGCAAAAAATAAAACTGCGGAGAAGTTGCTGATTCCGTTGCTGGATATTCTGCAATCCTTGCCGGTGCTGGGTTTTTTGTCGGTCACGATCAGTATGTTCATGGGCATGACGCCGGGAAACCTGTTCGGGGTCGAACTGGCATCGATTTTCGCGATTTTTACCGGCCAAGCTTGGAACATGACCTTCAGTTACTACCATTCGCTGATCACCCTGCCGCAGGACCTGCAGGAAGCGTCGACGGTACTGGGGTTCAATTGGTGGCAAAAGTTCATCCGGCTGGAAGTGCCGTTTGCGACAATCAGTCTGGTCTGGAACAGCATGATGTCGTTTGGCGGCGGCTGGTTTTTCCTGGCAGCCAGCGAGGCGATCACCGTGTTGAATCGGGACATCCGGTTGCCTGGGTTGGGTTCGTTCACGGCGGCCGCCGCGGAAGCAGGCGACATGACCGCATTGTGTTGGGCCATTTTTGCAATGGTCGCAACGATCGTGCTGATTGATCAATTGTTTTGGCGGCCGATTGTGGTTTGGTCGCAAAAATTCAAGATGGAACGCACCGAATCGCAGATTGCGGCGACTTCTTTCGTCTACGATTTCTTGCAGCGTTCGATGTTGGCGGGTTGGTTGGGCAAGACCTTGATTGTTCCTCTGTTGGCGGCAGCTTCCTGCATCATGAACGGATTGGCGCATTGGGGCGAACGAATGCAGAGCCGGTTTGGCCGTCAGCCGCGACGATTCGGCGCACCGAACGTTTTAAAGGGGTTGCTGGGATTGGTTGCGGTTGCTTTCGTCGGGCAGCAGTCTTATGCCGGATTGGCCGTGTTGACATCGCTTTCCGCCGAGAGCTGGCTGGAAATCGTCCGGCTGGGCGCCTTGACATTCGGCCGGGTTATGGTGGCGACCGGTCTGGGTATCTTGTGGGCGGTCCCCGTCGGCGTATGGATCGGCAGCAATCCGCGATGGAGCCGATTTTGCCAGCCATTGGTGCAGGTGGCCGCTTCGTTTCCCGCCAACATGATTTATCCGCTAGTGGCAATCCTTTATCTGCGTTTTGCCGTCAATTTTGAAATTGGCGCCATCCCTCTGATGATGCTCGGAACCCAATGGTACATCCTATTCAATGTGATTGCCGGGGCGATGGCGATCCCCAATGACTTGTCGGAAGCGGCAACCATTTTCAAGCTGACCGGCTGGCAGCGCTGGCGCAAAATGATTTTGCCGGCAATATTCCCTCACCTGGTTACCAGCTGCATCACGGCATCGGGAGGCGCTTGGAACGCCAGCATCGTATCGGAACTGGTCATCTGGCGGGAAAATCGGTTGGAGGCAACCGGGCTGGGGGCCTTTATCAGCCGCGTCACCGAAGCCGGCGACTGGGCCGGAATCTTGGCCGGAATTTTGGTAATGTGCCTGTTTGTCGTGTTTGTCAACCGATTCTTCTGGCGCAGGCTGTATGAACTGGCCGAAACTCAATATCATCTGAATTAAGGGAGGGACTGAAAATGCAACAAGTATTGATCGAGCTGCATGCTGTGAATAAACAATGGAATTTGGGCGAAAATAAAATCAAACCGGTCCTGACCGAAATCGATTTGAAAATCGCAGCAGGCCAATTTGTGGCGATCCTGGGCGCATCCGGCTCCGGCAAGTCGACCCTGCTGCGCATCTTCGCCGGCCTGACGGCAGTATCATCCGGCAAGGTGACTTATTTAGGGAACCCGTATCAAGGCATCAACCCCGGCGTTGCAATGGTTTTTCAGTCGTTTGCCTTGTTCCCCTGGCTGACGGTGCTGGAAAACGTGATGATGGGGTTGGAAGCTAAGCCGTTATCCAAGACTGAAAAAAAGGAGAAGGCGATTCGCGTCATCGATGTGGTCGGGCTGGATGGGTTTGAGAGTGCATATCCCAAGGAACTGTCCGGCGGCATGCAACAGCGGGTGGGTCTGGGGCGGGCCTTGGCCAGCGAACCGGACGTACTGCTGATGGACGAACCGTTTTCGGCGCTGGATGTATTGACGGCGGAAAACTTGCGACGGGATATCCTGGAGCTTTGGCGGGAAAAAAAGATTCCCACGCAGACGATCATCATGGTGACGCATGGGATTGAAGAAGCGGTGTACATGGCGGATCGCATTCTGGTCGTATCAGGTAGTCCGGCGACGGTCATGACCGATATGGCGATTTCCTTGCCGCACTGGCGTGACAAAAACGATCCGGCGTTCATCGAAATCGTGGACAAATTGTACTCCCTGATGACGAAGCGTGAGGTGGCGGACGGACAAAGAAAATTGCCGCACGAAGATCGCGGCGTCATACCATTGCCCAATGTTTCGGCCGGCGCACTGACCGGTTTTCTGGAGTTGTTGGAGGACTTGAACGAAAAAACCGACTTGTATAAACTGGCGGACCGATTTATGATGGATAGCGAAGATTTTTTTCCGGTTATCGAAGCGGCGGCGCAATTGCAGCTGGCAAAAATTGTCGACGGCGACATTGAACTGACGCCGGAAGGCGCCCGGTTTGCCCAGGCAACGGTGCTGGAACGAAAGGTGCTGCTGCAGGAACAACTGTTTTTGGCTGTACCGACACTGGGGCAAATCATCGCCGTACTAAACTCGAAATCCAACAAGCGGATGAATGTAGAGTTCTTTAAAGAAACTCTGGCGCGTTCCTTATCGGCAGAACAGTTGGAGGAATATCTGGATACGCTGATCGACTGGGGTCGTTACGCAGAATTGTTTGCGTATGATGAAAATAGCCGTCAACTTTTCCTAGAATAAAAAAAGAATAAAAAAACAAGAAACGAGGCGAAGCAAAATGTTTGGACTGGGAATGCCGGAAGTAATTTTGATTCTGGTGATTGCACTTGTTGTCTATGGACCGGCCAAGTTGCCGGAAATGGGGGCATCGTTCGGCAAGGCGATCCGTGAATTTCGCAATGGTTTGCAAGAGGCGCCGCCGGAAAAGAGGGCGGAAAAAGCGCTGCCGGACGATAAGGAACGCAAGGAGCAAGGACAGGGATGAGGGTGGTTTTTTCCCCGCTGGGGGCACTGCTATCCAGCCAGTTTCTGTCGTCTTTTGTTGACAACACGTTGCTGTTCATCGCCCAAGCAATTCTGCTGCGAGATCATTATCCAGACTACTATCTTCCAGTTGTGCAAGCGATGTATCTCGCATCCTACATCATTGCCTCGCCCTGGGTCGGTGGTATCGCCGACTATGTTCCCAAGGCCAGAGTATTGCTGATTGGCAATGCACTCAAGGCACTTTGCAGCATCGGCTTTCTGTTCGGTTGGAATCCGGCGTTAAGTTATTCCCTGTTCGGGCTGGGGTCGGTCCTGTATAGCCCTGCCAAATATGGAATATTGCCGTTCCTGACCCATGAAGAAGATGAGTTGGTCAAGGCGAATTCATGGATGGAAGGAACGACCATCGCGGCCATCCTTTGCGGCTCGCTGGCCGGCGGATATTTGTCCGATTATTCGATTGGACTGGCTTCTGTTTTGGGGTTGGCGATTTACGCTATGTCAGCGGTACTGACATTTATGATCCCGCTCAATCAAGGTTGCGGTCATTTGCCGGGCAAAGCCGTTTTACAGGAGTTTTGGCAAGATATCGTGTTTATGATGAAGCATGTCGATTCCCGGTTTTCGGTAATCGCTTCGGCATTTTTTTGGACGGTGTCCAATATTTTGAAACTGGCGCTGTTTGTTTGGGTGCCGCAGGCGTTGTGCCTCAACGGCAATTCGAAAGTCAGCTTGATGATGGCCTTGATTGGTGTGGGGATTGGCATCGGAGCCGGACTGGCACCGCGGATTGTTTCCATCCGGTCGTATCGCAGAACGATCGTGTTTGGGCTGGCAATGGGAATTGTAGTCATCGGTCTCAGCTTCGTTCATACCGTACCGCTGGCATCCATATTGATTTTCATCATTGGCGTGTTTGGCGGATTGTATATCGTGCCGATCAATTCGTTAAACGAGTATGTCGGCGAACGTAGTATCGGCGCCGGTCGTAGCGTAACCATCCAGAATTTTGCCGAAAACATCTTTATGTTGGCAGGAACCGGCGCTTATTCCCTGGCGGAAGCCGGACAAGTTCCCATCGAAAGTACGATTCATGCCTGCGGAGTCGCTCTGATCGGGTTCATGATCTTTCTGACTCATTTCCGGCGCGGCGCCCCATTGTTGAGAGAAAAGAAAATCAAGCTTCAACAGGAGTAGTGCGAAATATCATGAATGAAAAACTGAAGGACAAGCTGAACAATCAACGGAACAGCAGGAATCGAAGCCTGAAGATCGTCGCCGGGGTATTGCTGGTCTTGCTGCTTGCCGCAGGTGCAGCAGCCTATTACTGGTTGGGAGCATCGCTGGCGCCATACCGCACCGGCAAAAAAAACAAAAGCAATGCCGGTGCTTGGATGGAGCCGCCCAATAAACTGAACATTGTCATCCTGGGAGTCGACCCGCGTCCGGAGGATGGCGATCCGGGCCGCTCCGACACTTTGCTGGTCGTGACAATCGATACCGGCGCGCGGGACATCTCTGTCATTTCGATTCCCCGCGACACCAGGGTCAAGATCGATGGCGTGGGCTGGGACAAGGTCAACCATGCTTTTTCTCACGGCGGTGCAGCCCTGTCGCGCCTTACAGCGGAGCAATTTCTGGGGATTCCGCTTGATTACTTCGTCAAAGTGGATATGAACAGTTTCATCCGGGTCGTAGATGCGCTGGGCGGCGTGACGCTGGATGTCGAAAAAAGAATGCAGTACGAGGATACCTGGGATCACTTTGTGATTGACCTAAAACCCGGTGTGCAGCGATTGGACGGCAAAACTGCCCTGCAATACGTCCGCTATCGCGATGAAGAAGGCGATATCGGTCGGGTCGCACGGCAACAAAAATTTATCCGCGCTGTTCTGGCGGAAGCGAGCTCGCCGCTCATCCTGCTAAAAGCGCCGATTATTATCCGGGAAATTTTCGCCTCAATCGATACAGACATCCCGCTGCCACTGATGATCGGACTGACCGGCAAACTCAAGGATGGGCTGACGGCAGGGTTAAAGACTTATATGGTGGATGGGTTGCCTTACTATATTGACGGCATCAGTTACTGGGTTCCCGATGTGATGAAAAACCGGCAAAAAATCGCCGATCTGCAGCACGTTCCTTTTAGCGGCGACATCAAGGCGGCCGCGCAGAGTGTGGCGGAGGAATATCGGCGCAATTTGCCTGCTCGCGCTCGCCTGGACGATGGATCGTCTGATGCGCCGAACGTTCCGGCTGCGAAAGTGCAGCCGGAACCGCCGAAAGTGTCTGCCGACAAACCTGTGCCGGGAGTGGCTACGCCGACCAAGCCTGCGCCTGTCCAACCTGTACCGGCGGCAAAATCGCCGGCTGCAAACAGTACGGCGCCAAAGCAAAAACAATAAGTCGGGAGTGGAATGCATGTTGTGGTTGATTGCGATCGTTTTGGGAATTGTACAGGGAATCGGCGAGTTTTTGCCGATATCCAGTTCGGGACATCTGATTATTGTACGCTGGCTTTTGGGTTGGGACACCGCTATCGCCCAGGCGGGCGATCACGTCGATATCGCCCTGGATGTGGCGTTGCATGTGGGGACGCTGGTTGCGGTGCTGGTGTACTTCTTCCGGGATTGGTTGTCGCTCACGACCAATGGCTTGACCAAGGGTCTGAAAACCAAAGAAGGTAAAATGTTCTGGTATCTGGTGGCGGCGACGATTCCCGGCGGAATGGCCGGGCTGGCGCTGGAATCATTCATCGATAAATTCGTTCGCTCGCAGCCGCTGATTATTGCGGCCGGTTTTGCCGGTATGGGGATTGTGTTGTATTATGTCGATAAGAAATCAGCGCAGACAATCAACTTTGAAAGGATCACCTTCGGCAACGCCATGTTGATCGGTTTGTTTCAGGCAGCGGCGCTGATTCCCGGAGTTTCCCGCTCCGGAATCACGATGACGGCGGCGCGGCTGCTGGGTTTTACCCGCGAGGCGGCCGCCAGGTTCTCATTTTTGCTGGCTACGCCGATCATTGCCGGTGCGGCGCTGAAACATGCCCGCGATATCCTTCATAATATCGCCAGCCCGTTGTTTGTTGTCGGCGCAATTACTTCGGCAATTGTCGGGCTGATCTGCATCAAATTTTTACTGCGATATCTTCAGCGCAACTCCTTTGCCGTGTTTGCCGCCTATCGAATCTGCATGGCGCTGGTGATCTGCGCCGTTTACCTGTTTCGTCAGTAAATGTCAACATGGATGAATTGCGGAGTGGAGGTGAGATCACGCTGTGAAAGTTTGCGAGGATTGTGGGGAACAACGTTCCGATCTTGCAGCGTTCTGCCCGAAATGCGGCAAAGCATCAGAGTCGCAAATGACGCTGATTGAGCACTTGGGCGAATTGCGCAAACGGCTTGTCATCGCAGTCATTTCGGTTGTTTTGACAACATGTGGTTCGTATTTTTTTGTCGATGAGATGATGGTTTTTGTAACAGCGCAGGCAGGAAAACTGTATTTTATGAGTCCGGCAGAAGGCTTTTTTTCCTATCTCAAATTAGCGGTATTTGCCGGAGTAATGCTATCTCTGCCGGTTATTATCTGGCAAGCATGGAGTTTTGCTGCGCCGGCGCTGACCTTTAAAGAAAAGCGCTGGGCTTTGATTATGGTTCCCGGTTCCGTCTGTCTGTTTTTTACTGGGGTTGTGTTTGCATATTTCTTGATTTGGCCGTTGGTGATGAAATATTTCTTGGGTTTTGGTTCGGAAAATTTAATGCCGATGTTGTCGCTGGGCAAATATTTATCGTTTTTGTTCTCGTTTGTTTTACCGTTCGGCGTCGTTTTTAACCTGCCATTGCTATTGTTGATGTTGGCAAAAATGGGGATTATTGATGCAGATTTTCTTGCAAGATATCGAAAGCCGATGATTGTTGCAGCTTTTGTAATCGGCGCCATCTTAACGCCGCCGGATGTGTTTTCACAGGTGATGCTGGCGATTCCGATCATATTGCTCTATGAGGCGAGTATTTTGGTGATGAGGATTTTGGTGCGAAAATGATGGAGAACGATAAAAACCATTCCATCTTAAAACTGGCGATTTTGCTGGCGATCGGCCTCGCTTCCTATTTCTTGGTCTGGTGGATCAAAAGGAATACGCCGGTGCAGGATTCTTCGGAATGAACTCTTTCGTTATTCGGGATAGCGGGCGATAAACCGTTTTTTGACCAACTGAGTCAGTCCGACGTAGCAGAGCAGCATCGCAGCCAGTAGCGGCCAAAACAGCGGCGGTAGCGGCACAAAGCCCAGCATGTCGGCTAGCGGCGAAATCGGCAACCAGGCCCCCAACATGACAATAGCCAGCGAGGCGATTAGCAACGGACGACTGGACCTGCTCTGAACAAAGGGGACTTTGTTGGTGCGGATGACATGGATAATCAGCGTTTGGGTGAATACGGACTCCACGAACCAACCGGTCTGAAACAGAGACGGATTAGTCCAACAGTCAAACACATTGAGCATGATGAAGAAGGTGGCATAGTCAAAAATGGAACTAATTGGGCCGATATAAAGAATAAAGCGCTGCAGGCCACCGATTTCCCACTTGCGCGGCTTGGTCAGCCAGTCGGCGTCGACCTCGTCGGTGGGGATTGGCGTCTGGGAAAAGTCGTACAGCAGATTGTTGGTGAGCACCTGAATCGGCAACATCGGCAAAAAGGGAAGAAAGGCACTGGCGCCGACGATGCTGAACATGTTGCCGAAGTTGGAACTGGCCGCCATTTTGATGTATTTGATGATGTTGCCGAACACTTTGCGACCTTCGCGCACCCCTTGTTCAAGCACCAACAGGTCCTGTTCCAGCAGGATGATATCGGAGGACTCCTTGGCGATGTCTACGGCGCTGTTCACGGAAATGCCAACATCGGCTGTTTTTAGTGCCGGCGCGTCATTGATCCCGTCGCCCATAAATCCGACGACATGGCCGTTTTTTTGCAGCGCGTGCACGATTCGTTCTTTCTGGGAGGGCGCTAGCTTGGCGAAAATACGAGTGTCTTCCACCGCTTCCGCCAGTTGCTGATCGCTCATCGCTTCAATTTGCCCGCCCAACAGGATCTTTTCGACCGGAATGCCGACCTGGCCACAGATATAGCCTGCGACGGCATCGTTATCGCCGGTGAGGACCTTAACCTTGACGTTCAGAGCGTGAATACGCTGCAAAGCCGCGACTACGCTGGCTTTTGGCGGATCGAGAAACGCCATGTATCCGAGCAATGTCAAGTCTGACTCGTCGCCGACCGTGTAATGAGGTTCTTCGCTGACGCCGACCGGCATCACTTTGTAGGCGATCGCGACTACGCGAAAGCCTTTGGCATTCAGATCCAGCACCAACTGTTTGCGCCGGGCGGCGTATTCGGACTTGACCGCCAAAGGTGCGCCATCAATTTCCACCGTGGTCGAAAGCGCGGTGATTTCTTCCACCGCGCCTTTGCAGATGAGGATGTGCTGGTTGCGGTTATCCGACAGAATCACCGACATCCGGCGCCGATTGAAGTCAAACGGGATTTCGTCGATTTTGCGGTATTCTGTTTTAACCTTCAAGTCCTCTTCGAGTTGGCCGTAGTCCAAGATCGCCTCATCCATCAGGTTTTTCAGGCCAGTGTGAAAATAACTGTTCATGTAGCCGTATTGCAGGACTCGCTCACTTTCCTGGCCGTTCACATCCATATGTTTTTCCAGGACGATTTTTCCTTCGGTGAGGGTCCCGGTCTTGTCGGTGCAGAGGACATCCATCGCGCCAAAGTTCTGGATGGCGTTCAGCCGCTTGACGATGACTTTTTTGTCGGCCATGGCTAGTGCGCCCTTGGACAGGTTGACGGTCACGATCATCGGCAGCATTTCCGGCGTCAGTCCGACCGCCACCGCGATGGCGAACAAAAACGCCTCCGTCCAATTGTGGCGGCTTAGGCCGTTAATGAGAAAAACAGCCGGCACCATGATGAGCATGAATCGAATCATCAGCCAAGTGAATTTGTTGACACCCAAGTCGAAACTTGTCAATTCACGCTCCCCAACGATATCGGCAGCCAGGGAGCCTAGGTAGGTGCGGTCGCCGGTTTGCACCACGACTGCAGTGGCGGAGCCGCTCTCGACATTGGAACCGAGAAAGCAGAGGTTGTCGAGCTCCAGCGGCGAATCCGACTGGACGGGGGAGTTGGCGGCGTTTTTTTCCACCGGCAGCGATTCGCCAGTGAGGGAGGATTGGTTGAGAAATAGGTCTTTTGCGGCAAGCAGACGGACATCGCCGGGAACCATGTCGCCGGCGGACAGCCGAACGATGTCACCCGGCGCCAGCTCGTGCAGCGAAACGGCAATTTCTTGTCCATCGCGAACTGCGATAGCTTGCGTGCCGACCATGGCCTTGAGCTTGGCGGCTGCGTCATCGGCCCGCATTTCCTGAACAAACCGCAGCGCTATTCCCAATAGCACCATGGCGATAATCACGGTTGTCGCCCGCAGGTCGCCTGTTGCATAGGAAACGGCGCCCAACAATGTCAACAGGATGACCAGTGGGTTTTTTACATTGTCCCACAGGCGGCGCAAGCAGGATTTCGGTTTCTCTCCGGCAATTTCGTTCAGTCCGTAATGCTGTAGCCGTGACTGCGCCTCCGCCTCGGTCAGCCCCGAAGGACGCGTCTCCAGCATGCTTAATGCTTCATCTGGCGGAGCCTGTGCGATTTGTGCGAGTTGTTCGGAAAAAGTCATGGTTTGGCCTCTTTTCGCGCAATACGGCTGCTGAAATTGCTTTTAGTTCATCATACACCCGGCACAGAGAATTTGCCAATTTGAGTAGCGTTAGTACCCCTAGCAGCAGTCCTTGTGGACGGAGAGCATTGGAAGGTTGATCGGCAGACAGGAACAACGTCGACAATGGAGAATATATATCAACTGAATAGGGCGTTGGAGGAACCATGAAAAAAAAGTTTTCCGCACGTGACGTGTTGAGATATATCGGGCCGGGAATCCTAGTCACCGTCGGATTTATTGATCCGGGAAACTGGGCGTCCAATGTCGCCGCTGGCGCAGAGTATGGTTACAAGCTGCTCTGGATGGTCAGTTTGTCCACACTAATGCTGATTGTCTTGCAACACAATGCCGCCCATCTGGGGATCGTTACCGGGCTCTGCATGTCGGAGGCTGCCGAAAAGCATCTGTCGCCGGCTTTTTCTCGTCCGATCCTCTTGTCTGCGGTGGCGGCGGCGGTTGCAACCGCACTGGCCGAACTGCTCGGCGCAGCGATCGCTCTGAAGATGCTGCTTGGTCTACCGATTAAAATCGGTGTGGTGTTTACGCTACTGTTTGTCAGCTGGCTGCTTTACAGCAATTCTTACAGCAAACTGGAAAAGTGGATCATCGGGTTCGTATCGCTGATCGGCCTTTCGTTTTTGTTTGAACTTAGCCTGGTCCAAATCGATTGGCCTGAAGCGGCGCGAGGTTGGGTGACTCCGGCGTTGCCTGACGGTTCGTTGCCAATCGTGATGAGCGTTTTAGGCGCTGTGGTCATGCCTCACAACTTGTTTCTGCATTCTGAAGTGATTCAGAGCCGGCAGTGGAACCGGGAAGATGATACCGTCATCCGACACCAGCTGCGGTTTGAATTTTTGGATACGCTATTTTCGATGATCATCGGCTGGGCGATCAATAGTGCGATGATTTTGATCGCGGCGGCAACTTTTTTTCAAGCGGGACTGTCGGTAGGCGAGCTGGAGCAGGCTGCTCAGATGCTGGACCCGTTGCTGGGAAAAGCGGCTGCGACGGTATTTGCACTGGCGTTGCTTTTTTCCGGCCTGTCCTCGAGCGTGACGGCAGGGATGGCGGGCGGCAGTATCTTTGCCGGTTTATTTGGTGAAGAATATGATGTCAGCCGCTTGCGTACGAAGCAAGGGGTCTTGTTGACGCTGGTCTTGGCTACCGTGATTATTTTCTTTGTTAGCAACCCGTTCCAAGGACTGATTCTTTCGCAGATGTTGCTCAGCATTCAATTGCCTTGGACCATATTGCTGCAGATCCGCTTGACTTCTTCGACTACGGTGATGGGGCGATACGCAAACCAACGCAAGACGGCGGTTTTACTGTGGCTGATAGGACTGGTTGTTACACTGCTTAATGTCATGTTGCTAAAAGAGTTGTTGCTGTAGCATAGCGAACGGAACCCCAGTGGGATTACGAAAGTAAAGAAATTCAGTATTTCACGGTTTTGTCACAAATTCGCCACACTTTTTTTCATTTTACATAGTATGATGAAATCAAAGGATGGTGATTGAGATGACAAAACAATTCGTTCTGGGTCTGGTGCTCTGCGTCACTCTCGTTGCCACAGCGGGAGTGGATTCTGTTTTCGCCGCGCCTTGCGATGCCGCATTGGAAGCGGCAGAGCCGTGTGAAGAGGCAGGTGCGTTTGAAGAGGAAGATATCATGGCGATATTCCTGCAATGGCTTGACAAAATCCTTGATTCGGCTGCGGCCGGACATACTTCGGCGATTTCCATTTGGAATCATTGACGATTTGAGGAAAGTGGGCAGTGAAGCGATTGGATATGAATCTTTGGCATGGGCACAACGTTCGTAGGTTGCGTGCACCGCTGTTTCTTTCGTCCTTTGGCATGGGACTGATCTATCTGGCGTTGGGGTGGCTGATCCTTGTCAAGGGGCTTGTTCTTACCAACTAACTGACAGGTTGTGTTAGCGGGAATAACAAAGAATGCGAACCATTCCGCAGGGCTTTTGCCGGCGGATTTTTGTTTGCGCAGTTTTCAACCTCGGACGGAATCCTATCCTCCTCAAACGTACTTGTGTTATACTCATTTGAAAGTGGCGAAGGGTGATGGTGGATGATGGAACAGTATTTGTTGATCGAATTTTGGCGGCCGTTTATTCAGAAGGTAGTTAGAATAACGCTGATTTTGATTGGGATTGGTGCTGGATTTCATCTGATTCGTTTAATGATTGGACGTTTTTTCAAAAAAGGCGGTAATGGACAATCGGTTTTGGGTGAAAAGCGGGCAAACACTTTGAGTGGGTTGGTTGAGAGCATTATCCGCTATGCTTTTTTATTTTTTGCGATTGTGATGATTTTGGAAGAATTGCACGTCGATACCACATCGGTCATTACCAGTGCCGGCGTGATTGGACTAGCCGTTGGCATAGGCGCGCAGAGTATTGTCAAGGATTTTATCGCCGGATTTTTCATTATTTGGGAAGATCAATATGCAGTGGGCGACTATATCACCAGTGGCAGTTTGGAAGGTAGAGTCGAGGAAATCAGTTTTCGCGTCACAAAACTGAGGGATGGCAGCGGTATCTTGCATGTTTTGCCTAACGGCAGCATCAGCAGGGTCAGCAATTTTAACCGGGGGATTATCATGAGTACGGTTTCAGTTCCTGTGACTTACCAGGCGGATATTAAGCAGATGATGGGATTACTGCAGCAAGTTTGTCGTGATTTTCGGCAGGAATACCCGGGATTGTCAAGAGAACCTGAAATTGTCGGGATTACGGAATTTTTGAAAGGATACATGACAATTCGCATTCTGGTGCAAAGCACCCCCTTGACGCAATCGACCAGTGAAGCGGCATTAAGATATAAAATCCGTGTTTTCCTGCAGGAGTCGAATATTCCGTTGCAATGGCTGGCGTATGGGCCGGAAGTTGAAAATCAGCCGTCGCATTCAGTCGGGTTGGAGGAGTCGCCTGGGTCAGTCGCCAGATATGAACCCAAAGCGAAGCTGGACGATGACAATATTCCTGCGGAGGCAAAAAATCTCATTGGCAGCTGAGCCCGCGCCAAGGAGGAGGAAGACTACAAAATGAAACCGGGTGGAAAACTGCTCTGTGTTCTGATTGCTATAGCAATATTTTCTGCTGTTGTCGCAGCAAAATATCATTATAACGTTTCTTCCAGGCGTCCTGCGATGATGTATGGAACTGGTTACCATCTTGAAGGTGCTGAAGAGGACGTGATTGCGCATTGCCCCGTTGCACGCCCGCATGAAGGAACGGTTGGGATCTTTGCAAAAAATCTTGCAACCGGTAGGATGCTGGTTCTGAATCCTGACAGGGTTTTTGCTGCTGCGTCAACAATAAAAGTTCCGGTATCGATTGTCGTATATGAGCATTTTTATTATCCGGCTGACACGGAAACACGGAAGCAATATGATACAGGAATCGAATTGATGATGATGATCAGCGAAAACGACTATTTTGCCGAATTTTTGGATGAGATTGAGGAGAAAATAGGGCCGGAGGAGATCCGCAAGCACTTTTCACATATTGGGATGCAGAAGACCATGATTCGCGATCCCAAGGCCAAAGAAATGTTCGGCTATTCAAACGTCACGACGGCCCGGGACATGGGGGTTGTTTTTGAACAACTTTACCGTGGACAATTATTGAATGCCGAAAAAACAGCCTTTATCCTGGAGGCGTTGGCCAATACCATTTTTGGCGAAGAAATGGCCCGATATATGCAGGGACGAAAAGTTATTCATAAGATTGGCGAATTGGATAATGTCCTGGCCGATGTGGGAATTGTCGAAGGCGAAACGGCTCCGGTTTTGATGAGTATTTTTATCGAGACGGATTTGAGTACGGAATATGCCAGCGACTATATAGCAACGGTTTCCGCCTGCCTGTATGAAAACCTAAGTGGGGAAAAGGCGGGGGAATATCGTAATTTCCGACGTGATTGATGACGGCGGAAAATTCTGCCGGATATAAATCAGCCAAAGATTGATCGACACGAAGGAAGTGCTGCCGATGCGAAGGGGCTCTTATCTTAGCTGCGGCTGAAGCGTTCAATTTGATTTTTCTGACTCTTTGTGATATAATTTGTCTAAGAAACGAATGCTGTTCTTTTCGAAATCATATCGAGAGGAGGTTCTTTCTGTGGGCAAGCATAACGAAAACATCCATTATGAAAAACCGGTCATGAAAACAGTGGTCACCCCAACGGAAATTCGTGATATTGAGCAACCCTGCGCATTTTATCTGCCTGGGGAAAAGCGTCCGTCAAAGAAATAAAGCTAATAGTTGACCTGTTGCAGCAAGCGTACGATACGAAGCCGCAACAGGTTTTCTTTTGTCTGTCCGAAGGGAATGGGAGCGGAAGGGCGTGTGAATTTGCAGCCGGTTGACTTTGACCAGTGCCCCACAGGCGTTATTTCCGTGTTGCTGAACCTGACCCACAACTGCAATCTGGCCTGCCGTTACTGCATCATGTCGATGCCGGCGCTCAGGCAGGGGTATCAACAGCGACCGGTTTCGATGGACCCGACTTTGGTACGGCAGTCGATCGACTATATCCGCCAGGTGGGGCTGAAAGGGACCAACATCACATTTTATGGCGGCGAACCGCTATTATGCTTCGACTTGCTGAAGTACGCCGTCGAGTACGCGGAGGAAAACTATCCCGACTGGTTTGCCTACAATGTCATTACCAATGCCACGCTGCTCGAGCCCCGGATGGCCGACTTCTTTGCCGAACATGGCGTGCGGTTCCTGTTCAGCCTGGATGGCGACCAGGCGATGAATGACCGGCTAAGGGTGTTCAAGACTGGCGATGCCAGCGTCCATGCCACGGCCTGGCGAAACATCGACGCTTTGCTTGCGCGCTACCCCGGCATCGAATACAAAGTGAACGTCACCTATTTTCGGTCAACGCTGGATCTGGTCGCTGCCTTTCGGTACCTGCTGGAGCGGGACGTTCCGGCAAGCCGGTTTGAACGGGGCCTGATTCCTGCCGACAGTCCCTGGTACGTGGGTGCGGACTATCTGGACCGGGTCAAGGCGGAGTTCTCGCAGATTGCCGAGCTATATCTGCAACACCTGATTAGCGGCGGTTCCCACCGGCTGGACAACCTGCTCAACCTGATGCGAAAAATCGCCAAAGGGACGCCGCGCCTGCGCGGCTGCAACATGGGGATCGATTACCTGACGATCGCGGCCGACGGAACGGTGTATCCCTGTCATAAGCTGGTAGGGCATGAAGGCTTTGGCATGGGGCATGTGGCAAGCGGCACAGACAATGAACGCTACCGCGAAATCTGGCGCAACAATGTCCTGCAGCGACAAGGCTGCGCCGGCTGCGAAGAGCGTCTCGTCTGCGGCGGCTATTGCGTCTGCGACAATCATTTTCATAACGGCGACTTTTTCCAACCGACGCTTGAGAACTGCGAAATCGTCAGGCACAACATCGCTCTGGCGCGCCGGCTGCTGGCGGAGCTGGAACGACTAGACCCAAAGATTCTAAAGCGATTGCTTGGCGCCGATTATTGGCTGGACAGCGACACGCCGGTCCGTTCGCCGGAAGCAGAGGCGGTCGAGGACGGGCGGCAGATCAGGCAGAACCGCACCGGCGGCGTGTATGCGCTGAACCCTGTCGCCGTCTGGATTTTCGATTTGTGCGACGGCAGCAACTCGGTAGCAGGAATCGCCGCTGTGATTGCCGAAAAGACAAATCAGGATCAGGCCGCTGTATTGACGGATGTGAAGCAGCAACTAGTGCTGTTTCGTGAAACCGGACTTCTCGACAGATAACGAGGATGGAGGCGGAGCTGATGAAGAACACAATTTCCAGGGGATTTGCCGGAGTTTTGGTCGTGCTTTTCCTGTTGACCCAGGGCGTGTTTGCCCAGGAACTGCTTCAGACGCATGAAATCAGCGACAAAGTGGGCCAGACGCAGACGGTCTGCGGCGTGGTCGCCGGCAGCTATCTGGCGAAAAATGTCGAAAAGACGCCGTATTACATCAATATCGACGCTGCCTGGCCGGAGAGTCCGTTCTTGCTGGTCAGCGGCGGGCAGGGCGTCAATCGCCTGCCGATGGAAAGTCTGAAGGTCGGGCAACCGGTTTGCGCCACCGGCATGATCGAGAGCTCGCCGCGATCCGGCAAACCTTATATTCTGGTCATGGATGCAGCACAGCTAAAAATGGTCGATTTGCGGGTGTCTGCCGCCGAAGCGGCGCAGCATGTCGGGCATTTTGTCACCATTACCGGCAAGGTGGCTGGTGCCAGCTATGCCGAGGGTCTGGAGAAAAAGCCGACGTTTCTGAATCTGGACAATCCTTTTCCGATTGACCCGGCGCTGATTGTGATCAACCAGGATCGCCGTCCGCTATTTGGCGAACCGGAAAAGTCGTTGCTAGGCAAGACGATTTCCGTGACCGGGATCGTGCAGAAGAGCGAAAGCGGCAGAGCGGTGATCGACTTGATCTGGCCATCGCAGCTACGCGTGGAACCGTAATACAGGTAAAGGAGGAATCGATATGAAAAAACAACTGGAACCCCAACGGACCGAACAAACGGTGCAGTACCAGAAGCCGGTGATGAAAACCGTCGTCACGCCGAAGGAAGTCCGCGATATCGAGCAACCCTGCGCCTTCTACGGCTGTGGGCTGACTCGGAAGAAGAAACCGCGAAACTAGCCTGAAAGGGTGGGAAGAAAATTTCGTCTTACGCAGAAAGCTACAACGAACGCTTCCACTTCTTCAAGGATTATTCGAAAGAATCCCTGTATATCCGCGAGGTGATCACCGCGTTTGCGCCGGACTGCAGGCGGATATTGGACCTTGCCTGCGGCACCGGCAAACATGCGGTCGAACTGGCCGGCATGGGCTATTCGGTAACCGGACTGGACATTGACCCGGAGATTTTGGCTATCGCAGCGCAGGCGGCGGCGGAACGCGGCCTGACACTGGAAACCGTTCAGGCGGATATGCGGCGTTTTCACGTCGATCCGCCTGTCTGTTTTGCCATCAACATGTTTTACTCGTTTCAGAACGTGCTGCAAGACGCTGCCGAGCAGGCAAGCTGTCTGGATTCGGTTTGTCGTTCGCTGCGGGACGGCGGTCTGTTGCTGCTTGAAGTTCTGCCGGAAGAGAATAACCTGGCGCTGTATCCGCCGCAGCAGGATTTTCTGCTGCACGAGGAGGCGTTGCCGGACGGGTCGACGCTGCGGGTTTCCAGCCGCAACCGGATCCTGGACGAGCGGCGCAAAGAGATCGTGTTTTCTTATGATACTGTCAGACAGGGCAGCATCATCAAGCGGGAGCAATTTGTTTCGCCAATGTTGCGCATGTATCTGGAACCGACGCGCCGGCTGGTCGAGGCGGCCGGCTTCCGGATCGTCGCCGAGCATGGCGATTATTCACTGCACTGCCCTTTTGCGCCGGACAGTGCCAAACTGATTTTCATCGCCCGCAAACAGGCAGGAGACTGACCGATGGAGAGCGCGATGCATCAATCGGTGAATCAGTATCGTCAGTTGCTGGCGCGGGGCGGCATGGCTGCGGCGGAGCTGCTGGGCCAGCTGGTCCGCTTGTTTCGGCGTGATTTTCAGTGTGAGCGGGTGACGATTTTTTTACTGGACCGGGATGGGCGATATGTTTCCGCCATCGCCGAAGGTTTGTCGGATATGGACATCGATGTCAAGTCTGGTGAAGGCCTGGTCGGCAAGGCGATTGAGCAGCGGGAAATCCTGGTCAGCAACCGGGCCGCTTATGATGTGCGTTCCCTGTGCCGGGTCCGCGACCATTACACCGGGTTTCAGACCCATTCGCTGCTGGCGGCGCCGATTGGCGGAAAAATGGGGCACGTCATCGGCGCAGTGCAGCTGATCAATAAAATCGGCGGCGAGTTTACTGCGGCTGACAGGGAACAGATGGCGGCGGTTACAGCCGAACTGGCGACGCTCGGCGACAGGATTCCCCGGCCGATTAGCAATCTCTGGGCCGACTGGCAGGAAATCGCGCCGCCGGATGAGGGGACGGGGGCCTTATGATCCAGTTGAAAGAAAAACTGCTATTGGCAGAAAAAGCGGAAACGTTGTATGTGCTGGACATCGATTCCGGCCGGGTCCATTCCTTCAACCTCACCGCCAAAGTGATCTTTCAGCTTTGCCTGCAGCCGATCGAGTTTGACGAGTTGGTGAGGGAATTTCTCGGTTATTTTCCGATAGACCCTGCGGAGGCGACTGAGGACATCCGCCAGATTCTCGAGTTACTCGGCCAGTATGACCTGCTGGCAGATGCGGGGCGGCGTGATGGATAGGCTGGACCTGCGTCTGTTCAACATCAATTACTCGGTGTTCACCGATGTGGCAGAGGCGCAGCGGCAGCTACAGCTCGCCTTCACTGTGAAACCGCATTCACCGACCGGGTTGCCGCGGTCGCTGACCCTAAAACAACACAGTAGCGATACAACCCGTTATTCGCTATGGTATGAAGATGTATTCCAGTGCGATTTTTCCGATCAGCACGCAGCGGTTCGCCAGCTGGAGCATAGCCTGTTGCAGCGGGCCGTCCGTGAAGACTTCGGCCTGACGATATTTCATGCGGCCTGGCTGGAAAAACGCAACATTGCAGTCTTGCTGGTCGGCGGCTCGAACTCCGGCAAAACCCGGCTCGGCGTCGAACTGGTGAATCGCGGATTCCGGCTGGGCTCTGACGAGGCAACCGCCTTGAACAACCGGAGCGGATTTTTATTGCCGTTTTATCGCAACTTTTTATTGAAGCCGCCCTTTTCGGCGGCGGAGGCGAGCCGAATCGAGGCAGGGTCTGCGACCGGCGACGACCGCTATTACCTGAAACCGGCAGGCAGTCCGCCGGCCTGGGCCGCACCCGGTCCCTACCGCTTGAAGTTCGTGTTTCTCCGTCCGGGCGGCGCGGAGCAAAAAAACGCTTCACTCCGGCCGCTGGCGGTGGAGGAGTCGCTCGGGCAGCTGCTGCAGAATTGCTTCAACCTCGGCCAGATCGACCAAACGGCGTTTCGCCGGATCGTCCATCGACTGGACCCCGCCTGCGCCTGGGAACTGGCCTATAGCGAGCTGGGGGAGGCCGCCGATTTGATTTCTCAGCTGGGCAGTGAACCATGAAACAACGGATTGACGACGCGCAGATCGATCGGCTGGCCAACGAACCCTGGTACGTTTCCTCCCGCGCCTCGCAAAAGGACCGTTTCGCCCGCTGCCTAAGGCTGCTGGCCGCTGACGGTTTTTCGCCGCAGCAGATCCTTGATGTCGGCTGCGCCAACGGACAGTTTTCTTCGCGCTTGACATCGCTCGGCCAAACGGTGCTTGGCATCGACATCAACAACGAACGGATTCTCGATAACCAACGCCGCTTCGCAGATTGTGACCGTCTACGGTTCGAGCAGGCCGATTTTTTGCAGCGGCCGTTTGCGGCAGGCAGCCTGGACTCCATCACCGCGCTGGAAGTGCTGTATTATTTCACGCCGGAACAGCAGCGGCAGTTCTTTCAGAAAGCCTATGAATGCTTGCGGCCTGGCGGCAGGCTGCTGGTCAGCGTGAACATCTTCTTCAGCGGCCATTTTTCTGAAGCCTCGTTCCTGTCCACCGTCGACCCGCGGTTTCGCCAGCTTCAGGCGGACCGGATTTACCGCAACTATTATTACCGGCTCGAACTGCCGGTCATCGAATGGCTCGACCAACTGAACTATCTGGAGAAGCTGCGGATATTCTCGCCGAATATCCTGAAACTCGAGCGCAAGTTTTATCCCGGGATCTGGAACGAGCTGCTGCTGCGACCGTCCGGCGTGATGGACCGCTATTTGTTGCCGGGGCTAAGACGGCTGCTGCTCGGCCTCATAGAATCAGACCCGCTGTATCACCTGGTGACCGGCTTGACCCGCCTGGTCGCGCCGGAGAGCGGCAAAAGCCAACTGATTGTATTATTGGAAAAGGCAAAATGCGAGGGAACATGGTGATTGAGGCGCGGGAGCTGGAAAAAGCATACATGATCCCGGAAATGGGCGATGGCTGGCGCAGTTGGTGGGCCAGCCTTTTCCACCGCCAATACCGGCGGCATCAGGCGGTCAGTCCGCTCAGCTTTACCGTTCAGGCAGGTGAAATCGCCGGGCTGGTCGGGCCGAATGGCGCCGGCAAATCCACCCTGATCAAAATGCTGACCGGCATCATCCGGCCGGATGCGGGGGAAGTGCGGGTGCTGGGGCTGGATCCGTTCGAGCGGCGGCGCGAGGTCTGCCGCCAGATCGGCGTGGTCTTCGGTCAACGGTCCAACCTGTGGTGGGACCTGCCGGTGCAGGAATCGTTTTATCTGGTAAAGGATCTCTACCGGATTCCGTCGGCGCAGTTCACAGAAACCCTGACCCAGCTGGGTGCGGTGTTTGCACTGGACGAACTGCTCGACCAGCCGGTGCGGACGCTGAGTCTGGGGCAGCGGATGCGCTGCACGCTGGCGGCGGCACTGTTGCCAAGGCCGAAGCTGCTGTTCCTTGACGAACCGACGATCGGGCTGGACATCGTTTCCGTCGGCAAGCTGGTCCAGATGCTGAAAGACGTCAATGCAACGCAGCAAGTCACCTTGCTGATCACGTCGCACGACCTGACGGTGATGGAGCAGCTCTGCCAGCGACTGTTGCTGCTGGACCGGGGGCGGCTGATTTTTGACGGTGGCGTGACGGCGGCGGTGCAGCGTTATGCCTGCTACAAGAAGCTGCGACTGACGGTCCGCCCCGGCATTGCCGGCGGGCAGGAACGCATCCGCGAGGAACTGGCGGGATTTGGCGGCGAGTGGCAGAACGAGACGCTGGAATGGATCATCGCCGAAGGCAACCCGCAGGAACAGGTGTTGCTGCAGCAAGTCCGCAACCTGTCGGAAGCAGGCGTCGCCGACTACTATCTGGAGAAGCCGACCTTGCAGGAGGTGATCCGCAATGCCTTCGCATAGGACGGCGTTTCCCGGTTCGGCGTTCTGGACGGTGGTCCGGCTGAGCGCCAGAGAATTCACCGCTTATCCGTCCGATGTCTTGCTGGAGTTCTTCACTTATCCGGTGGCCTTCCTGGGTTACTACTTCTTTTTGCAGGCGATTGCCGGCGTCAATCCGCTACCGCCGGATTTGCCGTTGGAAAGACTGGCGCTGTATTATTCTTTGGGCTGGCTGTTGCGGATGATTTTTCATCAACGCACCGATGTCGGCATGGGATCGTTGATTGCCCAGGGCGATATCGCCCTGTTGTTGCTCCGGCCGCTCGACATCAGCCGCTGGATGTTGGCCCAGGCGCTGGGGCAGGCGGCAGCCCGGGCCTTGTTTTACGCCGGGCCGGGCATCGTGCTGCTTGCGCTGTTTGGTGGCGGGCTGGGCGAATATCTGCCAGCCAATCCGCTGGTGTTTTGCCTGGCCGCCGCGACCGGCTTTCTCATTCTGTTCGAACTGCAGATGTTTATCGGTGCCCTTTCTTTTTTCACCACCTTGAACTTTCAGATGTCCTGGACGCTGGACATGCTGATGCGCCTGTTGGCCGGGCTGGTCGTGCCGCTCAGCCTGTTGCCGGAGGCGCTGCAGTCGGCGCTGGCCTGGCTGCCGTTTCCGCATGTTTTTTCAATCCCGATCCGCAGCTGGATCGAGCCGCAACCGCTGGTTTTTTGGGCGCCGGTGTTGCTGCAGGGCGGCGTGTGGGCAGCGTTGCTGCATCTTTTGAACCGGCGGTTTTACGGCTTTGCCCTGAAACGGCTGGATATCTTCGGAGGTTGATGCGATGACGGAACTCAAAGCTTTTTTTCGCTGCCTCGCCGCCCATGTCAAAATGGAGATGATGTACCGGACCCATTTGGTGGTCGGGTTGGTCAGCCAACTGACATTTTCGTTGCTCAGCATCGTGTTTGTCGGCGTATTCTTGCCGCCAGGCAGCAACATTCAGGGCTGGGGCTTCTGGGAAATCCTGTTTTTGCTGGGGCTTGGCGATGCAACGTTCGGGCTGAGCGCGATCCTGGTGTTTCGGACCTTTCTCGTGTTTGACTCCGCCTATGTGCTACAGGGCGAGCTGGACACGCTGCTGGTTCAGCCGGTTCATCCGCTGTTCAACCTGATTCTGCGCAACCTGCAGGTGATGGAGTTCATCACGCTGCTAAAAGGCCTGGCGCTGGCAGCGATTGCTGGTGTGCAGGCCGGGCTGTCCTGGACGCCGGCGCATATTTTGCTGTTCGCAGGGATGATTGTTTTGGGCGGGGCCGTTTACTGCGGCATCTTCATCCTGCTTTTCTCCACCGGCTTCTGGTTGCCCCGCCGCAGTTCGGTGGCGGCGCCGCTGCTCAGCCTGAACCAACTGAGCCAGTATCCGCTGCTGATTTACCCGGAATGGCTGAAACTGCTGCTTAGCAGCCTGCTGCCGCTCGGGTTCGTCGCCTACTATCCCGGACAGTATCTGCTGGAATCCGGTTCGCTGTTACAGACCGGTCAGGCCCTGCCACTATGGCTACTGGCACTGGTTCCCGTGCTGCTGCTTCTGGCGACGGTGCGGCTGTTTGCAGCCGGTTTGCGGCGCTATGCGGGGGCAGGCAGTTAGTATGCAGGTCCGATATTTTGTGCAGTCACTGGCAAAGGGAAAATATGCGGTCGACGCCGAACTGAGCGGAAATGCGGCCGGCTGCAAACTATATTCGCCGGACGCTTTCGGTCCGGCGAACGAATTTTTTGCTGCCTTCAGCCATTTCAGCTATATGGATGCCGGCGGCAAGACAAGGCGACTGGCCAGACGTAGGGGACGCCGTGAAATCGAGCTGCCCGCCGCTGCGGTCCGTTTCAGCTATCAGGTTTCGCTCAGCCGGCGGCGCAACCTGCTGGAACAGATGCATCAGGTGAGGCTGCGCAGCCGGTTTTCGTTTATGCTCGGACTGGCCCTGTTTCCTCAGGTTTCGACTGCCGAAACAGTTGAAGTGGAGTGGGACCAGCCGGTTTTTTGCGGTCTGGTCGGCTCTGGTCGGAGTTTTTCGTTTGCGGAAAGTCGGGAGCTGATGCTCGCGCCGTTTGTGCTGGGCGACTGGCGCGTCTGGCAAGCGGACGGACGGCAATGGCGCTGGCTTTGCCCTGCCGTCGACGCAAAGGCGCTTCAGAACAGCGGTGATTGTTTTGCCGATCTGGTTGCGGCCTGCAGCGATTGGTTCGGCGGTCCGCCCGCGCCAGGCCCGCTCACTTGCTACACATGGATCGAAACGCAGGCGGCCGGCGGCATGGGGTATTCGTTTCGCGGCAACTGCGTCTGCGTTTTTGCGCGGCGGCAACCAACGGCGGACCGGCAATGGTTGGTGCTGCACGAACTGATTCACCAGTGGGTCGGCGTGTCGATCAGGGCGGCGGAACCATCGCAGGGCTGGTTTTTCGAAGGGTTTGTGACCGGCCTGACCCATCTGCTGTTGATCCGGCTTGGCCTGGACGAGCCGCAGCGGATGCGGCAGGCGCTTTGCGATACGCTGCAACGTTACGTTGCGTCGGACCACCGGGATGAAACGGCGCAGGGGTTGCTGCTGTTCTGCCGTTTCGCCGACTGGATGAACCGCCGGGATCAGGACAACTTGCGGCAATGGTGGCGGCAGTTCTGGCTGAAGCACCAGGGTCTAACAATTTCAGATGCCGCCGTTCGACAGACCATCGCCGAGACCGGCTACCAGGACGCAGCAGCGGCGGAGCCTGTCGAAGGGATGCTGGCGGCGATGCTGAAGAGTCTTTATCGGCAGTGATGATACGTTCAGTCAACCGGGCCGTTCAGTTTTTCACCAGCACCGCCACGCCGGTCGCGTCATTCAGATTGGCGGCGGAAAGAAAACCGAGCGCCTGGCTTTGATACAGGTGGTTGTGGCCGATGGTCTTGGCAAAGTTCTGAATCAGCTCGATAGCGTGTCCGCGGCGGAAGTCCCGCTGCCAGTACGCGGCCTGGCCGGTCAGAAGAGTGTTGAGCAGTGCATAATGCAGCGCCAGCAGCAGAAAGTTTTCGTAAATGCCGCGCCGCGCCAGCTGACGGCTGCGCTCGGGTCCAAACGGAAACAGCGTCTGGAAAACGTGATTGACCAGGTAGTTTTCCAGCATTGCGGCGTGCTGCGTCAGGAACGGTTGATAATATTCCGTATAGGCCGCCTGATACTTCAGGGCGGCGGATTCCGGCGAAGCGGCGGCGTCATAGCCCAGCGCCTGCCGGAACACACGGACATGACGCAGGAACGGATCGCCGACCTGGCCCAGTTGCAACCGATGGTCAAGCAGCAACTTCATCGCGTGCAACTGCAGCTCCGGTGCGGCAGCGGCCTCGGACAGCATTGCGCCGAGTTCGCCACGTTCTATATCCGCCGTAACCTCCTCCAGCAACTGGGGGAGGTTTTTGTCATATTCCGCTGGCGGCAGCTGAGCCAGCTGGCGGCAAAATTGCTCCAACTTCAGCAGTCGCAGCCAGAGCGGATCACTACGGTTTTGCAAAAGCGAGAGGACCAGGGCGCGTACCGGCAGTAGTGCAGTTGAGGTTTCCAGTGAGTCGACAGCGGTCTCAGGCAGTGTGATAGACGTTTCGACGGAAACAAACCGTAACGGCGCGTCTTCTTGCAGCACCAGGCGGGCCGCTTCCGGGCAGGAAAGGCAAAGCGAGCGCTCCAACACGTCGCCCACCGCATTGTAACTGCGGGGGAAACCAGCGCAAGTGTCGGATAGCGCTGCTTCGCCCCATTGCCGCTGAATCCGGCACAAACCGTCCGGGTCGAGAAACGGGCAGCGACCGCCCTGCAGCCTGATCAACGCATAGGGAACATAACCGGAAGTCCCGGCCGGTTCGCTGTTGCGCTGGACATGGCTTTGCAGCGACTGCTGCAACTCCGGTTGCGGGCAACTTTGATAACGTTCGAAAGTCGCCCGGTCCACCGCCACATCCCAGCCGATGCAGCAGCTATCGGGACAGGCGTCGGCAATACAGCGAAAGTGCCTGAAATATTCGGGTTCCAAGACTTGCGTGAAAGTTCGCATGCGTGGCAACTCCTGCAATAAAGCTTTGCGGTGCAAGGAAAATAGCGGGAAGCGTAGAATAATCTATTTATAGCTTATCATAAAATTATCGCTTGGGTTAACCGAAAGCAGATGAACTTGGCATAGAAAGGGAAAGTCGTCATGAAACAGGAAAACGGCAAAAACGGCTTAGGCACGCTGGAAGGTGTATTCACGCCGACGATTCTGACGATACTCGGCGTCGTCATGTATCTGCGACTGGGCTGGGTGGTCGGCAATGTTGGTCTGATTGAAACGGTCATCATCATTCTGCTGGCCCACAGCATCACGATCTGCACTGCGCTTTCGATGGCCTCAATGGTATCGAACATCGAAATAGGCGCCGGCGGCGCATATGCAATCATTTCTCGTTCACTGGGCTTTGAGATCGGCGGGGCAATCGGGATTCCGTTGTATTTTTCCCAGGCGTTTTCGGTGGCCTTTTACATTATCGGCTTTGTTGAACTTTGGCAGAACTATTTTCCCAGCCACTCCAGCCTTCTGGTCGGTGTCGTCACCTGGGCCTTATTGACGGCGCTTTCGATGAAAAGCGCCCAGTTGGCATTTCGCGTACAGTATTTCGTCATGGCGGCCATCGTTATATCAATTGCGTCGTTTTTGGCCGGCCCATCGCAAAACCCCGGCGAAGTCGTTTGGCTGAGCAGCGTCGGAAAAGTAGGTTTCTGGGAAACCTTCGCTATCTTCTTTCCCGCAGTCACCGGCATTCTGGCCGGAGTCAGCATGTCCGGTGAGCTGAGGACGCCGCGTCGCAGCATCATTGTTGGGACACTTGCTGCCATCTTCACAGGGTTGATTGTTTATCTGGCGCTGGCCTACTGGTTTGCCAGACAGGCAACTGCCGAATCGCTGCTGGCCAATCCCACGATCATCCTGGACCTGGCTTACTGGCGACCGGCCATCGTGGCCGGCATCGTCGGCGCCACCCTTTCTTCAGCGCTATCCACATTGGTCGGCGCGCCACGGACATTGGCGGCGTTGGCAGTCAACCGGCTGGTGCCCTTTGCCAATTTTTTGGGCCGTAGGGGCGAAGATCAGGAGCCGCGTAATGCGGTCTTTGTCTCATCCCTGTTTTCATTGCTGGTGATACTGGCCGGCAGTCTCGACCAGCTGGCGCAGCTGCTCACGATGTTTTTCCTTACGACTTACGGCACGATCAACCTGGTGGTGCTGATCGAACAGGGCAGCGGCATCATCAGCTTTCGCCCCCGGCTCAAGGTTTCAATCCTGGTGCCGCTGGTAGGTTTTATCGGTTGCATCTTCACCATGCTTTTGATCGACAAACTGTTCACCCTGGCAACGATTGCCGTGATCATGATCGTCTACAGCCTGCTCAGCCGCCGGGAACGCAAGCTGGAGTCCCCCTGGGGCGACGTGCGCGGCGGAATCTTCACCGCAATGACCGAATGGGCGGCGCAAAAAGCAATTGCGATGGAATATCACCCGCGAATCTGGAAACCTTCGCTGCTGGTCCCGGTCGAGCAACCGGAGGACTTTGCCCGTGTCAGCCGTTTTGTCGACAGCCTGTTGTATCCTTCGGGCCGTCTGTACATCCTCTCGTTGACTGCCGCGCCGCAAGGCGACGCCGCGCTGACCGCCGGCTACGATGAAGTCTTGAAACCGATCAGCGACAAAAAAATCTTTTTGCGCAGGACCATCGTTCATACTCCGTCCCTGCCGTTTGAAACCGGCCTTTATCCGTTGGCTCAGGTGCTGCTTAACGCATTTCTGCCGCCCAATACCATCCTGTTCACCATCAGTGACGATGCGGAGAAACAGCAGCAGCTGGAGCGAATCTATCGGCTGATCCGTCCGCTCAACACCGGGCTGTTGTTTTTGCACATTCACCCCAAATACGGTTTTGGCCAGGAACGACGGGTCAACCTCTGGCTGCGTGACAAAAGCCCCAACATGAATCTGGCTGTGCTGGCGGCGCTGCAGATTGCCCGCAACTGGGAAGCAAAGCTGACCATCCTGCGAGTGGTGGACGAAGAACGCGAAGTCGCGCCAGTCACAACGGATTTGGAACTGTTTGTCGAACAGGCCCGGCTACCGGTCAACACGGCGGTGCGAGTGATGAGCGGCGACTATTGCACGCATCTCTATAATCTGCGTGCGGACATCACCCTCATCGGTATGCCGCGTGAATATACAAAGATGTTGTCGCTGTCCGTCGACATCCCCGGTACCGTGTTGTTCGTCCAAGATTCCGGCATGGAGGATGCCTGCGTTTAGCGCTGCGTTTTCTCTCTGGCACATTCAGTCTTGAGAAGGCTATGAAAACAAAACGGAGGTTTTCCATGCGAAATAATTCAATAGGGCGGCTGACTGTTTGGCTTTGTCTATTGGTGTTATTTGTATTCGGCACGGCAAACGCCGCACCCGTCGATTATGGCGACCCAAGCAACTGGGGCTATCGCGGAAACGCGACGGGTCCACTGCAGGCGGTGGATGTGTTTTTTGTCGGGCCGACAACGTTCCTCGGCGGCGTCGGCCAGTTCAACCTGCCGCTTGCAGATCCGGCAGCGCGGCGTAGCTTTCTCGGCGCAATTAACATGGAAAAAGGGATTTACGATACAACGGCAAATTTCTATGCGCCCTACTACCGGCAGGCGGCGCTAAGTGTTTACCGCATGGATGCTGCTGCGGCTGCTCCATACTTTGCGCTGGCCTACCAGGATGTTTGCGCAGCTTTCGATTATTACCTGAAGCGTCTGAATCCGGACCGTCCGTTTGTTCTGGCCGGTTTCAGCCAGGGCGCCGACATGGTTTTGCGGCTGCTGAAGGACAAATTCCGCGATCCCCGGCTGCAGGCACGGCTGGTGGCGGTGTATGCGATCGGCTGGCGGGTGACGGCGGAGGAAATCGCCCGCTATCCTCACTTGCGGATGGCGCAGGGGGAGTATGATACTGGCGCGATTGTCTCCTTCAACACGGAAGCGCCGGAGCTGGCAAGCTCGCTCAGCGTGCCGCTGAAAACGCTGGGCATCAATCCGCTGAACTGGAAAACGACCGGGGAGCTCGCCGATAAGTCATTGAACCAGGGGGCTGTATTTACCGATTACAGCGGCAATGTAATCAAAGAGATTCCTTGCCTGACCGGAGCGTATCTGGATCCGGTCCGCGGAACCATCAAGGTGCCTGACGTCGATGCGGCGGACTACCCGCCGCTGCTTGACCTGTTTAAACCGGGCGAATACCATATCTATGACTATCAGTTCTTTTACCGCAATTTGCAGACGAATGTCAGGGATCGAATCGAAATGTACCTGATGTGGAACGCGCTGCGGCCTGCTCTGAAGAGGGCGAACTGACAAGCGGGAGGAGAGGCAAAGATGGCGGTCGTTGAGTTTTACCGGGGCGATTTCCCGGAGAGTGTGCACCAGGTTGACGCAGTGATTGTGGATAGGCAGGCCCAGGTCCATTGGCGGACAGGAGAGAATGCAGCATCGGTTTATTGGCGTTCCGGCGCAAAACCTTTTCAGCTTTTGCCGTTTCTGGCGGCGGGCGGCGCCGAGCGGTTTGGCCTCGTCGGCGCGGAAATCGCCGTGATGGTTTCATCGCATAGCGGCGCGCGGTTTCATGTGGAGTGCGTGCTGCGCATCCTGCAGAAGCTGCAGCTGACGGCAGAGCAACTGGACTGCGGCGTTGCTAGGCCATTGGATGAGGAGATTTCGCGGCAGATGTTTCGTGCTGGCGAAAGCTACGCCAATCTGCACAACGACTGTTCCGGCAAGCATGCCGGTATGATGGGGTTGGCGCTGTTGCGGGGTTATCCTCTCGTCGGCTACAAGGAAGCGACGCATCCGTTGCAGGCGGAGATGCGCAGCGCTGTTGCCCGCGCAGCCGGATTGCAGCCGGAAGTCATGAGCGAAGGGGTCGACGGCTGCGGCGTGCCGACCTTTTACTTGCCGCTGCGGTCGATGGCGCTGGCCTATGCCAACCTGGCCCGACCGGAACCGGCCTATTGGGGCGACTGGAGCGAACCGGCCCAGGCAGTGCTGTCGGCGATGACCGGTCATCCCGAATATGTCGGCGGCGAAGGCCGCTATGAAACCAACCTGATGCGCCTGACCGGCGGTCGGTTGGTGGCCAAGCTGGGGGCAGAGGCGACGTTTTGCATCGGCAACTGCGAGCGTGGACAGGGTTTTGCCTGCAAGGTCGGCGACGGGGCGCTGCGCGTGCTGCCGCACCTATGCACGGAAGTGCTGCACCAAAACGGCTGGCTGTCAGACGCCGAAGCGGACCGGATGCGAGAGTTCCACCCGCCGCTGATACGCAATGACCACGGCGACGTGGTCGGCAGGATCAAGGTCGGCGGAATTTGAGCAACGAACCCGGAACGGAAGAAAATTTGCGACGCCTTCGATTCAATCGAAGGCGTCGCTGTTTTGTGCATTGTGGAAGTTGCAAGCTGATGAGGCTATAAAGGCCTGAGATCGGGCGGCAACGCTTGTGCGAGGTAGCTTTCGATGGCGGCAGCCGTGGGCAGTTGCAATGCGGCGGACGCTACTTCTTTTGCGTAACTTAGCGAAACCGAAGTGATGATCTTTTTGATTGGCAGTAACGCCGGTGGGTTAACGCTAAGCTCGGTTACGCCAAGGCCGAGCAGCAAAAGCGTTGCCCGGGGGTCGGCCGCCAGCTCGCCGCAGATGCCGGCGAATTTCGCGCCACCGCTGTGTTCGGCCGCTTCCGCCACCAGGCGGATCAGCCGAAGCACTCCAGGCTGGAACGGGTTGTAAAGTTCGCTGACTTTTTCGTTCAGGCGGTCGACCGCGAGTGTGTACTGGGTGAGGTCGTTGCTGCCGATACTGAAGAAATCGACGACGTTTATCAACTGGTCGGCCATCACCGCCGCCGAGGGAATCTCCACCATGATTCCGACCGGCACCGCTTCATCAAAGGCGATTCCTTCCTGCCGTAGCGATTGTTTCGCTTGCTGCAGGATTTTGTTTGCCGCCTGCACTTCCTCCAGCGAAGCGATCATCGGATACATGATGCGCGCTTTGCCAAAAGCTGAGGCCCGCAGAATGGCACGCAACTGGGTCATGAACAGGTCCGGCTGTTGCAGGCAAATCCTTATCGCCCGATAACCGAGAAACGGATTGGCTTCCGGCGGATTATTCATATAGGGGATTTCCTTGTCGCCGCCAATATCCATCGTGCGGATGATGACCGGTTTGCCGGCCATGGTTTCCAGCACCTGCCGGTAGGCGGCGAATTGTTCCTGTTCCGTCGGCGCGAAGCTGCGGTCCATAAACAGGAATTCGGTGCGGTACAGACCGACGCCGTCGGCTCCGACCTTGACAGCTTGCGCTGCGCCCTTCGGGTCCATGATGTTGGCGGCAAGCTCGATGTGCACCCCGTCCAGCGTGCAGGTTTGCCGGTCAGCCAGGAGTGTCAGCTCCTGCTGCGCCGCTATGTGGCGTTGGATTTCCAGTTGAACAGATTCCGCCTGCGCGGGAGTCAGACCGGTTTCCACTTGTCCATTGCTCCCATCGACCAACACCTGCTCGCCATCGACTACAGCGGCCATAATGCCCTGGCATCCGAGCACAGCCGGAATCGCCATATTCTTGGCCAGGATAGCTGAATGAGAGGTTTTGCCGCCGGTTTCGGCGACGATGGCCGCGATTTTTTGCGGGTCTGCTGAGGCCAGCAGTGAAGGCGTGATTTCTACCGCTACCAGGATGACCGCCTCAGTCAGCGACGCCAGGTCGGGTCCGGACTCACCGGACAGGCAGGCAAGCAGCCGTTCGCCGATATCCCGTACATCCCCGGCGCGTTCCCGCAGATAGTCGTCCTCCAGCGCCGCCAGAATCGCCGCCTGTTCCTCGATGGCCTCACGCACGGCGTGGGGGGCTGCGAGTAGCTGGTTTGTAATCTTCTCTTCGACGGATTCGGCAAGAACCGGATCAAGCAGCATCATCGACTGCGCCTCGACGATGTCTGCACGGAGCTGGTCGCCGCGAGCCTTGGCCGCTGCTGCGATCGCTGCGAGTTGTGAGGCAGCCTGGCTCACGGCAGACTTGACGCGGTCGAACTCCGCTAATGCCTGTTCGCGGCTGATGGTTTGAGGACTTTCACCGGTGGCAACAGGACGGAGTTTCAGACACGGGGCGATAGCCAGTCCCGGCGCCGCGGCAATTCCCTGAAACAGCAAGACGCACGCCTCCCTTCACCGATCACTCGGGCAGCTGCTCGATCAGACGAACCAGCTCCGCCAGGGTTTCCGCTTCGTCTTCGCCTTCCACCAGCAGCGTAATTGTTGAACCTTGTCGGATTCCGGCCCCCAGCACATTTAGCATACTTTTCGCGTTCACTTTTTTCTCGTTATGCAGAATCGTCACCGAGGATTTGCTTTTTCCAGCCCGGGCAACCAGCAAGGCTGCCGGTCGGGCATGGAAGCCGGTCGGATTGGTGATGGTGAGCTCCTGTTGTACCAAGGATAATTACCTCCTGCGTTAGTTTATTCCCCTATTTCACACTGAAAAATCCCATTTCTCCGGCCTTGACCGTCCGTCCTGCTTCAACCGTGACCCCAACGCCTTCCGGCAGGTTGGTGAACACGATGGGGGATATGGTGGAAGGCACTTTGTCCTGAATCTGGACCAGGTCGACCTGCAGCAGCAATTGTCCGGCCTGCACCGTGTCTCCCTGCGCAACCAGCGCAGTGAAACCGACACCGCTAAGCTTCACTGTATCGATACCGAAGTGGATCAACACTTCAGTTCCATCCTCGGCGGTAAGCCCCACCGCATGTCTGCTGTCCTCCATCAGGCTGGTCACAGTGGCGTTAAACGGCGCGATGACGTCGCCGTTTTGCGGTTCGATGGCGAACCCTTCGCCCATGATTTTGCCGGCAAAAACAGGATCGGGGACCTGGTCAAGCGGAATCAGACGGCCTTGTATCGGCGAACGGAATTGGGAAAATCGAATGTTTGGCATGGGATCGTTCCTTTCTAATGTATTGTCTGGCAAAGGTTCAGCAATCAGTTGCTGGATCTCAGTCTTGAGTTGGTCCGACTTCGGGCCGAATACGATTTGCAGATTGTCTCCCACCACCATCACGCCGGAAGCGCCCAGCTGTTTCAGTTTGGTCTGGTCGACCTGTTGCAGTTGCTTCACACTGACTCGCAGGCGGGTGATGCAGGCGTCCAGCTCTGCCAGGTTGGTTTTGCCGCCAAGGGCCTGCAGGATTTGCCCGGCCAGGCTGGCGCCGGTGGATGTGGCGGTGACGGTTGCGGCATCTTCCACCTCGCGACCGGGTGTTTTCAGGTCCCAGCGACGGATCGCCCAGCGGAAGCCGAAATAGTAGACTACGGCAAACACCATACCGACAGGGAAGACCAGCCACCACTGGGTGCGGTTCGGAATCACGCCGAACAGGATGAAGTCGATGACGCCGCCGGAAAAGGTCATGCCGATTTTCACGTCAAGCAGTTGCATCGTCATGAATGATAAGCCGGCGAAAAAACAGTGAATGGCAAACAACAGCGGCGCGACAAACAGGAAGGAGAATTCGATCGGCTCGGTGATGCCGGTTAAAAATGAGGTTAGCGCAGCAGAGCCCATGATGCCTGCCACCAGCCGGCGTTTTTCCGGACGCGCTTCTTTGTAGATGGCATAGGCGGCAGCAGGCAAACCGAACATCATGAAGGGGAACTTGCCGGTCATGAATGCGCCGGCGGTAAACGGGACCACGTCTTTTAGCTGGGCGAAAAAAATACTCTGGTCGCCGTTGATTACATTGCCCGCCTTGTTAATATAGGTACCAAACTGGTACCAAAACGGGTTGTAAAAAATGTGGTGTAGGCCGAACGGAATCAACGACCGTTCCACCACGCCGAAGACAAAAGTAGCCAGGGTTTTGTTGGCGTCGATCATGTGGTGGGAAAAATAGTTCAGGCCGTTTTGCAACGGAGGCCAGACAAACACCATCACGATGCCGAGGACGACCGCGCCGGAGGCCGCCACGATCGGTACAAACCGTTTGCCGGCGAAAAAACTTAGGTAGTCAGGTAGCGTAATGTTGAAATAGCGGCGGTACACCGCAGCCGCGAAAATGCCGATGATGATGCCGCCGAACACGCCGGTCTGCAAGGTGGGGATACCCATCACGCTGGTGTAGGCGGGATTTTTTTCTGCCAGCAGCTGAGGCGTCACCCCGGCCACTAGACCCATGGTCGTATTCATGACCAGGAACGCCACGATGGCAGCCAGTCCGGCCACGCCTTCGCCGCCGGCAAGACCGACCGCGACACCGACGGTGAACAGCAACGGCAGATTGGCGAATAACACGCCGCCTGCCTGCTCAATGACCTGGGCCGTCAGTTGGAAGGCCGGCGAGGTCATGGCAGGGAACAGGGAGGTAAGGGCCGGGTTCTGGAAGGCGTCGCCGAACGCCAGCAAAATTCCCGCAGCCGGCAGCAGTGCCACCGGCAGCATCAAGGCTTTACCGATCTGCTGCAGAACGCCGAACGAGTTTTTCAGCACAAGATCGCCCCCTCAATTTCGCATCTTCGACATTTTATTTCATTTGCGCCAGCCATTTCTGGCGCAGTTGCGTCAGGGCGCCTTCTTTTTTTAGGTCCTGCAGGGCCTTGTTCATTTTTTCGCCGAGTTCCTTGTTCGATTTATTTAGTGCGATGGCATAGGTTTCCGTCTGCAGGGCGACAATCTTGGAACTGATAGGCAACTGTCCCTGTGATACCGCATATTCCAGCATCAGTCGGTCATGCAGGATGGCGTCGATGCCACCGGATATCAGGCTCTGATTCAGGTCGTGGTTGGAACGGAACGCTTGCACTTTGGCGCCTGCTATGGTCTGGGCCAGCGCCTGGCCGGTCGAACCCTCGTGTACACCGATGCGGCGACCGGACAGATCTTTGGTTGTAGCGTAGTTTGCCGCGGCCGAGGTCAACAACGCCAAGCCGCCATCTTCGATATAGGGGTCAGTAAAGCCGACCCGCTGTTGCCGCGCCGGCGTGACGGAAAGCGAGCTGATCGCTGCATCGATATAATCCTTGTCAAACGCTTCGAACAGGTTCTGCAGCAGCAGCGGCCGATAGCTCACCCGGTATCCGGCACGGGCGGCGACAGCCTCGATCAGTTCCACGTCGAAGCCGGTCAGTTTGCCGTTGTCTTCAAACGCGAACGGCGGCGACACCGGTTCGATGCCGACCCGGACTTCGGGGCGACTGTCCAGCCAGTAGGTCGATGCGCCGACCAACAGGACGAGGCAGACGAGAAGCAGACCCACCCGAACCCGCTTTTTCAGGCTAGGCCAGGCGATGTGGGCCGCATGCCGTGACCGCATGAAGAATAAGACAGGCAACCCCAACGCTGTCAAGCCGATTGACGCCATGCCGTTGGCAAAGTCGTTGCTCAGCATGCCGAATAGGACATAGCCTGCGCCTAAAATAGCGACGGCAGGAATAAACGGATAAAGTGGCACCCGGTAACTGCGGGGCAGGTCCGCGTGCGTCCGGCGGGCGATGAACACGCCGACGAACGCCGCCAGATAGAATAACCAGATTGAGAACATCGCCACATCCGTCAATCGGTCGGCGTCCAGCAACCGATAATAGAAGTAAGACAGACCAGCCAGCAAAAACATTGCGTTCAGCGGTGACTGGCTATCGGCATCGATAGTCTGCCACAGCGAATAACCGGGGATTTGTTTGCGCTCGGCTAACACGAAGATGGTTCGCGACAGGGTCATGATGTAACCGTTCAAACCGCCTAGAATCGAGATCATGATGCCGACTGCAATCAGGTTGCCGCCGGAAAGACCGAACAACTGTTGAGCGATGATGGCCGAGGCGTCGTGGCCGAGGGCGGCGATCTGGTCCGCAGGCAGCACTTTCAGGAACGCTACGTTGATCATCGCATACACCAGGCACAGAAAGAAAACTCCACCGATAATCGCCCGCGGCAGGATCTGTCCCGGGTTCTTCATTTCGCCGGCAACAGACGCGACCTGCGACCAGCCGTCATAGGCGAACAAGGTGGCGAGCACCGCAACCGAAAATGGCGCGGCAGTCTTGACACCGGCCGTGACTCCCATGACTTGCCCGTTTCCCTGCCAGAGACCGAATACCACCAGAAGCGCGATGGGGATCAGTTTGCAGAAGGTGGCCACGGTTTGCAGCTTGCCGGCGGCGCGAACGTTGATGCTGTTGACCATCAGTACGAACGCGAGGACCCCGGCGGCAACGACAGGTGCATAGCGGGCAGGCAGGTCAAACAGCAGACAGAATACCGAACTGAAATAGCCGCACAAGGCGCCGACCGTCGCCGGCCCAAACACCGTCATGATGACCCAGCCGTACAAAAAGGCGGTTTTTTCGCCGTAAAGCTCTTCCAGATAGACATAGACGCCGCCGGTACGCGGGAATAGGACGCCCAGTTCGCATAAGGTCAGGCCGCCGGCCATCGACAATGCGCCGCCGATCGCCCAGGCAAGCAAGGCGGTCGAAGAATCGCCCGCCGCAGACAGTACTGCCGGCGGTTTCATAAAGGCGCCGGCGCCAAGCACCATCCCCACCACCAGTGATAGGGCGGCTACCAGACCCAGGTCTTTTCGCAGTTCCGGACCCTTTTGTTGAGGATTCTCCATTGCGTTTGCCTCCTCCATCATCGGGTGCGTGTTCCACGCTGCTTCGGATGTCGATTTTTTTTCATTGTAACATGCTATTCCGTTCTTTTCCAAACACAAAAATCTGCTGGATTTGTTGCGACGTCTTCGATTCAATCGAAGGCGTCGAATTATTCGACAAATTACGAGGAGTTTCGCGACAGCATGTCGAATCTACAACATGCACCAGACAAGCGTCGGTATTTTGCGAGGGGGAGCGTCTTGAAAAAGAATTCTTGTTTCAGCAACGACATCGAAGCCTTCTGTGACGGAATCCTGGATGTATTGAGCGATGGGGTCTATATCTCCGACCGCAACGGCATCACGCTGAAAGTCAATACGATGTATGAGCAGCTGACAGGGCTTAAAAAGGAAGAATTGCTGGGGCGGCATGTCCTGGAGCTGGTCCGCGACGGCAAGTACGATATTGCGCTGAATCCGGAAATCGTCAAGAGCGGCCAACCGAAAACTTCGGTCCAAATGACCAAGATCGGCAAGAAGGTGTTTTTGAGCGGGCACCCTGTGTTTGACAAGGACGGTCAGGTCGTGATGGTTGTCACCTTCGTCCGCGACGTCACTTTGCTTTCCCAACTGCAGGACCAGATGGGCCATCAACAAGAGCTGCTGGACCGGTTCCGCAGCGAAGCCCATTATATTTCGAACAAGAGCGCCGCCCACTCCTATGCGGAAGTGCAGAGTCCGCGCATGCAGAAACTGATTGGCCTGATGGACGTGCTGGCAAAGTCGGATGCCACAGTGTTGCTTTTGGGCGAGACAGGCGTTGGCAAAGGAGTAGCTGCGCGGCGGATCCACGAAAAGAGTCCCCGCTCGCGCCAGCCGTTTTTCAAAGTAGACTGTACGACGATTCCAGAGAATCTGATTGAATCGGAGCTGTTCGGTTACGAAGCGGGCGCATTCTCGGGTGCGCAGGCCAAAGGCAAGGCCGGTTTGTTTGAAATGGCCGAAAAAGGGACGTTGTTTCTTGACGAAATTGGCGAACTGTCGCTGCCGGCGCAGGCCAAACTGCTGCGGGCCCTGCAGGACCAGGAAATCATGCGGGTTGGCTCGACGGCGGTGCTGCGGGTCGATGTCAGGTTCATCGCGGCGACCAATCGAGACTTGCAAAAAGCGGTTGAACAGGGGACGTTCCGTCGCGACCTTTACTACCGGTTAAAGGTGGGGGTCTTGGAATTGCCGCCGCTACGGGAACGCAGAGAGGATATCCTGCCGTTGGTCGAAAATTTCCTTGACTTGTTCAATCACAAATATAAAAAGAAAGTCTGCATATCGGAGGAAGCGGCCCAATTGCTGACCGAATACCGTTGGCCCGGCAACGTCCGTGAGTTGGAGAACTTTGTACAGAGCATGGTGGTCATTCGGGAAAGTGAAACGCTGCAGGTGGCCGACTTGCCGCACTATATGGCGCAGTCGAGGGTCTGCATCGACCAGCGCGGCGGCTCGCTGAACGAAATCATGGAAGAGATGGAGAAAGAGTTGCTCAGGACGGCGTTGCAGGAAAAAAAATCTGTCGCTGCTGTCGCCGGTTACTATAAAGTGGATCGAACAACAATTTTTCGCAAATTAAAACGTTATGGCCTGATTCAATAAACCGTGTTGCAAAACTGCACAACTGTTGCAACTTGGCAACAGCGCGATAAACGCCGTAAATTCGCCACTTTCGGTCGATATGGGAATTTTGTTGCAATTATTCAACAAAATTCCCATTTTTCAGTTCACGGACGAAAACGCTAGAAATGGCGCAGTTATGCTAAAATATCAAGATTGCTTATGCTTGGCATAAAACTTGCTTATATTACATTGCAGATAAACGGAGATCTTTCGGTGGTCGGATTCTTGAGGGGGGCTCCGGCGGTCCGGGGAGGTCTCGTCAACAACAAGATGAGGAGTGAAGTCATGTCAAAGAAACGCTTGGTTCTCGCATCCGTATTGGTGGTTCTGCTGGTATTATCCTTGGCTCTGGCGGGTTGCGGCTCGAAAGACAAAGACAAGGCAAAGACTGATGACAAGGCGAAAGTCATCACCATGCGCCTGGCCCATCCGATGGCGCCCGGCAACAACGTCACCCTCGGTTATGAAAAATTTAAAGAACTGGTGGAAAAGAAGTCGAATGGCCGGGTCAAGATTCAGATCCACGGCAACACCACGCTGGGCAGCGATCGTGTGACGATGGAATCGGTGCAGAAAGGCAGCTTGGAGTTGGCTTCGAGTTCGTCGCCGAACATGGCCAGCTTTTCTTCGAAATTCATGGTGCTTGATCTGCCGTACATCACTTCTCCGACCAAACAGCAGAATCTCTATAAAGCTTTTGATGAAGGCGATCTGGGCAAGTACTTCACCAAGGTCTGCGAAGACATCGGTCTGAAGCCGATCATGTGGAGCGAATACGGTTACCGCAATTTCGTGGCAACCAAGAAAGAGATCAAATCGGCTGCCGACCTGAAGGGTCTGAAAGTCCGTACCACCGATTCACCGGTGGAAGTGGCGGTTGCCAAGGCTCTCGGCATGAACCCGACACCGATCGCCTGGGGCGAAGTTTACACGGCGTTGCAACAAGGCACCATCGACGCTCAGGGCAACACGTTCAGCCTGCTGGCCGATGCGAAACATGACGAAGTGTTGAAATTTGCCATGGACTCGGGCCACAACTACAGCATGCACCTGTTGATGATGAACAAGAAATATTTTGATGCATTGCCTGCGGACATTCAAAAAATAGTCCTCGAGTCCGGCAAGGAAGCGTTGGATTACCAGCGTAAGATTACCAAAGAACTCGAAGACAAAGCCACCCAGAAATTCAAGGATCGCGGCATCAAGATCCATACCATGACGGCGGAGCAACGCAAAGAAATGGTCGAACTGACCAAACCGGTATGGAAGATGTTCCCCGACAAGATTCCACAGGACCTGGTCGACATCGTTGTAAAAACTCAACAGTAATTCGTTCTTGCATCGCGGCACGGGAGGGCGGGCGCCCTCCCATCCCCCCCTCCCCCCAATGACGGAAGATAGCGACAACCGATAAGTGAGGGCATGAGAATGTCAAAATTAGTATCTGAGACGGCGATTGAGCAACCAGTGGAAGTCATGGTCCAGGAGCAGGGCGGCCTGAAAAAATGGCTGCGTTTCCTTGACGAAAATTTGGAAAAACCGTTTCTGGTGTTTGGGATGTTGGCGATCATCCTGATCATCTCCTACCAGACGTTTTATCGCTATGTGTTGACCGATTTGTTTGGAACATCCGGCGGGGCGGCATGGACGGAAGAGACTGCCCGTTACATATTCATCTGGATATCCTATCTGGCGGTTCCGGTCGCCATCAAACGGCGCAACAACATCCGCGTCGATCTGGTGTTTGAGCGGCTGTCGCCCCGGTTCCAGGCCATCAGCTGGGTTATCGTCGACCTGGCGTTCCTGACCTTGACCGGCGTGGTCCTAATCATGGGTATGGACCATCTGAAAATGATGATGAAATTCCCGCAAACGACTCCGGCGCTGATGATTCCCTACTTCATACCCTATATGGTGTTGCCGATCGGCTTCGGTCTGATGTCGGTCCGGTTGCTGCAGGATCTGTATGCGCGGGTGCTGGACTGTGGCGTGCGTGATGCTTTGATCGGCGCCGCGAGTTTTGCCGCACTCTGCACGCCGGTGTTTCTTGAGCTTGACTTGGCTGCACTGGCCTGGCTATTCGGTTATTTCATCGTGCTGTTAATCCTTGGCGTGCCTATCGCGATCGCGCTCGGCTTATCTGCGCTGGCGACGATCATCGGCGCAGAAACCCTGCCGTTTGAGTATGTGGCGCAAATTGCCTTCACGTCCATCGACAGTTTTCCAATCATGGCAATTCCGTTCTTCATTGCCGCCGGCGTATTCATGGGAGCAGGCGGCCTGTCGCAGCGACTATTGGCGCTGGCCGATGAAATGCTCGGCTCGCTGTACGGAGGAATGGCGCTAGCCACGATCGCCACTTCGATGTTCTTTGCCGCGATCAGCGGTTCCGGGCCGGCCACGGTGGCCGCCATCGGTTCGCTGACGATTCCGGCGATGGTCGAACGCGGCTATGACAAATACTTCTCTGCGGCTGTCATTGCCTGCGCCGGCGCGATCGGCGTCATGATTCCGCCGAGCAACCCGTTCGTCGTCTATGGGGTTTCGGCCCAGGCCTCGATCGGCAAGCTGTTTATCGGCGGTATTGTGCCTGGCGTGTTGACCGGACTGGTATTGATGGCAGTGAGTTATTATTACTCGAAAAAAATGGGCTGGCGCGGCGTCGAGCGCGAGCGCAACGCAAAAACAATGATCAAGGCGATTTGGGATGCGAAATGGGCGCTGATGGTTCCGGTCATCATCCTGGGCGGCATTTACGGCGGCATCATGACGCCGACCGAAGCAGCGGCGGTATCGGCGCTGTACGGACTGCTCGTCGGCTGCTTCGTGTACAGGGAAATTAACCTGAGCAACATCACCGGCTGCGTTATGGAAGCTTGCAGCACTTCGGCCATCGTCATCGTACTGATTGCCATGGCGACAATTTTCGGCAACATCATGACTATCGAGCAAGTGCCGACGATCATGGCCGAATTCATTCTCGGTCTGACCAGCAGTAAAATCTTGATCCTGCTTGTCATCAACCTGTTCCTGCTCTGGGTGGGTACATTCATGGAAGCGCTGGCGGCGATCGTCATCCTTACGCCGATCCTATTGCCGGTCGTGACAAAAGTCGGCGTGGACCCGATCCATTTCGGCGTGATCATGGTGGTCAACCTGGCCATTGGCTTTGTTACTCCGCCGGTCGGCGTGAACCTGTTTGTCGCAAGCAGCGTAGCCAAATTGCGAATCGAAAAAATTGCAAAGGCAGCCCTGCCCCAATTGATCGGCATGCTGCTGGTACTGATGGCTGTGACCTATATCCCCGAACTGTCTCTGTACCTGACCCGGTTCCTCAAGTAAATAGCAGGCGGTCCCCGGCGTTTCGCACAGGGGGCTGCCTAACCTGTCGTCAAGAATTCGTATTATGAAAGGAGAATATCTGATGGAAACCAATTGCGCAGTTCTCTCGCCCCAAGAATACCGCTTGCAGGAAGAGCAAGCCGGCCGGGATATTTACACCGGACGGATGCGTCCCTACAAAATCCTCAAATCGATTCAAAAGCTCCGCCCGATCATTGATGTAGAGCGGGCCCGTTATTTCACCGAATCGATGAAAGAAACCGAAGGCCAGATGCTGATTTTGCGCTGGGCCAAAGCGATGCACCACATCGCCCAAAACATCACCGTGTACATCGATGACAACCAACTGTTGGTCGGCCGCTCCGGCGCCCAAGGCCGTTACGGAATCCTGTACCCCGAACTGGATGGCGACTTCCTGGGCTTAGCGCTGGAAGAAATGCCGAAACGGGTCGGCGCACCGTTCTCGATCTCCGAAGCGGACGCGAAGATCGTAGTCGAAGAAATCGCGCCATACTGGATGGGAAAAACCTACCACGAGAGCCTGACCAAGGCGCTGCCGGACGAGACGCTGAAATTGACCTACGAGCCGTCCAATCCGCTCCTTTCCCGCTATATCGTCAACGAAACTTCTTCGTTCCGTTCGTCGATCCAATGGGTGCACGACTATGAAAAAGTGTTGAAACGCGGTTTCAAGGGGATCAAGGCGGAAGCACTGGAAAAAATGGCGGCGCTCGACCCGCTGAGTCCGGTTGACAACATGGAGAAACGCCCGTTCCTGGAAGCGATCGTTATCGCCTGCGACGCGATAGTGCTGTGGGCGCAGCGGCATGCCAAACTGGCCGCAGAAATGGCTGAAAAGGAAACCGACCCGGTTCGCAAACTGGAACTGCAGGATATCGCCGAACGCTGCGCCTGGGTGCCGGAAAACCCGGCCCGCAATTTCCGCGATGCGATGCAGTCGCAGTGGTTCACCCAAATGTTCTCCCGTATGGAGCAAAAAACCGGCACGATCATTTCCAATGGCCGGATGGACCAGTACCTTTATCCGTACTACAAGCAGGACAAGGAGTCCGGAGCGCTGACGGACGAGCAGACCCTCGAACTGATGGAATGCATGTGGGTGGGGATGGCGCAGTTCATCGACCTGTACATCTCGCCGACCGGCGGTGCTTTCAACGAAGGCTACGCGCACTGGGAAGCGGTAACCATCGGCGGACAGACCAGAGAAGGCATGGACGCCACCAATGATCTGACCTATCTGTTCCTGCAGTCCAAACGCGAATTCCCGATGCACTACCCGGACCTGGCCGCCCGCATTCATGCACGCGCCCCGGAACGTTACCTGTATGAAGTGGCCGAAACGATCAAGGAAGGTTCCGGCTTCCCGAAACTGTGCAACGACGAAGAAGTCGTACCGGTACTGCTCGCCAAAGGCGCCAGTTTCGAAGACGCTTACGACTATGCCGTGTCCGGCTGCACCGAGTGCCGCATGCCGAACCGCGAAACTTACACCAGTCCCTGCGCTTACATCAACTTCCCGGCGGCAGTCGAGATGACGATGTACAACGGCCGGATGAAAAAGCACGGCGACGAACTGATCGGCCTTGAGACCGGCGATCCGACCAGCTTCAAGACATGGGACGAGTTCTGGAACGCCTACCTGAAGCAGCACATCAATTTCCTCAAGCATGCATTTATTCAGCAGCACATCATCATCAACCTGCGGCCAAACCATTTTGCCTGGCCGATGGGCTCGGCGCTGAACGACTGCTGCATGGATGATATGAAAGACATCCACTCGCCGGTGATCAAGGGCGGCATCGACCTCGGCTATTTCGAGTTCATGGGTTATGCCACCGTCATCGACTCGTTGGTGGCAATTAAAAAGCTGATCTATGAAGAGAAGAAAATCACGATGGCGGAAATGGTGGAAGCAATGCGCTGCAATTTCGAAGGCAAGGAAGCGATCCGTCAGATGGTCGCCAATGCCCCGAAATACGGCAACAACGATGAGTACTCCGACGCTATCGGTAAGCTGCTCGACCGTGAGTGCCTGAAGTTCACCAAGCAGTACTCCAAAGAACTCGGCGTTCACCTCGACCTGCGGTTGGTTCCGTTCACCTCGCATGTTCCGTTCGGCAAAGTGGTCGGCGCCACTCCCAACGGCCGTAAAGAATACACGCCGCTGTCCGATGGCTCGGCTGCTTCGCAGGGGTGCGACGCCAATGGACCGACGGCGGTACTGATGTCGAACTACCTGACCAAGAACTACGACTTCCGCGAGCGGGCGGCTCGTCTGCTCAACGTTAAGTTCACCCCCTCGATCTTGGCCGGCGAAGCAGGTACCCGCAAACTGGTCTCGTTCATCAAGACCTGGTGCGACCTACGGTTGTGGCACTTGCAGTTTAACGTAATCAACCAAACGACGCTGCTCGCGGCGAAAAAAGACCCGGAGAACTACCGCGGCCTGATCGTGCGGATCGCCGGCTACAGTGCCTATTTCACCGATTTGTCGCCGGACCTGCAGGATGATTTGATCGCCCGGACCGAGAACCACACTATCTGATCATTGATTATCCGAAAGTAAAATAATGGCGGGCGGGTTCCGTCAGGCTGACGGAACCCGCTTTTCAGGAGGAAAACTGTGAACGCGCCGAACAACCAAGCTGCCAAAGGCTGCGTCTTTAATATTCAGCACTACTCGGTCCACGACGGGCCCGGCATCCGGACCATCGTTTTCATGAAGGGTTGTCCGTTGTCTTGCCGCTGGTGCAGCAACCCGGAGTCTCAAAAAATCAACCCGGAAGTCGCCTACAATCCGAACAAATGCATCGGTTGGGCCGAGTGTTTCCGCTGCGGCAGCGTTTGCCCGTCGCAGGCGGTGCGCCAGGAAGCGTCCGGCAAAATCTCGCTCGACCGCGCGTCTTGCACCGACTGCTTCGCCTGTGTCGATGCTTGCCCGCCCAAAGCCTTGCACCTGTTCGGCGCGATGATGAGCGTCGATGAAGTGATGAAGGCGGTTGAGCGGGACAGCGCGTTTTACTCCCGCTCGGAAGGCGGCTTGACGATCAGTGGCGGCGAGCCGCTGGTTCAGGCTGATTTCACCATTGCCTTGCTCAAGGAAGCCAAACGGCGCCGGATCAACACGGCGATGGAAACCTGTGGCGCGGTCGAATGGGAGCGATTGCAGGAGGCCTGCCGGCATCTGAACTTCCTGCTGTATGACATCAAATCGGTCGACCCGCAGAAACACAAGGAATTTACCGGCGCAGACAACGCGCTGATCATGGAAAACTTGCGCAAAATCCGTCAGACATTCCCGCAGCTCGAGGTACTGGTCCGTACGCCGCTGATTCCCGGCTTCAACGATACGGAAGCGGAAATCGCCACGATCGTCGGTTTTGTCAACGAACTGCATGTTGGCTATGAACTGTTGCCGTACCACCGTATGGGGCAGTCGAAGTACCAGTTCCTTGACCGCGAGTATCCGATGGGCGAGGTCAAGCTGGCAGAGGAACGGGCCAAAGAACTGACGGAATATGCAAAACAGAGGAGGAGCACTCATGCGGATCATTGACTTCCGGTTTCGGCCCAATACCGCCGAAACCTTGAACGGAATCGCCAACAGCACCATGTTCAAGGGGCTGTGCGCGACGATCGACTTTGACAAGATGAAGCCACAAACCCTGGATGAGGTCGTGGCCGACCTGAACCGCCACTCGGTGGTCAAAGCAGTCATCACCGGGCGAGACTGTGAAAGCACTTTCGCGTCCAAGTCCAACAACCCCAGCGTGCTGGAGTTCAAATCGAAGTATCCCGACAAGTTCATCGCCTTTGCAGGCGTAGACCCGCATAAAGGGATGCGCGGCATCCGCGAGCTGAAAAAGCTGGTGGAAGAGGACGGGTTCCGCGGTGCTGCCATCGACCCTTACCTGGCGCAGATTTATGTCAATGACGCCAAATTTTATCCGATCTATGCCAAGTGTTGCGAGCTGGAGATTCCGGTGATCATGACAACTGGGCCGGCGACACTGGTTCCCAACACCGTCATCGACCATGTTGCGCCGCGTTACATCGATTTTGTCGCCCGTGATTTTCCCGAGCTGAAGATCGTGGTCAGCCACGGCGGCTATCCCTGGGTCAATGAAATGATCATGGTGACGCAGCGCAATGCCAACGTGTATCTGGAACTGTCGGAATATGAGTTTTTCCCGCAGTCGGAAGCCTACATCCAGGCGATCAACACGCTGATCACCGACAAGGTGGTGTATGCCAGCGCCCATCCGTTCGTCGATTTCCGCGTGGCGCTGAAAAATTATGAATCGATTCCGTTTTCGCCGGAAGTCCGCGAAAAAATCATGTTCAAGAACGCCGCCCGCATCCTCGGGATTGCGGACAACTTTGTCGAGAGTCCGGCAGCATCGGGTGAATCGATGGAGCGGATCATCATCGAGAGCGTGCTGAAAGAACTGGCCAAACGCGGCATGGTGGCGAAATAGACCTGAAGGTCCCGCACGGAACTGTGTGAGAAAGAAGGCGAGTGTATGAAGATTGGCCGGGTAATCAACAATATCTGGGCGACCCGCAAGGAAGAATCGTTGGTCGGCCTCAAGCTGATGATCGTGCAATATCTCGATGCAGACAACAAACCGACGCCGGAAGTCGTGGTTGCCGCTGATTTTATCGGCGCCGGCATCGGCGAGAAAGTACTGGTGGCGGCAGGCAGTTCGGCCCGTCAGACCGGTGGACTCGACCATGTGCCGATCGACGCGGTGATTGTCGGCATCATCGATGAGGAAAAACAAAAGGACGGCCAGAAGAAACACGATGCATAGCGATATTTGCGAAAAAGTGAAACAGGCCGGTGTCGTAGGTGCTGGTGGCGCCGGGTTTCCGACGTACGCCAAGTTTTCCGGCGGCGTGGATACCGTGGTGGTTAACGGGGCCGAATGCGAGCCGCTGCTGCGGGTCGATCAGCAGTTGATGGAAGCCGCGCCGCAAGAGATGCTGCGAGGACTGGAAGCGGTGATGCAGGCGACCGGCGCGACCGGAGGTGTCATCGCGACCAAGGCAAAGTATAAACAGGGCATAGCCGCGCTAAAGCAGTTGATGCCGACAGATCGGATGCGGATTCATCTGCTGGAGGATTTCTATCCCGCAGGCGACGAGCAAGTCACCGTGAAAGAGGCGACCGGCCGGGTCGTGCCGCAGGGCGGCATCCCGTTGAAGGTCGGCTGTGTCGTGGTCAACGTGGAGACGCTGCTGAACGTGGCGGCGGCGCTGGATGGAACCCCGGTGACCCATAAATATCTCACCATCACCGGCGCAGTCGCAGAGCCGGTCACTCTCTACCTGCCGGTCGGGACCAGCGTGGCAGAAGCCTTGTCGCTGGCAGGCGTCAAAGACATGCAAGGGATGCGGGTCATCGACGGCGGGCCGATGATGGGCAAGCTGATCGGCGATTTGCAGCAACCGATCACCAAAACGACCAAAGGACTGATCGTGCTGCCGGAGCAGCATCCGGTCATCCGCAAACGGACCCAAAGTTGTGACAAAATCATCCGACAGGCGAAAAGCACCTGTATCCAGTGCCGTTTCTGCACCGACCTCTGTCCCCGATTCTTGTTGGGGCATCGGCTGGAGCCGCACCGGATCATGCGGGCGATCCGCAATACGGAGGCGGCGCCGGCGGTGCTGAAAATGGCATTTGCCTGCACGGAATGCGGTGTATGCGAACAATATGCCTGCTTTATGGATCTGTCGCCGCGCACGGTTAATGCCATGCTGAAGCAGGAACTGGCCAAACAGGGCATCAAGCCCGAACCGCCGCCTGCTGACCAGATGGTAGACCTGTTGCAGCAGCACCGCAAGATTCCCGTCAAGCGGCTGATCGCCCGGCTCGGCCTGACAAGCTACGACAAACCGGCGCCGCTGCGCTGCGAGGCAATCGCCGGGACTACCGTGCGGATTCCGCTGAAACAGCATGTCGGCGCACCGGCTAAAGCGATTGTCGCCGTCGGACAACAGGTCCGCTGCGGCGAGCTGATCGGACAGGCGCCGGCGGACGGGCTGGGGGCCAACGTTCACGCCAGCATCGACGGCACAGTCACAGAGGCGGGCGACTGCATTGTCATCGTCGGGTCGGAAGGGAGACGGCAATGAGCATACAAACCATAGGTCTGGTGGAATTGTCCAGCATCGCCCGCGGTATGGAAACAGCCGATGCCATGCTAAAGGCGTCGCAGATCGAGCTATTGGAAGCGCGACCGATCTGCCCGGGTAAATACATGGTGCTGGTCTGCGGCGATGTATCGTCGGTGCAGAATTCGGTGGATGTCGGCAAAGCGGTCGGCGGCCATACGGTGGTCGACGAGTTTTTGCTGCCTAGCGTCCATCCCTCGGTCATTGCGGCGATTTCCGGCGTTTCGCCGGTATCGGTCGTCGGCGCATTGGGCATCATCGAGTGCTTTTCTGTCGCATCGTTGATCGTCGCAGCCGACACGGCAGCCAAAGCCGCCGGTGTCGAGCTGATTGAAGTGCGGACCGCGATGGGAATCGGCGGCAAGTCGTTTGTCACGATGACCGGCGACGTATCTTCGGTCAAGGCGGCGGTGGAAGCCGGCGTAGCCACACTTAGCGAAAAAGGGATGCTGGTCGAAATGGCGATTATTCCTTCGCCGCATCCGCAGTTGAAATCGAGCCTGTTGTAAGGAGGTGAGCCAAAACCGTGAAAGCATTGGTTACCGCCGCCGAAGTGCGGACGTTTGCCAAAACAGGCAGCAAGGTCATGACGGTGAATCCGGGCGATATCGTGACGCCGGCGGCCTGGGATGAAGCCAAAGAAATCGGCGTTGCCATCGAATACGGCGTGGAAAAAACGGCAACGCCGGCTAAACCGCTGGAACAGCAAAGCGTAGATGCCGCCTTCCTCGCCAAAGTGGTCAATGAAGTCATCGCCTGCCTGCAGCAGTCGCAGGGACAAATGACAAAGGTGGTAGAGAGTGACCCCTGCGGCCTCCGGCTATACCGGGGCGACCGCCTCGACTATGCCGGCGAGCAGGTGAAAACCGCCGAGCTGGTGGGAAACAAAGAGAGCCGCAGCCTAAGCGCCCGCCTTATTAAACTGCAGGATACCGTGTTCCCCTATGAAGCGCAGACCGACCAGACGCTGCATATCGTGGAAGGCAAACTCGAATGTACGGTGGGCGGAGTCGTCTACCGCGGCGTGGCAGGCGATTCATTTTTCCTGCCGGCCCGGCGAAAAGTAAATCTGGGAACCACGTCGCAGGCGGTCTGCTTTGTTGCGGCGGCGGGGTAAACTGTTGTCAACGAAAAACGTAAAACAAAATTCAACGATAGGATGAAGGAGGAACAACAATGGATAACGCATTGGGAATGATTGAAACAAAAGGGTTGGTCGGGGCGATCGAGGCCGGTGACGCGATGGTGAAGGCGGCGAATGTGCGGCTGATGGACAAGGTGCTGGTGGGCGGCGGTTTGGTGGCTGTGATGGTCCGCGGTGACGTGGGCGCTGTCAAAGCGGCAACCGATGCCGGTGCGGCAGCGGCGCAGCGAGTGGGCGAGCTGGTATCGGTTCATGTGATTCCGCGGCCGCATGCCGATGTTGAAACCATATTGCCGAAAGACGGAAAAAAATGAGCCCGGCGGCAAAACCGATAAAAAAGAAGGAGGAAATCATTATGCAGATGGAAGCATTGGGAATGATTGAAACAAAAGGACTGGTCGGAGCGATCGAAGCAGCCGACGCAATGGTCAAAGCGGCGAACGTGCACCTGGTAGGCAAGGAACTGGTCGGCGGCGGTCTGGTCACCATCGTTGTCCGCGGCGACGTGGGAGCAGTCAAGGCAGCGACGGATGCCGGAGCTGCAGCCGCCAAACGGGTCGGCGAACTGGTCTCGGTCCATGTCATTCCGCGTCCGCACGGTGAAGTGGAGATGATCATCCCTTCCGGCTCGAAGTAATCGGCGAAGCGAGGGAAAATCGTGCTGGATAAAGATCTGCGTTCAATTCAGGAGGCCCGCCAACTGGCCCGGGCAGCCCAGGAGGCCCACGAGGCGTTTTCCGGCTTTAGTGAGCAAGCCATCGACAAGATTTTGCAGGCGATGGTGGAAGTCGTCGTCAAGAATGCCGAACGACTGGCCCGGATGACGGTGGAGGAAACCGGCTATGGCGTGGTGGAGCACAAAGTCGTCAAGAACCTGTTCGCTTCGCGCGATGTCTATCAGGCCATCCGCTCCATCCAGACCGTAGGCATCCTCAAGGAAGACAAAGCGGCGAAAGTCATCGAAGCAGCGGTGCCGGTCGGCGTCGTACTGGCGCTGACGCCCACCACCAATCCGACCTCGACCATCATCCACAACGCAATGTGCGCAGTCAAGGCCGGTAATGCGATCATATTTTCGCCTCACCCCAACTCGGTCGGTTGCAGCAACGAAACAGTAAAATTGCTGCATGACGCTGCGGTTGGCGCCGGTGCACCCCGTAATCTGATCAGTTGCGTGGAAACTGCCACTATGGAAGCGACCAACGAACTGATGAAACATGAGGCGATTTCGGTCATCATTGCCACCGGCGGTTCGGCGATGGTGAAGGCGGCCTATAGCGCCGGCAAACCGGCTCTCGGCGTCGGTCCCGGCAATGTGCCGGCATTTATCGAAAAAACGGCCGATGTCCGACAAGCCGTCAAAGACATCGTTACCAGCAAAACCTTTGACAACGGCATGATCTGCGCATCCGAACAGGCGATCATCGCCGACCGACCGGTCGAGGACGCGGTAGTAGCGGAGCTGAAGCGTCAGGGTTGCTATTTCCTGTCGCCGGAAGAAACCGAGAAAGTCGCCCGCCTGATCATGACGCCCAAAGGCGGCATGGTTGCTTCGATGGTCGGGCAAACAGCGGTTCGCATCGCTGAAAAAGCCGGCGTATCGGTTCCAGCTGGAACGAAACTACTGATTGCCCGACTGTCCGGTTACGGGCCGGGGCATCTGCTTTCCTATGAAAAACTGACCTGCGTACTTGGCTTCTATGTGGTTAACGATTGGCACGAAGCTTGTCTGCTCAGCATCGAGCTGCTCAAACTGGGCGGAATCGGCCATTCCTTCTCGATTCATAGCCGCGACGAGCAGGTGATTCGAGAATTTATCCGCAAACCGGTGTTTCGGATCCTGGTCAATACACCGTCGGCTTTCGGGGCGATCGGGTACTCTACCGGCCTGTTGCCGTCGCTGACACTCGGTTGCGGGACCTGGGGCGGCAGCAGCATTTCGGAAAACCTGGGGCCACAGCACCTGATCAACATCAAGCGGCTGACCTACGGCATCAAGCCGGTCGAGCTGGAGCCAGTGAAGCAAGGCTTCCAAGTGCCTTCGACTGCGGCGGAAATGGCGTTCTCGCCTGATGCAATTGCCGGCGTGGTGCGGCAGGTACTGAAAGAGATGCAGAAATAACCGGATGGAAACGGGGGAACGGCAGATGCGACCGGAAGAACTTGTCGCGGTGGTGACCGAAGCGGTCGTCAGGCAACTGGAAAATCAAACATTGACGATTCCGGTCGGCGTATCCAACCGGCATGTCCACTTGTCGCAGCAGGACCTCGCCGTATTGTTCGGCGGTTCGGCCAGCCTGACAAAGAGCAAGGAACTGTCGCAACCGGGGCAGTTTGCCTGTGCAGAAACGCTGACACTGGTCGGGCCAAAAGGTGTGATCGAAAACGTTCGCGTGCTGGGGCCGGTAAGGACGGCGACCCAGGTCGAGATATCGGCCGCCGATGGGTTCCGGCTGGGCATCAAACCGCCGGTGCGCGATTCGGGAGATCTGGACGGGTCGGCAAAAGCAACGCTGGTCGGCCCCAAAGGAGCGGTGACGCTGCCACAAGGAGTCGTTGTGGCAGCGCGCCATATTCACATGCACGAAGCCGATGCGATGCGTTTTGGCGTGCGCGACAAACAAACAGTCTGCGTCCGGTCGCCAGGCGCACGAGGACTGATTTTCGAAGAAGTTCTGGTCAGAGTCAGCCCGAACTATTCGCTGGAATTTCATGTCGATCTGGACGAAGCGAATGCGGCGGGACTCGCAAACGGAGACAGGGTAACCATTTGGCGGGCGTAGCGGCTCTTGCGCATATGGGTTTCCTGCATGCACCCTTTTAGCAGTCACAGTCTGGCGGATTACGGTTCCGCAGGCTGTGGCTGTTTTTGCTGGGAATCGTGGTGGTCTATTTGCTGTTGGAAGCAGGAAAAAACCATGATCAACACGAACAATCCTTCATAATCGATTCGGTCCGGCAGAAGATGAAGGAGAATAGAATTAATGAAACTCAGTTCAGAGATCGCTTATCGCACAATTGACTTCGTATATGCCGAGACCGGATGCAAAGCGCTCGTGTGCGATTTAAACGGCATAATCATTGCCTCGGTCGACAAAGATCGCGTCGGCAATGTCCATAGCATATCGTGCCGGATTATTCGGGAAGGGCTGGAAGAATTGACGGCCAGCCGCGAAGATGAGGAACAGTCGGGAGGAATGGTACGGCTAGGCGTCCATATGCCGATAAAAGTCGGCTCGGAAGTGGTGGGAACCTATGGTATCGGCGGTGAGCCAGCCCAAGTCCGTTCGATCGCCCGGATTTCGATCGGATTGATCCGCGATGATTTGGAAAAGGATCACATTCGTCGGCAGATGCTTGAACAGGACCAGCGGTTTCAACGTCTGTTTGCCAGTATGACTGAAGGCGTGGCCCTGCACGAAGTAGTTGTCGATGAGACCGGAAAAGCAGTCAATTACAGGATTCTTGAAGTTAATGATGGTTACGAACGTAATGTTGGGCTAAAGAAGGAAACGGTATGCTTTAAACTGGCGGATGAAGCCTACGGTACGCCGGAACCGCCGTTTCTCGAGCAGTTTGCTGCAGTAGGCCTTACAGGCATTGCTGATTCGTTGGAAGTTTTTTTTGAACCGTTGAACAAGCATTTTGCCATCTCTATCGTTCCCTGGGGGCAACATCGTTTCGCTACGATATTTTTTGACGTAAGCGAGAGAAAACGGCTGCAACAGGAATTGCAACGTCATGCAAGCCAAATGGAAGCGATGGTGGAAGACCGAACGCAGCAACTATTTGCCGCCAATGAAGAACTGACGGCGATGAACGAAGAAATGTCGGCCATGAACGAAGAGCTGAAGGCGATGAACGAAACACTGGAGGATGCGAACCGGGCATTGGCGATAGAAGCCGAGCGCCGTCAGAAAAAAGAGCAGGAAGTGTTGCAACGCGAACAGCAATACCAGGCGGTTACCAGCCTTGTAAAGCAGTCTGCCGGAAGCATTCGGGAGCTGTTGGAGACGATACTGCATGAAGCGATCATGTTGGTTGGCGCCCCAGGCGGCTATATCGGGCTACTGGACGAAAGCGGCAAACATAGCGTAATTTGTCACACGGTTGGCGCCAGCCAGGTGCTGCTTATGAGCAGCCAGTCGACAGAAGAGGGGCTGCTCGGCGAAGTATGCCGTAGCGGCAAAATCCATTGTGTTGCCGACTATCGGCGCTATCCGCGCCGCATTATCGAAAATACGATGATTGAAAACCTGACAACCGTAATTAAAATGCCGCTGATCATTGATGAAAAAGTCAAAGGAGTGCTGGTTGCCAACTGGCAGGACGAAGTACATCCGGTGTCGGCGGAGGAACTGGAGATATTTCAACAATTCGGCAATCTGGCATCGATTGCGATGGAACGGGTTCGTGCAAGTGAAGAAATCGCCCGGCAAAATCTGCTGCGGCAAAAACTGGCCGAGTCGACTGGCGCTCTGGTGAACGAGCTCGACATGGATAAAGTGCTGCAGATCATCTTGCGGCAGGCGACCGCCTTTATGAACATGCCTAATGGCTTTATCGTCTTCTTTGAACCGGATGGCCAGCACGCAACGTTTAAATGCGGTTTGGGCATTTATGAAAACCAAGTTGGAAACACGTTGTTTTTTGGCAATCGAGGTATCTTTGCCGAAATATTGCTTTCCGGCAAGCTGGTTGCCATCGAAGATTACGCCTGTTGGCCGCAGCGGCTTGACTATAGTTTTCATGAAAACTTGAGCTCAACTATTCAGGCGCCGCTCCATGTGGGCGGCAAGACCATCGGCAGTATCGGCTTTGCCGCCTATGGCGAGAAGGTTACCATCGATAAGGAAATGTTGGCGATTTTGGAGCAGTTTGCGACGGTTGCTGCCATTGCCGTAAAAAATGCCCTTGCGCACCAGCAAACGCGTTATCAGGCCTATCATGATGTATTGACCGGCTTGCCGAATCGCGCTCATCTTAACAAACGACTGGAAGAAGAGATGGATAGGGCAAGAAACGGCGAAGCGGCAGGCGCCGTGCTGTTCATTGACCTGGATGACTTGAAGGTGGTAAACGATCACTTCGGTCACACCAGCGGCGATAGTGTCATCATTGCCGCTTCACAGGATATTGTGCGGGCACTGGGGCAAGGGGCGTTTGTCGCCAGGGTCGGTGGCGATGAATTCGTTGTCATCCTGTCCGGCGAAGCAGATCCGCGACGAATTTCGGAAGTCGCCAACCGGCTAGTCGGGGGAATCCGCCGCGAATTCGAAGTTGGCGGTCAAACGATTCAAATGACTTCAAGCGTTGGAGTGACGCTGTATCCGGCGGATGGCGACGAAGTTGAGGAAATTTTAAAGAATGCCGATGTGGCCATGTATGCAGCCAAGGCATGCGGAAAAAACTGCTGGCGTTTCTATGAACCGGAAATGACAAAAGACGCCTATCACAAGATGGTGTTGACCAACAGTTTGCGCAGGGCGCTGGAAAGTGACGAACTTTGTCTGCATTTCCAACCGTTGGTCGCGCTTGGCAGCAAAAAGATCATCGGATTTGAGGCGCTGCTGCGTTGGTACAGTAAGCAACACGGGGTTGTACCGCCCTGCTTTTTTATTCCTCTGGCCGAACAGAGCGGCATCATTCTGTCGCTGGGGGAATGGGTGGTCGGCGAAGCGTGCCGGTTTGCTCGAACCTTGTCAGAGATGGATCGCAGCGAAGTCTTTGTGGCTGTGAACGTTTCGCCCCGCCAGCTGGCAGCAGCCGATTTTGTCGAGATTGTGCGCCGCAGTATCCAGGAAGCGGCAATCGAGCCAGGGCAAATCGAAATCGAAATCACCGAAAATGTGCTGATCGAATCATTGGAGAGCAGCACGAAAACCTTAATGGCGCTCAGTTCGTTGGGGGTTCGCCTTTCGTTGGATGATTTCGGCACAGGATATTCTTCGCTCACCTATTTGCGGAACCTGCCGGTCAAGACGCTCAAGGTGGACAAATCGTTCATTGACAGGATTCTGGCGGACCGGGTGCAGGAAGGGTTCATCCGCTCGATCATCGACATGGCGCATGTGCTGAGCTTGCATGTGGTGGCAGAGGGAGTGGAGACCGAGGCGCAGCTGGCAAAACTCGAACAGATCGGCTGCGATATAGTGCAAGGCTATGTGTTCAGCCAGCCGGTTCCCCGGGAGGAAGCGATTGGACTGTCTATACAGTATCGCGCGCAAAATTAGCTACACCCTTGACGGTATAGAAATACTGTTGGCCTAATATGTAAGGAAGGGACACTTAGATGTTTGGTCGTCGCAACCTTTATCTCAAGTTTTCTCTCCTGATGGCAGTCGTTATTCTGGTGATTTCCATCGGGCTGTATGCGCAATACGTTTACTCGCGGTCGCTGGCGCAGGATGGCGCCAAAAAGATCGCCGATTTGTCTGCGCTTGCATTGAAAAATGAAATTGAAGGCTGGTTGGCTGGAAAGACGAAAGTGATTCATGATGCCGGCAACATGCTTGCTTTGCTCCAGGGGCAGGAAAGTCAAGCCCTGACCTATTTGAAGGTAGTGCTAAAGAATAACCCGGAATTTTCTTCGCTATACTTTGGCGGTGTCGACAATCGAATGCTGAATGCAAGTGGTTGGCAACCACCGCCCGGTTTTGATCTGCGCCGCCGGCCTTGGTATGTAGTGTCTTTGGTGCAGAATAAGCTGGTAATTACCGAAGCATTCCTGAACGCTAGCAGGGACGATGTCATCGTGACGATTGCCAAACCGGTGTATTCTGCAGATGGAACTCTGCTAGGGGTAATCGGCGGTGATGTTTCGGTGCGAACGGTCGTGCGGATGGTGCAAGCAACCAAAGAACCGACGGAATTCGCATTTTTGCTGGATGGTAACCGCAAGTTTTTGGCGCAGACGGAGCAAGGCGGGAATCGTCCTGCTGAACCGGTTGAAGAATCGGCAGCCAGGAATCACGAGATTCAAACACTATTGGACATGGGCCGCAACGATTCCGCCGGCGTTTTCCCGTATCGCATGAATGGCAGGAATGGTGTTGTCGCATTTCAACCGCTGGTGGGGACGAATTGGATACTGGGCAGTTTCATATCGCTGGAGTCGTTTTTGAAAACCGATGAACAACTCAAACGGGCTTTCATCTATACGTTGGGTAGCGCAGTCGCGCTTTTATCAGTTCTGTTCTTTCTCTTGAGCCGCTTTGTCGTTACGCCACTATTTGCGCTCGATGAAAGTGTTGGCCGGGTCGACGTTGAGAATTCGCCTGCTTATCGTATCCCGGACGTTGGCGGCGCTGAGTTTGGCAAGTTGACCAGGACGTTCAATCAGGTGTTGGACAAGGCTACATATTATCTGACCCGGATGAAGGAAACCGAGCAGCGTTATCGTAGCTTAATGATGCAGGCGTATGATGCGGTGTTCCTGTTTGACCTGGAAACGCTGGAAATCGTTGAAGCTAACGCCGCTTTCGAAAAAATGACCGGCTATGGTTTTCCACTGGAAAGACCGCTGTATTTATTGGATTTGGCGGCAGAAGAAGCGGTCGACGTGAGGCTTTCTCTGGAAGAAATGTACACCACCGGTGTGCTGCATCCGGCCCTGCGCAGAATCCGTACCCTTGACGGAGGAACCCGGCTGGTTGAACGAACCGGTACCCGGATCGAGATTGTCGGCAGGCAATATCAGCTGACCACGCTGCGCGACGTGACGCAGGAACGGCAACGACAGCAGCAACTTCACAAAGACCTTGCGTTGGCGGCGCAGGTGCAACGGGCTTTGTTGCCGGCGATTCCGCGCGCTGACTGTTTTCAGATCACTACCGTCTTTGCGCCGCAGGGCTTTGTCAGCGGGGATGTCTACTACTTGGAATGGGATCAACCTGGCAAGCTATTGCGGGGATTTTTGATCGATATTACCGGGCATGGCATGGCGACTGCATTGCAGACGGCAGCGGTCAACGTTCTTTTGCATCAGGTGATGGATTTGCCGCGGGATGTTGATTTGTCGAAACGGTTGGTCTGGCTGAACCGGCGGATTCCTCAGTATATCGACGAAAGTACGTTCGCGGCGGCCATTGGGTTTGAACTGGATTTTGCTAACTCTGAGCTGCGTTATGCTGCGGCAGGCATCAACCATTTCTTGCTGAACGGCGACAGAATCGATGTGCCAGGGATGTATCTGGGAATTTGTGAGGATGAGCAGTTTGAGCTGAATCGGCAGCCTATCCGAAAGGGCGATGCGATCTGTTTCATGACAGACGGAATCAGTGATATTTTCGATCGAGAGCATGCTTGGGGCGAGGTGCAGGCGAACCAGGTGTGTCGATTGTTTGATGAAGGTGAGGCGACTGACAAGGCGCAGGATGATGCCACGGCCATCTGTATAGAAGTGCGAACTTGATGTAAGGTTAATCGGCATAAAGAAGGCTGTCTCAAGTAGGCTTCCCCTTCACTTGCGACAGCCTGTGTGTTTATTATCCGTATTTCCCCGCCCGTTATTAATCGTGCTATGCGTGTCCGAGGGCGGCCGAAATTTTCCGGGCTGTTTCCACTACGTCCGGAGCCATATCTGCCAGGACTTCCGGGCTCAGGCGCACGATCGGTCCAGCTACCGCCAGCGCGCACAAAATGCGTCCGGACGCGTCAAAGATCGGCGCTGAAATCGCGCTAACCCCTTGATCGCGTTCCCCCAGACTGATGGCATAACCCTGTTTACGGATTTTATCTAGTTCACCGACCGGTACGGCATCTGCCTCCGGTATTTTTTTGCGTTCTTCGTTCGATAACCAGGCCAATAATACCTTGCCACCTGCACCACGAGGTAGCGGCAACCGGTCGCCAACATTGACCACATGCCTGAGTGCGTGACTGGTCTCCAACCGGTCGATGCATACCCGGTGACCATCGAGCAGGATGTAAAGGCTGACACTTTCATTGTATTTCCGGTGCAGCGACTGCAAAAACGGCGCGGCTATTTTGCGAAGGTCAAAGGTTCGGAACGACGAAACGCTGAAACGCAAAGCTTGAGGGCCGATGCTGAACTTCTTCGTTTCCTCGTCTCGTGACACGTAGCCCCGCAAATTTAGGGTGTGCAATAACCTTGAGGTGGTACTGGGTGTCAGATTGATTTTTTCAGCGATTTCGGACAGTGAAAGTTTTAATGCCCCCTGGCCGAATAAGTCGAGGATGTCGAGGCCCCGTTCCAATGTCCGTAGTCCGGCGGCCGACTGTCCCTGGTCCTCTGCTTTAACCATGCGATCCTCCTGAGGTTTCAAATATTTCCACAATAATCTTTAATAGTATTCGTCATTATGCCATAGAGCCCCTTTTTTTTGCAAAATGACAAAACAATCAAGAGATTTTGAAAACCTATTGCACTGTGCGGAAAAATATGATATTTTTTTATTAAATAGAATCGTATTTCATCTAGTGAAAAAGGAGAGATGGATTTGAGTATGTTAAGAGGAGTTCGGGTACTCGATTTGTCAACGGTCATTGCAGCGCCGTTTGCTGCCGGATTGATGGCCGATTTTGGCGCGGATGTCATCAAAGTGGAACAACCGGAAGGCGGCGATCCGTTTCGGGCGCTCGGCCCCTATCATAAAGGGGAACCAATGCGTTGGGCTGCCATGGGTCGTAACAAGCGATGCATCACTTTGGACCTGCGCAAGGCCAAAGGCAAGGAACTTTGTTTGGAACTGATCAAACAATGTGATGTAGTGATTGAAAACTTCCGCACCGGTACGCTGGACAAATGGGGGCTGAGCTATGAGGCGATGAAGCAGGCTAACCCCAAGATCATCGTTACCCGCGTTACTGGTTATGGACAGACCGGACCCAATGCAATGGTAGCGGGTTTTGGTACGCCGGCGACCGCTTTTTCCGGCATGACCTACATCACAGGTTACAAAGATCGCCCGCCAGTCAGTCCGTCATTTTCCCTGGCCGATTATATCAGTGGACTGTATGCGGCGATGTCGACGATGATGGCGCTGTATCATCGCGATTGCCTGTCAGGCAAGCCACAAGAAATCGACGTGAGCTTGTATGAAAGCATCTTCCGGATGATGGAGATTCCGGTTGCCGATTTCCACAAAAATGGCGTGATCAAAGAGCGAACGCCAAAACTGAGCGGTACTTCCAGTCCCGGCGGCACCTATGAGACCAAAGACGGAAAATGGGTAGTACTGGTGTGCAGTACTGATCGGACTTACGAATATCTGACCCGTGCGATGCAGCGACCGGAACTTTTAACAGATCCGCGCTTTTGCAGCATGAAGAACCGAGTGGCAAATGATGCTGCAATGAATGTGGTCGTGAGCGACTGGATTGCTTCGCTTGATTATGTGGACCTTAAACGAATTGTCGATGAGGCCGGCGTGCCGGTGAATCTGGTTTACAGCATTGCCGACATTTTCGAAGATCCGCATTATGCGGCGCGCAACAATATTGTGGAAGTCCCCTACGCACCGATGGGAACGGTAAAAATGCCGGGGGTCGTGCCGGTATTCAGTGAGACACCCGGTGAAATAAAATGGGCCGGCCCGGCGCTCGGCGCCCACAATGCCGAGGTTTATGGCGAACTGTTGGGTCTTGCGGCCGCTGACTTGGTAGAACTGAAACGCCAGGAGGTGATTTGATGAACTGGCCGGCCAAGGTTATCGTTTGCGAAGTGGGACCGCGTGACGGGTTGCAAAATGAAAAAAAGCTTCTATCGGTCGAACAGAAGGTCGAGCTGATCGAAAAATCGGTGCAGGCTGGCGCCAAAATCGTAGAAATCGGTTCCTTCGTGCATCCCAAAGCAGTCCCGCAGATGGCGGATACTGATGAAGTGGCCCGGCGGATTCACCGTGAACCAGGTGTTGAGTATCGGGCGCTGGTGATGAATCAGAAGGGTTTGGAACGGGCTGATGCCGCCGGCATCATGAAGGCAAAGATTACCGCTTCGGCCAGTCCGGCTCATTCCATAAGCAACCTGAACCGGACGCCGGAAGAAGTGGTGAGCTCGTTCGCTGAATACGCCGAATTTGCCGCTGCCAATCAGATTGAGCTTTCCGGCGCAATTTCTACTGCATTCGGTTGTCCGTTTGATGGAAAACCGGTGCCCTTGCAACAGGTACTCTCAGTTGCTGACTGTTTCCGAAAAATCGGTATCAAGGAACTTTCCTTGTCGGATACGACTGGGATGGCAAATCCCAAACAGGTCTATGACTATGTTACGGCTGCGCGGCTTCGGCTTCCTGACGTGACCTGGGTACTGCACTTCCACGATACACGTGGCATGGGACTGTCCAACGTGGTTGCCGGCTTATTGGCAGGGGTAGACCGTTACGACGCCTGCTTCGCCGGTCTGGGCGGCTGTCCGTTCGCTCCGGGTGCATCCGGCAATATCGCGACGGAAGACTTGGTGCACATGCTGGAAGAGATGGGAATCTCAACCGGCTATGACCAGGAAAAATTGATTGAACTTGGTAAACAGGTGCAAACGATGGTCGGTCATGACACCGCCAGTTCGGTATTAAAGGCAGGCCGCTGTTGCGACATCGCAGTGCAGAGCAAATAGGAAACAAGGATCCCTTTGGCAAAAACAAGGCAAAAATTAGAATTGGAGGCAAAAACATGAGTGCTCCTGGAAACAGCCGCATCGATGAGATTCGTCAAAAAATCGGACTTCCCCTTGCTATCATCTGTATGCTCATCGTTTGGTTCATGCCTGCTCAAAAAGGTCTTTCGATTGCCGGACAAAAGGCGTTATCCTTGTTTTCCGGCGTATTCGTACTTTATCTTACCGAAGCACTGCCCCTTCCAATCACCAGTTTGCTGATCGTTCCTGCTGCAGTATTGCTGGGAGTCGTCAATTTGAAAGTCGCTCTGGAAGGTTTTGCATCTTCGTCTGTCTATCTGATTGTCGGGGCGTTTTTGCTTGCCACTGCGATGGTGAAAACCAAGCTGGCGGAACGCATCACATATAAGATTTTGGCGATGATTGGTGGATCGGCCCGCAATATTACGCTCGGTGTGATGATGGCCAATATCTGTTTGGCATTTTTGGTTCCTTCCTCCACGGCCCGAACGGCAATCTTGCTGCCTGTGTGCATCAGTATCATTGACTTATTCAAAACCGAAGGCCGCTCCAAGTTTGCCATTAATCTGCTGCTGACACTGGCGTTCACCAATGCCACGATCGGAGCCGGAATTCTGACCGCAACGGTGCCGAACCCGGTGACGATCGATTTTATCGTCAAGGCGGGCGGACCGCTGATTACCTATACCGACTGGCTGCTCTACGGATTTCCGCCGGCCTTGTTGATGACATTTGTGACCTGGGCTTTTATCCAATGGATATATCCACCGGAACAAAAAGAGATTCCTGGCGGTACGCAGTACATCCACAACAAACTCAGCTCGATGGGAGCGATGACTTCACCTGAGTGGCGTGCACTTTCGGTTTTCGTTCTGGTCGTAATCCTGTGGGCGACCGGAAAATGGACGAAAATTGATCCGACAACAGCTTGTTTGGCAGTATCGGGCCTGTTTTTCCTGCCCAAGTTCGGCGTGATGGACTGGAATGATGCGAACAAGGGGATTTCCTGGCAGATCATCTTGGTCGCTGGCGGGGGGATTTCACTCGGCGACATCCTGATGAAGACCGGCGCAGCCAAGTGGCTGGCTGTCAGCATCTTCAATGCGCTGGGACTGGCTGGTTCTTCGATGTTGGTAATCCTTATTGTTCTGATGTTCATTATTCAATACATGCATATCCTGTTTGTCGGCACGACGGCCATGGCTACCGCGTTTATTCCGATCGTGCTGGCGATGGCTCAGGCGGCAAACATTCCTCCGATGGTGCTGGCGCTACCTGCCGGCATGATTATCGGCGGCTATCCTCTACTGATGTTCTATAATACGCTGCCTAACATCCTGATTTATGGAACTGGAAAGATGCGGGTGGAGGACTTCCCGAAGGTCGGCGTGGTGGTCTGCGCCATCGGTTGCCTAGTATATGCCTTGTGCGCGATGACCTATTGGCAGTGGGTTGGGATGTTCTAAGTCCATTATTGATATGCACCGTCACGAAAACTCCCGTTTGCGAAAAGGCAAACGGGAGTTTTGCGAGTTCAGTCGGTTATTGCGCTGAAACAAGGAGTTGTTGAAAAAACAGGGAATTATCATAAGGGAACGAGCGGAAATCAACATGATGGAGGCCGACATCGTGAGAAAACTATTGATCACTATCGTTGTTTTGTTTGCGGGTATTTTAATCAGTTACGGCGTTCTTTGGCTGACAACTCCGGTATCGCAAACATTACCGACGATGGAGCAGACCCATTTGCCGGAAGGACTGCAAGTTGGTCGATGGCTTATGACGGGACGGGAGGTTCCGGCGAATTGGCTGGGGCAGAAGTTTCAGGGCAAGATGATGCAGGAGCCGATCAATGTGATTATTGTGGATGAAATTGCCGCGACACCAGAGGCAGCGGTGCAATATCTGCTGGAAAGCTGCGAAGCCATTGGTTACCTGAGTCGGCGCGGCCATTCCAGCGACTATCGGGGTCAACTAGGCAACATAGTATATCCGCAATTGCCACGGCAAGAGAACCACGCATTTTCTAATGCAATGTATATTTTGCCCAACAATCACGGTCGCATTTTCGGGCCGCATTTTTTCGCCGGTCGCTATTATTTTGCCGGAGCCCTCAGTAGGGAGTCCATCAACTTGTTTTCCGAAATCCGCCATGTTTATGCGTCCTTTGAAACGGCCAAGCAGGATTTTGCGGCCCGGATGAAGGCCAGCGGTCGCTATTCGATCGTCGGAGCCGTTGCCATGGAGAATGCGTTTTCACCAAATGAATCAATGACCACAGGAGATCACGACGGAACGGCAATATTGTTAAGAAGAGGGAAGTAAACTTAAAGTGAGACGGGTTCGATTGAATCGAACCCGTCGCTTCTTTCTATGTCGGTTGCCTAACCCTTCCAGTAGTAGTTTTTTTCTGAGGCCAGCGTTTCAAACTGTTTTATCCTGTCGAGGGATTTCTCGTGGAATTTGTTCATATATTCAAGTACGATTGTGTTGATGATCACAGTGGCGGCGCCCATGGAATCGGTAAAGGACACTGAGTGTGATGGAGCATAGATCACATGGTCCGACAAGCCAACCAGGGGGGATAGTTCATCTCCGGTGATCGAAATGACCGGAAAGTTAAATGCTTTTAAATGTCGGACCAGGTCCAGCGTTTTGGCCGGATACCTAGGATAGCCAAAGGCAATGACGACCGCTTTTTTGTTTTCCAACGGTAACAGGCAATCATACATATGCTCGCCGCTATCGTTGATGGTGATGGTTTCTTTGCCGAGTGCACGCATGAACATATAGCTGCTGTATGTGGCCAACGCGGCCGAAGAACGCAAGCCGATGATGACGAGCCGCTCTGCGTTGTTCAGCAAGACGATGACTTCCGCCATCGTCTGAGGCGAGAACTTGGCAATCAGTTCATTGAAATTCTGTTCTTCCGTCTTGATGATGTCAAGCAGTAGATTGTCGTCCTCGGCCTGTTTGTTTGAACGCTTGTTAATCGATAGCTCAGCGTAATTGACCATGGTCATTTCGTTGCGAATTATTTGCCGTAGATTTTCCGCAAACTCAGGATAGCCGTTAAAGCCAAGAAACCTGACAAACCGGATGACTGATACTTCCGAAGTATCGACGCTGACAGCCCATTGTTGCGCAGTCATGAAGGCTACGTCAACAAACCGGTTCAATAGGACGTTGGCCAATTTGCGGTATACTTTTGTATAGTCGTCCTGTTTGTCAAGGATGTGTTGAATAAAGGCTTGTTTGGTGTTGAGTTTGAGATTTGCGGCGGTCAATGAATACGCCTCCAATTTCATGAAAATCCTATCTTGGCTAAGTATACCATAAATTTATTATAAAATTGTAATTTATACAACAATTTTATATTGACGTTGTAATTACAACAAAATATAATTGAGAAGTAAGAAACTGAGAGGGGGATTGCGGCAGAATTGCATTGTAGCTGCAGGAGGCTAAGAACCGCTGACCCAATAATCGATATGAAGGAGATTATAGAATGAAAAGAAAAGGTTTACTGGCAATTTCGTTAGTCCTCGTTGCTTGTCTGTTATTGGCCGGCTGTTCATCAGCTCCTAAAAGCTCGGCTCCGGCTGCTCCGGCGGAGAAAGTATTAAAACTTAGACTGCCATCTTCCCTTTCTTCATTGAATCCTCAAAACACGACCGCAACCCGCGATGTCAAAGTATGGACGCAAATTTACGAAGGCCTTTACGGAATTGACGAATCCAAGAACGGTTATTACATGGAACTGGCTAAAGACGTCAAACTTAGCGCCGATAAGAAGGAATACACGATTACACTCCGAGATGGGGTTAAGTTCCATAACGGTGAGCCGCTGAAGGCCTCCGATGTCGTGTTTACTTACAATCGCGCCAAGAAGGACCCGCGATTCGGCTATCTGACCGCAAAAATCAATAATGTGTCGGCTGTGAACGATTCCACAGTCAAGATCACCCTGTCCGAAGCCTACGCGCCAATCGTTCACACTTTTTCCTCGCTGAAAATTATGAACGAGAAAGAAGTAACCTCCTTGGGCGATAAGTTTGGCACCGTGCCGAGCAAAGCAGGCACCGGGCCGTATTTCCCGACGGAATACGCAGTAGCCACCGGCGTCAAACTCCAGGCATTCGAGCAATACTGGGGCGGCGCGCCGAAGATAAAAAAAGTCGAATACCGAGTAATTTCCGATGATGCGACGGTACAAGTGGCGTTCCGCAACAAAGAGCTGGATTACCTGGAAGATGCATCGTTGTCGAACTGGGATACTCTGAAAGCCGAGGCAGGCCCGGAAAACAACGTAATGATCAAGGGCAACAATATTCACTTCATGGCGGTGAACTATCAGTCACCTACCAATAACAGCATTCTTGCCAATGATAAAGTGCGTCAGGCCATTTTCTACGCGGTCAACAAAGACGATATCAATAAGGCGATGGCAGGCGGAATGGGCATGCCGGCCATCACTTACATGCCGAACGAATATGTTCCGACTTCACCGGTAACTGGTTTCGAAACCTATAAGTTCAATCAGGCGAAAGCAAAAGAACTGCTCAAAGAAGCCGGCTTCCCGAACGGAGTGGAAGTAGGCACGATCATTTCTTATCCGTCGCCAACATCGTTCAACGGCAGAATCGCACAGGTCATTCAGTCGAACCTGGCGGATGTCGGTATCAAAGCCAATGTTCAAATTGCTGAGAATGCGATCATCACCCCCAAAATGTATTCGCAGAATTATGACATTGCTGTTTTTTCCGATTCCAACAACTTTGACTTCAATAACATTCGTCAACAAGTCCACAGCGAGTCCAAAGGCATGTATCTAGTCAAATACAAGGATGGCAAGTTTGACTGGCAGCGGATTGAGAAGCTGGTTGAACAAGGTGCGGCCGCGTCTGAGAACAGCGAGCGGTTAAAACATTACACCGAGCTTTGGAAAATCATCATGGACACAGCGACGATTAACCCGCTGATCCATCGTCCGGTGGCCATCGTCTGGGCCAAAGGCTTAAATATCGGCAAACCGGTGCCGACCTACTACAAAGTGAAAGAATTCTCTTGGCAAAAATAAACCAATAGCCAACTGAAGTGATAAACGGATAGGCTGTCTTTTCAAAGGCAGCCTAACGTTTTCTACCTGGCAATTAAGCTTTTTGCTACTTGTGAGGGAGGACGATGAATGTATAGATATGTCATCAACAGGTTGCTGTTTTTGATTCCTTCCGTATTGGGCGTAATTTTTATTCTTTTTTTGGTTATGAGCATGACTCCGGGTGATCCGGCCAGGATTCTGCTTGGTGATGCGGCGTCACAGGCCCAGGTGGATGAATTGAACCGCCAGCTGGGATATGACCTGCCATTCATGGAAAAATATGTTCGATACGTATATAAAATGGTGGTCGAACAGGATTTCGGCGTGTCTTATTTCACTAAGCAATCGGTCTTTGAAGAGATATGGCCACGCTATAAAGTGACTGTCAGTCTGGCTTTTATCGGGATTGTCCTGTCCTCGTTAATTGGCATACCGTTTGGCATTTATACGGCGGTGCGGCAATACTCGCTCTGGGATACGATTCCATCCTTGATCGCTTTCTTTATTGCGGCGATTCCGTCTTTTGTTTTGGGTATGCTGCTCTTGTACGCTTTTTCTTTGCAATTGAATTGGCTTCCTTCATACGGCATTGAATCGTTCAGCAGTTTTATCATGCCGGCGCTCGCTGTCTCGATTCCGCCTGCTGCATTTAACTTGCGTTTTACCAAATCTTCCATGTTGGAGTCGATCCGTCAGGATTACGTGCGAACCGCACGGGCCAAAGGGGCTTCCGAGCATACGGTGATTTGGAAGCATGCCCTTCACAATGCACTGTTGCCGGTAGTGACGAATGTCGGTATGAGCCTGGGCAATCTGATTTGTGGCGCGGTTGTCGCCGAGAAACTGTTTTCGATTCCCGGCATCGGCAGCCTGATTGTCGACCGGATTACCTATAAGGATGAACCGGTTATTATTGCCGGTACCATATTGATTTCGGTCTGTTTTACAGTGGTCATGCTGTTGGTCGATTTGATTTATGCATATATTGATCCGCGTATCCGAGCCAAGTACGCGCGAGTTAAGGGGTGATTTGGTGGAAAACGGCATGTCGCAAGCAACTGTCCAGACACCAGACAAAATAGTCTTCAAAAAGCAAAGTCAGGCGAAAGAAGTCTGGCGTCGCTATAAGAAAAACAAAGGTGCGGTCATCGGCCTAGTCTTGTTTTCGTTTATCCTCATTCTGCTTGCCGGCGCGAATTTCATCGTTCCTTACTCAGCGGCAACAAAAGGCGTCTTTTCCCAGATCAATCAACCGCCTTCGTCGGAGCATCTGTTCGGTACCGATTCTTACGGGCGGGACGTATTTGCCAGGGTTCTGTACGGTGGCAGAACTTCGTTGATGGTTGCTTTGCTGGCAACAGCAAGTTCCTGCTTGATCGGCAGCACACTCGGCGCGATTGCGGGTTACTTCGGCGGCAGGGTGGACGGCGTGATCATGCGGTCACTCGATATTTTCATGTCGATTCCGGATATTTTGTTCACCATGGCAGTGGTATTCGCGTTGGGAGCAAATTTTCAAAACTTGCTGATTGCGCTTACGTTGGCCTATTTCACCAATTATGTGCGTTTGGTGCGTTCCCAGGTTTTGAACCTGGCCGAACAGGATTATGTTGAAGCCGCCAAAGCCGGCGGATCAGGCAGTACCCGGATCATCCTGACCCATATCCTGCCGAACGCGATGGGCGTTATCATCGTCAACACCACGTTGAATGTCGCTAAAATCATCCTCTATGAATCGACGCTTAGCTTCCTGGGTCTGGGAATGCCGCCGCCCGCCCCGGCATGGGGGCTGATGCTGGCTGAGGCGCGCGAATTCATGCGAGCGGCGCCTCACTTGATGTTTTTTCCTGCAGTGGCGATTGTGGTGTCAGCCTCTTCGATCAATCTAATCGGCGATGGTCTGCGTGACGCGTTGGACCCGAAACTGAAGTCATAGCGCTGCATGGGAGAAGGATGTAGTATATGAAGAATGATTTGATTTTAGATATAAAAAACCTGCGGGTTATTTATCAAACCGATTTGGAAACCGTCGAAGCGATCAATGGAATTGATTTAAAGATCAACAAGGGGAAAACGCTTGGGTTGGTAGGGGAAACCGGCGCCGGCAAAACAACGACCGCACTTTCGATCATGCGACTGTTGCCTGAGAAGACAGGCAAGATTTTAAGCGGCGAAATTCACTTCGATAGGCAAGAATTGCTAAAGTTGTCGCCGCTGGAAATGCGCAAAGTGAGAGGCAACCGCATCGCGATGGTCTTCCAGGATCCGATGACCAGCCTGAACCCTGTGATGACAGTACGGGAACAGATTGCCGAAGCGATCAAGCTTCACAATGCGAACTTAAGCAACGACGAAGTCGATCAACGGGTCGAAACCGCCCTGTCGATGGTGGGCATCCTGCCCAGCCGCAAAAACGAGTATCCACACCAGTTCTCCGGCGGCATGAAACAGCGGGTGGTCATCGCCATGGCCTTGGTTTGCGAACCGGACCTGCTGATTGCCGATGAACCGACCACTGCGCTTGATGTCACCATTCAGGCCCAGGTATTGATGATGATCAGAGAACTGCGGGACCGGATCGGCACATCCATGTTGATGATTACGCATGATTTAGGGATCGTTGCCAAGATTTGCGACGACGTGGCTGTGATGTATGCCGGGCAAATTGTCGAATCCGGCACGGTGTTTGACTTGTTTACAGGAGAAAAACGCCATCCGTACACGCAAGGCTTGTTCGATTCGATTCCCAGTTTGAACACGCGTTCAAACCGGTTAAAACCGATTCAAGGGTTGATGCCTGACCCGTCCAATTTGCCGAAAGGCTGCTGTTTCGCTCCGCGCTGCCAGCATTGTATGGACATCTGCATCAATGAGCGCCCCAAACAGGTGATTGAAGGCACGCATACGCTGCTTTGCCATCTGTTTGCCGACTCGTCCGCCGCGCCGGCGCCGCAGGAGGGAGAATAAGATGGATTCTGCAAGAACCCCATTGATTGAGACCGTAAACTTGAAAAAACTGTTCAAGCTGAACGGCGGCGCGCTTCTCCACGCGGTGGACGGTATCAATATGAAGGTTTATTCCGGCGAAACGATCGGCGTGGTCGGCGAATCAGGCTGTGGCAAGAGTACGTTGGGAAGAACGATCCTGCGGCTGATCGAGCCGACATCCGGGCAAATCTTGTATAACGGCGTTGACATTACCAAGCTGAAGTCGGGCAAAATGCGTGAACTCAGAAAAGACCTGCAAATCATCTTTCAGGACCCTTACTCCAGCATCGACCCGCGCAAGTCGGTCGTTGAAGTGATCGCCGAATATATGTTCATCCACAATACCTTTCCGAGCAAAAGCGCGATTTATAACCGGGCGGCCGAATTGATGGACTTGGTCGGCCTGGCCAGACGATATGCCAACTCGTATCCGCACGAACTCGACGGAGGACGCCGCCAACGCATCGGCATCGCCCGCGCCTTGTCGCTGAACCCGAAGTTCATTGTGTGTGATGAGCCGGTATCGGCCCTGGATGTGTCGATTCAGGCCCAGATCCTGAACCTGTTGATGGATCTGGCCGATGAACTGGGTCTTACCTATATGTTTGTTACGCATGATTTGAGTGTGGTAAAGCATATTTCCAACAAGATCATGGTCATGTATCTGGGAAAATGCGTCGAAATGGCTGCGTCGGACGAGCTGTTCACCAATCCGCTGCATCCCTATACGAAAGCCTTGTTATCGGCGATCCCGGAACCGGATATTTCCAAACGGGATGAAGAATTTGTCCTGATCAAAGGAGAAATTTCCAGCCCGATCAACGTCAAGCCGGGTTGTCGGTTTGCCGCCCGCTGCGACTATGTCTCGGAAAAATGCACGGGACGCGATATTGAGTTGAAAGAAGTTGCCAAAGAACATTTTGTTGCATGCACATTATGCAATCAGGAGGTTGGAAAATAAGATGATTTTGGGCGTATTGAAAGACATCAAGCACGGCGAGAACAGAGTGATGCTGACACCGCTCGAGGTAGCGACGATCCTTGAAAACGGCCACCAGGTCTATGTGCAGAGCGGCTGCGGCCAGGCGGCCGGATTTGCCGATCAGGCATATCAAAAAGCCGGGGCTGAATTGTGCGCTACTGCGGAAGAGATTTATCGTCAATGCGATTTTGTCGTGAAGGTAAAAGAAATTGAGCAGTCGGAATACGAACTGCTCAGAGAAGGCCAGATCGTTTACTGCTGCATCCATCCGGCGGCGCATCCGGAAGAAGTGCAGGCGCTGCTGAAGAAAAAAGTGACGGCGATCACCGCCGAAGACAGTCATCGCAACGGTTCGCCGAATTGCGAGGCGGCCGGTAAACAAGGCGCTTTGTTTGGTTTGGAATCAATGCTGACGATCAATGGCGGCAAAGGCAAATTTGTCAGCGGGTTTGCCGGTGCGCCGGGAATGAACGTGCTGATTCTCGGCGGCGGCATTGTCGGCCGCGGAGCGTTGGAAATTCTTCACGATTTGGGCGCTTCAATCACCCTGATGGATGTGAATCTGGGTGTGATGCAGGATATTCGCCGAACATACGGGAACGACATCAAGACGCTGTACTGTACCAAAGAGGCGATCCAGCAAGTCCTGCCCACGACGGATATGGTGATCAACTGCGTCCGCTGGCCCAAGCAAAGAAAAGATTTCCTGATTACCAAAGAGATGCTGAAGTTGATGGAGCCGGGTTCCGTACTTGTCGACATCAGCAATGACGATCCGGGTGCGATCGAGTCGAGCCATGAAACGACGCACGACAACCCCCGTTATGTCGTGAACGGCGTCGTGCATTATTGTGTAAGCAACATCCCCAGCGCCGTGGCGCATTCGACGTCTGTCGTGATTGCGGCGGAGGCTCTGCCGATGTTTTTGAACATCATGAATAACGGTCTGGCCGAAGCCTGTGTCACGGATGGCTATATCCGACGCAGCCTGACCACCTACAACGGAATATTGACGCACGAAGAAACCAGCGCCATTCAGGGGATTCCCTGGATGAGACCGGAGGACGCGCTGCAGATTAGCGATCGGGATTTAGCGCCGGCGCCGCCTGCGACATCTACCAGATCGACTAATTTTGTGAAAGTCTAGCAGATTGGCATCACTAGGGAACCGCTGAATAATTTCGATTGCTGAAGATTGCGGTCTTGATTCGCAACGATTTGCTGCTGCAATTTGCCGGACGCGCATAATGCTCCGTCCAGTCGCTATGCGCTAAAATCAACTTCCTGTTGATTTTCTTCAACAAATTTTGCAGCTTCATCGGCGAATTCTACGACCTCAATCCAAGGCAATCTCCATTATTTCAGCGGTTCCCTAAATCTTTGCCAGCAGTCGCGCCAGGATCAGCCCCAGTTGCAACTGAAACAAGTCGCGGCTGTTTTCCGGGTCAAAGCCGCTGATTTCCCGGATGCGCTGCAAACGGTATTTTAGCGTGTGTCGGTGGATGAAAAGGGTGTCGGCGGTTTCTTTCAAGCCATTGTTGCACTGGATGAACGATTCCAGCGTCGGGATCAGTTCGCGTTTGTGGAGGGAATCATAGTCGATGAGGCCCGCCACGCTGCGTTCATAGTAATCGAGTAGTTCCGCCTCGTTGAGCTTGCCGGCGAACAAACTGTATGGTCCGAGATCCTCGTACATTAACACGAACCCTTGCTTGTTCAGTTGCTGACCGATTTGCAGGGCTTGTTCGGCTTCCTGCAGACTACGGGACATGTCCGACAAATGCTTGTACACTCGGCCGATACCGACTGAGATTGTCGCTGATGCTTCCGCCGTGACTTGCCTGCGCAGCGATTGCGCCAACTTGGTAAGCGCGGCTTTTTCTTCGGCTGCAGTTGTTTCCGGTTCGATTTGCAACAACACCGCCAGATTGTTGTTCTTGTACTTCAATAAAGCCTGCTGTTGTTGTGAATGCAGGAAAAACCGCACCAAAGAAAACAGTCGCTTTTTTGTTTCCTGAAACACCTCTTCGCTGACCTGTTGTGAACGGGACTGTAGCGAGAAGAATTGCATGGTCATGACGACGAATTTGCTGTTCAGGTTGAACCCCAGATAATTGGCGCGTCGGCGCAGGATCGTATCGGTCAGGACGTTGTTTTCCAGCAGGTCGTCGATGAAATCGCCCTTGACTCGTTCTTCTGCTTCCCGGACAGCCGTGTCCTTCAATGTCTCCAATGTGCTGATCGTTGCCGCCGAGGCGATTGCGATCTTTTCCATGTCTTCCAGCACCGGTTTGCCGGAAAGGACCGAAATGTAGCCGTACACATCGCGACCGGCGATCAGGGCATGCAAGTACTGGTCCGGGCTTTGCGGCGTATCGCTCGCGAAAATACGGACCAGCGGCTGTTCGGCGTTGGGCAAGCGGGTTGCTGGTAGAACCTGAAATTCCTCGCGCAGCGCTGACGATTCCAGATAGCGGGAGGTTTCTGCAAACCCGGCGCCGGCCAGCAAATCGAAATGGGTATCAAGGATCCGCACCGGTGCTGCCAGTAAGTCCGACAACACTGCGGCAATTTGCGGCAAACCCTGGTTCTGCAGCAAGACCTGCGTCAGACGCTCGTGTATCCGTTGGGCGTATTCCAGAGTTTCCATCTGGCGGTTGATGATCCGTTTGGTGATCGCCATGGTCAGTTCGGAAAATTTGAGCGGTTTGGGCAACTCGATCAGCGGGAAATGATAACGGTTGCATTGCCGGATGATCAAGTCGGGTATTTCCGTCAGATAATAGCCGGTCTGGATCGCCAGTCCAGCCAGTTTTCTTTCGACCAGGCGGGGGATCAGTTCTTCCGTCAAACGGGGCGTATCGCTCAAGCCGAAGGCTGTTGTGATCAGCAACTCGCCTTTTTGCAGCAGATGAATCTCATCAAGCACTTCGATGACGGTGACCCAGACGATCTCGCGGTCCAGCCCCTCTTGTCCCGCAATGATCTTTGCCGTTTCCATCGCGTCGATTTTCAGGATGTCATTTACGGTCAGGCCCATTTGCATCACTCCTTTTGAAACAGAATCTTCGCTTTGAAACGCGGGTCGGCTTTTTGGCGACTGCCGCGGTTTTTCTATGCCCATTATCCTGATGAGAAATGACTGTTATGTACAAAATGTATAAAAAATTGCTCTTCGTTTCATCCTCGCCGTACGATGAAGTATAGCCTAAAAACCTATATAATGCAATTGGATTCTGATATATTTCGAACTAATCTGTTTTTCAACAAAAAGTACAAGCGAGAGGAAGGCGTTGTCAGGATGCGGGACTATAAAGAGATTCCGTTATGGAAGGATGTATCCGAGTCGGATTGGAACAGCTGGCAATGGCAGGTTCGCAACCGGATCGTCAGTAAGGATCAACTGAAACAAGTCATCGAGCTGTCGCCGGAAGAAGAGGAAGGCGTCGAGCAGTGCCTGCAGACCCTGCGTATGGCGATTACACCGCACTATGCAGCGTTGATGGATCCCCGGGACACAAATTGCCCGATCCGCAGCCAGGCCGTGCCAACCGCGAAAGAGTTGCACCGGGCAAAATCGGACATGGCGGACCCGTTGCATGAAGAGGTCGATTCGCCGACTTCCGGTTTGACTCACCGCTACCCGGACCGGGTTTTGCTGCTGCTCACCGACCAATGTTCGATGTATTGCCGTTTCTGCACCCGCCGCCGGTTGGCGGGCGCGACTGACAAGGCGCGAACGATCAAGCAGATTGACGCTTGTATCGATTATATCCGTCAGACACCCGCAGTCAGGGACGTAGTGCTGTCAGGCGGCGACGCGTTGCTGGTTTCGGATGAGCTGCTGGAAAACGTATTGAAAAAACTGCGCGCCATTCCGCATGTGGAGATCATCCGCCTGGGAACACGGACGCCGGTTGTGCTGCCACAGCGGATCACGCCGGAATTGTGCGCCATGCTGAAAAAATACAACCCCCTGTTCGTCAATGTCCATTTCAATCATCCCAAGGAACTTACCGATGCCGCCAAGGCCGCCTGTGAACGGCTGGCCGATGCCGGGTTCCCGCTGGGCAATCAGAGCGTACTGCTCACAGGCATCAACGACTGCCCCAATGTATTGAAGGAACTGTTCCAGAAACTGCTGCAGATCCGTGTGCGTCCCTACTATCTGTACCAGTGCGACTTGTCGGAAGGAATCGAGCATTTTCGCACTTCGGTCGCGACCGGGATCGAGATCATCGAATCGCTACGGGGACATACAACCGGGTTGGCGGTGCCGACGTATGTCGTCGATGCCCCGGGCGGCGGCGGAAAAATCCCGGTGATGCCGCAGTACCTGATTTCCCAGTCCGACAGCCAGGCGATCCTGCGCAATTATCAGGGCAATATTTTTGCTTATGCCCAGCCGCCCAAGTACTATACCGACCCGGACGAACCCTGCAAGCTGTGTGGCAAGCCCCATAAGGGGATCAGCACGGAAAAGTGCATCAACGGGAAGTGAAAATGGTCATAATAACTCTCAATAACTCGATTTCAACACAAGAAGTTTAGAAGGGGTGGAAGAGGATGAAAGGTTCTCCGTATGGAATTCATCGCGTGATCGAGCCGATTGGGACATTGCCGCAGGCTGCCTGGAAAATCAGCAATGACATGGAAATCTGCGACAACGAGATCTTGATCGATGTGGATATCCTGAACATTGATGCGGCCAGCTTCACCCAAATCAAAAAAGCCGCCGCACTGGACGTCGAGAAAATCAAGCAAACCATGCTCGACATCGTCGCCAAACGCGGCAAACATCATAACCCGGTGACCGGTTCCGGCGGTATGCTGGTCGGCCGGGTCAGCGCAATCGGCGCTGCCCTGCAGGAAAGGGACCTGAAGGTTGGCGACCGGATCGCCACACTCGTTTCATTATCACTGACGCCGCTGGTCATCGACAAAATCAAGGCGGTGCATATCGACCGCGATCAAGTGGAAATCGAAGGCAGGGCAGTGTTGTTCGAATCCGGTATCTACGCCAAACTGCCAGATGACATGCCGGATGCTCTGGCGTTAGCGGTGCTGGACGTGGCTGGCGCGCCTGCCCAGACCGCCAGGCTGGTCAAACCCGGCGACACGGTTCTCATTATCGGCGGCGGCGGAAAATCGGGCACGTTGTGCATGTATGAAGCCCGCAAACGGGCCGGAGTGACCGGCACGATCATCGGTATCGGTTCCAGCGCCAAGAGCTGTCAGCGTATCCGCGCCCTGGGCTGGGCCGATCATGTGCTGGAAGTGGACGCGACCAACGCTGTGGCGGTGATGGACGCCGTAGCCGCCGTTACCGGCGGTAAGCTTGCCGATGTGACGATCAACTGCGTGAATATCCCCGGAACGGAGATGGCCTCGGTGTTGGCTACGCGTGATTACGGCACGGTCTATTTCTTCTCGATGGCCACCAGTTTCACGGCGGCGGCGCTCGGCGCCGAAGGGGTGGGCAAGGATGTGAACATGATCATCGGTAATGGCTATACCCATCGTCACGCCGAGATCTCACTGCATCTTCTGCGGGAAAGCCCCCAACTGAGGCAGTTGTTCGAAACCATCTATGTCTGAACATAAAAACCTGGCCGGCGAACTCCTGACGCTGGTGCAGCAGACTCGGACCACCAGCCTGTCCTGTATCGGCATGGCCAAGAATGTGGGCAAGACGGTCGCGTTCAACCACTTGATCCAAGCGGCGGCGGAACGTTCGCTTACACTCGGCTTGACCTCGATCGGTCGCGACGGGGAACGACGCGATGAAGTATTCCTCACGCCCAAACCTCGCATTTTTGCGCCGGCTGGTTCACTGCTGGCAACGGCAACCGGAACACTAAAACGCAGTGAAGCCCAGCTGGAAATCGTACAGCGCACCGGCTTCGCCAGCGCCATGGGAGAAATCATCGTCGGGCGGACCAGAACCAGCGGCTTGGTCGAACTGGCCGGACCGACCCTGATCAGTGAGCACCAAAGGATTCAGGAGCTGTTTGTCCGCTATGGCGCCGAACTGACACTGATCGACGGGGCGCTTGACCGTGTCAGTCCAGCTGCTCCCGGCCTGGCTCAATCGGTTGTCTTGTCGACCGGAGCGGCGTTGGGGCAGAGCATCGAGCTGGTGCTGGCCAAAACGCAGGACCGAATCAATCGCCTGTCATTGCCGCAAGTCGCTTCATCACTATTGTCTGTCTGCCGCCGGATCATCGACGCCAATCAGACCGCGCTACTGCCAGAAGACCTCACCCCCTGCATTCTAGACGTTAGCCATTCGCTGCTTGCCGGTGACCAGTTGAAGAAATTGATCGGCAAACAGACCGAGTTTGTCGTATTGTCCGGCGCAGTCGGCGATGGGATATTGGAAAGCCTGCTGGATAGTCGGCGGCAAGGTCGGATTCAATTGGTGCTACGAAACGGGGCGGCCTTATTTTGCTCTTCGGAGCATTGGCGACGGTTTGCCGCCGCCGGTGGCAGCATCCGGGTCGTGGAACCGATCCGTCTTTTGGCAGTCACCCTCAACCCGGTCTCGCCAACCGGCGGTTCGTTTGATGCCGGTGAATTTTTTCATCACATGTCCGCAGCGTTGGCGCCATTACCAGTGTTTGACCTGGTGCAGTCTTACGGTCAGTTCACAAGAAACTTAGCAACACAGGAGAGAAAGTGATGACACAACTAATCATCGATCAGGCGCTGGTCGATAAAGCCCGCGGATCGGCGCAAAACATCGCTCGCCAGGTGAAACAGGCGGTCGATGGCATGACCACTGTCACGATCGAACGGGCCAGCCTGCGTCTACTCGGCATTGACGGCGTCGATGCCCAAGGCGCGCCGATGGTCAATATCGTCGTCGAACATCTGCTCGCGCAGGATTTGCTGGGACAAGGCGCTGTGACGCCGGTCGTTGCGGCGATGGAGCGGCGGGGAATGACTGCGCAGGAAGTTGCGTCGGCAGTTGCCTGCGGCGCTCTGGTGCTGACGAAACCCGACGGCAACCGCGAGGCAATCAAGAATAAAGCCCTGCAACTGGCTGGCGAGGCTTGTCGCAAAATTTCCGCCAACCGCCGGCAACGCGAAGAGATGATTCAACGGTTGGGCAAGGGGTCTGCGCCTCAGCTATATCTGATCGTCGCCACCGGCAACATCTATGAGGACATCAAGCAGGCTACCGCCGCGGCCCATCAGGGCGCCGACATCATCGCCGTGATCCGCACTACCGGCCAGAGTCTGCTGGACTATGTTCCGTATGGCGCGACAACCGAAGGCTTTGGCGGCACTTACGCCACCCAGGAGAATTTCCGGTTGATGCGCCGCGCGCTCGATGCGGCGGGCGAAGCGGTGGGACGCTACATTTATCTCACCAACTACTGCTCCGGCCTGTGCATGCCGGAAATCGCCGTCATGGGCGCGTTGGAACGGCTGGACATGATGCTCAACGACTCCATGTACGGGATTATCTTCCGTGACATCAACATGCGGCGGACTTTTCTCGACCAGTTCTTTTCCCGCAGGGTCAACGCCTATGCCGGAATTATCATCAACACCGGCGAAGACAACTATCTGACCACGGCCGATGCCTATGAACAGGCGCATACGGTGCTGGCTTCCCAGTTGATCAACGAACAGTTCGCTCTGATGTCAGGCCTGAAGGCGGAGCGGATCGGCCTCGGTCATGCCTTTGAAATCAACCCGGACAGCGAGGACGGATTCCTGTGGGAGATCGCTCATGCCCAGTTGATCCGGCAGGTTTTTCCGCAGGCGCCGCTGAAATATATGCCGCCGACCAAATACATGACTGGCAATATTTTTAAGGGTCAGGTGCAGAATACTTTGTTCAACGCGGCATCGGTCATGACCGGTCAAACCATCCACCTGCTCGGTATGATGACGGAAGCGATCCATACCCCGCTTTTGCAGGATCGCTATCTGGCGCTGGAAAATGCCCGTTATGTGTTCCATACCATGCGGCATCTGGCTGACGAAATCGAATTCAAACCAACCGGTCGCATCCAGGCCCGGGCCAACGAAGTTCTGGCGCAGACGGTGCAAATGCTGGCGGAAATAGAACAGATCGGCCTGATGGAGGCGATCCGTCGAAAAATGTTCGCCGAAATCTCGCGGCAGCCGGATGGCGGCAAGGGCGTGGCCGGCGTAATTAACAAAAACGACGATTATTACAATCCGTTCCCGGACCTGATGCAGGGAGGTGCAAGCGATGACACTGCAACAAACTCAAACTGACGCTGCCTGCCTGGTCAGACCTTACGGCGACACGCTTGATGACGGGGTGGTACAGTTTTCATTCACCCTGCCGCTGCCGCACGATGAACTGGCCTGCGAAGCGGCACGCGCCGTCGGCGAGGCCATGGGTTTGCACGAAGTGTCCGTCTCCTGTAGTCGTGACTTGGGCCAAGGGTTTTCGTTCTTTGTCCTGTACGGAAAAATGACGACCAGCGTCGATGTGTCCCGACTGACGGTGAACAAAGCCGAGTTCGAAACCATGAAGAAGGAAGCGGTGGATCGTTTCATCCAGGAACATTTCGGCCGCAAGCTGGTTTTTGTCGGAGCATGCATCGAAACCGACGCGCACACGGTCGGTATCGACGCGATCATGAACATGAAAGGCTACAACGGCCACAAGGGTCTCGAAAGCTATCATGAAATCCAGGCCGTCAATCTGGGAGCGCAGGTCGGTTCGGACGAGTTTGTCGCCAAGGCGTTGGAACTGAATGCGGATGCCTTGCTGGTGTCACAGATCGTCACGCAAAAAAATGTCCATCTGGCAAACCTGACCCGGCTGGTCGACATGCTGGAAGCGGAAGGCGTTCGGGACAAACTGGTGCTAGTGGTCGGCGGTCCCCGAATCTCGCATGAACTGGCCAAGGAACTCGGCTATGACGCCGGTTTCGGCCCCAATACCTACGCGGAAGATGTCGCCTCGTTCGTGGTGCAGGAAATGAAGCGAAGGGAGAGAAGCTAAGTGGAAAAAATCGAGAGTCTGATCCGGCTGCGGATCAGCGCGCATGACGCCCATTACGGCGGTGGATTGGTGGATGGAGCCAAAATGATGAATCTGTTCGGCGATGTCGCTACTGAACTGTTGATTCGTTACGATGGCGACGAAGGTTTGTTTGTCGCCTATGACAAGGTGGAATTTCTGGCCCCTGTTTATGCCGGCGACTATATTGAAGCGACGGGGCGCATTGTTTCAGCCGGCAAAACTTCGCGCAAGATGGAGTTTGAGGCCAGAAAAGTGATTACTGCCGCCGCATCGGCAGAGCAACCCTCGGCCGCCGATGTGCTGGAGAATCCCGTCTTTGTCTGCCGGGCCAGCGGTACTTGTGTGGTTCCGTTGTCCTGCCAGAGGAACAAACATGACTAAGTTAATCATCACCGCCGCGTTGGTCGGCGCCGAAGTCACCCGAAACGAACAACCCCACCTGCCGCTCACGCCGACAGAGATCGCCGATGCCGCTTATGACGCCTGGCAGGCCGGCGCGTCGATCGTCCATCTGCATGCCCGCAAACCGGACGGATCGTCAACCCAGTCGGCGTCGGTATACGCAGAAATCATCCGGCTGATCCGTCAGCGCTGCGATGTGATCATCCAGGTTTCCACCGGCGGCGCTGTCGGCATGACCGCCGCCGAGCGCCTGGAACCAGTGACGTTGAAGCCGGAGATGGCGACATTGACGACCGGCAGCGTAAACTTCGGCGGCGATATCTTTGTCAACAGTCCGGAAGATATCGAACGGTTCGCCAGGACGATGCAGCAATTCGGCGTGAAGCCGGAAGTGGAGGTCTTTGACTCCGGCATGATTACGACGGCCCTGCGGCTGGTAAAGCAAGGGTTGCTGACGTTGCCGCTGCATTTCGACTTTGTGTTGGGCGTTCCCGGCGCTGCTCCGGCGACATTGAAAACCCTGCTGCATCTGGTGGAAATGCTACCGGCGGCAGCAACATGGTCAGTGGCCGGGATTGGTGCGGCGGAACTGCCGTTGGCGCTGCATGCGGTCCTGATGGGCGGTCACGTTCGAGTGGGCTTTGAGGACAACATCTTTTACCGCAAGGGCGTATTGGCTGAAAGCAACGCCCAGTTGGTGGAGCGCATCGCTCGGCTCAGCCGGGAGGTCGGGCGGGAGATCGGTACGCCGGCCGAAGCCAGGCAAATGTTGGGGTTGGCTGCGGTAACCGCATAGAAAAATAAAGAGAGTGTGACGATGTCGATTAAACCGACGTCGTCGCTTTTTTTATCCCGGTTCATATTCTGTCAGCCGAAGGCAGGGGATAAGCGTTCGATGGCGAATCTTTGTAGGAAAACAAAGGTGTAAAAAAGCAGGGGGAACGACGATGGAAATGCTGACGGATTCGCTGCTGACAGAAGAGGAAGCCCGCAGCTTCTTGCCTCTTTTATTCAAAGAAATCCCGGTATCGATCGCTGTATCGGAAAAAACTTCCGATACAGATTCGGTGATTTTAGCAGTTAATGATGAGTATTGCAAACTGACCGGGTTTTCCCGCAGCGAGCTGATTGGTAAAGATACTAGCGTATTGCGCGACATGATCCGTCCCGAGGACTTGGGACGGATTCAGGCGATGTTGGCGAGCGGCCAGTCGCTGACCAATATGGAAATCGTGTGGAAGCAAAAAGACGGAACAGAAAAATGGGCGTTGTCTTCGACTCGGCTTCTTTTTTTGTCGCAACGCACCCTGCTAGTGAACATCGCATTGGATATTGGTCTTCAGAAGCAGGCGGAGCGAAACTTGGCGGTCAAGTATGAAGAATTGCAGGCGACCTATGAAGAACTGGTGGCGATGGAAGAGACGTTGCATCAGCAACATGATGAACTAAAAGAGGCGGATGCCCGGCTCGCTCTTAGCGAAGAACGATTTCGTCTGGCGACGGAGATGTCTGAGATCGGTCTATTGGATAGCGACTTGCTGCAACCCGGACAACCCTTTTGGTTGAGCGGCAATTGGCTGTACAAACTGGGCCTCGATCATCTGCCGCTGCCGATTGAGCGTGAAATGTATGTGCAACGCATTCACCCGCAGGAGCAGCCAGAACGCGCAAACCGATTCGCGGCCTTGCTCGGAGGGCATTCTTCCTTATTCGAAATGGAATACCGGATCCGCGACCGCGAGGATAACTGGCTGTGGGTGTTGGTAAGGGGCAACATCATTCGTGATGACCGCGGAAAACCAATCCGGCTGATTGGAACGATGACCGATATTTCAGAGCTGAAAAATCGGGAGATGCAGCGGTATTATCAAGCGACCCACGATGAACTGACGGGTCTGCTCAATCGCAGAGGATTTATGGAAGCGATTGCGATGCGTTTCACTGATCGTCAACCGGTGACAGGCGCATTCCTTGTCGTTGACATCGATGGATTTCGCTTTATCAACGATGTCCATGGGCAGGAGGTCGGCGACGAATTCTTGCAGGCGTTTGCCAGGCATTTAAAGGACAGTTTTCCGCAGGACACTGTCTTGGCCAGATTCGGCGCCGACGAATACCTGGCTTTTTTCCCAGAACTGATGGATGCGGCGGCTGCCATCAATCTGTTTCAACCGCTGGCCGTTGTCTTATTGCAGACATCGGCCGGCTCTTTTGCAGCCCGGTCCAGCGGCGGATTTTTCCTGTGCGGTGGGCAGGAAGGCACACCAGAATCGTATTTGCAAAAGGCGGTTCTCGCCATGCATCATGCAAAGATCGTCGAAAAATCGGCCTGTTATATTTATGAACCTTTGATGCAGGCAGTGGCGGTGCGACGACATGCGATACGCGAAGGCCTAAGCCAGGCTTTGCAAAATCAGGAATTTTTCCTGCAGTATCAGCCGATTTATGCGATTGAAGCGATTACGGAACGGGTCATCGGCTTTGAAGCCCTGCTGCGTTGGCGTAGCCCTTCGCTCGGCATGGTGTCGCCCGCCGAATTCATTCCTGTTGCCGAAGAAACCAATTTGATATTGCCGATCGGCGAATGGGTGATGCAGGAGGCTTGTCAGTTCTTTTCGGGCCTCGATGCACAAAAAGGTTCTGCAGCAACGGTTTCCGTCAATGTTTCGGTAAGGCAACTATTGTCGCCAGGATTTTCTAACCGGGTCCGGTCGATTTTGCAACAGTGCGATTTGCCGCCGGGCCAGCTGGGAATCGAAGTGACGGAAAGCATCATGATGACGGACGAACAACATAACATCGCCGTTCTGAACGAACTGCGCGCTATGGGCGTGTCCATTTCGCTCGACGATTTTGGTACCGGCTATTCCTCCTTTACTTATCTGCAGAAATTGCCGATCGACGTTCTTAAGGTCGATAAATCGCTGATCGATGAAATCGCCCAGCCGGATCGCAATGCGTTGTTGTTGATGGAGTCGTTGGTGCAGATGTCGCGGCTGCTTGGCTACCGTATCGTCGCCGAAGGCATCGAAAATTCGGATCAACTGGTGTTGTTGCGTCAGATCGGTTGCGGCGCCTGCCAGGGATATCTGCTGGGCAAGCCCATGTCGGCGGAAGCAGTGCGGGAACAGTATCCGTCAATAGGGAGTTGATTTTTTATGACGCGGCGCGGCAATCCCCAAGATTTGACGGAAGCTTATTTTATCGGCCTGATGAACTCAGTGGGCTATCGGAACAAAGATTTGGCCAAGCCGGTGATCGGCATCGTCAACTCCTGGAATGACGTGAACCCTGGTCACAAGCCGTTTGCTCAATTGGCCGGTTATGTGAAAGAAGGAATCTGGGCAGCAGGCGGGACACCGGCCGAGTTTACGGTGCCGGCGCCTTGCGACGGCATGGCGCAAGGGGAGGGAATGCACTATATTCTGCCGCAGCGCGACCTGATCGCTGCCTCGATTGAAACGATGGTAGAGGCGCACGGTTTTGACGGAGTGGTTTTCCTCGCTTCCTGCGACAAGATCATCCCTGGTATGCTGATGGCGGCAGCGCGCCTGGACCTGCCGGCGATCTTCCTGACAGCGGGAGCGATGCTGCCGCATCTGGAGGAAGGACGCGAGTATGTCACCTCCGACTTGAAGGAAGCGATCGGTAAACGCAAAAAAGCAGAAATCGATGACGAAACCTTTGATTCCTGGCGAACCCATTTTTGCGCGTCGGCTGGAACCTGTTCGATGTATGGCACAGCCAATACGATGGGAGCGTTTTTGGAGGCCAGTGGCGTTGCGCCCTTCGGTTCCTCCACCATGCTGTTTTGCGAAGCCGCCAAAGTCCGGCAGTCGCGTGATGTAGGCGAACGAGTCGTCGAACTGGTGCGACAGAACTTGAAGTTTTCGGACTTCCTCAATCAAACTTCGCTGACCAATGGGATTTTGCACGTTTCCGCCACCGGCGGTTCGACCAACGCCGTGCTGCACTTGCTGGCCCTGGCCGGAGTGATGGGACTGAAGCTCAGTTTGCAGGACTTTGACGCGATTCAGGCTTCGGTGCCGGTCATTGCCAGATTCAAACCGTCAGCCGAACTGAACATCAACGACTTTCACCGTGCCGGAGGCGTGCCCGCGGTGCTGTCAACGATCCGGCAATACATTGATCTCGGTGCCAAACTGGTGATGGGCGGAACGCTGGCGGAGTATCTGGCGAATTATCGCAAACCGGTCTACCGGTCTGTGATTCGGTCATTAGAAGAACCATTGCTGCCTGGTGGTTGCTTTTCGATCCTTGCCGGCAATCTGGCGCCACTGGGCGCGGTCGTGAAGAAGAGCGGCGTGGAGCCGGGCATGTATCGTCATGTCGGTCCGGCGGTGGTGTTTGATTCAGAAGAGGCGGTGCGGGACTATCTGTTGAACGCCGATGTCAGGCCGGGCTCGGTGCTGGTGATCCGCTACGAGGGTCCCAAAGGCGGCCCGGGCATGCGCGAGCTGTCGATTCCGGCTGCGATGCTTGTCGGCATGGGTCTGCACACTTCGGTGGCGATGGTGACCGACGGTCGTTTTTCCGGTGCGACACGTGGACCTTGCGTCGGACATGTCTGCCCGGAAGCTTGGGAAGGTGGGCCGCTGGCGCTGGTGGAAAACGGCGATATCATCGAGATCGATCTGGAACAGAAAAAACTGGAACTGCGGGTGCCGGCGGAGGAATTGCAGCGGCGGCGCGAAAACTGGCAACGACCACAGCGCAAGCTAAAGGGAGCGCTGGCGGCTTACCGGGCCGGCGTCGGCGGGGCGGAACAGGGAGCACCGTGGCTATACAGGGACGATTGGGGGAACTGAATCGATGAACAACAAGGCGGACGGTGTGCAGGAACTGCTGTCTTCTCCCTGGATTTGCAGGGGGACAGAAGTTTGTTGGGAGACGGTTCTGCCTCTGGCGACGCTGCGAGAATACCGGAAAAATGAAAACATCATTCAAGCGGGACAAACGTTGGAAGCCTTGGGATTGTTGAAAAGCGGCATTGCCAAGACGGTTGCGGTCGATACTGCCGGACATGAGAAAATTATCTGGTTTATGGAGTCAGGCTGCGTTCTCGGCGAAACGCCACTGTTGAATGAAAAGCCCTGCGCCTATTATTTTCAGGCGGTGGAGCGTTGTCAGGTCTATTGGTTCAGTAAAGATGTTTTGTTTGGAATGATTTTGCCGAAGTATCCGGAGATTACCAAAGCCCTGCTTTCGATCATGGCCCGAAAAATTCATATTTTGTCTACTCAGACTGAAGAGCAGGCGTTTCTGAAGCCGCTGGTCAGGGTGGCAAAGGTGATCTATCTGTTTTATGGCAACAAAAAAGAAACAGGCTGGAAAGAATATCCTTCGTTGCCTGTTTCCCAAGAAGAGATCGCCAATTTGCTAGGACTGCACCGGGTGACTGTCAACCAGGCATTGCAGAACTTGCGAATCCAAGGGGTGTTGGAAAACAATACCCATCGGATCATCGTCCGCGACCTGGAGTTGCTCCGGCGTGCGGCAAGCCAAGAGTTAGCCGTTACGCATGGAGGAACCGTCTGCTTTCCAGATCGCAAATCCGGTATAGCCGAAAGCGACAGAGAATAGTGGCACGATCCAGTTAAGCAGGGCGTATGGTGCATATTCGTAAGCGCTGACACCTAGAACGCCGAGAATGTAGAACGCGTGCACACTCCAGGGGATCAACGGACATCCGATCGTGCCACCGTCTTCACAGGTGCGCGACAAAACCCGCAGATGGATATTACGGTCTTTGAACGCCTGGGCAAAAGCGCGACCGGGGATGATGACGGCGACCATCTGGCTGCCGGTGCCGAATAGGATGATATAACAGGACACGATGACCGATAAAATCAATCGGCCTGTTGTTTGTGCCCAGCGCAGGGTAGCGTCGATCAGGGTTTCCAGCGTGCGCATCTTTTCCAGAACACCGCCGAAAGCTACGCCGGATATGAGCAGAACCAGTGTTCCCATAATACTGCTGATTCCGCCGCGTGACAGCAATACATCAATTTGCTTTACGCCGCTTTTTGACGCATAGCCACCCATCAACGACTGGGCGATGGGTTTGACGCCGGCGCCTTGAAGCAGGGCTGCGGTCAGGATTCCAACGCCAACGCACATGATCAAGAGCGGGACCGCCGGCATCCGGCGATAGGCAAACACCATCAGGACGAGTGGTGGGATCAGTGTCAACAGCGATAGGTTGAACTGCCCTTCGAGCGTTTTAAGAATGAGCGGGATGTTGCCGGCTGCGGCGCCTTCCACACCGTGCTGCATGCCAAGAAAAAGATAGATCAGGGCGGAAACTACTGCGGCAGGTATCGTGGTCCACATCATCGAGGCGATATGAGAGAATAAATCCACTTCGCAAACCGATGCGGCGATGTTGGTGGAATCGGAAACCGGCGACATCTTGTCACCGAAGTAGGCGCCGGAGACGATCGCCCCGACCACCATAGGCAGCGGAAAACCAAGCGCCTGGCCCACGCCCAGCAAGGCGACGCCGACGGTACCCATGGTGCCGAAGGAGGTCCCGGTGGCGGTGGAGGCAACCACGCAAATCAGGAAGGTAGTCATCAGAAAACTGGTCGGCGAAATCAGCTTCAGGCCCCAATAGATAATGGTCGGGATCGTACCCGCCAGAATCCAGACACCGATCAGCATACCGACGACAATCAGAATCAGGATCGCGATCATCACCCTGGAGATCGACTCGAACATGCCTTTTTGCATCTCATCCCAAGTATAGCCAAGTTTCAGGGCGAACAGACAGGCGATGATGGTGGCGACCACCAGCGGCAAAATCGCTCCGACTTTGAGAATTGCGGTTCCGTAGAGAATGATCGACACCGGAATGATAAACGAGATCAAGGCATAGAGCGTGGATGGTTTGCGTGCAGCGTCATTCATCAGCTAAATCCTCCATTTCTACATTATACGATCAGACAGGGAAATTCCATCGTTGCGGCGCCGCAGGGACATTCCACCTCGCATACGCCGCAGTACCAGCAGTCGTTCTTGTATTTGTTGAACGGTAGATGAGTATCCGGGTTCATGTGAATGACATCGCCGGGGCATTCCTCGGCGCAGCGGCCGCAGCCGGTGCATTTGCTTTTGTCAACGCGGATTCCCATCGTTATACTCCCTCCTGCATTCGCATTTCCGGCACCGCTTTTGGATAGGTGGTCATGCAGCCGGAGCGCTGATTTTTGGCGGCAACAACGTAGTGTTTATCCCAGGCCGGGTCCTTCTGCGGGTAATCGATTCGATAATGTCCATAGCCCCAACGGGATTCCTTGCGGGTCAGCGAAGTGCGCACGGCCATTTCCAGCGTGTCGATGATCGCGTCGACCTCGGCGAACTTCATCAGTTCGTGGCTGTCGGTGACCTTTACCTTCGCCATATCGCGGCGGAAAGTTTCGATCTGGCCAAGGGCCGACTCCAGACGGGCTTGACTTTTTGGCGAAGTCAGATGCGGTTTGATGATGCGGCGGACTTTATATTCCATTTCTGCGGGATCAAATCCATCCTCAAGCAAAGTCGGCGCCAGCAAGCGCTGATACTCAGCCTGCACCGCTGTATCATCAATGCTGCCCCAGGCGATTTTTGCGTTAAGTTCCGCAGCTGTTTCGGCGGCAATCATGCCGAAAACCCAGGCAGCGCCGACGAAGCCCCAGCCGGTGGAGGCGATATCGCCGGCCGCAAACAGGTTTTTAACCGTGGTTTCGGCGTTTTCATCGACCAGCGCTCCGGTCGGTCCATGACCGCCGCACATATTCGGGCCGGACAAGGTGATTTCGATCAGATCGTTGCCGATATCAATGCCACGCATCTCGAAGAACTGTTTTTCGGTTGGGCGTTCCGCCGCAAAGATGCCTTCTTTGATAATTTGAATCGTCTCTTTGGCAAGATGGCGCAGGTCATAATAAATGGGGCCGCGTCCTTCGCGGACTTCAGTGCGCATGGCTTGCTCGCGGATGCCTGATGGAGCGCGTTCCAACATTTCCGGCGCATATTTCGCCATGAACCGCTCGCCGAGCGAGTTGACCAGATGGCCGCCATGGCGGATGAAGGTGGAATGGCCGGGACCTTCATAGTCCTTCAGCATCGGCGACACATCATTATATTCCATATTGACCAGTTCGCCGCCCGCGTGGTAGATCATCGAATGCCCTTCGCCGGCATTGTAGGGACAGTCGAAGGTGCCGAACAGGTAGCCGGTGTCTGGCAGGGCGAAGCGGCCCTGGCCGCCGGTGCAAAGAATGATCGACTTGGCCCGGCAGACCTGAAATTCGCCGGTGCGGATGTTCAGCAGCGTGGCGCCGACGGCGCGGCCGTTTTCCGTCAGGATGCGGCTGGCCATCGTGCGGTTCAGAATCCGTACGCCAGCCTCGCGAATCAGTTTTTCCATTACCGGTTTGATGTCGCCGCGCATTTCGGCCAGAAACGCACCGCGGGGATGAAACTGCTGCACCATGTACTCGCCGTTGGCATAGCGGGGAAATGTCGCCACACCCAGCGATTCCAATTCCTGCAGGATAGCGAAGCTTTTTTCGGCGATGATCCGGCTGAGGTTGGGGTCGATGATCCCATCGCTCATCAACTGGATCGAGTCGACATATTCCGCCGCAGTGGCCTTGCTGGGTATCGTCACGTTATTGAAGGCATCCATGCCGCGACAGATCGAACCGCCGCGTCGCACTGTCGCCTTGTCGACGATCAGCACATCCAACGCGGGATTTTTCCGCTTGGCTTTCAGCGCCGCCATCGGACCGGCGGTGCCGCCGCCGATGATCAACAGATCGGCCTGCAGATCAGGCTTTCTTTCCAGGTTCAAATACATCCCTCCTGTATTCTTTTCGGACATTGGTATCGCGGGGAGATACTGCTGATATACAATATAACAAAGTTGACGACGGAAAAATGTTGTCGGCTTTACATACTGGGATGAGCAGCAAAAAAATCAGATATTTGACGTCTTCGATTCAATCGAACCCGTCAAATATTCGTCAACATGAACGGCATGAGGGAGAAAACGAACATGTGCACCACAACAGACAATCGGCAGATCGCGGCAACGATCCTAAGACAAGAACTGACGGTAGACCTGCATAGCCATTTGGGGTTGTGGGAGGCCAAGGGGCTGAACCGGGGGTCTTTTGCCAACGAGATTGCCGGTTATCCAGGCGATGAGAAACTGAAACAAAATATCCTCGATAACTTGTCGGTTGGGCTGAAATGTAGTTTTCTTGGATTGCCGGTTGATTTGCCGCTGATTCAGCTGGGCGCGCCCGGCAATAAAATACGTGATTTCGAAGCTGGCGAGGCATGGCAGGAATACCGGCGACAGATGGCGCTGCTGGCGGAAATGCTGCAATCACTGCCGGTCGTGCTGGCTCGTCATGCGGGCGATATTGCGCCGATTGTCGAAAGCGGCAGGCAGGCGCTGTTCTTGTCGGTCGAAGGCGGTTACATGGTGGAGGAGGATCTGGGGCGACTGGCAGTGCTGAAGCAAGACGGTCATACGAAGTTTGCTCCGGCGCATTATTTGCCAAGCGCATTTTGCGACAACCAGACCGATCCGCCGCGTTGGGGCGGGTTAAGCGGATTGGGTCGCGAGATGGTAAGGGAAGTCGGCCGTCTGGGGATGCTGCTCGACGTGGCCCACGCCTCGTTTGCCGCAACGGTCGCGATGGCGGAACAGGCAGACATTCCGCTGGTTTTGTCGCACACGATGATGCGCAGTAGCGACACGGACGAACATTTGCGCTTTATCAGCCGCGACCATGCCCGGGTCATTGCGGATACCGGCGGCGTGATCGGCACCTGGGTGGTGGCGCCGCCCTATGCTTTCGGATCGCTTGCCGAATATAGCGAGAGCGTGCTGCGACTGGCAGACTGGGTGGGGCCGGAACATGTCGCCTGGGCAACCGACCAGATCGATGCCGGCCTGCCGGTCTGGTTCCGGCGGTCGACGGCGTTGCCGGACGTAGGCGCGGCGCTGCTCGCCGGCGGCTTTTCACCGGCGGATCTGGCTGGATTCTTTGGCGGCAACCTGCTGCAGCTTCATCGGGCCGTGGTCGGCGACAGGGTTGCGAACTGACGTCCGGTCCAATATAATAAGGAATAGCAAGATAAGGAATATCAAGGAAATTGCCGGAGGTTTCATAATGCGAAGGCTTTTTTCTGTTTTACTGATGGTGTTGCTTTGCTTGACAGCCCTGCCAATGGTGCTGGCATCGCCCACATTCGGCTTCCCGGCGGCGGGACTGCCTATGCCGCGTCAAGCGGATTGCCGGATTTACCATTACCGGGTCAATGCCGCAGAATTGCCGCTGGCTGTTCGTTCAGCGCCGGAGCAGGTTGCCGGCAACATTATTTCCAGCTTGCCCAATGGCTGGACCGACCTGATTTTACGCGAGCAGGACGGTTGGTTCGAGGTTGCGCTACGCAGTAAGCAGGCGCCGCAAAAAAACGGCTGGATTGCTGCCAACCGGACAGAGTACAGTTGCAATCTGTTCGCAGAACCGGTGCAACCACCGGTTGTTTTGCAGGGAAAGTTCATCGGCACCGGTTCGCACAAATACATAGTGACAGTGCAACCGGGTCAGACATTGGTGCTAAGGCCGCAGCGACTCATCGAAGAACCCCGGCGGGTGTACTGGCCGAGCGGGGTAATCGGACCGGATATCGCCAAACGGCAAAAGGGCGTTCCTCACGCCTATGGCTATTGGTGGCGGGACGAAAACGACAAAGTGACGCCGGAACCGGATGAATGGCGTTGGACCAGTGAAACCGGCGGCGTTTATGAAGTGTTTTACGATTCCAATTTCAAAGGGTTTGTCTATGGCCCCTGCGAGATGACGGTCGAGCTGCCCTGACAAACTGGATTGGCAGAATCACCAGTTGGCGAACCATGAAGGTTAGCCGAAGCACGGCGTGAACGCCGGTAATCTATTTCGCGTGAAGTACGGTATGAAACCGCTGGAGACATGAAGTCTTCATTGTTTTATACCGTTTTTGTTTTCTCCGGAACCGTCCGGCAACATCAGAAGGGAGCCTGAAACGTTTGGCAAGATACATCGCTGCCCGTTTTCTCGGTTTGTTGCCGACCTTGCTGGTCATCAGCCTGGTCAGTTTTGCCATTACGCAACTGACGCCCGGCGATCCGGCCATGCTTCTGTTGCAGCAACGCGGCCAGGACCCGACCGGAGATGCGATCAGCCAGATTCGCCAGGAACTCGGTCTGGACCAGCCGCTGGCCATGCAATATCTGCATTGGTTTCAACGGTTATGCATCGGTGATCTCGGTCGCTCCTACTACAGCGAAGAGCCTGTGCTCGCTGAGATTCTGCTGCGATTGCCGGCTACGTTGGAACTGACGCTGGCGGCGATGCTGGTAGCCCTGACGGTGGCCCTGGCATTAGGGTTGTCAGCGGCGTATCGACCGGGCGGTTGGGTCGACCGGTTCAGCAAAGCCTATGCGCTGGTGGCAATTTCGCTGCCGGCCTATTGGCTGGGACTGGTGCTGATGTTTGTGTTTGCCGTCCAGCTGCAGTGGTTGCCTGCCGTGGGAAGGGGCAGCTTGCCACAACTGTTGTTGCCGGCGATTTCACTCGGTTTTACGGCGGCAGCCGTGCATGCTCGACTGTTATGCAGCGGGCTTTTGGAGAGCGGACGCAGCCCTTGCGCCGAATTTGCCCTTGCCAAAGGATTGACGGCCTGGCAGGTTCTGCTGCGCCACAGCCTGCCTGTCAGTCTGTTGCCTGTCGTCACTTCGCTTGGCTCGACGTTCGGTCATATGCTGGGCGGAGCAGTGCTGATCGAGACGGTATTTGCCTGGCCCGGTCTGGGGAAGTTGCTGGTGGATGCAATTTTTAACCGTGATTACCCGCTGATCCAAGGCTATGTTTTGGTAATGGCCGTCTTATATACGCTGGTGAACTTGTCGACTGATCTGGTTTGTGCTTGGCTGGACCCACGACTGCGCCTGGGAGAGGGGCGTGACCGATGAGCTGCCAGACGAATGGTCTGATCGAGATTTGGGGCAGGACGCTATGCGGAAAAACGTCGTTGCTGCGTAAGGGTAGCCTGTTGATTCTGCTCCTCTATATCGGCATGGCAATTTTTGCCGGCGCGTTGGCGCCACATGATCCGTTGCAGGTCGATGTGACAAATCGTCTGCAGCCGGCATCCGTTGAATATCCGCTGGGGACAGATTCACTGGGACGCTGCGTGTTTTCACGTATTATTCACGGGGCTCGCAATTCGCTGTTGTCGGCGGCGGTAGTGTTGGTTGTCACTGTGTCGGTCGGCGCAACGATCGGCCTGGTGGCGGGTTTTTTTGGCGGTCGCTGCGATTACCTGGTGCAACGGCTGTTGGAGGGTGTGATGGCGTTTCCCGGCCTGATTTTGGCTTTGGCAATTGCCGGCGTGCTGGGGCCGGGACTGGAAAATGCCGTATTGGCTCTCTGCCTGGTGCATTGGGTCGGCTACGCCCGGATCGTCCGCAACATGACGCTGAGTCTGCGTGAGCGCACCTATGTCCAGGCCTCCCGTATCGCCGGAGCATCGCCGTTCGACCTCTTGCGCCGACATATCCTGCCTGAAGTCGCGCCGGCGGTGGCGGTGATTGCTACGCTCGATTACGGACGGATTATCATCAGCATTGCCGGGTTGTCTTTTCTGGGTCTTGGCGCCCAGCCGCCAGCCCCGGAGTGGGGCGCGATGCTGAGCGAAGGCAAGGCCTATATGCAGGTCGCGCCGCAACTGATCCTCTGGCCGGGCGTGATGATTGCCGGCGTTGTGCTGGCATTGCAACTATTATCCGAGTCGACAACCCGGCAACCATAGAAAGCAACAGTCGTGAAGGGAGTTTTATTCATGCAGAAACAAAACAACAAAGCGTTGTGGCTGATCGCTTGCCTGCTCATCGGCCTGCTAATCGCCGGTTGCGGCGCAGCGCCGGCTGCACCGCCGCAGCAGATAGTGATCGGCGAAAACACCGATCTAGGCGGCTACGATCCGGGGACTACGATGTCGCCGTTTCTCCGCACGCTCATTTTCAACAGTCTGGTTGAGTTGGACGCCGACTTCAAGCTGGTTCCCGCGCTGGCGGAACGCTGGACGATGTCGCCGGACGGCAAGACGTGGACGTTTACGCTGCGCCAAGGGGTTAAGTTCCATGACGGCTCGCCGCTGACAGCAACAGTGGTGAAGCAGAACCTGGAACGGCTGCGGCAAGGTTCCGGCAAGGTCTGGTTGATGGATGTGGCTTCGGTTGAAGCGAGCAGTGAGTATATCGTCAAGGTCTTGATGAACAAACCTTCCTTTACTTTTGCTTCCGACTTGGCCGTTCCGTTTCTGTCAATCGTAGGGACAAGTGGCGTCGATGCCGCAGGAAAAGTGGTCAAGGCGATCGGCACCGGTCCTTACAGTCTGGAAAGCTGGCAAAAAGACCAGGAGTTTGTATTGAAGCGCAACTCAAGTTATTGGGGCGGCAGCGCGAAGAATGAAAAATTGGTGTTCAAGGTGATTCGCGATCCCGATTCGCGGGCGATGGCTCTAGAAGCAGGAACGGTCGATCTGATCAGTCTGCGGCAATCGCTTACTGCCGCCACCAGGCTGGGCGGCAATCCGAAATTGAAAATGGAAAAACGGCTGGGCCAGACTTCGGAAATCATGTTTCTTAATGTAAGCAGCCCGGCGCTCCAGGATATTAAGGTCCGGCAGGCGATCGGCCACAGCCTGAACATCGCCAAACTTGTCCCCTCGTTGCTGGGGGCTAATGCAGAAGCAGGAAAAACCTTCTTTTCACCGGCCTACGGCGATTACGTGATGAAAAGCGATACTGCGCTTCCTTACGATCCCGATCGGGCAAAGCAGTTGTTGGCGGGTCGACCGCTGCGGCTGCGGCTGGCGTTTGGCGCCAAGAATGCCGAGGATAGTCTGTTGGCCGGCGCGATCCAGGGAGAACTGAAAGCGGTCGGCGTGACGGCGGTTCTGGAGCCTCTGGAAGATGCGGCATTGATGGACGCGCTGAAAAAGAAAAATTACGATCTGATCATGCTCGGACAGTCTTTCATCCCGCATGATGAACCGTCTTCACATTACCGGCGCGGCTATTACCATCCGACATCCACCTTCGACGTTTACCGGACGCCGGAATTGACTGTTTTGGTCGATCAGTTGTTTGCAACGGCCGAACCGGCCGAGCGGCTGCGCCTGCATCACCGTATCCAGGAAACGATAGCCGGGGCGATGCCGGTGATCGTGTTGTTTCATCGCAACAATATCGTGGCGATGAAGCAACAGGTAATGGGGTACAAGGTTTCGGTCGGGACATGGCAATTGTATCGGGGGTTGACAGAGGCTCATGTCAAACCATGAAGCGTTGCTGAAAGTCGACTCGTTGACTGTTCGCCATGAATCGGTGGCCCGTAGCGTAGCGGCGCTGACCGATGTTTCCTTGGCGATGCAAGCCGGCGAGTGGCTCGGCCTGATTGGCGAGAGCGGCAGTGGCAAAAGCACTTTGTTGCGAGCGATTCTGCGGATGCTGCCGCCGACGAGCCTTCAATCCGGTAGGGTCTGCTTTCAGGGCAGAGATGTGGCGACGCTTGACGAGCCGGGATTGACCCGGCTACGAGGTGGCTCGATCGGATTCATGCCGCAGCAGGCTGTGGCGGCGCTCAATCCGGTGCGGACGGTCGGTTCGCAGGTCGCTGAACTATTCCGATTGCGACTCGGACTTGCTGCTACTGCTGCCCGACTGCGCAGTCTGGAACTACTCGAAAGGTTTCATCTGCCCGACTCTCTGCGGGTTTTCGAATCCTACCCGCACCAGTTGAGCGGCGGCATGTGCCAACGGGTGGTGCTGGCCATGGCCATGGCGCTGGAGCCGCAGCTTCTGTTGGCTGATGAACCAACATCTTCTCTGGATGCTGGTCTGAGGCTTGACTTGCTGGATGAGATCCGGATTCAGCAGCGCCGGCGCAATCTGGCGGTTTTGTTCGTGTCGCACGACCTTGATCTGGTGGAGCGCTACGCCGACCGGCTGGCGATGTTGCAAGGCGGCCGGATGGCGATGACGGGGGATCGACGATGATCTGGCAGGCGGAACAAATTGAAAAGTCTTATCGTCATGCGGTATTGTCCGGACTGTGCCTGGCGGTGGGCGAGAATGAAATCGTCGGTCTGGTTGGCGAGAGCGGTTGTGGAAAAACAACGCTAGCCCGGATCGCTATGCGGATGGAGCGGCCTGATGCAGGGGCGTTGTTGTTCGACGGACGAAACTATGCGGAATACCCAGACCGAAAGGCATTTTATCGCCAGGTCCAGATGGTGTTTCAGCATCCTGGCGAAGCGATGAACAGTCGCTGGACCGTAAGGAGCATTCTAGAAGAACCGCTGCGAAATCTGAGTGAAGTCCCGACCGTTGTTCGGAACGAGCGAATCGCCGAGGCGCTTGACTCGGTTCACCTTCCGGCTTCGCTGCTTAACGAGTCGCCGCGCAACCTGAGCGGCGGTCAGGCGCAACGGGTCAATCTGGCTCGTGCTCTGATCTGTCGGCCACGTTTTGTGATTCTGGACGAACCGACTTCAGCGCTTGATGCAGCGGTGCAGCGACAGATATTGCAATTGTTGCGTGAGCTGCAAAGAGGTAGTGGCGCCTCGTTTCTAATGATTTCCCATGATTTGAAGGCGCTGGCCGAAGTCGCCGACCGGATCGCCGTGATGCATGCTGGACGCATTATCGAGGAGTGTCTGCCCGGACAAATGCTCCGATTGGAGAAACTGACGGCCCGGTAATATGATGACAAAGCTTTGAAAAAAGCAGTTGTCTGGCGCGGGATTGGACCCGGACCAGGCAACTGCTTGCTTTCGTTTGGTGTTTTTTGTTTAGAATATCAGGATCCGGCCAATTGAGAAATCTTCAAGCTCGGCGTGCGACCGATATCGATGAATTTTCCATCCTGGGTCTTTACCACCGGCTGAAAGGTGTAGTCGCTGCCAATCATTACGACTTCCGCTAATCTGCCATCGCTGAGCTGAACCTGGATTCCGGTGAAATAATCGCGAAGATGCTCAAGAAAGGTTGCGCTGGTGGCGGTGTCGAGCTTGTCGTACATATCGCCGGCGATCAGTCGGGCGGCGCCAAAAGGACTCATTTTCTGCTGGAAAGGGCGGTCGTTGGTTACAGCGTCGTACAAATCGGCGACGGCCAGAATACGTGCATAGGGGTGAATCTGGTCGCCGCGCAACCCATTCGGGTAGCCGCTGCCATCCATCCGTTCGTGATGCTGCAAAATCGCCAACACCACATCCATGGTCGCGGTTTCAGTTTTGCGCAGCAGTTGGATTGCCAAGGCGCTGTGTTGTCTCATCTGGGACATTTCTTCATCAGTCAGTTTTTCCGGCTTGCCAAGTAGTTCCTCCGGCACTTGCGTTTTACCGATATCATGAAGCAAACCGGCCAACACGAGATCGCGAAGCGCAGTTCCGTCATACCCCAACCATTTGCCAAGCACACCGCAAATTACGCTGACGCCGACCGAATGATGGATCGTATATTCGCCGAGACGTCGCATCGCCTGAAGGTGATGTAGTGCGCCGATTGTATCCGTCATTTGCAGCACAGAATTGATGACATTTTGTTGCATTTCGGCCAGCGGCAGTTCGCCGCAGAACCGCATGCTGGCAAAGGCGCTGTCGACTAGTTGCACCGTGCTGTCATATTCGTCAGTGAAGTGAGTGACGGAAAATTGACGAGGCAGCTCTGACTCGTCCCAAATGCTGATGGCGGGGATTTGCCAGGTTGCCAGGTTTTGCAGCATTGCTTCGGTGAGAGCGACGTCTTCATTGATGATTACCCGTCCGTTTTCGGACAGCACCGGCGCTGCCAGCACCATGCCCGATTTGGCGTGGCGCAGGTCGATGCGTTTCTTTTTGGCCAACGATCATTGCCCCCCTTAATTGGAAAACATCGATTTTTTCTGAAAACGCAAAACTAAACAGAATTAATCATAGAGCCCGGCGATTAGAATGTCAAGATAGCAACGCAGATAGCGTTGGTTTTGCAAAAAAGGTTCTGTGTTCCGCCGCCAGAGTGGTAAAATATAAAAGGCATTCAGTGCGAAATGGTTTTAGTAAGACGGAGGGTAATGATGATCGAAATCTACCAAGAGTGTTGTAAGCTGTTGCAAGCAGGACAGCCTGTCGTGCTTGCGACGGTGTTCGAAGCAAAGGGTTCGGCGCCGCGGGTTGCCGGGGCAAGGATGCTGGTACGTCTGGATGGTTCTATCTGCGGGACCATCGGTGGCGGCCGGTTGGAGCATGATGCGGTTCAACTGGCAAGAACACTGTATGATAAAGCGGAGTCGGTGATATATACGTTTGACCTGACTGGCAGCGATGTGGCCGGGATGGATATGATCTGTGGCGGCAAAGGCGAAGTCTGGCTGCACTATTTCACAGGCAACGCACAGGAACAGTCAGTTTGTCAGGCAGTCTTATCGGCGTTGGCAAGTCGGCAGAAAGCCTGGCTGGTTACCGAAATCAGCAGGCTGCCGGATGCAACGGGCAGGCAAATTGCCTTGTTGGACGAATCGGATGCAGTTCACGGGTCGCTGCAACTTTCGCCGGCGTTGGTAAGGGAGTGGGCCGGACAAAAAGCTTCGGCGGCGATATTTACCGAAGAATACGGCGGTTCTCGCTTTTTGGTGGAGCAGATCCGGCCGCTGCGAACTGTGTTGATTTTTGGCGCCGGTCATGTTTCGCAGCAAGTGGCGCCGCTTTGTGAACGGGTGGGCTTTCGGGTCGTGGTGCTGGATGACCGGGCTGAGTACGCGAATCGTAGTAGGTTCACGGCGAATACGGAGATTAGGGTGATCGATTCATTTGCCGACTGGGCGGGCCTGCCGATTGACGCCGGTTGTTATATCGTTATCCTGACCCGCGGCCACATTCACGACAAGACGGTGCTGGCACAGGCGCTGCAAACTTCGGCCGGTTATATCGGCATGATCGGCAGCCGACGCAAACGGGATAAAATTTACCAGGCGCTGCGGGACGAGGGAATTACGCAAGAACAAATCGAGCGGGTGCATTCGCCGATCGGGCTGGATATCGGGGCGGAGACGCCGGAAGAACTGGCGGTAAGCATCGTCGGCGAGCTGATTCAGGTGCGGGCGGCCGAACAAAGAGTAAGGGGAGGCTGACAGAATGCTTTTGATTGGCAATGGTTGTGTTATAACGCGGGAACCCCAAAATCCGATGATTGAATCAGGCTGCGTGGCGATCAATTCAGGCCGGATCGTAGAAATCGACGATACGACGATGTTGCGAGGAAAATATCACGGCGCGACGTTTGTCGATGCGGCTGGCGGCCTGATCATGCCGGGTCTGATCAATACACATATGCATTTTTACAGTAGTTTTGCTCGCGGCATGGATCTTAAGGCGCAGTCGCCGCAAGAGTTCGGCCAGATTCTGGAACGGCTGTGGTGGCGACTCGACAAGGTGTTGAAGTCCGAGGATGTCTATTATAGCGCGGCGGTGGCGATGCTGGACTGCATTCGCAACGGCGTGACCACGGTGTTTGATCACCATGCCAGTCCCGGTTGCGTTGAAGGCAGTCTGTTCCAGGTTGCCGATGCGGCAAAACAACTAGGCTTGCGCACATGCCTGTGCTACGAAGTGTCGGACCGTGACGGCGAAGTGGTGGCCGCGCAGGGCATTGCGGAAAACGCCGCATACATCCGCGATTGTCAGCAGGCGAATGATCCGATGCGGCGCGCCTTGTTCGGACTGCATGCTTCGTTTACCCTAAATGACGATTTGTTGCGGCGCAGCGCCGAGCAAGCGGCGGAACTTGGCGCAGGTTGCCACATCCATACGTCGGAAGCACTGTCCGATGCCGATGACTGCCGGCGTCGTTACGGCAAGCGGGTGGTGGAGCGACTGCGGGATTTCGGCGTGCTCGGACCATCATCGATAGCCGCCCACTGCGTTCATGTCGATCCTTACGAGATGGAAATACTGCAACAACAGCAGTCGTTGGTCGTGCACAATCCGGAATCCAACATGGGCAATGCCGTCGGTTGCGCCCCGGTGTTGGCGATGTTGCGTCAGGGAGTGCGGGTCGGTCTGGGGACGGATGGATATACCGCCGATATGCTTGAATCGCTGAAAGTCGCCAACCTGTTGCATAAGCATGCACAGCGTGATGCTTCGGTTGCCTGGGCCGAGCCGCATGAAATGTTGTTTGGTCAGAACGCGGCATTTGCTTCGGCCTGTTATGGCGAAACGTTAGGACGACTGGTCCCTGGTGCGCCAGCCGATGTGATTGTGCTTGACTATGAGCCTCCTACGCCGCTAACTGCTGATAACCTCGGCGCGCATATCCTGTTCGGATGCATGGGTCGGGCGGTGCGCACGACGGTGGTCAACGGCCGGGTGCTGATGCAGGACCGGCAAATCCTGGTGGCCGATAGCGCTAAAATTACTGCTGCAGCAAGACAACAGGCTACAAAACTCTGGCAGCGTTTTTGATGTTGTTTCCGCATTTTTTGCTGGACGAGAGCGGCAAAATAGGGTAAACTATTGCAGGGAAATAACATAGAAATATGGACATTTGTGCATTGGAGCGAAGACGCTCTGCGGGGGGGAATCGCCGCAGGGCGTTTTGTGTAGGAGGCAGGCAAAGCTTGAAAGGCAGGACTTTTTTCGTATTATTGGCGGCACTGGTCGGGGCTCTGGCAATCGGCGCATTATTCATCCTGTTGGCGAAATCGGACCCGATCCGGGCCTACAAAGTCATGCTGACAGGGCCGTTTTCCAGCAGTTTTGGCTTTACCGAGACGTTGGTCCGGACGACGCCGCTGCTGTTGACGGGACTGGGTATCATCATTTCGTTCCGTTGCGGCGTGCTGAATATCGGCGGTGAGGGGCAGATTCTGATCGGTGCGATCGCTTCGGCCGGCGTAGCGCTGGCGATGCCGAACCTGCCTGGCGTTGTGCTGTTTCCACTTGTACTTTTGGCAGGCGCGTTGGCCGGCGGGCTGTGGGGCGCCATCGCCGGGGTGCTGAAAGCACGGCTGAACGTGAACGAAATCCTCAGCACCGTGATGCTGAACCAGATCGCAGCCCAACTTTATCTGCTGCTGATTCGCGGCATTTTGATCGATCCGCAGGAAGTCACTTATGGCACCGGCGTGCCGCAAACGGCTCTCGTGACGGACGTAGTCTGGATGACCCGGTTGATTCCCGGTTCGCGTCTCAGTACCGGATTCATCCTGGCGATTGTACTGGCAATTGCGGTATATTATCTGCTGATGCACACGACGATCGGTTACCGGCTGCGCGCGGTGGGGGCCGGTCCGCAAGCGGCGCGCTACGCCGGAATCAATGTGCCGTTTTACATGGCGCTGTCGATGTTTCTGGCCGGAGCGCTAGCCGGTCTGGCAGGCACGGTGGAGGTGCTGGGCGTGCATCACCGGGCGCTTGAGGATATTTCGGCCGGCTACGGCTTCAGTGCGATCGTGGCGGCGTTGTTCGGCCGGTTGCACCCGATCGGCATCATTCCGGCCTCGATGTTGTTTGGCGCACTGATTCTCGGCGCTGACATGATGCAGCGGGCTGTCAGCATCCCGGCAGCAATTGTGATGGTTATCCAAGGATTTGTGATTTTGTTTGTCGTAGCCAGTGACGTATTCATCCGTCGGCCGGAGTTGTTCGGACAGTGGAAGAGCAAATGGAGCCGGCGCTCCGGGGAGGTGTCCTGATATGACGGAAGGCTTGGAACAGGGAATTCTGATCGGGATGATCGCCACAGGCATCCGACTGGCGACTCCCTATCTGCTGGCGGCTCTCGGTGAGATGCTCAGCCAGCGCTCCGGCGTGTTCAACCTGGGATTGGAAGGCATCATGCTGATGGGTGCGTTTTCCGGCTTCTACATTACTTATGTCAGCCAGTCGCCGCTGCTCGGCTTGTTGGCTGCCATCGTTACCGGCGGCTTGATGGGTATGTTGATGGCTTTTGTCAGCGTGACTCTGCAGGCGGAACAGGGGATCAGCGGCATCGGACTGTCGATGCTGGGCTGGGGCCTGTCCGGACTGTTCTTTCGATTGTATGTGGACGGCATCCAGTCGATTGCCGGACTGAAGGCATGGAAAATACCAGGACTGGGCGACATTCCAATCATCGGCCCGATGTTTTTCAGCCATCATTTTATTGTTTACTTTGCTTTTTTGCTGGTGCCATTGCTCTGGTTCGTATTGTTTCGCACCACCTGGGGTCTCAGCGTCCGCGCAGTCGGCATGACGCCGCAGGCGGTAGACACCATGGGGGTCAGTGTCAGCGGTCTGCGCTACCAGTGCTTGATCTTGGGCGGTATGCTGGCCGGTTTGGCCGGCGCCACCCTGACGGTGGCAAATACTCATATGTTTGCCGATAATATTACGGCCGGCCGCGGTTTTATCGCGATCGCGCTGGTATATTTCGGTCGCTGGAGTCCCTGGGGGATTCTGGCTGGTTCCTTATTGTTCAGCATGGCCGATTCGTTCCAATTGTGGGTGCAGGTGCTAGGGATCAACTTCCCCTATGAAATGGCCGTCATGCTGCCCTACATTGTCACGATCATCGCCCTGATGATATCCTTTGGCCGGGTATGGCCGCCGGCGGCGCTGGGAAAACCCTATGAACGGGGCGTCCGGGGCTAGCCGCAATGTGATCCGCAGATGCAAAGAATGAAACATGAGGAGGCAAACCAACCATGAAAAACCTGAAAAAACAGATTCTATTGCTCATCGCCATGTTATTGACCGCTTCGCTGCTGCTTGCCGGCTGCGGCGGCGACAGCAAGCCGGCTCCGGCCAAAACCGAAGCGCTGAAAGCCCAGTCAAACAAAATCAAAATCGCCCTTGTCCTGCCGAGCACCGTCGATGATATGGCCTGGGCCCAGTCGATGTATGAGGCCGTGAAAAAAATCCAGACCGACTCCAAGGGCGAAATCGAACTGGCAGTCAGCGAACGGATGGGTAAGCCGGTTGACGCCGGTGCTGCCATCCGTCAGTACGCGACCCAGGGCTTTGACATCATCATCGCCCATGGCGCCCAATACCAGAGCGTAGTCAAGGAAATCGCCCCCGAATTCCCCAAGATCACGTTCGCCTATGGCACCGGATTCCAGACAGGCCCCAACATCTTCGCCTATGACCCCCAGGCCCAGGAAGGCGCCTATGTCATGGGGATTTTGGCCGCCAAGATGTCCAAATCCAAGATTGTCGGCATTGTCGGACCGGTTGAAGCCGGTGACGCCATCAAATACAACAAAGGCTTCATGCAGGGCGTGGCAGCCGCCGGTGGCGACGTAAAAACCCGTATTGCCTACACCGGTTCGTTCAACGAAATCGTTAAGGCTGGTGAAATTGCCAAGACTCACATGGATGCAGGCGCAGACTTCCTGACCGGCTCCAGCCAACAGGCAGTAGGCGCGATCAAAGCGGTCGCCGGAAAACCGGGAACTTACTGGTTGTCGACCGACATGGACCAAAGCAAAGTTTCTCCGGATGCAGTACTGGCTTCACAAGTCTACAACTGGGAAAAGGTCCTCGGCAAAATCCTTGAATTGCGCAAAAAAGGCACCCTCGGCGGCCAGCACCTGACCCTGTCGTTTGCTGACGGCATGCTGGAACTGAAGTACAACCCGAAACTGGAAGCGAAGATTCCGGCTGATGTGAAAGCGGCGGTGGAAAAGGCCAAGAAAGATATCGCGGCTGGAACCCTGAAAATCGAGCTGAAATAAAATGAGCGCCAGAATCCAGAAGCTGGAGATGAGGGGAATCGTCAAACGATTCCCCGGCGTTCTCAGCAACGACCATGTGAATATTGAAGTGTCGGCCGGGGAAGTGCTGGCGCTGCTTGGCGAGAACGGGGCCGGCAAGACCACTTTGATGAACATCCTGTATGGGCTGTATCAGGCCGATGCGGGAGAAATCCTGATCAACGGAGAACCGGTGCAGATCGACTCGCCGCGGATGGCGATCGACTGCGGGATCGGCATGGTGCACCAGCATTTTATGCTTGTGCCTACGTTGACGGTCAGTGAGAATGTTGCGCTCGGCCTGCCGTCGGAAAAAGGCGCCTTGCTCGATCTGGAGCCGGTGTCCCGGCGGATTGTCGAAATCGGAGCGACGTACGGCGTGTCGGTGAATCCGGATGCTTATGTCTGGCAGCTAAGCGTCGGCGAACAGCAGCGGGTGGAAATCATCAAGGCGCTGTATCGCGGCGCCGACCTGTTGGTCATGGACGAACCGACAGCGGTCTTGACGCCTCAGGAAGCGCAAGACCTGATCGTGTTGCTGAGGACGATGGTCGCGCAAGGCCGTTCTGTCATCATCATCAGCCACAAGCTGCACGAAGTGATGGCGGTGAGCGACCGGGTCGTGGTGCTGCGTGACGGCAAGAAAGCCGGCGAAGTCGCGACAGGCGACACCAACCCGGAAGAACTGGCTCGGATGATGGTGGGACGCGATGCCCGGCCGTTCAGCCGTGAAGCCAGACAGTTCGACGGCGACTGCGTGCTTTGCGTGGAAGAACTCTGTGTAAACAATAATATGGGAACGCCGGCGCTGCGGGGAATCTCGCTCGGCGTTCATCCTGGTGAAATCCTCGGCATTGCCGGGGTATCCGGCAATGGACAGAAAGAGTTCGCCGAAGCGATCAGCGGCTTGCGGACGGTCGAGTCCGGCAAAGTTCTGCTAAGCGGACAGGAAATTACCCATTGCACGCCGAAACAAATCATTGACAAAGGATTGGGTTTCATCCCCGAGGACCGGCTGCATGTGGGCACGATTCCCTCGTTCCAGATCTGGGAAAACCTGCTGCTGAAGGACCACGCGGAAAAGCCGTTCGCCCGGGGCGTGCTGCTGAGCGAGAAAACGATCCGCGCCCATAGCGAAAAACTGGTCGCAGACTATGGAATCAAAACTCCCGACCTGGAAACACAGACCGGCAAATTGTCCGGCGGTAATATCCAGCGCCTGATCCTGGCCCGCGAGATCACCCGGCAACCCAAAGTGCTGGTGGCGGCGTATCCCACCCGCGGCCTCGATATCGGCGCGGCCGAATATGTGCATGAAATGCTGGTTCAGGCAAGCCGGGAAGGGATGGGAGTCATCCTGATCTCAGAGGAACTGGATGAAGTGCAGAAACTCAGCGACCGGATCGCGGTGTTTTTTGACGGGCGGATCATGCAGGTGCTGCCGGTGGCGCAGGCCGATGAAAAGACACTGGGCTTGCTGATGGCGGGACTGACGCCGGATAACCAGGCAACGGCAGGGTAGAGCGAGAAGAGGAGGCTGGGCAGATGGCTGATTTATCGGTTGAGATTTGTGGACTGCGATTTTCGTCTCCCTTAATGCCGGCGGCAGGACCGCCCACGCGTGACGGCGCGGCTTGTCTTGCGGCAGTGGCCGGAGGCGCGGCGGCGATCGTCAGCAAGACGATTTCCCAGCAACCGGCCGAGGTGCCGCGTCCCTGCATGTCGGACGTAAAGATTGGCATGCTGAATACGGAGCTATGGTCGGAACTGACCAAGGAGCAGTGGTTGGACCGCGAGTACGCCATCGCAAAATCGGCCGGCGTGCCGCTGATTGTCGGACTTGGCTATACAGCAGCGCTGATTGCCGAACTGGCGCCGATGGTGCGTCCGTTCGCCGATGCGCTGGAGCTATCCTGCCATTATATCGGCAATGATCTGACGCCGATCACCGATACGGTCAAAGCAGCCAAACGGGCCGTCGACGTTCCGGTGTTCGTCAAGATGAGCCCCCATCCCAACATTCAGGAGATCGCCCTGGCGGTGGAAGCTGCCGGCGCTGATGCCCTGGTGATGATCAATTCGTTCGGCCCTTGTATGGGAATCGACGTGGAAACCGGTCTGCCGCTGATGGGAAGCCAGTCGGGGTACGGATGGTTGTCCGGGCGTGCAATCAAGTCCTTGGCGGTGCGCTGCATCTTTGATGCTGCGAATGCGGTGAAGATTCCGATCTTTGGCGTGGGCGGCGTATCGACAGGCAAGGATGTCGCCGAGATGTTCATGGCCGGCGCGTCGGCTGTCCAGCTTTGCACGGAAGCGATCCTCAAGGGACCGGCCGTGTATGGCAAGATTGCGGCGGAATTGTCTGCATTCCTCGATTCGCACGGATACCAGTCGGTGAACGAGCTGAAAGGACTGACCCGGCGCAAAATGCAGCAACGGCAGTTCTCTACCGAAGCGACTGCGCCAAGCGTCACGAAACTGCGCTGCATTTCCTGCGGCAACTGTGTGAAGAGCTGTCCTTACCAAGCGATTCAACTGGTGGATACGAAAGCGGTCATTGACCAGACGCTCTGTTTTGGCTGCGGGCTTTGCCTCAGCCGTTGTCCGGTTGGCGCGATCGGCTGGGGCGGCTAAACCGATGGGAACCGTTCTTTGCGGCGGGACGATAGTCAACGCCGATTCGGTTGCGCAAGAAGATCTGCGGATCGCTGGCGAGATGATCGCGTCGATCGGAAAAAATTTAGTGCAACCGGGCGATCAACAGATCGATGTGTCCGGTTGTTTCCTATTTCCCGGCGGAATTGACCCGCATACCCACTTTGATCTGGACGTCGGCAGCACGACAACCGCCGATGATTTTGCCTCCGGTTCGCTGGCGGCGATTCTTGGCGGCACGACGACGGTCATTGATTATGCGACGCAAAGCCGCGGCGGGTCCCTGGCCGATGCGCTGGCGACCTGGCATGCCAAGGCCGCCGGTAAATCCTATGTGGATTTCGGCTTTCACCTGGCTCTGTGCGACTGCACGCCGCAGGCATTGGCGGAACTAGCGGCAGTGGCGGAACGCGACGGAGTGGTTTCCGTAAAACTCTACATGGCTTACAAGGATGTGATGCAGGTTGGCGACGCTGACCTGCTTCGTGTTATGCAGATCTGTCGCGATCAGGGGATGCTGGTTTGCCTGCATTGCGAAAATGGCGAGCTGATTGCGGCTCTCGTTACAGAAGCAAAAGCGGCGGGACGGTTGGAACCGGCCCAGCATGCAGCGACCCGGCCGGAAGTCGTCGAGGCGGAAGCCGTGGCGCGGGCAGTGGCGATTGCCGAACTGTCCGGTTGCCCGATTTACATCGTTCATGTCAGCAGCGCCCGGGCGCTGTCGCTGATCCGGCAGGCGCAGCAGCAGGGACTGCCGGTGGCGGCGGAGACCTGTCCGCAGTATTTGGTTCTGGATGCGATGCGATATGACACGCAGGGTTTTTCAGCGGCAAAGTACGTCATGTCGCCGCCATTGCGCGAAAAACACAACCAGGAACCCCTCTGGCAGGGACTGCAGGATGGCGCAATCGCCTGTGTCGGGTCAGACCACTGTTCATTCGACTTTGTAGGGCAGAAAGAAATCGGTCGGGGCGATTTTTCGCGGATTCCCAATGGGATTCCCGGCGTCGAAAATCGTTTCGGTCTGTTATATAGCTGTGGCGTGGCAACCGGAAAAATCAGTTTGTCGCAATTTGTCGCCTGCATTTCGACCGGGCCGGCGAAGCAGTTTGGCCTGTATCCGCGAAAAGGAGTGCTGGCGGTCGGCAGCGATGCCGATATCGTGGTCTGGGACCCCGGCCAGAGCTGCCTTATCACGGCGGCCTCGCAGACGCAGCGGGTTGACTACAACGCTTATGAAGGCATCGAACAGCAGGGCCGGGTGCGTGAAGTGTTTTTGCGGGGGCTGCATGCGGTGCAAGCGGGTCGGATCGCCACAGGACCGACCGGTTGCTATCTGATGCGAAAAAAACGGCAACAGGGGGAGGATACGGCATGTACCAATTCACGATAAATGGCGTCGTATACCAGGAAACGGAAGATGAGAACCTGATGGAATATCTGCGCGAAACCTTGCGGCTGACTGCGGTGAAGAACGGTTGCGGTGAAGGGGCCTGCGGCGCCTGCATGGTGCTGGTCAACGGGCTGTCGATGCGCGCCTGCCTGCTGTCGCTCAGCCGTTTGCAGGACAAGACGGTGATTACGGTGGAAGGGCTGTCTGAGCGGGAAAAAGCAGTATATGCCTGGGCGTTTGCCGAAGCCGGTGCGGTGCAGTGCGGATTCTGCACGCCCGGGATGGTGATCAGCGCCAAAGGCTTGCTCGATCGCGATCCCGAGCCGTCCGCCGCCCGGATCAAGGAAGCGCTGCGCGGCAACATTTGCCGCTGCACCGGCTATGTTAAGATCGAACAGGCGATCATGATGGCGGCGCGGGCTTTGCGCGAAGGATTGCCGGCGCCGGCAGAAGTTGCGTCCGGCGTGGGGGCGCGGGCGGCCCGGCTGGATGCTGCTGCGAAGACGCTCGGAACCGGTGAGTATGTCGACGACCTGAAGGTGCCCGGAATGTTGTATGCCGCTGTGCTCAGGACGCCGGTGCCGCGGGCGCGGATTCTGTCGATTGACACTTCGGTTGCCGCTGGACTGGCGGGAGTGGCGGCGGTGATGACTGCGGCCGATATCCCCGGTCAGCAGAAATGGGGCCACCTAAAGCGGGACTGGCCGGCAATGATCGCCGAGGGAGAGGAAACTCGCTACATCGGTGATGCGCTGGCAATTGTCGCGGCCCGGACAAAAAAAATCGCCCAGGAGGCCGTTCGCTCGATCCGGCTGGAATATGAAGAATTGTCACCATTGCTGTCGCCGCAGGAGTCGCTGGCCGACACAGCGCCGAAACTGCATCCGGACGGCAACGTGCTGAGCCGGGTCGCCTTTGCCAGAGGCGACGCAAACCAGGCGATCGAGACGGCGGCGCATGTCGTGACCCGCAGTTATCATACCCCCTTCACCGAGCATGCCTTTCTTGAACCGGAAAGCGCACTGGCGGTTCCCGGTTCTGACGGCAAGCTGACGGTCTATGTGGGTAGCCAGAGTGTGTTTGACGACCATCATGGGATTGCAGCGATTCTCGGCCTGCCTGGTGAGCAGGTGCGAGTGATTGGCAAACTGGTCGGCGGCGCGTTCGGCGGCAAGGAAGATCTGTCTGTGCAGCATCATGCGGCGCTGTTGGCCCACAAGACAGGCCAGCCGGTGAAACTGACGCTGTCCCGCAAGGAAAGCATGCGGGTGCATCCTAAGCGCCATTCGATGGAAATCGAACTGACCACCGCCTGTGACGCGGACGGACAGCTGGTCGGCATGCGGGCGCGCATCGTCGCCGATACCGGGGCGTACGCATCGCTCGGCGGTCCGGTGGTGCAACGGGCCTGTACCCATGTTTCCGGGCCTTATCAGATTCCCAACGTTGAAATCAACGGCATGGCGGTGTACACCAACAATCCGCCGGCCGGTGCATTCCGCGGATTTGGCGTGCCGCAGTCGGCGTTTGCCTGTGAGATGAACCTGAACCTGTTGGCAGATTTGGTTGGCATCAGTCACTGGGAGATTCGTTACCGCAATGCGCTCGAACCGGGCGCGGTGATGGCTACCGGACAGATTGCCGATGCCAGTACGGGAATCAAAGAAACCTTGCTGGCGGTGAAACACGAATATGAAGCCGCACGCTTTGCAGGAATCGCCTGTGCGATGAAAAATACCGGTCTCGGGGTCGGGGTGCCGGATACCGGTCGCGCTGTTTTGCGGGTCGGAGCAGGGGCGGTCGAGATTCTGACCGGCGCCGCCTGCGTCGGTCAGGGACTGGCGACCGTGTTGCGGCAGATTATCTGCGAGACGCTTGGCATTGGCCCTTCACAGGTGTTGATGCATGAACCGGACACAGATGTAACGCCGGATGCCGGCACGACGACCGCATCGCGGCAAACGATGTTCACCGGCGAGGCGGTGCGTCAGGCAGCACTGTCTCTGGCCGAGGCGATGAAAACAAAAACGCTGGAAGAACTTGCCGGTCAGGAGTTTGCTGGACAATACCGCGGCGAGACCGATCCACTGACTTCGGACAAGCCGCATCCGGTGAACCATGTGGCGTTCGGTTATGCGACCCAGGTCGTGATGCTGAACGACACCGGTTGGTTGCAAAAAGTGGTTGCCGCTCATGATGTGGGGCGAGCGATCAATCCGGCCACGATCGAAGGACAGATCGAAGGGGCGATTGCTATGGGACTCGGCTATGCGCTGCAGGAAGATTTTCCGCTCAAGCGCGGCGTGCCGACGGCAAAATTCGGCACCCTCGGTTTGATGCGTTCCACCGATATGCCGGAGATCGCGATCCAATTGGTCGAAAAAAATCCCTCGGCGCTTGCTTACGGCGCCAAGGGAATCGGTGAGATCGCCACCATTCCGACCGCTCCGGCGGTGGCGGGGGCTTATTATAGGTTTGACCGGATATTCCGCACGCAGTTGCCGCTGTCGAACACGCAGTATACGGTGTAGCCGTTTCAGGTCATAACTTCGCGAACCGTTGCTGCATCTTTTCGTAGTCTTCGATTGTATCGATATCGTGGAATATTTCATCGCTTGCAACCGGCAGATAGCCGATGGCTTCGGGGTGGTCGACGATCAGTTGCCGGGCCCCTTGGTCGCCCGACAGTTTCGTCAGCTCCTCCCGCCAAACTGCCAGCGAAAACAGAACTGGGTTGCCGGGCTTATTTGCATGGTAAGGGCGGACGATGGTTTTGCCGCAACGTTGCCAATGCAAAATCAGCTCGTTGATTAACTGCGGCGTAATCAGCGGTTGGTCGGCCAGCAGGAACAACACGGCATCGCAATTTGGCGGCAGTGATCGCAGTGCAGTTAGGATACTGCCGGCCTGCCCTTGTTGCCAGTCGGGGTTGTGCACGATCCGCAGCGGCAGATCGGCGACGCAAAGAGAAACCGGTCCGGCAGTCGCGCCTGTGACGACGATGACTTCGTCCAGGCTAGACTGACAGGCGGCCTGAGCAACATGCCAGAGCATCGGACGCGAACCGAGCGGCAACAATTGTTTGGCTTGTCCCATCCGGCTGGCGGAGCCGGCAGCCAGGATAATTCCGACAATCATGGGAACCTCGCAAAACGATTCGATTTTACGCTGCCAACCAGCACCGCGCTGATTTGCCGATGTTTGGCAGTCAGAATGCAACCGGCCAGTTCTCGGCCCATTTGCTGTAGCTGCGGGGTTTCCGCCTTGTTCAATAGCGGCAAGATCATCGCTTGCGGCGGTGCGGCGCGCAAATAGCCGTCCGGATGCAGTAGTGCGCCACAGACGGCTTGCGGCGAAATCAACTCGTCAGCAGCAAGTCCGGCAATGCGACGAAAAATTTCCGAACGATGCACATGCATGCTGTTGGCGGGACAGCCGAGCGCATCTAACCCGACCAGCGGAATCAGCAGGGCCGTACTGGCTGGAACAACCGGTTCATCGTCCTGATAGCCCTTTAACGATTTTCCAGCCGAACCGTCAGCTTCTACGATGAAAAATACGGCAGGAAACCGTTCTGCAAGCCGATCGATCCACTGCGGCTCGATGCCTGCTACTTTTCCGGTTGGCGCAGGTCGGTCGCTTACCAGTGTAAGCGTGGGGCAGGACGAATGCGCGCCTGCACTGACGGTTTTCTCAACAACCGCCATTGCCGTTTCCAAGGTTGATACTTCCACGAAGCGGCTGTCAGCGCGTGGTGAAGCCGCCAGTTTGGTGGTCGTGGTCGTGATGACCGTCAGTCCACTGTCCTTTAGACAAGCGGCCCAGCGATACATCAGGCTGGTTTTGCCGCCGCCGCCGGTCAGGCTGATGACGCGGCAGCGAGCTCCGGTCAAAGGCAGTTGCGTGGTCAACTGTTCCAATGTGAGGTTTTGGGAGTTGCTATTCAACTGCGTTCACCCAGCCTTGTCGGATAATTATTTTGCTTTCCTATCGCAATAGTAATAGTCTGGAAAGGAACCTGTATTATGAACAAAATTGTGGTTCTCAAAGGCGGCGGCGATCTGGCCACAGGCATCGCCCACCGCTTGCACCGCTGCGGTTTTCGGCTAGTGATTACGGAAATCGACCGCCCCACAGTCATCCGGCGCAGCGTGGCCTTTGCCAATGCCGTTTATACCGGCGAGATGACAGTGGAAGAGGTAACTGCCGCTTTGGCGCAACCGGAACAGATCGAGGCCTGTTGGCAGAACGGAAAAATCCCGGTCGTGATTGATCCTGCCTGCCAAATCCGTCACAACCTGAAACCTTGGGGTCTGGTCGATGCAATTCTGGCCAAAACGAATATCGGGACCAGTCGCAGTGACGCCCAGGTGGTCGTCGGCGTCGGTCCCGGATTTGCGGCAGGGCAGGATGTTCATTTTGTCGTTGAGACGATGCGGGGGCATGACTTGGGCAGGGTAATCACTTGTGGCAGTGCGCATCCCAATACCGGCGTGCCTGGCGATATCGGCGGATTTACGCTGGAGCGACTGGTGAAAGCGCCTTGTGCCGGGATATTTCGCGCCGTACGGTCAATTGGCGATGTGGTTCGCGCCGGTGAGGTGATTGCTTATGTCGATGAAGCCGCCGTGACCGGCCAGATTGACGGTGTATTGAGAGGGTTGTTGTATGATGGACTGCGTGTGACTGTCGGCATGAAAATCGGCGATATCGATCCGCGGGCCAAAGTGGAACACTGTTGGAGCATTTCCGATAAAGCCCGGGCCATCGGTGGCGGCGTGCTGGAGGCCTTGCTTATGTCAGAATCGTGTTCTCCAGTTCCCAGCGTTTGAGCCGGCAGTATCCCCAAGGGGCGTATATTCCAAGCGTGATGAAGGTAAGCACCAGGATCAGTAGCCATTGAAAAAAGAAACCCAACCCGGTGCCGACAAATTTGAGCGGACGTCCGTGTAGATAGGTATTGGAACTGATCCAGCGCAGCTGTGCCGAGTAAGCCCAAGGGAAAAACAGTCCGCCAGTAAGAATCGACAAGAGGATGGTCCAGACCATCAGCCAGATGTAGCCAAGTCCTGAGCCACGGAATTCAAATACAGTTGCGTTCATTTTAGGTCGTCCCCCATTAACTTGGCCATTGGGCTGGCGGCAAGCATCAGATCGCGATGTTTTGCAGTTGCCTGCATTTTTTCGGCATACGTCGCACCTTGCAGCCAGATTTCTTCAAACTGTCCGGCATTTTTGAAGCCAGTACTCCAAAGGAAAGCACCTTCCGGCGAATAAAAGGCGATCAGCAGCGGTGCGTCCAGCGAAACCGGCAGTAGCCCGTCTTCATTGGTGACCAGCGCATATTCACCTTCGGGGTTTTCTTCAAACGACAGACCGGTAAGACCTTCTTCGATGGGGATCTCGGCAAAATCCAATCTGCTGAAAAATTCAAGGATTGTCGGATTGATTGCTTCCACTTCATCCACCTGCTTTTCAAAGTTTGATTGTATTGTACCGTAAAATGTCAACGAATACAAAAAGCGCAAAATATGGAGGTTAAACAAATGGATCAATTTTCAAATGTAACAATCGTCAAGAAAGCCAATGTCTATTTTGAAGGAAAAGTCACCAGCCGCACCGTGCAGTTCGCCGACGGCAGCCACAAAACCCTGGGGATCATGCTGCCCGGCGAGTATGAGTTTGGCACGGCAGCTGCGGAAGACATGGAGATGCTGGCTGGCTCGATGGAAGTGCTACTGCCGGGGGAAACTGCGTGGCGAACCGTCAGTGCCGGCGAAAGCTTCCATGTGCCCGCCAATGCAAAATTCAAACTGAAAGTGCCGGTTGTGGTCGATTATTGCTGTTCCTACGCCAAGTAGCAAACTGTAGAAAGAATTTACGGAAAAATCTATGTCTTTTTTCACGAAACACTTATGTTTCTTGGCGGCACTTCCGATAATATAGGTGAAGACACCTGGGTTACAAGGAGGTGAACACCGTGGCTGTCGGAACATATCTGATCCCGCCGGTTGAAAGGACTCAACTGCCGCTGGTGGTTCGCCGAAGCGGAGCGCAGGATCAACGCCACCAACAAAAGAGTCCTTATGAGCAGCAGGCGCAATCCGAACAGCGGGAGCAAAAACGACCGCAGGAAATGGCCAAGCGAATCATGACTTGCATCATGTCGGGGAGCCACATCGATTGCAGGGTATAGAGCCGTTAACGGCTCTTTTTTTTTTGCCTGATGCTTGCTGCAACAAGACTTCAATCGCCAGTAGCAGCGAATAACGATGCAGAAAGCAGCTTCTCCACGAAGGCGGTCATGAAAATCTAATATTTTTCTGTGTTTTGCTTGCTTGAAAGCAGGAAAAAATAATTGTTAGGCAGAATATAACTAATGTTCTAGCACACCCATAACACTATAATAGTATAATAAGGCTGCCAAAGGAGGAGCGTGCATGAAAATACTGCGTATATTCAGCTTAGTGTTGCTTGTTTTCTTTGCGTCCATGGCTGCGATTTCTGCCGTGGTTGCGAATCCCGCGCCGCCTGCGCCGTCCGACGGCAAGTACAAGAATTTTTATTCGGATGGTTGGTTTGGCACTTATGCATTGCGTGAATTTGATAAAGTGGCGCCGACGCCTGGTGTGAACTGGTTTGTCGAAGACGCTCAGGACTGGCTGGCTCGGGCGCAGCGTGAAGGATGGGTCGTAAAGACCAAACCGGCTGAAGCGGTCAATGGTTCGATCGTCGTCGGTTACAACGAAGGCTTGGCCTGGGTGGGTGTTGCTCGTGAAGTGACAGACCAGGGGTTGATCTTTGAAACCGTCATGGGCAGTGAAGGCAAACCGGCCCGATATTGGATGAAGTTCTCAGAAATCGATAAACTGATTCATTTCAAAGGGTGCATCCTGCCGCAACGCGTCCCCAACGCAAAATCGGTCAGCCCGATGAGCGACTATAAAAGCGTGCGCGGCTTTACCGGTTCGGCCTGGCCGGTGCAGGAGTTTGACAAAATAGCGCCGAAACCGGGCTTTAACTGGCAAGGCTCAGAAAAAGATTGGGCCAAGGAAGCGTCCGGCAAGGGTTGGCGAGTTGCAAAAAACCCGACAGAAGTCAAGGCGGGCGGATTGATGCTTTTGCTTCATCCGACAGCAAACCAATATAAGGTTGCGGTGGTCAGGACAGTGGATAAACCAGTTGTAATCTTTGAATTCGTTGATCCGCCGTTTAGCAGGGTGATTACCGCTCGTTTGACCATGGAGCAGTTGTTGGATAAAAATGCGTTTGGTGGATATGTGTTCGACTCGGTGATATTGCCGGAACGGGCGAAGAAAAAGTAGGCCTGGAGGGAAGCGGTCGTGGCGGATTATATCTACAAACGACAATCGATTGACGATCTGGTTCCCGGCATGGTGCTCGGCAAAATGATCGTGACTTCGGACGGCAAGATATTCCTTAATGAGGGCGCCGTCCTGACGTTGCGCACGATTCAGACATTGCAACTATGGGGTTTTCGTTCGGTAGATATTCGTGAAGAGTGTACGACAACCCAGCAGACAATCTCGGAAAACGAACAATTAGGGGAATTGCCGGTCGCAGATCTGGCGGTGCAGCAACCGGATGATTTTTCCGCTGACCAGCAGGCGCAATCAGAACCGGCTATCGTGGAAGAAGCGGAGATTCCGCTGAATGTGCCGGACGAGTTTGCCTCGCACTACAATAATGCTGTGCAAGTTTTGAAAAAGCATCTGGGGAAAGTCCGGTTCATCAAAGATGACTTCAATGGTGATGAAATTCGCCGCATGGTTACGATGGACATCATTCCGCTGATTGATGACCACTCAGTGACCGACTGCCTGCAGATGATGCCGCATGAAGAAGATTATCTGTACCATCACTCGGTTGATGTCGGTATTATTGCCGGATGCCTGAGTTTTTGGATGGGCCGGAACTATCATGAGATTGAAGAAACGATACTGGGAGCATTGCTGCATGACATCGGCAAAGCGCTGATCCCGCTAAAAGTGCTGAACAAGCCCGGATCATTGACGGATGAAGAGATGCATCTCGTGCGTTTTCATTCATTGCGGGGCTACAAATTCCTAAAGCAATATGGCGATTTTTCGCAAAGCGTGCTATTATGTGCTCTACAACATCACGAACGAATTGATGGCAGCGGCTATCCGATGGCGGTCAAAGGGGACAAGATCCACCCCTATGCCAAACTGATTGCGATTGCTGATGTATTTGACGCGATGACATCGCTGCGCAGCTATGGCAAACGCGCCACTCCCTACGAAGCGGTCGAAATTATGAAACGGGAAATGGTAGGCAAGCTGGATTATGAAATCTGCTCGGTGTTTCTTGACAAGCTCTCTCAGCGCTTTGTCGGCGATATCGTGCAGCTGAGCAATGGGCAGCGCGGTGAAGTGGTTTTCTTGAATCCACATGACTGCACAAGGCCGATTGTGCGAACCCGCGACGGCGAGTTTGTCGATTTGGACAAACTAAGGGAACTGTCAATCAACAAGATGCTGCATTCGTAGCAGGAGACGAGTTCATGGAGGAATCACGGTAAGTGCTGAGCAGGCAGGTTCAAAAGTATGATGTGAATCAGCTGCACGCAGGCATGATTGTCGCGGAGCTGATGACTTCCGAAGACGGCAAGGCTATTTTAAGCCAGGGAACCGTCCTTACTAATAGTCTAATCCGCCTGCTGAACCAGTGGGGGATCGAAAGGGTAGCCATACAGCTGCCTGAGCGAAAGCCTACCTACGAACCTACGCTGCCATGGTCGTTCGACCGAGCGGCTTTTAATGCTTATTACAAAGATACGGTCGATTTGGTCAAGACGGCGTTCAATTCGATCAGTCTGTTCCGTGAGGTACCGGTCGCCCGTATGCAGGAACTCGCCAATCAGAAAATCGACCCATTGGTCGATGCACCGGGTATCATGAACCATTTGCTGATGATCCGGCACACCAATGATTATACTTTCGAACACTCGGTAAATGTGGCCATCCTGTCCGGCGTGCTGGGAAAATGGATGGGAATTCGTGGCCAGGAACTGCGAGACCTGATTTTCGCCGGACTGATGCATGATATCGGCAAGAGCCAAATCCCGGCCGAAGTGCTGAACAAACCCGGCAAACTGCTGCCGCAGGAACTGGAAGTCATGCGAATGCATGCTTCCAAGGGATATTATTTGCTGCGCGAAGTGCCTCAGGTGCCGACAGTGGTGATGTGGGCGGTGCTGCAACATCACGAACGGATGGATGGTAGCGGCTATCCGCTTAAACTGAAAGGTGACGGCATCCACAAATTTGCCCGGATAATCTCAGTGGCTGATACGTATGACGCGATGACTTCCGATCGGGTGTACCGGCGGCGCACGACGCCCTACCATGTGATCGATGAATTGTTTAGCCAGATGTCCGCTACGCTGGACCCTGTCGTCTGCAGTACGTTCCTCTATCATGTCAAGGATTTCATGAGTGGCAACATTGTGTTGCTTAGCGACGGGCGCCAGGCGAAAATCGTCCATCCCGGCAATTATCCGAACGGGTTGCCGCTTGTTGAGACGGCGGACGGTCAGTTCGTCAATCTAGAGAAAAAACGCGATATTAAGATTTACGGATTGATTAGCGCCTAGGATTGCTATACTATATTATAATGAGAATGACAAAGGCAAGCGCAGCCGCCGTTGCATCCGCACGGTGGCTGCCTTTTCAGATTTTTGCAATCAACTGTGCAGGAGGGTTCTGATGAGTATCAAAAGTTTGTTCCAGACTAAGAAACTGGTGGTATCGTGCGAGATATTCCCCCCAAAACCGGATTATCCGATCGAATCGATCTTTGCCACGCTGGAATCGCTTAGCGCGTTGCAACCAGATTTCATCAGCGTGACCTACGGGGCTGGCGGCAGTTCTTGTGCGAGAACGGTACAGATTGCTTCGAAAGTGAAGAATGATTACAAGGTCGAGACGCTGGCGCACCTTACTTGCGTCGGTGCTGACAAGCAGGCGACTGATGCGGTGCTGGATCAGCTGCAGACTAACAATATCGGCAATGTGCTGGCGCTACGCGGCGATTTGCCGCCGGAAATCCCTTGCGGTAGCGGCGCAGATTATCATGAATACGCCAAAGATCTGATCGCCCACATTAAAGCGAAATACGATTTTTGCATTGCGGCAGCCGCCTATCCGGAAGGTCATCCGCGTTGCACATCGCTGGAACTGGACCGGCAGCATCTGAAGCAAAAAGTCGATGCCGGGGCGGATTTCCTGATTACCCAACTGTTTTTCGACAATCGATCTTTTTATGCGATGATGGAGGAGTTGCAACGGCTCGGCGTGGTCTGTCCGGTTGCCGCCGGCGTGATGCCTGTGCTCAATGCAGCTCAGATTCGTCGGATCACCGAACTATGCGGTGCAACGATCCCCGACCGTTTGGCCGGAATACTGGCTAAATATGGCGGAAAACCTGCAGACATGGAGCAAGCCGGAATCGAATACGCCTGCGAGCAGATCCGCGATCTTGCCGCCCAGGGAGTGGCAGGCATTCACCTATATACAATGAATAAACCGCTGCAGGCCAAACGAATTTTGCAACAGTCCGGATTGATTTCTTAAGCTGGTTCTCTGCCGGGAACCGGAGTATACTATGTTATAGCGATTAATGTTCAGACAATATATGATGAAAGGCCGGGATATGAATGAATCAGACAGATCAACTTTGTGTGAACACGTTGCGATTTTTGGCGGTGGACGCCGTGGAAAAGGCGAAGTCGGGACACCCAGGCCTGCCGCTCGGTGCGGCGCCAATGGCCTATGTGTTGTGGGATCGTTTCATGAAACATAATCCGGCTCAGCCGGCCTGGGTCGACCGCGATCGGTTCATCCTTTCCGCCGGTCATGGTTCGGCGCTGCTTTATGCGATGCTTCATACGTTTGGTTATGGTCTGCCGCTGGAAGAACTGAAGAAATTCCGCCAGTGGGAGTCGTTGACACCGGGTCACCCGGAATACGGCATGACGGTCGGTGTGGAGGCGACCACCGGCCCGCTCGGTCAAGGTTTTGCGATGGGAGTCGGCATGGCGATCGCCGAGAAGCAACTGGCAGCAGTGTTCAACAAGCCCGGTCTGCCGATTGTCGATCACTTCACTTATGCATTGGTATCCGACGGCGACCTGATGGAAGGCGTCTGCGCTGAGGCGGCTTCCTTGGCGGCGACGCTGGGCTTGGGAAAACTGATTTATCTGTATGATGACAACCACATTTCGATCGAAGGCAACACCGAGCTTGCCTTTACCGAAAATGTGCGCCTGCGATTTCAGGCGTATGGCTGGCAGGTCATCACCGTGCCGGACGGCAATGACCTTGGACTGATCGAGGAAGCGATCCGGTTGGCACGTGAAGACAAAGAGCGTCCTTCTCTGATCGCGGTGCGGACCCAGATCGGCTTCGGCAGTCCCAAACAGGGCACTGCGGCGGCGCATGGCGAACCGCTCGGTAGCGAAGCTGCCGAAGCGACCCGGCAGACGCTAGGGTGGCCGCCGGAAGCGCGGTTCCATGTGCCGGAGGAAGCGGCTGCTCACTTTGCCAAAGCGCTGGAACGCGGCGGTGACTGCGAAGAAAAATGGCAGGCGATGTTCACTGAATATCAGAAACAATATCCTGAAGAAGCCGCGCAGTTCCACAATGCGATGAACGGCATCCTGCCGCGCGACTGGAAGGAAAAGATTCCCTTGTTCGGCGCCGGTGCGATGGCGACCCGCGAATCGTCCGGCAAGGTGATGAACAAACTGGCTGCCGTTTTGCCGCAGCTTGTCGGCGGCTCAGCCGACCTGGCCCCCTCCACCAAGACCTGGTTGGACGGATTTGCCGCGTTCGGCGTCGCCCAGCCCGAGGGTCGCAACCTTCATTTCGGCATCCGCGAGCATGCGATGGGCTCGATCGTTAACGGTATGGCGCTGCACAAGGGCCTGATTCCTTACGGCGCCACCTTCTTCGTGTTTTCCGACTATATGCGCCCGGCGCTGCGGATGGCGGCGCTGATGCAGACCCATTCGATCTTTGTGTTCACACATGACAGCATTGGCGTGGGGGAAGACGGACCGACCCACCAACCGATTGAGCATTTGGCTTCTCTACGGGCGATTCCCGGCCTTACCGTCATCCGCCCGGCCGAGGCGAACGAGACCCGCGGCGCCTGGATTGCGGCTGTCGAACGCAAAAAGCCGGTGGCGTTGGTACTGACGCGGCAAAAACTGACCACGCTGGATCAGCTCGCCAACGAAGCTGCCGTCGGTGTGGCATATGGCGCATATATCGTCAAAGATGCACCGCAAAAGAACCCGCAACTGATTTTGCTGGCCAGCGGTTCGGAACTGGAGATCAGTCTGAAAGCCGGAGAATTGCTGACGCAGCAAGGAATCCGGGTGCGGGTCGTTTCGATGCCGTCCTGGGAATTGTTTGACGAGCAGAGCGAAGACTATCGCCGCCGCGTATTGCCGGCGGGTGTGCCGGTACTGTCTGTCGAAGCGGGGATTACGCTGGGGTGGCAAAAGTACACCGGCGCACAAGGCGACTCGCTCGGCATCGATCACTTTGGCGCTTCAGGACCGGGGCCGCAGGTAATGGAGAAATTCGGTTTCACTGCTGAGAATATCGTGAAACGGGCCTTGGCGTTGCTGAAATAGGCTGCGGGCCGAGAAGCGGGGAGGTTGCCTATGGCGGGAAAATATATCATTGTGGATGGCAGCAGCCTGGTTCATCGGGCGTTCTATGCATTGCCGACAATGACGACTTCAAACGGGCAGTTCACCAATGCGGTGTTCGGCTTTACCAATATGATCGTCAAGCTGATTGCTGATCTGAAACCGGCCGGCATCGTGGTGGCGTTCGACAAAGGCAAGCACACCTTCCGCAATGAACAGTACGCCGAATACAAAGCGCAACGCAAACCGACCCCGTCGGAGCTGTCCGAACAGTTCCCCGCCGCCCGCGAAGTGCTGGAGGCGCTGGGAATTACAGTGCTGGAAATCGCCGGCTTCGAAGCGGACGATATCATCGGCACGCTGGCCAGTAAAGCTGATCCTGGACAAGAAATCCTGATTGTGACCGGTGACCGAGATGCTTTGCAATTGGTCAGTCCGCAGGTTCACGTGCTGCTTACCAAACGGGGGATTTCCGAATTCGAAGAAGTTGACCCGACTGCGCTGACATTCAGTTATGGTCTTACACCGCAGCAAGTGATTGAAATGAAAGGCCTGATGGGCGATGCGTCAGACAATATTCCCGGCGTGCCCGGAGTGGGCGAAAAAACGGCAAAGAAACTGATCGATGATTTTGGCTCGATTGACGGAGTGTATTCGAATATTGATCAGATTGCCGGGGTAAAACTAAAGGAAAAACTGCTGGCAAACAAGGAACTGGCCTATCTGTCGAAACAATTGGCGACGATCGAATGTAATGCACCGGTTCCGACCGATATTACGCAATATAGCGTCAATCCTGACATGGACAAGGTCCGCCAGGTTGCGGAGAAATATGAGTTCCGCGCGTTGCAGGGCAAGATCGCCAATTGGTTTTTCAGCGATTCGGCAATTCCCGGCCCGGCAGCGGCGCCTGCAGCAGAATTGCCGCATTGCCGAGAAATTGCCTGCGAAGCTGAATTTGCCGCCTTGGAGAAGCAGATCCGTCAACTGGGCACTTTGTTTTTCTTGGCAGACTATGCCGGAGAAAAGCCAGTCGATGCTTTTCGCGGCGCGGGAGTGGCGGTAGGCGGCGACAATTGCCATATTGCAGTGGATACGCCGGCATGGAATGGATTTCTAGGTCTATTGGCCGATGCAGCGCTGCCCAAAGTCACTCACGACGCCAAGAAAGTGTTCAATGTCTGTCATGCCAAAGGCATTGCTTTTGCCGGGCTGCAGTTCGACACGATGGTTGCCGCCTATCTGATCAATCCGACCGGCAGCGATTATTCGCTCGAACAGTTGTCCGCAGCAGTGCTGCCGGAGCTGTTTGCCCGGCAACAGACAAAACTGTCCGAAATCGGCGCCACAGAGCTGTGGCAGACAATCGAACTCCCGTTGATCGAAACCCTGTCGCTGATGGAAACCCAGGGAATCCAGCTGGATAGGTCGGCACTCGATGCGATGGACACAGAAATCGCCGCCAAGATTCAGGAACTGTTGGGGAAAATCTATGAACTGGCCGGCGAGTCGTTCAATGTGAATTCGACCAAGCAACTGGGCGTGATCCTGTTTGAAAAACTAGGGCTGCCGGTGGGGAAAAAGACGAAAACCGGCTATTCCACCGATGTGGAAGTGCTGGAAAAACTGGCCGGCGCTCACCCGGTGATCGATCATCTGCTGGAATACCGGATGTTGACCAAACTGAAATCGACCTATCTGGATGGGTTACGACCGCTGATCCGACCAGAAACCGGTCGAGTTCATACTCACTTCAATCAGACAGTCACTGCGACGGGTCGACTTTCCAGTTCGGACCCCAATCTGCAAAACATTCCGATCCGCAGTGAACTGGGCCGCAAAATCCGCAGCCTGTTTGTGCCGGGACAGGGGTATGATTTACTGGTAGCTGCCGACTATTCACAGATCGAGCTGCGTATCCTAGCCCATCTTGCTGGCGACCAGAACATGATCCGTTCGTTTTTATCAGGGGAAGACATTCACACCCGGACTGCGGCCGAAGTATTTGGCTTGCCGATCGATCAGGTCAGTGCGGAGCTGCGCTCTCGGGCCAAAGCGGTCAATTTCGGCATCGTCTATGGCATCAGCGATTACGGCTTGTCACAGGGCATCGGTGTCAGCCGCAAAGAGGCGGCCGAGTATATCGCCGGCTACTTTGCCAGATATCCGGCGGTGAAGGATTTTATCGACACAACGATTATGGAAGCGCGAATGACCGGTTATGTCAGCACTTTGTTCGGTCGACGGCGCTACCTGCCGGACATCAATAGTCACAATTTCAACCTGCGTTCATTTGCCGAACGGACCGCTATGAACACGCCAGTGCAGGGGACGGCTGCCGATATCATCAAAAAAGCGATGATTACCGTGCAACGCGAACTGACGGAAAAAGGTCTGAAGAGCAGGATGCTGTTGCAGGTGCATGATGAATTGGTGCTGGAGGTTGTCGCGGCGGAATTGCCGGTCGTTGCTGCGCTATTAAAAGAGGCGATGGAAACTGCAGTACAATTGTCGGTGCCGCTTTCGGTCGATGTGAAACAAGGCCCTAATTGGGCCGAGACAAAATAGGGAGTTGCAGTTATGCCAGAATTGCCTGAAGTTGAGACAATCTGCCGCTCGTTGCGCGACCACGTGGTCGGAAAAACATTGGCAGAGGTCGAAATTCAATTGTCACGCTTGATTAAATGGCCTACGCCGGAAGATTTCCGGTCTATTATGACTGGGCGGACCATCGAAGCGCTGGAGCGCCGAGGCAAATATCTGCTGTTTCAGCTGAGCGGCGACTGGGTACTGGTGGTTCATCTGCGGATGACCGGCAGGCTGTATTATCGCGCCGCCGGCGCTGCCGCAACCGGTTCTCCGCGAGTCGTATTTCATTTTGCGGGCGGCGATGCGCTGGAGTACTACGACACGAGAACGCTCGGCACTTTGTACCTGTTGCGACAAAATGAACTGAACCGGATTTACGGTCTGAGCTCTTTGGGACCGGAGCCGCTGACAGCGGAGTTTACGCCCGAGTACCTGTCGACCGGACTAGCCAGGCGCAAAGGCAAGATCAAGAGCGTGCTGCTGGATCAGGCTTTTATCGGTGGGCTTGGCAATATCTATGTGGATGAAAGTCTGGCAAGGGCGGGGCTGCACCCTGAGCAAAGGGCCCATGAACTTACGCAACCGGAAGTCATCAGACTGCACGAAGCAATCAATTTCGTCATAGACAAAGGCATCTGCGGCAATGGCACGACGTTCCGCGATTATCTGGACGGCATCGGCAACAAAGGCGAGTTCCAGAATGATTTGTGCGTCTACGGGCGCAAAAATTTGCCCTGTCCGGCCTGCGGCACACTGATCGTTCGCACCGAAGTCGGCGGGAGGGGAACACATTTTTGTCCGCAGTGCCAGCCGGAGCGCAAATGAGTGCCGGTAGACCGTTGCGAGTCGGCCTGACCGGCGGTATCGCCAGCGGAAAAAGCACAGTTGCTGAAATGTTGCGGCAACTGGGGGCGGTCGTCATCGATACCGATAAAATAGCCCGCGAAGTCGTGCAACCCGGTTCGTCGGCGCTGCAGTCTTTGCGAGAGCGATATGGCGAAACAATTTTCCATGACGATGGCTCCTTGCGCCGTGAGCAACTCGGCGAAATCGTATTTGCCAGTCCGGTCGAAAAAAAATGGCTTGAGCAACTATTGCACCCACTGATCAAGGCGCGCGCCGATGAACTGGCGCAACTGGCTTCTGAACAAGCAGCAGGGGTCGTGGTGTTTGATGTGCCGCTATTGCTTGAATCCGGCTGGGATAAATTTGTCGATCAAGTTTGGGTCGTTTATGTGCCACCGGCAGTGCAGCGGCAGCGACTCGCTATACGGGACGGCTTTTCTGAATCGGCCGTTTCGGCGCGATTGGCTGCGCAATGGCCGATTGATAAAAAGGCGCAACAGGCTGATCTGGTTATTGATAATGCAGGAACATTGGACCAAACCAGGCGACAGGTCGAAGCGGCCTGGCGGGCTGTCAGGCCGCCAGGCGAAAAATATTAGAATGATAAGGGGCGCGAAGAGCAGTGCGGAGACTGTTTGCAAAATTGATGCTGATCGCCCTGATTGCTTTGCTGATGACGGCTCTTTCCGGCTGCGGAAAAAAGCCTGACAAAGCTGAACCCAGAGCAAGTACGTTGACTGCTGGCGGCAAAATCAGCGTTGGCAGCGCAATCGAACCGGAAACCTGGAATCCGCTGATCAGTGAATTGGCTGCAGTGCAGGATGTCGGGCGGCTCGTGTTTGCCGGACTGGTGTTGCAGAATGAGAAGGGTGAATGGATCCCCGATCTGGCGCAGGAAGTGCCGACGCAGACCAACGGCGGGATCAGCGCTGATGGACTGACTTGGACGTACCGATTGAAACGGGATTTGAAATGGCAGGATGGTCAGCCGATAACAGCGCAGGACATCCGCTTCACCTATGATTTTATTCTGAAAAACCGGCAATTGGTTCCCTGGCGTGATGGCTACGAAAAATTATTGTCGGTGAATGTCGTTGACAGCGCAACGGTTGTTCTTCGGTTTGCCGAGCCATATCCGCATGCGATACAGTTATTTCCGTTCGTTCTGCCGGCTCACCGCGGCGCGGACCTGGCGGATGTGCGTCAGCAAAACTTCAACCGGTTGCCGGTGGGAGCAGGGCCTTATGTTTTGAAAGAATGGCGGCAGGGAGATTCACTGCTGTTTGTTGCTAATCCACTTTATCATCGGGGCAAGCCGAACCTTGACGAAATCAGTTACAAGATCGTACCGGACCGACAGATTGTGCTCAGCCAACTGAAAATCGGTGAAGTCGATTTGGTCAACAATATTGCGTTCGATCAACTGGAACAGTTGCTTTCGGTGACGGGAGTCAATACTTTCCTGACGCGCGGCGTTGTTTGGGAGCATCTGGACTTCAATATCGACAATCCTTTGTTTAGTGACGTCCGGGTTCGACAGGCGATATCTTTTGCCATCGACCGAACTGCGTTGATTGAAAAAACAATGAAAAATGCCGGATTTCCGGCCTACACCGATATCCATCCCTTATCCTGGGCTTACGGCGCCAATTTGACCTTTCCGGCCAGAAATCTGCCGCATGCCAGGGAGTTGCTGGCTGCTGCAGGCTGGCGAGCCGCCGCTGACGGCATTCTGGCGAAGGAAGGCCGTAGGATGTCGTTTTTGCTGACACTGCCTGCAGGTGAGCGATTTCGACAGCAGGTCGCGGATGCATTAGCGGGGCAACTGCGTGAAATCGGCGTGGAGATGCGTTTGCAGCCGGTCGAACGCAAGCAGTTTTTTGCCGATGTGCTGCCTAACCGCCGGTTTGCTGCTGCCAACTTTGCCTGGGTCAACAGTACGGAACCGGATAACTACGATTTTTGGCATTCACGCAGAATCCCTTCACCAATCAACCGGTTCAGCGGCAAAAACTATGCCGGTTGGAAATCGGTTGAAGTCGATGTTTTGCTTGATTCGCTTCGGCTCGGTGGACAGCTGGAATCTAAGCGTGAAAACTATCGGCGTCTTCAAGAATTGCTGCTCATGGAAGTTCCTGTGATTCCACTTTACTATCGGGCTGACGTCGCAGCAGCCAAGCGTAGCGTTGAATTTTTCAAACCCAATCCCTTTTCGGGAAACTTCTGGAATGTTTGGGAGTGGGGCTTGCGATAAAAAACATGAAAAACTGACAAAACTGCGAAAAATCGCCTTGACGTGATCAATGTCAGTGTGGTAATATATCACTTGTCAGTAAAAACGTGCGGTCGTGGCGGAACGGCAGACGCGCTAGCCTCAGGAGCTAGTGGGGGCAACCTCGTGGTGGTTCAAATCCACTCGACCGCACCAATTAAAAACTGACATTTTTTATATCGATGCGGTCGTGGCGGAACGGCAGACGCACCAGCTTGAGGGGCTGGCGGGGGCAACCTCGTGGTGGTTCAAATCCACTCGACCGCACCAATGCAGTGAAGCAAGACTTATAGAGAAATCTATAGGTCTTTTTTGTTTGCTTTGCGCAGGGTTTGCTGTTGCAAATGTCGAATTAATTTGGCAGATAAAACCGGAATAACACTAGAGACGGGAGAGGAAAAGTGTGAAGCGCCGGGGATGCAATAGTTTTGGGAAGTACTATCATGGGTAATCTTTATCGCAAGTTTTATATTTTGGCCCTCACCGTGATTTTGACGATCGCAGGCGGGTTATATATGCAATATCTGAACTCACGTGCGCTGGTGTATGAAAATGCGGAGCGACTAGCGGGAGCTTCGGTTACTGTTTTGGCCCGACAAATTGAGGGCTGGTTGACCATGCAGGCGCAAGTTGTGGATGACGCTGCAGAATTTATCGGGGTAAAAAGGTGGCGCGACGAAGATGCGCTCGAATACCTGAAATCGCTGAAACGAGCCAATCCTGCTTTTTCCTCGCTTTATTTCGCCAGCGTTGATAATCGGATGCTCAACGCCAGCGGCTGGCAACCGCCGCCCGGATTTGATTTGCGCAAAAGGCCTTGGTATGTGATGGCGCTGGTACAAAACCGGCTCATTTTTACCGAGGCATTTGTCAATGCCAGTAAAGATGCGTTGATCGTGACCATCGCCAAGCCGGTCAGAGATAGTGAAGGAACGTTGCTGGGCGTGGTGGGCGGCGATGTGTCGGTCGATACGGTTACCAAATTGGTCGTGGATAAGAAGTTCGGTCAGTATGGTTTTTCCTTTCTGGTCGATGGCAATAACAATGTGCTGGCACATCCCGATTATCCGCAAGAGCGTCTGACCGGCGCACCTCTTGATGCCGACCATCTACGTGCGGTGCAACAGGCGTCGACAAATCCTGACGGCGCAGTGAAAGTTTCATTGCGAGGCAGCGAAGGATTTCTTGACTACCAACCGATAACAGGGACGTCTTGGAAATTGGGCAGTTTTATCTCACTGGAAGAATTCATCCGTGTGGAAGAACAGATGACGATGGCGTTTGTGCTGGTGCTGTTGGTTTCTGTAGTGATCCTGCTTGCTTTTCTGTTTCTGCTGCGACGTTTTGTCATTGCACCGCTTGCGCTGCTGAAAGATGGCGTCGCCAGTATCGACATCGATAATCTGTCTGAGATGAGGTTGCCGGGCGGCGGCAGTGATGAATTCGTTGCAGTAACCAGCACGATTAACAGGTTGCTGGATAAGGCCAGCGGCCATTTTGCCATCCAGGGAGTGCTGCTGGAGATTGCCGAAGCGGCGGTTCGTTCGCATTCGCTTGACGAACTTTATCGCACCGTTCATCAGTCGATAGTTCGGGTTTTGCCGGCAAAGAATTTTTATGTTTCACTGATTGATGAAGGGCGTTGTCAGCTTATTCGGCCTTACTGCGCTGATGAAACTGCAACGATTCCGCTGCAACGACCGCTGGGTGAACAAGGACTTACCAATTATGTGATTCAACAGCGTCGTGCAGTATTCATCACAGCGGATTTGTTGACGCATTTGCAACAAACCGGCGAGGTGACGGTAAGGCAACTGAATTATCAAAGTTGGGCGGGGGCGCCGCTGCAGGACAGCACCGGTAAGATTTTTGGCGCGATTGCAGTGTTCTCGGTTCGACAAGCCGACCGGGCGCTAAGACCGGAAGACCTGGAAGTTTTGTCGATTATTGCGGCCCAGGTATCACAGGCGATTGAACGGCGTAGGACCACAGAAGCCCTGCAAAAAAGCGAAGAGCGGTTTCGGCAATCCATGGAGTTTTCCGGTATCGGGCATTTTGAAATCGACCTGCAAAGACGCACGATCCTGATGTCAGAAAACTGGCGTCAGCGGATTGGCTTGACCGACATTGACGGAACCTATTCCTGGGACGACTACCTGTCGCGCATCCATCCGGACGATGAGCCGCGGCGTCAGGATTCGATGGCGGCATACTTGGCCGGGTCTGCTACGATGTACGAACCGGAATACCGGGTGCGCATGGCAAATGGCAGTTGGAGCTGGGTGTTGGCCAGACTTAGGGCAGTGCGGGATGAGAAGGGCAAGCCGCTGAGACTTTTGGGGATACTGGCAGATATCTCCGATCTGAAGCAACGCGAAGAATCTGAAAAGTTTCGGGCGGAGCACGACGAATTAACCGGAGTATACAATCGGCGAGGGTTGGAGAGTATTTTTGTCGAACAGGGAAATGGCGAAGGCTGTTCAGCCCTGATGTTGATCGATATTCGCGAGTTTGCCCTGATCAACGCAGCTCATGGACGGATAGCCGGCGATGAATATTTGGTCGGGTTCGCAGGATTTTTGCGGGAAGTGTTCAGCCAGAACGCGATTGTCGGGCGTTCGGGCGGGGCAGAATTCTTGTTGCTGTTTGTTGGCGGCGATGGTTTGGCCCAGGCGAAAGCTGCGTTCGAAACCATTGAGTCGGTGTGTATACAGACACAAACCGGGACGTTTTGCGTGCAGTTGCGATGTGGAATCGCCGATGGAAATCAAGGGGTCTGCAGTCTCGATGAGCTGATCCGGCAGGCGGATATGGCCCTAAGACAGGCCAAAGAAGAAAGCGGTTCCTGCTGCCGAATATTTGACAATTCGATGCTCAAGGCGATTGACCGTAGTTATGCGATTCGTGAACAACTGAACCATGCAATGAACCGACAGGAATTTTTTCTGGAATATCAACCTGTATTCGATATCCGGCAGCAACCGCCGGCCATTGTTGGTTACGAAGCGCTGCTTCGCTGGGAAGGGGCTGCGCTGGGCAGAGTATCGCCGGCCGAATTCATTCCGGTCGTTGAAAGCACAAATCTGATATTGCCGCTCGGACAATGGGTGTTGGAAGAGGCTTGCCGTTTCTCGGCCCGCGAATATCAACTTACAGGGCAGTATGCCCAAGTTGCGGTAAATTTGTCGGTTCGGCAACTGACGCAGCCGGATTTTGTCGGACAGGTGCAGGCGATATTGGCAAGAACCGGTGTTCCGACGGAAGCCTTGCAGTTGGAAGTGACCGAGAGCCTGTTGATGACCGATTTTGAGAAAAATGCCGCCTGTCTGGCGCAATTGCGGGACCACGGCATCGGTGTTTCATTGGACGATTTCGGCACGGGATATTCGTCCTTCACTTATTTGGCGAAACTGCCGATTACCACGCTGAAAATCGATAAGTCGATGATTGACGGGATCGACAGGGAAGAACAAAGTCGTAATGTCCAACTGGTCGAATCATTGCTGCACATGTCGCAGAAAATGGGTTATGAAGTTGTGGTGGAAGGGGTCGAGCGCGGTACGCAATTGCAAGTGCTGCAACAGATAGGCTTCAGCTACTGCCAGGGTTATTTGCTGGGCAGGCCTGGCCGCGGATAGTTGCGTTCTGTGCCGGGTTTCCTTAAAATAAGAAATAGAACGAAAATTGTTGTGCGGGGAGAACATGAAGGAAAACGAGCAACAACAAATTCTGAAAATATGTCATACTTTGAAAAGCCATTTTTCTGCCAGATCAATGGCTATTTATCTGTTGCGGAAAAAAGTGTTGAGCAGTTTGCCGACAAAGTCCGAAAAGGATCCGCAGCAAGATGTCGACGAGATTCTGAGTGTACTGGAAACATCGCTGGGAAAAGAGCTGTCCCTAGTGGAACAACTGGAACAGCTGGGCAAGGGACTGACTGAAGATGCTGAAACTGAAGCTTAAACAGGCCAGTCTGGTCGAATTGTTCATTGTTGCCGTGTTCTCGGCATTGTTGATCGCCAATGCCTGGGGGACTTTTTTTGCCAGCGAGGATGTAATTATGCCCATAGTCATCAGCGTGCTGATTGCTACGGCTTTTATTTTTTTTGTTCGCACTACATTGCAGCGTGATGCATCTGAGCACCTTAGAGCATCTTTGTATAAGATTTCTGATGCAGCCAGTTCGACGCTCGACTTGCGGGGACTGTTCCGCTTGATTCATGAAGTTGTTGCAGAAATCGTGCCGGATAAACGGATTTTTATCGCTCTGTATGATGAAACGAAAAAGACAATGGAAATTTCGGATTTCTCAGAAGCTTGCCGGTCGGACGAAGATTTGTCGGTGGAACAGCTGATTGACCAGGTGATACGCAGCGGCGACCGCGTGGTCATTTATCGGCAAAAGACAAAAGATAAAGTTTTGCAACGCCCAGACCAGACCAATATTTCGGCAGCGGAGCATCTGGCAATTCCACTTCGTAGCCCGGACGGGGAGATGCTGGGCGCGCTGGTGGTTCAGGCTGATGCGCACGGCAAAGTGATCAGCGAAGCGCAAATGGAGATGTTGAACATCATTTCCAATCAGGTGGCGGTAGCGATTCATCGCAAGCAAACCGAGGTTCTGCTAAAGAACTTGAATGCTGAATTAGAATGCCGTATCGATGAACGGTCAGCAGAAGTCGCCGATCTGTATGACAATGCTCCCTGCGGCTACCATTCACTGGACAAGGATGGTGTATTCGTTCAGATTAATCAGACGGAACTGGACTGGCTGGGGTACGAACGCGAGGAGTTGCTGGGGAAAGTCCGTTTCAGGTCTTTATTGTCGCCGCAAAGCGTACAAGTGTTTGATCAGTTGTTTGCTGTAGTGCAAAAACGAGGTTATGGCGAACCGATCGAATATGAAGTGGTCCGCAAGGATGGTTCGTGTTTTCCGGTGCTGGTCAACGCCACGGCCCGGATGGATGAAGCAGGGCAGTTCCTGCATTCGCGGGCTACGGTGTTTGACATCACCGAGCGAAAGAAACAGGAGAAACGGCAGTCTCGTCAGCGCCAGACCCTCGAAAAATTGGCGCTGGGCGCTTCGCGTCGGGAAATTCTTGAAAGTATCATCCAATACCTTAGCGAAGAACTGCCGGAAGCAGTCTGCAGCATATTGATCGTGGACGCGGAAAAACGGCAGTTATTGCTGGGGGCCCGCTCGGGTTTGCCGACTGGTGTTGCCGCCGTAAGTCAGCGCGGCGTGGTTCAGGATAATATTTCGCCGCCAACAACTTCGCAGCGCCCTTCGCTGGATATCTATCACCAATTGATGAAGAACGCCGGTTTTGTTACGCAACATACGGAATGGATAGTTGCCGGCAATGAGCAGTTGCTTGGGGCACTGGTGATTCACTGGCGACAGGAAAAACCAATCAGTCCGGACGAGATGGAACTGATGATCGAAGCCGCTCACTGGGCAGGTATTGCGATCGAAAACGTCAATACCCGCGAACAACTCAGGAAACTATCGACTGCGGTGGAACAGAGCCCGGCTGCGACAGTGATCACCAATCTGCGCGGCAATATTACCTATGTTAATCCACGGTTTACCGACGTGACTGGCTACAGCGCGGCTGAAGCGATCGGCAAAAATCCCAGGATTCTTAAATCTGGCAGGACGCCGCCAGAGGTATACCAGGATTTGTGGCAGACTATCACAGCAGGTCGCGAGTGGAAGGGCGAGTTTTTGAACCGAAAACGAAATGGCGGTTTATTCTGGGAAAAAGCTTCGATTACTGCGATTCGCGACGAGCAGGGGGCAGTTTCGGCATATTTGGCTGTAAAAGAGGACATCACCGAGCAAAAATTCTCCCAACAAGCTTTGCTGCGGGCGAAAGAAGAAGCAGAAAGCGCCACCCGCATGAAGAGTGCATTCCTGGCCAATATGTCGCATGAAATCCGAACGCCAATGAATGCGGTTTTAGGGTTTACCGAACTATTGCTGCGTGATGATTCATTATCAGTCCAGCAACGGCATTATCTGAACACCGTTAGTCGCAGCGGCGAACATCTGCTGGAATTGCTGAATGACGTGCTGGAGACTTCCAAGATCGAGGCCGGGCAGATGCGAATCAATTCCGCGCCGTTTGATATCCGGTTGATGCTTGATTATCTGGACAGTATGTTCCGACAAAAAATCGAAGACAAGGCGTTGGTGTTCCGCGTAGATGACGATAGGCTAGATCTTGTCCATTATGTTGCCGATCAGCAGAAATTGCGCCAAATCATGATCAACTTGCTGGGCAATGCCCTGAAATTTACCGATGCGGGCCGCATTGACCTGCGGGTGTGGGCGGAACCGTTAGTTGAAAGTGATCCGACTGAATGTTACCTGTTTTTTGAAGTTGCTGATACCGGCATGGGAATTGCCGCAGCGGATCAGGAAGCGATCTTTCAGGTTTTTAGTCAAACCCGCGAAGGGGCGCAGGCCGGCGGTACCGGCCTGGGGCTTTCAATCAGCCGTTCACTGGCGCGGATGATGGGCGGCGATATCGTGGTGGAAAGCGAGCCGGGCAAAGGCAGCTGTTTCCGGGTACATATCCGCGCCCGCGCGGTTGTCGCAGCCAAGTTGCGCCCGCTTAAAAAACGTGTGGTTGGTTTGGTGGATGCTGATGTTCAGCCGCGGATTCTGATTGTGGATGACGAAAAAATGAACCGGGAATTTCTGCAGAGTTTTTTGCTGCAGATCGGGTTTGAGGTTGCGGAAGCAACGGACGGCGAAACGGCGTTGCGGCTAATTGCCTCCTGGCGGCCGGATCTGGTTCTGATGGATGTGATGATGCCCGAGTTGGACGGATATGATACTACCCGGAAAATTCGCAGGCAGTGGCCGGAACTCAAAGTGGTCGGCATCTCGGCCAATGTGTTTGAGGAGGCTGAACGCAAAGCGTACGAGTGCGGCATGAATTTCTATGTTCGCAAACCATTCAAAGAAATCGAATTGCTGCATGTTATTGGAGAAATGTTATCTGTGACGTTCTTGTATGAAGAGGAACACGGTGCTGCAGAATCGGAAATGACTGAAGCGGACTGCGTCGCGCCGGACTTGTCCTTGCTTGCCGATGAACAAGCTTTGGCGCTTAAGCAAGCGGCAAGCTACGGCGATTATTATCAACTTTTGGAAATCCTGGATGACGTCGCCGCCATTGCCAAGGGTCCGCTGTTGGAAGCGGTTCAGTGTATGAGAGAAATGGTCGAAAAATACGACTATGAAGGTCTGGAAAATTTGTTGGAATCAAGGGGGAACCATGATGGATGAGTCGATCTTGTCAAACACGCGTCGCGATATCTTGATCGTCGATGACGTGCCGGAAAATCTGCAAATTTTGGCATTGATGCTCAAAGATCAAGGTTATTCGGTACGACCTGTCTCTAGTGGCCGCATGGCGCTGAAAACGGCCAAAGCCAACCCGCCGGACCTGATTTTGCTCGATATCACGATGCCTGACATGAATGGGTATGAAGTATGTGAAATCATGAAACAGGATGTTGTACTCAAGGATATTCCGGTCATTTTCATCAGTGCACTGGCCGATACCGGCGACAAGCTGAGAGCCTTTGAGACCGGCGGCGTCGATTACATCACAAAACCCTTCAAGATTCAGGAGATCCAGGCAAGGGTGGCGACGCATCTGAAATTGCGGCAGATGCAAAAGGAACTGGAAAATTATAGCCGAAACCTGGAAGCGATGGTGCAAACCCAGGTGAAGCAAATTTCTGACGCTCAACTGGCAACGATTTTTGCCCTGGCAAAACTGGCGGAGTCCAGGGATGATGAGACAGGCAAGCATCTGGAACGGGTGCAGAAAATGTGCCGCCTGCTGACAACCCAATTGAAACAGGAACTGTCGTCGGATGCAGAATTGATCACGGAATCATTCATCGAGATGCTATATCATGCGAGCCCGCTACATGATATCGGCAAGGTCGGCATTTCTGATTTGATTTTGCTGAAACCGGGAAAACTGACCGAGGCCGAATTCAAAATCATCAAGACCCATCCGGTGATCGGCGCCGAGACTTTAGCTGCGGTATACCGTGAACATCCCAACGAATTATTGAAGATCGGCATCGAAATCGCGCGCTATCACCATGAACGCTGGGATGGGTCAGGATATCCCGAAGGGCTGGCTGCGGAACAGATTCCTTTGTCGGCCCGGATTATGGCGCTGGTCGATGCTTATGACGCAATCTGCTCCAAGCGGGTTTATAAAGAGGCGCTGTCGCATGAAGCTGCCTGCCAAATTATTCGGCAGGACAGCGGCAAACATTTTGATCCGCAGATTGTCGCGGCGTTCTTGAATGCAGAACAGCAGATCAATTTGTTGCGTCAGCAGCTGCAAGATTAGTGCAGGAATGGCATAACTCCCGGCGAATATATTCAGTAATGATAGTGAGTTTTTTTCAGGGAGGGGCGCCAAGATGAAACGGATTGTAATGATTGCCCTGTTGTTGACGTTGTCGTCCAACCTGTCTGTTCTTCCTGTTCTGGCAGCGGAAAAGAAAGTGGAGCTGACCGACCAGTGCCGCAAACATGTGGTGGCGTACGAATATCCGGAGGCGATTGCTGCGTGCGGTCAGGCGATCAAGTTGGATGACAAGCACGCCGATGCCTATTTTTGGCGCGGGGTGGCATTGGTCGCTACGCGAAAATACGAGGAAGCCATCAAGGATTTTGATGTAGTGATCAATCTGAATCCAAACGATGTGCAGGCGCTCAGCAATCGCGGTCTTGTATATCGGCGGTTGAAACAATACGATCAGGCGCTGGCCGATCTGAACAAGGCGATCGAGATCGACCCGAACTATGCAGAAGCGTGGCTCAGCCGCGGTACGGTATTTGCCCAGTTGGACCAATGGAACGATGCGGTGTTGGATTATTCACGGGGCATCGAACTGGCGCCGCAGAACCATACCGCCTATCACAACCGGGGAATCGCCTATGAGCAACTTGGCAACAAAGCTGCCGCACTCACCGATTTTCGCACGTTCCTGCGGCTTGCGCCGCCGAGCGACTTGCTGCGGCCTTCGGTGGAACAACGAATCAAGACGTTGGAAGAGGCATCCTGACCCACAGCAAGAGCGCTTGAAAATGAAATTGGGAGGGGTTCACATGTTTAGCAAGATTCTGGTTCCGATCGATGGTTCGGAGATGGCTTGGCACGCATTGCAGCACGCCCGTACACTGGGGGAGAAGTTTGGCAGCGAGATCACGGTAATGCACGTGGTACAGCCCTATAACACGATTCCCAGCATTGACGGCTCGCCATTGTTCATTCCCCGTGATATCGAAGCGATTCAGGAAACCGGCAGAACCCTGCTCAAGCAGGCGGAAGAAAAATTGTCCGGTTACCCGTTTGCGGTCGAGACAAAGATTGAATTCGGCTATCCGGCGGAACGGATTCTCAGCGTTGTCGATGAAGGAGATTACCGGATGCTGGTGATGGGCAACCGCGGTCTGAGCGGAATCGCCGAATTTTTGATGGGTGGCGTGGTGTCGCGGGTGACTCAGCATGCCAAGATTCCTGTGCTTGTTGTGAAATAATGCAATAGCAATAAACGAGGTGATGCAGCGGTGCTGGGCAAAAAAATCCTGTTCCTGCTATTATTCTGCCTGGTGCTTGTTTTCAGTCCGACTGCTTGGGCTGCCGAAGTGCAATATACGACAGGCGATGCGGGTCCGGCCGTCGAGCAGATTCAGAAAGGGCTAAAAGACGCAGGTTTTTTCGGCGGGCAGGTCGATGGGAAATTCACTACCTTGACCCGCCAGGCGGTCATTAGTTTTCAAAAAGCGGTTGGCCTGAAGGCAGACGGCATTGTAGAGGCAAAAACCTTTAAAGCGCTGACCGGCAAACCGATTCCTGCCAAGACAGCCGCGATTGCGCCGGGCAAAAATCAGCCGCTGGATAAGAATGCCGCCGGCATTCTGAAAACCGCGATGTCGTACAAAGGGGTGAAATATCGGTTTGGTGGCGCGACGCCAGCCGGATTCGACTGTTCCGGCTTTGTGATGTATGTTTTTAACAAGCATGGCATCAAGTTGCCACGCACGGCAGATATTCAATTCACTGTCGGTAAGCCGATAAAAAACAAAAAAGAACTGAAACCCGGCGATCTGGTGTTTTTTGAAACCTATGAAAAAGGCGCCTCTCATGTCGGGATTTATCAGGGGAATGACAAATTCGTCCATGCCTCGTCAAGCCGCGGTGTCACCCTGAGCGGACTATCGGAAGATTATTACGCGAAAAGGTATCTGGGAGCGCGCCGCGTTCTTTAGAACCTTTTTTTGTTCGCCAACGCAGGAAAAAAGATAGGTTGTCGCGAATTTACAATATTACAATATTTTTAGGAGGGATTTCTTTGATTTGGGTTGGCGCTATCATTGTCGTATTAACATTCGCCGCAATCATCAAGAAGTATGAAACAAGGCTGGTTCTGTTCGTTTCCGGCGTGGCCATGGCTGCGGCGTCCGGCAAGCCGATGGCTGCAGTGGATGCGTTTAGCAAGGCGATGGTCAATCCCGGCTTGGTTACGGTCATTTGTACCGTTATGGGTTTTGCGTTTGTCATGAAACTGACCAAGTGCGATGCGCATCTGGTACATCTGCTGGCCGGAGCGCTCGGCCGGTTCCGGGTCATCCTGATTCCCGGCACCGTCATCGTGACGTTCCTGATCAACATTGCACTGCCGAGCGCAGCCGGTTGCGGCGCAGCGGTAGGTGCGATCATGATCCCGACCTTGATCGGCGCCGGAGTCAATCCGATCATGGCGGCCTGCGCTGTGCTTGCCGGCACCTGGGGCAGCGTGTTCAATCCCGGTTCAGCTCACGTGCCGTTCATTGCCAAGCTCGGTAATACCGATGTCATGACGGTTATCGCCGGTCATACCACTGCTGCGGTAGTTAGTATCCTGACAATTGCCGTATTGCTGACTATCATCGCCCGCTATCTGAAGGAAGACGGCTCCGGTGAATCGGCTGTTGCCGCCACTGCGAAGAAAGATGAAGACTTCAAGGTCAACTTCCTCAAGGCGATGGTGCCGGTGATTCCGCTACTGCTACTAGTGCTCGGCAGTAAGCAGGTCAAGCTGATTCCGGAAATATCGGTGCCGGCAGCCATGCTGATCGGCGCTGCGCTCGGGTTTGCCGTGACACTGACCAAGGTCGATGAAGTAGCCAAACAGTTTTTTGACGGCATGGGTAACGCCTATGGCAACGTCATCGGTATTATCGTGGCCGCCTCAGTGTTCACCACCGGTATGCAATTGATTGGCCTGACCGGCGCGTTGATCACCGCGATGAAAGGTTCTGCAGCCATCGCCAAAATTGCCGCGACCTTCGGTCCGTTTATCATTGCCGTGCTCGGTGGTTCGGGCGACGCTGCAACATTGGCGTTCAACGGGGCGATCACGCCACATGCGCCGCAATTGGGTTTTGGCATTTTGCCGATGGGTTCTCAGGCTTTCATCGCCGGTGCGTTGGGCCGTTCGATGTCGCCGGTGGCCGGCGTGGCAATCGTCTGCGCAGGCCTGGCCCAGGTCAATCCGATTGACATGGCCAAACGCAATGCGATTCCGATGATCGTTGCCGCGATCATTTCGATGTTCATTCTATTGTAATTGTCGATAGGGAAAGGGAGTAGAAACGATGGATGCAAAAATCATTCAGGCGGCAACAGCGCTCAAAGACAAGACTGTCGCTCGTCGCCGCGACTTTCACAAGCATGCCGAAGTGGCCTGGACCGAATTCCGGACTGCCGCTTATGTGGCGCAGACGCTGACCGATCTTGGTTATCAGGTGTCGACCGGAGTCGATGTGCATGACGAAGCTTCGATGATGGGGGTGCCCTCCAAGGCGGAACTGGAAAAGCAGATGCAGCGTGCGATCGACCAGGGGGCCGACAAGGCCTGGGTCGACAAGATGGCCGGTGGCAAAACCGGCGTTGTCGGCGTGATGAAATTCGCCAAACCCGGTCCGACGGTCGCGCTTCGCGTCGATATGGACGCCAACGACCTGACGGAAGCGACGGAAGAAAAGCACCGTCCGTTCCGGGAAGGTTTTTCCAGCGTCAACAAAGCTGCGATGCATGCCTGCGGCCATGACGGACACACTTCGATTGGCTTGGCGGTGGCGGAAGTGCTGGCCGGCCTCAAGGACGAACTTGCCGGTACGATCAAAATGATTTTCCAGCCGGCCGAAGAGGGCGTGCGTGGCGCTAAGGCGATGATGGCGAAAGGCGTTGTCGACGATGTGAATTATGTCGTCGGAATGCACCTGGGCGTCAATCTGCGCAAGACCGGGCAGGTTGCCTGCCGTACCGAAGGTTTCCTGGCGACGACCAAAGTCGATGCTACCTTCACCGGGGTTCCGGCTCATGCCGGCGCGGCGCCGGAAACCGGCAAGAACGCGATTCTCGCGGCTTGCACGGCGACGCTGAACCTGCATGCCATCTCGCGGCATAGCCAGGGCATCTCGCGGGTCAATGTCGGAGTGATCCAGGGCGGCAGCGGACGCAACGTCATTCCGGCCAACGCGGTGATTAAGGTCGAAACCCGCGGCGTCAACAGCGAAATCAATGAATACGTCTACAACGAAGCGGTTCGGATCATTGAGGCGGCTGCGATGATGCAAGGCTGCAGCGTCAAGATGGAACTGATGGGCGGCGCGGCCGGTTGTGGCAACGACGATGCATTGGTGGAACGCATCCGCAAGGTCGCCGAGCGGCAAAAACTGCTGCCTGATATCCTGCCGTCCGGCAATATCGGCGGCAGCGAAGATTGCGCCTATTTCATGGAACGGGTGCAAAAAAATGGCGGGCAGGCGGCGTTCGTGATGATTGGCACCGAACTGGCGGCCGGTCACCATGACGGATTCTTCGATTTCAATGAAGATGCTTTTGTACCGGCGATTGCCCTGATGAGCGGCGCAGCAGCCGACTTGCTGACGCAAGGTTGATATTGCCGCAATTCTCTGGCGTTTGTCGCAAGACTTGACAATTGAGTTGGCGATTGATAGAGTATACGTAAATGATACGACCTTTAAACTGGTCCCGTGAGGCCGGTAAGGGGATGAAAATTTGCTGTATTCAGCAGCCTTCTTCTGTGCTTCACACAGAGGAAGGCTGTTTCCATTTGCAGATATGAGGATAGTCAACAAACACGGAGGGGGCGCGGCAATGGGAAAAAGTTCGGTTTCACTGAAGAACAAAGATATTCTGCAACTACAGGGGATGTCGGAAGCCCATATCAGACTGGTGCTGGACACGGCGAAGCAGATGAAGGACATCATCGACCGTGATATCAAAAAAGTGCCGACACTGCGCGGCAAGTCAATCATCAATCTGTTTTACGAGCCAAGCACCCGGACACGGACTTCATTTGAGCTGGCAGGCAAATACCTTGGCGCCGATGTGGTCAATATCACGACTTCGGCATCAAGCGTGGTCAAGGGAGAAAGCCTGCGCGACACGCTGCTGACGATCGAAGCGATGGGCGTTGACGTGGTGGTGATGCGGCATGAAGTCGAAGGATCAGCCCAATTTGCGTCACAGATTTTGAAACCGGTGGTCATCAATGCGGGGGACGGGGCGCATGAACATCCCACCCAAGGCTTGCTCGACATGTTCACGATCCTGCAATACAAACAGCGTATCGAAGGACTAAAGGTCGTCATCGTCGGCGATATTCTGCACAGCCGGGTGGCCCGCTCGAATATCTGGGGCCTGAAAACCCTCGGCGCCGATGTGCATGTGGCTGGGCCGGCGACACTGCTGGCTCGCGAGATGGAAAGTATGGGCATCACTGTGCACACTTCGGTGGAGGAAGCGATTGAGGGGGCCGATGTCCTGAACGTGCTGCGAATCCAGAAGGAACGTCAGGGCAAGGGTTTATTCCCCTCGGCACGCGAATATGCCAGATTGTTCGGCATTAACAGCAAGCGGCTCAAATTGGCCAAACCGGATGCGTTAGTCATGCACCCCGGCCCAATGAACCGCGGTCTTGAGATTGCACCGGATGTGGCTTATGGCGATCAATCGGCGATTCAGGAACAGGTCAAGAACGGGCTGGCGATTCGGATGGCGATCCTATACCTGGTTTTGATGGGAGGCGAAGAAGTTGAAACGATTGCTTAAAGGCGGGCGAGTCATCGACCCGGCGTCAAGGATTGATATGCTGGCGGACGTACTGATCGACGGTGGCAAAATCGTCAAACTGGGCAGAGGAATCAGCGCAATGGATGCAGAAATCGTCGACTGCAGTGGCAAAATCGTCGCTCCCGGCTTGATTGACATGCATGTGCATCTGCGCGATCCGGGCCTGGAAGCGAAGGAAGACATCGTGTCAGGCACGCAGGCGGCCGCTGCCGGCGGTTTTACCATGGTGGCCTGCATGGCCAACACCCGACCCCCGGTCGATAGTTCAATATTGGTCGAGGGTCTGCGCGAACGGGCCCGACGCGACGGCATTGTGCGGGTCGGTGTGATCGGGGCGATGACCAAAGGGATGGAAGGCAAAGAACTGGCGGAGATCGGCGATATGAAACTGGCCGGCGCGGTGGCGATATCGGAAGACGGGCATCATGTCACCCGCAGCAACCTGTTTTTGTCCGGTCTCGAATATGCGGCCATGTTCAACTGCCCGGTCATCACCCACGCCGAAGACGCAGATCTGGTGTCCGGTGGTTATATGCACGAAGGCACAGTTTCGGCGGTGCTGGGGATTCCCGGCCGACCGTCGGTCGCCGAAGATATAGCGATTTCGCGCGACATCATGTTGGCAGAATACGCCGGAGCGCCGATACATATCGCCCATGTCAGCAGCAAAGGGGCGGTCGAGGTTATCCGGGCCGCCAAGCAGCGCGGCGTGAAGGTCACGGCGGAAGCCACGCCGCATCATTTGGTGTTGACCGATGAAGCAGTCTATGGTTATGATACGGCAACCAAAGTCAATCCGCCGCTGCGCAGCGCGGATCATGTGGCGGCGCTGCGGGCCGGACTGAAAGACGGTACGATCGATGCGATCGCCTGCGACCACGCGCCGCATGCATTTGAAGAGAAGGATGTCGAATACCGTTATGCGCCAAGCGGCTTCACCGGACTGGAAACCTCGCTGGGGGTCATTCTGACCGAACTGTATCACACCGGCGAATTCAGCCTGATGGAGATTGTCGACAAGATGTCGCAGCAACCGGCGAAAATCCTCGGTATTGCCGGCGGCAGTCTGGCCGAAGGAGCAGTCGCCGATATCACGGTGTTTGATCCGGAATACTGCTGGACCGTAGAAACCGATAAGTTTTACACTCGTGGCAAGGCTAGTCCATTTGCCGGAAAATCGCTGAAAGGCAAGGCTGTGCTGACGATGGTCGAAGGAAAAATTGTGATGCGGGATGGGCAGGTGACGGCATGAGTGAATTTGTAGCAGGAAAATTGGTGCTCGCTGACGGAACGACGTTTGACGGGCTATTGTTGAACGGGCTGGAGGGATATGGCGAAGTCGTGTTCAACACCGGCATGACCGGATATCAGGAAGTGCTGACCGATCCGTCCTATGCAGGACAGATCGTGACGATGACGTATCCGCTGATCGGCAACTATGGGGTCAATCCCAAGTTTGACCAGGCAAGGAAGTCGTTTGTGCGCGGTTTCATCACCGCCGAGTTATGCGCCAAACCAAGCAACTGGTGTGAAGAAGGCAGCATCGTCTGTTATCTGGAAGAACGCAATATCCCTTGCCTGTGCGACGTCGACACCCGGGCCGTGACCCGCAAGATTCGCTCGTTTGGTGCGATGCAAGGCCGGATAGTCCGGGCTGAACGCGACACAGCCCAGGTGGTGGCCGAGATTGCCGCCCACACGACGCCAGACTTGGTGGCGGAAGTCACCACGCCGGAAATCTACCGGATTCCCCATGAAGGGACAGCGCCGCACGTGGTGGTAATCGATTTCGGCATCAAGCAAAATATCCTGCGCTCGTTGTCGCTGTATGGCTGCGATCTTACGGTAGTGCCGGCCTCGACTGACGCAGCGACGATACTGGCGCTGAATCCGGATGGGATATTCCTGTCCAACGGCCCCGGCGACCCCAAGGTCGTGACCTACGCAATCGAGACGATTCGCCAACTCCTCGGCAAAAAACCAATGTTTGGCATCTGCCTGGGGCATCAGCTACTGGCGATTGCACTGGGAGGCGACACTTACAAACTGAAATTCGGTCATCGCGGTGTCAACCACCCGGTAAAGGATCTCAGCCATGACCGGGTCTACATCACTTCGCAGAATCATGGCTATGTTGTTGATGAAAAGACCATGTCTGCAATGGATGCCACTGTGACCCACCGCGCCGTGAATGATGGCACAGTCGAGGGAATGAAACACAACCGGCTACCGATCTTTTCGGTGCAGTACCATCCGGAAGCAGCGCCCGGCCCGGACGACAATGTGTATCTGTTCGACCAGTTTACCGCCCTGATGAAAGGAGGCCGCTGAGATGCCGAAACGGGCTGATTTACGGAAAATCATGGTTATCGGTTCCGGTCCGATCGTAATCGGGCAGGCGGCCGAATTCGATTACGCCGGGACGCAGGCTTGCCGTGCCCTGAAAGAAGAAGGCATGGAGGTCGTGTTGGTCAACTCCAACCCGGCGACAATCATGACCGACTCCAATATAGCCGACCGAGTCTATGTAGAACCGCTGTTGCCGGAATATCTGGAAGAAATCATTGCCAAAGAGCGGCCGGACGGTCTGCTGGCCACGCTGGGCGGCCAGGTCGGCCTGAACCTGGCGGTAAAACTCGCTGAGCGGGGCACACTGGAAAAATATAATGTGGAATTGCTTGGCACCTCGCTGGCTGCAATCAAGAAGGCCGAGGACCGGGACCTGTTCAAGCAGACGATGCAGGAAATCAACCAGCCGATTCCGGTCAGCGAAATCGTGGAGACGATGGAAGCGGCGCGGGAATTTGCCCGTAAAGTCGGTTATCCGCTGATTATCCGACCGGCTTATACCTTGGGGGGAACCGGCGGTGGAATCGTCAGCTGCGAAGAAGAACTGGACGAGGTGGTCAACCGCGGCCTGACCCACAGCATGATTTCGCAGGTGTTGATTGAGCGCAGCGTGGCCGGATGGAAAGAAGTCGAGTACGAAGTCATCCGCGACGCGGCCAACAACTGCATCGTGGTCTGCAACATGGAAAACATCGATCCGGTCGGCGTACATACCGGAGACAGCATCGTCGTTGCCCCGTCGCAGACCTTGACCGACCATGAGTATCAGATGCTGCGTTCGGCTTCGCTGTCGATCATCCGCAAGCTTGGCGTGGAAGGCGGCTGCAACGTGCAGTTCGCGCTGGACACCAAGAGTACCGACTATATTGTCATTGAGGTCAATCCGCGGGTCAGTCGTTCCAGCGCCCTGGCGTCCAAAGCGACCGGCTATCCGATCGCCAAGGTCGCGACCAAGATCGCCATCGGCTATCGTCTGGACGAGATCCAAAATACTGTGACCGGCAAGACCAAGGCCTGCTTTGAGCCGGCGATCGACTATGTCGTACTGAAATTCCCCCGCTGGCCATTTGACAAATTTGTCGGCGCCGACCGGGAACTGAGCACACAAATGAAGGCGACCGGCGAAGTAATGGCAATCGACCGGACATTTGAAGCTGCACTCTTGAAAGCAGTCCGTTCGCTGGAAATCAAGGCGCACCGCCTGCAACTTCCGGCAATTGCCGCGCTGACCGATGAACTGGTGTTTGAGCGATTGACGCGGACCGACGACGAGCGATTGTTTGTCGTCGCCGAGGCATTGCGACGCGGCATCGATCCGGCTGAAATTTCCCGGATCACGACGATTGATCCGTTCTTTATCGACAAAATTCAGCGCATTGTGGCGATGGAACAACGGGTCGTGAGTGAGCCAATGACGCCGCAACTGATGCGCGCCGCCAAACGCTGCGGCTTGGCCGACCGGACGATCGCCGAATTGACATTGGCCCCCGAGGCGGAAGTGCGCAGCCGGCGCAAACGCTGGGGGATTCTGCCCTGCTACAAGATGGTCGATACCTGCGCCGCCGAATTTGAGGCAGTGACTCCCTACTATTACTCCACCTATGCCCAGGAAGACGAAGTGCAGGTCACCGACCGGCGCAAGGTGCTGGTGCTGGGCTCCGGACCGATCCGCATCGGACAGGGGATCGAGTTCGACTACTGCTCGGTGCATTCGGTATGGGCGCTACGGGAAATGGGCGTCGAGTCGATTATCATCAACAACAACCCGGAAACGGTCTCCACGGATTTTGACACGTCGGACCGGTTGTATTTCGAGCCACTGACGATGGAAGACGTAATGAACGTCATTGAAAAGGAGATGCCGGAAGGGGTCATCGTCCAATTTGGCGGCCAGACAGCGATCAACCTGGCCGGGCCGCTGTCGCGGGCCGGGGTGCAGATCATGGGCAGTTCGCTCGAATCGATCGATACCGCCGAGGATCGGGAAAAATTCGATGCCTTCCTGGAAAGTCTCTATATTCCGCGTCCTAAAGGCGTCAGCGTCACCGATGCCGGAGCGGCGATCGCCGCTGCCAACCGGATCGGTTATCCGGTGGTTGTGCGTCCTTCCTATGTGTTGGGGGGACGGGCGATGGAGATCGTCTACAACGAAGGCGACTTGCGTTATTACCTGACGCATGCCGTGCAGGCATCGCCGGATCGACCGGTGTTGGTTGACCGTTATATGCAGGGAACCGAGGTTGAGGTGGACGCGGTCAGCGACGGTAATGACGTGCTGATTCCCGGCATCATGGAGCATATTGAACGGGCTGGTGTTCACTCCGGCGATAGTATCGCCGTTTACCCGCCGATTACTTTGTCTGAGGAAATCCGCAACACCGTTGTCGATTATACGGTGCGGATGGCCCGGGCGTTGAAAGTGAAGGGCATCATCAATGTCCAGTACGTGGTGCACGAAAACAAGCTTTACGTGATCGAAGTGAATCCGCGTTCCAGCCGTACCGTGCCGTTTCTTAGCAAGGTCACCAAGGTCCCGATGATCAATCTGGCGACAAGAGCCGCTATGGGACAGTCGCTGGCCTCGCTCGGCTATTCGACTGGGCTGCTTGATCCCGTCGAATATACTGCAGTTAAAGCTCCGGTATTCTCGTTCGCTAAAATCACCCAAGTCGACATTGCTCTCGGGCCGGAGATGAAATCGACCGGTGAAGTCATCGGCATCGATTATCATTTTGAGCGGGCCTTGTATAAGGCGATTATCGCTTCAGGCATCCAGATTCCCGATGAAGGCGCGATCCTGTTGACCATCGCCGACAAAGACAAACAAGAAGCACTGGAAATCGCCCGTGGCTATGCTGAACTTGGCTATCCGCTGGTGGCGACTGAAGGCACGGCAAAAATGTTCTCCGAGGCCGGTTTGAAAGTGGAGTCGGTGCGCAAAGTTTCCGAAGGTTCACCGCACATCCTGGACCTGATCAAGAGCGGCGTGATCCGTATGGTCATCAGCACATTGACGACCGGCAAGCTGCCAGAGGCCGACGGCTTTAAGATTCGTCGTTCCACAGTCGAACATGCGATTCCCTGCCTGACTTCGCTGGACACGGCGAAAGCGGTGTTGGACGTGCTGACGGTGACCCGCCGTCGTCGCCTGATCTACTCGATGGCGATGCAGGACTACGCAGGCAATAACAGACCAGCCAAGGAGCTGAACTAAATGGCGGAAGTCAAAGACCCGACGGAGGGCTGGCAGCCTTATCTGCAGTCGCTGCCGACTGTTTACGCTGGCTTTTCTCTTGACGGCGAGCCGGGCGAGTCGGGCCTGATCCAGCGGATTTTTTCCTACCGCAACGTAGAGAGTCATCGTAGCGTCAGCATCGTTTACGACCGCAGCACGGTTGAGTTCATGCTACGGGTGCGGGTGGGGCTAGTCGAATTTTGCGATGTCCGGTTCATCCACCCGGAGCGGGACAGGTTTGAAGCGATCTTGCAAACTTCACTGTTTCCGTTGCTCGATTCGTTGCAGTGCTGCATTCCTGAACGGATGGAGACACTGTTTCGCAACAAGAAGCTGCACGAATGGGATTATGAAAGCATTTTGCCGATGCAGTTGCACGGGTTCAGCCGAGTTGTCTGCCCGGCGAACTGCGTGCAGGTGACTAATGGGTCCTATTTAATCATCGACTACTCAGATTACGCCCGAGAAAGTTCTTTGCGGTTCTTTTTCAACGTGTTCCGCGACGATTTTTTCGCCGAACTATTGGTGCGTGGCGTTCCGGAAGCAACCAAGCAGTTTGATGCGCCCAATTTGAAAGAACTGGAGAGCTGTCTGCGGGGTTCGCTTGACAGTGGGCTGCGTGATTTGCGAGCGCGAATTTGATAAGTTTCGCAATTGGTGATTGACAGAACCCCGGATATCTATTAAAATATATTTTGCAGTCTGGTTTTGGCCCGGTGGTGTAGTGGTTAACATGCCGCCCTGTCACGGCGGAGATCGAGGGTTCAAGTCCCTTCCGGGTCGCCATTTAAAAATCGCATGCCGCGGTAGCTCAGTCGGTAGAGCAGTGGACTGAAAATCCACGTGTCGGCAGTTCAATTCTGCCCTGCGGCACCATTTCATAAGCGGAAGTAGCTCAGCGGTAGAGCATCGCCTTGCCAAGGCGAGGGTCGCGAGTT
>JAHDPL010000037.1 GCA_018434355.1 Sporomusaceae bacterium | reverse complement strand
TGATCTCGTTCTGCATTTTCATCGCTTCGAGAATCAGCAGCACTTGACCGCGTTTTACGGCATCGCCCGGTTTCACGGCTACGCTCATGATTTTGCCAGGCATCGGAGCCGATACGGTGGCAGCGCCGGCAGGAACGGCAGCGGCAGCTTTCGGAGCAGGCGCGGCAGCAGGGGCCGGGGCAGCTTTCGGAGCAGGCGCGGCAGCAGGGGCCGGGGCGGCTTTCGGAGCAGGTGCGGCCGATACGGTGCCGCCTACTTCTTCTACTTCTACCTCATAGGCTTGACCGTTGACAGTAATGTTAAATTTTTTCATAGTTATTCACATGCCTCCTAATTCTTTGTTGTTGGGATTAGGGCTCAATACATTTGGGTTCTGGTATTGACGGCATCCATCCGGCCCATCTGGGTCCAAGAAGTCCCGTCGATACGCCGTATCACACTGACGTGGCCGCTTTCGCCCATCGCTGCAAGCGCTGCTGCTATAACAGCCACTACAGCCAGGTCGTCGCCACTTTCTTCCACTGTTTCAACCGCAACCGCAGCCGGGGCTTCCACCGCCGCCGGAGCTGCCGGAGCGGTTTTCTTGCGTGTGGGATCAATGTAATAAATCCCGCGCGTCAACAGTTCGAGTACGAACAGCACGAAGAATACGACAGTCATGTTGATGATCAGAATCAACAAGGGATTTGTTGTCAACCGAGTCACCTCTCTTTGCTGGTCCCGCAGGGCATTTGCCCTGCGGGACCGACTCTATTTCCGGGGGAATTACTTCGCTTCTTTCTTGCGTGTGGGATCAATGTAATAAATCCCGCGCGTCAACAGTTCGAGTACGAACAGTACGAAGAATACGACAGTCATGTTGATGATTAGAATCAACAAGGGATTTGTTGTCAACCGAGTCACCTCTCTCCGGTAGCAGATTCCTACAGGGGAATATTACCGTGGCGTTTGGCCGGACGGGATTCCCGCTTGGTGGACAGCATACGCAGTGCATTGATGATCTCCGGACGCGAGTCTTTCGGCTCGATGACCCTGTCAACGAATCCACGGGCTGCTGCCTGATACGGATTGGCGAAGTTCTCCACATACTCCTCGGTCTTCTTCGCGCTGTCCGGATCTCCCTTGAAGATGATGTTGGCTGCGCCGGCCGGTCCCATAACTGCGATCTCTGCTTGCGGCCAGGCAATGACCTGGTCTGCGCCAAGATCCTGCGAGCACATCGCCAGATACGATCCGCCGTACGCTTTGCGCGTAACCAGGGTGATTTTCGGCACGGTCGCTTCCGAATACGCATACAGCATTTTCGCGCCGTGACGGATGATGCCGCCGTATTCCTGGTTGGTTCCCGGCAAGAAGCCCGGTACGTCTACCAGGTTGAGCAGCGGAATGTTGAACGCGTCGCAGAACCGGATGAACCGCGAGGATTTATCCGAAGCATTCACGTCCAGGCAGCCGGCCATGACGCGCGGCTGGTTGGCGATGATGCCTACCGTCTGTCCGTCCATCCGGGCGAAGCAGGTGATGATGTTCTGCGCATAGTATTGGTGCACTTCATAGTAGTCGCCGTTGTCGACGATCTTCTCGATGACGCTCTTCATGTCATAAGGCATGTTCGAGTTGTCCGGGCAGATCGTGTTCAGCGAGTCGTCAGTGCGCTCGGGGTCGTCGCCGGTTTCTACGATTGGCGCCGGCTCCATGTTGTTGCTCGGCAGGAAGCTGATCAGACGACGAATCTGCTCCAGGCAGTCTTCGTCATTTTCTGCGGCGAAGTGAGCCACGCCCGAGACGCTGTTGTGCGTCATCGCGCCGCCAAGTTGCTCGGCTGTGACTTCTTCGTTCGTGACCGCTTTGATGACCTGGGGTCCGGTGATGAACATCTGGCTGGTGTTTTTCACCATGTAGATGAAATCCATCAGAGCCGGGGAGTATACGGCGCCGCCGGCGCATGGTCCCATGATTGCAGCAATTTGCGGCACTACGCCAGAGGTCAGGGTGTTTTTGAAGAAGATTTTGCCGTAGCCGGCCAGGGCGTCAACCGCTTCCTGAATCCGCGCTCCGCCCGAATCGTTGATGCCGATGATCGGCGCGCCCATTTTGACGGCCAGGTCAGCGACCTTGCAGATCTTTGCGGCGTGCATTTCGCCGAGCGATCCGCCTTCCACCGTGAAGTCCTGGGCGAATACATAGACCAGGCGGCCTTCTACGGTGCCGTAACCGGTGACTACGCCTTCACCCGGCAGTTCTTTTTTCTCCATGCCGAAGTTGGTGCAGCGGTGGGTGACGAATTGGTCCAGTTCTACGAAGGTTCCCGGATCAAGCAGCAAATCCACGCGTTCCCGCGCGGTTTTCTTGCCGCTGGCGTGCTGTTTCTCGATGCGTTTTTCTCCGCCTCCAGCCAGCACTTTGGCCTGCTTTTTCTTCATGAGTTCAATCTTTTCCTGAATCGAAGCCATTGTACACCTCCATCTTTGTCTATAGACTATCTCATGGGTTTCCCCATAGTCTCGCTCTTAGTGGCGGTCGGGATGCTCGCAGATCTCGATAAGAATGCCGCCGGTGGATTTTGGATGCAGGAAGGCGATCTTCGCGCCGCCAGCACCATACCGGGGAGCCTTGTCGAGCATTTCCACGCCTTTTGCCATCAGGTCGGCAATCGCCGCTTCAACGTTGTCAACCCGCAGCGCGATATGTTGCACCAGGTTTTTGCCGCCATTTTTTTCGATTGCTTTGGCGATCGGGCCATCGGGAGCTGTCGACTCCAAAAACTCCAGTTCAGCGTCACCGCAAGGGAAGAAGCTGACTTTAACCTTTTGGGATTCGACGACTTCGTCTTCCGGTTGATGGAACATGCCGAGTTTGTCAGCGAAGATATCCTTGACTGCTGCCAGGTCGCTGACGCCGATTCCGATGTGGTCGATGTGAAGAATCTTGAAAGCCATGTTTATTTCCTCCTCATATATATTGAATTATTTGAGTACTTCGGACAAAACGCTTTTTACTGCAGAATAAGGGTCATTTTTCCGTTCATTGACCTCAGTTGTCAAGCTTTCAAATTTACTGCCGGCAACTTTCTTCATCAAATATATCTTGATTGCTTCATCCAGCATGGCCAGGATTTCGTTCCGGGTCCGCTCGAATCGATGTTTTTCCAGCATTCCCGACTGCGTCAGAAATGTCGAATGATCTTCAATCGCATCAACTAATTCCACTACGCCTTGGTTCTGGCTAGCCACTGTACGCATGATTTTAGGACGCCAGGCAGTTTCCGACTGATCAAGGTCCAGCATCATTTCCATTTCCAGGTTCAGTCGCTCCACGCCTTCGCGGTCAGCCTTGTTGATGGCAAACACATCGCCGATTTCAAGGATGCCTGCTTTGATGGCCTGAATGTCGTCGCCCAGTCCCGGTACCAGTACCACTAATGTCGTATCAGCCGTCTTAACGATATCGACTTCCGACTGACCCACGCCCACGGTTTCAATAATCACAATATCTTTTCCGGCAGCATCAAGAATTTTGACAACTTCGGCAGTTTTTCTGGACATCCCGCCCAAGCTTCCGCGGGTCGCCATACTACGGATAAACACCCCGTCATCCATAGTCAGCTCATTCATCCGAATCCGGTCGCCCAAAATAGCACCGCCTGAGAACGGACTACTGGGGTCTACTGCAATAATGCCTACGGATTTCCCCCGACTACGATATTCTTTGGTAATCTTGTCGGTCAGCGTACTTTTTCCTGCTCCGGGCGGGCCGGTAATTCCGATGACATAAGCCTTGCCGGTGTTCGGGTAAATCTTTTGCATGATTTCCGTTGCTTCATCATATTCGTTCTCAACGGTAGTGATGGCTCGCGATATGGCCAGTTTTGAGCCGTTTAGCAACTCTGCGACGATATCCATAAAAGCACCACCTAAGGAAAAATCTTGCGGGGACGGACAGAAATCTGCCGCCCCGCACCACAAACGAATGGGTTGATTACTTTACGTTGGCTTTGATATATTCGATGATCTTCTCGGTCGGGGTTCCCGGCGTGAAGACTTCGGCAATACCGGCCGCTTTTAGGCCAGGAATATCAGCGTCGGGAATAACGCCGCCGCCGATGGTCAGAACATCCAGTCCCTTTGCCTTCATCATTTCGACAATGCGCGGGAACAGGGTGTTGTGTGCGCCGGACAGAAGACTGAGCGCAACTACATTGACGTCTTCCTGCAGGGCTGCTTCGGAGATTTGCTCCGGAGTCAACCGGATACCGGTGTAGATTACTTCGAAACCGGCGTCGCGAAGAGCGCGGGCTACGACTTTGGCTCCGCGATCATGACCGTCGAGGCCTGGCTTGGCTACCAATACTCTAATACGTTTTTCCATCGTTGTCCCTCCTACTCTCGCTTATAAGCTGACGGTCGGCTGATATTCGCCGAACACTTTGCGCATTACTCCGCAAACTTCGCCCAGGGTCGCATACGCTTTAACTGCTTCCAGAATGACCGGCATCAGATTGACGCTTTCATCTTTGCAAGCTTCTTCCAGCGCAGCGAGTTTGGCAGCAACGGCGGCATTATCGCGCGCAGCTTTCATTTTCGCCAGTTTGCCTTTTTGGAACTCACCGACGGAAGCGTCAACACGCAGCAATCCTTCGGGAGGTTTTTCTTTGATCTGGTATTTGTTGACACCAACAATGATTCGCTCTTTCTTTTCGACTTCCATCTGCCATTTGTAGGCGCTATCCTGGATTTCGCGTTGGATATAACCTTTTTCAATAGCAACAACCGCGCCGCCCAGGTCATCAATTTTCTTGATGTAATCCCAGCATTCGGCTTCGATCTGATTGGTGAGGGCTTCTACATAGTACGAACCGCCCAACGGATCGACGGTGTCGGCCAGACCGCTCTCTTCTGCAACGATCTGTTGGGTCCGCAGAGCAACGCGTACGGAATCTTCCGTCGGCAATGCCAGTGCTTCGTCTTTGGAGTTGGTGTGCAGGGACTGGGTTCCGCCCATAACGGCAGCGGCAGTCTGCAGGGCAACGCGGACAACGTTGTTGTCGGGTTGTTGCGCAGTCAGCATCGAACCGGCAGTTTGGGTGTGCACGCGCAGCATCCAGGACTTGGGATTGGTCGCGCCAAAACGCTCTTTCATTACTTTGGCCCAGACGCGGCGGGAAGCTCGGAATTTCGCGACTTCTTCCAACACGTTGTTGTGAGCGTTCCAGAAGAAGGACAGACGGCCGGCGAAGTCATCGACATTCAGGCCCGCTTTGATGGCAGCTTCGCAATAAGCGATACCGTCAGCAATCGTGAACGCGATTTCCTGGGCAGCGGTCGAACCGGCTTCACGGATGTGGTATCCGGAAATCGAGATGGTGTTCCATTGGGGAACATTTTTCGAGCAATACTCGAAAATATTCGTGATCAGACGCATGGAGGGCTTCGGCGGGAAGATGTAGGTGCCGCGAGCCGCATACTCTTTCAGGATGTCGTTTTGAATGGTTCCGTTCAGTTTGTCGGCGCTGATGCCCTTTTTCTCAGCAACGGCAATGTACATGGCCAGCAAAACAGAGGCCGGCGCATTGATCGTCATCGAAGTGGAGACTTTGCCGAGATCGATTTGGTCGAACAGGATTTCCATGTCGGCCAGGGAGTCGATCGCAACGCCAACCTTGCCGATTTCGCCCTCTGCTTTGGGGTCATCGGAGTCAAGGCCGATTTGGGTCGGCAAGTCGAATGCGCAGGAAAGTCCCGTACCGCCCGACTCGAGCAGGTAGCGATAACGCTTGTTGGACTCTTCGGCAGTCGAGAAGCCGGCATACATGCGCATGGTCCAGAAACGGCCACGGTACATGGTAGGTTGTACGCCACGGGTAAACGGATACTCACCCGGCATACCGAGGTCCTTCTCATAGTCGAAGCCCTCGATGTCCAGCGGAGTAGCCAATCTCAGCTTGGGCAGGTTGACTCTCTCTGGGTTTTTTGCGAGAGCCTTCTCGACTTTGGCGTCGAATGCTTCCTTTTTAGCTTTTAGTGATTCATTAGCCATTTGTGTTCCTCCTTTTCCTTTTGGTCTATTTCTTCATGGAGCCGGTTTGCAGGAACCGAGCATGCCATGATAGGGCCTCTTCCATGATGTGCGGGGTGTGGGCGTTGCCGGTCGCTTTGCAAGCCCGGTCAAAGTAGTCCTGGAGCATCGGTTGATAGGTCGGGTGGGCGCATTTGTCGATAATGACCTGGGCGCGCTGTTTCGGAGACAAACCGCGCACATCGGCAATGCCGCGCTCGGTAACGAATACATCGACGTCATGCTCGGTGTGGTCGATATGCGAGCACATCGGCACGATCGAGGAAATATCGCCTTTTTTGGCAATTGAGCTGGTAAAGAAGAAGGTCAGTTTGCCATTACGGGCAAAGTCGCCAGAACCGCCAATGCCGTTCATCATTTTGCTGCCCATGATGTGGGTGGAGTTTACATGTCCGTAGATGTCGAATTCGATCGCGGTGTTCATTGCAATGATACCGAGACGGCGGGCAGTTTCCGGGCTGTTAGCAATTTCTTGCGGCCGCAGAACGATTTTCTTGCGATATTCGGCGATATTTGCATAAAGCCGCTTCAATCCATCCGGCGAGGGGGTGAGTGAAGTTCCGGAAGCAAACTCAAGTTTTCCGGCATCAATCAGGTCGAGCATTCCGTCCTGAATAACTTCAGTGAATACGGTCAGATTGGAGAACGGCGAATTCACCAAGCCAGTGACAACCGCATTGGCTACAGAACCAACGCCGGATTGCAGCGGCAGTAGGTTTTTCGGCATGCGGCCCATCTTGATTTCATTTTGCAGGAACTCGATCAGATGGCTGCTCATCGCTTTTGCATCATCGTCGATTTCTGCCAGTGGGCGAACGTCATCTTTGATGTCGCAAGCAACGATTGCAACGATTTTGCTTGGATCGCAGGGAATGTAGGTAGTACCGATCCGGTCGTCAACTTTAGTGATCATCACCGGTTGGCGATTGGGAGGATCCATCGGGATATAAACGTCATGCATGCCTTCAAGTTCGAGCGGTTGGGTCACGTTGATTTCAACGATGACTTGTTTAGCGCTCTGAACGAACGATGCAGAGTTGCCGAGCGAGGTAGTCGGGACGATGTGGCCGTCTTCGGTAATCGCGCAGGCTTCGACAATCGCGATATCTACTTCGCCGCCGAGGTAACCATACCGGGACATCTGCGCCACATGGCTGAGATGGAGGTCCAGATAATTCATTTGTCCACTATTAAGCTTTTTCCGCATCGGGTCATTGGTTTGATATGGCAAGCGTTGTGCAACGCCGTCAACTTCCGCCAACGCGCCGTCGAGTTCCTTGCCCACCGAAGCGCCGGTCCACAAGTTGATCTTAAACGGATTTTCTTTCATCCGGGCCGCCAAGGCCATCGGTACAGCCTTGGGGTAGCCGGCTGGCGTAAATCCGCTGGCGCCGATATTCATTCCCGGTTTGATGAGGGCTGCCGCGGCATCCGCCGTGGTAATCTTGGCTTGAAGGGCAGCATTTCGGACGCGGTCTTTGATTTCGATCATGCAGTCTCTCCTCCTCATTTTCCAATGATGATTATGCTATGGGTCCTTGCCCCATAATGCCGTTGAAGCTTTGTGCCGGAAAGCTACTGTTCACAAACAACTTTTCTAAGAACATAAAAAAAGACACCTAGTTGTAGTTGCGCTGACGCGCAATACAAACTCCGGTGCTGCTTACTCGATATCTTCCGCAAGGAGTTTCCCCCGCGCGAAAAACTATAAGCGACAACTGTTTGCGTCGGTACTTTCAACCCTGCATCTTCGCCAGGTCGTCCATACAATGTAAATGTTCCGTTGGTTGTCGGTCGGATTCCCGATGGCTAACCCGAGCGCTCTCTCCTTCTCTCTAAAGAACTTTTCCGGAATTCATTTTCGCAACAGTATGATCGCTATTGTTCCGAACAACATTGTATACCTATTCACAAAAAAATTCAACAGAAAATAGACAAACAAATCAAATTTTCTTATGGAACTTGTCGGCGCAAATGATACGACAACGTGCTAAGCCCGACGGAAAGGTCTTCACTGACGATTTGCACATCATCGGGAACCCTGATCCGAACCGGAGCAAAGTTCCAGATGCCATGCACGCCGGCAGCCACCAATCGATCGGCTACGGCCTGGGCTTCACCGGCAGGAACGGCAATCACGCCAATCTGAATGTTGCGAGAAGTAATAGTCGTTTCCAAATCGGCAACTGACAGCACATCGACACCATTAATCAATTGGCCGACAATCGCCGGGTTCTGATCGAATAAAGCAGCCAAATGAAATCCCAGTGAAGCGAAGTTGCGATAATTCGCCAACGCCCAACCAAGGTGGCCTACACCGATGATAGCAATGTTCCACTTTCGGTCGAGTCCAAGAATCTGACTGATATTATTGACGAGTTCAGCCACATGATAGCCGACGCCTTTTTTGCCAAAAGCGCCGAAACTGGCTAAATCTTTGCGAATCTGTTCGGGAGTCACTCCGATGCGGCGCCCCAGCTCCTCGGACGATACGATTTCCGAACCCTCCGACCTTATCAGTCGGAGAGTTCGGAAATACAGTGGCAGGCGGTCAACCGTCGCCCGGGAGATGCTGCCGTGCTTTGAATTTAGCAACGGACTTGCGCCCTGTAGTGGGTGTGCAGCAGATGATGCGATTTTTCGCCCAAGGGCTTGCCCAACCAAGTGTCGTAAAGTTCTTTAACCGCCGGATTTTCATGGGACTTGCGAATTTGGGAACTCTCGTCGCATTCATAAATAGCCGCGATCCGATTCAAGCGGGTTTCCTCGCAAACCGGAACCGGTTGTCCGCCACCGCCGATGCAGCCGCCAGGACAGGCCATGATTTCAATGAAATGATAATCTGCTTCGCCTGCACGAATTTTGTCCATTATTAACCGTGCATTGGACAAGGTATTGGCAACTGCAACTTTAACAGTCAAATCGCCGACCTGCAAAGCCGCTTCCTTGATGCCGGTCAACCCGCGCACCGCTTTGAAGTCTATCGACTCCAATTCCTTGCCTGTCAGCACTTCGACCACAGTTCGCAGCGCCGCTTCCATAACGCCGCCGGAAGAGCCGAAAATTACACCGGCGCCTGTGGCAATGCCAAATGGCGCGTCGTATTCTTCGGCCGGGATAGCGGCAAAATCAATGCCTGCTTCCTTGATCATCCGAGCCAGTTCACGGGTGGTCAGCACGAAATCGACGTCCTGCACTCCATTGTGGGCGAACTCAGGCCGCACTGCTTCGGCTTTTTTCGCTGTACAAGGCATAATCGAGACGGAAACGATGTTCTTGGGATCAATGCCGGTTTTTTCCGCATAATAGGTTTTTGCCAACGCTCCAAACATCTGCTGCGGCGATTTGGCGGTCGAAAGATGCGGCAACAAATCAGGATAGGTAATTTCAATAAAATTGACCCAGCCGGGACTGCAAGAGGTGATCATCGGCAGTTGACCGCCGGTTTGCAGCCGATGCAACAGTTCGTGCCCTTCTTCAAGAATCGTCAGGTCGGCGGTGAAATCGGTATCAAAAACTTTGTCGAATCCAAGCCGCCGCAGCGAAGACACCATCTTGCCTGTCACGATGTTTCCGCTGTTCATGCCGAGCGCTTCGCCGAGGGCTACACGAGTCGCCGGCGCAGTCTGGACAATGACATGTTTGCTTGGATCACTAATCGCATCCCAGACCGCCTGCGTGTCATCTTTTTCCACGATGGCCGCGGTCGGGCAAACGCTGGCGCACTGGCCACAGTAGGTGCAGGGAGACAGTTCCAATCCTACGTCAAACGCCGGAGTGACGGTCGTGTCAAAGCCGCGCTTGGCAAAGCTATATACGTCGACTCCTTGCCGGTCGCTGCAAGCCTTGATGCAACGGCCGCAGAGAATACATTTGTTGGGGTCGCGCACCAGTGCCGGATTGTTGCAGTCGAGCGGCAAATTCTTTTTCTCGCCGTCAAACCGCACTTTACGAATGCCGAGGTCAGCCGCCATATCCTGCAGTTCACAGTTGGTGCTGCGTTGGCAAGACAGACAGTCCTGCGGATGATTGGCCAGCAATAGCTCAACGATCATCTTGCGGGCTTCGCGCACCGCCGGCGTATTGGTGTGAACGACCATTCCTTCATTGACCGGGTATACACAAGATGCAACCAGTGATTTTGCGCCTTCCACTTCTACTACGCAAACCCGGCAGGCCCCTTCCGGACGCAATTCGGGGTGATAGCACAGACTGGGCACCTTAATTCCGCTCGCTTTGGCGGCAGTCAGAACTGTAGCGCTCTTTGGCACCTGCAGTTTGCGCCCGTCGATTGTTACATTAACCATATCCACGGTATCATGCTCTCCTTTCGCTGCCTCTATCCTTTAATAATCGCCTTGAATGGACATTTTGCCATACAGGCGCCGCACTTGATGCATTTCACCTGATCAATCACATGCTGTCCCTTGATCTCGCCGCTGATTGCTTCGACTGGACAAACTTTTTTACAGAGTCCGCAGCCTTTGCACAGCTCGGTGATCAGATAGCCGGACAGTTTGCTACAGGCGCCGGCCGGACACTTTTTGTCCTTGATGTGCGCTTCGTATTCATGCCGGAAATAACGCAGCGTGCTGAGCACCGGATTCGGCGCCGTCTGCCCGAGGCCACAGAGAGAAGCGGCTTTGATCGTCTTTGCCATGCTTTCCAGTAGCTCGATATCGCCATCGCGACCTTCGCCTTCGGTGATCCGGGTCAATATTTCCAGCATCCGTTTCGTGCCTTCGCGACAAGGCGTACATTTGCCGCAAGACTCGCTCTTGGTGAAGTTGAGGAAGAATCGGGCCACGTCAACCATACAGGTTGTCTCATCCATGACCACCAGTCCGCCGGACCCCATCATCGCGCCGGCTGCCGTCAGCGACTCGTAATCGATCTTCAGGTCTAAAAGCTCTTCCGGCAGACAACCGCCAGAAGGCCCGCCGATCTGGACCGCCTTGAATTTTTTGTTGTCGGGAATGCCGCCGCCGATTTCATAGATAATCTCTCGCATAGAGATTCCCATTGGAACTTCGGCCAGACCGGTGTTGTTAATTTTTCCGGTCAATGCAAAAACTTTTGTCCCCTTGCTCTTTTCAGTGCCTACCGCCGCATAGACTGCTGCTCCGTCTACGATGATGTCCGGTACATTGGCGAACGTTTCGACATTATTAATATTGGTCGGTTTGCCCCATAATCCGGATACGGCCGGGAACGGCGGGCGCGGACGCGGCATGCCGCGCTTGCCTTCGATCGAAGCGAGCAACGCGGTTTCTTCGCCGCAGACAAACGCTCCGGCGCCTTCCTTGACCTTGATGTGGAAACTGAAATCGGTACCGAATATCTTGTCGCCTAATAACCCCATATCCATCGCTTGTTTGATTGCGATGTTCAACCGTTTGATCGCAAGCGGATACTCAGCCCGGCAATAAATATAACCTTCGCTGGCGCCCATCGCGTAACCGCAGACCGCCATCCCTTCCAACACCCGATGCGGATCGCCTTCCAGCACGCTGCGGTCCATGAATGCGCCAGGGTCACCTTCATCGGCGTTACAGACGACATATTTCTGATTGCCTGGTGCGTTTTTGGCAAACTCCCATTTCAGGCCGGTGGGGAATCCAGCGCCGCCGCGGCCGCGCAGTCCCGATTTTTTCACTTCATCGACGACCTGTTCACGGTTCATCTCGGTCAGTGCCTTGCCAAGCGCAGCATAACCACCGGCGGCAATATACTCTTCGATGACTTCCGGATTGATATGGCCGCAGTTTTTAAGAATCCGACGCATCTGCTTTTTGTAAAACTGCATGTGTTCAAAATTGGGAATCCGTTCATGCGAGATCGGTTCGCGATACAACAGGCGATTGACGATCCGGCCTTTGTAAATATGGACGTCAACAATCTCGGCGACATCTTCCGGCTGCACCCGACAATAGAAAGTGCCTTCCGGATAGATGATCATGATCGGACCCATCTCGCAGAAGCCATGACAACCGGTCTCAACGAGTTTGACCTCGGGGGCCAGGCCTTTTTGCTCCAGCTCTTCCCGCAATACATCCATCACCTTTTTGGATCCGGAGGAAGCACACCCTGTACCGCCGCAAACGAGCACATGTGATCTGATATGTTTCATTATTCTCCATTCCCTCCCGCAGTCTGTATTCGACTACTTCGTAATCTTGCCAATGACTCGTTCTTCGACAATCCGGCCGTTGATCACATGTTCGCTGATCAACGTCGGCACAAAATCGGCCGTTACCTTGCCATAGCTGATGCGCGGCTGATCGGTCTTGACTACGTCGACCAAGACTTCCTGTTCGCACATTCCGATACAGCCGGTTTGGGTTACATTAACGTCCTGAATTTTCAACCGGGCGATCTCGTCAAGGATAGCAGCGAGTACTTCCCTAGCTCCCGCAGCAATTCCACAAGTTCCCATGCCGACAATGATCTGGGTGCCGGCAGCGTGACGGATCCGATTATCTGCTTGAAGCTGCTCCCGCAGTCTTTTGAGGTCTTCCACCGTTTTCATTTTGCTTTCCCTCCGTATAAAATACTCAGGTTTTCTTTCAGATACTGATCAAGCCAATCCAGCACATCCGGTTGCGTCAGGGGCAGGTCTCCCAGCGCGGCGCGGATTTCACCGGAGTCCAGCGTAAACGAACGGTCATCGACGCGATGATCATATTGAAAATGAAGTTCCGGGTTCGTTACCAGAATTGCCTTGACTGTTGCAACCAAATTCCCTAGCGGCGGCCGATCAAGATGACTCATTTTCCATGAGGCTTCCACCTTGGTTCCTTGGCCCACTGCAGAATCTATTCGCAAATATCCGCCGCAAAGTTGGGTCGTCATATCCATCAGGGGCAGGCCAAGCCCCACTTTTCGAGTCGTCCTCGACGTCACGAACGGGTCTGTGACTTTCGCCACCAGTCCGGCATCCATCCCTCTACCGTTATCGGTTATGCAGAGACGAAGTTCATCATGGTGCGAGTCTTCTTCCAGCGTGACCGTTACCTTATTTGCACCGGCGCCGGTTGAATTTTCCACGAGATCCAGGATATGCAGAGAAATCTCATGCATGACAGGTTTACTGGTATCGGTCGAGCAATTTACAGACAGTCTCCGGCGTCAGTCGACCGTGAGTGTCGTCATTGATCATCAAAACAGGCGCCAGGCCGCAGGCGCCTAAACAAGCGACCGTCTCCAGCGTGAATCGTTCATCAGTCGTTGTTTGCCCAGGTGCAATCCGCAATTCGTCTTCCAGCGCCTTGAGAACCGCTTTGGCGCCGCGAACGTGACAGGCAGTACCTTGACAAACCCGGATGATATTGCGTCCACGCGGGTTCAGGTGAAACTGGGAGTAAAACGTTACAACGCCGTAAACCTGGCTGACAGGAATCTTGAGGGTTTGTGCGATACGGCTGATGATGTCCTTGGGAAGAAAGCCGTAAGCATTCTGCGCTTCCTGGAGAACCGGAATCAACGCACCCTTCACCCCCTTGTAATGGGCAAGAATCTCGTCGACCTTGGCAAACCGGTCTTTGTTGCCTCCACAGCAACAGCCTTGGGTTTCTTTGGTTTCCATTCTTCATCCTCCTTGGTTCTATGTCCCTGTATTATTCACCGTTGGATCCGTCGCCCGTTTCCGGCCTCCAGCGCCTGCCGCATCTCTGCCAGGGTCGGCGATTCCACGTGGAACATCGTTTTGGGTCCTGTGACAAAATCTTCGATCGTATGCGCATCTGAGCTGTGAATCACCGGCAAATCGCCAATCAGGCCAATCCGCCGCTGCGCTGAAGCTCCGTCGGCATTTTTTGAGAATTCCACGGCATCGAGCCGCAACTCCGGCGGGATAAAACCCAACTGGGAAATTAGGCTATAGGCCGGTCGGTCGACATGCGCCGCAATTACCAAACCGCCCAGACTATGCACCTGTTCCGCCACCTGTTGCACCGAAAGATCGGTCGAAGCAAGCAGCATGGCCGGCTCGATTCGCACAAGTTCGTCTGATTCATCCACGACAAACTGTGCGCCAAACTTGCGTTCGTCATTTTGCAGCGAGCTACGATGCTGCTTGACAAAATCGCACCAAACGACAAAATCCCGCATCTTTTCAAATAAAGTCAACAAATGCACTTCTTCGCGCGTCTGCACTTCCATCCCCGGCAAAACGGTTACGCCGCTGCCGACTGCTGCCCGCAACGCCGCCGCGACATTATCGCCTGCATTGTGATCGGTGATCGCCACGACGTCCACCCCAGCCGCCACCGCGTTACGAATGATGTTGCGCGGAGTCATCTCGACCGCCGCACACGGCGACAGTAAGCTGTGAACATGCAAATCGGCGCGCAGCCATTGCATCACGGCGCCTACAAACTCAACCGATACAGCCGTCCAGCCGCTTCATAGACCGATAGCGATGTTTTACACAGGATGACTTCCTGTTCCTTTGCCTTGGCGATTGTCTGCTGTTCTGGTTCGATCCCTCCAGCTACCACGACAGCGGACAGACCGACCAGCGAGGCAACCGCAATGATATTCTGATGCCCCTGCATGGTGATCCAAACCTGTCCGGCTTGGGCCTGCCCCATCACATGACTGAGCAAATCCGAGACATAACCGCCGGTAACCGGCATGTTCATATCACCGGTATCGGCAAGCACCGTCAGCTCGAGCTCTTTGATCACTTCTGACATTAACATACGTTCAACCTCGCTCCATTCGGTTTTTTCTAAGCCGGCTGGGCTCTATCGGATCTTTCATGCCAATCTCCGTGGTCAGCGACGGCGGGAGTTTTTCCGACAGGTTCACCATTTCCTGCGCCAAATCCCGCACCATCTCGCGCAAACGGAACACGCAATCCGTTTCACTTGCAGTTCCCTGAACGATGTCTTCAGCCAAAGCTCGGCAGGTCGGCGATCCGCAGGAACCGCAGTCGAGCCCGGGCAAGCGTTTCAAAGTGTCGTCAATCAATTCGATTTTTTGCATCGCTACCACGATATCATCATCCAGTTTCAACACCGGACGCGGTTCAATCGACCGGCCTTCGCGCAACGCCAGACCGACTTGCGCGGCTTCGACCGGTTGCCGACTCTCTACCGTTTCTTCGCTCCGCATCCGTTTTAGTCGCTGCTTGATCGAGTTTTCCGCCACGAACCGGTTCACGGCCGTAAGCGGACCGCCGATGCAACCGCCGGCGCAGGACAGGCATTCGATAAAATCGACATCGTTCAGTTTGCCAAGCGCTAATTGCTCCATAATGTTCGACACATTGCGGATACCGTGGGCGACCAGAATCTTGGCATCCCCCAGGCCGCCGGCTTCGCCGCCGGCAATAGCCCAGCCGACGCCTTCAGCGGAAGCCAGCGTTGTTTCCATGGCGCTTTCCAAGCCAGAAATCGATTTGAGCAACTCGCCATAAATCGAAATCATTGAAATCGTTCCGGTCAGCGCCGACTTCGCCACGCCGATCGGCTCAAGCACAGCTGTCATCTTAGCCGGGCAAGGAGTGATGAACCAAACGCCGATAGAATCAGACGGCAGGCCAGATTCCCGACTCGCCTCTTCGCGGGCAATCCTCGCCGCAATCTCCACCGGTGCATCAACAGGCGACAGGTACTCAATCAATTCGGGGTACTTGACCAGCAAAAGCCGGACCGAAGCTGGACAGGCCGATGAAATCACCGGCCTTTTGATACCGGGTTTAGCTAGGTATTCGCGCAGGGCAGCCGTGGCAATCTCAGCGCCGCGAGCCACCTCAGCCACCTGGTCAAATCCAAGCGTTCGCAGTCCTGTCAGAATCTTTTCCACTGGAATGTTTTTGTCAAACTGAGCGTAAAGCGACGGAGCCGCCAACGCCACGTTATAACGGTAGTTCTGCAAATCGTCAAGTGAATCGGTCACTGCCGTCTTGGCATGGTTGGGACAGTAGCGGATGCATTCACCACAGTCGATACAGCGCGACTCGGTGATTCTTGCCTTGCCGCCACGCACGCGAATCGCTTCTGTCGGACAGTGACGCGCGCAACTTACGCAGCCGATACAGCGCTCATTTAATAGCCTTACCGAATGGTAATACTTATCCATCAAAGCACCTGCTTTCAATAACGAACCAGCATACGAATCCAGGTTCCGGCGCCCGGAGCAGATTTGATTTCAAATTCGTCAGCCGACCGTTTCATGTTGGGCAAGCCCATGCCAGCGCCAAAACCCAGCTCACGGATGTTGTCCGGCGCCGTGGAAAATCCTTCCCGCATCGCTGCCTCGACATCAGGAATCCCCGGACCTTCGTCTGTCACTTCCAATTCGGTTCTATCAGGAAAAACCCTTACTTTCATTCGACCGCCAAAGGCATGAATGATCGCGTTGAGTTCCGCTTCATAAGCACATACCGAAATCCGCCGGGCTGTTTGCGCATCGACACCGAGCTGACGTACAACTTGCTTTACCTTGCTGGAAGCTTCGCCTGCCGTTTCAAACCGATAGTGTTCCAGTGGAAATTCCAACAGCAGCCCCGTTCCTTCATTCTTCAAGACTCTTACCTGCCAGCGGCGGACAAGGCGCCAAGCCATTTGCATAAAGAATCCCGCATGCCTGAAACAGAGTATGCGGCGTCGAAAACAAAGGGATATCAAGTTCGCGGGCCATTGCCGCCGCTTCCGGCGAAGGAGTCTTGCCGCGCACGAACACGATGGCCGATAATCCCCCCACATCAGCCGTCCTCACAACTTGCGGGTTGATCAGCCCTGTCAAAAGTAACGCACCATCCTTGGTAAAGGCCAGAACATCGCTCATCAGATCGGCGCCGCAGGCTGTAGCGACCTCCCGTTCCAGACAATGCTCTCCCCAGATCAGAGTCGCACCAAGCAGTCGTTGCACTTCGCTCAGCTTCAAACCAAATCCTCCTACCGCGTTTTCGCCTGGTTTTCGCTTGCAAACTTTGTGTACTATTTCACATATATCCAAAAAAATATTGGGCTTGACAGCCCTATTTGTATAAGTTTCCCGCATTTCTATCAAGAGGTCTACATATCATATCATACGATATTTTTCCGTAAACATAATGACAGCACGTAGATTACACTATTTTGATTTCGCCGACTTTTGCAAAATTCCTGCAATGCCGGTAAATTTTTTCTTCAGCCAGTACCGAGACGCTTGTTCCGCCGAACCGGTCGCTGCGGCGCCGGCAAGCGCGAGCAGCGAACAAAATACCGCGGTTACCTGGATGTTGAACAACACATGATCGGTAAGTGAGAATGCAGCCATGCCGGTCAGCGTCAAAAACAGCCCGAAACAAAGTACCGACTCACCGGTTCCATCATGACGCCAACCGCAACGCATCACCCTTGCGGTAGCTGCAAGCCAGGCAACGGCGAACAAAGCCGCTCCCGGCAATCCAACTTCGGCGGCAAAACTCAGCAACGTGTTGTGGCCGTGATAGATTATCACTGATGGATTCTGGACAAAAAAGTCGTACTCGGGATAGACAAAGCGATAGGAACCCCAACCGAGTCCCAGCCAGGGATGTTCGTCGATCATTGCCCGGGTGCTTTCCCACAATGCCCAGCGCAGCGCCACCGATGAATCGGCCGGGTTGAACATGCCGAGGATAGAACGGAAACGAGGCAATAGAGAATCCTGAGCCCAATATGCCAGTACAGCCAATGCGATGGTCGCAGCCAACATTGAACGCCAGCCGGGACGACGACCGGACAACAGTAAGAATAGACCCATCACGCCAAGCGCCAGCCAAGCGCCGCGGGAATAGGTCAGCAAAAGACAGACAACCGACAACGCCGCAACAACCAGCAACGCCACGCGGCGACGACGGTCGCCAGTGTCAGCGCTCCACCCCAAAGCCAATCCTGTCGACATCACAAGAAATGCAGCCAACACGTTAGGGTTGCCCAGAGTCGAAAACACCCGCGTCTTTAGCTCCGGAAACTGTTCGCTGTCAATCCATCGCTGCTCGAGAACATCAATACCGACTACATATTGAAACAGGCCAATTAGGCAGACCGCCAACGCGGAGGCAAGCAGCGCCGCCACCGCCTGTTCGCGCCCCTGCCGCCCCGGAAGGCTCTGCAGTGTCGTGAAGTAAACCAGTGCATACAAGCCTATCAGATAAAAATAATTGTACCAGCCTTCCGCCGCATGTTCCGACCGCCAGACCGACAATGCCGCAAGCAAAGCGAAGCCGGCTAGCCATAAATCAAGTCCACTCCGGCGAACGACCGCCTCCCCTGTCCATAGCGACCTGCCCAGCCACAGAAAACCTGCCAGACCAAAACAGATCCAGGTCGCCGTCAGTGATAGCGGCAAAAAAAACAAGCCGGCCAATACACCGGCTTTACTGCCGGAATCAAGCAGAAATGCCTTGAATGAAATCAACACATTCGTCCTTCTTCATAGTTATTCTAACGCTGCAACAATAATTGACGCACATCGCCAATCATATACAACGATCCTGCCACACAGACGACGCCTTGCGGGCCAGCCCACAATTTTGCCTGCAACAGTCCTGACGCAATATCTTCAGCAACTGACACTGTCGCGACACAACTGGAAATTTCATCGGCAATTTCGCAAGCGGACGCCGCCCGTGGCGAATTTGGCTCGACTACGACGACCCGATCCGACAGGCGAAACAACAGCCTTGCCATTTCGTCATGCGCCTTGTCCGCCAGCACACCGAACACAAATCCTATCGCACGGCCCGGATACACCGCATCCAGCGTCTGTCGCAAAGTGCGGACTCCGTCAGGATTATGCGCACCGTCAAGGATTACGGTCGGCGCGCCGGGAAAAATCTCAAACCGCCCTGGCCAGCGCGCCTGGGCCACACCGGACTGAATCGCTGCCGCAGTCAACCGCGGCTCATTTTCCGCCAGGAGTTGGCAGGCGCGAACCGCCAAAGCGGCATTGTCGGCTTGATGCCGACCGACCAGGCCCATACGGTAAGTTTGCGCCTCCGTTTGCTGGGTGCTGAAAACAAAGGATTGGCCCGCTTCACTGATCTTAAATTCCGAAACAAAAAAATCCCGGTCCAATACGTTGCAAGGGACTTGTTGCTGCGCTGCCGCCGCTTCGATGACCACCAGCGCGTCTCCTGTCGCCCCTGTAACAACCGGCGCCCCTGGCTTGATGATTCCCGCCTTGTGCATGGCAATTTCCGCCACCGTACCGCCACAGCGGTCGGTATGTTCCAGTGTCACATTAGTAATAATCGAAGCTACGGGGTTAATCACGTTCGTCGAATCGAGCAGGCCGCCCAGTCCCACTTCCACCACGGCCATTTCGACCTGTTTTTCAGCAAACCATAGAAAGGCGGCGGCGGTCAGCACTTCAAATTCGGTGGGACTTTCCATGCCCTTCGCCTGAATCGCTTCGGCAGCAAGCCGGGTTTTCCCGATCATCGCCGCGAAATCGTCGCGACTTATTTCTTGCCCATTCAGCGTCATCCGTTCCGGATAGTCGACCAGATGCGGCGAAATGTACATGCCGCTACGAATCCCTGCAGCGTGGAGAATAGACGCCAGCATCGCCGTTGTCGATCCCTTGCCGTTGGTGCCGGTCACATGAATCGAGCGGAAGCGCCGCTCAGGATTTCCCAGTTCGGCAAGCAGCGCCTCGATGCGCTTCAGTCCCAGCTGGATGCCGAAGGTCCCCAGCGATTCCAGATAAACCAATGCTGCGGAATAATTCATGCTTGACTCCTTATCGCCTGCAGTAATCTTAAATTACAGTTTGGCAAAATACTCAATCTGGCCGCGGATGGCAGTCATTTTCTCCCGCACTTCCAGTTGGCGGGCCTTTTGCTGTTCCAAAACGGCCGCCGGTGCTTTGGCCAGGAAACCTTCGTTCGACAGTTTTCCTTCAATCCGGCCCAGTTCTTGTTCTAGCCCCAGTAATTCCTTATTCAACCGGGCGATCTCTTTTTCAACATCAATCAGGCCTTTTAACGGCAGATACACTTCGATGCCACTGATCACCCGCGACACCGCGTTTTCCGGTTTGGCGGCAGCAGCGTTGACAATCGCCACCGGTTCGGCAGTTGCCATCGTCTTGATAAACGGCAGGTTTTCCGCCAACACGCCGGACAGCTCCGGACTGGCAACCTGGATGATCACTTCGCCCTTGCGGCCGAGCGGCACATTCATTTCCGCCCGCATGTTGCGAATCGCTTTGATTGTTTCCATCACCGCGCCCATCCGGGTTTCCGCCGCCTCGTCAATCCGCTGCGGTTCGGCTACCGGCCAGGCAGCCCGCACGATACTGCCTTCGCCATGCGGCAGATGCGAACGGATCTCCTCGCTGATGAACGGCATGAACGGATGCAACAACCGCATGGTCCGCTCAAGAATGTAGGCCAGAACAAACTGTGCTGTCTGACGGCCGGTCGCGCCTTCCTTGCTGTACAGGCGGGGTTTGGCCAGCTCGATGTACCAGTCGCAGTATTCACCCCAGATGAAATCGTAAAGCATCCGGGCCGCCTCGCCCAGTTCGAATTTTTCCAGATTCGCTGTCACGCCAGCTACCGTCTGCGCATAGCGCGACAGTATCCAGCGGTCAGCCAGCGTCAATTCGCCACAAGGCGCCGACTCGTCGTAATCCTCCAGATTCATCAGCACGAAACGCGACGCGTTCCATATCTTGTTGGCAAAATTGCGGCTCGATTCGACCCTCTCCATATAAAAACGCATGTCATTGCCTGGGGTATTGCCGGTCACTAACGTGAACCGCAGCGTATCGGCCCCGTATTGATCGATTACTTCCAGCGGATCAATGCCATTGCCGAGCGACTTCGACATCTTGCGCCCCTGCGAATCGCGTACCAGTCCATGGATGAACACATGCCGGAAAGGCACTTCCTGCATGAACTCCATACCGGTGAACATCATTCTGGCAACCCAGAAGAAAATGATGTCGTAACCCGTCACCAAAACGCTGGTCGGATAATAACGGGCCAGTTCCGGCGTTTTTTCCGGCCAGCCCATCGTGGAAAACGGCCACAATGCCGAACTGAACCAGGTATCCAGCACATCCGGGTCCTGTCTGAGCGTGCCGCCGCAATCAGGGCAAACTGCAACATCTGTGCGGGACACAATCGTCTTTTCGCAGGCGTCGCAATACCAGGCGGGAATCCGATGACCCCACCAGATCTGGCGTGAAATGCACCAGTCACGAATATTTTCCAGCCAGTTCATGTAGATTTTTGTGAACCGCTCCGGTACAAATTCGGCCCGCCCGTTCTTCACCACTTCCATCGCCGGGTCGGCCAGCGGTTGCATCCGCACGAACCACTGCCGCGACACCAACGGCTCGATCACTGTATCACAGCGCTGACAATGACCAACCGCATGGGTATGCTCTTCTATTTTCACTAGGAACCCGGCAGCTTCCAGGTCTGCCACCAGTTTTTTTCGGCATTCATAGCGGTCCAGTCCGGCATAGGCTTCTCCAGCTTCCGGCAGCATCGCGCCGCCATTGCCGATTACCCGGATCGATGGCAGGCTGTGGCGCTGCCCCATCTCAAAGTCGTTAGGATCATGGGCCGGTGTTACTTTGACCGCACCGGTGCCGAATGCCGGATCGACATACTCATCGGCAATAATCGGCAGTTCGCGACCGACAATCGGCAGGATGAGCTTGCGGCCGACCATGTTTGCATAGCGTTCGTCCGCCGGATTTACGGCCACTGCAGTATCGCCGAGGATTGTCTCTGGGCGGGTTGTGGCCACTGTGACAAATTCAGCCGGGTTGTCCTGCAGCGGATAGCGCACATGGTACAGCTTGCCTGCCGACTCCTCATGTTCCACCTCGATATCCGACAAAGCGGTATTGCATCGCGGGCACCAATTGGTGATCCGCTCGCCCTGATAAATCAGCCCTTTTTCATACAACGAGACGAAAACCTCTCGCACGGACTTGGAGCAACCTTCATCCATCGTGAAGCGCTCGCGTTCCCAGTCGCAGGAAGCTCCCAGGCGACGCAGCTGGTTGGTGATGCGATCGCCATATTGCGCCTTCCACTCCCAGACCCGTTCGATGAATTTTTCGCGACCCAGGTCATGACGTGACAAGCCTTCTTTTGCCAGTTCCTCTTCAACCTTGATCTGGGTGGCGATTCCAGCATGGTCGCAGCCCGGCATCCACAGGGTATCATATCCCTGCATCCGCCGCCAACGAATCAGAATATCCTGCAAAGCATTGTCCAGCGCATGCCCCATGTGCAGCTGTCCGGTCACATTGGGCGGTGGAATCACGATACTGTATGCCTGTCCCTCCATGTTCGGTTCTGCATGAAAGACCCGTTTTGCTTCCCAGTCCTTATACCACTTCGTCTCGACTGACGCCGGATCATAAACCGTCGGAATATTTTCTCTTACCATCTGTCCATTCCTCCCCTTCTCACAAAACTAAAAAACCCTTCGTCCTCGATAAAGGACGAAAGGCAAGCTTCCGCGGTACCACCAAAATTCCCGCCAACAGGCAGGCGCTCGTTTGTCGTAACGGGACAATCCGACCGGACTTACTGACAGCTGTGTTCTGCCCGGCAGCTCTGGGAGGACTTTCGGTCCGGCAATCACCAGCGGAGCTTCTCAGCCTGGAGCTCCTTCTCTGACAGGCACTGCCGCCTACTCTTCCCTTCATCGCTTCTACTATTATAATATTATACTCAATATATCGGGCATGCGCGTTTTTGTCAAGGTCGCGCTTATTTGCCAAGCAAAATTCGTACGGCCCAGATGCTGGCTTCATACAATACCAAAATCGGAATCGCCATCATCGTCTGGGAAAAAATATCCGGCGTCGGCGTAATAATCCCGCCGATGATGAAAGCGACAACGATCATCACTCTGCGCTGTTTGGCCAAAAACTTGGAACTGATAATACCTATCTTAGCTAGGACCAGCAGGGCCAACGGCAGGTTGAAAATAACTCCGAACGGCAAAATGAACGAGATAAGGAAAGAGAGATATTGGCCGAGTGACAGCATCGGTTGCAGACTCTCACTGCCGAAACCGAGAAAGAACTTGACCGCCGACGGCCAGACAAACAGATAGGCAAATGCCACGCCGGTAAAGAATAGGATGGTTGATCCCGGCACCATGATCAGCGCCCACTTTTTTTCCTTGCCGGTCAAGGCAGGTGCAATGAACAGCCACAATTGCCAAAGGATAATCGGCAACGCAATCAAAAAACCTGCGAAAACAGCTAGTTTCAGATAGGCGAAAAAGCCCTCCGCCGGGGCCATGAAGTAAAGCTTCCCAGCTGGCGCAGTAACAAAGCGCATCAGTTCGTCAATATAGAAATAAGCAGCAAGCGTACCGACGATCAATGCAGCTACTGACCAAACAATCCGTTGCCGCAGTTCGCTCAGGTGGCCGACTAGGGTCATTTCCGCCGGGTTTTCCGATTCCTTTTCCGCTTCTTCGATCTCCGGCATGCTCATCGCCTCATTTCCTGGACTCTTCCTTCTTATCTACCGCTGGGATTTCTTTTTTCGCCGTATCGGTCTTATCCAATTCAGGCCCGGTTGCATTACGGAATTCAGTTATTGTTTTTCCGAGCGCCTTGCCGATATCCGGCAGATTCTTTGCGCCGAACAGCACCAGGATAATCACCAGGATCAGGACCAGTTCCGGTACCCCCAAACCAAACATGACGCTTCACTCCCTCTATTTCTTGTCTCGGCTGCACAGCGAGGCCAGTGCGATCGAAATCACCTTGCTCTCCGGTGTGTCGGCCCGCGATGTCACGACTACCGGTTTGCTTGCACCGGCAATTAAACCGGCGATTTTTCCGCCAGCCATATACACCAAAGATTTACCTAAAACATTACCTACTTCAATATTGGGAACCAATAAAATATCGGCCTTTCCAGCAACAGGGCTGACAATACCCTTGTGGCGGGCCGCTTCTTCGCTGACTGCATTGTCAAGCGCCAGCGGTCCGTCAACGATTGCGCCTTTTAATTGTCCCCGATCCGCCATCTTGGCAAGCGCCGAAGCGTCAATCGTGCCTGGCATATCGGCATTGACCGTCTCCACCGCCGCCAGTACCGCCACTTTCACCGGATCGACGCCGAAATGGCGGAATACACCGGCCGCATTCTGGATAATGTCGGCTTTTTGCGCCAAAGACGGTGCAATATTCATCCCACCGTCAGTCACACCGATCAAGCGGTCAAACCCAGCCAGTTCGAACACCGCCAGATGGCTTAACACCCGGCCGGTACGCAGTCCGACACTCTTGTCCAGCACTGCTCTCAGCAAGTCGCCGGTATTGATCATCCCTTTCATCACGATGCTTGCACTGCCGGAAGAAACATATTCTACCGCCCGCATCGCCGAACGGAAATCATCCGCTTCATGGATGATTTTCATCCCATTCAGTTTTACACCGGCTTTCGCCGCGGCGGATTCGATCTTCGCCTGGTCGCCAAACAAAGTGAAGCTCGCCAATCCCTGTTCACAAGCCATTTGGCAGGCCATCAGCACAGCATCGTCCTGCGCAGCCGCCACGGCCACCTTGGCCGGCTCCGATTGCAATACGACATCAATCAATTCCGAAAAACGAGTGATCATTGCACGCCATCCTCCTGTTCCTGCAGTAACGGCAGCCGCGCCCGTTTCCAATTCTTGCGGCTGAACAGCACCTGATACTCTGTGATCCCAATGATTTCGGCCATTTCTTCCACCAATGCCAGACAGGCTTCGCGGGTCTGGCTGTGAAAAACCGTGTACAGGTTGTATGGCCATTTTTCATGCGGTTTGCGCAAATAAACATGTGAAATGTATTTGCAGGCCGACATCTTTTCTGATACGGCCCCGACCCGTTCCAGCGGGATTTGCCAGCAACAGAGGGCGTTGCCGTGAAAACCGGCCTTGTGGTGTTGCAATACGGCGCCCATTTTTCGCAGCATGCCGCGTTCTTTCATATGACGCAGACGGGCTAGCAGCTCTTCTTCAGCGATCCCGATTTCCGCCGCGATGATGCTATAAGGCGCAGGCGCAAGCGGCACTCCCTGTTGCACCCGCCGGATGATCTGTCGGTCAACGCTATCTATCACAAGGCACCTACTTTACTTGAAATTCGACATTCACTTTGAAACGCTCAGACGTTGGCATGGAAATCACTTCTTCCACACCTTCCATCTGCGCCACCATGTCAATCAGCCGCAGGATTTCTTCCTCTTGACGCGACTGCACAGTGAACCAAAGGTTGTAATCATTATCGCGTTCATCGTTGTGGCTGACCTGCGGCAACGCATTGATCGCCAGCGCGACCGCGGACAATTGTTCCGGTGCGACCCGCGCCGCCACCAAACGCCCCTTGTAACCCAGTGATTCGGCATCAAAAAAAGCGCCGAAACGGCAGATTAATCCGCGTTCCTGCAGCTTGTCGATCCGTTCGATCACGCTGCGTTCATCGCTGCCCAGCTGTTTGGCGATATCGGCGAACGGAGCCGGAGTCAGCGGTAACCCAGACTGGATCAAATTTAACAGTTGTTTATCAAATGTTGTCAGTTGCATCAAAATCTACTGCCTCCACTAATCGAGCCAACAGTTCCTGGCGACCTGCCGGCATCAGGGAGGAGTAAGCCAAAATCGGGGTTTCAGCCGATATTCCCAGGCCGGTGCGCAGCGCCTTCAATGCGCCGCTTACCGCACTTCGACTCAATTTATCGATTTTTGTCGCCACCGGCTGTACCGTCAACCCTTCGTCCTGTAGCCAGCGATGAACCGTCAGGTCCAGCGGCTGTAGCTCGCGACGGATGTCCAGTAGTTGCACCACCAGGCGCAACCGTTGTGAAGAACGAAAATAACTCTGGGTCCAATCGAGCAGGTCCTGCCGCTCGGTCTTACTGCGTTTCGCGTAACCGTAACCTGGCAAGTCCACCAGAAAAAGCGAACGCCTGAGCCCATCCTCGCGTTTGAACCAGACCCGGAAGAAATTGACCGTTCGCGTTTTGCCGGGTTCGCCGCTGGTGCGGGCCAATCCGTTATGACGGCATAGCGAATTGATCAGGCTGGATTTGCCGACATTAGAGCGACCGATAAAAGCAACTTCCGGCTCTTCCCCTTCTGGAAACTGCGAAGCCTTAACCGCCGAAGCAACATACTCGGCGCGGATTATTTCCCACTGCATCCGTTATTTTTTTCCCCCTTCAGCAGGGCTGTTGCCAGCACTTCATCCATGTGCTCGACCCAGATGAATTCAAGATTGTTGCGGACATTTTCGGGAATCTCAACATAATCGCGCTTGTTCTCTTTGGACAGCAACAAGGTTTTTATGCCGGCCCGATGCGCCGCCAATACTTTTTCCTTGATACCGCCGACCGGCAATACCCGACCGCGCAGCGTGATTTCGCCGGACATCGCCAGATCATTGCGGACCTTGATGCCGGTCAGAGCCGAAATCATCGCTGTCACCATCGTAATGCCGGCTGAAGGCCCATCCTTGGGAATCGCCCCTTCCGGCAGATGGACATGAATATCGAGCTTTTCGTAAAACTCACCTTCGAGCCCCAGGTCAGTCGCACGGGAACGGATATAACTCAGACCAGCCTGCGCCGATTCCTTCATCACATCGCCAAGTTGTCCGGTCAACGTCAAACTGCCTTTGCCTTTCATCGTGGTCACTTCCACCGGCAGCACATCACCGCCGGCCTCCGTCCAAGCCAGCCCTGTCGCCACGCCGATCTGGCTGTTACGCTCGGCCTCGTTCCAGTGATATTTTATCGGGCCAAGGAAAGTTTCAACATTATTTGGCGTCATCCGCACCGATTTTTTCTTTTTCTGTACGATTTGCCGAGCCACTTTGCGGCACAACGTGGCGATTCCGCGTTCCAGATTGCGCACGCCGGCTTCGCGGGTATAGTTGCGAATCAGTTTTTCGATGCCGTCTTCCGGGAACGCGATGTGGCGACCGGACAGGCCATGGTCTTTCTGCTGCTTGGGAATCAGGAATTTTTTTGCGATCTGAATTTTTTCTTCCTGAGTATAGCCGGAGATTGGAATCATTTCCATCCGGTCCAGCAGTGGTCTTGGGATGTTGTGCACCGCATTGGCGGTGACCACCCACAGCACCCGCGACAGATCAAACGGCAACTCAATATAGTGGTCGCTGAAGGTATTATTTTGTTCAGGGTCCAGCACTTCCAGCAGCGCCGCGCCGGGATCGCCGCGAAAATCCGAACTCATCTTGTCGATTTCGTCGAGCAGAAACACCGGATTCTTTGAACCGACCGTCTTCATCCCCTGAATGATGCGTCCGGGAAGCGCGCCGACATACGTCCGGCGATGTCCGCGGATCTCGGCTTCGTCGCGAACTCCGCCGAGCGACACACGGACGAACTTCCGCTCCATGGAACGAGCGATCGAACGGGCCAGCGAAGTTTTTCCCACGCCGGGCGGCCCGACCAGGCAGAGAATCGGCCCTTTCATCGTTTCGGCCAATTTACGCACTGACAGGTATTCCAGAATACGTTCCTTGACTTTTTCCAAGCCGTAATGATCTTCTTCCATTATTTTTTCCGCGATATCGATGTCGAGCCGGTCGGTAGTCAGCGTTGACCACGGAAGACCAAGCAGCCAGTCCAGATAGGTGCGGATCACACCGCTCTCCGCCGACATCGGCGACATTTTTTCCAGACGATCGATCTCTTTGGCAACTCTTTCGGAAACTTCTTTCGGCAAATCCTGATCACGCATCTTTTGCCGATATTCTTCGACTTCGGAGGCACGGTCGTCTTTTTCGCCTAGTTCCTGCTGAATCGCTTTCATTTGCTCGCGCAAAAAATATTCCTTCTGGGTCTTTTCCATCTGCTTGCGGACTCGACCGCTGATTTTCTTTTCAATCTCCAGGATTTCCATTTCACGGCCAATGATTTCGGTCAGCAAGTCCAACCGTTGTCGGATGTCGACCGCCGCCAGCAGTTCCTGCTTGTCTTCCAGCTTCAACGGCATGTGGCCGAGAATCATATCGGTCAGTCTGTCAGGATCTTCGACCAGCATCACCGAAGCAATAGTTTCCGGCGGCACTTTTTTGCTCAGCTTACCCCACTGCTCAAACTGATGCGCCAACATCCGGGACTGGGCGGCCAGTTCCGGTGTCTTGCGAATCATCACGTCTTTGAACTCCTGGACTTCCACTTCAAAATAGGGTTCTTCACGGACAAACCGCGTCACCTTGGCCCGATGCAGTCCTTCTACCAGTACCCGCATCGTTCCGCCAGGCAATTTCAATAGTTGCTTGATTTCTGCCACAGTTCCCGACTCATAGATATCGCCGGGTTGCGGCTTGTCGTTCTGAGCATCCTTCTGTGTGGCCAGCATGATCATCCGATCCTGCATCATCACCTGTTCGAGCGCGTTAATTGACTTTTCTCGCCCAACATCAAGATGGATGATCATATAAGGAAACACCAATACGCCCCGCAGGGGCAGCAAAACCATCGTGCGGACAGTTTTTGTTTTTTCTTCAGCCATCCTAAAGTCTCCTCTCTTAGCTAAGAACCATTCTGTATCATCTATCTATCCATAGATTAATTCTCACTCGCAGGCCAAAACTCCTCTCAAATATAAAAAACCGGGAGAATAATCTCCCGGAAATTATCATCAGACAGCAGTCTGCGTTTTGCGGGTCAAGCCGATTCTTCCTTTTTTTTGGCCTTGGCCCGATCGCTGGTCACCAGCATCGGTTCATCCTTATTGATGATCGCTTCCTTGGTCACGATGCATTTGCTGACATCGCTGCGCGAAGGCACATCATACATGACATTGCACATGACTTCCTCGATAATCGATCGCAGACCGCGCGCCCCCGTCTTGCGTTTCAGCGCCAGTTGGGCGACCGCCCGCAGCGCGTCTTCCTTGAACTCAAGCTGCACGCCGTCCAGTTCCAGCATTTTCTGATACTGCTTGACCAGCGCATTTTTCGGCTCATTCAATATCCTCACCAGCGCATCTTCGTCAAGCGCATCCAGCGTCACCGTCACCGGCAACCGGCCGACAAACTCTGGGATCAGGCCGAACTTGAGCAAGTCTTCCGGCATCAACTGGCGCAATGCCTCGCCGACGTTGTGAGCTTGCTTGCTTTTGACATCCGAGCCAAAACCCATTGTCTTGGTGCCTACACGATTGGCGATGATCTTCTCAATCCCGTCAAAAGCACCGCCGCAAATGAACAGCACATTTGTCGTATCGATCTGGATAAACTCCTGGTGCGGATGCTTACGGCCTCCCTGCGGCGGCACGCTTGCGACCGTACCTTCAAGAATTTTCAACAGCGCCTGTTGCACACCCTCGCCGGAAACATCGCGGGTAATCGATGGATTTTCCGACTTGCGGGCAATCTTGTCGATTTCATCGATGTAGACAATACCGCGTTCGGCCCGTTCCACATCATAATCCGCCGCCTGAATCAGCTTGAGCAGAATATTTTCGACATCTTCGCCAACATAACCGGCTTCGGTGAGTGAGGTAGCGTCCGCCATCGCAAATGGCACATTGAGGATTTTTGCCAGCGTCTGAGCCAGCAGCGTTTTGCCGCAACCAGTAGGCCCCAGCATGATAATGTTGGACTTTTGCAGCTCAACATCGGTCGTTTTGTTGCCCTGACCGATACGTTTATAATGATTGTAGACGGCAACCGACAGGATTTTTTTCGCCTGTTCCTGGCCAATCACATAATCATCAAGAATTTTTTTGATATCGCGCGGTTTTGGCAGTTCGCCGTTGCCGACTGCGACCTCATCGCCCAGTTCTTCTTCAATGATCTCGTTGCACAACTCGATGCATTCGTCACAAATATAGACGCCGGGACCCGCAACCAGTTTTTTCACCTGTTCCTGCATTTTCCCGCAAAACGAGCATTTCAACTGGACTTTTTCGTCACCAAATTTCAAAACCAACCCCCCTTGTCGGGTTACTTCGCCGCCGGGCTACCCCGTCTGGCCATCAAATGGTCAATAATCCCATATTCCTTGGCTTGCGCGCTGGACATAAAGTAGTCGCGCTCGGTATCTTGCTGGATTTTCGCCAATGGTTGACCGGTATTGCCAGCCAGAATTTCATTGAGCAGTTCTCTTAGCCGCAGGATTTCACGCGCGTGAATCTCCACGTCGGTCGCTTGTCCCTGCGCGCCGCCCCAGGGTTGGTGAACCATGATCCGCGAGTAAGGCAGTGCATAACGCTTGCCCTTGGCGCCTGATGAGAGCAGCAGAGCTCCCATGCTAGCCGCCGAACCGAGGCAAATCGTCGCCACATCCGGCTTGATATACTGCATGGTGTCATAAATCGCCAGGCCGGCCGTAACAGAGCCGCCAGGGCTGTTGATATACATCTGCACATCTTTGTCCGGGTCTTCCGACTCCAAAAACAACAATTGTGCAATAATCAGGTTCGCAACAGTATCATCGATAGGTCCACCCAAAAAGATAATACGATCCTTTAACAGACGGGACCAGATGTCATAAGCGCGTTCACCACGATTGGACTGTTCTACGACAATCGGTACAAAATTCATCGAATTCACCTCTCGCCCTTAGGATTTTACCGCCGAATCCACAATCAGCTCCGCGGCTTTGCGACGCAAAATCGTCTCTTTGACCATTTCGCCGTGATATTTGTCCGCCATCATCTTTTTCACATCGGCTTCTTTCATCTTATAAGCCTGCGCCATTTTCTCGATTTCGGCGCTGAATTCTTCGTCGCTCACCGTCAACGCTTCCGCTTTGACAATTGCTTCGAGGGTCAGTTCGGTGCGAACCTGCTCGGCCGCCGCCGGGCGATACCGCTCGGTCAATGCTGCCATATCCATATTCATGTAGCCAAGGTACTTGTCCATGGCTAGGCCTCTTTGTTTCAGACTCATGTCGAGGTCCTGAATCATGTGCTCGACTTGGTCTTCCACCATGATGTCAGGCACTTCAATCGTCGCATTGGCAACCGCTTTGGCAACGGCAGCCTCGCGGAACGCCGACTCGTCTTTCTTTGCCGCCGCTTCCGTCAGCCGGGTCATCGTCTTGGTCTTCATTTCTTCCAGCGTATCAGCATCGCCGGCTTCCTTGGCGAAATCGTCATTGAGCTCCGGCAGTTCCTTACGCTTGATATCATTGATCTTAGTCGTAAACACAGCGGCTTTGCCAGCCAGTTCAGGCACGAAATACTCTTCCGGGAAAGTCACGTTGACTTCCCTTTCTTCACCGGATTTGGCGCCAAGCAGTTGATCTTCGAATCCTGGAATGAAGCTGCCGGACCCCACTTCCAGCGGATATCCTTTGGACTGGCCGCCGCTAAATGGTTTGCCGTCAACCATGCCGTCAAAATCGATAATCGCGAAATCGCCATTGGCCAATTCCGCATCTTCCACTACGACCATTTTTGCATGCCGCTCGCGCAGCGCCTCAATCTGTTTGTCGACTTCTTCCGCCGTCACTTCGGTGGTCGGCGCATCCACGCTAAGACCTTTGTATTCACCCAGCACGACTTCGGGACGAGTCACTACGCTGACAGTGAACACACAAGGTTCGCCAGCATTCAGGGTTACTTCGGTAACTTCCGGTCGGCCCACCGGCTGAACATTTTGCTCCTTGACCGCACGCCTGTATGCGTCGGGAATAATGAAATCAAACGCTTCGGCGCGCATTCCATCAGCACCGATTCGGTTTTCAATCATCTTGCGCGGCGCTTTGCCTTTGCGGAAGCCGGGGATAGTGACCTGTTGCGCCAGTTTCTGATAAGCCCGATCAAAGCCTTTGTTTACCTCTTCGACCGGAAGTTCGATCACCAATTCGGTAATATTGTGTTCCTTTTTTTCAACTGTAACTTTCACTTAATGTCCTCCTTTGAATCCTGCAGGAACTTTTCGGCAAGGAGCCGAAAACAGCCCTTTGCATTGAATTTTATTTTAACATTCTTGACAATAAAAAACAATCGACAAAGAAAAAGCCGGCAGTAATCTGCCGGAACATAATTTTCTGGAGCGGAAAACGAGATTCGAACTCGCGACCCTCGCCTTGGCAAGGCGATGCTCTACCGCTGAGCTACTTCCGCATCGTGACAGAGATTATTTTAACTCCGGGTAGTTTTGTTTGTCAAGACCATAGCCACTGCACCAGCAATACGAGTCCTGCCAGGACCCATATCAGCATTCATGGGCTACAGTAATTAGAAAAGAACGACTTAATCCGGCTGAACATATGCAAGCAGCAACCTCCTTGCCAACGATTCACCCTGCCATTCAAAACTTTGTTTGACTTGGTGCGGGCGAGAGGACTTGAACCTCCACACCTTGCGGCGCCAGATCCTAAGTCTGGTGCGTCTGCCATTCCGCCACGCCCGCACGGCTACTGTTGAATTATAGCAGAATATGAGCAAAAATCAAGCGGTCAGTAGCAATAAAACAAAAGACTCCGGCGCACTGCCAGAGTCTTGCGTTGATTAAATGGTGACCCACGATGGACTCGAACCATCGACTCCCTGATTAAAAGTCAGGTGCTCTACCGACTGAGCTAGTGGGTCATATTGGCTGGGGCGGCTGGACTCGAACCAACGCATGCGGGAGTCAAAGTCCCGTGCCTTACCAACTTGGCGACGCCCCAAGGAATGAATATACAGATATCAGAGTAACTATTGGCTGGGGCGGATGGATTCGAACCACCGATGCGGGAGTCAGAGTCCCGAGCCTTACCGCTTGGCGACGCCCCATCATTAGAGTAAGTTGGGGTGACTGATGGGGATCGAACCCACGCATAACGGAACCACAATCCGCCGTGTTAACCACTTCACCACAGTCACCATACATACGCTGTTGTCTGCGATTATCGCCCCGCGCGACAGAGTTTATTTTATCATCCGATTTCACTTTCTGTCAATACAAGACCTAGACATTTTTTCTGGATTTTGTCACGCATCTTTTGATTGCAGAAATCTCGCCGCAGCAGTCCCTGCCACCATGCCGGTGGAAAATGCAGCTTGCAGGTTAAATCCCCCGGTGTAACCATCCACGTCAAGAATTTCACCGGCAATGAATAATCCTTCTACCAGGCGTGACTGCATAGTTTTGGGATTGATTTCTTTTACCGCCACGCCGCCTGCGGTTACAACAGCCTCGGCAATCGGGCGAGTTTTGGTGACTGTCAGGCGCAATCCTTGCAGCAGTTCGACCAACCGGGTCCGCTCTTCGCGGGTAATCTGATGCACAGGCTTGTCAGGCGCGATTCCGCTGAGCCGGATGATAACCGGAATCAACTTCAGCGGCAGCAACTCGCCAAGTGAATTTTTGAACTGCTTGCGGGTAAATTCGGCAAAGTCGCGTTGCAATCGTTTGTCGAGCACCTCCGGCGTCAAAGCCGGTTTCAGATTCAATTCAACCGTAACGCGCGGCGGCGGATTTTGCGGCAACGCCTGTGAAATTGCCTGGCTGAGCGACAATACAATCGGACCGGAAAGACCGAAATGCGTAAACAACATCTCGCCAAATTCACTGTCCTGTTTTTTGCCGTCGACCTTGACCACGCCTTCGACATTTTTCAGCGACAACCCCTGCAATTCCTTGACCCAGGCCTCCTGCGTCTCAAGTGGAACCAACGCCGGACGTAGCGGTGTCACGGTGTGGCCCAGTTCCTTCGCCATGCGATATCCGTCACCGGTCGAACCAGTGCCGGGATAAGACAGTCCGCCGGTAGCCAATATAACCGCCGAAGCATCCAGGCGGCCGGACTCGGTCAAGACGCCTGTCACTTTGCCTTTTTCAACGCATATCGAACGTACCGGTTGGTCCGTAACAATTCTCACCCCGGCCTGTCTGGCCGCCTTGACCAGCGCATCCACTATGTCGCGCGCCTTGTCGGACTCGGGAAACAGCCGACCGCCACGTTCTACCCGCGAAGGCACGCCATGCGAGGCAAAGAAGTCAATCACGTCCTGATTGTCAAACGTTCGTAGCGCACTATTCAAAAACGCGCCATTGTTGGCGAAAAAACGAAGAAAGTCGCCGATTTCGCAGTTATTGGTAAAATTGCAACGACCCTTGCCTGTAATCAGGATTTTCCTGCCAGGCGAGGGCATTTTTTCAATCAACAAAACGCCGGCTCCAGCGGCGGCAGCATGAATCGCTGCCATCAATCCCGCTGCGCCGGCCCCGATTACGATGATTCTTCCCATGACATTCACCTCAAGCTTTATCCCACTTTTTGCAGACAGCGCCGTGGGTCAATCCGGCTGAACATCTCCACCAGAAACGGATCAAACTGAACGCCGGCCCCATGTCGCAATTCCTTCATCGCGGCATCATGACCAATCGCCGCACGGTATGGCCGTTCGCTGGTCATCGTGTCATAGGCATCGGCAATCGCCAAAATTCGGCATTCCATCGGAATCTCATCCCCTGCAAGCCCCAACGGATACCCCTGCCCATTCCACCATTCCTGATGGCGCAGAATATATTCGGCGATATGGCGAATTTCTGGCACGGACTGGGCGATACGGAAGCCGATTTCACAATGCCGCTGAATTTCTTTTCGTTCAGCCTGGTTCAGCGGTCCCGTCTTAAACAGGATTTGATCAGCAATCCCTACCTTACCTAGGTCGTGATACTCAGCTAACAGCAACAGATCGGCTGTTTTCAACTGTGAAAAACCGATTTCCGCTGCCAATCGTTCACATAACTGCGACACCCGCCTGGTATGGCCCTCCAACACATAATCCCGTCGTTCCAGCAATCTTACAACCGTATGCGTGATTGCAGCGCGAATCTGCGGACTGTTCTTGTTCTTTTCACGATACATGTTGTTATCGGCATCCCTGAACAACTGGGTCAAATTGACGTTTTTACTATGTCCGATCGCCATACCGGTTGAGATGCTAAGCAAAAACTCCTCATTCTCGGCATTAAACGCTTCAATGCTTGATTTTAGTCGCTGCAAGATCATATCCACGGTTTCTCGTGACGCCCGTGGCAATATCACGGCGAACTCATCGCCGCCGATCCGTGCCACCACATCACTTGTCCGGAAGGTCTGCAGCAAAATATCGGCGGCAGCCTTAATCAGTCGATCTCCCATCATGTGCCCAAAACTGTCATTATAAAGCTTCAACCCGTCCACATCGCAGACAATGACTGCAATTGGCGCATAACGACCGTCATTTAGCCGTCGCAGTTCTTCCTGAAAATAAGCACGATTATACAGGCCGGTCAGGCCGTCCCGCATGCTGATGTGAATCAGTCGTTCTTCCATCTGTTTGCGCTCGGCAATGTCTGTGTATGAACCGACCATCCTGGCCGCTTGACCCGCATCATTCCACAACGCTTGCCCCCGGTCAAGAATCCATTTATAACTGCCGTCTTTGCAGAGACGCCGGTATTCCGCCTCATAATACGGCGCAATCCGGTTCAAATGATCCTCAAGTTTTTGTTGTAGACCGGGCAAATCATCCGGATGAACGGATTCGATAAAGCCCTCCCGCGTGTAAGGTCCCTCGCCCGGTAAATATCCGAGCATCTCCAGACAACGGTCTGACTGGACCCACTCGTCGGTCTCTAGGTTCCAGTCCCATATTCCGTCCTTGTTGCCCTGCAGCGCCAATTGCCAACGTTCTTCCTTCTTTGCCAGCGTCGCATTCACTTTTTCCAACGAGCGAATCTGTCCATTTATTTTCTCAGCCATCCGGGCAAATGTATAGCAAAGTTCTCGCATTTCCAGCGGGCCGCGGAACAATAGCCGCGCTTCCATCTGATAGTCAAAATTGCCTTCGCGAATCGCTTTAGCCGCATCCGTCAACTGGCGAATCGGCGTGACGATCCATTGGTAACCCCAGTAAATCAGCGCCAACAGAAAAACAAACACGCCGGCGGTACTGACAGCGATAACGCTAATATCCAAGAAAACTGCAGCATCGCTCGGCTGGGACAGGCTATATCGCCAAAACCAGACAGCAAAAAACAACGTCGGCACAAGGGCCAACGTCAAACCCCAGAGAAGAAGTTGGAAGCGCAGTGTCTTCAATCCATCTCCATCCTTTTGGCAAATCTATTAAGTATTTATTATCCACGAAAGCGAGAATTCCTGCTATAGATGTAATAAAAAAACCTGCAGCACAAAGCTACAGGTCTAAATAAACAAACTTCGCTTCTAATGTTGGTTGGTTCGCTGCAGGATCATGCACGGAGAATGGCTGTTCAACTGCGAGTCCAGCAATAAATATTCACCGGTGATAACCATCAGCGAGGAAATCCCCCACACCGGCAAACCCGCTCGCTCTGAAACCTTATCGATATCACATTCTTCCGTACCGGATTCACTGCCCTTGCAGGATTTCAGCAAGTAAGCCTCATGAACATTGCTCGCCAGGCCACCTGTCACCAAAATCTCTTCGGCTCCCACCCGGACAGCTTCTTCCAACTGGTTCACGGTATGCACCACAAACATCGTGAGCACTCCTTTCCCCTGTAGGATTTTCTAAAACTCCCCTGACTTTCATTTAATTATATTATACTTTCCAATTAGTCCATTTGTCCACACAAGGTAAACGTTTCGAGAGGAAGATAATTTTTTATTTGTTTCAGGTGTCAAAATTACGGTCAAAATGAAAAAGTGCTTCCGGTCGAAGCCGAAAGCACTTGATTTTCTTGGCGTCCCAGGAGGGAATCGAACCCCCGACCAACGGATTAGAAGTTCCTTCCAAGCTGTTTTGGAGTGGTTGCCAGTGTCTATAGCGGTTGATTCTTCGCCGTTTCGTTCTACCTATGTATATGGTTATATTTACCCATCAATGAAGTGCGTTAGCAAAATGTGTGCACGCTAATCTGGTTAGACCTGAAATGCGGGTTTGACCTGTGAAAAAGAAAAACCGGCCGAGATGGCCGGGATTATATTTACATTATCTACGTTGTGACATCTGGACATAAATTAACAATTCCTTGTATCAATGTGAACATTCCTCCAAGAGCAATAGCTTCCAAAGAATCTGGCGCAACTTTAATGTCCCCGGGGTTGTGTATGTTCGCATTCAAAAAATCTCTATGTGTATATTTAATAATTCTATCAAAGGCCGAAATTAAATCTCTATTGGGGAAAACCGTTGTTTTATGCTGTGGCGAATTAACAAAATTCTCCATGCTACTAAGCATCGGGAGCCGCCCTGCCAACGTAGCACTAGAGTCTGTAAAATAAACTGTGTAAACTTCCTATGCAATACAATAAAATGAAAGCATAGGAGGGATCACGATGGGACTTCTTACCGACGAGCAAATCAAGCAACTGATCAAGGAAAAGAACCTCAAGTCGGTAACCGACGTA
>JAHDPL010000006.1 GCA_018434355.1 Sporomusaceae bacterium | reverse complement strand
CGTACGAGCGGTGACGCGAAAAACCCTCGTGGCGGCGGTTGCCCGGATTTATCAGCCGGGAATCAAATTTGATTCCATCCTGGTGCTTAACGGCGCGCAAGGAATCGGCAAATCGACCCTGTTTGCCCGGCTGGGCGGGAAGTGGTACTCCGATTCCCTTGCCATCTCGGATATGAAAGACAAAACCGCGCCGGAAAAATTGCAAGGGTACTGGATCTTGGAACTGGGTGAGCTGGCCGGCATCAAGAAGCTGGACGTGGAAACGGTGAAATCGTTCATTACCCGCGTCGACGATAAGTATCGCCAGTCCTACGGGGTCACGGTGGAAAGCCATCCGCGTTCCTGCATCATCGTTGGCACCACCAACAGCGACGGCGGTTTCCTGCGCGACATTACCGGCAATCGCCGGTTTTGGCCGGTACGCGTCACCGGCGCAGGAAAATATCGGGCCTGGGATCTGGCAGAGATAGATCAGATATGGGCGGAGGCGATCCAGCGATATCAAGCCGGTGAAGAACTGTTCCTGAAGGGGAGTCTGGCGGAAGAAGCGATCACCCAGCAGCGGGATGCGATCGAGGGTGATGATCGCGAGGGGCTGGTGACGGAGTACCTCGATGCGTTACTGCCGGAGGATTGGGACAAGCTCGATTTATACGCCAGACGGGGTTTTCTAAGCGGCAGTGAATTCGGCGGCGACGCACGCAGCGGTTCGGTGCGGCGGGAGCAGGTGTGCATTATGGAAATCTGGTGCGAATGTTTTGGTAAAAACCGTGAAGCGCTAAAGAAATCCGATTCCTATGAAATCGAGGGGATCTTGAATCGAATCGGCGGCTGGGCGAAATTCACCGGCAACAAGACCGGGAAAAAGAACCTGTCCTTGTACGGCCCGCAGCGTATTTTTGTTCGAACGGTTGATGTGCCGGAGTAATTCAGCACAACCTCAGCACATTGAATCGGCAGAAGCCGAAACCGCCATTTTTCAAGGACCGTCGTTGTGTCTGTTCCCATTGTGCCTTTGCTTCTTCTATGAATATGTGGGTTATAAAGAAAAGAGAGAGCAGGTAGGCACGCAATACACGTATACGCGCGTATAGAGTTTAAAACCTTTGGGCACAACGATCGGCACAAAGAGGAGGAACCGATGCGAGAAAAAGTGATCGAACAAAAACTGGTCCAGGCAGTGAAGAAGGTTGGCGGGCTGGCGATCAAGTTCACTTGCCTCGGTCTGTCTGGAATGCCGGACCGTTTGGTGATATTGCCAATGAATTATGTGGCATTCGTGGAAGTAAAAGCACCCGGAGGGAAGCCGCGACCGTTGCAAGTGAAAAGACATGAACTGCTCAGGCGTTTGGGATGCCGGGTATTTGTTCTGGACGATGCGGGGAAGATCTCTGAATTGATGAGCGCGATGCTGGAGGAGGTGATGCCGCATGAAGTTCATACCGCACGAATATCAAAAGTTTGCGACTGATTATCTGTTGACCAAGTCGGTCGCCGCAATATTCCTGGATATGGGCCTCGGTTAGCAAAACGGTGATTGCCCTTTCCGCCATCTTTGACCTGACGCTGGACAGTTTTCAAATCCGGAAAGTGCTGATCATTGCGCCGTTGCGTGTTGCCAGAGATACTTGGCCAGCAGAGGCTGAAAAGTGGGATCACTTGCAAGGACTCGCCTATTCCGTCGCTGTGGGAACGGAAGCAGAGCGGAAGGCGGCGCTGCTGCAAAAAGCCCAGGTCTACCTCATCAACCGGGAAAACGTGCCATGGCTGATTGAAGGCAGTGGACTGCCGTTCGACTATGACATGGTGGTGATTGATGAGTTGTCTTCGTTCAAATCGCATCAGGCCAAACGGTTCAAAAGCCTGATGAAAGTCCGGCCAGGCATTCGGAGATTGGTCGGGATGACCGGGACCCCTTCGGCTAACGGAATGATGGATTTGTGGGCCGAGTTTCGGCTGCTTGATTTGGGGCAGCGGCTCGGACGTTTTATAGGAAACTACAGAAACACTTACTTTGTACCGGATAAACGCAACCAGCAGATGGTGTTCTCCTATAAACCAAAGCCCGGTGCGGAGCAAGATATCTATAACCAGATTTCCGACATCACGATCAGCATGAAGAACGCTGACTACCTGAAGTTGCCGAAACTCGTGATGAACGAAATTAATGTCAAGCTTTCTGAGCCAGAATGGCAACACTATCAAACGCTTAAAGATGAACTGGTGCTATCTCTGAACGGTAAAGAGATTGATGCAGCAAATGCTGCCGCCCTGTCCGGCAAACTGCTGCAACTGGCAAATGGTGCAGTTTATGATGAAAATGGCGGCGTCGCCCACATCCATGAATGTAAAATAGACGCGCTGGAAGACATCATTGAAGCGGCAAACGGCAAGCCGGTCCTCATCGCTTACTGGTTCAAACACGATCGGACCCGTATACTGGATCGCTTTCCTGGCGAGCAGCTGGATGGTGAAGAATCGATTCGCCGCTGGAATGCAGGGAAGATATCCGTCGCACTGATCCATCCAGCGTCAGCTGGGCACGGTCTGAACTTGCAAGCGGGCGGCTCCACTCTCGTATGGTTCAGTCTGACCTGGAGTCTGGAACTATATCAGCAAACCAATGCCAGGCTCTGGCGGCAGGGTCAGAAAGAAACGGTGGTAATCCATCATTTGGTTGCCAAAGACACGATTGACGAAGATGTGATGGCGGCGCTGGCGAGAAAGGACGCGAGTCAGGCGGCGCTGCTGCAAGCGGTAAAAGCAAGAGTGGGGAGGAAACGTAGATGAGTTTAGATGATATCGGGGCCAGAAGACTCATGGCCAGCATTTTGAAGAAAGCCTGTGATGATTATGCCGGCGATAAAGGCTGCCCGGAGTGGTGTTCATTTAAAGATTCATGCAAACTAACCCGCATTGACGCAGAACACTGCGATGCCAAGCGGTTTATTCATACTGCCTGGTGCGCGACGCTGTGCGACGGGCTGAATATTGACCATGAAGAGTATGTAGCGGCATGCATCAAAAAGCATCGGCTCAGCAAAAACACGTTTAAGTATGTCGAGCAGGAAATTCGTCAGTACAAGAATAACTTGAAGGAACTCAATCGGCTAAAAAACAACATTATTCTCGAGACACCGGAAAAACAAGAAGGGCGAAGCAGCAGCCTGGGTGACAGCACGGCGAGCAAAGCGGTAAAACTCAGCATGAACCGGAAAGTCACCGAACTGGAGAAAACCCGGAAAGCGATTGAAACTATCTACCAAGGGTTGTGTCAGGACAAGCAGGCGGTCATGGAAGAGTATTGGCAGAGCCGGTACACAACCGCAGGACTGTCATATAAGCTTGGCGTAGATGAACGAACCATCCGGCGCTGGAAACAGTACATCGTCTACTGCGTGGCGGCTGAGCTAAATTATTTGTAAAATGTCCGCCTACCTGTCCATTTTAGGGTGGTTTTGAGTGTTGAGTTATCCTCAGAACTTAAAAATTGCCTCATATTGATGTTAATCCCTGATTGGGTTTGTGAAAGGGCATTAAAATGATTAGAACCACTGTATTAACTACAGTGGTTCTAAAACTGGTCATTATGCCGTTTCCGGCATATCAGTTGGCATACCGCCCTCAGGTATTCTTTATATTTAAATTAGCATTGATTAAGTCATTTGTCAACAGTTCTAGAAAAATAATATGATCTTATGCTGAAGTGGCAACCGTTTTTTTAAGTTGCTCATTTTCGTTAAGTAAACTCTCAATTTGGTTTTTTTGTGAATCAATGATTTCTTCCATTTTATGTATAGCATACTTTTTATTTTCAAACAGTCTTTCGAATAAGCTGTTATATAGTTTATCATAAAATGATTTTGAAATTAATCCCAATTCGGCTCTGATGCGAGTTTTATCAACAAACCTTGCTTCGTTCAATAGTACTGTCGTAGTCTTTTGAAATCCATCGCTAATTTCTCCTTGGACAAATTCATCAAACGGCACTCCAGTTTTTGAGTTGATTTTTGCAGGTTGCGATGTGCAAGGAACAATAAAAACACGACGATACTCATTGTGAATTACAACGGCAGGATGAAAATATGAAAATTCACTTCCATAAGTGTCGGTTCCTAAATCAACCATTAGAATACACCCTCTTTTATAAGCTTTGGTGTAAAGTTTTCCTTTGTTATTCAGCATGTTTTTTCTTGAATTAATATATAAAGCCGTTTCATAAGCAGAAACCGTGTTTTCAAAGAACTTTGAAAAATTCATCATTGAAAAATAAAGTTGTAACAGCAACAAATCGTGACTGGAGCAAGGAAGAGCTTTATTAGTCGGGTCACGCAAAACGTTATCAAGAACACTGTTGTTAATTGTTCGCAGAAAAACCACTCCTTTCCTTATATGAAAATATTTCTCTTCAATCCCGTAGAATACCTGCATCCTAGTGATATTTTAAGGCTATCAAATGGAAACCTATAAGGTGGTTTAAGAACTAACCTGCCTTTTGACAGCGAGATTTATTGGAAATAATAGATTTTTCGAGGGTGTTAGAAATGTGGACACGAAGAAACAAATATTTGCAAAATGTCCGCCGATGTCCGTTTTGGGGTGTTTTGCGGGTGTAGAATTATATCATGGGAGAATCGTAAAATGCAGAGGACCCTTGAAGCAGGAGCTTTGAGGGTTTTTCTTTACGCAAAGGTGGAGCACTTACATGCCAATGAAGCCCATGCGTCCGTGCAAACATCCCGGCTGTCCACATTTGACAAGCGTTAAATATTGCGAACTTCACGCCAAACTTCACGCTGCCGATCGGGCCAGCGCGTTTAAACGCGGCTACAGCTATTGCTGGCAAATGATGAGGAAGCAGTTCTTGGTTAAGCGCCCTCTTTGCGCCGAATGCGAACGGTCAGGAAAGCTGACGCCGGCAACGGTGGTCGATCATATCCAGCCGCACAGGGGAGATCAGGTGCTGTTCTGGGACGAGAGGAACTGGCAACCACTTTGCAAGAGGTGTCACGATCGGAAGACGCGACTCGAAGATCAGCGCCCTGATTATCGGTACTAACCATTACGCGAATATGCCTGCAAACCAAGGGGGAGGGGCGGGTCAAATCTCTACAGGCGTATGGGCCAAGACCGCCGCCCCCCTTCGCGCGAATTTTCGCAGAATCAATAGGCCGGGGGGAGGGCATTTCTTCGAGAATTTGAGCGCGCAGACCTTGTAAATGCAAGGCGCTTGCGCGTTTTTTGTTGTGCGAAAAAGTATAGTGCAGAGCAAGCAAAAAAAGGGGGCTGCCTGGTGACGCCGTTACAAAAGGAAGCCGTATACAAACTCCGACTGCAAGGACTCGGATACAAAGCCATCGCCCGCGAACTGCTGATTAGCGTCGATGCGGTCAAAAGCTATTGTAAGCGGCATCACCTAATTGGTCCGCCGGAAGCGGTGCAGAAAAACGCTCAAGTGATCGAGGACCGGCATGGACTTTGTCCGCAGTGCAAACAGCCGATTCGGCAGAAAAAACGTGGTCGAAACAAGCGGTTTTGCTCGGATGCCTGCCGTTACGATTGGTGGAAGGCCCATCCGGAAGCATGCCAAAAGAAGGATTCGGCCGTTTATCAATATACCTGCCAATATTGCGGCAAAGTGTGCACGACTTACGGTAACAAGAACCGGAAATACTGCAGCCACGACTGCTATATCAAAGCAAGATTTTGGGGAGAAGAAGATGGAATTTAAGAAACTGCCTATCGACAGCTTGGTGCCGGCCAGCTACAACCCACGAAAAAAACTCAAACCCGGCGACAGCGAATTTGAAAAGATCAAAAACAGCATTGCCGAGTTTGGCTATGTCGATCCAGTTATTATCAATCAAGATTTGACGGTCATCGGCGGCCATCAGCGAATCACGGTGCTGAAAGCGCTGGGCTACAGCGAGATCGACTGTGTGGTCGTTGATGTCGATAAAACCAAAGAAAAAGCGCTCAATGTGGCGCTGAACAAAATCAGCGGTGAATGGAACAAGGAGCTTCTGGCCGATTTGATCCAGGAACTACAGTCTCTGGACTATGACGTAGCCTTTACCGGCTTTGACCCGCCGGAACTTGAACAACTTTTCAGTGAAGTGCACTCCAAGGAGATTAAGGACGACGACTTTGACTTAGATGCCGAACTGGCAAAACCGGCCATGACGCAAAAAGGAGACGTTTGGCTGCTGGGACCGCACCGGCTCGTTTGCGGCGATAGCACCGATCCGGCGATGGTGGATCTTCTCATGGATGGCAAGAAAGCCAATCTCGTGCTGACCGACCCGCCGTACAATGTGGCATACGTTGCCAAAGCCGGCAAGATTCAAAACGACAACCTGAAGAACGACGAATTCTACCAGTTCTTGCGCAAAGCGTTTACTAATATGGCAAATGCCATGGCCCCGGATGCATCCGCCTACGTGTTTCATGCCGATACCGAAGGCCTCAATTTTCGGCGAGCTTTTAACGATGCCGGACTCTACCTGTCTGGCGTGTGCATCTGGGCCAAGCAAAGCTTGGTCTTGGGGCGCAGCCCGTACCAGTGGAAACATGAGCCGATCCTCTATGGCTGGCGCAAGGACGGCAAACATAACTGGTATGCCGACCGTAAGCAAAGCACGATTTGGAACTTCGACCGGCCTTCGAAAAACGACCTGCATCCCACAATGAAGCCGGTGGCCTTGTGCGCCTACCCGATTACCAACAGCAGTTTGAGCAACTGCATTGTGCTCGATCCGTTCGGCGGCAGCGGTTCAACGCTCATCGCCTGCCAGCAGACCGGGCGAATCTGTTTTACTCTGGAACTGGATGAAAAGTATGCGGACGTCATTGTGAAGCGCTACATTGACTTTGTTGGCAAAGCCGATCAGGTGTTTCTGCTGCGCGGTGGAGCCAAGATAAACTACTGCGAAGTTGCGTCCAAGCAGGGGCAGGAGGTGGCATCCCTTGGCAACAAGCCGCAGAAGTGATTTTGTCCTGTTTATCCGCGACAAGTTTGAAGAAATCGAAAAACTGTTTGTCCGAAAAAATGCCGGCTACGGCGCGCAGCAGGATCTGTTCTGGAATTTCCGGCAGACTGCCGAGCGGCTATATCCAGAGATGTATGCCAAGGAGCCTTTCGCAGCCATGTTTTTGGTTGCCGAAACGCTGGTGGACAAGCATAACGTAGCGCTCGCCAAGGGGATAGAGGTTAGCGAGTGCGATGAACGGCTCATCGACCGCATCGTTTACTCCCTGTTGCAACTGAAAATGGTATATGAGCATTCGGAAGAAAAGGCCGGAAAAAATAGCGAGAACAATCGCTGAAAAGACGCATAAATGCTTGCTATTTCCTGTGTTTAGAGTGATATATAGACTACCGAAAACACAGGGAGGGAAAACACATGAACATCCAAAAAGGCGACCGATTTTACGCAACCTACTCCAAACAAACCTACCAAATCGCCGGCAAATGGGGCGGCAACTGGGTGCTGGCCCCAGTGGACCCGGACAACAACGACTGCCTGATCTACATGAACGAGGAAATCGAAGAAATGGTGAACAGTCGGAAATGGCTGCGGGAAGCGGGGTGCGGAAAATGAGCCGCAAGGAAATCGTGCAGGCGCTGGAAGAAAAGTGGGGCGTCAAAGCAAAATATCTGGGCATGCCAAGCTGCGCCTATGAAATCACTGGCGAAAAGGGAACCTTCCGGATCGACAGGGAGGGGCGGGTTCTTGACCCGGAGGGACGCGAGTACGAAATGGCGGAGCTGCTGGCGGATGCTCCCGCGCCGGCGGGGCAGGAAAGAATCCCTGCCGAAACCGGCGAATCAAATTTCCAGGGCTACGCCTTTTCGCTGGAAGATCACACGGTTATCAGCTTACACAACCTGGTCAACATGCTGGCTAGCAAACAAGACTTGCTTTGCGCTGCCTTTGGGCTGGAACAACCTTTCCTCGAAAGAGCGCTGGCCGAAGAACTGGACCAGATCTCACCCGATGACGTGGATGCTTTCGCGGCGACTTGGCGAGACTTGGAGCGGGGCCGAGCTGCCGGACTGAAATTGGACCTCGCAACGCGTACGCTGGTTCTGCAGCTACCGAAGGAAAATCCGGCAATAGAGGAAATGGCGGCGTTTCGCGATTTGGCTGTTGGCATGGACGCAAGCGCTAAAAAATTGAAACACACCTCATTCAAGCCGGCGCAGGACGAAAATCCGAAATTTGCCTTCCGGACATGGCTTATCCGGCTCGGCATGAACGGCGACGAATTCAAGGCGACCCGAAAAGTGTTGCTGGCAAAGCTTACGGGCAACAGTTCCTTCCGACGCGACCCAGGGGTGAGAGCTTTTTTGGATGCCTATCACGGATGTGACAACTCCAGCGGCGCAGAAGGAGGTTGCTGATGGACCGGTTCTTTACGCAGAAAACCTGCGACCGCTGCGGCGGCAGTCTCGCAGGCGGTCGGATCATGTCGATGTACAGCACCGAATGCATCTGCCTGACTTGCAAGGAGAAGGAAAAAGCTCGGCAAGACTACAAGGCGGCGGTGCAGGCGGAACTGGACGAGGTGAAAAAAGGCAACCTGAACTACAAAGGAATCAAGGGATAGGGTTTAACGCAAACATAGGGTCTGCCAACCGGCAGGCTCTTTTCTTATGCCCTGCGGGAGGAGGTGATGATGATGGCGCAGGCAGGACGAAAACCAAAACCGACGGCGATCAAGCGACTAGAAGGCAATCCCGGCAAACGTTCGCTCAACGAACGCGAGCCGGTTCCGCAGAAAAAAGCGCCGAAATGCCCGCTGTGGCTTGAGGTGGAAGCCAAAAAAGAATGGCGAAGGACGGCGAGACAGCTGGAGGAACTCGGCATTCTGACAGAGGTCGACATGGCGGCGTTTGCCGGCTACTGTCAGGCGTATGCCCGCTGGAAGGAAGCCGAGGAATTCATCTCCCGCCACGGCACCATCGTCAAAACACCTTCCGGCTACTGGCAACAAGTGCCGCAGGTGTCGATCGCCCAGACGTATCTGAAGATCATGCACAAGTTCTGCGAGCAGTTCGGGCTGACTCCGTCGGCCAGAAGCCGGATCATCGCCGATAAGGCCGGTGAGAACGAGGACCCGATGGAACTGATGCTGATCCAGGGCGGCGGTAGGCGTGGTTGATGCACAAAAGGCGCAGCATGCGGTCGACTTCATCCGCTGTTTGAAACACACCAAGGGGCAGTGGCGCGGCGTGCCGTTCGACCTTCTCCCCTGGCAGGATGAGATCATCCGCGACCTGTTCGGCACGGTCAAAGAAACCGGTTATCGCCGTTACAACACGGCATATATCGAGATTCCGAAAAAGAACGGCAAGAGCGAGTTGGCGGCGGCGGTCGCTCTCCTCATGACCTGCGGCGATAGCGAGTGGGGCGCGGAAGTTTACGGCTGCGCCTCCGACCGCCAGCAGGCATCGATCGTGTTTGATGTTGCGGTCGATATGGTCGATCAATGCCCGGCACTGCGAAAAAGGATCAAACCGGTGATGTCAGTCAAACGGTTGGTATATAAGCCGACGAACAGTTTTTATCAGGTGCTGTCGGCAGAAGCCTATACCAAGCATGGACTGAACGTGCACGCGGTGGTGTTCGATGAACTCCACGCCCAGCCGAGCCGGGACCTCTACGATGTCATGACCAAAGGATCGGGCGATGCCCGTTTGCAGCCGCTGTTTTTTCTGATTACCACCGCCGGCACCGACCGCAACTCGATCTGCTGGGAAGTGCACCAGAAGGCGATGGATATATTGGCGGGCAGGAAAATCGACCCGACGTTCTATCCGGTGATTTACGGCATTCCTGACGATGCCGACTGGGGGCTGGAGGAGAACTGGTACAAGGCCAATCCCTCGCTCGGACACACCATCGATATCGAGAAAGTGAGAAGCGCTTACCAGAGCGCCAGGGAGAATCCGGCGGAGGAAAACCTGTTTCGCCAGCTGCGGCTCAATCAATGGGTCAAGCAGTCGGTGCGCTGGATGCCGATGCATGCTTGGGATGAATGCGCGTTTGCGACGGATCCGGAAACCTTGCGCGGCAGGATCTGCTATGGAGGCTTGGATCTTTCCAGCACGACGGATGTTACGGCCTTTGTACTGGTGTTTCCGCCGATGGATGAAAAGGATAAATTTATTGTACTACCTTTCTTCTGGATTCCGGCGGACAATATTGCCGCCAGGGTTCGGCGGGACCATGTCCCTTATGATATCTGGCAGCAGCAGGGATATCTCAAAACCACCGAAGGCAATGTCGTGCATTACGGCTTTATCGAAACCTTCATTGAGGAACTGAACACCCGTTACCACATCAAGGAGATCGCTTTTGACCGCTGGGGTGCGGTGCAGATGGTACAGAACCTTGAAGGCATGGGTTTTACCGTGGTGCCGTTCGGACAGGGGTACAAGGACATGTCGCCGGCATCCAAGGAACTGATGAAACTGACGCTGGAAAAGAAGCTGGCCCATGGCGGTCATCCGGTACTACGCTGGATGATGGACAACGTCTACGTCAGGACTGACCCGGCCGGCAACATCAAGCCGGACAAAGAAAAAAGCACTGAACGAATTGACGGTGCCGTGGCGATGATTATGGCGCTCGACCGGGCGATTCGGAACGAGAATCCCGGGAGCGTGTATGATGGGCGGGGAATATTGGTATTATAGGTAGGATAGAAAGACGCTTGTGTAGAATTAACAATAAGAAATCAGTAAGAGGCTTTACGTGGACGAGTTTTTGGTATCAATTGATTCCAATTTTATTGACGATGGAATATTGGGGTGGTATACTGAACATGAAAGCAAGCTATGAAAAACCGACAATTGAAAGCGAGTTTGCTGTCATTACCTATCTGGATCGTTTGAAGTATGCGCTCCAGAGTGGCAGTGCCACTGTGAATTTTCAACAGAACCGTTTGGTTGATACCGCACGGGACAGGAAATATACAAACAGGCATACCATGCTTACTCTTTTCCCGGATGAAGATGAAGTAACTGTATTGAAACGAGAACTCGCTTCGCTTACAGTTCACGATTACATCGAAACTGTGAAGGATATTCGTTTTCCGAAGCGGCCGGACATGCGTGTTTTTGGTAAAGCGTATTCGACAGAAGATGTATACATTAAAATCCGAGTGGAACTTGTAGGAGGAATGGGAAGCAACTATATTTTGGTAATGTCTTTCCATTTTGCCGAAACAGAATTTGTTGAGGCTGATTTTCCCTACAGGAAAAGAGGTGAATGAAATGAAAATCCTTAAGAGTGAAATCAAGCTTTGTCTTAGCTGCATGGAAGAACATGAGGTTAATATTGTTGAAGTGATCGAGAATGAAGGCTTCAAGGGAGTCGAAGTCGAATTTCCTGCGATTTATGAGCATTGTGTGATTTCGGATGAATATTTGGCAAATGAAGAGATGATACGAGCCAATAACCTTGCCGTAAAAGATGCCTATAGGGAAAAAACGGGTCTCTTGACCTCGAGAGAAATTATTGGCGTACGGGAAAAGTATGGGGTCAGCCAGAAAGATCTTGCCGAGATTCTTGACTGGAGCATGGCGACCATTACCAGATATGAAAATCATCAAGTGCAAGACCGGGCTCATGACGATATTCTGCGAAAAATAGATGTTGATCCTCAATGGTTCCTTGAAATGCTTAAGAGGGCTAAAGACAAACTTTCAACCAAGGCTTACGCATATTATCATCGTAGGGCCAGCCAGCATTGTCGCAGCCAAAAGAACCAATACCTCATCGCATCGATCCGCGCAATTTACGCCGATCTTGATAACGCAGAAAGTACTGGTTTTGTGGAACTAAATCTCAATAAAGTGATTGCCGTCATCAATTATTTGGCCCAGCAAGTCAACGATCTTTATAAGGTGAAGCTTATGAAGCTGTTGTGGTATTCTGATGCGTTGCATTTCAAAAGGCATGGAAGATCCATCACCGGCCTTGCCTATTGCGCGCTCCCTATGGGTGCCGTGCCAGAGGGACATGAACAAATCATGATGCTGGAAGGCGTAAACTATGAAGTTTTTTTGTATGACAACATCGCCTACAAGTTTATTCCAGCCCCGGGGTTTGAAGCAAAATGCCTTGATGCCGATGAGCTTAACGCGATCGATAGGATCGTTGGCGAGTTTGGGGCGTTAAGCACTCAACAAATTATTGACAAAATGCATGACGAAGAAGCTTATAAATGCACAGATAGCCGGTGCATCATCCCATATTCGTTTGCGGCTCGGCTTTCCATTGACTAAGGCTTTATAGGCTATATTTCAAATTGCTCAGGCACTCCAACAGGGGTGCTTTTTTCATGCCCATTTTTAGGAGGTGAGTCATGAAAATCCCCTTCCTATCCAGACTGTTCCCTTCACGGGCCAGTCCGAAAAACAGCTTCTGGAGTAGCCCATATAGCTTTTTCTTCGGCGCAAGCTCCAGCGGCAAATCGGTGAGTGAGAAAACGGCGCTGCAGACCACGGCAGTCTACGCCTGCGTGCGTATTCTGGCCGAAACCATCGCTTCCCTGCCGCTTCACACGTACCGATACAGTCCCGGCGGCAAGGAAAAAGTCCAGGATCACCCCCTGTACCCTCTCCTCCATAGCGAACCCAACCCGGAGATGACCTCATTCGTGTTTCGCGAAACGCTGATGGGTCATCTTTTGTTATGGGGCAACGCTTACGCGCAGATCATCCGCGACGGGCGGGGCCGGGTCCTCGGCCTGTATCCGCTCTTGCCGAACAAAATGCTGGTCAGCCGCACCGACCAGGGGATTTTGTTCTACCAATATGAAAAAGATGGCCGAACATTTTTCCTCCCGGATACGGAGGTTCTCCACATTCCCGGCCTCGGCTTTGACGGCCTTGTCGGCTACTCGCCGATCGCCATGGCCAAGAACGCCATCGGCATGGCAATCGCCACCGAGGAATACGGCGCAAAGTTCTTCGCCAACGGTGCCAGTCCCGGCGGAGTCCTCGAACATCCGGGCGTTGTCAAGGATCCGGGAAAAATCCGCGAAAGCTGGAACGCCGTGTACCAGGGCAGCGGCAATGCCCACCGGGTCGCGGTGCTGGAGGAAGGCATGAAGTTCCAGCCCATTGGCATCCCGCCGGAGCAGGCGCAGTTTCTGGAAACCCGCAAGTATCAGCTGAACGAAATCGCCCGCATCTTCCGCATTCCGCCCCACATGATCGGCGACCTGGAAAAGTCCAGCTTCTCCAACATCGAGCAACAGTCGCTGGAGTTTGTCATGTATACCCTCGATCCGTGGGTGATCCGCTGGGAACAGGCCATCCAGCGGGCGCTGCTCTCAGGCGGCGAAAAGCGGCAATACTTCGTGAAGTTCAATGTGGACGGCCTATTGCGCGGCGATTATCAGAGCCGGATGAACGGCTATGCGGTCGGTCGGCAGAACGGCTGGCTGTCCGCCAACGACATCCGGGAACTGGAGAACCTCAACCGGATTTCACCGGAGTTCGGCGGCGACCTGTACCTCATCAACGGCAACATGACCAAACTGGCGGACGCCGGAATGTTTGCCGCTGCCAATAAAACAAAAACGGAGGAACGCGTATGAGAAAATTTTGGAACTGGGTCAAGAACGAAGACGGCCGCACCCTGTATTTTGACGGGTACATCGCCCAGGACAGTTGGTTTGACGACGACATCACGCCGAAAAAATTCAAGGCCGAACTGCTCCGGGATACCGGCGACATCGCCGTTTGGCTGAATTCTCCCGGCGGCGACGTGTTTGCCGCCAGCCAGATCTACACCATGCTAAGGGAGTATCCGGGCAAGGTCACCGTCAAGATCGACGGCATCGCCGCCAGCGCCGCCTCGGTGATCGCCATGGCCGGCGATGAGGTCGTGATGTCGCCCGTCGCCATGATGATGATCCACAACCCGGCCACCGTCATCTTCGGCGAGGCGGCGGAATTGCAAAGCGCCGTCAAGATGCTTGGCGAGGTCAAAGAAAGCATCCTGAACGCCTACGAAGAGCGGACCCAGCTGCCACGCGGAAAACTCTCCGCCATGATGGACGCGGAAACCTGGTTCAGCGCCCAAAAAGCGGTCGAACTCGGCTTTGCCGACAAAATCCTCTACGCACCGGAAACCACGGATGCGGCAGAGGGTTTTTACTTTGACCGCCTGACCGTCACCAACGCCCTGCTGCGAAAGCTGCCACGGCCATCACGGGAAGAGCCCGCCGTTTTGCCTGGCAGGTCTCATCAGGAACTGATGGGGCGGCTGGAACTTCTCAAATAAAGAAACAGGAGGACTGGATATGAACAAAATACTTGAACTGCGCGAAAAGCGCGCCAAGCTTTGGGACAGCGCCAAAGCTTTTTTAGATTCCCGGCGAAATGAGCAGGGCCTCTTATCCGCCGAAGATACGGCGACCTACGAGAAGATGGAAGCCGACGTCGTGAACCTCGGCAAAGAGATCGAGCGGTTGGAACGGCAGGCCGTCCTGGACCTTGAACTGGCAAGGCCGACCTCCAGCGCCATCACCCACCGTCCCGGCCAGAGCCAGGAACCGGAGAAGACCGGCCGGGCCTCCAGTGAATACAAGGCCGCGTTCTGGAAGGCGATGAAAAACAAAGCCAGCTTTGAAGTGCAAAACGCCCTGCAGGTCGGCACCGACTCCGAAGGCGGCTATCTGGTGCCGGACGAATTCGAGCGGACGCTGATCCAGGCGCTGGAAGAAGCGAACCTGATGCGTCAACTGGCTAACGTCATCGCCACCGCCTCCGGCGACAAAAAAATCCCGGTAGTGGCCTCCAAGGGGACCGCATCCTGGGTCGATGAGGAAGGCGCGATCCCGGAATCTGACGATGCCTTCGGCCAGGTGATCATCGGCGCCTACAAACTGGCGACCCTGATCAAAGTCTCGGAAGAACTCCTCAGCGACAGCGTATTTAGCCTGGAGCAATACATCGCCAGAGAATTTGCCCGCCGCATCGGCAATAAGGAAGAGGAAGCCTTCTTTACCGGCAACGGAACCGGTAAACCCACCGGCATTTTCAGCGCGACAGGCGGCGCATCGCTCGGGGTGACCACGACCGGTGCGGCAGTGACCATGGATGAACTCATGGACCTGTACCACTCGCTCAAGGCTCCCTACCGAAACAATGCCGTATTCATCACCAATGACGCGACCATCAAGGCGATCCGCAAACTCAAAGACGGCGGCGGCCAATATCTGTGGCAGCCTTCACTGCGGCTCGGCGAACCGGACACTCTTCTCAATCGGCCGATCAAGACGTCGGTATATGTGCCGGAGATTGCCGCCGGAGCCAAAGTCATGGCTTTCGGCGACTTTTCCTACTACTGGATCGCCGACCGGCAAGGCCGCTCCTTCCAGCGGCTGAACGAACTGTTTGCCGTGACCGGCCAGGTCGGCTTCAAGGCCACGCAGCGGGTGGACGGCAAACTGATCCTCGCCGAAGCCGTCAAAGTGCTGCAGATGAAAGCGTAGGTGAGGCGGCATGAGCAACATCAAAAACTACACCGAACAGGGCGGCGGCCGGTGGGTGGTAAACGGTAGCCTAGAGATCGCCGGCGAAGGAGAGCTGATTCTGGGCGGCAAGGCCGTCGCCCCGGCGGCGAATCAGGCGGACAGCACCGCCACCACCATCGCCGAGCTGAAAACGGACTTCAACGCGCTCCTCGCCAAGCTGCAGGCCGCCGGACTGATGGCGGGCAGCGATGGCTGAGGCGGCGCTGGATCTGGCGGCGGTCAAGGCTTTTTTGCGCATTGACGGCGAAGAGGAAGATTCCCTTCTCGCCGATCTTTTGGCGGCCGCCCGGCAGCACGCAGAGGACTACCTGAACGCGGAGCTGGCGGAACCGCTGCCACTGCCGATCCGGCAGTCGCTGCTGCTCCTGACCGCCCACTTTTACGAACAGCGCTCAGGCGAGCCGGTGCCGCAGGTGGTGTACTGTCTGCTCGCACCGTATCGCAATCTTCACTGGTAGGTGAGACGGATGAACCCAGGGGAACTGAACTGCCGAGTCACCCTGCTCGCGGAAGTGAAAACCGCCGACGGGCAGGGCGGCTTCGGGACCGAGTATCTGCCGCGAGCTACGGTGTGGGCGAAAATCACGCCGCTCTCGGCCAAAACCATCGACCAATACGAACAGTTAAGCCCGGAAATCCTGCACCGGATCCTGATCCGCCACCGGCGCGATGTGGCGGTCACCGACCGCGTGCAGTTCGGCGGCCGCGTCTTTGAACAGATTGCGCCGCCGGTCGATCCGGAGGAAAAACACGCCTATCTCAGGCTGGAATGCCGGGAGGTGGTGGCCGATGCGGCCGGTGATTAACGTCTCAGGCATCGATAAGTGCATTTCCTTCGGCGACCTCATCACCACAAACGTCAGCCAGGCGATCGAAAAAGAAACGGAGCTGGGGGCCAGGCAGGTGCAGAAGCGGGAAAAATCGCTGGCCCCGGTCAAAAGCGGACTGCTTCGCAAAAGCATCGTGAACCGCAAAGGCAAGTACGGCATCTCCCGCATGGTCAGGGCCAAAGCGCCTCACGCTCCGCTGCAGGAATACGGCACCAAGCGGGGCGTGAAGGCAAAGCGGTTCGCCGAGCGGGCGCGCCGTGAACTGGTGCCGGGCATTCAGGCCAAGATCCGCGCTGCGGTGAAGCGGGAGGTCGGTTCATGAAACGTTCGCCGCTATCTCCGTTAAGCAAAGCCCTGTTCGAACGGCTGAAAGAGGCGCTTCCGGTTCCGGTTTACGACCATGTCCCTGCCGGTAAAAAAGCGCCGTATGCGGTGCTGACCGAAACGAGCGCGGAGAGCTGGGGCACCAAAACAGTCTGCGGTGCGAATGTTCTGGCCACGCTCAAGGTTCTCAGCGAGTACCAGGGAGACAAGGAAGTGGCCCAGATCTCTGACGAGGCCATTCTGGCCGTCCGGTCGCAGCCGCTGATCCTATCAGGCGGTTGGCAAGTGGCCCTGTTGAGCGTCGACAGCCATGTGGTGGAACGTCTCGACACCCACCGCGAAGCCACAGTAATTTTCAAATTTACGATCATTGACACCAAGGAGGGATGATAGATGCCATTCATACCGAGTGACGGCGTGGATTTTTTACTCAAGGTGAACACCGCCACAGCCGAAAGTCCGAACTGGGTCACGATTGGCGGCCAGCGGGGGGCAACCCTAAGCATGACCGCCGCCATGATCGACGCCAGCAACAAGATGTCCGGAGCCTGGACCACCAGCGTGCCGGGACTGCTCAGCTGGAGCATCGACGCCGATGCGGTGCTGCTCACAGACAGCGCCGGACTCTCCGTCGAAGAAGGTCGCCAGAAACTGCTGGCCGCCTTTCACAGCCGCAGTCTGGTCCATGTGCGATACGTCCGAAAAGACGGTTCCAAGTTCCAGGGCTATGCCGCAATCACCGATTTGTCCGAAGAGTCGCCGCACGACGATGTGGCCACTTACAAGATCAAGCTGGACGGCAGCGGCGCGCCGGAGGAAGTGAACGGCACCAAGCAGGTGGAAACCGCGACTGTGGCAGGAACGGTCACCACGGCCGGCAACGCGACTTTCACCCTGACGGCGGCCGGAATGACCGGATCGCCAAAAGCGATTAGCGTAGCGGTGGCGCTCGGCGACTCTGCGGCGGTGGTGGCCCAGAAGGCAAGGGAGACTTTGGCCCAGGACAGCGCCGTAACCGCGCTGTTTGACGTGGGCGGGGTTGGTCCGGCGGTCATTTTGACCAAGAAAATCGCCGCCGCCAATGACAACAGCCTGAACCTCGCGATTGCAAACGGCACCTGCGCAGGTATCGTTGCCGCGGCGACCTCGGCGGATACCACGCCGGGCGCTGCGCCGGCTTAAGGAGGGCGTGAAACAATGACCGGACCGGTATTCATCACGCTCGGCGGCAAGGAGCGCCGCCTACGCTACGACATCAACGCCGCCGCCGACATGGAAGAACTGATGGGCGGCAAATCGCTGCTCTATGTGCTGGGAAATCCTGCTGCGGCCGGTTTTTCCGCCATCAGGGTACTGCTGTGGGGCGGACTGCGGCATGCGGAAAAGGGCCTGACCCTTCAGCGAGTCGGCATCCTGATGCAGGAGTACATGGAAGAAGGCGGCAGCATGGAAACCCTCGCCACCAAAATCTGCGACGCGGTTCGCAAATCCAAAATTCTCGGGGAAGAAGCGGCAGCTGCCGGCGAAGCGGACGAGGAAAGCGGTGAAGCGGAAAACCAGCCATTACCACGGTAGCCGAGTGGATTGCCTGCGTAGCCCCCATTGCCTATGGGGCGCTTCAGTTAAAGCCGTGGGAGTTTGGCCGGTTGACGCCGGAGGAACTGGCGCAAATGGTTACAGGCTACAAGTGGCGCAGCGAAGAAAAACAACGAGCCGCCGCCTGTCTGGTCGCACCGGTCATTAACACCTGCGCCAGCCATGAACTGAAGCGCCCGGTTACCGTGGACATGCTGCTGGGAATCGAATCAAAAAAGAAACAAGTGGCAATCAAGACCAGTGAACAGGCAAAGACGGAACTGGCGAAACTGATGGCGGAAGTGGGGTGAGGACATGGCCGGCAACGCGGCAATGACGATCTTTATCGGCGGCGACAACTCGGATTTTCTAAAAAAATGGGAAAGCACCAGGCGGGCGCTGAAAAAAGGACTGGGGCAAGAGGCGATGGCCATGTCCGAGTCCATTGTTACCGGTTTTGCCGCCATGACCGCCGCCATGGGGGCGCTCGGGATCGCCAGCATCAAGATGGCTGCCGATATGCAGGCCAACAAAAAGGCCTTCTCCACACTGCTGGGGGATAGCCAGAAGGCGGAGAAATTCCTCGGCGATCTCGCCCGGTTTGCGGCGGAGACGCCGTTCGAACTGCCGGGTCTCGTTACGGCATCGAAGAAGCTCCTCGCCTATGGATTTGCCGTGCAGGACATCATCCCGATGATGGCGGCCATTGGCGACGCGGCGGCGATGCTTGGCATGGGCCAGGAGGGCATCGACCGTATGACGCTTGCCATCGGCCAGATGCAGGCCAAAGGCAAGGTGTCCGGCGAAGAGATGCGCCAGCTGGCCGAAGCCGGGGTACCGGCCTGGAAATTCCTTGCCGACGCGATTGGCAAAGACATTCCTACCGTGATGAAACTGGCCGAGTCCGGCGCAATCGACAGTACGACAGGCATCAACGCAATTTTAACGGGAATGCAGAACCGGTTCAAAGGCGGCATGGAAGGTTTGTCGCAGGAAATCCCCGGCCTGTTTTCGACCATCAAGGACAACGTGGCCGCTGTTATGCGGGAGATGGGCGACAAGCTGATCGAATCCCTTGACCTGAAAACCCGCATGAAGGCGCTGGCCGATTCGCTCGATGCGTTTGCCGGTTATGTCAAAAACAACGGGATCAACGCGGCGCTGCGCGACTTGATTCCCAAAGAACTGTCGCTTGCCATTTTTGCTGTGGCCGGGGCGCTTCTCGGCGCGGCGATTCCGGCGATAGTGTCTTTTGGCGTTTCCTTGTGGACGGCACTTGCGCCGCTCGCTCCGCTTCTTGCCGCCGGCGCGGCCTTGGGGGCGGTAGCCTGGGTGATCTGGCAGGCCTGGGAGCCGCTCGGGCAATTGTTTGGCAATGTCTGGACCGCAGCGGTCGCCTATACCCAGGAAAAATGGGCGCAGCTAAAAGCCCTGGTATTTGGCGGCGTAGCCAGCGTAATCTCTGCCGTTATGCCGCTGCTGCGACTTTTTGGCGGCGGCCTGCAGGACGCGGCGGCAACCTGGCTTGCCGGTCTTTCGGAAAGCGCCGCAAGCGCAAGCAGTGACGCGGCCGCTGCGGCAGAGCGGGTGAAAGCTGCGACCGGCGGCATCAAGACGGCCTTTGACGGAGTCAAGGAAAAGCTGACAAGCGGCGTCAAGGAACTGAAAAATACCGCCGCCAAGCTGAATGCCACGTTCAAGGGCCTGTCCGGCGGACCCGGCAATGCGGCGGCCTCCGGCAGCGGCGCAGGCGACTGGGACAAGCTGGTGAAAAAAGCCGAACAGGTCAGTAAAGCGATCGAAGACCAATGGGTGCAGACCACAAAAACGGAGGTCGAGCAACTGGAACGCTGGCGCGCGCAGCAGCTGGCGGTGCTTGAGGAAACACTGGCCGCCAATGAAAACTACCAGCGCGATCTCGAGCGGCTGGAGGCGACTTACTCGATCCGCCGGCAGAAAATCGCGGCAGAGGAAGCGAAAAAGAAAAACAGCATCTGGGACCAGGCGGCGGATGCGGCGCGGGCCTTGCGGCAAAAACTTGGTAGCATCGGCCTAGTTGGCGTGGAAAAGCAAAAATTTGAGATCGAAACCGATGCAACCACGCAGATGGAAGCCATCCGGCGCAAATACCGCGACTGGAGCGCGGAATACGCTTCGGCCACCAAAGCGCAGCAGGAACAATTTCGCGCTGCCTGGACCGCAAACGGCATCCAGTTTGAAATGACAGAGAGCGGTTTTGTCACCTTCCAGCGCCAAATCGCTGCCGAGCAGATTACAGTGGAACAGGAGAAGAACCAAAAAATCCAGGACCTGCACTACGCGCGGACCAAATTTCAGGAAGACCTTGACCGGGCCCGCGCTGACGGAGAGATGCAGCGAGTGCGGGAACTACTGTCCACCGAACAGGCGCTGCAGGCTCAGCAGTTGGCCGGAAAACAGCAGTACATCGACGCGTACTACAAGATTTGGCAGGATGCCCACCGCAGCGCGATGAGCTATATGGCTGAAACCACAAACGGACTCTATGATGGTTTGCAGGGCTTTTTCTCCGATGTCATCAGCGGCACGAAATCGATTGGAGAAGCCTGGAGCGACCTCGGCAAACGGATTCTTAAAATTATCGCCGACATTGCGGCGCAGTGGCTGGCCAGCCAGATCATGACCTCGATTTTTGGCGGCATGGGCGGCTTGTTCGGCGGCGCTGCGGCAAACGGCAAAACGCCGGGCATTCGGATTCCGAAATTCGCCCTTGGCGGTGAGTATGCCGGAGGACTTGCGCTGGTCGGCGAGCGCGGTCCTGAGCTGGTCAACTTCAACCGGGGCGGACGGATCCATGCTGCGCCGGAAACGCGGCGCATGCTTTCGCAAGGAGAGCGCGCCTCCACCGTGGTGTTCAACATCCGCACCCCGGACGCCGACAGTTTCCGAAGGAGTCAGCGGCAGCTGATCGACCAGGCAAAACGAAGCATTCGGTAGGTGAAGAAAGATGATAGCCAGTTTTTTGGAGGTGCGGTTTCCGGTCGACATCAGCCATAACGCGACCGGCGGAGCCCGGTTCCGCACCCTGATCCACCGGGCGGACGGCGGCGGCGAGCAGCGAATCCAGACTTGGAGCGAACCGCTTTGTGAGTACGCCTTCGACTATTTTGCCCTGACCCACGAGCAGCGGGAGAAAATCATCGCCCTGCACCGGATCGCGCGCGGCAAGCTGAGCGGGTTCCGGTTCAAGGACTGGTCGGATTACCGGATCGTGGACGGCGTACTTGGCCAGAGCACCGGCGGCAATCTGTTGCAGGCAAGCAAAAGCTATCACTTTGAGGGACTTTCTGTGCAGCGGACCATCCGGAAGCTGGTGGCCGGTACCGTGGTTGTGAAAGTGAACGGCGTCGTCGACAGTTCGGCCGCAGTCAATCTGAACACCGGTGCCGTAGCTTCAGCCCAGAGCGGAATGGTTACGCTCACGGCGGAGTTTGACGTGCCGGTCAGGTTTGATCTGGATTATCTGCCAGCCACGATGGTGACGGACCAAATCGCGCAGTGGGAGCAGATTCCGCTGGTAGGCGTGAGAGTATGAAGCAGCTTGATCCAATCCTCATGCAGGCCGACTTCAACAAGGAGATGATGATGAGCGTTGTCTCCAGCGAAAACAGCCTGTCGCTGGAGGGATATTTTCGCAGTTACGGCGACATGGGCGGCATGATGTACAAGGTGGTCGACGATTGGTCGCATGAGGCGCTACGGTACAAGACGCAGCCGGACTTCACAAATGTAGTGCTTTCCTATGACTACGCCCAGAGCGGCTTATTAACCGAACTTCCGTATGAATACGCTCCGTCGCTGACAGTGTACACGGCGGTCGGTATCCACTTTGTCCGGCTATACAACTACATTGTGGACCGGCCCATTGAACCATGGGAACACGGAACAAGCAGCCGGTTTCCTGCCGGTCGCAGCGGCGGCGGAGCGGGTTTCAGCACCGGCCGCGTCGTGATTGACTTCAACAATCTGTACGCCGGGTATCGCCCGTATGAGTACTACTATCTCTTGATGGACAAGGAGCGGGGCTGGTGGCCGCGCGAGGATTGGCGCAGGATCGACCCGGCGACGATTACCAAACTGCTATGGGTGTTTCCGCCAGCGCTGCGAAAAACCAATTCGAAATATCCGCTGGGTGGCAGCCACTATTTCTGGGCCAATTTTTCCAATTGGTCGGTTGCCGGGGCAAAAGAGATCGGCGGTGAACAGACTCTGCCGGTCCATCCGTACAAGATGGCCGACGGCTACGACGACAACTACAACGTGACGCCGGAGCGCCTGGTCAAGCAGTACCATGCGCTGGGATTTCGCGGGCGGATAAACCTATACATCGGAGCCTCCCATTACTACGACAAGGTGCCGTATCAGGAGTCGGGTAGTTTCGTGCCGGTAGCCGGCCAGGCAGAACCAGAACCGGTGCCGGGTCTTGCGCGGCATGAACTGCTGGACTATGAATACCAGCAACTGACTGACCCGCCGCTGAATCGCTGCGCCGAAGCTTGGCTCGCCGGCTTTTTCGGCACTGCCAAGGTTTACGGTTATCAGGAGGTCATCGGATCGCTGTCGATGGAGTCGGTGGACTGCCCGATGAGCTGGCGGCAGAAAGACTGGCAAGGGGTGGAGGCCAAATCCGGCTGGACGCCGGCGACAAAGTTCGTCAGCTTTTGCCATCCGCAGGCAAAGGAATATTATCAGCGTTACGCCAGGAAGATTGCCGATCTGCAAGCGGCGGCAGGACTGCCGGTTGTGCTGCAGCACGGCGAACCCTGGTGGTGGAGTCAGGCTTTTATTACAGGGCCGGGATCGCAAGGCTCGCCCTGTTTCTATGACGATGCGACCAAACAGGCGTTCCGGCAGGAGAAGGGGCGGGAACTGCCTGTCTACTCCAGCATGTGGACTGAGCCCTATGATATGGAAGCGGCGGCGTGGCTGGGAGAGCAGATCGGCAAATTTACCTGGATGCTGCGCGACCATGTGCGGCAGACTTATCCAAGCGCCAAAATGGCGGTGCTGTTTTTTCCGCCGACGGTGCTGGATCCGAACCGGGTCGGAGCGATGATGCGGGCGGCGAACTTTCCGCAAAGCCACTGGGCTTATCCGCAGCTGGATTTTTTTCAGGTCGAGGACTACGACTGGGTGATTGACGCCGATCCCAAACATGATTCGGTGTTTGGCTTTGCTGAGGAGGAACTCGGCTATCCGGCGGCGTTAACCGACTATTTTGCCGGCTTTGTCCTAAAGAACGACCCCTGGACAGGCATCGGCCTGTGGACGCGGATTGACCGGGCGGCAGCCAGAGCTGACCAACTCGGCATGCCGAGCTTCATCTGGGCCGGGGCGCAAATCCGCCGTGATGGCTGGCGGCCGCAGAGGGTGGCGGCTGGGGCGCTCCGACCGTTTCCCTTATCCATGCTTAGCGGAGGTGATGTGATGAGTCTTTGCACGCTGTGGCGACTTACCCGGACCGATGGTCAGGTGTTTCGATATACCGACTATGACCGAAACGTTCAGGTCGAGGGCCTTGGCGAGTTCAAGGCGGAAGCCGGCTTTACGCGGACTGCTCTGACCTATAGCTGCGAATCGGGCCTTGACAATGTGGAACTGAATGGGGCGATGTCAAGTGAGGAGATTACGGAGATGGACATTCTGCTGGGCAAATATGACCATGCCACCGTTCAGCTGTATGCCACCGACCCGGAGGATCCGGATGGCAAGCTGACGTATCTGCTGAAGGCACGGCTTGGCGAAATCGATGTATCCGGCGGCAGCTTTTCCACCCAGATCGAAGGGCTGTCCGCCGCGCTCGAGCAGACCTATGGTCTGGAGACCACCCCGGAGTGCACCTGCGATCTGGGGGATGAAAAGTGCGGCGTAGCCATAGGTCCCGGCAGCGGCAATGTTGAGACCGGCAGCGTCGAAACGGTGGAGAGTGCTACGCTGTTCACGATTGCAAACCTTAACATCACAGCGGACTATTCGCTGGGAAAACTGCTGTGGACCGGCGGGGCCAATGCCGGGTTTGGCGTGGAGGTGCAGAAGGTGCTGAACGGACCGGCCGGGCTGGAGGTGCATCTGTGTTTGCCGCCGCCAGCAACGATGGCTGTTGGGGATTCCTTTTCCATCGTCAAAGGCTGCGACAAATCGCTTGCGACCTGCAGCGACAAGTTCGGCAACGTGGCCAATTTCAGGGGATTCCCGCATTTGCCGGGAGCCGACAAGGTATTATGGCGGGGTGGACAATGATGAAGCGGGATGAAGTGGTAGCCAGTGCGCGAAGCTGGCTGAAGACTCCTTTTCACCATCAGGGGAGGCTGAAAGGGGTGGGGGTGGACTGCGTGGGACTTGCGATCGAGGTGGCCAGAGCGTCAGGGGCGGATTTGAGCCGGTTTGACCTGAGGCACAATTACCCGCAGGCCTATGGGTATGCCGATTTGATTTCGCAGCTGCAAAAGGGGCTGCGGGAAGTTCCGCTCGAGGAGGCCGGGCCGGGAGACATCCTGCTGTTTCAGATCTACAAGGAGCCGCAGCATATCGGCATCATGACCGGGCCGGATACGATGATCCATTCGGTCGACAAGTTCGGCGTGGTGGAAGTATCGCTGGATCCGATGTGGCAACGCCGGCTGATATCCGCCTGGCGGCATCCGGACATGGAGGACTGAGAATATGGCGACGATTCTGCTGCCGATGATTGCCTCCTCCATGGGAGTCACCTCGACGCTAGCCTTGCAGATAGCCGGGATTGCCGGCGGACTGATCGACCAGCAGGTGTTTGGCCTGAACAAGCGGACGGAGCAATTCGGCCCGCGCATGAACGACCTGCAGGTGTCCGGCAGTTCCTACGGTTCGCCGATTCCCAGGGTCTGGGGGACCTACCGGCTGCCCGGCAACGTCATCTGGTCAAGTGATCTGGCCGAGCACGCCCGGACGACTTCCGGCGGCGGAGGAGGCAAGGGCGGCGGCGGAGGCGGCGGCTACTCCTACACGGAATACTGGTACTCGGCGTCGTTCGCCCTGGCGGTATGCCAAGGGCCGATTGCCGCCATCTCCAAGATCTGGGCCGACAACAAGCTAATCTACAATCTGTCGGACAGTGCGTCCGCCGCAACCAAGGAGGCCAGCATCGCACTATCCGCAAGCATCACCGGGTTTCTCGGCACCGGCGACCAGCCGCCGTCCAGCTTGCTGCAGTCGCATCTGGGCGCTGGACGCACGCCGGCGTACCGAAATATCGCCTACGCGGTGTTTAATGATTTCAATCTGGAAAACTGGGGTAACAGGATCCCCAGCTTCAATTTTGAAGTGATCCAGAACGGCCAGTATACCGGCACCGGCTATGCGTCGGCTCCCATCGCCGTTAGCGCGATCATCCGGGATCTGTGCGCCGACGCAGGACTAGCCGGGGATATCGATGTGACGGAAGTTCCCGGTACGGTGAGCGGATTTGCCACCGGCACCGACAATTACCTCGGCGCGCTGACCAAGATCTGCAAGATCGCCGGCGTGACCTGGCGGCAGTACGGGGGAACCTTGGTGTTCTTTCCCTGGCAGCGTCCAGCCAAAACATTTCAGGTGCTGTCCGCCGAACTGGGTCACGGCGAAAAGAACGACGGAGAAACCGCCTCCTTGACCTGGAAACGCAAAAAGGAGCTTGATTTGCCCCGGCGTCTGTATCTGAAGCATATCGACCCGAACAAGGATTTCAACACCAATGCCCAGGTCGCGGTGCGGCAGTACGGCAGCGCGAACCGGACGGAAACGGTGGAAACCGGTGTGGCGATTCCGGCCGATCAGGCGGCGCGGGTTGCCGACCGGCTGCTTTACTGGGACTGGGTGAACCGCAATTCCTATACGCTGAAAACCGGACCGAAGTGGATGGCGATCGCGCCCGGCGATACCGGCAGCGTGGAGCAAAACGGCATCGTGCATGCCATTCAGGCGCGGCGAGTGACGATCGGAGCCGATTTCGGCGTGGAGATCGCCGCCAATTCCTATGACGAATCGGTATTCCAGTCAAGCCGCAGCGGCAACGAGGGCGAGGCGGGGGACAGCGGCGAGATAGCGGTGGGAGGGATAACCACGGCGGTATTTAAAAATCTGCCGGCGCTGCAGGACGAGCACGACAAGTTCGGTTTCTATGTGTCGGCAACCGGCGGCAGCGGATGGCGATTCGCTCATCTGCTTGCCAGTCGGGACGGCGGGGCGACTTACGGCTATCTGGCGACGCTGCGTGAAGGCGGCGTCGGCGAGGCGCTGAGCGTGCTGGGCGAAGGCCCGGCTACGCTGTGGGACGGCGAAAATACAGTCGATGTTCGGCTGAACCGTCTGGCGCTGCAGTCCAGGCCCGAAGCCGAAGTTCTGGCTGGCTACAACGCGATCGTCATCGGGGATGAGGTCGTGCAGTATGCTGACGCCCAGCTGATCGCCCCGTCGACGTATCGGTTGTCGAGACTGCTGCGTGGGCGAAAAGGGACGGAGCCTTTCATTGCCGGCCACGCGGCGGGAGAAGCGGTTATGCTGCCCGCTGCATCGACGTTTGTTCCGCTGCAGTCGCGGGACATCCAGTACGGCATCCTGTACAAGCTGGTGGCCAATGGCATGGACGAGACCCATGTGTTGCCAGAGGTGTTTGTCTGCAGCGGCGAAACCAAACGGCCCTATTCACCGGTGCAACCGTCGCATCAGTTGACTGTGGAAGGAAACGTCTATCGCTGGCGGCGCAGAAGCCGGCTGGGGCAGGAACTGACGTCTCCGGGCGGAGAAATCCCGGTGGCCGAAATGCGGGAGATGTATACCGTGGAGATTGTTTATGGCGAAGCGGTGCTGCGAAGTCGGTTCGTGGAAGAACCGAGTTTTGTCTATTCCCCTGACGATTCCGCCGCCGATTTTGCCGCGCAGGGCGGCGTGATTCAAGCAGGCGCAAAGCTGAATATTTACCAGATGTCCGATTATGTGGGACGAGGAAATCCCTTGTCTTTGACTTTGCAGGAAGGAGGCGCGATCGGTGGCTAATTCGGAGCTATTACAACTTCTGCTCATGGAACAGGCGCAGTCGCAGGCCCATATCGTGTTCAACGAGGCGCTGGCCGGACTTGAGAAGGCGGCGGTCGGCTATACGGCGGTGCAGTGTTCCGGCGGGGTCAACACCTTGTCGGATGCGGCCAAAGCCTACGGTGCGTTACGGCTGTGGGGAACGCCTGCATCTGCGTTTTCCCTGCTGGTGGGCAACGTAACCCGGACTTTTCTGATTTCCAATGCCACCGGCAAAAACGCGGTGGTGAAGGCGACCGCCGCCTCGTCGGTCAATGTCACGGTGAAACCGGGGACATCCGCCTGGATTTTTGTCTACGACGGCGCGGCGTATACCCTGATGGCCGGTTACACTTCGGGGTCGAACGTGATCGGGTATGAGACGGAGCACGGTGTGAAGACCGAGATGGTATCTTTGGTTGCGGATGTGGCGCTGACCGAGGGTCAGTATGTCGATATCCCGTCGCTTTCCATTCCGCACGGCGGGATTGTGCAGTGTGTGAACGGCCGGGTGATCGAAGGCGTAAGCGGCGCGACCAGCTTCAATGTGGGCGTGAGCGGCACGCCCGGACTATGGGCGACCGGAGTGGCTGTGGCGGTCGGTACCCTCTGGCGGGGCGTCACCTACTCGCCGATCGGGTTTTCCTATGGACCGGTGCCGCTTCGGATCACGTCCAACGACAATCCGTTTGCCGGCGGAGCGCTGAGGGTCGCGCTCTACTACAGCCTGTGCGCGGTGCCGGAGGGATAACCCGAAACGCAAGGAGGGTGCGAAATGATCGAATACACGCAAATCGAGCTGCGCATTATGGCTGTGTTTTCAGCTATTGGCGCGGCTTTTTCCTTTTTGGTCGGCGGCGTTGACAATTTGGTCACGGCGCTGCTTGTTTTTGTTGCGCTGGACTATCTGACAGGGGTCCTTGCTGCCTGGAAGACGGCGACGCTTGGCAGCAAGCAGGGCTTTGACGGGATTTGGCGCAAAATGGTGATGCTGCTGATCGTGATGATGGCCCACTGGATCGACGCGAGTCTTGTCGGCCTTTGCACCTGCCGGTCGATGGTGATTTTCGCCTATATGGGCAATGAGGGACTCAGTATCTTGGAGAATCTCGACAGGATGGGTTACGGAGAGAATATTCCGGAGTTTATCCGGGAGAAATTGACGCAGCTTCGGACGGAAAAAAGCATCGTTCAAAAACGGCGGCCAGGATGACCGGTCCGGTTCTGCCCAATTCAACAAGATTCTGCACAAAAACGGAAAAAATGTGCAAAGCAGAGGAGGAATATGCAATGAAAATAGTGATTGACCCTGGTCATGCGGGCCGAAATGTCGATCCAGGCGCGGTGAACCCGGTCAGCGGCTTGCAGGAGGCGGACGTGGCGCTGATTGTCTCAAGGCTTGTAGCGACGCAGCTGCTGGAGGCCGGCCATGAGGTGAAAATGACCCGCACCGAGTGGGAGCAGGCGGAGACGGATGACTTGGAGTACCGGACCTCGCTTGCGAACGATTGGGGAGCCGACGTTTTTGTTTCCATCCACTGCAACAGTGTGGCAAATCCTGCGGCCAAAGGCTATGAGATTTGGACCTCACCGGGAGAAACGCAGGGCGATGAATTGGCGACCTGCATCTATGAGCAAATCGCCATGGAATTTCCGGACCGAGCGGGAAGGGCGGATTACTCCGACGGGGATCCGGATAAGGAGTCTCGTTTCTATGTCCTCGTTCATACCGACGCGCCGGCTTGTTTGGTCGAACTGGCGTTCATCTCAAACGATGAGGAAGCCGCTTTGCTTGCGGATGCAAAGTGGCAGGGGCTGTATGCTCAGGCAATCGCCCGAGGGATAGAGGACTATGTTAATCGGCGGGGAGGGGCGAAATGAATGCGAAAAGCAGTATCTTGCTTGCTGTTATTTTTGTTGTTGTTATTGCCGGCGGTATCTTCGGCGTCCGCCTATATCGTGACGGAAGCCCAGCTGACCGAACTGGAGAGCATCTTCAGCGACTTGAGGACAGTCAACGAGACCTTGCTGGCAGGGTCGAATCAATCCGTCAAGGACTTGATCGAAGCACGCGAACAGTTGAAGCGATTGCAGGTCGAGTTGGAGAGGTTGAAAGAACAGTTGCAGATGCTCAAGGAAGAATCGAATCAGGCGCAGTCGAGCTTGGCGAAAGCCAACGAAGAATTGAAGCTGGCCAGCGAATCCTACAAGAAATCCGTCAGCGAGACCAAAGGGAAGATAAGAAGCCTTGAGTGGCAGCGAGGGATACTCGTAGTGGTTGCAGGTTTTTTGGCGGTGCGGAGATAGTTTGCGGAGAAACGGCAGTAAAGCAAAATGACCTCCCAAAAGGAGGTCAAAGGGCTGATAGATTGGCAAATTGGTTATGGCAATCGGCGGACCTGTTCGGCGAGTTGGTGCCAAAATTCAGGGGCCCAATAGGTTTGAGCGGCGGCTGAAGTGGACGGCGCGACAAAAAGGATCGGGGAGTACTGCAAGGTCGGCGGTGGTAAAACTCCATAGCCGATTTCTTTTGTCTTGACGGTTCGGCCGATTTGCCACGACCGAAAAACGGCGGCCGCCTTTTTTCCGTTGAAACAGATGATTAGGGGTCTGAAGTGTTCCATCTTTTCTGCAAAGGCGGCGGCATCGTAATCGCCTTGTTGGATTTGCGCGTCTACACCTGCTGCTTTTTTGGCGATATCGGTCAAGCCAATTTGATAATGCAGCAGTTCGCGGTACTGCAAAGTGGGCAGAAGGCGGTCCGTCAGGCCGGTTTCATGCAGGACTTGCCAGAACTTGTTGCCTTGACCTGCATAATAGGAACGGGCTTGGCTCGACTGAGTACTAACTGCCGAGCCGCAGACGACCAGCTTCAGATTGGGTATTAGCAAATCCGGCAAAATGTCGTTTGTGGTCATTGGCATCACCTCACCGTTCACTATTCGGCTTTGATTGGCCGGAGTCCTTTTCATGTTTCTATTGTCTTGACTTATCTGGCACTTAGAGTGATGAATGGTACTGCAAAAAGATAGAAAGGATCTTAAACCATGAAGGTAAGGATCATAGAGCCGGTTAAACCCCGGCAAGAAAAACGCAAACGGGTCTGCGCCTATGCCCGGGTCTCTTCCGGTAGCGAAGCGCAGGCAGAGTCGCTGGAAAACCAGACCACCTACTACCAAGCCCGGATCGAAGCCAATCCAGAGTATGAGTTTGTCGGCATGTTTGCGGACCAGGGAATCACCGGGACCAAAGACAACCGGCCGGAGTTCCGGAAGATGCTGGAAATGGCTAGGGCGGGGGAACTCGACGTAATCTTGACCAAGTCCATCTCGCGCTTTGCCCGCAACACCGCTATCGTGCTTGAAATCGTCAGAGAGTTGAAAGGGCTCGGCGTCGAAGTCATCTTTGAAAAAGACAACATATCCAGCCTGAGCGGGGACGGTGAGCTGATGCTGACCGTCCTCTCTTCTTTTGCCCAGGCGGAAAGCAAAAACGTTAGCGACAATCTGAAGTGGCGCTACCGACGAAAATTCCAAAACGGCGAATTGGCCATCAACGCGACAAGATTCCTCGGTTATGACAAAAACAAACAAGGCGAATTGGTGATCAATCCGGCGCAGGCCGAAGTGGTCAAACGGATTTTTGAAGCTGCCCTCGCCGGCCAGGGCAGCTTTGTCATCGCCAGGCAGTTGAACGAGGAGGGCGTGGCAACCGTTGCCGGCGGCAAGTGGCATTCCAGCACGGTTCTTGGCATCCTGAAGAACGAAAAATACCGGGGAGACGCCAGGCTGCAGAAGACCTACCGCAAGGATCACCTCGGCAAAAAGAAATGCCGGAACCATGGCGAAGTAGAAAGTTTCTACATTAAGAACAACCACCCGTCCATTATCAGTGGCGACGTATGGGAGGAAGTGCAGCGGCAGATTGCGCTTCGCGCAGCAGCCAAAGGCAATGTGGCATGGAAAAATGCGGCATACACGAACCGCTATCTTCTAACAGGCATGCTGATCTGCGGCAAGTGCGGCGCTCCGCTGCGGCGGAGGACTTGGAACAGCAGCCGCAGTTGCAAGAAGATTGTCTGGCAATGCGGCAACTACGTGAAGAACGGCAAATTAGCCTGCCCAGGCATATCGATTGACGATGATGCCGTGAGCAGGCTGAATATACAGGAAAAAACCGTGGTCGAGGAGGTTTTGCGACATGGCAAAAAACATTACCGTTATACCCGCAAGGTCGAGCCGGAGCAGTCTGGCGGAAGACCTGCAGCCGCAGAAAAAACGAATTGCTGCCTATTGCCGGGTATCCACCGATCAGGAAGAACAGTTGTCCAGTTTCGAAGCCCAGGTTAGCTACTACACAAATTTCATCGAACGAAATCCGGACTTTGAATGCGCCGGTATTTACGCCGATGAAGGGATCAGCGGCACCAACACCAAAAAGCGTGAACAGTTCAACCGCATGATCGAAGATTGCAAAGCCGGAAAGATTGACGGCATCATCACGAAATCCATCTCGCGTTTTGCCCGGAATACCCTGGACTGCTTGAATTATGTCAGGCAACTTAAAGATCTGGGCATTGGCGTGACGTTTGAAAAGGAGAACATTTTCACCCTTGACAGCAAGGGAGAGGTACTGTTATCCATTTTGAGTTCGCTGGCGCAAGACGAATCACGGTCGATCTCGGAAAACAGTACGTGGGGAATCCGCCGCCGGTTTGAGCAGGGCCGGCTTTTCATCAATACCACCAAGTTTATCGGCTATGACAAAGACAAAAACGGCAATCTGGTGATCAATAAAAAGCAGGCCGAAATCGTGCGAAGGATCTACCGCGAGTTTCTGGACGGCAAAGGGGCCAACCTGATCGCGAAGGACCTCGAAAGGGATCGGGTTTCGAACTGGCATGGCAAGGCCAAGTGGTACGAAAGCAGCATTCGGGGCATATTGACCAACGAGAAGTATAAGGGAGATGCATTGCTGCAGAAAACCTACACGGTGGATTTCCTGAGTAAAAAGCGGGCTGACAATACCGGTCAGGTACCGCAGTATTACGTGGAAGATAGCCATCCGGCGATTATTGACAAAGAAATGTGGGAAGCGGCGCAGCTAGAGATGAAGCGCAGGAAGGCATACGTGCAGCAGCATGGCATTCTAATGTTTGAGTATGCTTCTTTGAAAAACCCGTTTGCCGGTAGGGTCGTCTGCGGTAGTTGCGGCCGGACCTTTGGCCGGAGGGTCTGGAATTCCACGGACGACCGTCTGCGCCGGATGGTGTGGCAATGCAGCGCGAGATATGAAGTAAAGGGAAGAAAGGGTTGCGACAACAAACATATTGACGATAGGGTGCTCTATCAGGCATTTGTTGATGTGTTTAACGCAATTGTCGAGAACAAGGAGCACTTCATGGCCAAATGGGAGGAACGTCAGCGAACCGGCGATGCGCTGGAACGATACAAGGCGCGGCAGTTTATTGGCATCATTGCCGGTGCTGGACCAATCGCTGAATTTGATATTGACCTGTATTGCGCTTTTGTCGAGAAGACGACGGTTATGGGCCGCCGAAAATTGATTGTCAGTTTGCTTGACGGGACGGATGTGGAGTGCGATGCGACGAGTCTCTAGGTAGACGGCAACGGATAGAAGGAAACAAATGGCTTATGAGTGGAGTGAAAGAAAACTGGCTAAGGTGGTTTTGATGACCATCTTTGCCGGCTTTTTTTATTTCCGTTCAAGCTCGTAAATAGGAAGCTCATGACATTTACACAGAACATACGTTCTGATATTATGTCTATAGAGGTGGATAGTGATGAGCGGACCGACAATAGATTTACTGAGTATTCCTATTTACCAGGAGATGGCCCGGGTAGTTTACTTCGACCGGTGTATGGTCAAGTGGGCGGGGATGCTTCTGTCTGAGCACAACGAGCAGATGAAAGACCAAGAAGGTCATAACGATGGGACTCGTTGATTTTTCGCGCTTTCCTCGCAGAAGCGTATTGTGCATCGACGCAAAATCTTTTTTTGCATCCGTAGAGGCGGTCCGACGGGGGCTTGACCCGCTGGAAGCCTATATTGCCGTGGTATCGGATTTGCGGCGAACCGGCGCTGTCGTCTTGGCCAGTAGCCCGAGAGTTAAATCGGAATATAATATCAAGACCGGAAACCGGCTTTTTGAAATCCCCAGGCGTTCGCCGATTATGGTAGTGGAGCCCAATATGGCGCTATATATCCATATGAACCAGGCGATACAAAATATATTCCGCCGATTTGTAACCGATGAAGATCTGCACGTTTACAGCATTGATGAGTCCTTATTGGATGTTACCGCATCGCACAATTTGTTTGGGCCAGCAGAGGCGATTGCGGCAGCCATTTTGAAGATGGTGAAGGAAGAGCTGGGCCTGATTGTGACGGCCGGCATTGGCGATAATCCGCTTTTAGCAAAATTGGCACTGGATAATGAGGCAAAAAAACAGCCGCCGTGGATTGCAAAATGGACGTATGAAATGGTACCGCAAACGGTCTGGAAGATCCAGCCACTGACAGCGTTTTGGGGGATATCCAGAGGGTACGATAAGAAACTCAAGCAAATGGGAATCTATACGATTGAGGCGCTGGCTCACGCTGATCCAATGCGGCTGCAGAAAACCCTGGGCGTACTGGGACTGCAGCTGTATTACCACGCATGGGGCTTGGATGCCAGCATCCTTAGCCAGAAAGTACGCCCGAAAAGTAAATCCTATAGTAAAAACCAGATATTGATGCGGGATTACCATGAAAAAGCGGAAATTCTGATGGTCATCAAGGAAATGGTGGGAGATGTTTGCGCCAGGCTGCGTAAACACCAGGAAAAATGCCAGGAGGTATATTTGGGGATCGGCTACTCGGACAGAAATTTAAAGGTGGGTTTTACTGCACGGATTAAGCTGGTTCGCCCAGAACACGCAACGGAGATCATTAGTGAAGCGACACGCAAGGAGTTTGTTCGGCGGTGGCATGGTGAACCGGTGCGATCGGTAAATATTACTGCAGGGAAAATCGTGCCGCAAGGACTGGAGCAGTTGGAACTGTTTTTTGACGGAGCAGAGAAGAAACATGCCATGGATCGGGTCGTCGATGATCTGCGGGCGCGATTTGGCAAAAAGGCGGTTTTTTATGCCGGGTCGATGGCTGGTGGAACCTTCCTGGAACGGGCGGATTATGTGGGCGGACATAAAGGAAAAAGTGAATGAGAAGTAGGACTCTGAACAAATAGAGGTTTATATTAGGCAGGAAACTTCCAACTAGCATGGAAAATAAAGGTGGGGTAAATAAGTGCTTTAAACAGATTGATTGATAACGCAAAAACGAGGAAGCAATTAAATTAATCTGTGTTGTAGAATAACTGTCTAAAAAAGAGAAACGGTATTGGTGAAGGGATCGGTTTTAGGTCAAGCTAATTAGCGGCAAAATATAAGCCGCAAAGCCCAGAAAGCAGAAATGGGATCCTATTTCAGGAGGTAACTGATGAACGATTTGCAATCCTTATCACAGATTTACCAAAACAAACTTTTCCGTATACCGGATTACCAAAGAGGTTATGCTTGGAAGCAGGAGCAACTCATTGACTTTTGGGACGATATTATGAATTTGCAAGTTGATCGGTATCATTATACTGGGTTGTTATCTTTAAAATCTGTTCCAAAGGCCAAAGTCAAGAACTGGCATAATGACAAATGGCTTTTGGATTCAGGATTCAAGGCTTTTCATGTCGTCGATGGACAACAGCGCCTTACGACTTTTTCTATCCTTGTAAATGAGGTTGCAAGTTTTGTCAAGAATCTTGAAAGCAATAAAGAAAAAAATGAAGAAGAAATTGTCCTTTGTTATCAAACATTAAAAGCCATCCGTTCAAAATACATATCGCAACAACGGCCGCCGCAAAATTTTATTACCACTTATTTGTTCGGGTATGAGACCGACAACCCAAGTGCTGACTATCTTACATACAGAGTTTTTGGGGAACCATTCAGCGGATCAGTCAAGGAAACCTATTACACCCAAAACCTTAAATATGCAAAAGAGTTCTTTTCAGATTGTTTGGTTAAACTTTATGATTCTGAAGGAATCATGGGTGTTGAAAATGTTTTTCGTAAAATTACTTTACAGTTGATGTTTAACATTCACGAAATTGAAGATGACTACGATGTTTTTGTGGCTTTTGAAACGATGAACAATCGCGGGAAAAAACTTACAAATCTTGAATTGCTGAAAAATCGACTCATATATTTAACAACTCTTTATGATGAAGATAAACTGGACGAGATGGACAAGAATAAGTTAAGAGAGAACATAAACGATACATGGAAAGAAGTTTACGATCAACTCGGCCGGAATCAAAACTCGCCATTGAATGATGACGAATTTTTAAGGGCGCATTGGATAATGTATTTTCAGTATTCTCGTAAAAAAGGCGACGATTATATTAAGTTTCTATTGAATAAATTTTCCGCCAAAAACATTTATGAAAAACAAATCGTTGCAATAAATGAAGAAGATGCAGTTGACAGTAATTTTGATTCAGAAGAGGAGGATGTTGCTCAGGCGATTGAAGAAGAAACGGAAATTGCGCTATGTAAACTGGAACCAAGGGAAATAGCAGCCTACGTTAATAGTATGAAAGATGTCGCTAAATATTGGTTTTATACATATTTTCCAAAAGAGAGCAAGATAACAGATGAAGAGAAGTTGTGGCTTGATAGGTTGAACAGAATCGGTATAGGATACTTCCGGCCTCTTGTTGCAGCCGTCCTCGCAACAAGCCTTCAGAATACTTCGGAAGAACGTGTTGAATTGTTCCGGGCTATGGAGAGGTTTATTTTCCTCTCATTTAGGATGGCAACATTCCAATCCAGTTACAAGAGCAGCGACTACTACCGAAAGACACGTGAGGTTTATGTGGGGGAATTGTCTATCGATAAGGTTACAAAGGATCTGAATGAAACTGCGTCAAACGATATGGAATTTGCTATCAAGAACTTCATGACACGAATCGACAAACGTTTTTTGAATGGAGATGGATTCTATGGATGGCGTGATCTTCGTTATCTCTTATTCGAATATGAATATGAGAAGGCGAGAGAGACTGGAATAGAAAAATTAGGATGGAAGCCTTTTACCAAGGTTGAAAAAGATAAAGTATCTATCGAACACATACTGCCACAGACACCTACCAAATGGTATTGGAAAAACCAATTCCGTCAATATACTGAAGAAGAGGTAAAAATATTATCCGGTTCACTGGGGAACCTGTTGCCGTTGTCGCAAAGCGTTAATTCTAGTCTGCAGAATGATAGCTTTGAGAACAAAAAAGCCTCAATAACAAATGGCAGAAGAGGGTATGAAGATGGATCGCACTCTGAAATCGAGATTTCATTTGAGGAAAACTGGGATAGTTCACGCATTCTTGCTCGAGGCATAAAACTGCTTAAATTTGTTGAAACACGGTGGAATATCAAGTTCAGTAATGACGACCAGATGGTTGATTTACTTCACTTGTCATTTCTTGATAAGGAACGAGAGTTAGTTCCTGAATTACCGCCGTTCGAAGTCGTCACGCCTGACACGACAGAAACCCAGACACCTCGCGAACTTTCCGAAAGGCATCATCTGAGAATGGATTTCTGGATGTGTTTTGTCAAGTACTGCCGAGACAACGGTCGTGGCGAGGACATTGCATCGCGAAAACCTTCATATGATGACTGGTATGATGTAACAGTTGGCAATCAGAACTACCATTTGTTTTTTCAGCTTGTTAGAAAAAGAGTTTTGCGAATTGGGATTTATGTTTACAGACCTGAGTATTTTTCCAAGCTTGAATCAAGAAAATATGAAATAGAAACCGCATTTGGGGTTCCATTAGATTGGTATACCAGCAGGGAAAAGAGTGTCGCGAAAAGGATATTGTATTCGGTTGATGCAGATATCCACAATCAGGAACTGTACCACCAACACTTTGAGTGGCTTATAAAACACTTTGATAAGTTGACTTATGCGTTGCAGACCGTTGACTAATCAAGCTTATTGATGTTTCTGATTTGGTAAAGGAGGCGGAGCCATGCCATTGGAAATCATCCGCAACGATATCACCCAAGTTCACGTTGACGCGATCGTTAATGCGGCGAACGAGTCGCTGCTCGGCGGAGGCGGAGTCGACGGGGCGATCCATCGGGCCGCTGGGCCGGAGTTGCTTGCCGAGTGCCGGACTCTGGGCGGCTGCAAGGTGGGCGCGGCAAAAATAACCAAAGGCTACCGGTTGCCGGCAAAGTATGTCATCCACACGGTGGGGCCGGTTTGGCGCGGTGGAAAAAGCAACGAAGAACAACTGCTGGCGGATTGTTACCGGAACTCTCTGGCTCTGGCCAGAGAACATGATCTGGAGAGCATCGCCTTTCCGCTGATCTCTTCGGGGGCGTTCGGCTATCCGAAGGACAAGGCGCTGAAGGTGGCAATCGCCGAGATCGGCGACTTTTTGCTGCAACATGAGCTCACGGTTTATCTGGTGGTGTTTGACCGGGCTTCGTTTACCTTGTCGGAAAAACTGTTTTCCTCGATCACCGAGTATATTGACGACAACTATATCGACTTGCATCCGATCGATGACCGTAACCGGCGTGAGCTGGTGTGCATGCAGGAAGCGGCTTTCTATGAGAAATCCATGCCCCAGGCATCGATGCCTGCCCCGGAAGCGCCGTTAAAACGAAAGCGCAAGTTGGCCGACGTCATGAAGCAACTGGAGGAAACCTTTTCCCAGGTGCTGTTGCGGCTGATCGACGAAAAAGGCATGAGTGATGCGGAAACTTATAAAAAAGCTAACATCGACCGGAAGCTGTTTTCCAAAATCCGCAACGACATCTACTACAAACCGAGCAAACCGACGGTTCTGGCCTTTGCCATTGCGCTACGGCTGAACTTGGATGAAACGCGAGACCTACTGCGCAAAGCTGGATTCGCGCTGTCCCGCAGTAGCAAGTTTGATATCATAGTGCAGTATTTTATTGAAGAAGGAAACTACAATATCTTCGAGATCAACGAAGCCCTGTTTGCGTTTGACCAAAGCCTGCTGGGAAATTAACCGCTTTAATTTGTCGCTTGCCATGCGACCTGCCGCAAACCGCCGAATGTTATCCTTGCATCACGGGAACAAAATCGTGATGAGGAGGATGACAGCAATGAAACAAGGCTTGACGGAAATGGTGTTTATCCTGGACAGGAGCGGTTCGATGAGCGGACTGGAAAGCGACACAATCGGCGGCTACAACGCGATGCTGGCGAAGCAGCAGAAAGAGCCGGGTGAGGCGGTAATCACCACCGTATTATTTGACGATCAGTATGAACTGCTGCATGATCGTATCAACTTGCGGGGCGTGGCACCGGTCACCGACAAGGAATATTATGTGCGCGGCAATACGGCGCTGTTGGATGCCGTGGGCAAGACCATCAACAAGATCGGCAACGCTCAGAAGCGCACTGCCGAACCAGAACGCGCCGAACATGTGGTGGTTGTGATTACGACCGACGGCATGGAAAACGCCAGCCGCGAATTCAACGAGGAAAAAGTGCGCCGGATGATCGAACACCAGAAAAGCAAGTACGGCTGGGAGTTCATATTCCTCGGCGCGAATATCGATGCGATTGCCACGGCGGAACGCTACGGCATCGGCAAGGACCGGGCGGCAAACTACAACGCCGATGGGGAAGGAACGGCGCTGAACTATGATGTCGTCAGCGAAGCCGTGTGCTGTATGCGGGCCAGCCAGCCGATCGCAGAGAACTGGAAAGAACGCATTGAAACAGACTTCAAAAAGCGTGGGGGCAAGAGATAACGTTGGTTTTGCCGGAGCTTTTTCCGTTAGAAGACATGATATGATTGATCCCCCAAAAAAAGATTGAGAATACCCTTAATACTATAATTTTTAAAATTGACCAGTAGTTGCAATGAGTATATAATGTAGTTGTCAGGACAATTATGTATTAATGAGGAAGCATAAATGAATTTTAAGTTAAATGATTCATTAGGTTTTATTCTAAATAAGGTTAATACAAAACTTAAAAATGAATTGTTCCAGCAATTAAAAGAATACGATTTTACTCCCGAGCAATGGGCTGTACTTAATTGTTTGTGGGAACAAGAAGGTATTACCCCTAAAGAGTTGGCAGATATGACGTTTAAAGATAAACCCAATACTAATCGCATTCTAGAAAAATTGCAAATAAAAGAACTGATTTTCCGAACCCCCCATCCTGTAGATAAACGGGCTTATCAATTATTTCTGACTGACAGAGGGCTAGCATTGCGGGAAGAGTTAATTCCCAAGGTTCAAAAGCTGTTAGTTAAAGTAACAACAGGATTAGAAGAAGAAAAAGTGACAGAATTGAAAAATATGTTAAACCAAATCTACTATAATATTAAATGAGTTTTTTTACGATTGTAGTTGTCGCGACAACTACAATCGTAAAAAATATTAATCATTGTCTGAGAATTAAAACGTTGTTTTGTTTATTAAAAGCTGTAACTAGGTAGAGGGAGGGGAGGTTCAAAGAATGTAACTTCGCAAAATAGTTGAAATAGTATGACGTTTATTTAAATTAGAATTTGAAATGGAGGAAATAATATGGAAAAATGTTTAGTTAAAGTATTAAACTTGCGTTATGAACCTGTAGCTGTTTTGATTAGCAATGAAAAACCTGAAGGAGCACTTCAGAGTAAAGAAGGTCATTGGAGTTGTATAATTCCATTATTTCTCGCTGCTGTCAAAGGTAAAACGGCAGTCTTTGAACGTAAAACGACAGGATGTGCTGGTGGAAAAGTAGGATTAGGTTTTGGTCAATATCCCCCAAATCGTTGGATCGAATACTTTTTGTCAACTGGAAAAAACGGTGAATTTGAAGGAGAGGGATATTTAAAAGACCCAGAGCTGGGTAAAGACTTTGTTGAATGTCTTCCAACAACAGATATTCCTTATCAGTATGTAATTTTTAAGCCCTTGGCACAGGTCGATACTGCGAAAGAAAAACCTGAGGTAATTGTATTCTATGTAAATAATGATCAGCTGTCAGCGCTTACGGTACTTGCTAACTATTATAAACCCGGAAGCGAAAATGTGATGATACCCTTCGGTTCAGGATGCCAGTCTGTTTTTCTTCTTCCCTACGCCGAAGCTCAAAAAGAAAATCCGAGAGCGGTTGTAGGGTTGACCGATATTACTGTACGTTCCATGGTCGATCCAGACATGCTATCATTTGCTGTGCCGTATAGAATGTTTTTAGATATGGAAGAAAATATATCAGGAAGTTTCTTGGAAAAGCATTTGTGGCAAAGGATAGTAGACCGAATGAAAAAGCAGTAAAAAGCTTCTTGTGACTTTATTTGGTTCGTACAATATCCCAACTATAATAAGCCGTTCAAAGTGTGAATCGTTGACCAGCTAGGCTTTCTTTGCAATAAAGCCTAGCTGAGTTACTAGATGCGTTAATTCTTTTCAGGTAAAGCTGTAGAAATTGTGCAAAGCTCTGATGATGGTATTAATGGGGGTAGCCATTGAAAGGGGTAAACTTTATTGGTTATTAATATAGTTAATAAAGCTTTTTGGTCCATATTTAAAAATATGGAAGATGTCATTACAAAGAAAATGTGTTTCAATAACGTCGTCTAAATAGTAAACAATATCATCTTCTAAGTTGTTTATAATTGCCAATGCTAAATTAGCGGGTATCAATGAAGCGTTGTCTAAAATTGATATAGATGAAACATTTTTTTGAGTTTTTAGGTTGCTCTTTATTTGGTTAATTGTAAAATGAAATGCAACACCACTGACTAATCAAAGAAAACGAACAGTCAAAAAGAGAAACCGTGTATGATAAAAGTGCTTCAAACCCAATCATACGGAGGTTTCGCCCATGACTGTTCAATCAGAGCATACCACAACCGCACGATCTTTTAAACATCTTTCCCTATCAGAGCGAGGCGCGATTTTCGCCTTGATCCACGAAAACCGTTCCATAAGGTATATCGCCAAGCGTCTCAAGAGAACTCCAAGTACGGTTTGCCGGGAAATCCGACGAGGCACTACGGCGCAGCTTCGAACCGGCCGCATTCCTTACCAAGGTTACTTTCCTGAAACCGGGCAAGCCGTATATGCAAAACATCGGGTCAACAGTCGCAAAATAGGCAAACACAATCGTGCGTCAAATTTCTTGCGGTTTGCCGAAACGAAGATTCTGAAAGACAAATGGTCTCCGGACGCTGTCGTCGGCTATTGTCGAAACCATCCCCTGTGGCAACAGGAAGCCTTGGTCTGCACCAAAACGCTCTATAACTATATTGACCGCCGCCGTCTTGCTGTACGAAACATCGATTTGTATCTGAAAGTACGCCGCAGAACCACTCCGTGCAGAGGACGAATCAACAAACGGATTCTCGGGCAAAGTATCGAACACCGTCCGATTGAAATTCTCACCCGAGAAGAGTTTGGGCATTGGGAAATCGATACGGTTGTGGGCCGCCGGTCAAAGGATGAGTCCCTGCTTACCCTAACGGAACGTAAGACACGCCAAGAACTCGTGATCCGATTGGCAAACAAAGACAGCGGTTCCGTGCAGAATGCGATGAAAGAACTCAAGGAGCGAACGGATTTATCTTTTGCTAAAATATTTCGCAGCATCACGGCCGATAACGGCTCCGAATTTGCTGACTTATCGGCATTACTTACACCTTGGAGCTGCCAGGTATATTTTACTCATCCGTATTCCTCCTGGGAACGCGGCACGAATGAACGGCATAATGGGCTAATCCGGCGATTCATTCCCAAAACAAAGACCATTCGCAATGTATCCAACGCCTTGGTACGAAAAACTCAAGACTGGTGCAATCTGTTGCCACGAAAGATCTTGGGATACAAAACGCCGCAAGAATGCTTCCTCGAAGAGCTGTCACTGATCACCTAGTTCAAAATGTTGTCGGTTTCTTGTGAGTGTTGCATTTGAAATTGCATTTTACGTTGCTCTTTATTTTAAAGATAAACGCATACATATCTAATAGGTATAACCTCCTTGACAATCATCATTTTTTGAGTGATGAATGCTTGTCAGGAGGGGATAATCATGACAAATGGACAAAGGCAAAAGATTAAAACGATGCGATACCAAGGTGTTGGGTATGCAAAAATAGCAAAGGCTATAGGGATATCAAGAGATTCGGTTAGAAACTATTGTAAACGAGAAGGCTTAAATGGATATGCAGCAGAATTAGTAACGGAATACCGCGAAGTGTTGAAAGAGGAAATGCTTTTTGTTTTTTGCCTAAATTGCGGCATAGAACTTGAACAAAAAAGTTGCGGGCGCAAGCGCAAATATTGTTCGTTAAGTTGTAAGAGAGAGTGGGAAAAAGATCACCGAACAGCATATGTCCTTAACTGTGAATATTGCGGGAAAGAATTCAAAGCGTTAGGGGTCAGTTGGCGCAAGTTTTGCAGCCCGGAATGCTATCGGAGGGATCGCTTCTGGCGGGAAGAAGATGCTGCAGAGGTTGCCCAGAAAATCCTACAGTTTAAAAAGGTAAATCATTTGCCGATGTGGCTTAGAGAATTGCTGCTATCGGATGCCGAAGCTTGATAGAAGTGGCTGGTGGGTATCTGTGTTATGGAAAAGCGTGGGAATAGGTTGTGGTGGGTATGCGCGAATTGATTTGAGGCAGTATGTGGCTTGGTTGTTTTTAAAAAATGGGCAGTTTGCGGCAAAGTAGCAGCGTGTATAAATGTGCTTTTTGAGCGCACCTACTTGCCGCCCCCGAGAGCGTATATTAGATAATAATTATGCCGATTTTTATCATGTTTCCGCCAAAGGACACGTGGAGTGTGTGGCAATTTTGAGTGAAGGTTTTGATCGTATTGCCTTTTGCGGACATGAAGAATGGTTGGTACAATACCCAAGGGGGTGTCCAAAATGAAAGGCAAGCGATTTGATCCCGAATTCAAGAAAGATATT
>JAHDPL010000019.1 GCA_018434355.1 Sporomusaceae bacterium | reverse complement strand
TCCTGCCGGCGCTGCCACCGTATCGGCTCCGATGCCTGGCAAAATCATGAGCGTAGCCGTGAAACCGGGCGATGCCGTAAAACGCGGTCAAGTGCTGCTGATTCTCGAAGCGATGAAAATGCAGAACGAAATCATGGCGCCTGGCGATGGCAAAGTTGCTGACGTGCGGGTAGCTGCCGGCCAAAGCGTGAATACCGGCGATGTGATGGTCGTTCTGGGCTAATCGCCTGAACGCCGGAACACAAGAGGAGGAAACAAATAATGTTTGAAGCGTTTAAGGTTGCGTTGGCCTCTGTCTGGATGGACAGCGGTTTCGTAGGATTCCAGATGGGACAGGGCATCATGATCGTTGTCGGTTTGGTGCTGCTATATATGGCTTTTATCAAAGGGTATGAGCCACTGTTGCTCAGTCCGATCGCTTTCGGTTGCGTACTGGCCAACATTCCGGCCAACGAGGCGATGATCACCGATCCTGGTGTGATGAAACTGATTCTAGCCGGTATCCACAACGAAATCTTCCCGCCACTAATCTTCCTGGGTGTTGGCGCGATGACCGATTTCGGTCCGCTGATTGCCAATCCTGCGACCCTGCGCCTCGGCGCTGCCGCCCAGTTTGGTGTGTTCATCGCCCTGTACGGTGCGATGACGCTTGGTTTCACCGTGAAGGAAGCGGCAGCGATCGGCATCATCGGCGGCGCTGACGGCCCGACCGCTATCTACCTGGCCACCAAACTGGCGCCACAGTTGCTCGGTGCAATCGCGGTTGCCGCGTACTCCTACATGTCCTTGGTGCCGCTAATTCAGCCGCCGATCATGAAACTGTTCACGACGGAAAAAGAGCGGGCAATCGTCATGGAACAGCTACGTCCGGTCAGCAAGTTTGAGAAACTGGTCTTCCCGATTGTCGCGACCCTGTTCATTTGCTTCCTGCTGCCGCCGATTACCCCGCTGATGGGCTGCCTGATGTTGGGCAATCTGTTCCGTGAGTCAGGCGTGACTGACCGTCTGTCCGACACCTCGCAAAACGCTCTGATCAACATCGTTACCATCTTCCTGGCGACCGGTACCGGTCTGACTATGTCCGCGGAAGCATTTCTCAATATGAAAACCGTCCTAATCATCTGCCTGGGTCTCGTCGCGTTTGCCGGCGGAACCGCAGCCGGTTGTTTGGTCGGCAAAATCATGTGTTATACTTCAGGCGGAAAAATCAATCCTTTGATCGGTTCCGCCGGTGTATCGGCTGTGCCGATGGCAGCCCGCGTATCCCAAATCGTCGGTCAAAAGGCCAATCCGTCAAACTTCCTGCTGATGCACGCGATGGGACCGAACGTGTCCGGCGTTATTGGCACTGCCGTTGCGGCTGGCACCATGCTGGCCATGCTCAAGTAATAGTTGCAGGCAGGCGAAGCACTGCTTGTCAAGTGTGTTGCTTCGCCTAACCTAACTCCCCGAAAATTCCCCAATATAAAGGAGGAACTTCAGTTGGATAATGCAACAATGACCCTTATCGTTCTAGCCTTCGTCGCGTTCTTTTTCGTAACCGAATTACTGCCACTTGCCGTGACTGCGATGGCGGGCGCGATCGCCTGCGGCGTTCTCGGCATCATTCCGATGAACACAGTGTTCTCCGGGCTGTCCAACTCCACGGTTGTCCTGTTCGCAGCGATGTTCGTCATCGGCGCAGCGATGTTCCACACCGGCCTGGCTCAGAAAATCGGCACTACCGTTGTCAGATTTACCGGTACCGGCGAAAATTCGCTGATGTTCGGCAGTATGGCGGTTGCCGGAATTTTATCTGCATTTACTTCCAATACTGCTACCACTGCTTGCCTGATTCCAGTTATCAGTGGTATTTGTACTGTCGCCCGGATTCCGGTCAACCGTCAGATGATGCCGCTGGCATTTGCTGCCGGTCTAGGCGGAACGATCACCCTCGTCGGCACCCCGCCGAACATCATCGCTGCCGGCGCTTTGAAAGCGGCAGGCCTGAAACCATTTGGATTCTTCGAATTCGCCTGGATCGGCATTCCGTTGACGGTTGCCGGGATCATTTACATGATCTTTATCGGTAAACATTTGCTGCCCAAAGCCGGTGCGGTGGCCGAACTGGATGCAGATGCGGCAGCCGAAGCCAAAGCAGGCGACACCAGTTCGATAAAGCAATGGTTGACCGGATTGACGCTGATTTTCGTTGTTGTAGTAATGGCGCTTGATATCAAAAAGTTCCCGTTGGAAATCGCCGCAACAATCGGCGCGTTGTTTCTGGTCATCACCAAGTGTATCGGTGAAAAAGATGCCTATAAAGGGATCGACTGGGTCACCATCTTCCTGTTCGCCGGCATGCTGCCTGTCGCGACCGCGATGGACAAATCCGGCGCCGGTAAATTGATTGCCAACTGGGTAGTTGGCGCCATGGGCGGCAGCCCAGGACCACTGCTCGTTACGATCGTTTTGTTTGCACTCTCCTGCGGTCTGACTCAGTTCATGTCCAACACTGCTGCGACTGCGCTACTCGCGCCGATTGGCATCGGGATTGCCAAAGGATTGGGCGCCAGCCCGCATGCAGTATTGATGGCGATTGCCATTGCCGCCTCCTGCGCGTTCGCGACGCCGGTCGGTACGCCGCCCAACACCTTGGTGCTTGGCCCTGGCGGTTACAAATTCATGGACTATGTCAAACCTGGTATTGGTTTGATTATCGTCTGCATGATTGTATCGATCATCATCATTCCGATGGTATGGCCGTTCTTCCCCGGCAAGTAATTACTGTTCGTCGTTGAAAAACTAAAAATGCAAAAAATCCGTCACATGCAGTTGCGTTGGCTCATTCCCGCAGACTGCATCTGGCGGATTTTTTGCAGATGGCTTATAATAGCATACGAAACCTTAAGTGGATGGAGAGAAGTGGATGAAGCTGAGAACCGTGTCGACTGTTGATCCCGATAATAAACGTTGGCTATTCGTTGTAATCGCGATCTGGTTGGCGATGAGCGCCTGGGAGATTTATAGCTGGCTGACTAAGGGCAGTTTGATTGGTATTGCCTATATTCCGTTCTTTTTGGGACTGATTATTTGGCGTTGCGCGTTCCAATATGAACTCATTGTTGAAGAAGGACGGATTCTGGCGCAAATGAGCGGACTGGGCTACTTCAAAGCATGGCAGGCTACTGCAGGGGAAATGCGCATGCTGATGCCGCTACGAAAGCGCATGCTACTGCGTGAACTGGGAGTCAGTGACTTTTCTCACCAATATTCTTCATTAGATTCCAATCCAATGCGGGTGTTATTGGTGCAAAGGCAAGGCAAAAAAAATCCGCACGCCCTGCTGTTCAAGGCAAACGATGAGTTCTACGAAAAACTTGCGCGTGAGTTGCAGCGGCAAAATCCGGAGATTATTCTCCGTACTGCAGAAAATACAAAATGATACTGGGTCTGACGGGACTGGATTTGTTGAAAGAGTGAGGGATGACGATTGCAGATTGCTGAACGGGTCGCGATTACTTTTGTCGGTTGGATTGTGATGATGTTCATTACCGCATGGATTATCGGGCCGGAACGAAAATGCAAATGGTTCCGCCAGCGGGACCAGCAAAAGAGTTTTTTGAATCGCCGCGGTTTCTTTGGTGAATTTATTCATTTTGGCTATCCTTGCACGCGGGAAGGAATGTTGGTGTTTGCCGTATTGATGGCGATTGTATTGACCACAGCCTATATTGCGATTTTTATGGCCTAAGATTTTTCTGATAAGTCTCCCAAATCCCCTTGCTGAAATTTTACAATGGATGTAAAATAAAGACAGGAAATAGTTTGAAATTTCAGTGAAGGGGGTTGGAGAAATGGAAAAGATGCCTGAATACAAAGTCGGTATGAGCGCAGTGCTTCAGAAGAGGATTGAGGAGTCGGACACGGCTCGCGGCATGGGGCGGGATTCGCTGGAGACTTTGCTGGCGACACCTACTTATGTTGATTTGATGATTCGCGCGGCAATTGAAGTTCTCAAGCCCAATTTTCCTTACCAAAGCGGATTTATTACGGTGGGAACCGCGATGACATTCAACCACCAGGCGCCAAGTGCTTTGGGAATGACGGTAAGTGTCAAGGCGACTTTGGCTAAAATTGATGGAAACCGGTTCTATTTTGATATCGAAGCGTTTGACGAAGTCGGTGTTATCGGCCGAGGAACACATGAAAGACAAATGGTCAAGTTGCAGGGATTGTTGGATAAAGTGCGTGAGCGGACAGCTTCACTGGCTCACCACATCAAGTAGTGCAGTAACTGGGGGAAGGTCGAGGAAATATACCTCGGCCTTTTCCTTGTTTTCCTTGCTGTAGGGTTGTTTTATGGTGTAAAATGATACCGGCAGGTCCTTGTGGCGGCAAGGACTTTTTCTGTTGCGCAGCGAATGTTATATTTTTAAGAAGTACGGTGATAAGTGCGGGAGGGAAATAAATTGCGGGGAGATAAGACCAAAGGGGTACTTGTGCTGTTGCTGTTTTTGCTTACAGGCGCCCTGTTGGGTGGATTGCTGGGGGAATTGATTGCAAGCAGCGCTGCATTGGCAGATATAGCCCCTTATCTGGTAAAAAAATATACGATATTCGACATGGCGCCGGCAAGCATCAACCTGTTTGTGATGCAGGTCAAACTAGGTTTTGTGCTGCAACCGAACCTTATCAGCGTGGTTGGGATTGCCTTGGCCTTGTTTTTGTTCCGGCGGTTTTAGGAGGTCTTGATTACGGAAATAATTCTTGCGTCTGCGTCGCCGCGGCGAGAACAATTGTTGAAGCAAATCGGCGTCAGTTTTCGGGTGATTCCTAGTGAAGCGGACGAAACAAATACGACAGGATTGCAACCGGCTGAATACGTGAAACAATGTGCGCTGGCAAAAGCGAAAGCGGTAGCGGCCCAGGGCAATCAGGACGATATCGTGATCGGCGCCGATACGGTGGTTGCGCTGGCAGAAGTCATGTTTGGCAAACCGACTGGGGCTGTGGATGCCGTGCAGATGCTGCAAAAACTATCCGGCAGAACGCATAGCGTTTGGTCGGGATTGGCTGTCTTGGCGCCGCAGCGAAGTTTTGTCACAGCAGTGGAAACCAAGGTTACGCTGGCGGAACTGTCGGCGCAACAAATCGAACGTTATGTGGCTTCGGGAGAACCGCTGGACAAAGCTGGCGCTTATGCGATTCAAGGACTTGGCGCCGTTTTCGTCAAGCGAATCGATGGTTGTTATTATAATGTAGTCGGCTTGCCACTGCAGGTGTTGTCCTGTCAGTTGAATGAGTTGGGAGTATTGCTGCCATGACGGTTCAGTTGGCGACAGCGATGCGGCACCCGCTGATGATTAAAGAATTGCCGAGTGACGAGCGACCGCGGGAAAAATTGCTGGACAATGGTGCGCAGGTGATGAGCAATTCGGAACTTTTGGCGATTTTGCTGCGAAGCGGCAATCAGGATGAATCGGCGCTTCGTTTGGCGGAACATCTGCTGGAACAACAGGGCGGACTGGCAGGCTTGGGCGGTGCGACAGCCGAAGCATTGGAACAGGTCAAAGGAATCGGCGCCGCCAAAGCGAGTACAATTTTAGCGGCGATTGAGTTGGGACGCCGGGTTGCCCTGCTGGAACCGGCGCAGCGATTGACGGTTAAGACTCCCGATGATGTGGCGGCACTGCTTTTGCCGCGATTTCGTTATGAATCGCGCGAGCATTTTTTGGCGGTGTTGCTATCGACGAAAAATCACATACTAAAGACGGCGGTCATTTCGATTGGCAGTTTGAATGCTTCGATCGTGCACCCAAGGGAATTGTTTCGCGAAGCAATTAATTGCCGGGCTGCATCAGTAATTCTGGCTCACAACCACCCGAGCGGCGATCCGACGCCCAGTCCGGAAGATGTCGCGTTGACGCGCAAGCTGGTGGAGGCTGGAAGCCTGTTGGACATTCCGGTGTTGGACCACTTGATTCTGGGCGATGGGAAATATATCAGTCTGAAAGAAAAAGGGATTCTGTAGGAGGTTGACGGTAATAATGAAGTTTTTTGATTCTTTTTCCAAGGATATGGGGATTGATTTGGGCACGGCAAACACTCTGGTGTCGATGCGGGGTAAAGGAATCGTATTGCGCGAACCTTCAGTGGTGGCGATTCAAAAGGATACGGGAGAAATTCTCGCCGTTGGCGAGGAAGCAAAAAAGATGTTGGGGCGTACCCCTGGCAACATTGTGGCAATCAGGCCGCTGAAAGACGGAGTTATTGCCGATTTTGACACGACACAGGCGATGTTGAAGTACTTTATCCAGAAGGCAACCGGCGGCTTTTCGTTCTTCCGACCGCGGGTCGTTGTCGGTGTTCCTTCCGGCGTGACCGAAGTTGAGCGACGCGCTGTTATAGATGCCACCATTCAGGCAGGAGCGCGTGAAGCTTATCTGATCGAAGAGCCTATGGCGGCAGCGATTGGCGCTGGTTTGCCGGTGCATGACCCTACAGGCAACATGGTGGTGGATATCGGCGGCGGTACGACTGAGGTCGCGGTCATTTCTCTCGGTGGAATCGTGTCGAGCCGATCAATTCGGATTGGCGGCGATGAGCTGGATGAAGCGATTATCCAATATATGAAACGCACCTACAATCTGCTGATTGGTGAAAGAACCGCCGAAATCGTCAAGATGAGTATCGGTTCGGCCATGCCTTCGCCGGAAGAAGAGTCAATGGATATCCGCGGTCGCGATCTGGTGACCGGTTTGCCGAAAACATTGCCGGTATCGGTGCGGGAAATCGAACTTGCGCTGTCGGAACCTGTCAGCGCGATCGTTGACGCTGTCAAAGTTACACTGGAAAAGACGCCGCCCGAGTTGTCGGCCGATATCATGGACCGCGGCATTGTCATGACCGGTGGCGGTTCACAACTGCGACGTCTGGACAAATTGTTGACCAAGGAGACCGGCATGCCGGTCATTGTGGCCGAAGATGCGCTGGACTGCGTGGCCAAAGGCACCGGCATCGTGGCTGAAGACCTGGAAACCATGAAACGCGTCACCATGACGATCAAAAAGAGTAATTAAAGGAGAACAGCATCGTGCGCTGGTTTGACAAAAAAACGGTCGTGCTCTGCGTGGCCTTTATCACCGTTTTTTTGCTGGCTGTATCGGCGGCTCGGGTGCAAACCCGCTATCCGTTGATGGCAAATTTGGCGGCAACGGTAATGACGCCATTTGATTACGTATTTTCTGGCTTAGCTCAAATTTTACGCCGTAGTGGTGATTTTACCCGAGATGTGGCAACGGTTTTTCAGGAAAATCAGGCCTTGCGCGCCGAGAACCAGGAATTGCGTCAAGTGGTATTTCAATTGACGGAAAAAGCGGCGGAAAATGAGCGGTTGCAGGCTATGCTCGAGTTTCGCGGCAAGTCGGTGACGTTTCAAATGAAAGCGGCCACCGTTATTGGCAGGGATCCGGGGACTTTCAGTTACAGCATCATGATCAACCGGGGGACGCAAGATGGCTTGCGAGTGAATATGCCGGTCGTTTCGACGCAGGGGTTGGTCGGCCATGTCATGGAAGCCTATGGAGGAACAGCCAAGGTCCGCTTGCTGCTGGACAGTGGTTCTTCGGCGTCGGCGATGATACAGCGCCCGCAGTCAAGGGCGGTGGGGGTCGTGGAAGGCAATCCGGCCCAGCTGTCCAGTTTGCGGATGAAAAATCTGACCCGTGACGGCGATGTAATCAAAGGCGATAAGATCATGACTTCGGGGCTCGGCGGAATATACCCCAAGGGCCTGCTGATTGGCGAAGTGATGGATGTTTTGGACGATGAAGGCGGCTTGATGAAACATGCCCTGATTCGTCCATCCGTAGATTTCACCAGACTGGAAGAGGTATTTGTTATTACTGCCGAAAGGATTCCCGCAACCCCATGAAGACGCTGTTTCTATTTGTCATGATGGCAATTGCCGTGTCGTTGCAGTCCACGGTGATTCCCGTACTAGCCATCGGCGGCGTCAGACCGGATCTGGTACTGGTGGTGACTGTCTCGGCAGCCTTGTCGGCGGGCAGGGAAACGGGGCTTTTATGCGGAGTTTTCGGCGGGTTATTGCAGGATTTGTTGTCAGTGGGCCCCTTTGGTTACAATGTGTTGTCAAAGATGTTGCTGGGCTTTTTGGTCGGTCTATATGAACGCAAAGTGAATCAGGGGAGCCTGTTATTGCCGCTGGTGGCGGTTGCCGCCGCTACGGTGGGCGCTGCGATGGTGGCTATGCTGTTTTTGCTGGCTTATGGCCAGGAGCGACAGATTGCTGCTTTGTTGCTGCAGGTTCTGCCGGCAGCCGCTTATCACATTTTACTGGCGGTTCCGGTTCATTTTCTGATGATCTGGCTGATACGCCGTCAAGCAAAAAAATAATGAGGCTTGTTGAATTTTGAAAATGCAAATCAAGAATATGGAGCAACGGCTCAACATCCTGACGCTGGTGCTGGTCCTGATTTTTGCGGCGCTGATCAGTCGCCTGGGCTATCTGCAATTGGTCAAGGGACATGAGTATCAGCGTCTTGCCGAAGGAAACCGCACCAGAAACGTCAATGTGGTGGCCCCCCGGGGCGATTTTTACGATCGTAATGGGGTGCTGATGGTTACCAGCCGTCCGGGCTTTTCGGTGTCGATTCTTCCAGGAAATAAAGCAGTATCACAGGTGGTCGTTACAAAAACGGCAGCTATCCTTGGCATGGATGCACAGGAAATTAACGATCGGTTGGCAAAAAGTAAAAGTTCGTTTGAACCGGTGCGGTTGAAAATTGACGTCGGCCAGGATATCGTGGCAAAAATCGAAGAAATGAAGGCGGAATTGCCTGGAGTTGTCGTCGAAGTATTGCCAGTTCGCAGTTACACTCACAACAAGTTGGGTGTGCATATGTTCGGTTATGTCAGCGAGATTTCAGAGGCGGAGCTGGCTTCACTCGGCAACCAGGGATACCGGGCCGCAGATCTGATTGGCCAGTCTGGCCTGGAACGGCGCTATGACCGCCAACTCAAGGGAAGCGACGGTGGAAGCCAGATAGAAGTCGATGTTGCCGGTCGAATGGTGCAGGTGCTGGCAAAAAAAGACCCTGTTCCCGGCAACAACCTGGTGCTTACCATCGACTACAGGTTGCAGAAGGCAGCTGAGGATGCCCTGGACGAACAATTGCGCTACCTTCAGACACAGACTCGGCATAAAAAGGCCCAGGCCGGCGCAGTGGTCGTGATGAATCCCAAAACAGGCGAAATTTTGGCGATGGTAAGTCGTCCGGCATTTGATCCGAATCATTTTATTGGCGGCATTTCGACAAAGAATTGGAAAGCGATCAATGAGAATCCATTTCACCCGATGGACAATCGGGCGATAGCCGGCGAATACCCACCAGGATCGACATTCAAGATCGTTACCGGCGTTGCGGCGCTGGATCTGAAAAAAGTTACTGCAGAGGAACTAATCTTTGACTCCGGTCAGCACTGGCTGGTGCCAAAGGTAAATGCGGCCGGCGAAGCGCTTGGCTGGATCAATTTCCACCAGGCCTTGTCGATGTCGGATAATGTTTATTTTTACGAACTAGGCAACCGACTGGGCATTGATGCGCTGGAACGCTATGCGCGATTGTTTGGTTTGGGCTCATTTACCGGCATCGATTTGCCGGGAGAATCCGACGGATTGGTAGCTAATCGGGCTTACAAGGAGAAGGTGTTTAAGGAAGATTGGTATCTGGCGGAAACTTTTGATGCAGCGATCGGTCAAGGTTTCCATCTGGCAACACCGCTGCAGATGGCGGTATTGATGAGTGAGATTGCCAACGGAGGCATTCGTTGGCGACCGCATGTAGTGGGGAAAATCCTGTCCGCTAAAGGCGAAGTGATCAGTGTGACAAAACCAGAAGAAATGGGGCGGGTTGAAATCAGTCCGGCCACGTTGAAGTTGGTGCGCGACGGCTTGCGCGGCGTTTCGGAAGCCGGCGGTACCGGGGCGGGTGTTTTTGCCAATTTCCCGGTGGCTGTAGCCGGCAAAACCGGTACAGCCGAAAATCCGCACGGCGACGACCATGGTTTGTTTGTCGCTTACGGTCCGTTCAACGACCCGCGGATCACAGTGGCGGTCATTATTGAACAGGGTGGTTATGGCTCAACTTCAGCCGGACCGATTGCCCGAAAAATTCTTGAAACAGCGTTCAATCTCAAGCCGCCGACTACGGAAGCAGTGCGCAAACCGCTTCCAGGGACGGCATTGTGAGGAGGAACATGAACAACGTCTGGATGGTTGCATCCGGTAAAGGCGGTACCGGCAAAAGCTCATTGGTGGTCAATCTTGGCGCTGCCTTGGCGATGGAAGGACTGCGGGTGGTCGTAGTCGACCTCAGCGTCGGTTTGCGTTGCCTCGACTTGTGTTTGGGGCTGGATGACCGGGTGCTGTTTGATTTAATCGATGTATTGTCAGGCAATTGCCGGCCACGCGATGCGATTCTCAAACACTCGACGATTGAAAAACTCTGGCTGTTGCCGGCGGCGCAAAATCGATCGATGGATGAGATAACCGAAAAAAGCCTCGATGCTTTGTGCAGACAATTGGCCGAACAGTTTGACATGGTGTTGCTGGATTGTCCCCCAGGGCTGGAACCGATTCCGCAGCGGGCCTCCGCAGTAGCCGGAAGGGCGATTTTGGTCACGACGACTGAGGCGACTGCCATTCGCGACACGGAACGACTGGTGACCGAATTTACGGCAAAGGGCCTGACGGATTTGTATTTGGTGGTCAACCGTTATTGCAGCGAGCACTTAAAGAGCAACTTGATTCCGAGCGAAACAGAAATTGCTGATTCGGTAGGAATCCCTTTGTTGGGAACGATTCCGGAAGACGAAGCGGTAACGCTTGCAACATTGCGTTGCGAGCCGATGTTGATCCGGCAACCGTCTACGCCGGCAGGACGGGTTTTTACTGCACTGGCCCGTCGCTTGCCAGGAAAGGATTTTTTGTAACGGATGATTGATCGACGTTCATTTCGTAATATCGATTTTTGGATGATTTTTTCAACCCTGGCGTTGGTGGGCATTGGTATCCTGATGATCGGCAGCGCCACACATATCAATACACCAAGCGAAGATCGCTACTGGTTTGTTCAGCGGCAGGGTATGTTTGCCGTGATCAATTTCGTGCTGATATTAGTGATGCTGCGGTTTGATTACCGGATTCTTGGGCCGCTGGGCAATCTTCTTTATGGCGTGAACCTATTGATGCTGATTGCCGTTATGTTTGTCGGGCAATCGGCGCTCGGTGCGCAGCGTTGGATTCAACTCGGACCGATTACTATCCAACCGTCCGAATTTGCCAAATTGATCATGATCATATCGTTGGCACACTTGCTTGATTCGAGAGAAGAAAAAATGAAAAGCGTTTGGGATTTGCTGCCAGTTGGCGCCTTTGTCATCGTACCGTTCCTACTGGTATTGAAGCAACCGGACTTGGGCACTTCATTGGTATTCTTGGCGATATTGCTGGGTATGGTATTTGTGGCCGGCATCGACGTCAAACTGCTGTTGAAGATACTAGGCGCGGGCGCCGCCTGCATGCCTGCTTTTTGGTTCTTTCTGAAGGATTATCAAAAATCCCGCCTGACAGTTTTTCTTGATCCGAATGTCGATCCGCTTGGCGCAGGTTATCACATCATTCAGTCGAAAATCGCCATCGGGTCAGGGCAATTGTTTGGCAAAGGTTTATTTGCCGGTTCACAAAGCCAGTTGAATTTTTTGCCGGAGAATCATACTGACTTTATCTTTGCTGTGATTGGCGAAGAACTAGGTTTCATCGGCTCAATCGTAATCCTGGCGCTGTATTTTCTGTTGTTGTACCGGGGCGTAAAAACCGCGCAAAATGCTCGCGATAAGTTCGGCGCTTTGCTGGCGGCGGGAATTACTTCGATGATGGCTTTCCATGTCATGGTCAACATCGGCATGACCATCGGCATTATGCCGGTTACAGGAATTCCGTTGCCATTTATGAGTTACGGCGTCAGCGCGCTCACAACCAACCTGATCAGTGTCGGTATTTTGCTGAATATCCAGTCGCGTCAGCAAAAATTAATGTTTTGAACCAGTCTGAACAAGTTTTGAAACGGAGGACAATGTAGTTGCAATTAAATGACACTGCACTGGGTTCGGTTGCCAAACCGGCCCGTTATACCGGCGGCGAATGGAATATGATCCAAAAGGACCCGGCCAAGGTAGATGTCCGGTTTGCCTTGGTGTTGCCGGATGTTTATGATGTCGGGATGTCGAACCTTGGGCTGAAGATCCTGTATGGTATTTTGAACGAACGGACAGATACTTATGCCGAGCGGGCATACTGCCCCTGGCCCGATATGGAAGCCGTGATGCGAAGTAGCGGCGATCTGCTGTGCAGTCTGGAAACACACACGCCGCTGCAGCAGTTTGATGCAGTGGGGATTTCCCTGCAATATGAAATGACCTACACCAATATCCTGACAATGCTTGATCTGGGAGGTATTCCGCTGCTGGCCGCCGACAGGTCCGGGAATGATCCGTTGGTGATTGGTGGAGGACCCTGTGCTTTTAATCCGGAACCGGTGGCGGACTTTTTTGATTGCTTTGTCATTGGCGAGGGCGAAGAAATCATCGGCGAAATCGCTGCCGTGATTGCAGAATGGAACCAGTCGGGGCGTGCGGGAGGGCGCCCGGAGGTGCTGGAAAAACTTGCCCGGATACAGGGTCTGTATGTGCCGGCATTTTATCATGTCGATTACAATGCGGACGGGACTTGTGCGGGAGTAAAGCCCAAAAGGCCGGAGCTGTCGTCTGTGATTGCCAAACGGGTGGTAGCGGATCTAGATGGCGCCTATTTTCCGGTTCGACCAATCGTTCCCTATTTGGAAACTGTCCATGACAGAATCATGCTGGAATTGTTTCGCGGCTGCACGCGCGGCTGTCGATTTTGTCAGGCAGGAGTCATCTACCGGCCGGTGCGGGAACGAAAACCGGCCACATTGATGCGATTGGCCCAAGAATTGACCGATAATACCGGATATGACGAAATTTCATTGGTGTCACTCAGCTCCGCCGATTATTCCTGCCTGCGTGAACTGGCGCATTCTTTGCTCGCCGAATTTGCGCCGCAAAGAGTCAGTCTGTCATTGCCTTCACTTCGTATTGACAGCTTTTCCATCGAGTTGGCCAATGAAATCCAGAAAGTCCGTCGCTCTGGTCTGACGTTCGCTCCCGAGGCTGGCACGCAACGTTTGCGCGACGTGATTAACAAAGGCGTTACAGAAGCTGACCTGTTTGAGGCGGCCGGCGCCGCATTTCGCTCCGGCTGGGCTGGAATCAAGCTTTATTTTATGATCGGCTTGCCGACGGAAACTGATGAAGATGTTCTGGCAATCGCTGAGCTGGCGCGCAAAGTTCTGTCCCTGTCGCGCAATCCGGCCCGTTGCAAGGTGTCGGTCAGCGTGTCGACCTTTGTGCCCAAACCGCATACCCCATTCCAGTGGTTTGCCCAAATTCCCGCCGAAGAAATGGAGCGTCGCCAGCGATTGCTGCGTGGTGCATTGCGTGACCGCCGAATCAGTTTCAATTGGCATGATGCACCGACCAGCCGGCTCGAAGGGGTCTTTGCCAGGGGTGATCGCCGTCTGGGCAAAACCTTGCTCGAAGCTTGGCGCAATGGCGCGCGGTTTGATGGCTGGAGCGAGCATTTCCGCGCAGATATTTGGGACGCCGCTTTTGCTGCATCCAGGATCGATCCCGATTTTTATACGGTTAGGCAGCGTGCAGCACATGAAATCATGCCTTGGACTCATCTGACATCAGGCGTATCTCAGGAATGGCTGGCAGCGGAGTGGGTTGAGGCTCAGAAGGGTTCGCTGACGCAGGATTGTCGTCATGCTGACTGTACTGGCTGCGGCGTGTGCCAGGACCTCGGCGTGTCTGTCATCGACTGGAGGGCTTAAGCCGATGGAAAAATTTCGTATCGCACTTAAAAAGGGAGAAGCAGTCAAATATGTCGGGCATCTCGATTTCGGCCGGGCGATAGAGCGAGCGTTTCGGCGGGCCAAGTTGCCGGTGGCTTATAGCGTCGGCTTCAATCCGCATATGAGATTGTCTTTCGGACCGGCGCTGGGAGTAGGGATTGCCAGCGAGGCGGAATACGTCGATGTGGAAATGAGCGAGGCAGTTGACGCCAAACAATTTAGCCGCAGTCTGTCGGAAAAACTGCCACCCGGTTTGGTTTTGGTTGCAGCGCAACCTGTATCTTCCAATGCGTCTTTGGCTGCCGAACTGAATCTTGCCGCGTATCAGGCGCGAACCACTGGTCTTGTTGGGGCGGAGCAAGTTGCAGCAGCTGAAGCGGCAGTCAAACGGCTTCAACAGAGCGAATCGGTGACCTATCTGCGGCGTTCTCCCAAAGGCATCAAGACGATGGATTTAAAAAATTATCTGGTGGGAGAATTGGAAACAGAAGCCGCTGCCGAGTCGTTTGCGGTGAGGTTTTGGTTGCGTATGACGCCCGGCGGTGCTGTCAAACCCCAGGAAGTCATGCGGGCTTTGGTGGAACAATTCGGTTTTCCGGTCGGCGATACGGCTTACTGTCGCATGGCGCTCAGAGCGGAAACCAACGCTGGACAGAAGACAGCGTTTGAAATTTAATAAAATGTAAGGGGATATTCCATGGCGAAAAAAATCGTCGTCAATGTGATTCCCGAAGAAATCCGTATGGCGCTGGCTGATGACGGTGTACTGCTGGAAGTGGCGGTAGAGCGGACAGAGAGCAATCATATGGTTGGGAACATTTACAAGGGTAGGGTGGAAAATGTCCTGCCAGGGATGCAGGCTGCGTTTATCAACATTGGGATCGGCAAAAACGCATTTCTTTATGCGGGAGATATTTTTCCTCACAAATCTTTTCAGCGACTGGTTGAAGAAGACAATTTGACTGTTGGCGCAGAAATCATGGTAGAGATCGTCAAGGACGCCATGGGGACCAAAGGTCCGCGCGCAACGACCCATTTCTCGATTCCCGGCCGTTATGTGGTCGTGATGCCCAGTGTCGATTATGTGGGGATTTCCCGACGCATTGAGTCGGCGGAAGAGCGTTCCCGCTTGCGCAAGTTGGCGGAAAAAATCCGTCCCAAGGGTATGGGTGTCATTGTGCGGACTGTTGCGGAAGGGCATAGTGAAGAGGAACTGGCGCGAGATTTCCAATACTTGGCGAACTTGTGGGAGGCGCTGACCGCCAAAGCCAAGAAAGCCAAAGCACCGTTGCTGCTCTATCGTGACGCCGACCTGGTGATTCGGATTATCCGCGACCATGTCAAAGATGACATCGAAGAAGTTGTGATTGATGATGCTGAAGCTCACGCACGTATGGTCGAACTGGCCAAATTTTTATCGCCGGATCTGGTGAAAAAGATTCATTTGTATAAAGGAAAAACAGAAATCTTTACTCACTACGGGATTGAGGACGAATGGAACCGCCTGGCTGATCGCCGGGTCGACCTCAAATGCGGCGGGTATCTGATCATTGACAAAACCGAAGCCTTGACGGTAATTGATGTTAATACCGGTCGTTTTACCGGCCATTCAAATCTGGCGGACACGGTTTTTCGCGCAAACATGGAAGCGGTGGCGGAAATTGCCCGTCAACTGCGGCTGCGCGATATCGGCGGAATTATTGTCGCTGACTTTATCGACATGCAGAAAGAGACCCACAAAAAAGCGGTCTTGCTTGAGCTGGAAGCCCGGTTGAAAGCAGATAATACCAAAACCAACGTGCTTGGCCTTACCGAACTGGGTTTGGTTGAAATGACCCGCAAAAAAGCCCGCCAAACTTACGAAGGCACGCTGTATGAACCGTGCCCTTGCTGTGGCGGCCGCGGGATCATGCAATCCTCGGACACGCTGGTGATTTCGATTTTACGGCAGTTGCGCCGGATTGCCGGCAAGCGGCCGGGAGCGCAGCTGGTTATCCAACTTCATCCCCGGATTGCCGAAAGTTTCGCTGAAAAGACGATCCTGTCAGAATTGGAGTCAGAACTGGGAATCGACTTGACGGTTGAGACGGTTGACGGGCTGCAACCGGAAGTGTTTTCAATTCTAGAAGGCAAAAAAGCGCTACATCGTTCGGCTGAACCGAAAAGGGTGCGCAAGTCGAGCCGCCAGACCGCGAGGGATGATGCAGGGGAGGCCGAAGCAGACCTGTCCGGTCTGACTCCGGATGACATGATGCCGCTACTGGCGGAGAAATTTGCCATGGAGGCGGTCGTCGACCCGGCTAGTCTATTGGAGGCGCGATTAACTGCGATGGCCGGATCGCTGTGGGAGCCTCTGCTGGAAGATGATGAACCGGAAGAATCGGAACTGCAGATTGTCGCGCCACAACTGGAAGGCGCTGAAACGGGCGAATCGGCCAAAAAGCCGCGACGGCGGCGGCGCAGCAATAAGATGACGATTGCCGAAGCGATTGGTTTGGCTGCCGGAGATGCTGGCGAGAAGACTGAAGAGGACGCAAATGATTCTCTGCCTGAATTTGAGGATTTTGCTGAAGAAGCAACAATCCTGGAATCCACGGAAGTTCCCGCTACTGCCAAAAAGCCGCGACGCCGCCGCAAAACCAAGAAGAAAGTCGACGAGTCACCTGCAGATATAGTGTTGGAAGCTGCTTCAGATCCTACGGAGGCTGTGCCGCTGATGGAATCCGTTCCGACGTTGGATGATACAGGCAGCGCCGACGAGGTTGGTGAACCGGAAGAAGCCGCAGTCAAAAAGAGCAAGCGCCGCCGCCGCAAGAAGAAAAAGCCGACGGAAGACGCTGCAGTACCAAATGTTCAGCAGGAACCGGCGCAGGAACCTGTCTTGTCGGCCAGCGAAACGGAAAGTGCGGATGAGACTGGTGAACCGGAAGAAGCCGCGGTCAAGAAGAGCAAGCGCCGTCGCCGTAAGAAGAAGAAACCGGCTGAAGATGCTGCAGTACCAAACGTTCAGCAGGAAATGCCTACGGATGTTGACCTGGCAGAGACTGAAGCGGCAAGCGTGGATGAGGTTGGTGAACCGGAAGAAGTCGCAGTCAAGAAGAGCAAGCGCCGCCGCCGTAAGAAAAAGAAACCGGCCGATGGCAATTCTATGACTGGTGAGTCGACTGAGTCCCCGCAACTAGCGGAAGAACCGGCAACAAAGCAGATAAAATCGGCAACGGAAGCTGAAACTGCTGAACCAGGAGAACTCACGGCAAAAAAGACAAAGCGTCGCCGCAGACGCAGCAGCGCAAAAAAGAAACCAGCAGGGGAGCCGGTCGATGAAATCGACCAACCTGAACAGTCTGATTGACATTGACGGTGAGCTGTGCTAAGATTCTTATGCGGCTTTGTCCGCATGGTTTCCCAAACCGCACGGAGAGGTCTCAAATCCGCTTTAGGCGGTACCGTATCCGGCGAGTCCAAAGTAATAAGGAGGTGCAAAAATGTACGCAGTAATTGCAACAGGTGGCAAACAGTATCGGGTGGCTGAAGGCGATGTACTCTTCGTTGAGAAGCTGGCCGGCGAGATTGATGAGCAGGTTGTGTTTTCCGACGTGCTGACCGTTGTGGAAGACGGCAGTGTAAAACTCGGAACCCCTTATCTCGCAGGCGCGAAAGTGACGGCTAAAGTACTGAAACAGGGCAAGGACAAAAAAATCCTGGTCTACAAGTACAAATCCAAAGCCAACTATCGTCGTCGTCAGGGCCATCGTCAACCTTACACAAAAGTTTCGATTGAAAAAATCGAAGCCTAGGTATGATCCGGATTGTAATTGAACGAAACTGCACCGGCAAAATTTGCGGATTTTCTGCCAAAGGACATGCTGATGCCGGGCCGAATGGCAAAGACATCGTATGTGCGGCGGTTTCAGTTCTGACAGATTCGGTATTTTTGGGACTAGACAAACATTTGCGGCGGGAACTGTCGTGGAATGCGGATTCAGGCGATATCTCGGTTCAGTTGATACAGGAACCGGATGATTTGACGGAAGCCATATTGGCCACGATGTTTCTCGGATTATCAGAAATTCAAAGAATTTATCCGGCTCATATCCGGATTCGTGAAATTAGGAGGTGAAACCGATGTTTTTGTTTGATCTTCAACGCTTTGCACATAAAAAAGGCGTGGGCAGTTCCCGTAACGGTCGGGACAGTCACTCGCAGCGTCTGGGTACTAAAGAGCCAGATGGCAAGATTGTACCGGCGGGCAGCATTCTGGTTCGCCAACGGGGTACTCGTTTCCATCCGGGACGTAATGTCGGTATGGGGAGCGATCATACTCTGTTTGCCAAAGTTGCCGGCAAGGTAGCTTTTGAACGGCGGGGCCGGGATCTTCGCCAAATCAGCATTTATCCTGTGGAACAAGCACAGTAGATAAAGTACTGAGAAAATTGCAAAGAAAATATATAATTTGTTATATATTGCAATGAATCCCACGGTTTTTCCGTGGGATTCATTGCAATATAACGGAAATATCACAATACATCCGGCATAACACAGGAATTTTTACTGTCGGACGCGAAGTAAGAACTAGTTAAATTACATTGTTTTCCCAATGTAATGAAAGCGAACAAAATTTCAAATGGCGGCGAAGACCGAAAAGGAGCGACTCATGTTTATCGATAGAGCAAAAATCAGTATTAAGGCAGGCGATGGCGGCGACGGCATGTCGAGTTTCCGTCGAGAAAAGTATGCGCCGAAAGGCGGACCGAATGGCGGCGACGGAGGACGGGGCGGCGACATTGTATTTCTGGCTGATCGTAACATGAATACGCTGCTGGATTTTCGTTATAAAAAGAAATTTAAGGCGCAAAAAGGCGGCGACGGCGAAGACACCAACAAATTTGGCCGTCATGCGGAAGCTGTAGTCGTCAAAGTGCCTGTCGGAACATTGGTGTTTGATGAAGAAACCGATGAGTTGATCGCCGACCTGGTAGAAGACGGGCAGACTGCTATCGTGGGTCGCGGTGGTCGGGGTGGTCGGGGTAATGCACGTTTTGCCAATAGCGTGAATCGGGCGCCGACCTTTGCCGAGCACGGTGAACCGGGCGAAGAACGCAATTTGCGCATGGAATTGAAGCTGCTCGCCGATGTTGGCCTGGTAGGCTATCCTAGTGTGGGCAAATCAAGCATCATTGCGACCGTATCGGCTGCCCGGCCCGATATCGCTGCATATCATTTCACTACTCTGACGCCGGTGCTTGGCATCGTAAAAATTGATGACCAAACCAATTTTGTCATGGCCGATATTCCCGGCCTGATTGAAGGCGCGCATGAAGGCAAAGGACTGGGGCACGATTTTTTGCGGCATATCGAGCGGACCCGGTTGATTGTTCATGTGCTTGATGTGTCGGGCATGGAAGGTCGCGATCCGCTGGAGGATTATCGGAAAATAAACAAAGAGCTGGCAGCTTATAATGAACGTTTGGCCAGTCGACCGCAAATCATTGCGGCAAACAAGATGGATCTGCCGGATGCCCGGTCGAACTATCCTTCAATTGAAGCAGCGCTCAAGGCGGAAGGCCGCGAAGTGTTCCCGGTTTCTGCGGCTACCGGTGAAGGTCTGCAGCCGTTGGTGCAGCGGATTGCCGAGATGCTGGCCACGTTGCCGAAAGAAGATAAGACTGATACCCCGGTGATTCCGGTGGTTGTTGACGATGGTTCACCGGACTTTACGATTCGTCGCGATGATAGTGGCGCGTTTATCGTCGAAGGCAAGAATGTCGAACGCCTGGTGGCGATGACCCGTTTCCATGACGAAGAAAGTTTGCGCCGTTTCCAAAACATCCTGCGTCGCAACGGCATTGATGAAGCTTTGCGCAAGCGTGGTATCAAAGATGGCGATACAGTGAGGATTCGTGAGATGGAGTTTGAATTCAGCGAGTAACAGGAGGCTGAAGGATGTTTGACAGGAGCCAGCTACAGGCGTCGCATCGGATTGTTGTCAAAGTGGGGACCAGTACCTTGACCCATGCCAATGGCAAGCTCAATTATTCCCGCATCGAATATCTGGTCAGGGAGTTGGCCGATGCGGCAAATTCCGGCAAGCAGATTTTGCTGGTCAGTTCCGGCGCGGTCGGCGCAGGAATGGACCGGTTGGGCTGGAAGGAAAAGCCAAAGACGATTCCGGCGAAACAGGCGGCAGCTGCGGTGGGGCAGGGGATTCTTATGCACACTTATGAAAAGCTGTTTGGCGAATATGGCCAGATTGTGGCGCAGGTCCTGTTGACCCGCGAGGACTCGGTCAACCGTAAGCGCTACGCCAACTCGCGCAATACGCTGTTGACCCTGCTTGACATTGGCGTCATTCCTATCATCAACGAAAACGATGCGGTTGCGATCGACGAGCTCAAGATCGGCGACAATGACACGTTATCGGCAAATGTGGCAGCGATTGTCGATGCCGACTTGCTGATCATCCTATCCGATGTGGATGGCGTATATACAGCCAACCCGCAGAAAGATCCCAGCGCCCGGCTGATCGAGGAAATTGCCGAGGTTACGCCGGAAGTTGAAGCGATTTGCGGTGGCGCCGGAACGATGCGAGGCACCGGCGGGATGCTGACCAAGATGGCTGCTGCTCGAATGGCAATGAACTCAGGGATTGTGATGGTGATTGCGTCTGGCGCCAAGGACGGAATTATTCAGGCTGTTTTGGCAGGAAAGCAGGTAGGTACTTTATTCCCGCCGCGGCAAAACCGGTTGCAATTCCGCAAACGCTGGCTGGCTTTTGGCGCTCGGATCAAGGGGAGGCTGATTGTCGACCGAGGTTGCGCACTCGCTTTGCAAAAAAGTGGCTCCAGTTTGCTGGCCGCCGGGATCAAGTCGGTGGAGGGATCGTTTGAACAAGGCAACACGGTCAGCATTGTCAATCAGGACGGGTGGGAAATCGCGCGGGGGCTGGCAAATTATAACGCGGCTGATACAATAAAGATTATGGGCGCTCATACCCATGAAATAGCAGGATTATTGGGGCACAAGCCATACGATGAAGTCGTGCACCGGGACAATATGGTTCTGCTCTGCCGACATGAAACGGAGGAATCGATATGTTAACCAGAAGAATGGACGTAACCATCAGTACACGAAAACTGCAGGAATCCAAAGAGTTTTACATGGAGTATCTCGGCTTTGAACTGGTGTTTGAGAACGACTGGTACATTGAACTGGTTGCCGAAGGCAGCACCACGATGGGAGTGAGTTTTGTCCAGCCGGACCTGGCGGCAGGGGAAAAGTTTTCCGGCAAAGGGATGATTCTGTCGTTCGAAGTGGCCGACGTTGACGCAGAGTATGCCAGACTGAAAACTGCCGGGGCGATTATCTGCGAAGAATTGAAGGATAAGCCGTGGGGAGAACGCAGCTTTGTCATCAATGACCCTAACGGCGTCCATCTCTACATTTATAAATCGATCCCGCCAACGCCGGATTATCAGCGAATTTACGATTCATTCAAAAAATAAGCGCTGGGGTGATCGGCATGGATTTGCAAAAAGAACTGATAGCGATGGGCGTCTTGGCAAAACAGGCAGCCCGTGGTTTGGCAAAATGTTCGACGACAGAGAAAAACCAGGCGCTGTTGTCGATGGCGGCAGCTTTGGAAGCCGGGCAGGAGCGGATATTGGCCGCCAATGCCAGGGATATGATGCAAGGAGAAACAAAAGGTCTGTCTGCGGCGCTGTTGGACCGTTTGCGCCTGACACCGGAGCGGATTCGCGGCATGGCGGACGGTTTGCGGCAAGTTGCCGCCTTGCCTGACCCGGTCGGCGAGTGCCTGGGCGGGATGCGCCGGCCTAACGGGCTGGATATTCAAAAAATCCGGGTTCCGTTCGGTGTGGTTGCAATGATTTATGAAGCCAGGCCTAATGTTACGGTCGATGCCGCCGGCTTGTGCCTGAAAACCGGCAATGCAGTGATTTTGCGCGGTGGCTCGGAAGCCATCGAATCTAATAAAGTGTTATCCGATATTCTGATTTGCGCGGCCGGCGCGGCTGGTCTGCCGACCGGCTCCATCGGCCTGGTTGAGACAACCGATCGTGAAGCGGTGAATATCTTATTAAAAATGAACCGCTACATTGACGTGATCATCCCGCGCGGCGGCGCCGGACTGATTCAAACAGTGGTGGAAAATAGCACGGTGCCGGTGATTGAAACCGGGATCGGCATTTGCCATACCTATGTCGATGAGTCGGCCGACCTCACTATGGCGGCAGATATCGCTTTTAACGCGAAAGTCTCGCGCCCCGGAGTCTGCAACTCGATGGAGACCTTGCTGGTTCATCGCAGTGTTGCTGGCCGGTTGCTGCCGTCGCTGCTTGAACGGTTTTACCAAGCAGGTGTTGAACTGCGGGGATGTCCGGCTACCGTTGCCTGCCATACGGTAGTGAAGCCGGCAACCGAGGAGGACTGGGCAACGGAATATCTTGATTTTATTTTGTCGATCAAAGTGGTTGACAGTCTGACTGAGGCTTTGGAACATATCGACCGGTTCAGTACCAAACATTCGGAAGCGATCGTGACCCAAGATTATGCAAACGCCCGCAGATTCCAGCAGGAAGTCGATGCGGCGGCTGTGTATGTAAATGCGTCGACCCGCTTTACCGATGGATTTGAATTCGGCTTTGGCGCAGAAATCGGTATCAGTACGCAAAAACTGCATGCGCGCGGACCGATGGGACTGGTGGAGCTGACCTCAATCAAATATCTGGTTTCCGGTAACGGACAGATTCGTCAGTAATTGCTGCAATGTCACAAATAGTTCACAAATCTGTCACAGCAGTTTCACGCTTTGGGTCTATACTAAAGATGAAACTATGAAAGCTGGGGGGTCTGTTTATGCAGATGTTTCTGAGTATCCTGAAAAAGTACAAGCTGAGCCTGTTCTTGTTGGTGGTGTTAGGGATTGGCGGGTATTACGGCTACGGCTACTATCAGGAACAAAACAAACCCAAACCGGTCGGCAGGCAGGTAAAAGTGGAACGGGGCGACATCGTGGCGCTGGTATCGGCTACAGGGACGATTTCACCGGTAGATAACATCAATGTCAGCGCCAAGATCACCGGCCTGATCACTGAAGTGAAAGTGATGGAAAACCAGCAGGTTAAAGCCAATGATATTTTGGTGCTGCTTGACGATTCGAAATATCGGGCTCAGGTGGCGCAGGCCGGGGCAAAGCTTGTGCTCGCAGAAGCAAATTTTCAACGGGCAAGCAAGCTGAACCAGGTGGGCGCCAATTCGCATCAACAGATGGACGCTGCCAGAATGGAATACGCCGTGGCCAAAGCTGCTTATGAAGATGCGGTTTCCAACCTTGATGATACTGTGATTCGGGCCCCGATTTCCGGCATGGTCATCGGCAAGCCGATTCCGGCCGGACAAACGGTATCGCCGGGTATTTCAACACCGATGATTTTGTTGACGATTGCTAATCTGGATCGGATGCAGATTGAATCGTTGGTCGATGAATCCGACATCGGTAAAATCAAGTTGAATCAAAAAGTGTCGTTCACTGTTGACGCTTATCCGGACAAGACTTTTTCCGGAAAAGTGGCTGTGATTTCCAATAAGGCGAACGTCCAGCAAAATGTTGTTTATTATACCGTATTGATTGACGTCGATTCGCCGGAAGGCTTGCTGAAACCGACCATGACCGCCCGGGTATCCGTGCATGTCGGCGAACGAAATCAAGTTCTCACTGTTCCCACGGTGGCCATCCGCGACAACAAGGGCCAGCGATTCGTGCAAGTCCTGCGAAAAGGCCAGGAGCAACCGGAAGCGGTCAAAGTCAAGACGGGGATGACCAGCGAGGACCGTATCGAAGTTGTCAGTGGCTTGAAAGAGGGCGATGTCATAGTGTTGCCGCAAAGCGGCGCTGCCGGATCGAACCGGATTCCAGGCGGTGGACCGGGCGGAACCAATATGTTTCGTCAGACGCCGTCCCGTTGAGGTGGCGGTGATGAAAGAAACAATCGCGATTAAGGATATTGTCAAAACTTACCTTATGGGAGATACGGTTGTCCGGGCCCTGGCCGGCGTGAGCCTAACGATTGAAACTGGCGAGTTTACCGCTATCATGGGGCCATCCGGCTCTGGCAAATCGACGTTGATGAATATCCTAGGCTGCCTCGACAGACCGACCAGCGGATCTTACAAACTTGATGGCGCTGAGGTGGCGACCCTCAGCGATGATGAACTGGCAGTTACCCGCAATAAAAAGATTGGCTTTGTGTTTCAAAATTTCAACTTGTTGGCCAGAATGTCGGCGTTGCAAAATGTTGCGTTACCGATGGTTTATGCCGGGGTAGCAAAAAATGACCGGCTGGAGCGGGCGAAAAAAGCGTTGACGATTGTGGGTCTGGGCGAACGAATGCATCATCGCCCGAATGAATTGTCCGGCGGACAGCGGCAACGGGTGGCAATTGCCAGGGCTTTAGTGAACGAGCCGACGATTCTTCTTGCCGATGAACCTACTGGTAATCTCGATAGTCGCTCCGGCGACGAAATCATGGAGATTTTTTGCGAACTGAACCGACAGGGGCGGACGGTGATTTTGGTAACCCACGAACCTGATATTGCCGCTTATACGCGCCGCACCATCATGTTCCGCGATGGCTTGATTGTAAAAGATGAACGCAGGGAGGCGAGCGCATGTTCTGGGAAAGCGTAGTCATCGCCCTGGATGGCCTGCGGGCCAATAAAATGCGGTCAATCCTGACCATGCTGGGAATTATCATCGGTGTGGGCGCGGTGATTGCGATGGTGTCGATCGGTATGGGGGTCCGCGATAAAGTCCAGAAATCGATTGCTGGTCTTGGCAGCAACCTGTTGATTGTAATGCCTGGCGCCACGGCGCCGTCCGGCGTGCGGGTGGCGGCCGGTTCGACAACCAGCCTGACCTATAAGGATGCACAGGCTATTGCCCGGGAAATATCCGGGGTAAACCTTGTAGCGCCGTCGGTGCAGCGACAATATCAGGCCGTGTTCGGCGGTAAGAACTGGATCACTTCGATGCAGGGCACAACGCCGGATTTTTTGGCTGTACGCAACTTTGAGATGGCTGATGGCAGCTTCATTAGCCAACGGGATCTGGATACCCGAGACCGGGTAGCAGTATTGGGACGGACGGTAGCCGACAATCTATTCGGTGAGATGAGTCCGCTTGGTCAGACAATACGTATCAATAAATCGACCTTTCGCGTTATTGGGGTATTGGCTACTAAAGGCCAGTCCGCCGGCGGTCAGGACCAGGACGACCTGATCATTGTGCCGCTGACAACTGCACAAGAACGAATGCTGGGAATCACGCATATTCATTCCATTAGCGTTCAGGCCGAGAATCCAGAAGTAATCGACCAGGTTCAGCAAGATATAGCGACTTTATTGCGGGTGCGGCACCGGTTGCAGCCCAGTGTGCCTGATGACTTTTCGGTGCGCAATCTGGCTGCGGTCATGGCGACCGCCGAGGAAACCACCGGTACCATCACCCTGCTACTTGGCAACACGGCAGCGATTTCGCTATTGGTCGGCGGCATCGGCATCATGAATATCATGCTGGTGTCAGTCACGGAACGGACCCGCGAGATCGGCGTTCGCAAAGCGCTGGGGGCGACCTATGCCAACATCTTGCTACAGTTTTTGATCGAAGCGATTGTCATCGGTGTAACCGGCGGTCTGATCGGGATTGCGATGGGGCTGGGTGCTTCCTATACGATTTCCTCGCTGTTTGGCTGGGCGACAGTGGTTTCCGTGGGAACCATCCTGCTGGCATTCGGTTTTTCCGTCCTGATCGGGCTGTTTTTCGGGCTGTATCCGGCTCGCAAGGCGGCGCTGCTTGATCCGATCGACGCGTTGCGTTACGAATAGCAATAAATTTGGTATAATATAACTCGCTTAGAAAAACGGCTGGCAGGGAGATGCAAGGATGGGCAACAAGCCGCAAAGAATCGGAATCATGGGCGGGACTTTCGATCCCATCCATATGGGCCATCTGCTGATGGCAGAATCGGTCCGGATGGATTATGATCTGGACAAAGTCCTATTCATCCCGACAGGGACATCGCCGCACAAAGATGACAGCTCTATCTCTCCCGCGATCGACCGATACATCATGACGATGATGGCAACCTATTCCAACCCCTACTTCTTTGTTTCACCTATCGAACGCGATCGTCCTGGGCCTTCCTATACCATTGATACAGTGCGAGCTTTGGTGGCCGAATACGAGCCAGGTACGGAGTTTTATTTTTTGACAGGCACCGATGCGGTGCTGGAGCTTCATACCTGGAACAACATCAATGAACTGTTGGATTTGTGTCACTTTGTTGCTGCGTCGCGGCCCGGAAAGGTGCGGACGATTGAACAGGAGATAGAGCGTCTGGGACCGAAAGCGGTGGAACGGATCCATCGCCTTACGACGCCGGAACTGGAAATTTCTTCGACAGATATTCGTGAGCGGGTTCGACTAGGAAAGTCAATTCGCTATTTTGTGCCGGAGAATGTCGAACACTATATCCACAAGGAAGGATTGTACCGGAAATAATACGATGGAATACAATGAAATTCTTGTAACTCTGGCCAATGAACTGCGCCCGGCCCGGTTCCGTCATTGCCGCGACGTCAGTCAGACGGCTGTCCGTTTGGCTGAACGCTGGGACGCTGACATAGAAAAAGCGAGAATCGCCGGGATTTTACATGACTGCGCCCGCAATCTCAAAGGAGAGGAACTGCTCAAAACCGCTAGGCATTATGGGATGATTCCCAGCGGGCTGGAACTTTTGCAACCAGCCCTGATTCACGCACCGCTCGGCGCGATTATTGCCGAACGGCGATTTGGCATCAGCGATCCGCAAATACTACAAGCAATTCGCCGTCATACCACAGGCGCGGCTCGAATGACCTTGCTGGACAAAATCATCTATCTGTCGGATTGCATCGAACCGGGCCGCAACTTCAGCGGAGTTCGCAAAATCAGGGACCTGGCGGTAGAGAATCTTGACGCGGCGGTGCTGTTGGCCTACGAACACAGCATTCTCTTTGTTGTCGCCAATGGCGGTTTGTTGCATCCCAACACGGTAGAGGGCAGGAATTCCCTGCTGATGGAGTTGAAGGCAAGTCGGAATGGAAAATGAACATAGAAATAAGTCGCGCTTTTGGCCTGCGCTATTTTTGATTCTGTTTGTCGGCGCTTCTTTGGTCGGCGCTGCATATCTCGGTCGAAATCTGGCGATGTATGGCAGCTTGTGGGGGCCTGGCGAGGCAGGTAATCGGATCAATATCTTGTTGGTGGGAGTCGATGACGGCGATATTGCCAACCCCAAGACGAGTCCGCATCGCTCCGATTCGATGCTGCTGATGGGAGTGCATAAGAGCACCGGTGCTGTCAGTTTACTATCCATCCCCCGTGATACCCGGGTGGCGATTCCCGGCCATAGTTCCGCCGATAAATTTGGTCACTCGTTCGCCTATGGAGGAGTCGAGTTGACCAGCGCCACAATCCAGGAGTTTTTGAAGATTCCGGTGCACTATTATGTCGTTGCAGATTGGCAGGGATTCATCCGGATAGTCGATGCACTGGGCGGAGTCGAACTTTATGTCGAAGCGGATATGCGCTATGAAGACCCATATGCGAACCTAAAGATTGACCTGAAGAAGGGATTTCAACATCTAAATGGACATCAGGCCGGGCAGTATGTTCGATTTCGCCATGATGAAATGGGTGATATCGGCCGCGTGGCTCGTCAGCAAAAATTTCTCAAAGCTCTGGCAACTCAGGCGATTCGCCCTGGCAATCTAATTAGGATTCCGCAGATTCTGGCAATTGTCAGAGAAAGTGTTCAGACGAATATGACGCTGTGGTCGTTTCAACAGGTATCTGTTGCGATTCCTTCGCTTAAGGGAAATAAAATTCAGTCGGACATGGTGCCGGGAAATTTCGCCAATATTGGCGGGGTAAGCTATTGGGCGCCGGACCGCGTAGAAACTGCCAAAGTTGTCGAACGCCTGTTTGTCGCTCCACCAAGAGCCAATGACCCCAAGAAAAAAGTGACTGAATGACTAACGTTGAAAACAGAAACAGGATATAATGGAACTACCAACATTATTATCATTGAGTGAGGAGGCAGAGGATGACCGAAGTGGAAAAAACATCGCAGCAATATGTTGAAGTCGCGGTTGCGGCTGCACAGGAAAAGAAAGCGCAGAACATCCTGGTTATGGATATGCAGAAAGTGTTGCCGGTTACCGATTATTTTCTGATTGCCAGTGGAACTTCATCAACCCAGGTCCAGGCGATTGCGGATTCGATCGAAGAGAAGATGGAACAGGCCGGATTGGTATTCCTGCACAAGGAAGGCTATCGCGAAGGACGTTGGATCTTGCTGGATTACGGATATTTTGTGGTGCATGTGTTTGTCAACGAAGAACGTCAGTTTTATAGCCTGGAACAGCTTTGGTCCACGGCGCCGACACAGATTTACGAAAGTTAGCAGGCTGAAAACCGTAGTTTTTGGCTCTATCGTCTGAAGACGGTACAATCGGTTTGGTTTAATGTGGCTATGACGGTCATATTTCCTGATGAATCAGGGATATGTTGTCATGGCTATTCATTTTTATAGGTAGTCGTTGCAAGTATAACAAACGAACCTAACCAGGTTGGGAGAAAGAGGCGCGAGATGGATTTATTGGCAAAAAAAATGGAAAAGCTAACCCTGCTGTTGAAAGAACTGGGCAGTGTCGCCGTTGGTTTCTCCGGCGGGGTGGACAGTACGTTTCTGGCGGCTGCGGCTTACCGGGTGCTTGAGTTAAAAGCAATTGCGGTGACCTGCAGCTCGGATACACTGCCGGAGGACGAGCGGAATGAAGCGGCGGAAATAGCTCGAATGATAGGAATCAAGCATGTGTTTGTGCAACAAAACGAGCTGGAATCGGCTGAGTTTGTCCGCAATGACGCGCAGCGCTGTTATTATTGCAAAAAGGGCCGCTTTGAGGCCTTGGTCGATTGGGCGACAGCACGCGGTTTTCGTTGGGCCCTCGATGGGTCGAATGCTGATGATGTGGGGGATTACCGCCCGGGGATGCGGGCGGTGAATGAGCTGGAAAAAGTGCGAAGTCCCTTGCTGGAAGTGGGGCTTACAAAAGCGGAAATACGCGAAATTTCACGGCAATGGGGACTGCCGACCTGGAACAAACCTAGCGCAGCATGTCTTTCATCACGCGTAGCCTATGGTCAGCCGATTACGGTTGAAAAATTGAAACAGATTGAGCAAGCGGAGCTGTTGATAAAACAGTACTGCCAAGGCCAGGTTCGTGTCCGACACCATGGCAATCTGGCCCGGATTGAGGTAGAGGCAGAGGAAGTTGCCTGTCTGGCGAACCCTGAAAATGCAGTGGATATTGTTCGTCAATTGCGTGAATTGGGTTTTGTCTTTGTTACCGTTGATCTTGCCGGTTACCAAACCGGCAGCTTGAATCAACTGTTGACGGAACAGGAGAAGCAGGGTTAATGCCGCGCTATTGACAATGAACAATTCCGAGCATTATAATCGGAATTACAAAGCGCAGTTGCGTTAATCCGGGAGGCGAAAAATATGGGCAACATCGCAGAGAAACTTACAGACCTGATCGGCAACACGCCGATGCTGGCACTCAACAGATATAGCAAGGAAACTGGCCTGGCTGCGCCGATTATTGGCAAGTTGGAGTATTTCAATCCGCTGGGCAGCGTGAAAGACCGGATTGCTTTTGCGATGATCGAAGCTGGTGAAGCGGCTGGGAAAATCAAGCCGGATACTGTGATCATCGAGCCGACTAGTGGAAATACTGGCATTGGTCTGGCATTCGTCGCGGCGTCGCGAGGCTATAAATTGGTTTTGACCATGCCGGAAACGATGAGCGTAGAACGGCGCAACCTGTTAAAAGCGCTGGGAGCTGAACTGGTGCTGACACCCGGCGCAGAAGGAATGAAAGGGGCAATCAGAAAAGCGGAGGAACTGGCGCAGGCAAATCCGAACTCGTTTTTGCCTCAGCAGTTTAAAAATCCGGCCAACCCGGAAATGCACCGCAAAACCACCGCCGAAGAGATCTGGCGGGATACTGGCGGAAAAGTTGATATTTTCGTTGCTGGGGTGGGGACAGGCGGAACCATCACCGGCGTTGGTGAAGTGCTTAAATCGCGCAACCCCGCCGTGCAGATTATTGCCGTGGAACCTGCCGATTCGCCGGTGCTGTCAGGCGGACAGCCCGGTCCGCACAAAATCCAGGGGATTGGCGCCGGTTTTGTGCCTGATGTGCTGAATGCCAATATTATTGATGAAATCATAACCGTGAAAAATGATGATGCAATGGCAACCGGTCGTGAACTGGCCAGAACTGAAGGGCTGCTGATCGGGATATCCTGCGGCGCTGCAGTGTGGGCTGCGACGCAGGTGGCCAAGCGGCCTGAAAACGTAGGAAAGGTCGTCGTAGTAATTTTGCCGGATACCGGTGAACGATATCTTTCCACTGCGTTGTTCACAGCGCCGGAGCTGCAGACCTGAATCAAGGCTCATCATTAAGAATAAAGCTACGACTGTTGCCCGGGTGGGCAGTAGTCGTAGCTTTTTTTACAGTTTGCTGACGGAAACACCGCGTTTTTCCATTTGCACCTGCTGCTCATCCAGCAGGGTTAGTGCCTGCTCCAACGCTTGCGCGGCTATTTTGGCCGCTAATCCTTGGCAGGAGCTGCTCAGCTCTCGTGGCACCGGAATCATCGTGCATTCGATTCCGGCGGCTTTGAGGATTTTTTCCGCCCGAAAAGCATGCCAGACAGAAGGGAAGGTGATAATCCGTATTGTCTCAAGCAAATGTTAATCGTCCTTTACCTTAGTTTCGGGACTATTTGACGATATGTAGCGTCCATTCCTCTTTGCCGTCGCTGCAATCGACTTTATAGTTTTGCGAAGCGGCGTACTTAAGAATATTCTCGCGAGCTGCCGGCTCGTCGATGATGACCGTCAGGTCATCACAACCAACCAGTGCATCGCGGGTCCGCAGCAACGGTATCGGACAACTATAACCCCGTAAATCTATTTTCTTTGTCATTGGCGCATTCTCCTTCCTATAGCAAAACTTGCGCTCGTTTTGGCGCTAAACTGTTGCTTCGACCAGCGCTTTTTCGCGGAACATCCAACCGATTGCGAAGGTCACGACGATTCCGGCAGCAACGGCCAGTTGACCATTGATCGGAACTCCCGCGCCACTGGCTGCCATGTTGAGGGTGTGGGCCGCACCGGCCCCGGCCAGCATGCCAAGCACGCAAATTGCTGCATCGGTGTTGCCGTCCGCTGCCATGATCAACTGACGCAACGGGCAACCGCCGAGCAAAGTGGCGCTGACTCCTACCAGGTAAAGGCCGAGGAAGTTCCACAGGTGCATCGTGTGAGCCAGTGGTTGGCCGGTAAAACCAAGTTTGAAGCTGCCAAAGAACATATTTGCCACTGTAGCGCTAACAAACAGCAAACCATAGATTTTCAAAAGGCTGGTGTCCTTGACCAGGAAATAATCGCGGAAGCCGCCGCTGAGGCACATGCGGGTTTTCATCGCAATAGCGCCGGTAATCAGGCCGGCGACCAAGCTGATCAACACCGGCGCATGCTGTGAACCGGGACCCTTGGTGGAAAAGTAGAGAAAACTTGCGCCAGCGGCTACTGCTGCAGCTAAAGCTGCGGCAAATATCACCGGCAAATAACCGGCAAACGCGATAGGCCCGGAAATTGCTCGTGCCCGGCCCAGGCTGAACCCATTGCGCAAAAAAATGATTCCGCTGCCGATTCCGGCCAAGAAGCCTGCCAGTGCGGTGATTCCATTCAAATCGCCGCCGGACAGACGCAACAAGGCACGTAACGGACAGCCGAGAAAAACCAGGGCGCCAAGCATCATCAGCGCTCCCAACAGGAAGCGGATCAACGGCGCTGAGCCGCCGCGCGGCCGAAATTCGCCGCTGGTTTTGGAAAGCACGAAAGCGCCAATGACCCAGCCCATAATTTCCGGCCTGGCGTACTGGAGCACTGGCGTTTTGTGAATTCCCAGCGCTCCGGCAATGTCTCGCAGATGGCAGGCGGCGCAGAACCCATAGTTGCCAGGATTACCGGCCTGAACCAACAAGACGGCGCCCAGGCCGAATGCCAGCCCGGCGACAATGACCCATACAGTTGACAAGATAAATCACTCCTCAAAAATAATGATAGAATTAATCTATATTAAAGACAGTTAAATTCTATCACGCAATATCGCGGCTTGCAAAGGAAAAAAGCAGCCGATAGCGAAAATAATTAATACAGGGGGTGAACCATGACCAATTTACAGGCATTGGCTGTTTTTATCGCGGTTGCCGAAGAGCATAGTTTTTCGGCGGCAGCCAAAAAACTTTCCCTGACGCAGCCTACGGTATCCTTTCATATTGACAGCATCGAGCGCAAGTTTGGTTGTCCGTTGTTTGTACGGACACGCCGCGGCGCTGAATTGACGGTTTATGGGCGGACTTTGTATGAAAATACCCGCAACGTGCAGGATTTGCTGGAGCGAACCGAGCGCAAAATCCGCGACCTTTGCCTGGGAGTGTCGGGGCAGGTCACGATTGGCGCAGGAACCATTCCCGGCGAATATATTTTGCCGCCGCTGCTGGCCCAGTTTTTGCGACAACACCCCGGAGTTTCGGTAAATCTGATATCGGCCGATAGCCAGTCGATCTATAAAATGTGGCAGGATGGCAAATTGCCAATCTGTGTCATCGGATTTTTGCCGAGAGAGTTGCCAACAGCTCAGCGATTATGGACCGACGAGATCATCCCGGTTGCCGCCAAACAGATGGAGATATCGACAGCACCGTGGGCGCCGGAAGATTTTCGACGGTTTCCGCTGATTGTCCGGCACGCCAGTTCCGCTTCGATGTCAACGGTGCAACAGGCGTTTGAGCGGTTCGGCATTTCACTTGCGGAATGCAACATTGTGCTGCAGGTAACGGGGAATGAGGCGTTGAAAGCTGCAGTTCAGGCTGGAGGCGGGATCGGCTTCATATCGCGCCAGGCGGTGGCAAAAGAACTTGCCGAGGGCAGTTTGATAGAGATTCCTGTGACGGGGCTGAAAATCAGGCGCAGTTTTTTTGCGTTGAACAGCAAAGAAAACGAAATGCCGGCAACCCGGATTCTATGGGAAGCGTTGTTAGCGGCGAAAGCCCCGCTGTTGCCGGATGTTGATTGACACGTCGACTGGTTTGATCTATAATCAAGCCCGTAACTAAACATCAAGAATACCCTTTACAGGGGGAGTAGCCGGACAGCAGAGTCGTCATTACGGGGAGACCCCGGTTCTGTTGGCAGCGTTTTGTTGCAGGCCAGACCTTGTTCCTAGACGGAGCAGGGTCTTTTTGTTTGACAGTTGCCTGAAAGAAAGGGGTTTTTGCGGATGGATTTTTTTAGCATGGAGTTTTTCTGGGGCTTATTCGCGGTGGTGATGATCGACTTGGTATTGGCGGGGGATAATGCGATCGTCATTGGCATGGCTGCCCGCAATGTACCGGTCGAACATCGACAAAAGGCAATTTTCCTGGGGATGGGCGGCGCTATCTTCGTGCGGATCCTGGCGACTGCCGGGGTCGTGTATTTGCTGCAGGTCCCGGGACTGCTATTGGCAGGCGGAGTGTTGCTGATCTGGATCGCTTATAAACTCTTGGCCGAAGATCAGGGAAACCGGCATGAGATAGATGCCAAAGACAGTTTGTTTGCTGCCGTTCGTACCATCGTCATTGCCGATGCGGTGATGGGGATTGACAATGTGCTGGGAGTCGCCGGCGCTGCGCACGGCAGTATTATGTTGGTTGCGCTGGGCCTGTTGATTAGCGTGCCGATCATCATCTGGGGAAGTACTTTCTTTATCAAATGCGTAGAAAAGTATCCTTTGGTCATTTATGCCGGTGCGGGGATTCTGGCCTGGACTGCGGCAAAAATGATCGTTGGCGAGCCGTTATTAGACGCTGTGTTCAAACCGTTTCCGGCTATGCAGTGGATGGTGATGGCGGCGGCGGTGGCCGGCGTGTTGGGCAGCGGCTGGCTGCGTAACCGACCGGTGCTGATTCCTGTTCGCAGCAAAAAATCCGAGCGGGACTAAACAAAAAATATCGGTTTAGTTGCTGATAGGCAGGTTTTTTGTTACAACTGTGGAATAACTAACTCATTGTAGTTGCTTTTGATGGCAGGAGGGTTGGTTGTGAAGCAGATGCAGCAGTTTGCAATAGTGATAGACGGGGTTGTTCCGCCAGTTTTTTCTGGCGGAGCAATTTTTTTGTATTATGGCAGGGTGAGCGATCGGAAGGTGCAATACCGGTGGCAGTGACGATCAATGACGTGGCTCGCGCGGCAGGAATCTCCAAAAGTACGGTGTCGCAATACCTGAATGGCCGGTTTGAATTTATGAGCTATGAAACGCGCCAGAGAATCAGCCAGGTTATTGCCGAACTGGAGTATCGCCCCAATGCGTTGGCGCGTAGCCTGAAACAGAAAAAGACGAATACGGTGGCGGCAGTCGTGTCCAGTATCCTGAATCCGTTCATGACCAATACGATTCGCGGCGCAGAAGATTATTGCAAAGAAAACGGTTTCAACCTGATTCTTTGCAATGCGGACGATGATCCGGCGCAAGAACTGGCCTATCTTCACACACTCGCTTCCAAGCAAATCGACGGAATTTTGATCAGCACAACCGGACGCAATAACGAGGCGCTGCGGTCGCTGAATCTGTCAGGAACGCCGGTAGTGCTATTTTCACGGCATGTACCGGAAATTGAGGCTGATACGGTATGTGTGGACAACAAACTGGGCATTGACCTTGGTATTCGGCACTTAATGGCGCACGGACACAGGCGGATCGCCTTTTTTGTGCTGCCTCACAGTCAGAGTCCGGTGACGCCGAGGCGCGAAAGGGCGCAGGCTTATTGCGACCTTGTGCGCGAATACGGTCTGCCTGCCAGTGAAGCATGGTTGGTGGAAACGACAAATGATGAAGCGATCCTGAGCAAAAGGATTGAGGAATTGTTGCGGCAGGAACCCAAGCCGACGGCTCTGTTTGGCGCCAATGACCTGATGACGATGTCGCTGGTGCGGGTACTGGCCAATAAAGGTCTGAGAATACCTCAGGATATGGCAGTACTGGGGTTTGATGACTGGGAGTGGGCGCCTTATCTGCAAACGCCGATCACCGTTGTGGCCCAACCTTCCTATGAGATGGGCCGGCGCGCGATGGAACGCCTGATCATGAGAATTCGCAGCAAGAACGATGCAATGCCGCCCGCATTGGAGCACTACGAACCGGAACTGATTATCCGCCGTTCGTGCGGCGAACGCTGAAGAAAATCAGGCGATAAAATTGATAACTTTGGCAGGAAAAATAACAAGCGGCAGAGAAATACCCAAATACAAAACCGGTTTAGTGAAAGGCCGATTGAAAAGAGGAGGAAACAGCATGATACCAAAATTGAAATTATTGGGGCAATTGATTGATTCCGGAGTAGTTGCCGTGGTGCGGGCGGAGAACTCCGAACAGGCGAAAAAAATCGCTGATGCCTGTATCAAAGGAGGCGTTGCCGCAATTGAAATTACCTTTACGGTGCCTGGAGCCGCATCGGTCATCGAAGAACTGGCCAACACATATAAAAGTGGCGAGTTGATTCTCGGCGCCGGTACGGTTCTCGACCCAGAAACAGCCCGAATCGCTATTCTTGCCGGAGCCCAGTACGTGGTATGTCCCTCGCTGAACCTTGATACTGTTAAACTGTGTAATCGGTACCAGGTTCCCTGCATGCCGGGCGCGCAGACAATCAAGGAAATCATTGAAGCAATGGAAGCCGGCGCCGATATCGTCAAAGTGTTCCCCGGCGAAACACTGGGCCCGACCTTTGTCAAGGCGGTAAAGGGTCCGTTGCCGCAAGCTCCGCTGATGCCGACCGGCGGAGTCAGCCTGGAGAACGTCAGCGAATGGATCAAGGCAGGGTGTTTGGCAGTGGGAGTGGGCGGAAATTTGACAGCTGGGGCAAAAAAAGGCGATTATCAGTCCATCACCGAGATCGGCCGGCAGTTTGTTGAAAAAGTCCGTCTGGCACGTGCGCAATAAGGAGGAGTTGAATCATGTCAAAAGTCGTTTGTTTTGGCGAAATTATGTTGCGACTGGCGCCGCCCGGCTACCTGCGATTTGAGCAGGCAGCAGCGCTGGAAGTGGTGTATGGCGGCGGGGAAGCAAATGTTTGCGTGGCGCTGGCCAATTTTGGCGTGGATAGCGCATTGGTGACCAGAGTGCCGGAGAATCCGATTGGTCAGTCGGCAGTCAATGAGATGCGCCGTTATGGGGTGGATACCCGCTGGATGCTCAGGGGAGGCGATCGCCTGGGGATTTACTTTCTGGAAAAAGGTGCATCGCAACGCCCGTCAAAAGTAGTATATGACCGGAAGTTATCATCGATTTCCACCGCCCGGACGACTGATTTTGACTGGCCGGCGATCTTTGCCGGAGCCGAATGGTTCCATTTTACCGGAATCACGCCGGCGCTCGGCGAAAATGTGGCGGACTGCGTACTGGAGGCATGTAAGGCGGCGAAACAGGCGGGGCTGACTGTCAGCTGCGACCTGAACTTTCGCAAGAACCTCTGGAGCAGCGAACAGGCCGGCAAGGCTATGGCGCAGTTCATGCCGTATGTGGATGTTTGTATCGCCAATGAAGAGGATACCGAAAAAGTATTTGGCATCAAAGCCCCGAATACCGACGTGACCAGTGCTTCGCTCAGCCACGACGGGTACAAGGAGGTGGCAAGGCAGCTTAAGGAACGCTTTGGCTTCAAAGCAGTGGCGATCACGCTGCGTGGCAGTATTTCGGCTTCCGACAATACGTGGGCTGCAATGCTGTTTAGCGAAGGGAGTTATTATTTCTCCCGCGAATACCCGGTGCACATCGTAGATCGGGTCGGCGGCGGCGATTCCTTTGCCGGCGGACTGATCTATGCGATGTTGAACGAGATGCAGCCGCAACAGGCGCTGGAATTTGCGGTAGCCAACTCCTGCCTGAAGCACACGGTCGAAGGCGATCATAACCATGTCAGTCTGGCCGAAGTGAAAGCCCTGATGGCGGGCGACGGGTCCGGTCGCGTACAGCGTTAGGTTGCTTGATAAAAACCTCGTTGGGAACAGAACCGAGGCCCTGCGACTGGTGTTGCGGGGTCTCGTTTCATATGCGAAAGGTTACAGCAAAGTTTTTTCCGGATCAGACAGGCGATTGGCAGGATTTTTGCGGTGTAAGGCAAATTAAGATATAGATGGAAGGGGCTGAGAGGATTGAGATTTACTGTAGTTGTGGACAACAATGTTCCGCCGGGCGCTAAAGCAGCTTTCCGCGGTGAACATGGACTGGCGGTCCTGATTGAAACCGGTGCGAATAAGATTCTGTTTGATACGGGCCAATCAGATCTGGTAATCTACAATTTAGGTTTGCTGGGAGTCCATCCCCGCGACTTGGACGCGATCGTACTGAGTCACGGGCATTATGACCATACCGGTGGCTTGCCGGCTGTGTTGGCCATGGCCGGCAAACGGATTCCGGTGTTTAGCCATCCGGATATTTTTACTCCCCGTTTTTCCGTCGCCGAAAAAAACTGTAAATATGTTGGTGTGCCTTTTACTCGCGAACATTTGGTGCGTTTGGGCGCCGACTTCCGCGGGATAGAAGAGCCGATGGAATTGGTGCCGAATTTGTGGATCAGCGGACCGGTGCCGCGTGAAACTGCTTACGAAGAAGGCGACGCCCGCCTGGTGGTTCCGACCGAACCAAGCGACGCAGAGGGCTGTTGCGAGGCAACGGGGTTTCAGAAGGATCCGCTGACTGATGATATGGCAATTTATATCCGTTGTTCTCAAGGACTTATCGTGCTTGGCGGTTGTGCGCATTCGGGGATTATCAATATGGTGAATCATGGATTGAAGGTTACGGGTTCGATCAAGGTGCACGGCCTGCTGGGCGGAACCCACTTGGGGCCGACGCTGGAACCGCAGCAAAATGCAACCATGGCTGCGCTGGAATGGTTTAATCCCGACTTTATCGCTTCCAATCATTGTACCGGTTTTGCCATGATGTCACGACTCGCGCAGGTGTTCGGCAAAAAGTTTATTCCGGCTTTTTGCGGCACACAGATTGAGTGTTGAAAGTCTAAAAACAACAAGTCCGGCGGAACTGACAGGGTTCGGAAAGAATATTCTTTCTGAGCCCTGTTTTTTTAGTTTTTAACTGATTAAATCAAGATGGATAATAAAATAAATAATATTAAACTAATATAATAAAATATAAGTAGAATAATATTTGTAATTATATAAACGAATAAATGATACAAAGCAGGGATATACGATAAAAATCGCATATCCCTGCTTTGTTGAAGGGGTGTCTGTTCTTGTGCCAGGGGATTTTACAATCGCTCAGCGTTTCATGACCAATGTTTTTGCGATTTTATCGTGCAGACATTGATTGTGAACGGTGATGCCAATCATCAGGAAGCCAAATCCAAGCGGCAATAGCGATAGAATTTTGGCCACGTTTCTGAGCAGGGCGCGGGCAAACGAAATCCGTTGTCCTTCGAGATCGGTGACACGCATTCTTAGCAACCGTTTGCCAGGAGTTGCCTGCAGACCGGAACTTTCAAATACCGGCCAATAAATCAGATGGACAACCAGCTTCAAATAGGAAGGCAAGCCGGACTGGGCGGCTAACGCTTCTTGGGAGATGCCGCCAGGCAATCCCAGAGACAGGTCGATGGCGGCGCCTATCGCGCCAATCAGTAACGCATCGACTAAAAAAGCGCAAAACCGGCGAAATGGGCCGCCGTAGGGGTGCGGTTGCTGCAAAATAAAAACTCCTTTCTGTTAGCAACTAGCGGACTTTGGAAAATCAACATATATATCTTTTGACACGGAAGTGGTTTTTCCTGCCCGGAGATGGAAGCGTTCAACAGCAACAACAGGGCGAAAACCATATGTAAACTAAAAAATAAATATATATTTACAAAACGGTTATCTGCTTGTATAATCTGCTTTGTAAATAAAAATATTTGCTTTGGTTTGCAAAGGGGATGTCAAAATGTCATTGCGTAAAAAAATGCTGGTTTCTTTGTTTGCGGCGCTACTGTGCGTCAGTTCGTACGTGGTGCTGCCCATCGGGCCGGTGCCGGTTACATTGCAAGTATTGTTCGTATTGCTCGCCGGCGCAGTTCTCGGCGCGGAAATGGGAGCGCTCAGCGTCGTGATCTGGATCATGCTGGGGGCTTTTGGTTTGCCGGTATTCGCCGGCGGCAAGGCTGGGCCGATGGTGTTGATCGGACCGACCGGCGGTTATCTGCTGGGATTTGTGATCTGCGCCTGGACAGTTGGCTTCTTGACTCGGGGAAATCCTCGATCCAAACTGCGCAGCGGCGCGGCGATGCTGGTCGGGCTGACGATTGCCTATACGGTGGGGTTGGCCGGTTTTATGGCCAGTTTTGCTTTCTTCCTGCAAAAACCAATGACGTTACAACAGGCGCTAACGATTGCGGTGTATCCTTTTGTCGCATTTGACCTGGTCAAACTGGTCCTAGGGGCCTGGTTGGCGCCGGTGCTGATTGAATCTCTGTCCCGGGCCGGTTTTGCTGAAAGGCGGCAAGAACATGCGTGATCAAATGATGGACATCGCCGATCAAATAATGAATGGCGGTGTTATCAATCGGGAAGCAGCCTACCGACTGACGCAGATTGAACAGCGTGACCTGCCTTATTTACTGGCGGCGGCGGATTCGATCCGGCAGCGGTTTCAAGGCGAAAAAGTTCATCTGTGCTCAATTTTGAACGGTCGCTCCGGCCGCTGCAGCGAAGATTGTTCTTACTGTGCCCAATCGGTTCACCATCAGACCGGGGTGGCAGTTTATCCACTGCTAAGTAAAGCGGAGATTCTGCGTCATGCCCAGGCAGCTGAGGCTGCCGGCGTCAGCCATTTTTCGATTGTGCTGAGCGGTCGCGGCATGGATGAAACGGATGAACGGACGACATTCCAGCGCGTAATTGAAGCATATCAGGCGATAAAGGACAGTACGACGCTGCAGCTCTGCGCCTCGCTTGGCTCCCTGAGTCTGGAACAAGCCAGGCAATTAAAGGCCGTCGGTGTGCAGCGCTACCATCATAATGTGGAAACCAGTCGCGAGTATTATCCGACGATTTGCCGGACACATAGCTATGAGGATCGAATCCGAACAATCAGCGTAGCGCAAGAAGCAGGGTTGGCAGTGTGTTGCGGCGGAATCATCGGCATGGGAGAAACGCTGTCGCAAAGACTGGATATGGCGTTTGAACTGCGCGAGCTCTCCATCGACTGTGTGCCGATTAACATTTTAAATCCGATTGCCGGAACACGTCTGGAAGCCGCTCCGGCGCTATCGCCGCTTGAAATACTCAAAACCATTGCCCTGTTCCGGTTCGTGTTGCCCCAGTCAGTAATCCGCACTGCCGGCGGGCGGGAAAAGAATCTGCGCGATTTGCAGGCGATGGCTTTGCTGGGAGGCGCCAACGGGATGTTGGTTGGCGGCTATCTGACGACTGGTGGTCGGGACAGCCAGCTGGATATCAAAATGGTCAATGACCTGGGCTTAAAGGTGGCCGGTTGATTCAACGCAATCAGAATGTTTCACGTCGGTAAGCAAAAAGACAATAAGAAGGCGGTCGTAACCCGTTTGTCGGGCACGACCGCCTTCGTTTGGCAATTACACTCTTAGCATCAGCTCAGATCTTGAATTTGGCGACGGCCAGTTGCAGGTCGCTTGCCAGTTTAGCCAAAGCCTGACTGGAAGACGCAATCTCCTGCATCGAGGCGGACTGTTCTTCGGTGGCTGCCGAGACATTTTCGGCTTCGGCCGAAGCGTCACGGCTGAGTCCTTCGACAATACCCACCGAATCGGCGATGCGGCGATTGCCGATCTCGACTTCGGCAATCGCTTCAGCAATCGTACGGACCTGGGTTGCCACATCTCGCACCATGGAGTCGATCTCCTTGAAGTTGCCGCCAGCCGCGTTGACCAACCCGATGCCTTTGTCAATGTCGTTTATCGCGGTATCGATTGCGCCGACTACATTGCCAATGCTTTGGTGGTTGCGGTCGATCAAGTTTTTGATTTGTTGCGCCGCTTGCTCCGATTGCTCCGCCAGTTTGCGAACTTCTTCCGCAACCACGGCGAAGCCGCGTCCCTGCTCGCCGGCGCGGGCGGCTTCGATGGCTGCATTTAGCGCAAGCAGGTTGGTCTGGCCGGCAATACTGGAAATCAAGTTGACGATTTCTCCAATCTGGGACGAACTGGCTTTCAATTCGATAGCGGCATTCTGGGCCTGGCGGGCGCCGCTGCCGACCGCATCCATTTGATTTACAGCCTGGTCCACTTCATGTTGTCCTTTATCGGTGACCGTTGCCGTTTGCTCGGCTAAGGCCGCCATTTTGCGGGTTGTGCTGGAGACTCCGCCGACGGTGGCGGAGAGTTCCTCGACAATCGCTGCAGTGTCGTTTACGGCTGCTACCTGTTTTTCTGCGCCATGCGCAACTTGCATGATCGAACCGGCCACGTTGTTGGAGGCTTCGGCCGACTGGTGCGCACTGGCGGTCAGTTGCTGGCTGGAAGCGGCAACCTGTTCGGCGGAAGAAGCGATTGTCCGCATCAGGCCGCGCATTTGCCGATTCAGTTTGTCAAAAGCTTGCGCCATTTCGCCGAATTCATCCTTGCGGGCTAAAAAGGCCGGATCGATATCCTTGGAAAAATCGCCGTTTGCCATGACACCTAAGCGTTTCGTTGCAGCCTGAATCGGCTTGGCAAACTGCTTACCGGCCACTGTTGCAAGGATGATTGCCAATAATAGTGCGACAAAGCTTAAACCGACCATCACGCCGATATTCTTGCGCAATTCCGCCTGTGCCGCCTGGCGTTTCTTGTCCATGACCTTTTCAATGTCATCGGTCCAGTTGCCTGTGCCGACCACCCAGTCGTAAGGTTTGAACAACAATGTATAGCTCCGTTTGGGCAACGCCTCTTTTTCGTTTGGCTTGGCAAACCAATATTCGGTATAGCCGCCGCCTTCTTTGGAGGCATTGGCAATCATATCGCGAATGAACTGATTACCCTTGGCATCTTTGGCATCGAGCCGCGATTTCCCTTCCTGGTCGCGACCGAGAAGCACGACATTAACGCCGTTGCTGGTATCGACCCAGAAGTAGTTCCCGTTATCAAACCGCAGGTTGCGGACCAGGTCGGCGGCCCGTTTGCGGGCGTCCGCCGCCGGTATCAGCCCCTTTTGCTGTTGGTTGTAAATATCCTGGATCAGGCTCACGGTGGTTTCGACCTGCCACTTGATGCTACGATCGAATTGTTCGTAGAGGGAAGCGCGATAATCCTGCAGCTCTTTGCGGCTTGTTTCCTGAATGTTGTAAATCGCGTAGACGCCGAGAATAGCCAGGGAGATCAAAGTGACCAGCGACATTGCCAACACCATTTTAAAGCGAATCTTGTGCATGACGATTCCCCTTTCCCTTGTTTGGATTCCCGATTGCTTGCTGCGGAGTGACAAAAATTTTCGCTGTATGTGTTGATATCTGTAAATTTCGACAATACGATGGATAATCCTGCAATTTTTGGCATGATCGCCGATGGAATTTCGCGTCCTGCGCGCAATACGCTGCTTGAAGCGCCGGAGGTCAACCCTTATAATGAAACCAACAGAAAGGGGCAATCGGTTTTGGATATTTTACATTTCACCGCGATCGATTTTGAGACTGCCAACACGAACCCAGACAGCGCTTGTGCGCTGGGGATCGCAGTGGTGGAGGACGGACAGGTCGTAGAGCGCAAGTCATGGCTGATTCGACCGCCAACTGATGAATTTTCCTTTACCTATATCCATGGGCTGACCTGGCAACAAGTTGCCGGATCGCCCGATTTTGGCGAATTGTGGCCGCAGATCGGACCGTACCTGACAGGCCGCAGACTGGCGGCGCACAACGCCAGGTTCGATCTGGGCGTTTTCTTTGCCCTGATCAGGCAATACCGCATCGGCTTTTGGCGCGGCCAGGCAATCGACTCAGTCGCGGTCGCCAGACGGATCTGGCCGGAGCTGCCCAATCACCAACTGCATACTGTCGCCGCCCACCTGAATATTCCACTGCGGCACCATGATGCCTGCAGCGATGCCAATGCCTGTGCGGAAATCCTTTGTCGGGCCGAGCAGCTCCAAGGCGGTGTGCTGGCCAAGGCAGCGCGTTGGTATGGGCGTTAGCCGCTAGGCTGGGAGATGAAAAATGCCGATAATAAATGTAAGGAAAATAATAAGCGTGAGCCAGAAAAATAATAAAGCAGGACAAGGAAGTATGCCGAAATGAAACAGAACATCGATGTATTGCAGGAAATCGCTCTGGCCTGGCAATCCGCCAAGGCGGTGGCAGTGTTTACCGGCGCCGGGATGAGCACAGAATCGGGTCTGCCGGACTTTCGATCCCGGCAGGGGTTGTGGAAGCAACGACCGGAATCGTTGGCGACGCTGGCGGCGCTGCACAATACACCGGATGAGTTTTATTTTTTCTATCAGTGGCGTATCCGGCAACTCTGGCAAGTCGAGCCGAATGCCGGGCACCAGGCGCTTGCTTCATTGGAGCGTTCAGGTCATTTGCAGCATATTGTCACGCAAAACGTCGATGGATTGCATCAACGGGCCGGCAGTCAGCAAGTCAGCGAACTTCATGGCAGTCTGAAAACAGTCAGTTGCCTGGACTGCCGGGCCAGTTACGACAGCAGGCAATTGCTGCCGCGGCAGGAAGGCTGGGAAGCCGCTTATCAGGCCGGCACTTATCGGTATGGCGCCGAGTATTCCTGCCCAAGTTGCAAGGGGAAACTGCGACCGGATGTCGTTCTGTTTGGCGAGCATTTGCCTGAGAGTCCCTGGCGGCAGTCCGTGCAGATGGCCCGATCCGCCGAGTTGTTTGTGGTAGTGGGATCTTCACTGCTGGTCAGTCCGGCGAATCAGTTGCCGCAATCGGCTTTGGCGCAGGGAGCAAAACTGGTGATCATCAATCAGGAACCAACGCCGCTGGATGCCCAGGCAACCTGGAAACTCGACAACAAGGCGGCGGAGACGCTGGCTGCCGTTGCAGCATTGATCAGCTGAGCCAGGGCGGGATGGATATTATTGCCTTGCATGGCGGTGGCAAAGTACTATATGATAATCATGTTGTGTTACAAGTTGAAAATGATTCGCCAAACAGGGATAGCAGCGATAGAGAAAATAAGGGGCGTTCTGAATGCTGAAGAAATTTAAACAGGTCTGGCATCGGCGGGAAATTCGGGACGCGATCGAGCAAAAATTGCAGGGGTTGTTTGGCGTCAAGGCAACCAATGCCAACTCCAAACAGCTGTATAAAGCGATTGCGCTGGTGGCTCGCGACCGGATCATGGAACGCTGGGCGATCTCGGAAGAAAAAGTTCATGATGCAAACGGAAAAAAACTTTATTACATGTCAATGGAATTTCTGATTGGCCGGGCTCTCAGCAACAATCTGGCCAACCTGGCGCTAGATCAGACGTTTGCTGCCGTCTGCAAAGAATTTGGCGTCGATCTGAACGAGATCAAGGAAATGGAAGCCGACCCCGGGCTGGGCAATGGTGGCCTGGGAAGATTGGCGGCTTGTTTTCTCGACTCGATCGCCACGTTGAAACTGGAAGGTCATGGCTGTGGCATCCGCTATGAATATGGCCTGTTCAAACAGAAGATCGTCGATGGCTACCAGGTGGAAGTCTGCGACTCCTGGCTGGAAGACGGTCATGTCTGGGAAGTGGAAAAACCGGAAGAAGCCGAAGACGTGAGGTTTGAGGGTCAGGTGAGCCGGCGTGACGATAATGGCACGCCGCGATTCAGCCATGAAGCGTACCAGACGGTAAAAGCGGTTCCCTATGACGTGCCGGTTGTCGGATACGACTCGGCGCTGGTCAACACGCTGCGGCTTTGGGGCGCGCGTCCCACCCAGCATCTGGACATGTGCTTGTTCAATCGGGGCGAGTACACGCGGGCCCTGGCCGAGAACAATCTGGTCGAGGTGATCTCCCAGGTGCTGTATCCGGAAGATTCGCATGAACAGGGCAAGATCCTGCGGCTAAAGCAGCAGTACTTCTTTGTTTCCGCCAGCATCCAGTCCATTGTCAGGCAGTTCAAAAAGAATGGAAACAACCTGTCGGATTTTGCCGAGAAGAATGTCATTCATATCAATGACACTCACCCTTCGCTGGCGATTCCCGAACTGATGCGCATCCTGCTGGATGAAGGCATGACCTGGGACGAAGCCTGGCAGATCGTTTCCCGCACGTTTGCCTATACCAACCATACGATCATGCATGAAGCGCTGGAAAAATGGCCGGTAGCCCTGTTCAAACGGGTGTTGCCGCAAATCAGCTGCATTGTCGAAGAAATCAATGAGCGGTTTTGCCGTTCGCTGTGGAAGTTATATCCGGAAGATTGGCAGCGGATTTCCGAAATGGCGATCATTGCCCATGGCGAGGTGCGGATGGCGCATCTGGCGATCGTCGGTTCTTTTTGCGTCAACGGCGTTTCTACTCTGCATACCGAGATCTTGAAAAACCAGGTGTTTGAAAAGTTTCATGCTGCCTTCCCGCAGCGATTTCGGGCAATCACCAACGGAATCACCCACCGGCGATTTCTCTGTGTAGCCAACCCGGAGCTGAGCGACCTGATCACACGCAAGATCGGCGGGCAGTGGGTGACGCAACCGTTGCGGCTGAAAGCGTTGGAATCGCTGGCGGACAAACCGGAAATGCAGGATGCTTTGCGTCTGATCCGTCGGCAGAAAAAACAGAAACTGGCAGACTATATTGCGCTCCACAACGGGTTGACAGTCGATGTCGATTCGATCTTCGACGTTCAGGTCAAGCGGTTGCACGAATACAAGCGCCAACTGCTCAACATCCTGCATATCATGCATCTTTACAATCAACTGAAAGACAACCCGGACCTGACGATGCAGCCGCGCACGTTCATCTTTTCAGCCAAAGCGGCGGCGGCCTACCACATGGCAAAACTGATTATCAAACTGATCAATACGGTCGGCGACAAGATCAATGGCGATCCGGACATCCAAGGCAAGCTGAAAGTGGTGTTCCTCGAAAATTACCGGGTTTCCCTGGCAGAACTGATCGTGCCGGCCACCGATGTCAGCGAGCAGATCTCCACTGCCGGTAAAGAAGCTTCCGGCACCGGCAATATGAAGTTCATGATCAACGGTGCATTGACGGTTGGGACGCTGGACGGCGCCAATGTGGAGATGAGCCAGGCAGTCGGTCTGCAAAACATCTACATCTTCGGCTTGAAGGCCGAGGAAGTCAATGCCGTTTACCAGAGCGGCAACTATCGTCCATGGGAAGTCGCCGAAGCAGACCCGCGATTGAAGCGGGTCATGGACCAATTGATCAACGGGTTTTATACGGCGGACCGCAACCTGTTCCGGCCGATTTACGACAGCCTGCTGTACGGCAACGGTTCGATGGCCGACCCTTATCTGGTGCTGAAGGATTTTGACGCCTATTGCCAGGCGCATTGGATGATCGATCGCGACTACCGCTACCCTTCTCTATGGTGGTCGAAGGCGATCGCCAACATTGCGGCAGCCGGTGTATTTTCCAGTGACCGGACCATCGCCGAATACAATGAGCAGATCTGGAATTTGCCCCGCCATGAAAATGGCCGGACCCGGATGTTCAAATCCGGTTAACGACAAACAAAAGGGACCGTGGATACTGCAGTGCAGCATCTACGGTCCCTTTACTATTCTGGCTACTTGCCGGGGTTGACCATTAACTTTGCCACGCGGGCAGCGAAAGCGATTGGGTCTTCCGGCGTCATTCCCTCCATCAGCAGCGCCTGTCCATACAGCAGGTCGCAATAGTCGTTGAAGTTTTCCGAACCGGGCGCAGTTGTGTGCAGGTTCTTGATGGCGGCGAACAGTTCATGGTCGGGATTAAGCTCCAAAATCCGGCTGGCTTTGTACATCGGCTTGTCGATTTCAGACAGGATCTGTTCCATCGACAGGCTGATGCCTTCATCGCCGCTGACCAGGCAAACCGGGCTGGATTTCAGGCGGTTGCTGATCTTTACATCGGCGACCCGGCCTTTTAGTTGCTCCTTGATCGCGGCAAGCAACGATTCGTTTTCCTGTTTGTCTGCTTCGTCGTCTTTTTTCTCTGTCGGCGCATCCAATTCTTTCAGTTTCAGATCACCGCGACTGACCGACTGGAATTTTTTCTCCTTGTGTTCACGCAGCGCATCCACGGCGAATTCATCGACGCGGTCAAACAGATACAATACTTCCAACCCTTTTTCCTTAAGGATTTCCATTTGCGGCAACCGTTCTACCGCGGCCCGGTCTTTGCCGGTAGCGTAGTAAATGACGGTCTGCGATTCCGGCATCCGGGCGATATACTCGTCCAGCGTGGTGAGTTCCTCGGCGGAATGCGAAGTGGGGAACAACAGCAAATCCTTCAGTTTATCGCGGTTGGCAAAGTCGGAATAAACGCCGTTTTTCATCGCTTTGCCATATTCTTGCCAGAATTTGTTGTACTTGGGCCGGTCTTTTTCCAGCATTTTTTCCAGCGTTTTGATGACCGTCTTTTCCAGGTTCTTGCCGATCTTTTTCAGTTGACTGCTGTGCTGCAACAGTTCGCGCGAAATGTTGAGCGAAAAATCGGGCGAGTCGACCAGACCGCGGACAAACCGCAGGTATTCCGGCAGCAAATCCTGATAATTGTCCATCACGAACACATTCTTCGAATAAAGCCGAATGCCGGAGGTCATCTCGCGCTGGTAAAAATCAAACGGTGCATGCGAAGGAATAAACAGCAACGTGGTATACTCCACGACGCCTTCCGCCTTGGTGTGGACGATTTCCAGCGGCTCGTCCCAGGCGTGGAACACTTCCTTGTAAAACTGATTGTATTCTTCCGGCTTGATTTCCGCCTTGGGCCGAACCCACAGCGGAGTCATCGAATTCAGCGTGCGGTTCTCGATCGTGTCTGGCTCATCTTGCTTGCCTTTTAGCGTGAAGTTCATTTTGATCGGGTAGCGGATGTAGTCGGAGTATTTTTTGACCAGACGTTGCAGGGTATATTGGTTGAGGAAGTTTTCTTCCGGCTTTTCGCTGGAGCGGAAATCGGGATGCAGCGATAGGATCAAGCTGGTACCGCGTTTTTCACGGGCGCATTCTTCGATCGTATAGGTTCCGTCGCCGGTCGATTCCCAGCAGACTCCGCTGGTCTGTCCGGGAGCGCGGGTAATCAGGGTGACTTTTTCCGCGACCATGAACGCGGAATAGAAGCCTACACCGAATTGACCGATCAGTTCGCTGTCGCCCAGCGTGCCGGTTTCCTTGAGTTTTTCCAGAAACGATTTTGTGCCGGACTTGGCAATCGTGCCGATGTTTTCGACGACTTCGTCATAGGTCATGCCGATGCCATTGTCGCTAATCGTCAATGTGTGAGCCGTTTCGTCGGCGTGGAGCGATATTTCAAAATCTGGGTCGTTTTCCAGCAAATCGTGGTCGGTCAGCGATTGCACCCGGATTTTGTCGATGGCGTCCGATGCGTTGGAGATCAGTTCGCGCAGAAAGATTTCCCGGTTGGTGTAGATGGAGTGGATCATCAGGTCGAGCAGTTGTTTGGTTTCGGTCTGAAATTCGCGGGTTTGTTTTGTCATGGCATTGTCCTCCTGTGTAGAATGATTCGTATAATATTTTACCATAATTCGCTGTTTTCGGCAGCAGGTGGCCGGTTGACGGATATATTTCAGCAATTGGTAGGGAAATGCGAGGGCGGAGTCGAATAATAATTTGTTAGCAATAGCCCGGGAGGTTTTTCGTGTGAATGCTTCACAGATTTTGAATTGGCAAAGGTGGTTTTTGATTTTGACAGTATGTTTTTCCTTTGGTAGTTTTGCGCTGGGCGAAGCAGCGCCGCTGGTTCCGTTACGCGATTTTTTCCGCAACCCTGAGGTTGCGTCGTTGACCCTGTCGCCGGATGGCGTTCATCTGGCATATATGGCGCCGGTGGAACGGCGACTGAATCTGTTCGTGCAAAAACGCGGCGAAACGACCGCGCGCCAGGTGACCGACGTGCGGGACCGCGATATTGGCGGTTACTTTTGGAAGGGCAATGACAGGCTGATTTACCTGAAGGATGATGGTGGCGATGAAAACTATCATCTGTACGCCGTGAACCTCGCCAGCGGCAAGACGCAGGACCTTACCCCGTTCGCCGGTGTGCGGGTCGGCGTGGTCGATGACCTGGAAGAAGTGGAAAACGAAATGCTGATCAGCATGAATCAGCGTCGCGCCGATGTTTTTGATGTTTATCGGCTCAATCTGCAGAGCGGCGAAATGAAAATGGTGGTGGAGAATCCAGGTGATTTCGTCGGTTATCTGACGGACCACGCAGGAAAAATCCGGCTGGCCATGGCCAAAAATGCAGCGGAAAACCAAAATGTCGTGCTGTACCGCCAAACCGAAGACGAAGAATTCCGCCCGATTATCACGACCGGCTTCAAAGATGCAGTCAGTCCCTATTTTTTCAGCGCCGACAATCAGATGCTCTATGCCGCATCCAACCTCGGTCGGGACAAAAAAGCCCTGGTCGTGATCGATCCGCAGAGCGGCAAGGAAGTAAAGATGCTGTTTGCGCATCCGTCAGTCGATGTGGGCGGGGCCGGCTGGTCCAACGTTCGTAAGGTGCTGACCAGCGTCGGTTATACGACAGACAAGACCCGCCGTCATTTTTTTGACGACAAGGCCCGCAACCTCTACGCAGCCTTGGAAAAACTGCTGCCAGGCTATGAAATATCGATCTCGTCCAGCAATAAGGCGGAAGACCTCTATGTGGTGAGAACTTACAGCGACAAAACCCGCGGCGCATACTACATTTATGACTGGAAAACCGGTAAGCTGGAAAAATGGCGGGAGCTGTCGCCCTGGCTGAATGAAGCGGACATGGCCGACATGCGGCCTGTTTCCTACACAAGCCGTGACGGATTGACAATTCACGGCTACCTGACCCTGCCCAAGGGAAAAGAGCCAAAGAATCTGCCTGTCGTGGTCAATCCGCATGGTGGGCCATGGGTACGCGACCACTGGGGCTTCAACTCGGAAGTACAGCTATTGGCCAATCGGGGATATGCCGTGCTGCAAATGAATTTCCGCGGCTCGCTGGGCTATGGCCGGGCGTTTTGGGAAGCCGGCTTCAAACAATGGGGCCGCAAGATGCAGGATGATATCAGCGATGGTGTGGAATGGCTGGTGAAACAGGGAATCGCCGATTCCAAGCGCGTAGCGATCTATGGAGCGAGTTACGGCGGTTACGCCGTGCTGGCCGGACTGGCCTTTACGCCGGAACTCTATGCCTGCGGCGTGGATTATGTCGGCGTATCGAATATCTTTACCCTGATCAAGACCATTCCGCCTTATTGGAAACCGTTGATGACGGAGTTTTATGAAAAAGTCGGTCATCCGGAAAAGGATGAAGAATTGTTGCGGGCGATTTCGCCGGTGTTCCATGCGGATAAGATCAAAGCGCCGTTATTGATTGCGCAGGGAGCCCGCGATCCGCGGGTGAACAAGGCCGAATCCGATCAGATGGTCGCGGCGCTGGCCGCGCGCGGGATCCAGGTCGAGTATCTGGTCAAGGACAATGAAGGGCATGGCTTCCGCAATGAAGAAAACCGGTTCGAATTTTATGAGGCGATGGAAAGGTTTTTGCAGGGGTGCCTGCAATAGCGGCTAGGAAGGGATACGTTGATGCAAAGGCTGTCTATTGATTTTTTGCGACCGGAAATGATCGCAGCCACCGAAGTGACCGACGCGCTGGGACGCGTGTTGATTCGGGCAGGCGGTGCGATAGAGGAATCACATATCAGGGCGTTGGCGGACGGCGGATTCAAGTCGGCCTATGTCGAGTTGCCCCAGTTTACTGCTACTGTTCCCGATTCATTAATCAGCAGTGATACGCATAAAGAAGCGGTGAATTTGATTCTGCAGACCTATGACGATTTTCGCAGCAAAGGCAATGCCGATGGCACGCCGATCCGTGATTTTGCTTCGCGATTGGTCAATCAGGTCGTAGTCAATCGCACAACAGTGTTTCAGGCCGTGGATATCCGGCCGACCGATGATTACCTGCCGGGGCATGTTCTGACTGTCGCCGTTCTTTCCATTTTGATCGGTCTAAAAAGCGACTATACACCGACCCGGCTGCACGAACTGGCGCTGGGCGCCTTGTTGATGGATATCGGAGAAATGGCGATCCCTCAGGAAATACTGAAAAAGGCCGACAAACTTACACCGGCTGAAATGACAGAAGTGAAAAAACATCCGGAACTGGGATTTGATGGCTTGCGCAAGAAAATCGGCGGGTTGCCTGTACCGGCGATGCATGTGGCGTACCAGCATCACGAAAGTTTTGATGGCAGCGGTTATCCACGCGGCATCAGCGGCGCAGACATCCATGAATATGCCCGGATTGTGGCAGTGGCCGACATGTTTGACGCCTTGCTGTCCGACCGGCCGTTTCGGCATTATTATCTGCCGAGTGAAGCCGCTAGCATCCTGCAGTTGTTTGCCGGCAAGATCCTTGACCCGGAGATGGTTTCCCGCCTGTTGTCACAGGTGGCGTTGTATCCGATAGGGAGTCTGGTTCAGGTGGATAGCGGCGAACTGGCTGAAGTCGAAAGCGTCGAGTCCGTCAACCCGTCACGGCCCAAACTGAGGCTATTGACCGATGCCTGGGGAAACCGGATCAAAGATCCCGACAGCCTGGATCTGTCGAAGCAACGCAGCCGAAAAATCGTCAAAGTGTTCAAGGATCAGGAAATCATGGAGTGGATCACCAAGTGATCCACTCCTGACATTCGGAGGTGCTACTTGCACATCTTGCATTGTTCGCCGATCGGGGCATCCCAGCTGGATTGGTTCATTGCACGTTTGCTGCAGCAAGGAGCAGACCCGCAGCTGCAACGGACGGCGCTACTGCTGCCAAGTCCCTATCTGCTGGAACAGGTGCGCCAGCGGCTCAAGCGGACTGACTTGCCAGGCTGGGAATTTCCCGGCCTGTTTTCGATGGATGAACTGGCGGAAAAATTGGCTGGTTGCCGCAAAATCAGCCGGGTTGAGCAGGAAATGATTCTGGAAGAAATTTTGGCTGAATTCGGCCAAGACGAAGCTTGCGCCTGTTTTGCCGACGTGGCCGGGTTTCCTGGCTTTGTCGCCGCATTGGCCCGTCTGTTTGACGAATTCAAAATGGCTGACGCAACACCGGATGAACTGGACGGTGTGATGGAAGGGATGGCTGAAGCAACCGGCGGCGGCGCGATGCGCGATGCGGCGATTGTCCAGTTGTTCCGGCGTTATGAGGAAAAACTGACTGAGTATGCGCTGGTCGATATCGCCGGAACGTATCTATTGGCGGCGGAGGCACTGGAAAATCCGGCAACCGAGCTGCCGTTCGAGCGGCTGCTGATTGCCGAGTTTTCGATATTGTCGCCGCTGCGGCTACGATTCGTTGCTGGGTTGCAACGCCGGGTACCGGTTGAAATCAGCATATATTATGAAAGAAACCAGTCCGGCTTGTATGCGGCAACCGAACCGGTCGTCGAGGCGCTACAGGGAATGAACTTTGTCCTGCAACAGGCAGCGGCGTCAAGTGACGCAACCGATCCGCTGCAACACCTGCAGCGGCATTTGTTCGCCGAAGCACCACCGGTCAGACAAGACGCATCAGGCTTAACGGTTTTGCTTAGCCCGAACCGGGCCAGAGAAATCGCCGCAGTTGCCGACCGGGTGAAAACGGCATTGTTGTCTGGCCGATTGCAGCCAAGCGAGATCGCGCTGGTGGTGCGCGACCCGGCCCAGTTCCGGCAGCTTCGCGAAAGTTTCGCTGAACGCGGCGTGCCGCTCGATGCGCCTCTGACAGTGAACATCGGCGAACGCGCCTGTATCCGGCTGGTGTTTCAGTGGTTGGAGCTGTTGCGCGGTCCTGGCGCGCTAAGCGAAGCGGCGGCAGTGATCAAGTCGCCGTTCTTGCGTCGAAAATGGCGTTGGGACGCCGATCAGGTCGAGCATTGCCTGTCGGCCAGCCTGCTGCGCAATTGGAAAGACTGGCCTGCCGCGATTGAAAGGTATGCGCCGGATCAGGCGGCGGCTGAACTGTGGCGCGAGTGTCTGGCGGAATTGTGTGAGCAACAGACAGCCTGGACCGAATTGTCAAAGACGGAAACGGTATTTGCCGGATTCCGGGCCTGGGCTGACTGGCTCAACCTGCCAGCGACGCTGAAACAATGCCGCAGGGACGGGACAGTGACCCTGGCTGAAATGCGGGCTGAGTTGCTGGCCTGGCAAGCCATGCTGTCTGCGGTGACAGAACTGGAGCAGATGTTTTCCTATTTGCAACAGGGGCGAGAACCTATCGGTCCCGGCGAACTTGCCGCGTTACTGCGCCGGATGCTGCAGGGCGTCGCAATCGAACTGGCGGGCCGGCAGGAGGCGGGAGTGCAGCTGGTATCGCCAGGTACAGCCAGCGGCATGAAGTTTTCGCTGGTATTCGTGCTCGGCCTGACGGAAGGCGAGTTTCCGTCCCAGCCGCGTGAAAGCTGGCTGTATGGCGACGGACAGCGGCGACTGTTCGGCGAAATGGGGCTGGAGTTGTCGACTGCCGCAGCGCGGGGGCTGCTCGAGGATTTTTATTTTGCCTTGGCGGTCGGCATGGCCCGCGATGAACTGGTGCTGAGCGCAATAGCGGACAGTGAGCGCCTGCCGTCGCGCTACCTGAACGAAGTGACTCGCTTGTTTGCGACGGATGCGGTTGTGGTGGAAACCAGCGGCATCGAGCAAATCGTGGCGAATATCCCAGCGACGGCCAGGAGCCGGGCCGAACTGAACCGAGCGGCGCTGCGGCACTGCTGGCAGGGGTCGGACCGGGCGGTGGAATGGCAGAGCGTTTATGGCGCGATTCTGGCGGAGTTGCCGCAAGGACTGACCGAGCGGGCGCAAATCGAGACAGACCGCCCGGAAGTATACGCCGGAACGGTGCCTGCCTCACTCATCGAACAAGCGCGTTTTTCCGCCTCGGCGCTGGAACGCTACGCCACATGCCCCTTCGCTTATTTTGTGACCGATGTGCTGGCGCTGACCGGGCGGGAGACAGCGGACGAGGGGGTCGATGCCCTGTCTGCCGGTGCGATTTGGCATGAAATCCTGGCGGCATTCATGGCCGGTCGACAAGGACGGCGTCTGGAAGAGCCAGAGTTAGCGCATAATGTCGAACAACTGCTTGCGTTGCTGGACAGGAGCATCCAGAAAAGAGAACAGCGAGGCCGACTAGTTCCCGGCGTTTGGTGGAAATATGAGCGCCGCCGCTGGGAGCGGGCGATTCGGCAATGGTTGGCAGGCGAGCTGGAGCGCCAGCGCAGTTCGCTGTTGCAACCGCGTTACTTTGAATGGGCGTTCGGCATGGATGCGGGGCCCGGCAGCGATGACCGATCGACCGAAATGCCGTTGATCGTGGAGCAAGATGGCGTGCGGATCGAACTGCAGGGGAAGGTAGACCGGATTGACGCCGATGCGATTGCTTACCGGGTGATTGATTACAAGAGCGGTCGTCTGCCGTCCAACAAGCTGGTGCAACAGGGACTCTGTCTGCAGGTCCCGGTTTATATGATGGCGGCGGAAACGTTGTTGGGACAGCAGTTTTCCGGCGGAGACGGCCTATATGCACCGGTAGGGCAAAATAGCCGGGATTTTTTGCTGCCGGGGAAAAATGGTTCGCGCGAGGAACTGATGGCGCTGACGCGGCAATATCTGATACAGTGGGCCAGCGGTATCCGCGCCGGTATTTTTCCGGCCAGGCCGGTGTCGGACTGTCCCGCTTATTGTCCGGCCTCGGTTTTCTGTCGTCAGGAAAAGGACACAGACAGCGATAGCGCGGAGGAACTTCAGGATGAATGAATTTACTGCCGGTCAACAAAAGGCTATCGAGACGCTGGACAAAAACCTGTTGGTGAAAGCCGGCGCCGGTGCGGGCAAGACCAGGGTTTTGGTGGAACGATATATCGCGATTTTGCGTCAGTCGGCCGCCGATGTCGAGGGGATCGTCGCCATCACGTTTACCCGCAAGGCAGCTAGGGAAATGAAAGAACGGGTGCGTTTGCAGGTGCGGCGGCTGATGGCGGAAGCCGCCGATGGCACGGAATGGCGCAGATGGCGAGAAGTCGACCGCAAATTGGACAGCGCGCCGATCAGCACGATTCATTCGCTATGCAGCCGCATTTTGCGCGAAAATCCAGCCGAAGCAGGGGTGGACCCGGAGTTCGGTCTGCTGGAAACAGCGGACGAAGAGACTCTGTTTGAAGAGAGTTGGCGGGAGTTGCTGGATGCGGCGGCGGTCCGGCAGGAATCGTGGCTGGTTCACTTGCTTGGCGTTTATTCGCCGGCCCAAATTCGGCAGGACTTTCTGCCTTTGTTTAAGCAACTCTATACAGGCGGGCTGATCGGCCCGCAACTGGAGTCGGTACTGTGGCCTGATGCGGCGGTCTCGGCGGATAATGCCGCCGAGACGTTAAAAAACTGCTATCAGGAATTGTTCCGCTGGATTCCTGAGCAGGGAAAACTGAACAAAACCCAGACTGCGCTCGCCGAAGTCCGGGCCAATTGGCCGGAGACGGCAAACCGGATCGATCAGGCGGCAGACGATGTTTCGCTGCTTGATGAGCTGGAAGTTCCCCTGAAGGGATTGCGCAGCAGCGGTGATTTCGGCGAAGCGATCCGCAGTCGCAAAGCGGCGGCGCAGGAATACCGTGGCGTACTGCTCGACCTGCAGGTGCAGAGGATTGCGCCGGACCTCTGCGAATGGTTCCGCCTGATGGCGCAAAATTGGGACAGGGCGAAGCAGCAACGCGGCGCCCTGACTTACGACGACCTGGAGAGCGGCACAGAAAGACTGCTCAGGAATCATCCGGCGGTTTGCGAACGCTACCAACAGCGATTCCGCTACATGATGGTTGATGAATGCCAGGATATTAATGAAAGACAACGACAGATCATTTATCTGCTGGCCGGTGGACAACCGGAATGTTTAAAGGGTAACAAACTGTTCGCAGTGGGCGATGCCAAGCAGTCGATCTATCGTTTTCGCGGCGCAGACAGTAGCGTCTTTGCCCGGATTCAGGACGATGTTTGCCGCAGCGGCGGCGAAGTGATCGAGCTGCTCGACAATTTCCGTTCGCATCGCGAGCTGGTGGAGGCATTCAACGATTTTTTCCTGCAATTGATGCCGGTAGCGGTTTGCGAAGAAGAATCCGACGGCGAAGATGCGGTTGAATATAGCAAGCTCAGCGGCTTGCACGGTGAAGCCGGGCAGGCTCGCGTCGAAATGTGGGTGCAGGAGTCGGCGGGACGAAGCAGCGGGGAAGCGCGAGCCCAGGAAGCCGCGATGATCGCCGGGCGGATTCGCTCGCTGGTCGCCGAACGCGAAGGCGCAGTCAATTACCGCGACATCGTGGTGCTGTTGCGGGCATTTACGCATGTTTCCCTTTATGAAGCGGCATTTGCCGAGGCGGGAATTCCTTACTATGTCGCAGGCGGGCGGGGCTTTGCCGGGCGACAGGAAGTCGCCGACGCTTTGGCATTGCTGCGCTTTCTCGACAACCCCTATGACTCGCTGGCTTTGTTCGCGACGCTACGGTCCGCTTTATTTCAACTTTCCGATGAAACGCTGCTGCGATTGAGCAAGGCAGGCGGAACCGGCGGCATCTGGAACGGGCTGGCGGTGGCCGGATCGATCGCCGAACTGGAACCGGGGCAACTGCAGTCAGCATTGCAGGCAAAATCCTTGTTAACGAACTGGCTGGCCCGGCGGGGGTTCTTGTCGCCGCTGCAGCTATTGCGCGAGGCTTTTGACGCTACAGGATTCGATTTGTTGCAGTTGACCCAGTTCATGGGAGACCGCCGCTACGCAAACCTGCTCAAATTGCTGGACCTGGCGGCAGGATTTTCCGAGACCGGCGGCAGTTTGTCCAAGTTTCTGCAATATATCGAGCAACGCTCCAAAGAAGAAGGCGAAGCGGAGATCGACAGCGAAACCGGCAATACGGTGCGGATCATGACGATCCACAAGTCAAAAGGACTCGAATTCCCGGTGGTGATCGTGCCGGAGCTGCAACGCCGCTTCAATCTGCGCAGCCCGCTGGCGGTTTTTTTGCCGGGGCGGGGACTGGGACTGAAAGTGCCGGACGCTACGGGAAAACTCTGCGAATCCGCCCGGTTCCGCAGGATTTGTCGCCGTGACCATGCCCAGGAAAAAGCCGAACTGAAGCGTCTTTTGTATGTGGCGATGACCCGGGCCGAGCGGCAGGTGGTGTTGTCGGCGGTGGTCGATCAGCCGAAAACAGAAAAGAATTTTCGCAACGCAGCCGGCTGGCTCGACTGGACACGCAATCTGTTCGGACTAGGCGGTGCGGTAGCGGACTGGCCGGAGACGCTGACGCTTGGCAAGACGCAGATTGGGATTCATTTTCAGGCCGCAGTGGAAGCCTCTGGTGTTGCTGCAACGGCAGCGCAAAGTGGAGAGCCGGATCCTCTGGTCAGTTTACCCGACAAAGCGGGAACACTGGCAGCTGAGCTGGAACGCAACAGCCGACCACTTGCGGTTGCGACTGTAAAGCCGCAAACTTTGTCGCCGGCATATCTTGCCGAATATACCAACTGCCCTCGGCGCTATTTTTATGCCCATATTTGCCGACTGCCGGTGCTGGATTCCGGTGGCAAAACCGCTGCGAACACAGCAGAGCGGTCCGATTCTCTCACGCACCAACAACTGGGCGTGGTGTTCCATCGTTTTCTCGAATTGCTGCGACCGCCTGTCGACTGCGAGGAAGCCTTGGCGCGGGCCCTGGCGGAAATATTGCCGCAGCCGCTCTGGACGGAGGCCGGCAGCCGCCTGCGCCGCTGGGCGACCGCCTATGCCAGCAGCGCGTTGTATGGTGAGATTTGCCGATTGGAGGAAGACCGGCGGGAATGGCCGTTTCAATACCGGTTGCTGGATGCGAGCGGCGACTTGCCTTTGGTATGGCTGTCCGGCCAGGTCGACCGTTTGCTGTTTTATCCGGATGGAACCATCGGGATCGTCGACTACAAGACCGACTGGCTGGAACGTTCGCAATTGCAGGAAAAAGCCGCCCACTATCGCCTGCAGATCGCCAGCTATGCACTGGCTGCCGAAGCGATATTGGGGCGGCCGATAAGGGATGCCCGATTATATTTTGCCAGACTGGCTGAGACGCTGCCGCTTGATGTGACACCGGCCGCGCTGGAACTGGCGCGGAGCGAACTGCAGGCGATGGCTGAATTCATTCGCGGCCACGGTCAAGAGAGCGATTATCACTGCAATCTTGCGCACTGCCCGCTCTGTCCGTTTGCGCAAACCTGCCTGCAGGAATAGCCGTCGCCGTTACAACGTCAGGCTGCCGCCCGGCGACAGGATCTGGACCGGAATGCCGAAGCGGCTTTCGACCTCTTGCTTGAACGGCACAGGGTCCTGGGCTATGATCGGCCAGGTGTTGTAGTGCATCGGCACCACCAGACGCGGCTTGATCATGCCTGCTGCCTCTGCGGCGTCAGACGGTCCCATCGTGAAATTGTCGCCGATCGGCAGCAGCGCGACATCGATCGATTCGAGACGGCCGAGCAGGGCCATGTCGCCGAAAATTCCGGTATCGCCGGTGTGATAGATCGTTTTGCCGTAAAAGTTGATGATGAACCCGCAGGCATGGCCGCCGGGGATGCCGGAACCGTGAAAGGCCTGGGTAATCCGGACATAGCCGAAATCGAAGTTGCGTTTGCCGCCGATATGCATCGCGTGGGCCGAAACCCCTTTTTCGCCGCAAGACCGGGCGATTTCGGCGGTGGCAATGACCAGGGCGCCGCTTTGGCGGGCGATGCTGACCGCGTCGCCCAGATGGTCGTCGTGACCGTGCGATACCAGGATATGTTGGCAGTCGATCTGGTCGACCGTGCTGGTTGCGCTGGGATTGCCGCTGAGAAACGGGTCGATGATCACGGCGTTTTTTCCTTCGCGCAGCATAAAGCAGGCATGGCCGAGAAACTTCAGTTCAGGCATGGCTCGTCACTCCCTCTAAAAGTATTTGCTGTATTGATTCGCGATTTATCCGCTAACCCCTTTTGCCGGGCAAGGAGTTTTTGCCGCCGGCGGAGAATATCTACGCGTAAAGCAAACGACAAGGAGCGCCCGCAAACATGGCTGTTGATGCGTACCAACGCGAAATCAAATATCTGCGGCTTTCGGTCACCGACCGCTGCAATTACCGCTGCACCTACTGCGTTCCGCCGGAAGGGGTGCGCTGGCTGGCCGAAGAGGAAATCCTGTCTGACGAGGAAATCCTGCGTGTCCTGAGCGTGCTTGGCCGACTGGGAGTTTCGCGCGTGCGGCTGACCGGCGGCGAACCGCTGATGCGCCCCGGACTGATCGAGCTGATCCGGCGGATTCGGGCGCTCAATGTGTTGGAAGACCTGTCGCTGACGACCAACGGTAGCCTGTTGGCGAAATATGCCGACCAATTGAAACAGGCCGGCGTGAACCGGGTCAATATCAGTCTGGATACGGTGGAGCCGCAGCGGTTTCGCGAGCTGACCTGCGGCGGCAATGTCCAGGACGTGCTGGACGGGATCCAGGTGGCTGCGCAGGCTGGTTTGTCGCCGGTAAAGCTCAACGTGGTTCTGACGGACGCGGTGCGTGAGGAGGACCTGGCCTTTTTCCGCGAGATGGTCCGCACCTCGCCGGTCATCGTCCGGTTTATCGAGTATATGCCTTCGCATCAATGCCGGGTGCGGGCGGGAATGACGGTGACTTCGGTCACGGAAAGCCTGAACCGCCTGGGTAGCGGCGACCTGGCGCCGCCGGTGCAAAACCCGCATGGCTGCGGACCGGCGCGCTATCTGCAGTCAACAGACGATCAGGGCATGTATGGATTCATTGCGCCGATTTCCAGCGGTTACTGCGACCGTTGCAACCGGATTCGCCTGACGGCGGACGGCAGGCTCAGGCCCTGCCTGCTGTCGGAAGTGGAGATCGACCTGCGGGCGGCGCTGCGCGGCGCAGCAACCGATGAAGAGATCGCTGCATTGTTCCGGCAGGCATTGCAAAGCAAACCTTCGGCGCATCACCTGGCGGATCATGGTTCGGCTTTTCGCAAAAGGGGGATGTCACAAATCGGCGGCTGATCTGTTTGCGTCAGCAGGAGTTTGCCAAATGGCAGCGAATCTATAGCAAATCATCATAAAACGCCTCGGCGTACGATTGGAGACTATAGCACAATGGTCATCGAAGTTCGGTTTTTTGCTTCGCTGCGGCGGTTTACCCCCAATGAGCCCAGCGGGATCATTTCGGTGGATGTGGCGGACGATCTGACGGTGGAAGAACTGCTGCACCAGATGGAAGTCAATCCGGCGCCGATCAACAGTATCCTGATCAACGGCAAGGAAGGGACGCTGGCGACACACCTGGTCGACGGCGACCGACTGGGTCTGTTTCCGCTGAATGTGAACGGGAGCAAGTGAAATCATGGAACTGACGCATTTTGACGCTGCCGGTCGGGCGCACATGGTGAACGTCACGGACAAGCAGGACACGGATAGAGTCGCGGTGGCGGCAGGCCGGGTCGTGATGGCGGCGGAGACCCTGTCGCGGATCAAAGCAGGCTTGATCGGCAAGGGCGATGTGCTGGCAGTGGCGCAGGTGGCCGGTATCATGGCGGCCAAAAAAACCTGGGAGATCATTCCGATGTGCCATCCGTTGCTGCTCACCGGCGTGAGCATTTCTTTCGCTATCGATGCGAAGGCATCGGCGATCGACATTCAGGCCGAAGTGAAAACCACTGGCAAGACCGGGGTCGAAATGGAAGCGCTGACGGCTGTTTCGGCTGCGGCATTGACGATTTATGACATGTGCAAGGCGATTGACCGCGGCATGTGCGTGGAGAACATCCGCTTGCTGCGCAAATCCGGCGGACGCAGCGGCGTATTTGAGCGAGAGGGTGAATAAGATGCAGGGTACGGTTGTGGCAGTTTGTACAAGCAGCCAAAAAGGCCAGCGCAAGGTGGATGTGGGAACGGCGATGCTGATTGCCGGACAGGGAATCGAAGGCGACGCCCATGCTGGGTTTGCCCACAGACAGATCAGTCTGTTGTCGGTGGCCAGTATCGATAAGATGAAACAGAAATGCGGCGAGCTGGTTCCCGGCGATTTTGCCGAGAATCTCACCGTTGAAGGGCTGGACCTGCCGGCGTTGCCAGTGGGGACGGTGCTGCATATCGGCGAAACCGTGCTGAAAGTAAGCCAGATCGGCAAGGAATGCCATCACGGCTGCGAAGTGATGAAGGCGGTCGGCGATTGCGTGATGCCGCGGGAAGGGATTTTTGCGACTGTCGAGCAAGGCGGCAGAATCTCGCGCGGCGACCGGGTCGAGGTGGTTGGCCTTGTTTAATATCGGCATCATTACGGCCAGTGACAAAGGTTTCCGCGGTGAACGGGAAGACGCCAGCGGTCGGCTGATTGCCACGATGCTGCAGGAACTGGGCCAGATCCGCAGCTACAAGGTGGTGGCGGACGATGCCGAACAGATCAGCAAGGAAATGGTCATCATGGCTGACCAACTCGGCGTGGACCTGATCCTGACGACCGGCGGCACCGGGCTGGGGCCGCGCGACGTGACGCCGGAGGCGACGCTAGCTGTGGTGGACCGGCAAGTGCCGGGGATAGCCGAAGCGATGCGGGCCAAATCGCTGGAGATCACCTCGCGGGCGATGTTGTCGCGAGCGGTGGCCGGCATGCGCAATAAGACATTGATCATCAATTTGCCTGGCAGCCCCAAGGGCGTGCAGGAATGCCTGGAAGTGATCCTGCCGGCGCTGGAGCATGGCCTGGCGATCATGAAGGGTGAAGCGAGCGAGTGCGCCCGGCACTGAAGAACTGGATATGAGGGTGAATTTTCCTGATGCAGTATAATTTTGACGAAATCATCGACCGCAAACATACCAACGCCATGAACACGGACGGCTTCCGCAGCTATATCTTTCATGCCGGACCGGATATGAAATTTCCCTATTCTGACGACGAATTCATCCGGATGTGGGTGGCCGATATGGAGTTTGCCACGCCGCCGGAGGTCTGCCAGGCGATCAAGGATCGGGTGGACAAACGAATTTTCGGCTACAGCCAGGTGTTTGACCCCGGTTACTACGAGGCGTTTTCCGGTTGGTGCGGCAAAATGTACGACTGGGACTTCCCCAAAGAACAACTGGTGTTTTCACCGGGCATTATTCCGGCGCTGTATGAGCTGGTCGGCGATTTGGTCGCTGCCGATGAGAAAGTGTTGATCACCACGCCGGCCTATGGTTTTTTCAAACATGCTGCGACTTACAACAACCGGACCTTGGTCTGTTCGCCGCTGAAAAACGACAACGGCTGGTTCAGCATCGATTTTGCCGACTTGGAACAAAAGGCGGCCGACCCCAAGGTAAAGCTGATCATCTGGTGCAATCCGCATAACCCGACCGGCCGCATGTGGACAGCGGAAGAAACGGCGCGAGTCGGCGCTATCGCGGAGAAATACGGGCTGTGGCTGATATCCGATGAAATCCATTGCGACCTGATCCGGCAGGGGAAAAAGCATATTCCTACCGCCAAGGTCATGCCGGACTATCCCAAGCTGATCACCTGCATGGCGGCCAGCAAGACCTTTAACCTGGCTGGGTTGATGTTTTCCAACATCATCGTCAGGGATGCCGCAGTACGCCAACAAATGGCGGCGCACGACAAAACGATCGGTCTCGTCAACCCGCTGTCGCTGGCGGCGACACAGGCTGCCTATGAGCAGGGCGGCGAGTGGCTGAAGCAGCTGCAGGCCTATCTGGACGGCAACTTCCAGTTCGTCGCCGACTATCTGGCCGCGAATCTGCCGCAGGCCGTCTTCCGCATCCCGGAGTCGACCTATCTGGCATGGCTGGACGTGAGCCTCTATTTCCCGGAAACAGAGGACTTGCCGATGTTTTTCGCCAACAAGGCCGGCGTGCTGCTGGAAGGCGGCGACGGAATGTTTGTCGGCAATGCGACAGGCTATGTACGGCTGAACCTGGCCATGCCCCGCGCGATCATCGCCAAAGGACTGCAGCGAATCTGCGAAGCGATAAACCAACGATAATAAAAACCGCCTGAACAGGGCGGTTTTTTGCTGCGGAAAGGTTGTAGCGTTCGGTTGGGTTTAATTGATTTTCTTTGCATTATCTTGTACGATATATAGTACAAGGAGGGATGGCTATGTTGGCTGTGAACTTTTCTACGGCAAGAGAAAATCTTAAAGCCTATTGTGACCGAGTCAATGACGAAATTGAAACGATTGTCATTACAAGAAAGCAAGGTGGCAATGTCGTTATGCTGTCCGAGGCAGAATATAACAATATGCAGGAAAACCTGTTCGTTCGCCGGGATAAGAAGGCTTATGCCAGGCTAATCAAGTCTATCGGACAATTAAAGGCTGGTCAGGGGAAAGTTCGAGAACTGGGCGATGATTAAGCGGTTTTCGGACCTGGCGTGGGAAGAATATCTGCACTTTTACAACACAGATAAAACGATCATAAAAAAGATCCACGCGCTGCTAAATGATATTGATCGTAACGGTCATGAGGGAATCGGAAAACCCGAGCCGCTGAAGTATGAGTTGAGTGGATACTGGAGCAGACGAATAACGCCGGAACATCGATTGATTTATGCGATTGTGGACGGAGAAATCCACATCGCGCAGGTTTGCGGACATTATGACGATTAATTAAACTGCAGCGGAAAGTGCGTATTTTGATTTAAGCCGACGCCTCAATTTGACAAAATCGATATTCCCCAGAATCGGGTTTAAGGCCGGTGAAAAGAGGGGCGAAGGGTGTTGTACCGGGGCTAAATAGCTTAACATTACTGGAATATGAATTAATGGACAGGGGTTCGATTTGCTTCGCCTCCACCATTATTAGCAAATGCTTTAGAGAATCTAAATGTCTACCCTTGATTTATTCGCGTTCTTGGGTACATCAATCCTTCGTTCCCTCGTTGACAACCGTTTCCTCCATCAGTTATAATTACGATTAATTCAATCATTCAAATGCGATGAGCAGGATAAGTACGCGGGAGAAGTTCTTCAGAGAGCCGGGGGTTGGTGCGACCCGGTGAACGGACCAGCCGAAATACACCTGGGAGCAGCAGGCCGAAAATTCGTTGAGTAGGCCGCGCCGGAACGCCTCCGTTATCATGGGCTAGGGTATCGGTTTTTCCTGTACCTGAAGAGAGCGGCTTGCATAGCAAGCAGGGTGGTACCACGGTGATGAATATCCCGTCCCTGATTTTAGGGGCGGGTTTTTTTATATTCATTTTTCACCAGGCTCTGCCGGAAAAAGTGTAGCAAAGTAGTAAAGTAGAATGGAAGGGGAAATGATATCATGATTATCGTAATGACAGCAGGAGCGGCTCCGGCGGATATCGACCGGGTAGTAGGCAAAGTAACCGAGCGGGGACTGAAGGTCCATCTGTCGGAAGGCCGGTTTGTCACCATCATCGGTGTGGTGGGCGACAAGAAACTGCTGCAGGATGTGCCGCTCGAAGCAATGAGCGGCGTGGAAAAAGTTGTGGCGATCACCTCCGGTTACAAGCTGGCCAGTCGGCAGTTCAAACCGGAAAACTCGGTGATTGATGTGGACGGAGTGCAGATCGGCGGCAACAAGCTGGTCGTTATGGCTGGACCGTGCGCGGTGGAGAGCCGCGAACAACTGCTGGAGTCGGCTGCTATCGTCAAACAGGCTGGCGCGACGTTCCTGCGCGGCGGCGCCTACAAACCGCGCACCTCGCCGTACTCGTTCCAGGGACTGGAGGAGCAGGGACTGAAATTCCTCGCCGAGGCGCGCGAAGCGACCGGGCTGAAGATCGTGACCGAAGTGGTTGATCCGCAGTCAGTGGCGGTGGTCGCCGAGTATGCCGATGTATTGCAAATCGGCGCTCGCAACATGCAGAACTTCCAGTTGCTGAAAACGGTGGGGCGGGCCGGAAAGCCGGTGCTTTTGAAGCGAGGCATCGCCGCTACGATCGAAGAATGGCTGAACGCGGCCGAGTATGTGATGAATGAGGGGAATTACAAAGTAATGTTGTGCGAACGCGGCATCCGGACGTTTGAAACGGCGACCCGCAACACGCTGGACCTGAGCGCGGTGGCGGTGCTGAAAAATGCCTGCCATCTACCGATCATCGTCGATCCCAGCCACGGCACCGGTCACTGGAAACTGGTGCGACCGATGGCCCGGGCGGCGGTGGCTGCCGGAGCCGACGGACTGATGATCGAAGTGCATCCGAAACCGGATGAGGCGATGTCCGACGGTATGCAGTCCCTGACGCCTGAGAATTTCACGGCGTTGATGACGGAAATCGACGGGATCGCCAAAGTGATGGGGCGGAATCAGACATGAGCCGAACACGGGTGGCGATTCTCGGTCTGGGATTGATCGGCGGCTCGCTGGGGCTGGCTCTGCGGCAAGTCGGGTCAGAGCAGGTAGATGTGACCGGCTTTGCCAGGCGGGCCATAACAGGTGAGCTAGCGCTGCAAATGGGTGCGGTCGACAAACTGTCGGATACGCCGCAGGCGGCTGTGCAGGATGCGGATTTCGTTTTTCTCTGCACACCGGTGTTGCAGATGCTGCCAATGGCAGAAACTGTGTTGCCTGCGATGAAACCGGGCGCGGTACTGACCGACGTGGGCAGCACCAAAGGCTGGTTCGTAAAGAAAATCCGCAATCTGTTGCCGCAGCATATCCACTACATCGGTGGTCATCCGATGGCCGGGCGCGAGCGCAGCGGCATGGAAGCGGCCCAGGCTGATCTGTTTCGCGACAAGTGGTTTATTTTCACGCCACTACCGGACACGCCGCCGGATCTGATGCAGCGGCTACGGCAGTTGATTCAGCTAACCGGGGCAAAAACGGCGGAACTGGATGAACGGACCCATGACCAGGTGACAGCGGTGATCAGCCATGTGCCGCATGTGGTGGCCGCGGGACTGGTGCAGCTGCTGCGCAAACAGAGCGATCCGGCGCTGACGGCCCGCTTCATCGGCGGCGGTTTTCGCGACACGACCCGCATCGCTTCGTCGGACGCCGATATGTGGGCGGACATCTGCATGACCAACAGCGAAAATATCGCGGCGGAACTGGATGCGACGGTAAACTTACTGGGAAATGTGGCGGCAATGATCCGTGCCGGTGACCGTCAGGGCGTGCATGACTATTTCACCCAGGCGAAGCAACTGCGGGATGCTCTACTGACTACGGAAAAAGAGTTGAAATAAGAATAAATAAAAAAATCGCCGGGCTGGCGATTTTTTTTATTTATCCGGCAGGAAATAATTTTGAATCGTCGAATTATTATTTCTGCAAACGATTGCAGAAACGATTGCAGGCAGGAGGATTTGGGTTGGTCAACATTAAGGAAGTAGCTGCGGAAGCAGGAGTTTCAGCCAGTACAGTGTCGCGGGTGCTGACAGGGAACATCCCGGTCAGTGAGAGTACGAAAAGTCGTGTGCTGGCGGCAGTGGAGAAATTGAACTACCAGCCGAACGCCTGTGCGCAAGGTTTAAAAGGGGGACGTCTGCACACGATCGGTCTGGTGATCCCCAATATTCGCAATCTGGTTTTCCCGGCGGCAATCCGGGGGATCGAAGATACTGCCGGCAAGCATGGCTATACCGTGGTGTTGTGCAATACGGACGAAGAGCTGGACAAAGAACGACTGTATATCGACAATCTGCGTCGCCGCTTGATCGACGGATTTATTTTTTCCACGGCCAGGCCTGGACATGAGTATTTATTGGATTTGCCGGGCGAGGGTGTGCCGGTGGTGTTTTTGATTCGTCAGTTGGGGAAAAAAGTCGATGCCGTGGTGTTGAATAACGAGGACGGCGCTTATCAGGCGACCCGTTATATGATATCGCGCGGACTGAAGCAGATTGCGCTGATTAATGGCGGTCTGGAGCTGCCGCTATACCGTGATCGCTACAATGGATACCTGCGAGCTCTGCAGGAAGCCGGATTGACTGAACCGCCGCGGATGGTGATTCATGGAGCCAGCGGCTGGGAAGACGGCTACCTGGTGATGAAAGATTTGCTGCAACATGGTCATCAACCGGACGGTGTGCTGGCAACCAGCGACCCTAAGGCAATGGGCGTGATCCGGGCGATCCATGATGCGGGATTGCAGGTGCCGGCAGATATTTCGGTGATGGGTTTTGACAATCTGGACTTTTCTTCGATGACAGACCCGCCGCTTACGACGGTGGCGCAGCCTTTTTACGAGATGGGGGTCCGCGCCTGCCAACGCTTGATTCAACTCATTGAAAAGGGAAGGCATGCAAAGACGAAAGCAAAAATCGATGTATTGCCGGCCGAGCTTGTAATTAGAAAATCGGTAAGATAAGACTGGGAGGCGACAGAATGCACGGGCACGCAAAGTTTCATTACGCGGAAGCGCAAAGCCTGCAAGAAGATATCAGCCGATACGGGCTGGATATTCCTTTTGCCGACAATCTGGACTCTTTGAAAAAACCGCTGACGATTGGTCGACACCGGATTGAAAATCGATTGGCGACACTGCCGATGGAAGGCTGCGACGGAGAATTGGACGGCAAACCGGGCGAATTGACCGAGCGGCGCTATCTGCGGTTTGCCCGAGGCGGAACCGAGATACTCTGGTTTGAAGCGACAGCGGTGGTAGCCGAAGGGCGGGCCAATCCACGGCAGCTCTGGCTGAACCGGCAGAATGCGGCGGCTTTTTCCGATTTATTGCAGCGGACGCTGGCGGCGGCCCGCGATGCGCAGCAACAGCCCTATCGCCCGCTTACCGTGCTGCAACTGACCCATTCCGGTCGTTACGCCAAACCGGACGGTACGCCGCGACCGATTGTAGCTGATTACAATCCGTGGCTCGATACCTTGCCGCAGGAAAAAATTCGTATCATAACGGACGACGAGATCGAAGCGCTGGAAGAAGATTATGTCGAAGCGGCGGCGCTTGCCGCCGAAATCGGTTTTGATGCCGTAGACATCAAGGTTTGTCACGGTTATCTTGGCGCCGAACTGCTGGCTGCGTTCCAGCGTCCGGGTCGTTATGGCGGGTCGTTTGAAAACCGGACCCGGTTTGTACGCAATATCGTCGAGAAAATCCGGCGGCGGCTCGGTGATGCGATGGTGCTGGCAGTCCGGATGAATGCCTATGATTCGGTGCCGTATCCCTATGGCTGGGGCGTGGACAAAACCGATTTTCACCAACCGGATTTCCGTGAGCCGGCCGAACTGGCAACGGCATTGAGTGAAGCAGGAGTGTCGCTGATCAATGTGACCTGCGGCAATCCCTACTACAATCCGCACATCAATCGCCCCTATGACATTGGTACATATTGCCCGCCGTTCCACCCGCTGGAGGGAGTAGCCACACTGCTGTCAGCTGCTCAGGCTATTCAGTCGGCTGCGCCGCCAGTTGCCGTTATGGCTACGGGGTTCAGCTGGCTGCGTCAGTGGGGCGTGAATGTGGCCGCCGCCGGTATCGATCTGGGATGGTTCCAGTTGGCCGGTTTTGGCCGCCAATCTTTTGCTTATCCCGACTTTGCCAACGATGTGATCCAAAAAGGAACGCTGGATATCGGCAAAGTCTGTCTGGCTTGCGGCAAGTGTACGACCATTATGCGCGACGGCGGCAGGTCGGGTTGCGTTTTGCGCGATTCGCAGACCTATGCGCCGATTTATCGTCAGGGGCGTGAAGGCAAAGAGCCTGTGGAATCAACCCGACCGGCGGAAAATGTATTGGGGAGATGATCTGAGTTGAAGACAAGGGCAATGGTACTGGAGGCCTTTAATCAACCGCTGGTGATGCGGGAATTTGAAATCCCGTCGCTTCAGGATGGGGAAGTGCTGATCAAGCTGGAAGCAGCAGGGGTCTGCGGTTCCGATGTCCACATGTTGCGCGGCGAAGATCCGCGGACGCCGCTGCCGATCATTTTGGGGCATGAAGGAGTCGGGCGGATTTTGGAGGTCAAGGGCGAGAAACGGACGGTGGAGGGCGAGCTACTGAAGAGTGGCGATCTGATTCTCTGGAATCGCGGCGTCAGCTGTCACCGCTGCTTTCACTGCGCGGTCCTCAATGAACCGGCGCTTTGCAAAAACCGCAAGGTTTACGGCATCAACCGGTCCAGCAAAGTAGCGCCATATGTGAACGGTTGCTATTCTCAGGAGATGTTGTTGACGGCCGATACCGATATTTTTAAGGTGGCTGCCGATGTTGATCCGGCGATTCTGGTCTCGGCGTCCTGCTCCGGCGCAACGGTGGCGCATGCCTTTGACCTGCACCGGCCGGATTTTGGCGATACCGTGCTGATTCAAGGACCGGGCCCGCTCGGCGTTTATGCTGTCGCATTTGCCAAACAGCTGGGTGCGCAAGAGATCATCGTCATCGGCGGTTCGGAAAACCGGTTGCAGACCTGCCGCGAATTTGGCGCAACATTGACGCTGAACCGGCGTGAACTGAGTCTGGAAGACCGCAAACAGGCAATCATGGATAAAACTCGTGGTCGCGGCGTGGATTTTGTCGTCGAGGCGGTTGGCGATCCTTCGGCAGTTCACGAGGGGATAAAGTTGGTCCGTTCTGGCGGCGCTTATGTTTCCATCGGTTTTTCCCAGCCGCCGGGCAATTGTCAGATCGATTTTTTTCAGGAGGTGGTCAGCAAGAATTTGAAGATCCAGGGGGTTTGGGTGTCAGGAACGCGTCACACTTGGCAGGCGATGAAACTGGTATTGGAAAGGCCGGAGCTGTTTGCCCGGATGATTACGCACCGGTTCTCGTTGGAACAGGCAAATGAGGCGTTGGCGGCAATGGCGCAACGGGATGCGTTGAAAGCGGTGCTGGCGCCCTAAGCTCAAAAAGTGCAAGCGAAAGAGGAGGAAGATGCAGAGTGAAGTTTAACAACAAACATCTGGTTCTCGCAATGGTGGCTTTATTTGTTGTCAGTCTGGCTTTGGTGGGCTGTGGCGGCGGCAGCGGTGGCGGCGGCGGAGCGGCCAAACCAGCGGAAATGCTGGTAATCGGTAGCATCCAGGACATGAGCGGCACGACTTCGGTGTTTGGCAATGCGGTGACCCGCGGTGCGGAAGTCGCAATTGAGAAGCTCAATGCCAAAGGTGGCATCAATGGCAAGAAAATCAAGTTGGTAACGCTCGATACCAAAGGTGATCCCAAAGAAGCCATCAACGCCTACAATCGTCTGGTAGACCAGGAAAAAGCGATTGCCGTTCTCGGACCGCCCATTTCCAATATCGGTCTGGCCATTGCCCCGATCGCCAACAGTAAAAAAGTTCCGGTGGTTGGCAGTTTTATCGATCCCCGAGTTACCGTCGGTCAGGACGGCAAGCCACAAACCGCCATGTTCCTGATGCAGCCCAGCAGTGTGCAGTATGCGGAAATTATGGCAGGATACGCAGTTGAGAAGCTTGGCTTGAAAAAGATCGCCATCTTCTATAACCAGTCCAACGCGTATTCGGTTTCGCTGATCAAACCGTTCAAAGAATATGCCGAAAGCCTGGGCGCCAAAATCGTCATCGAAGAGAAATACACCAAAGATGACAAAGACTACAAGACCCAACTGGCAAAAATCAAGGAATCCGGCGCCGATGTTCTGTATGCGCCGAACTATACTCAGGAATTGGTTATTCTGTTTAAACAGCGCAAACAAGCCGGTGTGAACATCCCCATCGTAGACGGCCTGGATCTGGCAGCACCGTTTGCCCAGAACATCAACGATCCGGAAGCGGCGGACAATGCGTTCTTTGCCAACAATTTCTCGGAAAAAGAGCCGCAGTTGGTGGAAGTCCGCAATGCCTACAAAGCAAAATACAATAACGAAGAACCAATCAATAAAGCTTATCTGGGCTATGACAAAATCATGTTGATTGCTGAAGCGGCGAAAAAAATGAACAGTACCAAACCGGAAGACCTGATCAAGGGCTTGGAACAGATCAAAGACATGCAAGGCGCAACCGGCGTGATCACGCTGTCGCCCAAGACCCATCAACCCGTTGGCTTATCGATGGTGATCTTCAAAATGGAAAAAGGAAAATACATTGAAGTCGGCCGTTACGTGCCGGAGAAACACAAGAAATTGTAACTCGACGCCCCGGCGGGTTGCTGCTGGTCGGCAGCCCGCCAGTTAAACAGAGAGCATGTGGTGCAATAGCATCCTTGAATATAGAATCTGTGAAGTATTGAGTGGAGGTAGTCCGGGTGAGCATTCAGCAATTGTTGAACGGAGTGTCCCTAGGCTCGGTGTATGCCCTGATCGCTGTGGGATTTGCCCTGGTTTTCAACATTCTCAAATTTTCCAACTTTGCCCATGGCGGCGTAATGACACTGACCGCCTATATTGGCCTGGCCGCTTCCCTGTTTTTCAGTCGCTGGCTGAGCGGGTTGCCGCTGTTCGGAGCCACCCTGGTCAGTGCGGCGTTGGCCGGGGCGATTGTCGGCATCGTGCTGGAACGGATGGCGTTTCGTCGGATTCGCAACAACAACAGCCCGGTCATCTACTATTTTATTTCCTCGATTACGATGGGCATCCTGATGGAAAATATCGTGACCATTTTTGCCAGCAGCACTTTTTATTCTTATCCCAAGTTCTTTGAATTGTCGGTTGTCGAGTTATTCCATGTAAATATTGCCCTGACGGACTTGTTGATGCTGGTGTTTTCCTCGACGGCTCTGATGATTTTGTTGTGGGTATTGTACCGGACCAAAATTGGCCTGGCGATCCGGGCTCTGTCGTTTGACGTGAATACAGCGAACTTGATGGGGATGGACTCGAACCGGGTGGTCATGGCTACGTTCATCGCCGCCGGGATTCTCGGCGGGGTCGCAGGGGTCTTTCTCGGCATCAATTACACGTTGTACCCGCAGCTGGGACAATTGATCGTCAAAGGCTTTATCGCTTCGGTGATCGGTGGCCTCGGCAGCATAACCGGTGCGATGATCGGCGCGGTTTTGCTGGGAGTGCTGGAAGTAACCCTGATCAGTGCGGTCGGCGCGGGAATTGCGCCGGTGTTTGTTTTTATCATCATGCTAACCTTCCTGTTGGTTCGTCCGCGCGGCATTGCCGGCGTGATCGTACAGGAAAAGGCGTAGGGGAGGGCAGCAGACGTTGGAATACATTATTACGATCCTGACTTTTACCGGGATTACGCTGATTGGCGTGCTTGGTTCCTATATGGTTACCGGATTGACCGGTTTGTTTTCTTTCGGGCAGGCCGCGTTTTTTTCAGTCGGCGCCTACACTGCGGCCGTGCTGGTCAAGGATTTTGCTACTCCGTTTCCGCTTGCAGTCGTTGCGGCGATGTCGGCCGGCCTGGTTGCCGGAATGATCGTCGGCTATCCGACGGTACGGCTGCGCCGCGATTACATCTCTTTGGTTACCTTTGGTTTTGGCGAGGCGATCATCGCCCTGCTGAACAACTCGACCAACCTGACCGGCGGCGCGATGGGGCTGTCGGGCATTCCCCGCTATACCAGCTTTTGGGTGGTCTGGCTGAGCGTGGCGGTCTGTCTGACGATCGTGGCCGGCTACAAGTATTCCAAGTACGGGCGGCAATGCCTGGCGCTGCGCAGTGATGAACTGGCGGCCAAGGCGATGGGGATCAACGTGAATCGGGTCAAGCTGGTAACATTTTTGTTTGCCGCGGCCATGACCAGCTATGCCGGTGTATTGTACGCCTTTTATACGACCTATGTCGAACCCGGGTCTTTTGGCTGGATCGTGTCGGCCGAATGGATCATCATCGTATTCGTCGGCGGGATCAACAGCCTGACCGGATCGGTGTTCGCCACGTTCCTGTTGACCGGGTTGCCGGAAATGCTGCGGTTTGCTTCGGAGTGGCGGATCGCGATCTACTGCGTCATTGTGCTGCTAATCATCAACTTCCGGCCGGTAGGGATCTTTGGTGAATTTGAACTCTCCTACAAATGGCTGCGTCAGCTGGGCAAGAAGGGGGCTAAGGCAGCATGAGCAAACTGGAAGCAAAGGGTCTGTGCAAGGCGTTTGGCGGCGTGCAGGCAATCCAGGATTTTTCCTTTACCGTGGACGACCGGCAGATCGTCGGGATCATCGGGCCCAACGGGGCCGGCAAGACAACGGCATTCAACCTGCTGACCGGCGTGTATCCGATCGATGCCGGAGAGGTGTTTCTGGACGGTAAACTGATCAGCGGTCTGCCGCAGCACGAGATCACCCAGCGCGGATTGGCCAGGACATTTCAGAATATTCGTTTGTTCAAGGGCCTCAACCTGATCGAAAATGTCATGACGGCAGCCGACCCCTATTCGTCGTATAATCTGGCCGATGTCTTCCTGTTCAGCAGACGCAAGCGGAACCGGGAGAAAGAAGTGCGTGACATGAGCCGTTCCTTTTTGGAACTGGTGGGCCTGTCTGGGCTGGAAAATGAAAAGCCGGAGAACTTACCCTACGGTTTGCAACGGAAATTGGAGCTGGCGCGGGCGTTGGCCTCAAAACCCAAAGTACTGTTGCTGGATGAACCGGCGGCCGGACTCAACCCGAGCGAGGTACAGGAATTTATCCAGCTGGTGCAACGATTGCACGACCAGTTTGATCTGTCGGTGTTGGTGATTGAGCATCGGATGGAAGTGATCATGACACTGTGCGCCAATATCTATGTACTCAACTTCGGCAAGCTGCTGGCACACGGGACGCCGGCCGAGATACAAAACAACCGTGACGTGACCACCGCTTACATCGGAGAGGAGGACGAGGCATGCTTGTTGTAGAGAATCTGCATGTTTCCTATGGTCATATCCAGGCCCTGTCCGGTGTGTCGATTACGGTGCCGCAGGGAAGCATCGTCAGTATCATCGGTTCGAACGGGGCAGGCAAAACGACGCTGCTGAACACGATTTCCGGCCTGGTGAAACAACATCAGGGCGGCATAAAATTCAAAGGGCAGGAATTGGGATGGGTTCCGCACTCGATTGTCCAGCAGGGCATCGTACAGGTACCGGAAGGGCGCAAGATTTTCGCCGGACTGACCGTGGAAGAAAATCTGCTGGCTGGCGGCTATATTCTGCGTGACCCCAAGCATCTGCGCAGCAATGTCAACAAGATGATGGAACTGTATCCGATTCTGGGCAGCCGCAAACATCAGCAAGCCGGTACGCTGTCCGGCGGCGAACAGCAGATGCTGGCCGTATGTCGGGGCTTGATGTCGGAACCGGAGCTGATTCTGCTCGATGAACCGTCCCTTGGCTTGGCGCCGATTATTGTGAAAAGTATTTTTGACCTGATCGGCCAGATCCGTCAGCAGGGGATCACCGTGCTATTGGTGGAGCAAAATGCGAAAAAAGCGCTGGCGCTGAGCGATTATGCCTATGTGCTGGAGAACGGCCACGTGACGATGGAAGGCAAAGGTCGCGATTTGTTGTGTGATCCGGCGGTAAAACGAGCCTATCTCGGCGAGAAAGAATAGCAGGAGGATTTGGTGATGCGGATTCAACCAGTTTTTTTTGCCAGTACGGTATATTATCAACACGAACAGTTTATGACCGATGCCGAAGTTTTGCTTGCGGAAATCCAAACGATGGTTCCCTCTGGTAATGAACTGTTGGCGCCGTTTTACATCACCGACCAGTCGGCGGTGGATGATTTCCCGGCGCTGGAAGCCGGTACGACGCCTTTGCTCGTGACCATGTCCGGGGCGACCCAGCGCTGGCTGTTGACGATCGCCAAGGCGGCGAAACCGTCGCTGTTATGGTGGTATTTCCCTGGTGATGGGCTGTTTGAGGAACCGGTGGAGGCGACCATCCGCGCCATCGCATCCCGCAATGCCCTGCCGGCGGTCATGGATTGTTGGGCCCACCTGAAAAATCGTGATGTCCGAGTGGAGCGGGTCTATGATGCCGATTCGCTGCAACAACAGCTGAATATGCTGGAAACCATGGAGAAGATCCAAAAGACCCGTTTGTTGATCATCGGCTATACCCAGCAATGGGTCGTATCGACCAGTGTCGATGAGCGATGGTTGGAAGACCGGCTCGGGATTCAGTCGGTGCATATCGGACTGGAAGAGTTGTTTGCCGAATATGGCGATATCCCGCGGGATGCTGCGGCGGTCAGGCTGTTTTCCGAGGCGTATCTGGCAGCGGCGGCTGCCTGTGTGGAGCCGTCCGTTGAACAAATTGAAGACGCCTATCGATTGTACCTGGCGCTGAAGAAACTGATGGAGCGCTATCGGGCTAACGCGCTGGCGATTTCCTGTTTTTCACTGGTCAAGCAACTGAAAGTCACTTCCTGTCTGGCCTTGTCGCTGCTGAATGATGAGCCGGGAGTCGTAGCTGCCTGTGAAGGCGATATTGATGCAGCGGTCTCGATGGTGGTCGGCAAAGCTGTGTCTGGATTGCCGGTGTTTACGGGCAACCCGGTCTACCACATCGACAATACGCTCGATATCGTTCACTGCACGGCGCCGCGGCGACTCGGCGGCGATCAGGCTGCCAAAATCACGGTGCGTTCGCATCATGAGACCGGTCTCAGCATGGCGCAGCGGATTGAATTGCCGGCAATCGGCAAGGCGACGCTGTTCCGCATCGGCAATGAGTTTTCCGAGGCGACGCTGTTTACGGCTGATTTCATTGACAATCCTGACGAAGATACCTGCCGGACCCAGTTCCGCTTCCGGATCGATTCCAGCGAGCGGCGGATTGCACAATCGCTGGGCTGTCATCACATGGTGCTGTTCGGCGACTATGAAGACCAAATCCGAGCCATTCTGGAAGGACCGCTGGGAATTGCCGTCCGTTAGCAATTAAACTGACAAAGGAGCGAATCTGCAGGATGGAGATTATCAATGTAACGGACATTGCCGGCATGGAGTTTCCGGCCGGTCGGCGCACCCGGGTCATGGTGGGGCCAGGCGCCAAACTGGAAGCGACGAATTTCGTGATGGGACATGTGACGATTTTTCCGGGCGGCTCGGTGCCGATCCATTCGCACGAGCAGGAGGAAGTCTATTTTATTGTCGAAGGAGAGGGCAGCATCGAGGTCGGTGGCGAACCCCGGGCTGTGCGGTCCGGCGACTGCATCTACATCCGGCCGCATCTGGAGCATGTTTTGACCAACTCGGGACAGGCCGATATGGTGATGATGTTCTGCTATTCGCCGAAAACGGTGGCGGCGCATTGGGCGCAGGAAATGAAAGGAGCGGATCAGGCGTGAAGATGGTGGACTGTGATATTCTGGTTGTCGGCAGCGGCGGTGCGGCTCTCAGGGCGGCGATTGCGGCGCAGGAGGCAGCCCCGGAGCTGGCGGTGCTGGTGGCGACCAAAGGGAAACCCGGCCTGAGCGGCGTAACGGCAAATTCCTGTTCCGACAGGATGGCTTTTCATGCTACATTGCCCTATACCGAACCGGGGACCCAAGATGCCTGGACCTATCACGCCGACGACATTTACCGCATCGGCGGCAAGGTTTCTGACAAAGCGCTGGCGGATGTATTGGCGCACGAAGCGGCAAAAGCATTTGATTACCTTGATGGATTGGGGGTTCCGTTCGTCAAGAAGAACGGCAAGGCCGACCAATTCGTAACTGATGGGTCAGAGTACGCCCGGGCCTGCTATACGGGTCCGCGTACTGCCAATCACATAGAACAGTCGTTGGTAAAACGGTTCTGTGAACTGCAAATCAAGGCATTGGAGTATACCATGGTCGTGCGCTTGATTCATGATGGCAAGCGACTGCTCGGCGTGGTCGCCGCCGATACCCGAGAAAAGCAGCCGGAGAGGTCTTTGTTCATCATTCGCACGCCGGCTGTTATTGTGGCAACCGGTGGCGGCGGCATGATTTATGAGCACAACGTATTTCCCGGCGGCATGACGGGCGACGGCTTTGCTTTGGCGTACGAGGCAGGAGCAGAGCTTGTCAATATGGAATTCATTCAAATTGGCATTGCTTCGACAAAGACGAAGTTTAACTGTTCCGGCAGTATGATGCGCGCCATTCCCCGTTTGATCAATTCCGAGGGAGAAGAATTTCTGGCGAAGTATTTTCCAGAGGGTACCTCTGCCGCCGAGATTGCCAACACAGTATTCAAGAAAGGGGCGACCTGGCCGGTCTCGTTTGAGCATAAGACTCATGTCATTGACATTGCCTTGTACAAAGAGTGGCAGGATGGTCGCAAGACATATCTGGACTTTAGCTGCAACCCCGTTGGTTTCTGTTTTGACTGGCTGACTGAGGAAAACAAAGCCCGCTATCGGCGTGAAATGACCAACGACCGGGGCGATGCGGCCAGAAACTCATTGCCGCTTGAACGTCTGAAAGAGATCAATCAGCCATCGATCGACTGGTTTAAGGAATATGGGATCGACCTGGATAAAGGCGATTTGATCGAAGTAGCCGCCTGCGCGCAGCATTTTCAGGGAGGGATAAAGATTGACCGCCAGGCGCGGTCCACACTGCCTGCCGTCTGGGCAGCCGGGGAGACCGCTGGCGGCCAGCACGGCGCCAATCGACCCGGCGGCAATGCGTTGCTTGACTGCCAGGTTTTCGGCCGTATCGCCGGAGAAGCTGCGGTGGAGTACGTGCGCCAACATAAGCGACAAATGCCCCTGACTCCTGACGCTGCGCAAGAAAACATTCTGAGGGAAGCGCTAAAGCAGAGCATGGATAAATTGAACACGGCCGGCGAACAGGCGATGGATGCGGTTGAGTTCCGCCGCTCGTTGCAGCAACTGACCGAGCAATATGCCGGAATTGTCCGTACCGAGGCAGGACTTCGGCAAGGTTTGGCGAAACTGGAAGAAATAAAACAACGGGGTTTTGCTTGTGGCGAGAAAGGAGCGGCCTACTGCTTCGAAAACCAAAGTCTTTTGCTGACTGCCGAAGCGGTGCTGCGAGCAGCTGGCGAGCGCGATGAGAGCCGTGGCCCGCACTTGCGGTTTGCCGATTATCACGACAACGTGGCTGTGGCACGCAATGACGCCAAGTGGGAAAAATATATTGTCATTCGTAAAGACGCAGCGCAGATGAAGCTGGAGGTGCGAATCCCTTCAGCAGAATGAGAGGGGAGTTTGCAGCCTGTGGCAAGAAATGAAATCTCAGGCCATACCAGGTTATATGCCGTAATTGGCGACCCGGTCAGCCATTCGTTGTCGCCGCGGATCCTAAACAGCGCATTTGCGGCAACCGGTGTGGATGCCGTGTATGTAGCCCTGCCGGTGAAAGAACAGGATGCGGCGCTGGCGATGGAGTTGGTCCGCCGGTTCGGCCTGGCGGGAGTCAATGTGACGATGCCGCTGAAACAGGCGATCGTGCCGTATCTTGACCAATTGTCCCCGGCGGCGCAGCAGGCGGGGGCGGCAAACTGCGTGATCAACGACCAGGGGGTATTGACCGGCCACAATACCGATTGCACCGGGTTTCGCCTCTCGTTGTCCGAACATTTTCCGGCGGCGCCGAAGTCGGCGTTTCTGCTCGGGGCCGGCGGAGCGGCCCGGGCCATCGCCGCCGAGCTGGTTCGCTGGGGTTGTCAGGAACTGTTGATTTGCAACCGTAGCCAAGCGAGGGCGGAAGAATTAGCGGGACTGTTTCAAGATCAGGCGGCCTGTCGGGTGGTAGTAGTGCCCTGGGCGACGGAACGCTGGCCGGAACTGCTTAATCATTGCGAACTGTTTATCAACGCAACTTCCCTCGGCATGGGCGGCAATGGCAGTGTGGCGGACTTGATCGACTGGCAGGCGATTGAACGGCGACCGTTGATTTACGAAACCGTTTACAATCCATTGGAAACAGAGTTGCTGGTACAGGCCCGCAAACATCGCTGCCCGGTTGTCGTGGGGACAGAACTGCTGCTGTGGCAGGCGGTGGCCGGTTTTGAGATATGGACCGGCCAAGTCGCGCCGGTTGCAGTGATGCGTGAAAGTTTGCTGCGCGGCTTGCGCTAGCTGGATGTAGTGCGAACGACCCGGAGAAGCCGGGTCGTTTTGCTGTAAAAAAATCTAAGTGATTCATGCAATATGCAGGTGATTTCAACTATGTGCAGAAGTATGTAAAGGCAATAATATAGGTAGTAAAATACGGAGGAATTTTCATGGGTTCTTTTGCTTCAGGTTGGTTGCAGCAACAGCGGATAGATTTGCAACAGGCGGACAGTTTGCGGGAGATTGGCGAACATAAAGGCAGGGCTGAGCTGTACAGCGTGCATACCCTGCACATCATCCAATCGTTGCGGCTGATGACAGCCGAGCATTCGGCGGCGGCTTCCAGCCGGATGGAAAGCATCCACGCCCCGGTCGAACAGTCGAATTATCAGCGCCTGATTCTGGAACTGCAGGAATCGGCAACCAAACTGCCGGTTGCTGCCGACACGATCCTGATGATCCATCGCGAACTGTTCCGCGAGTCCGGTCGCGATGGCGGTCGGTTCAAGGAGATCGACAACCAGGTTGTAGCGACCCGGCCTGACGGCAGCCGGTTTGTCTGTTTTCATCCTGTGCCTGCCGGCGATACGCCGCGCGCCATCGACAAACTCTGCCAGAGCTATCTGGAGCAGGAGAAGTCGGTGGAACCGCTGCTGCTAATCGGCGCTTTCATTCTGGACTTTTTGTGCATCCGACCGTTTACGGAAGCGAACGGGCGGATGGCCCAGCTGGTTGCTTTGTGGCTGATGCATCGGCGCGGCTATGATGTAAGCCGTTTTGTCAGCGTAGAGAGGATCATGGAAGCAAAAAAGAATGAGTTCTTTCTTGCCCAGTATCGGTCTTCGGTCGGCTGGCATCAGGCGGAACACGATATTTCGCCCTGGTGGAATTACTGGTTGGATGTATTGCTCGTATCCTACCGGGAATTCACGAACCGGGCCCGGGCGCTCAGCAAGCGGCGCGGTGTGAAGACGGAGATGGTGTTGGAGTTGATTGATTCGATGCGGGACGGTTTTACTATCCGGCAGATTCAGCAAAAAGTTCCAGGTTGCGGCATCGAACTGATCCGCAAAATATTCAAGGCGGAAAAAGCCGCCGGGCGGATCAAATGCCTGGGTCGCGGGCCGAATGCATTGTGGAAGAAAAAGAGAACCCGTGATATAATAAAAAGTCAATTGAAGTAAAATTCGGTTACACATAAATTCAAATATAAAGGAGCACGATCAACAATGGTGACAAAAGAGAAAGAACAGGGGTTTTTTGGCAGTCTTGCCTTGAGCCATAAAGTCATGGCGGCCATTCAGGCCATGGGTTTTGAGGAGCCCTCGCCGATTCAGGCCAAGACAATCCCGCCGATCATGGAAGGCAAGGACGTTATCGGACAGGCCCAGACAGGTACAGGTAAAACTGCTGCCTTTGGGATTCCCATCGTGGAAAGGGTGCAGGACCTGCGTCAGGTCCAGGCGCTGATCATGACACCGACCCGCGAACTGGCGCTGCAGGTGTCGGAGGAGATTGCCAAAATCGGTCTCTACAAAAAAGTAAAAACGCTGCCGGTGTACGGCGGACAATCGATTGACCGTCAAATCCGTGCCCTGCATTTCGGGGTTCAGGTGGTCATCGGCACGCCGGGTCGTCTGCTGGACCATATCCGCCGCAAAACGATCAAACTGGATAATGTGAAGATGCTGATCCTCGACGAGGCTGATGAAATGCTGGACATGGGTTTCATCGACGACATCGAGACGATCATGCAGAACATCCCGCGCGAAGGCCGCCAGACGTTGCTGTTCTCGGCGACGATGCCGAATCAGATCCGTTCGTTGGCTGACCGTTACATGAATACGCCGGTGTTCGTCACCGTTAGCAAAGAGCAACTGACTGTGCCGCAGATCGACCAGTTCTATTATGAAACCCGCGAGAAACTGGATGGGCTTTGCCGTATCCTTGACGCAGGCGATATGGAGCGCACGATCATCTTTTGCCGGACCAAGAAAGGCGCGGACGAACTGACTGCATCGCTGGGCGCGCGCGGCTATATGGCCGAAGCGTTACACGGCGATCTTAGCCAGATGCAGCGTGACAGGGTCATGAAAAAATTCCGTGACTCCAAACTGGAGATTTTGGTGGCGACCGACGTTGCCGCCCGCGGTTTGGACATCGACCATGTTACCCATGTGGTGAACTACGATATTCCGCAGGACCCGGAGTCTTATGTCCACCGGATTGGCCGGACCGGTCGAGCTGGTCGCAAGGGGACCGCGATTACCTTCATCCACCCGCGCGAGTTCCGTCAACTGAAACAGATCGAGCGCGAGATCCGTCAGCGGATTCTGCGTGGGCAGCTGCCTTCGGCGGCGGACATTCTGGAAAGACAACGCGAGGTCATCAAACGTCGTGTCCTCAAGACGCTCGAACAGGATGCGTTTGCCGATTATCACACCATCGTCGCCGACTTGTCTGTCGATTACGATCCGCTCGATATTGCGGCAGCTGCGCTGAAGATGTTCCAGGAAGGGTTCAAGGAAGATTCGGAAGCGGAAAACCAGTCGTTGTCGAACAGCGGCGCCGAAAAAGGCATGGTTCGCCTGTTTGTCAATGTCGGTCGCGACAACAACATCCGGCCGGAAGATATCGTGCGCTCCTTTGCCGGTGAAGCCGATATTCCAGGCAATGCGATCGGCCTGATCAAAATCCAGAGCAATTTTTCGTTTGTCGAGGTTCCGGAAGAATTGGCCGAGCGGGTAATATCGGCAATGCATGGCAATCGGATCAAAGGCATGCGGATTAATGTCGAAGTCGCCAAAGGCCGCTAAGCCCAAAACAAAGAGCAATAAGACCAATACCAGCGGGGGCGCGGGAACGGCTTTCCTCGTGCTCCTGCTCTTTTTTGCCGCTGCCGGCGCGTATCTCTTTTTTCAGGAGAAATCACCGGACAAAAAAGCGGCGAAGCCGCTTGTCGCCGACGTGAAACAGGACGCCGACTTCCATGCCCGCAGCGACGCGCTGCACGAAGTCGTTGACCAGGCGTTGTCGTTGCAGAGTCTGGTCGTGTCTGATGTGCAACGAATTGAGAAAGAAGTGCCTCGCGATAAAGAACCGGGCGCAATTCGCTGGAATTCACGCAATCTGCTGATCGAAGACTCGGCCGGCATCGGCGCCGAGGCGCTGAAAGCGAAGCTGGCCGATCGTTTGAAGGCAGGCGGCGGTCTGATCCTGAACGTGGAGCCGGACCAATATCATGGTTACTCGGTCATGCGGCTCGATATCGGCTTTCGCGATCAGTTGGGCGGTGGACCGCTGACAATCATCACGGATCGGCTGTATCTGGCCGGTGTCGTCCGCAAACCGACGGCCAGCGGACCACGGCACAAAGCCAATCCGGCCAATCGCGGCGAGATCGCGATCATCATCGATGATTTCGGTTTCCGCCAAGATATGATCAATGAATTTGCCGCGATTCGACGCCCGTTTACCTTTGCCGTACTGCCGTTCAAGCCATACAGCAAAGAGGCGGCGACCAAGGGTTTTGCCAGCGGGCATCAGGTGATTTTACATCTGCCGATGGAGCCGCTGTCCGGCATCGAACCGAGTGAGGCGAACCAGACGATAAAGGTCGGGATGGACGGCGAGCAGGTGCGGGAGCTGATCGAACGGGCGACCGCCGGTTTGACGGGAATCATCGGCGTCAACAACCATCAGGGGTCGCGGGCTACTGCCGACCAACAGACGATGGACCGGGTGATGCGGCTGCTGAAAGAAAAACAGCTGTTTTTTGTTGATAGCCGGACGCATGCCCGCTCATTGGCCGCCGACGCGGCCCGACGCCAAAAACTTAAGACTACGGAGAACGATCTTTTCCTTGATGGCATTGCCGATGTGGCGTATGTGAAAAAGCAATTGCGGATTGCCGGCGAAATGGCGCTGCGTATGGGCAGCGTCACGGTAATCGGCCATGCCAGGCCGACAACGGCTGTTGCCTTGCGCGAAGTGATGCCGGAACTTGAAGCAAAGGGCATTCGGTTTGTATTTGTATCCCAGTTGGTTCGTTAACTCCAGGTAAGGCAGGGTGAACGATTTGGAACTGGATCGACTGTTCTTCCAAATGGTCATAATATTTTTGACCGGCTGTATGTCGGCTGTGGCGCTATGGAAATCGCCGCGGCTGGCGAACTGCGTTTCTCACGGTCTGGCCGCCGGGGGCTGCGCGTTGATGTTTTATTTGGCTGGAACAGTTCTTGCGGGCGGCGAAGCTGTCCTGATCTTTATTGGCCGCTGGTTGCACGCCGGGGAAGTTGCGCTGCGCATCGATCCCCTGGCGGCATTTTTTTTGCTATTGTTGTCTGTAGTCGGCGGCGCTGCCTCGATTTATGCGATCGGCTATACGGCGGACCACTACTCGCGTCGCTATGCGATATTGCCGGTCCTGTTCAACCTGTTCCTGTTATCGACGGTGTTTGTGTTTGCTTCCAGCCATGCCGGCGCTTTTTTGATCGCCTGGGAACTGATGACGCTGACTTCGCTGCTGCTGGTCGTTTATGAGCATGAGCATGCGGCGAATGTTCGCGCTGGTTTCATTTATGTGGTGATGACCTATACCGGGACCGCCTTTTTGATGGCGGGATTTTTCATTATGGCGGCCGCAGCCGGCGACCTGAGTTTTGAAAAGTTTATCGCTGTGTCGCTGACGCAACCCCAGCGCGATCTGGTGTTTTTGCTGGCGTTCATCGGTTTTGGCACCAAAGCAGGGATCATTCCGCTGCATGTGTGGCTGCCGAAAGCTCACCCCGCAGCGCCCAGCCACGTTTCGGCGATACTGTCGGGCGTGATGCTGAAGACCGCCATTTATGGCATGGCAAGGTTTTATCTGGAATTCCTCGGCGTCGGGCCGACCTGGTGGGGCGTCATGGTCATCGGCTTCGGCATCGTATCGGCGCTGCTCGGCGTGCTGTACGCACTGATGGAAACTGATATCAAGCGACTGCTGGCTTACTCCAGCCTGGAGAATCTGGGAGTAGTCCTGCTGGGAGTCGGGGCGGGCATGGTGTTTTCCTCCGCAGGCAAGCCGCTTTTGGCTGGTCTGGCTTGGGCCGCAGCCTTGTTTCACGCATTCAATCACGGGATTTTCAAAGCGCTGCTGTTTCTGGCAGCCGGCGCGGTGGTACAGGCAACCGGCACACGCGATCTGGAAGCGCTCGGCGGTTTGATCCGGCGGATGCCCTATACGGCGGCGGCGTTTTTTGTCGGTGCGCTGGCAATCAGCTCGTTACCGCCGCTGAATGGGTTCATCAGCGAGTGGCTGACCTTGCAGTCGCTGTTCTTCCTGCCGCAGGCGCTGACCGGCGTGAGTGGCAAGATAGCGGGCGCACTGCTTTTTATCGCACTGGCGATGACTGCGGCTTTGGTGGCGGCCTGTTTTGTCAAGGTCTTCGGCATCGCATTCCTGGCCCGGGCCCGATCGCGCAAAGCGGAGACTGCAAAAGAAGCGCCGTTCACAATGACGCTGCCGATGTTGGGGCTAGCCGGGGCCTGCCTGTATTTCGGCTTGCAGCCGCATTCGATGCTGCAGGCGATCAGCCGGGTGTTGCAACCTTACATTGGCATCGATACGCGCGGCCTGTTCGAGGTGGACCGCATCGGCCTGATGATTCAGGCAAACCACGCCGAGGGCGTTTTGTCTGTTACGCTGTTGGCAGGACTGCTGCTGATCGGTTGCCTGGCGGCAGCTGGACTATATTATCTGAGAGGCAAGGCCGTGCGCGTGACCGCGCCGATATGGGCCTGCGGCAGGGCGGCAACGCCGCGCAACCAATATAGCGCCACCGGCTTTTCCGGACCGGTGCGCTGGTCATTTCGCTATGTGCTGCGCTCGCAACGGCAACGGATCGTCGATGAAAATGAAAACATCTATGTTGGCAGGAAACTGGCCTATCATCAAAGCATCCGTTATATCGTGGATGAAGCGATCTACTACCCGGTCCAGCGCTGGATTCTCAGGCAGGCAAGGTTCATGAAGCGGTTGCAGGCGGGCAGTGTGCAGCTGTATGTCGGCTATGTGCTTGTCGTGACGATCGTGGTGCTGGCCTGGAGCGGCAGGAAGTGAGGTGATGTGACGATGGCGCTGGAAATGTTGGTGCAGGCGGTCGGAATCACTTTGCTGGCCCCGCTGCTGCAGGGATTCATCCAGTGGTGCAAGGCGCGGTTGCAAAACCGACGCGGCCCCAGTCCGCTGCAACCCTATCGCAACCTGTTCAAACTGCTGGCCAAAGATATGGTGGTGGCCGGGACCGCTTCCTGGATCAGCTTCGTTACGCCATTTGTCTGTTTTGGCGCGGCCATCGCCGTGGCGGCGTTGCTGCCGGTCGTCTCATCCGGCTGGGGCGTCAGCGATCTGTTCCTGATCGTCTACCTGTTCGGTCTCAGTCGTTTTCTGCTGGCCCTGGCCGGGCTGGACAGCGGCAATTCATTCGCCGGCATGGGCAGTTCGCGCGAAATGTATCTGGCGGTGCTGGTGGAACCGGCATTTTTGCTGGCGATCGTGGCGACGGCCGGCGCGGTCGGCACGACCGAGCTGGGCAGGATGGTCCAGCATGCGACGGCTCATTCGTTTACCTTGCCATACGTTTTGGCGGCCGGGGCGTTCTTTATCGTCGTGATCGCCGAATGCGGGCGGATTCCGGTCGACAATCCCGATACCCATCTGGAACTGACGATGTTTCAGGAAGCGACGCTGATCGAGTATTCGGGACGGCAACTTGCGCTGCTGCTGTGGTCTGTCTATGTTCGCCAGCTGGCGATGGTCGTTTTGTTCGTCGAACTGTTTTTCCCCTGGCACTGGTTTGACCTGATCCCTTCACTGTTTGTCTGGGGAATGCTAAAAATATTCCTGGTCGGATTCCTGCTGGCGCTGACCGAAACCAGTACCGCCAAGATGCGACTGTTCCGCCTGCCCAATTTTCTGGCGGCTTCCGGTCTGTTGGCGCTGCTGGCTCTGGTCGCCCGCTGAGATGGAGGCGCTGCGATGAATGTCCTGACGGTATTGCTGCTGTTCACCGCATTTTTGATCACCCGGGTGTCGAACCTGCGGCTGGCGATCCAGATTCTGATCGTGCAATCGCTGGGGGTGGCGGTCGCCTGTGTCTGGAGCGGGCTGGGATCGGAACTGATGCACACCTATATTGCGGCGATGCTCACCGTGGTGATCAAGGCCGGGATGATTCCCTACGCCCTGTTCCGGGTTGCAGCCCGCTTGCGCAATGAAACGGAAAACAAGCCGATCCTGTCGCCGAACCAGACCTCGCTGGCGGCAGCTTTGCTGTTGGCAGTGGCCTATGGACTGGTGGACCAGGCGCTGCCGGGGTTGGGCCGCGATGCGCTGGCCGGTGCGTTGTCCGGCTTTTTGATCGGACTGTTGATTATGATTACACGCCGACAGGCGGTGTTGCAGATCGTCGGGCTGATCATGATGGAAAACGGAATTTATCTGCTGGGATTGTCGATGACGCGAGGTTTGCCCTTGATCATCGAATTGGGCGTGTTTTTTGACGTGATGGTCGCAGTCATCGTACTGGGAATATTGACGTTCCGACTGAAACTTTCGTTTATGACTACCGACACGACGGTATTGCAAAAATTAAAGGGATGAAGCAATGTTTGAGTTAATCTTGACGGCTCTGGCGATACCTTTTGTCTGCGGACTTGCAGTTCTGGCGATCCGGCGTCCTGCGGCGGCGGCTTGGTTCAACCTGTGCGGCTCGCTGCTGACGTCTGCGACGCTGTTTTGGATTGTCAGGCGGTTTGTGGCGCAGGGCCCCTTCCATCAGGGCGGGTTTATGCTGGATGCGCTGAATGTTCTGTTTTTGCTGATCGTGGCGGTGCTCAGCCTGACTGCCGCGTTGTATTCGATCCCTTATATGGCGCATGAGCTGCGCGACGGACATCTGACAGAGAAAATGATTCCGCGTTACTTTTTTCTGTTTCAGTTTTTTGTCTTGACGATGATTTTGACGCTGGTGATGGAGAACCTTGGCCTGCTGTGGGTGGCGGTCGAGGCGACCACGTTGGTTTCGGCGCTGCTGGTCGCGTTCAGTCTCAACCGTTCTTCGCTGGAAGCGGCCTGGAAATATGTTATGGTTTGCAGCGTCGGGATCGCGATGGCGCTGCTCGGAACCATTTTGCTTTACTACGCGCAGGTTCAGGCGGGATATACCGACGTACAGCCGCTTGGCTGGTTCGCACTGAGCGAGAACGCTTTCCTGTTCAATCCGGCGTTGGTCAAGCTGTCTGCGATGTTCATCCTGATCGGCTATGGCACCAAAGCCGGTCTGGCGCCGATGCACACCTGGCTGCCGGATGCCCACAGCCAGGCGCCGACGCCGGTCAGCGGACTGTTGTCCGGCGCTTTGCTCAGCGTGGCGATGTATGCGATCGCTCGCAATCTGGCGGTGTTCAATCTGCTGCCTACGGTCGGGCAGGTCGCCGGGCAGTTGCTGGTCGGGTTCGGCCTGTTGTCGATCGGCATCGCCGTGCCGTTTTTGCTGCTGCAGCATGATATCAAGCGATTGTTGGCTTATTCCAGCGTGGAGAACATCGGCCTGATCGCACTGGGGTTTGGCCTCGGCTCGCCGCTCGGCCTGTATGGAGCGCTGTTGCACCTGATCAACAATGCGATTGGCAAATCGGCCCTGTTCTATGTTTCCGGCGAACTGGTCCAGCAATACCGGACCAAGCAGATTTTGCGGATACGCGGCGTCATCCGGGTGATGCCGGTGTTCGGCGGCATGTTGCTGGCGCTGGTTTTGGCAGTTTCCGGCTTGCCGCCCTTCGGTACGTTTTTGAGCAAATTGACGATCATCCAGGCGATGTTCCATGACGGCTGGTGGCAGGGCCTGCTGGCATTGCTGCTGCTGGCGGCGGTCTTTGCCGGGATGATCTACTACACGCTGAAGCTGTTGTTCGGCGAGCCGCCGGCCAACTTAAAACCGCTCCGACTGTCGCCTGCTGTTACGGTGGCGGTGGGCTTGTCGTTACTGCTGCTCGTGTCGACCGGATTTTATGTGCCGGTCTGGCTGGATGCGCTCTTGCGCGCCGCCGTGGTGATCGTGGGAGGAGGCGGACGATGATGAAAGTGAAAGATACGCCGGTCGCCGGTCTGCGGGCTGCCGCAAACGCCGTTTCCAAGTCCGGTCGCCTGCCGCTGCGGGCGATGTTCGCCAATGACGAGCGCAGCCTGAATGGCAACTATGTACTTTATCTGTTGTTTGAAGCCGAAGACGGCGGTTTTTCGCTGCTGACCAGCAGGATCGACGCCAGACAGCCGCTGGAGTTTCCTTCGCTGACGACGTTGCTGCCGGCTGCCGCCTGGTACGAGCGGGAAATTCATGACCTGTTCGGTCTGAAACCAACAGGACATCCCGACCTGCAGCCGCTGGTGCTGCATGAGCCCTGGCCGGCCGATTGCTTCCCGCTGCGCAAGGATTTTACCGCAGCGCCGGAGGTCGGCGGTTCGATATCAGTCAAGCATCCGGTGGCGGTACACGGCGAAGGCGTGTTCGAAGTGCCGGTCGGTCCGATTCACGCCGGAATCATCGAACCGGGTCATTTCCGGTTCAGCCAGGCGGGCGAGAATGTGATCCGGCTCGACCCGACGCTGTTCTATACGCACCGGGGCATCGAAAAATCGCTGGAAGGGCTGCCGGTCGAGCGGGCGATCTACCGTATCGAGCGGACTTGCGGCGTGTGCAGCGTGTCGCATGCACTGTCGTTTTCGCAGGCGGCGGAAGCGATCGCCGGGACCGAGGTCCCGCTGCGGGCGCAATATCTGCGGGTGTTACTGGCCGAATTGGAGCGGTTGTACAATCACATCGGCGATGTAGGGAACATCTGCGCCGGAGTGGGATTTGCCGTGGGCGCCAGTCAGGCGGCGAGGCAAAAGGAAACGTTGATGCGTTTCAACGAGGAACTGACCGGCAACCGCTTTTTGCGCGGCATGATCGTGCCAGGCGGCGTCACAACCGATATCGGCGGCGAGCTGATCAGGCACGCTTCCAGTCTGATCAATGCACTACTGCCGGATTTCAAAGACGTAGTGGAGATCATGGAGAGTAACGCCGGATTCATTGACCGCTGCCGCCAGACGGGGGTCTTGCCCAGACAGGTGGCGGCCGATCTTGCAGTGGTCGGTCCGGCTGCCCGCGCTTCCGGTATCGATGCCGATTTTCGCCGCGACCATCCCTATGCCGTTTACGATCAGCTGGAATTCAAAGTGCCGGTGCGCCGTCATGGCGATGTCGAGGACCGGTTGTGGCTGCGGGTGTCGGAGGTGCGCGAGTCTTGCGAGCTGATTCGGCAGGCGCTGGCGTTTCTTGCCAGTCAGAAAGGCGAGTGCCGGACCGAGCTGACCTTTCCTGCCGCAGGCGGCAGCAGCTTCGGCTGGAGCGAGTCGGCCCGCGGCGCTAATATCCACTGGCTGATGCTTGATGCCAACCGCCGGATTTACCGCTATGCAATCCGCTCGGCCTCCTACCCCAACTGGCCTGCGGTAGCGCTGGCCGCGCCCGGCAACATCATTCCCGACTTTCCGCTGATCAACAAGAGTTTTGAACTCTGTTACGCTTGTCTGGACAGATAAGGAGACGACTATGCTGCGGATATTGCAAAAAATCATGCAACAGGGTACTGTGACCGAAGATTATTTCATGTCGGCGGTTCCAGCGCGGTTTCGCGGTCAACTGGAACTAAACGACCAGCGTTGCCGCGATTGCCGAAAATGCGTCGATATTTGCCCTACCCAGGCGATTCGGCTGAAAAAGAATAAACTGTCCATCGACCATGACGCCTGCCTCTTTTGCGGCGCCTGTGTGGATTTTTGCGACAAGAACGGCCTGCGGCACAGCCTGAATTACGAGTACGCCCATTTGAAAGGGCAACTGGCTGAATCGGACGGCAACCGGCTGGCAGGCAAAATCCGTTCGGTGCTGGGCCGGTCGCTAGCGATCCGGCATGTCGATGTCGGCTCCTGCAATGCCTGTGATTTTGAGATGAGCGCCCTGCTCAACCCGGTCTACGACATTACCCAGTATGGCATCGATTATGTCGCTTCCCCCCGTCATGCCGACATGTTGATGGTGACAGGCGTGGTCACGCGCAATCTGCGCAAGGCGCTGGAAATGACCCTGGAGGCGACTCCTACGCCGCGGCTGGTGATGGCGGTCGGCGCTTGCGCCTGCTCCGGACGGGTGTTTGGCAAGACCTACGCGCAGGCAGGGCCGGTCGAGTCGATCGTGCCGGTCGACATCTATGTGCCAGGCTGTCCACCGCGACCCCAGGCGTTGATCTACGGATTATTGCTGGCGCTGGACCGGTTGTGAGACTTCGGCTGCAAAAATATGGTATACTATCACTAAGCTCATTCAATCCGCTCGGCGGGTTTGGCGAAAACGGGGGAAATAACGATGGATATTTCGGCGATCAATCAGATGAGGTCAACCGATTTGCGGCCTAAGGCAGACAAAATTGGTCTGTTGGTGGCGCAAAAGACGCTGGAGTCAGCGCGGCAAAACCAGGAAGCGGCCGGTAGCGGGAGAAACAACGCGAATCGCCATGCGCATCCGTATCTGGGGCACAATGTGGATATTTATGTGTGACGGCTTCGTTCTCTGACATAGCAAATCAGATTTGGCAACCAAAGTCGTACTGCGAATCGGTGTCGCGGTACGGCTTTTTTTATTGACAAAATAATGATGATATCATATATTTAAACAATTGAATATTTGCAGATTGAAAAGAACGTCAAACTGTGGTTGGAGGCTTGCCGGATGCTCGGGGAACAAGGGATCGTGTGGTTGTTTGCGGTGATGTTGGGACTGTATGCCTGCGGTACGCTAACGGTGTTCGTGAGCGCGGAGAAGCCGCGGGCGGCGAATTGGCTGGCGCATGGTTTTGCTTTTTGCGGCGGGGTCTGCGGCGTGGCGGTCGCACTGGCTTTGCTATGGCAAAAAAGCACGTTGAATCTTTCTTTGTGGCCGGTCGCGGCAGGCCTGAACCTGTCGCTGCGGCTGGACGGCCTGGCGGCATTCTTTCTGTTGGTGATATCGCTGCTGGCCGCGGTGGTGTCGATTTATGCCATAGGCTACGTCAGTGAGTATTATGATAAAAAGAGCGTTCCGCTATTGGGTGGCGGACTTAACCTGTTTCTATTGTCGATGGCGCTGGTGGTGAGCGTGGATAATGCGTTCGCATTTTTGCTGGCCTGGGAACTGATGTCGCTGGTGTCTTTTGGCCTGGTCATGTTCGAACATGAACGGGACGACGTGCGGACAGCCGGCTTCATTTATGTCGTGATGACCCATGTCGCCACCTTGTTCATCACCTTGTCCTTTTTGGCCCTGTACCTGTTTACCGGCACATTTGCCTTCAGCGATTTCCGGACCATCGCCGGGGCAATTCCCGACTGGCTGCGCAATCTGATGTTCGTCATGCTGCTCGTCGGTTTCGGCGCCAAGGCGGGAATCGTGCCTTTGCACATCTGGTTGCCGCGGGCGCATCCGGCGGCGCCGAGCCATATTTCGGCACTGATGTCTGCGGTGATGCTGAAAACGGCGGTATACGGGCTGCTGCGCATGCTATTTGACGTATTTGGCGGCGGGCCGGCCTGGTGGGGACTGCTGGTCCTGTTGGCCGGTCTGGTTTCTGCGGTGCTCGGCATCATCTACGGTCTGGCCGATAACGATATGAAGCGGTTTCTCGCTTATAGCAGCGCTGAAAACCTGGGAGTCATCTTTGTGGGAATCGGCGCCGCACTGTTGTTCCAGGCTTATGCCTATCCCGAACTGGCGGCGCTGGCGCTGGCGGCAGCCCTCTACCATGTACTGAATCATGCGTTTTTCAAGGGACTGTTGTTCATGGCGGCCGGCTCGGTGCTGTACGCTACGCATACGAGAAACATCAACGACCTGGGCGGTCTGATCCGCCGGATGCCGGTCACGGCTGCGCTGTTTCTGATCGGCGGCCTGGCGATGGCGGCATTGCCGCCGTTAAACGGATTTGTCAGCGAGTGGGCTACGTTTCAGGCGTTGTTTCAGCTGTCGCTGACCGCCCCCGGTTTTGGCGTGAAGCTGGTCGGTGCGCTGACGATTGCCGCGTTGGGCCTGGCCGGTGTTTTTGCCGCCGGCGGCCTGGTGAAACATTTCGGTACGGCATTCTTGGCAATGCCGCGCAGCGAAAAGGCGGCGCATGCAAGTGAAGTTCCGTTTTCGATGCAGGCAGGCATGGCTTTGTTGGCGGTCGGTTGCGTCGTGCTTGGGCTGTTTCCCGGCCTGGTCCTGCGTTTGTTGGAAGATGTTTGCGGCCTGTTCTTTCATACACAACTGCCGCAGGCAGCTTTCTTTTTGCTGCCGGTTTCCGGCTCCGCCGACGCGGGCTTGCTGCCCGGCGCAGCCTGGATCGTGCTGGCGAGCCTGCTGGGCATTAGCGGCCTGATTTTGCGACAGTGGCTGGGACGCAGCCGGATTACGGTCGAGGAGACCTGGACCTGCGGCGCGTTGCTTCAGCCATCGATGCAATATAGCGGAACCTCGTTTTCCAATCCGGTGCTGGTGATTTTGCAACGACTGGTCGGGACGCGTCGCGAGGTTGACATCCACAGTCACTACCCGTATTATCCGCGGCGGATCCGTCATGCCGTCGATACCCGCTATTCGATCGAAACCCTGTTATATCGTCCGACAGTGGGTTTTACAGTGAAACTGGCCCACAAGATCCGCGTCGTACAAAACGGCAACCTGCAGAGCTACCTGGCCTATGTGGTCGTGGCGCTGGTGCTTGCGTTGCTGTGGATGGGGCAGGTGAAAGTGTGATGCTGCAAACCGCTTTCGGACTGTTTCTACAAACGGTGCTGCTGATCGGTCTGGCCCCGCTGGTGCAGGGACTGGTAAAAAAAATTAAGGCCCGGCTGCAGAACCGAATCGGGCCGCCACTGCTGCAAAGCTACTATGAAATCGCGAAAGATTTGCGCAAACAGGCGGTGATTTCTCAGCATGCATCCTGGTTCACCCGTTATGCACCGTATATCGTCTGGTCTTGCATCGTCACGGCCGGACTGATCGTGCCGAGCTTTTTCGCCGATTCGCCGCTAGGTTTCGCTGGTGATGTTCTGATGGTAATTTATCTGTTCGGCACTGCGCGGATTTTCACTGCGTTGGCGGCGCTGGACTCCGGCAGCGCATTCGGCGGGATGGGGTCGAGCCGCGAAATGGCGATTGGCGCGATCATCGAGCCGGCGCTGCTGCTCGCGGTGCTGGGCGTTTGTCTGGCCGGAAAAACGACAGTGCTCAGCCAGCTGGCTTTGCAAGTGGCCGGGCAAAGTTGGGATTTTATCGACCCCGCCTACGGACTGGCCGTATTGGCGATGCTGATCGTGGTGATGGCGGAAACCGGCCGGATACCGGTAGATAACCCGGATACCCACCTGGAACTGACGATGATTCATGAAGCGATGCTGCTGGAATACTCCGGCCGCTATCTTGGCCTGATGATGTGGGCGGCCGAGGTCAAGCAACTGGTGGTGCTGAATCTGTTCATCAGCCTGTTTTTCCCCTGGGGGATCGCCGGCGGATTGGCCGAGGCAGGACTCGCAGTGTCGCTGCTGCTGTATTTGTTGAAACTGGCGCTGCTCGCGGCTACTCTGGCGGTGGTGGAAACGCTGTACGCGAAGGTCCGTCTGTTCAAGGTCCCGCCGCTGTTGTCCTCGTCGATGGCGTTGTCGGTGCTGGTGATCATTTTGCGGATTGTAATGTAGGAGGGCGTCATGGAGCTGTTCATCGGTTCGGGCCTGCTGCTCAGCACGGTCATGTTGTTTCAGATTCGCAAGGTCATGGATTCGGTGGCCATCCTGGCGTTGCAGTCTTTTATGCTTTCGCTGACCGCGGCGGCGATGTGGTATAAGACCGGCATCGCTCATTTGCTGGTTGCGGCTGTATTTACCTTGATCGTCAAGGGGATTCTGATTCCCTACATCTTGTACTACACAATCAGAAAAATCGGCGTCGTGCGGGAAGTCGAGCGAAGCACCGGGCGGTACACCTCGCTGCTGATCGCGTTGGTCCTGGCGGCGCTGGGCTACTATATCTCCGCGCAACTGAACCTGCCGAGCAAGGAACTGGGCAAGACGTACCTGCCGGTTTCGGTGATCATGATTTTTCTCGGCACGTTCATCATGATTGATCACAAAAAGGCGATCATGCAGGGCGTGGGATTGATCACGATTGAAAATGGCATTTTTCTCATCGCCGAGTCGATTGCTTACGGCATGCCGATGGTGGTGGAGTTCGGCATATTCTTTGATTTGCTTGTCAGCGTGATCGTAATCGGGCTGTTGATGTCGCGGATCTATTCGACCTTTGACAGTCTGAGCACGGAAAATATGGAGAACCTGAAGGGATGACAACGATGGACTGGCTTTGGTTATTGCTATTGACTCCGCTGGTGACCGGGGTCGTCGTCTGGCGGCTGAAAACCTCGCTGTGCGCCTGGGCGTCGCTGGCTGGCGCAGCATTGATGCTGATTGCCGGACTGAGCGTCGTTTGTCAGGTTGCCGGCGGGTCGCCGCTTTCCGGCTGGGACGGGATGCTTTACGTCGATGTGCTGGGGGCGTTCAATCTCGGCTTAGTCGTATTCGTAGGCTTTACCGCCGCGGTTTATTCGGTCGGTCATATGGCGACCGAACTGGCTGACGGTGCGGTCAGCGTCCGTCAGTATCATCAGTTTTACAGCCTGCTGCACTTGTTCTTCTTTTCGATGATTGCCGTCAGTGTGGTCAACAGTATCGGTCTGATGTGGGTAGGCATCGAGCTGACCACGGTCGTCACCGCGCTGCTGGTCGGCCTGTACAACCGGGAAACCGCGCTGGAGGCAGCATGGAAATACCTGATCATGGGCAGCGTCGGACTGTCGTTCGCGCTGCTGGGGATCATCTTCATCTATCTTTCCGGCAGCTTCGTCTTTGGCGATAATCCTCAGGCTTTGCACTGGACGGTGCTGGTGCAGATGGCAAAATGGCTGAACCCGCAGTGGATGCTGGCCGGATTCGTGTTTGTGTTGATCGGACTGGGGACCAAGGCAGGGGTGGCGCCGCTGCATTTTTGGCTGCCGGACGCCTATAGCCAGTCGCCGGCGCCGGTGAGCGCCGTTTTGTCGGGTGCTCTGCTGAATACCGTCCTGTACGGAATACTGCGCATTTATGTGGTGGCCAATAGTGTGCTACCCGGCCAGATCAGCCAGTATCTGATATTCTTCGGCATCTTTTCGATTGCCGTGTCAGTGCCGTTTCTATTGGTGCAACGGGACCTGAAACGCCTGCTGGCGTTTTCCAGCGTCGAACATATCGGTGTGATCTTGCTGGGGGTCGGCATCGGCGGCCCTCTTGGGATGTTTGGCGCGTTGCTTCACATGTTCAACCATTCGCTGGTAAAGTCGCTGTTGTTTATGGTGGCTGGCAACATCCAACAGAAATATCACACCCGGCAGATGGAACGAATCAGCGGCGTGATCGCCAGCATGCCTGTCACCGGCAAGGTTTTTTTGCTGGCGATCTTGGCGTTGGCAGGCTCACCGCCGTTTAGTCTGTTCATTTCAGAGATCACGATCATGATGGCCGGGTTCAAGACCGGACACATCGGCGTGACGGTGCTGTTTCTGCTGCTGATGGCGCTCATTTTTGCCGGTATGGTGTATTATGCCTCGCGCATGGTCTTCGGCGCGACGCCGGCCGGCATGACGGTGCGGGAAGTCGGCGCCTGGTCGACGGCCGCCTTGTTCCTGCCGCTGACCCTCATAATTTTGTTTGGTGTGTATCTGCCGCCGGTATTCAGTGAGGCGCTGCACAAAATCGTGGTTGTTTTGCAGGGAGGCTATTGAGGATGGAAAAGAACCGTCGCCTGTTTATCAGCCGGCTCAAGCAAACCCTGACCGGCAAATATCTGTCAGTCGATGAGATCAGCGAACAGGAAACCGAATTTCTGGTCTGGAAAAATCAGTTGCCGGAGGTTTGCCGACTGCTGCTCGAGCAGCGCGGCGGTCGTCTGTTTACGATGGTTGGCGGCGATGAACGCAGTTGGACCGGGACGTTGGCGCTTTACTACGTGTTTGCGTTTGACAAGACGCAGCAGTTTGTTACAGTGAAAACGCTGGTCAGCGAAGAAGAACCGACGTTTCCTTCGCTAGCGGCAGAGTTTCCCGCGTTCAACTGGTATGAACGGGAAGTGAAGGATTTGCTCGGGCTGCGGCCGCAAGGGCATCCTGATCCGCGTCCGCTTACGCTGCATGGCGACTGGCCGGAAGAAATCCATCCGCTGCGCAAGGAGTTTCCTGCCGACGAATGGGTGGCGCGGGTCGAAAGCCGCGAAGCGTTCATGCGCTATCAGGGGCAGGATGTGACGGAAATCCCGGTGGGACCGATCCATGCCGGAATCATCGAACCCGGCCATTTCCGGTTTGGCGCGGTGGGCGACACGGTGCTGCATCTGGACGCCCGGCTGTTTTACACGCACCGGGGGCTGGAAAAAATCAGCGAAGGGCAGCCGCTGGCCAAAGCTCTGTTTATTGCTGAACGCATCTGCGGAGTCTGTGCGCTGTCGCATGCGGTGGCTTATGCCCAAGCGGTGGAAACTGCGGCGGCAACCGAAGTGCCGCTGCGGGCCCGCTATCTGCGCAGCTTGTTTCTGGAAGTGGAGCGACTGTATAATCATATCGGCGATGTCGGCAATGCCTGCGCCGGGTTCGGTTTGGCGGTGGGCATCAGCCAGGGGGCGCGGCTGCGTGAGCAGTTGCTGCAACTCAATGAGCGAGTTTCCGGCCATCGCTATCTGCGCGGCATCGTTGCGCTCGGGGGTATGCGCAGCGATCTATCCGCCGCTGAGTTTGCCGATATCCTGCATACGCTGAACCGGGTGGAAGCCGAGTTTCAGGAAATCGCCGAGATTATCCTGTCGCATGATATCGCAATCAACCGGATGCACAACACCGGCGTCCTGACCCTGCAACAGGCTGTGGATCTGGCGGTGGTCGGCGTGGCGGCGCGAGCTTCCGGGCGAGATATCGACGTGCGGCGGGACCAGCCGTACGCGGCTTACGACCGGCTGAAATTCAGCGTGCCGGTGTATCCGGAGGGCGATGTTCTGGCCCGGATTCGGGTCCGCATCGATGAAGTGACGCAGTCCTGCCATATCGTAAGGCAGGTGCTGGCGCAAATCGAACCCGGACCAGTCTGCTGCGAACTGCCGGCAATTGCGCCGCATCGTCGGGGCATCGGCTGGGTCGAGTCGTCGAAAGGCGAGACGGTGCACTGGTTGTTGGTTGGTGCGGACGAAATGGTAGACCGCTACCGGGTGCGTTCGGCGACGTTCAGCAACTGGCCGGCGGTGCCGCTGACGGTTCCCGGCAATATCGTGCCCGATTTTCCGCTGATCAACAAAAGTTTTGAGTTATGTTACGCTTGTTGCGACCGTTGAAAAAACTGGGTTGCCTGGCAGGAAGGAAGGACGCGGCATGTTTGAAATCATCCGGAGAATATGGAAAACCGGCGTAGTGACGCAGCAGCCGCTGGTTCTGGCGGCGCCGCCGCGTTATCGCGGCAAGCTGATCATTGATCAAGCGGACTGCAGCGGTTGCGGCCGTTGCGAAAGCATATGCCCTACCGGAGCGATCCGGCTTCAACCGGCGCCGGGCGGTCACAAAACCGGCGGTCAAAAAATAGTGGTATCCTACGGAAAATGTGTTTTTTGCGGTCTATGCAGCGAAGTTTGTTCTGGCGGTGCGATCAGCCAAAGCCAGGATTATCGGATGGCTACCAGGCAAAAAAACGAGTTGTTGCAGTATGGCGGCTGAAGGAGGACTGAAAGTGGCAGAGCTATCGGAACAGGAACAGGTGCAGGGCGAGGAATTGCGGCGACGGATCCGCGACCTGCTTGGGCGTTCGCTGCATATCCGGCATGTTGATTCCGGCTCCTGCAACGGCTGCGACTTTGAGATGTCGACCCTGACCAACCCGGTCTATGACGTGCAGCGCTTTGGTATCGATTTTGTCGCCTCACCGCGGCATGCCGACATGCTGATGGTCACCGGCGGCGTGACCCGGCATCTGGAACAGGCGGTGCAAAAGACCTATGATGCAACGGCTGAGCCGAAATTGGTGCTGGCAGTGGGAACCTGCGCCTGTGGCGGCGGGATTGTCGGCCAGTCTTACGCCAGTCGCGGCGGCGTAGATCAATTGTTGCCGGTGACGGTCTATATTCCCGGTTGTCCGCCGCGGCCCCAGGCGCTGATCGAAGGAATTCTAATGGCGATTGACCGCTGTGACCATCAACGTATGCCGGATAAGGAGTGATTGAGCATGAACCGACAGTTGCAGGAATTCAAAGCTGATTTTTTCAAAGTGTTGGCGCATCCGATGCGGATCCGGATCTTGGAACTCTTGGCCGGCGGCGAAAAAAGCGTCAATCAGCTGCAGGCGGCGCTGGGGGTGGAAGCGGCGGCGGTATCGCAACAGTTGGCGGTGTTGCGCAGCAAAAGCATTGTCGATGCCAAAAAAGACGGGACAAAAGTCATCTATTCGCTGCGCGACCCGATGATCGTCGAACTGCTGGCGGTCGCCCGCAAGATATTCAACAACCATCTCATCACCACCATCAACATGCTGAGCAATTTTGGTCTCGACCAGACTGCCGGCGAGGCGAATGACAAGCCGGAATAAACAAAAAAACGACGTCTTCGATTGAATCGAAGGCGTCGTTTTTTCGAGTTGCCTTAATGCTATTGGATCGCCTGCTTGGTGTCGAATTTGACGACGGTGCCTGCAGGGATTACGTTGCCGGGAGCTTTTTCCGCCGGTGCGGCCAGTGTGCAGGAGGCGACATGACCGTCGGGATAGTAGCTGACAGGTGCATCGGCTTTGCAGACTGCTTTGCCGACATGTTTGTCGTCAGGCAGGGTGCAGGTGTCAAAATTGCCGTTCGGGTGGAAGGAAGCGCGAGCCTCCACCTTGCAGCTGCGGTTCTGGTACAGCGGAGTGGTGTAGGTGCATTCCTTGACTTTGCCGTCCGGATGCAAGGCGACCGGTTCGCCGCCGAGGGCGGTTCCCTTGCCGCGCATAAAGACCGAATCTACCGGGGTGCAAGAACTGACGTTGCCATCGGGGTAGAAGCCGATCGGTTTATTCTTGTCACAGGTGAATTCCGTGATATAGACTTCTTTGGTGGCAGCCGCGGCGACTTTTTTCTCGACGGTCGATACGCATTGCTTCAAAGCACCGTCGGGATAGAATTCGGCAACGCTGTTGACGGCGCAGGCAACGCCGAGTAGCGGCGCTTTCTTTTCTACCGCCAGAGTGCAAAGCGACGGGGTTCCGTTGGGATGAAGCGCGATCGTTTTGCCATCGTCACAGACGACGCCCATCGGATCAGGGTAGTTGCGGTCGACAGCCAGGGTGCACTGGGTCACATTGCCCTGAGCATCCAGCACGATCGGTCCGCCACTCAGGCAGGAGATGTCGGCGACCGGGACAGTCTTGTTTTCGGTCAGAACGCACTTTTTGAGCGAGCCGTCCGCATTCTTTTCAATCGTGTTCGCTGCGCAGGAAACCGACCCGATCGTCTTGACGGTCACTTTCTGCGTAGGCGGTGCGTCATTCTTTGCTGCGGATGCTGTGGGCAGCGTTAAGGCTGCAGACATTAAAAAAGCCAGGACTGTGATAGAAAATTTTCTTTGGGTCACCAAGAAATAGCCTCCTTTTGATTTTGAGATTTGGTCCAAGTATATAATTCGCTGCGCAAAAGGATTCTCCTCCCGATTTTTTCTGCCAGGACAAGAAAAAACGTAGGTATTTATTGACATTTCATATATGAATAATATAATAACAATCAGAAAGTATAATGAGCTGAAATTCAAGGAGGCGAAGAGATGTCGTTGCCACATGCGATTCTCGGGCTGTTGCTGGACCGTCCGATGACCGGATATGATCTGAAGTTGCTGTTTGACAAGGAACTCAATTCATTCTGGCCGGCGCAGATGAGCCAGATCTATCGGGAACTTGGCACCTTGGAGGCCAAAGAACTGGTGGACTCGGAAATCGAAGTCCAGGAAACCCGGCCGGATCGCAAGGTGTATACGATCACTCAGGCCGGCAAGCAGGTGTTTGGCGATTGGATGAACCGGTTTCCTGCTTCGCTGCTCAGCCCGTCTCGCGATGAGTTCGCCTTGCGGGTGTTTCTTGGCGGGCGGTCAAATCGTGAAGAAATGAAATTTCAACTGCGTCGGTTCATCCGCGAAAAACAGGCGGAAATCGCTACGTTGACCAATCTGGAACGAAACTATGAATCGGCGGCGAAAAAGAATTCCGAGCAGGCGATGTACCGTAAGATGACGATGCGGCGTTCCAATATCGTTGCGGAAGCACTGGTATTGTGGGCGGAAGACTGTCTGGAAGAACTTGAAAAGCAGGGGTGAGGGGGCGGCTGGCATGCGCAAAGGCTTGATTGAACGTTTTTACGAGGCGGCGAGTATCCAGCGCTGGAACGACCATGTGCGGCCGTTCGAGCTGACCGAACTGGACAAGCAGGCCCATAAGATGATTATTTCTTATGTTCTGGCAAAGTTTGAGCAGACGGAACGCGGCAAACAGATTGACTGGAATCTGTTGATCGAAGGCGGTATGTTCGAGTTCTTGCAACGGGTCATGTTGACGGACCTGAAACCGCCGGTCTATCATCGGCTGATGCAAACAAAGCGCAAGGAACTGAACCGTTGGGTGTTGCAGCAACTCGACCCGGATATCTGCGAAATTCCCGGCGGGTTTCGCGACCGATTCGTCGCCTATTTCGAGGAAGAAGGGCACGCGGTGTTGGAACGGCGGATTTTGCGGGCATCGCATTATCTGGCGACCAATTGGGAGTTCAAGATCATCTACAATCTGACGCCGTTCATTTATGGCATTGAACAGACCAAGGAAGAACTGGAAAATCAGATTGAAGATCATTATGATCTGCTCGGCGTGCAAAAATTGCTGCTAGGCAAAAAGGCATTCGGTTTCATCGATTTTTGCGGCCAGCTGCGGTTCCAGCAACGCTGGGCCCAGACGCCGCGTGTGCCGAAAACCTCTGTGCTTGGCCACATGTTGATCGTGGCGATGCTGTCGTATCTGTGTTCGGTGGAGATGGGGGCCTGTCCGCAGCGGGTCATCAACAATTACTACGGCGCTTTGTTTCACGACCTGCCGGAAGTGTTGACGCGGGACATCGTCTCGCCGGTAAAAAGTTCGGTGGCGGGGATTGAAGAAATCATCAAGGAATACGAAAAAGTTCTGGTCGATGAAAAATTGTTGCCATTGTTGCCGGCTTCCTGGCACGAGGAAATTTACTATTTCATCGAGGACGAGTTTGCCAATAAAGTCAAGATTGACGGGGTCATTCATAAGAAATTCAGCAACGAAGAGATATCCGCCCGGTTTAACGCAGCAGAGTTCAGCCCGGTGGACGGCAAGGTGCTGAAGATTTGCGACCACCTGGCCGCCTATATCGAAGCCAGCCTGTCGCTGCAGCATGGCATGCGGTCGCAGCACCTGTCGGATGCCTGTCAGCGCCTGCACAATATGTATCGCAACAAGGTGGTGGCCGGGATCAATTTTGGCCAGCTGTTTGACTGCTTCGAGCCGAAATAAAAAGAAAAAACGCAATATAAATAAAAGGACCGACTTCCGATCCGGGTTTTCCGGCGGAAATCGGTCCTTTGTTTTTGGTGGAGAGAAAATCAGGTGCGATATTGGTTCACATCTTCGCTGAAGTGACCGATGACCACCTTGAAGTCGACGATGCGCGCCATCATGTCCTGCAATTTTTCGTTGTAGACCTGGACTGCAGCGCTGACTTCCTCGCTGGCAGCCGAATTCTCCTCCGAAATTGCGGCCAGGTTCTCGATCTTGCCGTAAACCTGGTTGAGACCTTTCATTTCGGTTTCCAGCTTGTTGATCATATCGACGATGTTTTCGGCCACGAGATGCACGTTCTGGATGTGCCGCTTGTTGCCGGTCACTACGTTGGACAACTGCTTGGCCTCCAAAGCCAGCACGTTGTATTCGGTGTCGATCATCGATACGACGCTGTTGATGATGTCCATCAGCACTTTCAAATCGACGGAGATGCTATCGGAATGATGCTGCGACTGTTCGGCCAGCTTGCGGACCTCTTCGGCCACAACGGCAAAGCCGCGGCCCTGTTCGCCGGCCCGGGCAGCCTCGATGGCGGCGTTGAGAGCCAAGAGGTTTGTCTGAGCCGCAATCGCCGATACCATCGCGGTGATCTCGTTGATGCGGGTAGCCTGGGTCTCGAGGTTTTCCGCCGATTTTTTCACATCGGCGAACTGGCTCATGCTGTGCTCGAGTTTCTGACTTGACACCTCGACATCGCTGAAGCCCTGGCTGATTTCCGAAACAGCGGCTTCCAACCGGCTCTTGTTTTTGTCCTGTTCGTTCACTACTTGTTTGAGGGTGGCCAGGTTGCCGTTGAGGATGGCGACGGATTCGGTGGTGCTTTCCGCCTGATGCATCGCGGCGGAGGCCACGTCATGCACGACGCCGGTGATTTCGTTGGAGGTGGCTTTCATTTTTTCGGCCAGTCCGTTGAAGTCGTCAGCGTATTTGTTCATTTCATCGGCGATTCCCTTGAAGCCGACGAATTCACGTTTTAAGCGGGTCTTATACTCAGACAGACCTTCCATGATCGCTTCGAATTCATCGTTTGAAGTGAACTGGGTTTCCATGAAATACTGCCGTTCCTGCATGGTCTGGATTTCCTTCAGCACGCTTTGGATCGGCTGTAACAGTAGCATTGACGCAACCAGCGCAGCAGCGCCGCCGGCCAGCGCACCCCAGACCGGCGCGGTCAGGCCGATCGCCGGCAGGATGACCGATACGCCGACGCCCAGCAGCGTCGAAAGCAGGGCGATCTTGACAGCCACGCTACGGAACATGCCAAGCGAAAGCGCCCTGTTCAACCCATGCGTCACCGTGTTGCGAATCGGCTGTGGAAAGCGGATTTTGATTTTCATGCTGTCCGCCGTGGAGGACGCGATTTCGGTTTGGATCGGTTCCTTGAAATGTTCGGCTGCGCCTGCCAGCAGACCTTTCAGGTAGCCGAACATGCCGCGCTGCGAGCGGTAGGACAGCATCGCTTCCGTTTCCGATAGAGGATTGATCAGCAGTTCCGGCGGGTTGGCGCCAGGAATCCGCTTGGTGATGATCACATGCACGTCGAACATCGAGCGCAAGAATGAATAAAGGTTCTCTTTTTTGAAAAAAGCCGGATAGATTTTAAAGAACGTACTGATATTATCCTTGCCGATCGCCATCCAGATCTCATCCTGCGTCTTGCCGGTCAGGCTGGCGATTTCCGCGATAAAATTCTTTGGCTTGGCATCATCGACATCTTCGGTTGGCGAAAACAGCCGATCGGGTTGCCAACCCACTTTTTTCATTGCCTGTTCGGTTGTTTCGTTGCCCCAAAGACTGCGCGCGGTCTGGATCCAGGTCGCGACTACCGTTCCTTTCATGTGTACTCGTCCCTTCTTTCTCTATTCAATCTTTAGAGCCGGATCGCCGCTTCTGCCGCGAGCGGCGAACGTTCGCATTCATCATAGGTCAGGCTGACCTGGAAGCAGAACCGGCTGCCTTTCATTTTTTCCGAAGCGTAGACCAAGCCATTGGTGCGGCTGTCAAGGAACGGATGGTCGATCTGTTCGGGATCGCCGAGCAGGATGATTTTGGTGCCGATGCCGGGTCGGGTGATGACTCCCTTGGTCTGACGCGGCGTCGAATTCTGCATTTCATCAAGGATCATCCAATACCGTTGCAGAGACCGTCCGCGTTGATAGGCAAGCGCTTCCGTCTGGATGACCCGCTTGTCGAACAGCATCTGTACGGTGTCTTCGACTTGCTCGATTTCTTTGGATTCGGTCATGCTGTGGCCGGACATCAGGGTGAACAAGTTATCGCGAACCGCTCGCATGTAGGGGTCGATCTTTTCCTGTTCCGAACCCGGCAGGTAGCCGATGTCCTCGTCCATCGGCACGTTGGGCCGACAGATCAGCAAATGGTGGTAGTCGCGGGGCCGGCAGTCGATGAACCGGTGCAGGCCGACCGCCAGAGAATAAAACGTTTTGGCAGTGCCGGCCGGTCCTTTGATGATGACGAGCGGCGCTTCGTCCGCGCCCAGCATCAGGCATTCCTGCATGAAAATCTGGCCGAGGTTGCGCGGTGTCACACCAAACGGAGTATGATTGCGATATTTCAGATGTACGACTTTGCTACCGTCAAATCGGCCCAGCGCAGTCTGTTTTTCGTTGTCTGTCGAGCGGATCAACAGGAACTGGTTGGTTGTCAGTACCGGCTGCAGCAGGCTCTGACTCGCCTCGTCGAAGCTGCGCAACTCGTTAACGCTGATATGACGGTCATCGCCCTGAAAAAAGCGGTCGATGACTTCGGATGCGGCGTAGACTTCGGCCCGACCGGTATATTGGTCCTCGATCTTCGCCACTTTTTCGTTGCGGAAGTCTTCGGCCGGCACGTCAAGAATGACTGCCTTGACCCGCATGTTGGTGTCGCGGCTGACCAGGATGACATGGCGGCCCTCTTCGGACAGACCACGGCAGACCTGCAGGATGCGGTTGTCGGCCTTGTAGCGGTCCCAGTGCGGCGGCAGCGAAGTATCGAGGTGGTTGACGGCGATCCGCAGCATACCTCCTTCGTCATTCAGCAGTACTCCGTCGATCAGGTTGCCTTTAGCCCTCAGTTGGTCGATGATCCGGCTGACTTCGCGGCTGTTGGCGCCGCGATCGTTAGGCTCCGACTTGAAACGATCGAGTTCTTCCAGTACGACTTCCGGGATGACGATGGTGTGTTCGCTGAATGCGAACAACGAATGCGGCGAGTGCAGGAGTACGTTTGTGTCCAACACATAATGTTTTATCAAACAAATCCCCCTCTTTAATCCAGGCGCTCGGCCCTATATAATGGTATTCGATAGCCGGAGGATAATTCCTACCGCGCAATTGGCAGATTCACGACAAAATGTTGGATTTAACAAAATAATAATAATTACATATTTATAACTGGAAAGAAGGCGCAACTGATGATGACAAAGAGCGAACCGTTCCATATCGTACTGGTCGAACCGGAAATCCCCGGCAATACCGGCAATGTCGCCAGGTTGTGCGCGGCGACCGGTTGTCACCTGCATCTGGTGCGGCCGTTGGGGTTTACGATCGATGACAAGAACCTGAAGCGGGCCGGGCTGGATTACTGGCACCTGTTGTCTATTTCTTATCACGATAGCTTCGCCGAATTGCAAACACAATATCCGAACGGCCGTTTTTTCTGTCACACGACCAAGACGGACCGGTTTCACAGCGACGCGAAATACCTGCCTGGTGATTTTCTGGTGTTCGGCAAGGAAACCGCCGGCCTGCCGGAGACGATTCTCGGTCAGTACGCCGACTCCTGCGTCCGTCTGCCGATGATCGAAGGGGCTCGCTCGCTGAATTTGTCGAACGCGGTGGCGGTGTCGGTTTATGAGGCGCTGCGCCAGACCGGTTATGGCGGTTTGCGATGAAGGCGGCGTTATTCGGCCCTTCGGGCAACCCCGAGAGCTTTTATGCCGAGGGTGGCAAGGCTTCGCTGGAAATGCCGGCCTGGCTCGCGAAACTTGGCCTGGGCGCCTATGAGTATTCACTGACCCGCGGCGTCAACATCAGTGAAGCGACAGCCCGGGCGATCGGCGACCAAGCGGCGCAGCACGGGATCGCGATGAGCCTGCACGCTCCCTATTACATCAGTCTGGCGACAGAGGAGGAAACGACGGCTGCCAACACGATGCGTCATTTGCTCAAATCGCTGGAAGCGGCCGGTTGGCTGCGGGCGGACCGGATCGCTTTCCACCCCGGCGGAATCGGCAAACTGGACCGGCGTAGCGCGATGGAGCTCTCGAAACGGCGGTTGTCGAAGGTGCTGGAGGAAGCGGCCCGGCTGGGACTGACCGAGGTCAAGCTGGCAGCCGAAACTCATGGCAAAGCCAATCAACTGGGGACACTGGAGGAAGTGCTGGAGTTTTGCCAACTGTCGCCGCAGATCGTGCCACTGGTCGATTTTGCCCACTTGTACGCGGTGGCTGGCGGTGGCTACGCCACAGAAGCCGAATACGCCGCGGTGTTTGACCGGATCGACGCAGCACTGGGACCGGCAGCGGCGCAAAACCTGCATATCCACTTCAGCAGCATCGAATTTACCAAAGGCGGCGAAAAACGTCATTGGACGTTTCGTGATGAGTTTGGTCCGCCGTATCAGCCGTTGATGCAGGTGATCGCCAAAGCCGGTCTGACGCCGCGCATCATCTGCGAATCGGCCGGAACCCAGTCGGAGGATGCGCTGGCGATGCAGGAGTTCTATCGGGCGCTATGGAAGTGATATAATAATAAAGTATAATTTTTGCTGGAGGAATCAGAATGAACGCATACGACAAAGGACATGAACTGGCGCGCGCATTGAAGGAATCCGAAGAATTCAAGGCGCTTGGCATCGCCCGCCGCTCGCTCGACACCGATACGGCGGCGCGGGATATGGTCAAAGATTTCCTGCGCAAGCAGATGGAAATGCAACTGGAAGTGATGTCAGGCAAAGCCGATGCCAAAGAAAAGGAAGTTGCTCTGCAAAAAATGGCTGAACTGCTGGCGATGAACACGCGCGCCCGCGAATATATCACCGCGCATTTCCGGTTTCAACAGGTGATGACCGACATATACAAGATGATTGGCGATGCGGTCGGCGAAGGGTTGGATCCGTTTGCCGAAAAATAATCTGCCGGAGTGTGATTTTGTCGACCTGTTCTCAGCCTGTCTGCCAAGGCAGCAGATTTTATTGGCGGAACCGATGTCGCGCCATACCACTTTTGCCATCGGCGGTCCGGCCGATTGTATGGTATTGCCTGCCAGCCCCGCTGAAGCGGCTGCGGTTCTGCAACTGACGCTGCGGCACAAGTTGCCGCTGACAGTCATCGGCAACGGATCGAACCTGCTGGTGCGTGACAAGGGGATCCGCGGACTGGTGCTGAAGGTGGGGCAACCGATGTCGCAGTTGCAACAGGAGGGCGATTTCATCATTGCCGGCGCCGGGGCGTCACTGACATCGGTAGCCCAATATGCCGCCGCCTGTTCGCTGACCGGGCTGGAATTTGCCGTGGGAATCCCCGGCAGTATCGGCGGGGCCGTCTTTATGAACGCCGGTGCTTATGACGGAGAAATGAGCCGGGTGGTTGACGGAGTGACCGCGGTTTGTCCCGATGGAGTAATTCGTGATTTTTCCGCCACAGAGATCCGTTTTGGCTATCGTCACAGCGTTTTTCAGGAAAACCATTGCGTGATCTGCGAAGTCAGGCTCCGTCTTCAGCCGGGTGATGCCGCCCAGATCGACGCAACGATGGCCGACCTGACGCATAAGCGTGAAAGCAAACAACCGCTCGAATGGCCGAGCGCCGGCAGTACTTTCCGCAGGCCGCCGGGATTTTTCGCCGGCACGCTGGTGGAGCAGGCCGGTTGCAAGGGGCTTTGCTGCGGTGATGCCCAGGTGTCGGAAAAGCATGCCGGTTTTGTCATCAACACCGGTCAGGCCAGCGCGGCCGATGTCCAGCAACTGATCCGCCTGGTGCAGGAGAAGGTCAAGGCCAAGTCAGGTGTTGACCTGTGGCCGGAAGTGGTTATATTGGGTGAGGAGTGAAAACAATGCAGCTGACTTTTCTAGGCGCTACGATGGGTGTGACCGGCTCCAGTTTTTTGCTGGAAACCAACGGTCGCAAGATTCTGATCGATTGCGGTATGTTCCAAGGTTCAAAAGTGATCAGCGCGATGAATCGCCGCCCGTTTGCCTATGACCCGGCAGAACTGGAATGCGTGCTGCTGACTCATGCGCACATCGACCACAGCGGCCTTTTGCCCCGTCTCTGCAAACTGGGCTTTAAGGGGAAAATTTATGCGACGCGCGGCACGATCGAACTTTGCTCGATCATGTTGCCGGACAGCGCCTATATCCAGGAATTTGACGCGGAGATCGAAAACCGCAAAGGCAAACGAATGGGACGACCACCGGTCAATCCGCTATATACGGTCGAGGATGCTCAGAACTGCCTGAAACAGTTCCGGCCGGTAGAATATGACACAGAGTTTGTCCTGACAGATAATACTCATGTGCATTTTCATGACGCCGGCCATATCCTTGGCTCGGCGATGCTGGAAATCCATAGCATGGAGGCGGGGTCGGAAAGCCGGTTTCTGTTCTCGGGCGACCTCGGCCGCACCGACCAGCCGATCATCAAAGACCCTGCGTTTGTAAAACAGGCCGATTTTGTGGTCATGGAGTCCACCTACGGCGACCGCGACCACTCGGAAGTTGACTGGGAGGACCGCCTGGCCGAAATCATCAATGAAACGGTGGAGCGGGGCGGCAATGTCATCATTCCGGCCTTTGCCGTCGGTCGCACCCAGATCATGCTGTATTATATCAATCGCTTATCCAAGGCGGGGCGGATTCCGCCGGTTCCGGTCATCATCGACAGTCCGCTGGCGATTGCCGCGACCGATATCTTCCGTCGCAATACACAGTATTATGATGCGGAGTCGCGGGCCATCCTCAAGGACGAGCAGTTTGGTCCTTTGGAGTTGCCGCAGTTGCGGTTTAGCCGGACATCCGACGAGTCAAAGGCGATCAATTTTCTGGACACGCCGGCGATCATCATTTCTGCCAGCGGCATGGCTGATGCCGGTCGCATTTTGCATCATCTGAAACACAATCTCTGGCGCGAAGAGAGCAGCGTCCTGTTTGTCGGTTTTCAGGCGGAAGGCAGCCTGGGCCGGCGGCTGGTCGAAGGCGGCAAAAAAGTCCGGATCATGGGTGAGGAAATTGGCGTCCGCGCCAAGATTTACAATCTGGACGGATTATCGGCGCATGCCGACCGCGATGATATGCTGAAGTGGCTTGCCTGTTTCAACCCCAAACCATCGACGGTGTTTTTGGTGCATGGCGAACTGGAAAGCGCTCAGGCGCTGGCTGCCGAGATCGGCGAAAAATTGCAGGTCACTGCCTATATCCCGCGTTATGGCGATGTGGCGGTATTCCAGGGCAAAAACTATCAGGTCACGCCGTCACAGCGGATACCGCAGATGGAGCCGGCGTTGCTACGGCTGCAAGATATCCTGAACGAACTGGACCGCGGCTGGGCCGAATACAAGCAAAAGCTGGAATTCATGGTCGCTGCCAACTCGTCAAAGGTGCCGGCGATTCTCAGCCGGTTGGAAAAAATCCGCAAATTTGTGCGAAAAACGTTGGATGATTTGTAACAAGGGAGTTTTCGGGAGGGGATCAGATGGGACAGGGATTATGGTCGAAAATGAGCGGCGCGCTCTCAAGCGGCGAGCAAGAGGACGGCACTGCAGTGGATAGTGCGGAGCGGAAACAGGGGAAACCGTCGGACAATTTTCGGTTTGCGGTATATATCCTGTCATCGCTGGAAGATGCCAAGCGTGCGGCTGATGCCCTGAAAAACGGCAACGGCGTAGTCGTGAACGGGGAAAATCTAGATGAGCTGACGTTTCAGCGGGCGCTCGATTTCCTTGACGGAGCGGCCCATGTGCTGGGCATCGTCAGTCGCGATGTGTCCGGCAATGTTCAGATCTATGCGCCGCCAGGCATGGATATGCTTGACGAAACCGGCTCGTACTACGGAAATCTGACACCAGGAAAGAAGCGGTTTGATGTCTGAGTTTGTTCATCTTACAGTTGCTGCAGTAGAAGGCTATGGAAATATCTTATGCGATCAAAAAATGGGAACTATTAAGTAAAGTCATTGAGGAAATTCGCTGGAGCGATTAAATCACCCCCCTTCTTGTATTCTTGCAATTGCTGAGTTATTTACATCGATCATTAATTAGCGGACAGCCATGTGTCCTGCACACTTGCTATATTGAATTGGCGACAGTTCAATTTGACGCAGAAAGGTTGTGGAGGACAGTGGCTGTTTTATTTTTGACGGGACCAATGGATCTAAGTGAAGCGCAGAAGTATCTGGAAGGGCAGATTGTAAAAAAGCTGGCTGAAAAGGGTTCTGTGCCTGGCATGGAAAAAATGCGTGAAAAAGCAAAAAAGGAAATGCAATGGATCGCCGATCAGAAGTTAGCTAATTTGTATATATTGTTAGCGGCGTGGGCGAAATTTTTGTTGGAAAATCAAATGGCCTGGTGGTGTGAGATTCCTAACACTCCAGTTGTGGGGTGGGTATTAGGAATTCGTCAGGCGATTGAGGAATCTGATAATATTTTTGATACTTTTGACAAGGATGAAAGCATTACACTTGTTGTATCCTCGATGGGGGAAAAGATGCTTCTGGCATTTGCGTTGCGGCAGCCGAGTCAAATTGAAACTCCGGATCGTTACGTGCCTATTCGTTGGAACTGCTTTTGGCCTCAAGCTACTGAAGCGGGAGCAAGTGAAGGACGAATGGAAACGATACTCGAAAAAACTGTGTGCAGCGTTTTCCGCTACGATGGTCTAGCTCAGCTGGAAAAACTGGAACATGACACCTGCACACGTAGAAGAGACCAAGCCCTTACCCAAGAAGAGATTCAAGAAAGTTTTCTATCCCATTGCTTAATCAGTGATGCTGAACGAAAGAATCATTTGTTTATCTTATATTTGTTGTGGAAAGAGGTGAATATGCCTGATTTGCCTAGCATTGCAGATAAATCAGCTATGGATGAGTTGCTGAAATTTTCGGGCGTGCAGCAGTACATCGAAGATTTAGCTCTAGCGAATTTGACAAGTAGGTCTGGGCAATACAACGGTGATCCCTTTTCGTTTTTTATGGCACACTCACTTCAGTCAAAGATCAGTTATCGTTTTCCGCCAGAAAAAACCTTTCATGCAATGAATTGCGGCGGAATAGATAGACGAAACCTTCTGAGCCACGAGTTATCAGAGAAGGATTTCCGTTGGATAGACAGTCTCCGTCGTCTGTTTGCCCCTCAATATCTGCGGGGAATTTGCGAGATTCAGCTTCGTATTGATTACTATCGTCGGCAATATCCGCTGGATTGGAGGAGAATCATGGATAACGAAAAATCTGAAACTGTCTCGTTAACACTTAACACGGCATTGGAAACTCTTGCAGCTTCATCAGTAGCATTGGAAGAGTACCATGTCCAGATGGCAACCGGGCAACTTGAAAATTACGCTCAGCTTTCATTTTCCTTGGGCGATCGAAAGTTTGAACAATTGTACCCAGAGCATCCAATGGCAGAAGGAAACAGACTTGTCCGTATTGGCGCCGCAGACTATATCCGGAACATTGCGGCAACAAGGTTGTCCCCATTCCCGGAAACCGTGCTGGACAAAATTCATGTCCTGCTGTTTGATTGCTCTGGCGCAGTTCGTCTTTCTCTTGCTACGGCTTTGTACCATGCCGGAAATATTTCTTCAGTCCCCATACTGAAGAAATTGGTACGGGAAGAACCAGATTCACAAATGGTACGCGAAACGGCTGAAGTGTCAATATTGCGTTGCTGGCAACGCGAGGGGGGGCACAAGTATGTTCCGATGGAAAAGCCGGCACTGGCATTGGTATCGTCTAATCTTCAGCTCGCTATTGAAATGAACCGACTTGCCCAAAAAGTTGACTTCCAGTTGATATTCCCAGAACCGCAAACGCCGGATCTGTTTGTTTTTCCGGCCGCAGTCCGGGTAGTGAATCGTCGTGATTTGGGGATGGAAGGTTGGAATACATATATCCATTTCCTGCAAGAACTTACTCGTCCATTTAACGAAGAGGAGCTAGAAAATTTGTGTTTGGAGCAAACCGAACGCGAAGAATTGACGAAAGAGGAGGTGCCACTAATTTTAATTGATGGTTTTTTGCCCGAAGAAGAAGAGGCTTGGGGAGCTCTACCTTGTTCCATCGGACCTGTTTATCGGGCAGAAGAGTGGATGACTGACTGGATCGTAGAAAAAGTTATGGATTGCATCTCCAATGAAATGGGAGTAGAAGGAAAACGGCATGCAGCGGCAGAAGACTCATAAAATAATAAGATGGAAGCGGGGGATCTTACTTTGAGTATTGTTGACGTTTGCGTGAAGGACATCCTGAAGCGTTTTTCACTTACTACGGAAAGCGAACTCCCAGGGTTGGTCTGGCCTGATTGGTTTGACGAGGAACTCGATAATATGGGGCTTACGCCGCCCGCAGTTATGGAGGAAGGAACAGATGTGCTAGGCCATTATGAACCGATGGCTAGTCCGGGTCGAATAGTTTTGCACCGCGAACAATTAACCTCGTTTTTCTGGCATCATGCACGCAACATTTTTCGGGGAGGATACTATGTGGAACCGAATGATTTGCAGAACATGTGTCATATGGTAGTGATGAAGACTTACACGCATGAGCAGTTTCACCATTTTTGCGACGTCGCCCGGCATCTGTTCGGATTAAGATACGATCGCCTGACAGAAGAGGCGCTGGCCGTTAGCTGGAGTTTTTTTCAACTTGAGGAACTTCGGTGGCAGTGGTCCTCAAAAGAAGCCCGGTTGTCTTCGGGAATTTACCGGGCTTTGTTGCCGAAACTGTTTGAATATAGAGCGCCCGGTTATCGTGATTGGGTGAACTATAAATCTAGAGCTGATTTTGAAATGGAGCTGATTCGCTATACAGGGCCGGTATCCAGCAGGTATTTGGAGTGCAATGGGATTAACATGAGCAATGTTTTGATAAAGATCCTTGAAGCAACGAAAGGTCAGGCAGTTATTGAGGGGGTCAGCGTATAGTCGGAACTGAGGTGATTGAAATAGGGAGTGGGAACGTCAATCTAGAAAAACATAGGGAGTGAATCAAGTAATGGAAGAGGTTGTATTTAAACCTTGGGTTGGTAGTAAGTATTACCAAGACAATCAATTCGGGCTACGTGTTCTAGTTCTTGGAGAATCACACTATCACGACGGACCGGTTAATCCAGAGTTTACAATCGGCGTAGTCAAAAAATTGGCTCAAAGCGAGCGACACCCATTCTTCACCAAGACTGCAGCGGTATTGTTGAAAAAGGAATCGGCCACTTGGTTAAGTGATACTGAGCGAGCCGAAGTATGGGAGCATGTCGCATTTTACAACTATATTCAATCCTTTGTCGGAGGAACGTCTCGCATTCGACCAACAGAAGAAATGTGGTTGGCAGCTCAAAAACCGTTCTTAAGTGTGATAAAGGAGTTAAATCCGGCTGTTGTATTGGTATTAGGATTTTCGTTGTGGAGTCGCCTTTCCCAACCACTGCCGGAAGGGCCGGAGTTTTGTATGATCAAACATCCTTCGACAGGATTCCGTTATCAGGAATGGACTCCCAAGTTCATCAAGGCTTTAATTCAGGCAAAGGGGCGTATGTCATGCGAGAATTGATGATGTGCAATAAAGTAAGGGTTCAAAATTACATATCCCCATATCGCTGGATTTAGTTTCAGAATCATTGTCGATAAAATAGTAACATTCTTGTTAACTGGACGCTTATGTGTCCAGTTGTTTTTATATACTGCTGGTAGGTAACAAATTGATGAATCAATGGCTAAGGTGAGTGGGGCAATAAAAACGGGTTTTGGTGGTGAATACAGAGGTGAAGCAACTAAGGCATGAATCAAACACTTTTTGGCCAAGGATTTGGGCCAGTCCGCTGGAAGGACTGGGGTTTGTGACCATCTTATTGTTTCTTACCGGCGCCATCAACGTTTTTAGTGCTAGCTTTGTTTTCGGCTCTCAATTCTTTGGCGACAGTTTGTATTTTTTAAAACGCCATTCTGCGGCTGCGGTTATCGGATTTATTGGTATGGCTATTGTGATCAAACTAGGATATCGTTGGATTTGTCAATATCTTCCGGTGTGGACGCTGATAACGCTTGGATTGTTGATTGCTGTTCCGTTTTTCGGGATTGAGATCAATGGGGCGCGGCGATGGCTTACTGTCGGAAGATTCATCAGTTTTCAACCGTCAGAACTGGCAAAATTGACGGCGGTTTTATTGGCTGTATCTTACCTTGGACCACGTATCGATAAAAAACCGATCACGTTGGTTTCGTATCCATTGTTGATTACAACTGCGTTATTTGGATTAGTGGCGGTACAGCCGGATATGGGGACAGGCATGATTGTATTTGCGATGTGTCTGTTTCCTTACCTAGTGGCTGGAATACCCAAACTGGAGTGGCTGATTTTGTGCGGGTCTGGAATTGTCAGCACAGGGTTGTTGATAAACCAATATGCTTACCGCACCGAACGAATCTGGGCCTGGATTAATCCTGAACAATATTCGCAAACAAGCGGTTATCAGCCAATGCAATCCTTGTTTGCCGTCGGATCAGGTGGTTTTAAAGGCACTGGCTTGGGCATGGGATCGAGTAAGTTTTACTATTTGCCTGAGGCACACACTGATTTTGCGTTTGCGGTCTGGGCGCAAGAAACCGGTTTTGTCGGATCGCTGGCCGTTTTGTTCCTGCTCGGCTCCATGACTTACTACGGTATGCGTATTGCACTGCAATCTGCGGATGGCAGAGGACGAGTGCTTTCTATCGGAGTGCTGTTCTTAATCATAGGGCAGGCGGTTGGCAATATCGCTATGGTTTTGGGCTTGCTGCCTGTAACCGGTGTGCCCATGCCCTTTTTCAGTTATGGTGGTTCGGCGCTGATTGTAAACCTATGGGCGATGGGGCTATTATTCAGCGTTGCTGTTGAGTCGGCGCGGCGAAAGAGAATAATTGACGAGACCCAGGGTGGAGGGTTTCCGAGACAACCCAAACTGAGACTGTCGCAGCGTCTAGCGAGGCAAAGAAGGTAGGCAGGAACATTATTTGTTTTTTGGGAAGGAAAAGGGTGCATAATTAAAGAAACAGAATAATTGCGTCGATAGGTCTCGGTGTCAAAAATACGGATGATTTATAGAAGCGTTTGGAGGGGATCGCGTGTTTCAGAATGGTGAGCGGCATCCGGAGGCAATGCTAAGTGTATTGCTGAGAATTGTTGAAAAAACGCCAGGTGGTGGCGCGAATAAGCAAGATTTGATCGATGCGTATGGGCGGCAGAAGGACAGTTTCCCAAGTGAAAAAAGCATTCAACGCATGGTACGCCGGTTGAACGAATTTTTTGATCCCGGCTCAAGGATGAAGGAGCTGGAGGAAGCGGCCGGTGAAGTTGTTGAACCGGCTATTAAAGCGGTTGGCAAGAAAGAAAACAGGCGGTATTTGTTTACGCGTGAACTGGTACCGGGACAGCAAATGGATCCCTCTCAGGCCATCCTCCTGGCGCTGAGTCTCTATCCGCAGCAGCGACATATGGTGGCGGAGCAGTTTCAGAAGATAATGAAACTGGTGTTTGATCATGCTCTCGAGACAGTGAAAGAATGCTACTGTCTACGGGATGATGTCGAAAAGTATGTCTATGTGTCGGGCTATAGTCAAGAAAAGTTGAAACAAAATAATAATGCCGTTACGCAGATTTTGCGGGCGATTCGTCGTGGAAAAATGGTTCGGATCGATTATACAAGGGCTTACGATGGCGAAATAACCAAGGGACGCGAAGTCGAGCCATATGGATTGCTTTGCCGGAACGGCACCTGGTATCTGGTTGGTTTTTGCCATGAGGCCGAGGCCCGGCGAATTTTCAGAGTTGACCTAATTGACAGAATGAGTATTGTTGAAAACAGTAATTACCGGATACCTGCCGATTTTTCTCTTAAAGATGCCTATGGATCGAATTGGGGGACTTGGACGGTAAAAAATGCAGACCCACCAGAAGAAGTCCGCTTAAGAGCAGAACCCGGTATGACAAGGAAATTTGCTGTGACAGTTTTTCATGACAGTCAAAAAATTGTTCAACATGAGGATGGATCGGCAGATATCATATTTCGAGTCGCCAATGCAGGCGAGATGGTGCCCTGGTTGATGACTTGGGGTTCGACGGTTGAAGTGATTGAACCAGAGTGGCTACGTAAGGAAGTGGCCAAAAATGCTCAGAGCATAATTGGGCTGTACTCGGCATGAGCGTCATTATTGCTGAACGCAATAACAACGGTATTCCGCCAGAGACGTTTGTCCGGCAGATGGCGGACGATTTGGGGAAGGAAAGAAGATGATTGGCAGGATTTAAATAAGATGCTCGAAGAAGCGGGCAGAATTATAAAGCTTATGAACGACTACTATAAGAAATGTTAGATTTCCATTAAGAATTGCAGATAATAGGCGGATTTCAGCTTGTTCAGCCAGACGGTTACAGGGGTTTCTGTCACTACACTCGGGCCATTTTTCTTGACTTGCGGGATCTCCGATCCGTCTTGGAATTTAGCTTGGCATTTTACAAATCATAGAGCGATTTTTTGTTGTTATGAAGACAATGTATTTCCGTTTTTTGAGGACGCGTAAGTGTCCTTTTTCTTTGGTAAGATGGCAGCGTAGAGCAATGCTCTTTATAATAACGCGAAAGAAAAGTATAATGATAGCAGTCAGCAGAATGCCGCTTTGAAAATAGAGAATGTTCGATTGAAAAACCAAATAACGGAATTTAGTCTTCATATGAGTAAAATGATTTGATTGATGCAATGATTGATGGAGCAGTATTTTTCTCGATGCTGCCTGTACAGGAAGGATAATGAGCCCTAATGAATACTAGTAAAAACGATGGTGCACGTGACAACTTTGTTCACCTTCATGTCCACAGTGAATATAGCCTGCTGGACGGGGCCGGTCGCGTGGCCGACCTGGTCCGGCGGGTCAAGGAAGCCGGCATGCCGGCGGTGGCGCTCACCGACCACGGCAATATGTACGGGGCTGTCGAGTTCTTCAAGCAGGCCCGCAAATATGGCATTCGTCCGATCATCGGCTGTGAGGTCTATATTGCGCCCCGCAGCCGTTTTGACAAAGTGGCCGGCGAAGGCGAAGCCTACTATCATCTGGTTCTGCTGGCCGAGACGCAGGCCGGCTACAGCCAACTGGTCGAACTGGTGTCGCGGGCCTATACGGAAGGGTTTTACTACAAACCACGGATCGACAAGGCTTTGCTGGCCGAACATCACGAAGGACTGATCGGACTTAGCGCCTGCATCGCCGGCGAGATTCCTTCGTTGATCCTTAAAGGCGACATGGCGGCGGCAGAAGCTGCGGCGCGCGAATATGTCGAGATTTTTGGCCAGGACAATTTTTTTATCGAGATTCAGGACCATGGGATTGCCGAGCAACAGGAAGCGAACCCGCTGCTGGTCGAGCTGGCCCGCAAGCTGCAGATCGGACTGGTCGCCACGAATGACATCCACTATATTGATCGGGACGATGCCGATGCGCATGATGTTCTGTTGTGCATCCAGACCGGAAAATGTGTTGAAGATGCTGCGCGGATGCGGTTTCCCAGCCCGGAGTTCTATCTGAAGACCCGTGACGAGATGGCCGCGTTGTTTCCCGAATACCCGGAAGCGCTGGCCAATACCTGCCGAATCGCCGAACGTTGCAACGTAGACTTTGAGTTCGGACAACTGCACTTGCCCGATTTTCCTGTGCCGGCGGGCGAAACCGCTGACGGATTTCTGCAGGAACTATGCGAGACGGCGCTGCCGGAACGCTATCCGGCGGCGGGGCCGGAAGTGAGGCAGCGGCTGAAGTACGAACTGTCTGTCATCCGCGAAATGGGCTTTTCCAGTTATTTTTTAATCGTTTGGGACTTCGTCAGGTTTGCCCGTGAAACGAAAATTCCGGTAGGTCCGGGCCGGGGCTCGGCGGCAGGCAGCATCGTCGCCTATCTGCTGAAGATCACCAATATCGATCCGCTGAAATACGGATTGTTGTTTGAGCGGTTTCTCAACCCCGAACGGGTGACGATGCCGGATATCGATATCGATTTTTGCTATGTGCGACGCGGCAAAATCATCGAATATGTCGCGGCCCGTTATGGCAGCGACCATGTGGCGCAGATCATCACGTTCGGCACGATGGCGGCCCGCGCCGCAATCCGTGACGTCGGCCGGGCGCTGAACGTGTCGTTCGGCGAAGTCGACCGCATCGCCAAACTGGTGCCTACGGTGCTGAACATCACGCTGAAGGACGCGCTGGCGATGAGCCAGGAGCTGAAGCGTCTATATGATGACGACCCGACTGCCCGCAAAGTGCTCGATATCGCGATGTCGCTGGAGGGGCTGCCGCGCCATGCCTCGACCCATGCGGCCGGGCTGGTGATCGCCAAGGATTCGCTCAACTGCCAGGTGCCGGTGCAAAATTCGGCAGACGGATTCATCACGACCCAGTTCGACAAGGATTGCATCGAAGAAATCGGCTTCTTGAAGATGGATCTGCTGGGTCTGCGGACGCTGACGGTGATCGGCGATACGATTGATTTGGTCCGCGCCCATCGCGGCATTGAGATTGATATCGATGCCATTCCGCTTGACGACCCGGCCACCTGTGCGATGCTGTCGCGCGGCGAAACGGTCGGCGTGTTCCAGATGGAATCGGCCGGGATGACCAATCTGGTCAAGGAGCTTAGGCCGGAACGGTTTGACGACCTGATTCCGCTGGTGGCGCTGTACCGCCCGGGTCCGCTGAACAGCGGCATGGTCGAGGACTTCGTCCGCGGTCGTCACGGCACGAAAAAATCCGTCTATCAGCACCCGATGCTGGAACCGATCCTGCGTGATACGTTCGGCGTAATCCTATACCAGGAACAGGTCATGCAGATCGCTTCGGTCATGGGCGGATTTACGCTGGGTCAGGCCGATTTGCTGCGCCGGGCGATGGGAAAGAAGAAACATGATGTGCTGGCCGCGCAGCGGGAACGCTTTTTGGCCGGCGCGAACGAACGCGGCGTGTCGCTGACGGTCGCCAATGAAGTGTTCAGTCTGATGGAGAAATTCGCCGACTACGGCTTCAATAAGTCGCATAGCGCGGCCTATGCGCTGGTGGCTTATCAGACGGCTTATCTGAAGGCCTACTATCCGGCGGAATTCATGGCGGCGATGCTGTCCAGCGTCATGGGCGAAAGCGACCGGGTCGGCTATTTCATCGAAGAGTGCCGCAAGCACGGCATCAAGATCCTGCCGCCGGATGTCAATCGCAGCAGCCTCAGTTTTTCGGTGGAAGCGTCGGCGATCCGGTTCGGCCTGGCCGGCGTGAAAAATGTCGGCGAAGGCGCGATCGAAAGTATTTTGGCCGCTCGGGCCCAGGGCGATTTCAAATCGTTGGTCGATTTTTGCGAGCGGATCGATATGCGCCTGGTCAACAAACGGGTGTTGGAAAGCCTGATCAAAGCCGGTGCATTTGACTGGACCGGACTGCGACGGTCCCAATTGTTGACGGTGTGCGAACCGGCTGTGGATTTGGCACTGTCTAGACAACGCGACAAAAACAATGGACAAATGGCTCTGTTCGGCGAAGAACAGATGAACAGCATTGATGAGCTACGGGTTCCCGATCTGGAAGAATTGCCGAAAGCGCAGATTTTGGCGATGGAAAAGGAAATGACCGGCTTTTTTGTCACCGGCCATCCACTCGACGCTTACCGAAGCCAATTGTCCGGCATGTCTAAAATCGGAACAATTCTGTCCAAGGAATGTACAGATAATCAGACGGTTCAAATCGGTGGATTGATTACCGCTGCCAAGCGTCTGCCTACCAAGAATGGCGAAACCATGTGTTTTGTCACTTTGGAGGATTTTACCGGAGCAGTGGAAATCATTGTGTTTCCGCGAACTTTTGAACGGGCCGGTCCGCTGCTTGCCCCCGATTTGGCAGTGATTGTCAGCGGTCGGGTCAGTATTACCGATGACAAGGTGAAAGTGATTGCTGACACTGTCTCGTCGATTGGACAGCAACGCGTTAAGGAAGTGCGGCTCAAAATTCGCAAGGAGAATGAAACGCCGGAGGTGTTTGAGCGACTTAAACAGACCTTTACTGCTTGTCAGGGAGAAACCGTCGTGTTTTTGCAACTGGTCGATCAGAACCGTACCATCCGAACCGAGAAAAATTTTTGGATTAACCCGTCTAGCGCCACCATTAAGCGACTGGAAGCTATTCTTGGGCCGGGCTCGGTTTTATTGGCATGAATCTTGCATTAATTTCATATTAATAGTGAGTTCCACATATTTAGCTAAGGAAGGGGATAGTATTATGAAAGAAGTTGTTATTGTCAGTGCAGTTCGGACTCCAGTCGGTTCCTTTAATGGGGGACTGGCATCTTTTTCGGCGGCCGACCTGGGTGCAATGGCCATTGCTGAGGCGGTAAAAAGAGCGCAAGTTCAGCCGGACCAAGTCGATGAGGTCATTTTCGGCAACGTTTTGCAGGCCGGACTGGGACAAAATGTTGCACGGCAGTGCGCAATCAAAGCCGGAATTCCTGATGTAGTTCCTTCGTTCACGGTGAACAAGGTTTGCGGTTCGGGCTTGAAAACCGTCAACCTCGGCGTGCAGGCGATCGTGGCTGATGATGCCGAAGTCGTCGTTGCCGGTGGAACCGAAAGCATGAGCCAGGCGCCCTATATTTTGGACAGCAAGGCCCGCTGGGGTTACCGGATGGGCAATGGCAAAGTCGTTGACGCGATGATCCAGGATGGTCTATGGTGCGCCTTCAACGATTACCACATGGGAATCACAGCCGAAAACGTTGCCGCCAAATTCAATGTGACCCGTGAAGAACAGGACCTGCTGGCCTTTGAATCCCAGACCAAAGCGGTCAAGGCGATTGATGCCGGGTATTTCAAAAAGGAAATCCTGCCGGTTGTGATCAAAGGGAAAAAAGGCGACGTAGTGTTTGATACTGATGAATATCCCAAACGCGATGCGGCGCTGGATAAACTGGCCGGACTGAAACCGGCGTTCAAGAAAGACGGCACGGTTACCGCCGGTAACGCTTCCGGGATCAATGACGGATCAGCCGCTCTGGTGCTGATGTCGGCGGAAAAAGCCAAAGCGCTGGGCCTCAAACCGTTGGCCAGAATCCTCGGTTACGGCTCCGGCGGCGTTGATCCCTCGATCATGGGAATGGGCCCGGTTCCGGCGACTCGCAAGGCATTGGCCAAAGCCGGCCTGAAGGTCGAAGACCTTGATCTGATCGAAGCGAACGAAGCTTTCGCAGCTCAGTTCCTGGCCGTCGGCAAGGAACTCGGCTGGGCCAAGGACAAAGTAAACGTCCACGGCGGCGCAATCGCGATCGGCCATCCGATTGGCGCCAGCGGCGCTCGGATTCTGGTCACACTGCTTCATGCGCTGCAACAGCATGACAAAAAAATCGGTCTTGCCACATTGTGTATCGGTGGCGGACAGGGTTGCGCAACGATCATCGAACGGTTATAATATGTATTGAGAAACATTTCACAAAGTCAGCGAACACTGCACCGGAAGCAGGAGCTGCTTCCGGTGCAGCTGTTTTTGGCGAAAAGCAAATATTAAAATAATGAAAGGGGATCACACACAATGAGTTTTGAATTGACCGAAGACCAAAAGATGATGCAGAAAATTGCCCGGGATTTTGCCGAAAAAGAAGTTGCCCATGGCGCGGAAGAACGCGATGAACACGAAAGCTTTTCCCGTCCCCTGTATGATGCGATGGCCGGCCTGGGACTCACCGGAATTTGTTTCCCCGAACAGTATGGCGGAGCGGACGGAGATGTGTTAAGCTATATTCTAGCAATTGAAGAAATTTCGAAAGCCGATGCCGGTCTGGGAATCGCCCTGTCGGCAACGGTATCGCTTTGCGCCTGGCCGATCTTCGCCTATGGCACCGAAGCGCAGAAACAAAAATATCTAAAACCGCTGGCAGAAGGCGAAAAAATGGGCGCCTTCGGCCTGACCGAACCGAATGCAGGTACAGACGCATCCGGACAACAGACGGTTGCGGTATTGAACGGCGACCACTATGTGCTGAACGGCAGCAAGATCTTCATCACCAACGCCGGTGAAGCCGAAACTTATATTGTATTTGCCATGACCGACAAATCAAAAGGTGTTCGCGGAATCAGCGCGTTTATCCTGGAAAAAGGCATGCCGGGCTTCACCTTTGGTAAAAAAGAACACAAAATGGGCATCCGTTCCTCGCAGACTATGGAACTAATCTTCCAAGATGTCAAAGTGCCTGTTGACCAAATGTTGGGCAAAGAAGGCGAAGGGTTCAAGATCGCCATGACCACGCTGGACGGCGGCCGGATCGGCGTAGCCGCGCAATCGCTCGGTATTGCGACTGCCGCTCTCGATTTTGCGATCAAGTACTCCAAAGAACGCGTACAGTTCGGCAAGCCGATTTCCGCCAACCAGGCGATTTCGTTCATGCTGGCTGATATGGCGACCAAGGTCGAGGCGTCCCGCCTGTTGACCTACCAGGCAGCGGCATTGAAAGATGCGCACAAACCGTATTCCAAGGAAGCGGCGATGGCAAAACTCTTTGCGTCGGACAGCGCGATGGAAGTTACCACCGATGCCGTACAGGTGCTCGGCGGTTATGGCTACAGCCGCGAATATCCCTGCGAGCGTTACATGCGCGACGCGAAAATCTGCCAGATCTATGAGGGGACTAACCAGGCGCAGCGCATGGTCATCGGCGGCGCGGTGCTTCGGTAGGATCATACAACTTAAAACGAGGAGGCATCCAATCAATGGAAATTGTGGTCTGTGTCAAGCAAGTGCCTGACACCACGGAAGTCAAGATTGACCCGGTAAAGAACACGTTGATCCGGGAAGGAGTTCCCAGCATCGTCAACCCGTTCGACAAGATCGCGGTAGAAGTGGCGTTGCAGCTCCGGGAAAAGCATGGCGGCAAAGTCAAAGTCATTACCATGGGACCGCCGCAGGCTGCCGACGCGCTGAAAGAGTGCCTGGCGATGGGCGCTGATGAAGCGATCCTCATCAGTGACCGCGCATTCGGCGGTGCTGACACGTTGGCAACTGCTTACGCATTGTCGACTTCGATTGAGAAGATGGGTCCGGTGGACCTGATTCTCTGTGGCAAGCAGGCGATTGATGGCGACACGGCCCAAGTAGGCCCCGGCATTGCCGAAAACCTGGGCATGCCGCAGATCACCTACGCAGCCAAGATTGAGATCAACGGCGACACCATCAAGGTTGACCGCGAGCATGACGACGGCTACGAAATCATGGAAACCAAGCTGCCGGTGATGGTTACCGTGGTCAAATCGATTGCCGAACCGCGCTTCCCCACTGTAAAAGGCACTATGAAAGCCAACCGTACCCAGATTCCGGTCTGGACCGCAGCCGACATCGCGGCTGACGAAAAACGGATCGGCATGCCTGGCTCGCCTACGCAAGTGCGGCGGATCTTTACGCCGACCCAGCGTAGCCAGGGCCAGCTCATCCAGGAAGAAACCGCGCAACAATCGGTCGCGAAGCTGATGCAACTGCTTGGCGACGCGAAAGTAATCTGAGGCAAGGAGGAACAATGAAATGGCTGTAATTGTCAATCAGGAAAAATGCATTGGTTGCGGAGCCTGTGTTCCGAGTTGCCCGTTTGGCGCGATCGAGATGCGGGGCGACAAAGCCTATATCACGGAAGCCTGCACGATGTGCGGCGCCTGTATTTCCGTCTGCCCGGTGGAAGCGATATTCCGCGAGGAAATCGAACGAAACGTGGCGATGGACAAAACCGAGTATAAAGGGGTCTGGGTGTTCATCGAGCAAAGCCACGGCGAGATCAAGGGCGTAGCGCATGAACTGCTCGGCGAAGGCCGTAAACTGGCCGACGAACTGGGCGAAGAACTGGCCGGCGTTCTGATCGGCAACGGTGTGGAAGCGCAAGCCAAAGACGTGTTCGCCAGCGGCGCCGACAAGGTCTATCTGGTGGAAGGCCCTGAGTATGACCACTATAATACCGAAGCCTATACGGTGGCTTTCGTCGATCTGATTCAAAAATACAAACCGTCGGCGATCCTGGTCGGCGCGACCAACGATGGCCGCGATCTCGGCCCCCGCGTGGCGGCCCGTGTACGTACCGGCCTCTGCGCCGACTGCACCAACCTGAGCATCGATGCAGAGACCAAACTGGTTCTCTGGACCCGTCCGGCGTTTGGCGGCAACATCATGGCCGATATTCTCTGCCCGGAACATCGTCCGCAAATGGGCACCGTGCGGCCGAAGGTCTTCAAAAAGCCGACGCCTGACTTCAGCCGGACCGGCGAGATCGTCAAGGTCGCCAGCAAGGTGAAGGAATCCGACCTCAAGGTCAAGTTGCTGGAGATTCTGGCAGTTTGCACTTCCAATTGCAAACTGGAAGAAGCCGATATCATCGTATCAGGTGGTCGTGGCCTCGGCAAACCGGAAAACTTTGCTGCAGTCGAAGCCTTGGCGGAAGCCATGGGCGGCGCTGTCGGCGCTTCGCGCGCCGCAGTCGACGCAGGCTGGAAACCGGCGCTGCACCAGGTCGGACAAACCGGCAAAACGGTAGGCCCGAAAATCTACATTGCCTGCGGTATTTCCGGTGCGATTCAGCATCTGGCCGGAATGTCGTCTTCCGATACGATCATCGCGATCAACAAGGATGCCGATGCGCCGATCTTCAAAGTCGCCGACTATGGCATCGTCGGTGACGTGATGGAAGTACTGCCGTTACTGACTGCTGAGTTCGCCAAGTATCGGGCGGCCTGCAAATAAGAAACAGATAAGAACTGTCCGGCGGATCGCAGGATCCACGGGCAGTTCTTATTACAAGAAAACGTGAAACATTTCACAAAAAACTTGATGAATGGAGGAATCACAATGGTCAGAGATGTAGCGTTTGCTGATATCAAAGTTGGAGATACCGCCAGTATGGCGAAAACGGTGACTGAGTTCGACGTGTATTCGTTTGCCGGTGTTACCGGGGATTTCAACCCGGTGCATATCAACGCAGAGTTTGCCAAGACAACAATGTTCAAGGAGCGGATTGCTCACGGCATGCTGTCGGCCGGCTTTATTTCCGCGGTGCTCGGCACAGCCCTGCCGGGCCAGAACACGATCTATCTCGGACAGGAACTGCAGTTCAAGGCGCCGGTCAAAATCGGCGATACTGTGACAGCAACTGTGGAAGTCATCGAAAAGATTGACGCAAAGAACCGTCTGGTACTGCGGACCACCGTGACCAATCAGGACGGCGTGTTGGTAACGGACGGCAAAGCGACGGTAATGAAGAAATAATACGCAGTCTGCTGCAGCAAAAGGACTAGTTATAGGGATCGTGCAAGCGATAAGCTTACAGGGTCCTTATTTTTTTTGTTGTTGCAGAAAACTTTGTCTAAAAATAACAGACCCCCCGGCCAAACCGAGGGGTCTGAAAGTTATAACGTGGTAGGTTTCTGTTGCTTATACCAGGCCGGTGACCGCGTGGACCAGAATCATGAAGAAACCGGTCGAAACCGTGATCGCGGTGGCGCAGACGAAGATATCGAAGTAGGAGTCTTTGTGGGTCAGGCCGCAGACTGCCAGCAGGGTGATGACCGCGCCGTTATGCGGCAGCGTGTCAAGACCGCCGGAAGCAAGCGAAGCAATCCGGTGCAGCATCTGGGGATCCAGGCCGACTTGGTTGGCCCAGGCCAGCCAGTCTTTGGACATCGCAGCGAGTGCGATCGACATACCGCCGGAAGCAGAACCGGTGATACCGGCCAGCACGTTAACAGTGACAGCTTCCGAGAACAGCGGCGAGCCGCCAAATTTCAGACCGAGCAGGAAGTTGGCCACTTGTTTGAAACCGGGCAGAGCGGCGATAACGTTGCCGTAACCGACCTCGGACGCGGTGTTCATGATCGCGAGCAGCGAGCCGATTGCACCGGCGTTGATCGATTTGGCCATGGTCAGGTTCTTCGGCATCGATTTGTAGCCGATGATGATTGCGGTCAGCACGCCGAGCAGCAGCGATACGACCAGCGACCAGATACCGATCAGGTTTTTCACGGCAGGAGCCATCAGCGGGGTCGGTTTGCCAAGGATTTTGACCAGGCTTTCCAACGCTTTGGGGTCCCACTGAACATAGAAGGTGAGGATGTAGTTGACGACGATGATCACGACCATCGGCATCAAGGCAACAGCCCAGTTGGGCAGGTTGGAAACGTCGACAGAACCTTCTGGCTCGTTGAGTTTGTGGTCGCCGTAACCTTCGCCGCGGGCTTTGGCTTGGCGATAACGGAAGTTCAGCCAGAGCATGCAGAGCACGAAGATGATGATCGAGGCGATAATCCCGGTGACCGGAGCTGCATAGGCGTTGGTGCCATAGAAGTTGGTCGGGATGATGTTTTGGATTTGCGGGGTGCCGGGGATACCGGTCATGGTGATCGTGAAAGCGCCGGTAGCGATACAACCGGGAATCAGACGCTTGGGAATGTCTGCTTCCTTGAACAGGTTAGCCGCGAACGGATAGATCGCGAACACGACGACGAACAGGCTGATGCCGCCGTAGGTCATGACCATGCAGGCGAGAACGACTGCGAGCAGACCATTGGAATGGCCGACTTTTTCCACGATGGCGTGGGCGATCGATTTGGCCAGGCCGGTGTCTTCCATGACTTTGCCGAACACGGCGCCGAGCAGGAAGACGGGGAAGAATGCTTTGATGTAAGTGACTGCGTTACCCATAAAAAGTTCGGTGTAGGACGGCAGGACCGGCAGGCCCTGCAAGGTGGCCGCCAGGATGGCGAAGATCGGAGCGAACACGATGACGGGGAATCCTTGGTAGGCAACGTACATGAGGCCGATGAGACTTAACCAAATACCCAATACTTCCATAAGACCGTAAAACCCTCCTTCAAATTTTATGTTCCACCCACGCCAGAAACGAATGAGTCACAGGAAAGGGTAGAATACATTGTCTGACTATTATGCAAGATTTGTGCCAACTGCAAAAGTGTTCAAGAATAATTAAAATTTTTGTCAGATATGGTTTGCGTTTTAGAGAGTCGTCTTACTTATTATATATCGAAGCAAAGCTTAAATAGTTTAATAATTCGTACTACGCAGCGCTCGTGTCCAATGCTCCTGCGTCACAAAATGTTAGGCAAAACAAACTGTGACGATTGGGTGAACTGCCTATCGAATGTTTAATGCAATAGACAGTGTATAAAAAATAGAACAAATTCTTAGACAGATCGATAGACAAAAACCGGAGAAGTTGTCTAGCAGGAACATCAATGCGAAAAATGTAACCATATAGGAAAAAATATAGTGAACGACCTGTCAGAATTGGGCTATGGTAGTGAACCTTTCACCGAAGATCGTGAACTTGGCATGAAAGTTGCATAGCATTGTCATTGATGAAATTTTCTTTATTAAGCAAGGAGGTTTAACTGAATGGCTAAGTTTATCACCGCAGCCGAAGCCGCCAAGCTCGTCAAAGACGGCGACATGATCGCAACCGGCGGTTTCGTAGGAAATGGACACCCCGAAGCACTTACCCTGGCGATGGAAAAGCGTTTTCTGGCGGAGGGCGCGCCGCGCGATCTCGGTCTTGTCTACTGTGCGGGACAGGGCGACGGCAAAGACCGTGGACTAAATCATTTCGGTTATGAAGGCATGGTCAAGCGAGTGGTCGGCGGGCACTGGAACTTGGCGCCGAAACTGGGCAAACTGGCTGTGGAAAACAAGATCGAAGCCTATAATTTCCCGCAAGGGACCCTGACTCACTGGTTCCGCAGCGTGGCCGGCAAAAAACCCGGCGTAATCACCAAGGTCGGCTTGAATACGTTTTGCGATCCACGGGTCGAAGGCGGCAAAATCAATCAAGTGACCAAGGAAGACCTGGTGGAAGTCATCCAGCTCGGTGGCGAAGAGTGGCTCTGGTACAAGCCGTTCCCGGTGAATGTGGCATTTATTCGCGGTACAAGCGCCGACCTGCACGGAAATATCTCAATTGAAAAAGAAGCGCTGGCGCTGGAGATTCTGCCGATCGCGCAAGCAACGAAAAACTCCGGCGGCATCGTCATCGTTCAGGTGGAACGGGTCGTCGAGGTAGGCAACCTGAAGCCGATGGGCGTCAAAGTGCCGGGAATCCTGGTGGACTATGTCGTGGTCTGCGATGATCCTTCGCTGCACATGCAGACTTTCTCGGAGCAATATAACCCCGCCTATTCCGGCGAAATTCGCATTCCGCTCAACAATCTGACCGCAATGGCATTGGACGAGCGCAAAGTGATCGCCCGCCGGGCTGCGATGGAACTGATTCCCAACGCGATCGTCAACCTGGGGATCGGCGTGCCGGAAGGCGTGGCTAACGTTGCCAACGAAGAAGGAATCGGCAGCATGATGACACTGACGGTCGAGCCGGGACCCAGCGGCGGCGTGCCGGCCGGCGGCCTGAGCTTCGGCGCGGTGACCAATCCGGAAGCGATTATCGATCAACCCTACCAGTTCGATTTCTATGACGGCGGCGGTCTGGATCTGGCCTATCTCGGCTTGGCGGAAACCGACAAGCATGGCAATATCAACGTCAGCAAGTTCAAAGGCCGGGTGGCCGGTTGCGGTGGATTCATCAACATTACCCAAAATGCAAAACGCGTTGTCTTCTGCGGTTCCTTCACCGCAGCAGGGCTGGAAGTAGCAGTAGGCGAAGGCAAGCTGACCATCGTGAAAGAAGGCAAGGCTCGCAAGTTCCTCGACCATGTCGAGCAGATCACCTTCAGCGGCGATTATGCCAAAAAAGTCAAGCAACCGGTTCTGTACGTCACCGAACGCGCTGTGTTCAAGCTGACTGCCGAAGGCATGATGTTGATCGAAATCGCACCGGGCGTTGACTTGGAAAAAGATATTCTGGCCCTGATGGATTTCAAACCTATCATCTCGCCAAATCTCAAGATCATGGATGAACGGATTTTCCGGGCCGAACCGATGGGTCTGCAGGATATGGTGCAATAAAACCGCGTTGACTGGCCGGTGGGGGTTTGCCAACTCTCACCGGTCGAAATCTGCGATTCTGATGAAAAATTACAATCCGGGGAGGGGAAACCATGCAAGAAGTATGGATTGTTGGTGCAAAACGTACGCCGATCGGCGATTTTCTGGGTAAACTGAAGGACGTCAGTGCGGTGGAACTTGGCGTGATTGCCGTCAATGCGGCGCTGGAGCAGGCGGGGGTCGCTGCCGCCGATGTGCAGGAACTGGCCTGCGGCCAGATTTACAAGGCCGGCGCCAAAGGCAACCCGGGCCGGCAAATTCAACTGAAATGCGGCATGCCTGCAGAAAGTTTCGCCTGCACGGTCGACCAGCAGTGCGGTTCCGGCATGAAGGCGTTTGAAATCGCCAGTCAGTCGATCATGCTCGGGAAAAGCGATATCGCGGTGGCGGTCGGCATTGAAAGCATGACCCAGGCGCCGTATCTGCTCAAAGGCGCTCGTGAAGGGCACCGGATGGGCAACGGAGAAATGCTGGACAGTATGTTGTCCGATGGTCTGATCTGCGCCATAATGGGTTACCATATGGGAAATACCGCCGAAAACCTGGCGGAAAAGTATAACATCAGCCGCGAAGAGCAGGATGAGCTGGCGCTGATCAGCCATCAACGCGCGATCAAAGCGATTAAAGACGGAGTGTTCAAGGCGGAAATCGTGCCGGTGACGATCCAGAGTCGCAAAGGACCGATTGTCGTTGATACCGACGAACATCCCCGGGCTGACGTTTCACTGGAAAAGCTCGCCGCAATGAAGCCGGCTTTCAAAAAAGACGGTACCGTGACGGCGGGAAATGCCTCCGGTGTCAATGACGGCGCTGCGGCGCTGGTGTTGGTATCGGCGGATAAAGGCAAGGCGCTCGGCTTAAAGCCGATGGCGAAACTGCGTTCCACCGCCAATTTCGGCGTACCGCCGGAAGTCATGGGCATCGGACCGGCTTATGCCATTCCCAAGGCGATTGCGCTGGCCGGCCTTACTGCCGAAGATATCGGTTACTACGAGATCAACGAAGCGTTTGCAGCCCAGTTTCTGGCAGTCAATCGCGAATTGAAGCTCAGTATGGACAAAGTGAACGCCAACGGCTCGGGCATCGGACTGGGACATCCGGTTGGTTGCACGGCGGCGCGGATCATCGTATCGCTGATTTATGAGATGCAGCGGCGTGATGTTCGTTATGGACTCGCTTCCCTTTGCGTCGGCGGCGGGCCGGCCATCGGAACAGTCATAGAGAAAATGTAAGAGAAAAAGGGGGCACAATCATGAGGGGTTTGAAAGACAAAATCGTCGTCATCACAGGAGCCGCCGGCGGAATCGGCAAGGCATCCGCGCTGCGGTTCGCCGAAGAAGGAGCCAATATCGTGGTAGCCGACTTTGCCGACGGCGCGGCAACCGTCAAAGAAGTCGAAGCGATGGGTCGCAAGGCGATCTATGTGCAAACCGACGTGACCAGCATTGACAGCGCCAAGGCGATGGCTGCCAAAGCGATTGAAGTATTTGGTCAGATCGACGTACTGATCAACAACGCCGGAATCACCAAAGACGCGATGATGAAGAAAATGGCCAAGGAAGCCTGGGACGCAGTCATTTCCGTCAACTTGACCGGTGTGTTCAACTGTACTTCCGCTGTATTGCCTTATATGCTGGAAAAACAATCCGGTGTGGTTTTGACGACTTCTTCCATCGTCGGTCTGTTCGGCAATATCGGTCAAACTAACTATGCAGCCAGCAAGTGGGGCGTAATCGGCATGACCAAATCCTGGGCCAAAGAAATGGCCAAGAACGGTCTGCGGTTCAACTGCGTGGCGCCTGGTTTCATCGGAACCGATATGGTCCGCAAGATTCCGGCCGAAGTGTTGCAGGAAAAAATTATCGTCAAAATTCCTGCCGGTCGTCTGGGTGAGCCGGAAGAAATCGCCGCCGCCTTCGCTTTCCTGGCCTCGGATGATGCGAAATTCATCAATGGCACCGTACTCAGTGTAGACGGCGCCTGCACGATTTAATCCGTTGCCGATGTTAGGCTAACGGGCATAAAAGACTCCGTGAAAAAATGCGGAGTCTTTTATTTTGTGCTACAATAGACAGTGGATGTCTATTGTTGTGGACAAACGTCAATATCAGCGCTGGAAAACGAGGAGGGGTTCTGTTGATCGTTCGGGATTTGATGAGCAAAAAGCTGATTACCTTGAACGCCGGAGTGTCATTGTCGGATGCGGCGCGGATCTTTTATGAAAATAATATCGACGGTGCTCCGGTTGTCGATGACGACGGGATGCTGATCGGGCTAATGACCAAAACGCACCTGATCCAGGCGATTGCGCAGAAGAGCGATATTTCGTCGCAACGGGTCCGTGACGTGATGACCTCCAACGTGTACAGTCTCAAGGACACGATGCTGGCGGACACGTTGCAGCAGAACAATCTGCTGGCAAAGTACGGTCGTTTTCCGGTGGTCAATGCCAACAATCAGCCGATCGGTTTTTTGACCCGGACCGACATGGTCCGCTACCTGTCTGAGAAATCGGTGTCGATGGCCGAAGAATTCGAGGCGGTGCTGCACTCGGTGAGCAACGGCGTCATCGCGATCAATGCGGCCGGCAACGTGACGATCTTTAACCCGGCGGCTCAGGCGATTACCGGCATGAAAGCGGAAAACGTGGTCGGGCGCTCGATCAACGATGTAATCCCCAACACCGGCCTGATGCGGGTGCTGGAGACCGGAATCGTCGAAACACCGCACAAGATGAAAGCCGGCAACTCACAGATCATGACCAAACGCTCGCCGATCATCAAAAACAACAAGATTGTCGGAGCAGTGGCGATTTTTCAGGATGTGACCGAACTGCAGAAAGTCGCTTCCGAGCTGGAAGAGGTCAAAGATCTCAAGAGCACGCTGGATTCGATCGTCAACAGTATTTTTGACTGTATCGTCGTGGTCGACAAAAACGGCATCGTTACGATGATGAACGAGGCCTACGGCGAATTTCTCGGCATCGACCCGAAAAAGGCGATTGGCAAGCATATCACCGATGTGATCGAAAACACGCGGATGCACATCGTGGCCCAGACAGGCAAGCCAGAAATCTGCGACATGCAGAAGATCGGCGACCACAACACCGTCGTGACCCGGATTCCCATCGTCAAGGACGGGGCGGTCACCGGGGCTGTCGGCAAGATGGTGTTCCGCGATGTGAAGGACCTGCGGATCCTGGCCCGCAAACTGACCTCATTGCAATCGGAACTCGACTATTACAAGGAAGAGCTGCGCAAGGTCCAGGGCGGAAAATACACGATCGACAGCATCATCGGTTCCGGCGAGAAGATCCAGTGGCTGAAGATGATTGCACTGCGCGCCGCCAAAGGCAATTCCACCGTGCTGGTGACCGGCGAAAGCGGCACAGGCAAAGAGCTGTTCGCCCAGGCGATCCATTATGCGAGTGACCGGCGTCATGGCCCGTTCATTAAGATCAATTGCGCTTCCATCCCGGAAAACCTGCTCGAATCCGAGTTGTTCGGATATGAGGATGGCGCCTTTACCGGCGCCCGCAAAGGCGGCAAGCCCGGCAAGTTTGAAATGGCAAGTGGCGGAACGATTTTTCTTGATGAGATCGGTGACATGTCGATGCCGATGCAGGCTAAGTTGCTGAGAGTATTGCAGGAGCGCGAGGTTGAGCGGGTCGGCGGCACCAAGACCACTCCGGTGGATGTGCGGGTGATTGCCGCGACCAATCAGGATTTGGAAGCGATGATGGCCCAGGGAACTTTCCGCCAAGATTTGTATTATCGGTTGAACATCATTTCCATCCATATCCCGCCGCTGCGCGAGCGGCGCGAAGACATTCCCGAGCTATGCGCCGCGCTGCTGGGAAAAATCAATCGTTCACTGCAGTTCGATGTCGGCGGCGTCTCACCGGAAGGCCTGCGTATGCTTACCGAATACGACTGGCCGGGCAATGTCCGCGAACTGGAGAACGTGCTGGAACGTTCCGTCAACCTGATGGACGACGAGGGAGAGATCCTGCCGGAGCATTTGCCGCCGATGATGCGGCGGGCTGCGGGAAAAACAGAGATTTCCAATGCGGAAAAGAACCAGGAGCTTGCAGGAATAATGGAGGATGCAGAGAAACAAGCTATATACAAAGCGTTGGAAGCGGCCGGCGGCAATCGCAGCAAAGCAGCCAAAATCTTGGGAATTCACCGGTCCGGTTTTTATCAGAAGCTGGCAAAATACCAAATTAAACTCTAACAAAATCTATAACCGGAGGACGGCGAAATGTGGACAGTTATTCATATCGCGGCAAATCGGGCTCAGGCGGAGCTGTTGAAAAGCCTGTTGGAAAGTGAAGGTCTGATGGCCGAAGTCCGTCCAGCCGGGATTTCGATGCTTGGCGATGGACTGTTCGAAGTATTGGCTCTGGAGTCGGAAGCGGCGGAAGCACGGGAAATCCTGTGCGAAACAGGAGGGTGTCAATGAAACGGACAAAAATCGTCTGCACAGTCGGACCCAGCACCGATAAGCCAGGCGCGCTGGAAGCGATGCTGCGGGCCGGCATGAATGTCGCCAGGTTTAATTTTTCGCATGGTAACCATGATGGGCATGGACAGCGGATCAGGCAAGTCCGCGAGGCGGCCGAAAGAGTTCAGCTACCGGTTGCAATCATGCTCGACACCAAAGGGCCGGAAATCCGCATGGGTAAATTCACGAACAAGACTGTCATGTTGCAGGAAGGCGCCACATTTACGCTGACGGCGCGCGAGATCGCCGGCGACGAGTCGATTGTATCGGTCAATTACAAAGGGCTGCCGGAAGAAGTGACTGCCGGACAGACTATCTTGCTGGCTGATGGATTGGTCAGCCTGCGGATCGTTGAAGTTAGCGGCCCGGATATCGTGACAACCGTCGAAAATAGCGGAGAGATCAGTGATTTTAAGCGGGTGGCCGTGCCGGACGTGCAGCTGGGCTTACCGTTTTTGTCGGAGCAAGATGTGCTCGATATCTTGTTCGGGGTGGAGCAGGGCGTCGATTTTATCGCCGCATCGTTTGTCCAGAAGGCGGCCGATGTGCTGGCGATTCGGCGGGTGCTGGAATCGCGCGGCGCCGATTGTCACATCATCGCCAAGATTGAAAATGCCGCCGGTGTGCGCAATATCGATGAGATCTTGAAAGTGGCCGACGGGGTGATGGTGGCGCGCGGCGACCTCGGGGTCGAAATCCCTACCGAAGATGTGCCGATTATCCAGAAGATGCTGATCCGTCGTTGCAACTTGGTTGGCAAACCGGTCATCACCGCGACGCAGATGCTGGAATCGATGATGGTCAATCCGCGGCCGACCCGGGCCGAAGCGACCGACGTCGCCAACGCGATCATGGACGGGACCGATGCGATCATGCTGAGCGGCGAGACAGCTTCCGGCAAATATCCGGTGGAAGCGGTGACCGTGATGGCCACTTTGGCCCGACGAACCGAAGCAGCCCTTAACTACAGCGCATTGATCGCGGCCCGCAACGAGTCCTGCGAGCATGTCACCACAACCGATGCGATCAGTCACGCGACCGTGCAGGTGGCTTATGAACTGAACGCCGCCGCCGTGATCACCTCGACCGAGTCCGGCTATACGGCCCGGATGGTGTCGAAGTATCGGCCACAGGCGGTCATTGTGGCAGTGACGCCAAAGGAGAAAATGCTGCGCCGCATGCTGCTGCTATGGGGCGTGCAGCCGGTGTTCGTGCCGCAATCGGCCAACACTGATGAGATGATGTCCAATGCGATTACCGGTGCGATGGCCTCAGGCTGGATCAAGTCGGGCGACCTGGTGGTGATCACCGCCGGCATTCCGGTCGGGATCACCGGCACGACCAATATGATCAAGGTGCATACGGTCGGGCAGATTTTGCTGCGCGGAACCGGCATCGGCCAGCGCAAGGCGACCGGACCGGTTTGTGTGGTCGCGGCGCCGCAGGATTTAGCCAAAGTCAAACCCGGGCAGGTTTTGGTCGTGCACAGTCTGATTGATGAAATGGCGGCTGATGCATGCAAGTCGTTGGCGATCATCGCCGAAGAAGGCGGCCTGACATCCCAGGCAGCCATCGTTGGCGTCAGTTTCGGCATTCCGGTGATTGTCGGGGTCGAGGGCGCGGTGGAGGCGCTGACTGACGGGATGATCGTAACGGTGGATACCGAACGCGGCCTGATTTACAAAGGGGAGATCCATGTCCGCTGACAATCTGGCGCTGCTGCGTCAGCAACTGGCGAGCGGCGAAACGGAAGCGGCGGAAAACACCGCCAAGGGATTGCAGACTATTTCGGGGTTAGCCTTTGCCAAACTGGCAGGGGCGATCCAGCATGCGATCAATGCTCGGCAACCGGCGGTGGCTTTGCTGCTCTTGGCAGACTCCGAACGATTTTGCGCAGCTGGTGACAGCGCGGAGATGCTTGTTCGCATGGAAGAGCTATCTTCGCTGATCGCCTCCTGCCGACAAGAAAAACTGGATGAACCGGCCCGGCGCGCGAGTGCTCTGGCGTTGGAACTTTTAAATGTTGCCGACTTTCCCCAGTCCAGCGAGGCGATCGACGTGGTGGCGCGGTTTGCCGGCAGCGCAGGTAGTTATGCGCTGCGACGGCGCGACCTGGACTGGTTTTCTCCACTGGCCCTGCAGACGGCGGGCTGGGCGTCACGCTGCGAAAACCGCCTGCTGGATGAACAATTTTTGCCGGTGCTCGAAATATGGATGCACCGGGCGACGCGGCACAAACTGCTGGAAGCCGTGCCGATCATCTTTGAGGCAGTGCATCTGTTAGTCATGGCTGCAGCGAACCGCAGCGAATTTCTCAGCAGGTTTTTGCCGGAGTGGCGGATCGCTGCCGCTACTGCCAGTCTCAATCCGGAGAATCCGCAAGCCTCCGTCTGGGTCGAACAACTGCTGCTGTGGACGATTCGCAGCGAAGACAAAACATTTTGGCGACCGGTGATGCAGAGAATCGCCGAGGTGGCCGGCCTTGCCGTTTCCAGACATGGGGTGACGGCTAGTTTTAGCGTGTTTCGCCCGTTGCTCGACGTGGGCCGCGTGCAGTTGGCGGATGAACTGAAGTTCGGCAGCGGGCCGGACGAGACCAGTTCGCGGCAGATGATCCTGCGCATGGTTTGCAACGAGGCGCTACGGATTGCTGAGATGGCGGCGCACAAGGATTTTTCGGCTGTTGCCGGAGATAAGGTCGAAGAAATGTATCACAGCTGGCTGAGCGATCCCGACTACGAATCGCAGACCCGCTCGATCGAACGTTTCTGCCAGCTTTTGCTGATTTTTTGGTCGCAGAACAGAAAACGGGCCGCCCGCAAATGGACGCCCCGCGATGAAAGACTGGCTACGCCGCTGCTTACCGAAGAAGAGCGGCAAAAACTAGCATTTTTGCTTTGAACGGATGGTTTGCCAGAGGATGGCCGTGGCCAGACTGACCAAGATCGTCGACAGATATAAAACGGCGGTGACCGCTACGCCCAGACGCCAACCCAGACTGCGGACCGCCTCATGCAGATAATGCAGGAAAAACGGATGCAGCCAAAAGATACTGTACGAATATTTGCCGGCAACCGACAAAATTTGCTTGAGAAGCAGCGGTAGCGGCTGCGAGAACCGCACCAGCAAAAACAGCGAGGCAAACACCGAATAGAGCACGCCGGCCGGACTTAGCTGATGCACGGTGTTGACTGCCTGCACCAGCGTGTAGCCGCGTGGTCCGATCAAAAAGTAATAGTGGGCCAGCATCGCCGCCAGACTGGCCAGTAGCAGGACGCCCAGCAGGCGGACGTGTTTCTGCAACAGGGCGAAGGCCTGTTCAAACCGTGTAGCAACGAGGCCGCCGAGCAGAAACAGAAAAACATAATGCAGCGGCCACCAGCTCATCCGGTATTCGATGCCGAGGTTCAGATAAAAATTTGCCAGGTTTGGCTTTAGCCGATAGCTGGAATAATAGTTGAAAGCGATCTGCGCGACCAGCAGCAGGCCGAGCCAGAGCAGCGGCTGCCGCAGGATCTGCCGGACCCAGCTGCGCCAAAGCGGCATCAGCGCATAAAACCACAGCAGGATGACCAGGAAGTACAGTTGGTAACAGCCCATGCCAAAGAAAAAGAACTGGTAGACCAGGATCGGAAACCAAATGCTCCAGTCGCCGGTAAGCCAGGAGTAATGCAGCATGTACAGAATCGAGCCGGCAACGTAGGGCAATAGCACCCGGAAAAAACGCCGCTTGTAAAACCTTTGCAGGTCGAGCGGTTGTTCCAGCGGATATTGGCGGAACAGGGAAAAGGCGGAGATAAAGAAGAAAATCGGCACGCTGAACCGGCTGACGATTTCCAGCAGGGCGACAAGCTGCGGATTGGCGGCAGGGTCGAGCAGGACCATCGAGCCGGTATGAATGGCAACGACGCCAAGCATGGCCAGGCCGCGGGTATATTCCATCGCTACGATACGGTTGTTCATTTTAGGATATTATCCTTTCAAAAATACAAATGAGGGAGGAATCGGCATGACGGTTGTGGAAGTAGGAAGTATGGCCCCCGAGTTTGTGCTGCCGGGGACTGCCGGTGAAGTTCGACTGTCCGGATTTCGCGGCAAACAAAACGTGGTTCTGTACTTTTACCCCAAAGACAACACCCCTGGCTGAACGGACGAAGCCCGCGAGTTTCGCGGGGTATACGATGAACTGACCATCCTGGATACCGAAGTGCTCGGGGTCAGCCGGGACGACCTGAAGTCGCATGCGAAATTCATCAAGGCGCTGGAAGGACTGCCGTTCCCGTTGTTATCCGATGTCGACAGCCAGGTGTGCGAGGCGTACGACGTGATCAAGGACAAGAACATGTACGGCAAACTGGTCAAGGGGATCGAGCGGTCGACGTTTCTTATCGATCGTCAGGGCCGGATCGCCGCACTCTGGCGCAAGGTGAAAGTGGACGGGCATGCACAGGCGGTGCTGGCTGCTGTAAAAGAACTGACCGCACGAAACGAATGAACCTATCATAAACTATTTTGGCAGGAAAGTGAAGGAGGAAAAACAATGGGTGCATTAGGGTATATCGATGGACGGATCGTGGATCTGAAAGAACTGGTCGTGGCGATGGAAGACCGTGGCTATCAGTTTGGCGACGGAGTCTACGAGTACGCAAAGGTCTACAATGGCAAGTGCTTTTCGCTGAAACCCCACATCGACCGGCTGTATCGTTCGCTGCGCGAACTGAAGATCCCGGCGGTGTTCACCTATCCGGAGATGGAGGAAATCCACGAGCGGCTGATTGCGGAAAGCGGCATCGAAAACGGCGGCATTTATCTGCAGATCACCCGGGGCTGGGCGCCGCGGGCCCATGCGTTCCCCGATACAGTGGTTCCCTGCCTGACGATGACGATCCGTCCCAGTGCCTTTGACGCTTCGCAGTGGGAGACCGGCGTCGGCGTATTGGCAGTGCCTGATGAGCGCTGGCTGCGCTGCGACATCAAGTCGCTCAATCTGCTGGGCAATGTCCTGGGCAAGCAAAAAGCCAAAGAAGCCCACTGCTACGAGGCGATCATGATTCGCGACAACATGGTGACCGAAGGAACCAGCAGCAACTTTGTCATCGTCAAGGACGAGGTGCTGTGGACCTATCCGGTCTGCAACTTGATTTTGAAAGGCGTCACCCGGACCCGCGTGCTGGAGGAGATCGTGCCGGACCTGGGACTGTCGGTGCTGGAAAAAGCCTTTACCGTCGAGTTCGCCAAAGGGGCGGACGAAGCATTCCTTACCGGCACCACCACCGAGATCATGCCGGTCGTCAGCATCAGCGGTAAACCGGTCGCGGATGGCAAGGTGGGCCCGATCACCCGCAAGATTCAAAAAGGTTACAAAGACCTGATCGCCAAGGAATGCGGCCTGGCCTAACCGAAACATAGTCGTGGCGAGGGCCGTTCCGACAGCGGGCGGCCTTCTCGCTATTTTACGGAGGATTTTGCTTGAGCCAACAAAAAATGAAAAACCTAACGCGGACCGGTTTGCTACTGGCCCTGACGCTGGTTTTTCAATCGCTGCGTTTTTTGATTCCACTACCGCCCTGGATGTCGACCTTTTTGATCGGCAGTCTGGTCAATGCGGCGCTACTGGTTGCCCTGCAGGCGCTCGGCATGCGGTCGGCGCTGCTGATTGCCTGTGTGACGCCGGTTGTCGCCTGGTTGCAGCAGTTATTGCCGCTGCCGGTGTTTATCCTGCCGGTGGCAGTCGGCAATAGTCTATACATCTGGCTATTTTCCCGCCTGCGCCGGGCCGGCCCGGAGTGGTTGGCAGTCGGCAGCGCGGCCCTCGGCAAGGCGGCGTTCTTTTTTCTCGCGTTTCGCGGTCTGCTCAGCGTATTGGAACTGCCGCCGGCGCTCAGTACAGCCATCCTGTTTGTGATGGGCTGGCCGCAACTGGTGACCGGCCTCGTCGGCGGATTTATTGCAATCTATGCATGGAGGCGCTTGGAAAAGATTTAAGGGTAGTTAAATAGGTAGCAATTTATAGTGCAGGTCCGCTATAACTGCAGCGCAGTCCCTCGGGATTGAAGCAAGCGTTGCAGGAAACGCAGGTCGCTTTGGCCTGCCCGGCGGCAAGTGAGTTGACCAGCGCCGGCTCTCTGACAAACGGGCGACAGAGTGAGACCATATCGGCTGTGCCTTCCTCGACCAAAGATTCCATGACTGCTACCGAGCGCAGGCCACCAACCAGCAGCAGGGGGATTTTTACCGCCGCGCGGATCTGCCGGGCGGCCGGGGCGAAATACGCTTCCTGCTCAGGTTTCAGGATTGCCGGTTTTGCCATGACTAGGCGACTTTCCCGCGCCGTGCCGCCGCTGGTCTCGATGGCATCGACGCCATGCGCTTCCAGCATCTGCGCTGCATATACCGCTTCTTCCAGCGACAGCTGGACCGGCGACGTGATGCCGTCGGTGGTGTTCAGTTTGGCGTAGACAGGGAACTGACGACCGACCGCCGCTTTGACCCGGTAGGCGATTTCGGCCGGTAGTGCGGTTCGTTGCTCCATCTGGCCGCCGTACTCATCCTGTCGCTGGTTGGTGAACGGCGAGAGGAACTGGGCCAGCAGATAGCCATGGGCCACATGGACCTGCACCCCGTCGAACCCGACCCGTTTGGCCCGCAGCGCCGCAGCCTCAAAGGCCTCTTTGATCCGCTCAATTTCATCCAGGGTAAGGGCGCGGGCGAGCTGGTTGCCTTTTTCATCGAACCGGTCGGACGGCGCCACCGGCATGTTGCCTTCGATCAGTTCCGGCAGGGTTTGCCGGCCGGCATGGTTCAGTTGCAGAAAGATTTTCGCCCCGTGCTGGTGCACGGTTTCCACCATTCGTTTGTATCCTTCGACCTGTTTTTCGTCGCAGATGCCGTTTTGCCGCAGGGCGGCTCGACCCAGCGGATGCGATACATAGGCATGGCCGGTGATGATCAGGCCGACGCCGCCGGCAGCCAGGTTTTTGTAAAGTTCCAACTGTTTTTCGCTACTGACGCCGTTTTCGTCGCACAGCCAGTCCTGGGTCGCCGAGCGGACAAAGCGGTTGCGATAGGTTACCGGTCCGATCTGATAGGGTGAAAACAATTTGCTCATCGTCGGGCCTCCTCGTAAAATGAAATCATAATGGGGGATTGAACATGTCAGAAAAAGCAACAGAAGCAAGAAATGCGGCAGGCCAGTATTTCAAGGATGGATTCAACTGTGCGGAGGCAGTGCTGCGGGCGACCGCCGATACTGCGGGAATCAAACTCGACGAGCAGGCGATGCGGATGACCACCGGCTTTGGCGGCGGACTCGGACACGCCGGCTGCGTCTGCGGCGCACTGGCTGCTTCGGTGATGGCGCTAGGCCTGATGGAAGGGCGGACTGCCGCGGCAGAGAGCCGGGAAGCCGCTTATGCGCTGGCCAATGAATTTCACGACCGGTTTCAGACAAAATTCGGCGCGACTTGCTGCCGGGCTCTAAACCCGCACCCGTTCGAGACGCGTGAACATCTGGTGAACTGCGTGAAAATCACCGGCAACACCGCCAAACTGCTGCAAGAGTTCATCGCCGAGAAGCAGCTGGGGAAATAGACGGGTTAACCGGCAAAGATTTTGCCGAGCAGGGCGCCGTGCTGTCGCAGCCATTGTCGGTGTAGCCGGAAATCGGGGCACCAGCGGGCGACCTCGCGCCAGTAGGCCGGCGAGTGGTTGGGGTGGCGCAGGTGGCACAGCTCGTGGATGACCAGATAGTCGATCACCGGCGGCGGCGCCATGATTAGCCGCCAGTTCAGGCTGATGCCGCCACGGGAAGAGCAGCTGCCCCAGCGGGTTTTCTGGTCGCGTAGCGACAGGCGCTGCGGCCGGACGCCGATCTGACCGGCCCAGTAAGTCAGTCGTTCCAGTAACGTGGACTGGGCAGCCGACAGGTACCATTTTTTCAGTGATTGAATCACCAGCGGGTGGTCTGCTTCGCCCACCAACTCGCCGAGATGCACGGTGATGCTGCAGTGGGAATAGGTGACATGCGGTTTTTTTCGGCCATCGGCCAATAGCAGCAAGGAGTGCGGTTCGCCGTGAAACAGCAGGGTTGCGCCGTGGGCCAGCGAGGAATTGGTCGCGTCGGCGGCGACAGCTGCCAACCGTTTCAGCTGGCGCAAAATCCAGGCTGATTTGCTGCGGAGGATTTCCGCCGCTTTGTCCGGTGAGGCGCCTGCCGGGGCGGTGACCAGAATCTCTGTGGCGCTGAGCAGCCGGATCTGAAAGGAGCGGCGGCGCGCGCTATAGCGCAGGGTCCAGCCAAGCGTGTGGTTTTCAATGATGATTGTTTGCATAATCCAGATATTTGCCGTGAAGTTGGCATAATCCTGCTTGACAAGCAAAGTCGCCGATGGTAAGATATTACTTGCCTGCAAGGGCAACTATATGTGCCGAAGTGGCGGAATTGGCAGACGCAGCAGACTCAAAATCTGCCGTCAGCGATGGCGTGCCGGTTCGAGTCCGGCCTTCGGCACCATAGAATGATCAAGGCTTCCAGCGATTTTCGCCGGAAGCCTTTTTTCACAGTCTGCCGTCAATTGAACATATTTTGAACACTTCCTATTTTTTCCTGCTATTTCGAGTTTCCAGTTTTTCTTTGATCCCATCCATCATGGTTTCGGTTTTGTGGATGTAAGTGTCCATTGTGAATGTAGCAGAGGCGTGCCCCATTAGTAGCTGAATTTTTTTTGCCGACACATCCATCTCTTCCAGGGTGCTTGCGTACGTGTGGCGCAGGTCGTGAAAATGGAGTTTGGCAGGGAGGCCTAGGTCGCGTTTTATGTTTCCCCAGTCTCTCGATGCGTTGGCTGGATCTTGCGGCGATCCATCCAGTTGCGGAAAGACCAGATCAAATTCACTGTGATATTTGATCCCGATCGACAGGCGATGTTCGGCCTGTCTTTTTTTATGCGCTTTTAGCACGGCGGCGGCTGAAGCCGTGAGCGGCAATACTCGGTTGGCATTATCGCTTTTCAGCGAGTTGGACAAATGAACCCCTTTGGTTTTGGTTCGGCGAACCGTTTGAGCGACGGTAATGGTAGCTTTTTTGAAGTCTATAGCCGACCAGGTAAGCCCCATGAGTTCGCCGAGGCGCATGCCGGAATCCCAGGCTAGAGCTGTCAGCGGTTGCAGCGAGGTATTTGCCACGGCATTGATTACCATTTCATACTGCTGTTTGCTGATCACAATGTATTGGCGTTTTTCGCAGGTCGGCTTTTTAACAGCACGGCAAGGATTCCAGAGCAGTGTCCGGTCATTTTCGGCCTGAGTCAATGCCATATTGAGTACCGTGTAGATGTATTGGACTCGTCGACCGGATAAGCCATTCTTAAGTTTTGCTTTGATAATGTTGCGGATGTTTGCCGGCTGCAGGCTTTGCATTCCGATTGCCCCAAGCTTCGGCTTCAGATGCAGCCGAATGACGTCGGCATATGTGTCATAGGTCCGTTCACTCAGTGTTTTTTCATCGACATCCATTTGTCTGATTCGTAGCCATTCATCGAGCCACTCGCCAACCGTGGCGGTTGCAAAGTTCCCGAGTCCAGCAAGCTTTTTCGCATTATCTTTGGCTGCATTCAATTCGGCTTCTGTGTTGCCGTAAACCCTTTTGATGATCGTTTTTCCTTCGGCATCATAACCCATCACTACATTCGCTTGGTAGCGGCCATCGGCCCGTTTTTTCAGCCGCGGCATAAGTGTCACCTCCTAAACATTCGGTTTGTTAATGGTGAAAGGGATCGTCATTTTCGTTGGCGCTCTGAGATGGAGTGGAACGGGGGAGGAGCAGAGTTTTTTGGCAGTAGGGGTGTCGCCAATCGTGCAAATCCTCTGGGGCATATAGTCCCAAGTCGTGCAGGCGGTGAACCATGGCCGCGCGCGATACGGAAAAAAGGCCTGCCAGCGTATCGGCAGAAGCGCGGTTGATCCGGCCATGCGGGCAGGCAGCAAGCACCCAAGGCATGGGCATGGTGATACTGTCGGCAAAACAGTTTGCTTCGCAGTTGAGCAACTCAATTTGCGAATCGGTCATGGCACCTAAATTGTAATCAAGGTGGTGCAGCTTAAGGTGCCCTAGCGCCAGAGCTTCCGCGTAGTGGAGCTCACCTGGGGTTTGTGCTACGTTGAGATGAACATACCAACCTGAATCGTGGGCAAAGCAAAATGTGGCAAGGTCAGGGTCGGTAAAGGTGGCGACGGTAGCATACTGTTCCAGGAGTTCGTCGATTGGTACGGCAGGGGTAAATATCTCTTCCTCCATGAGGAGATTTTGGGCCTCTGTTTGCGCCCAACCGGTGCGCGGATGGTCCGGCGGTTGTTCCATACTACTTAACCCTCCAATGATGCTCGAATAATCGCAGCGATTTTTTTCCTCTCTTCCGGCGTGGCGCGTTTTCCCGAGGTTTGCAATACCTCTACCAAGTCGGGCCATTCTACTTCAAGAAACGATTTTGGTTCCGCTTTGCCATACATTTCATTTACGGTAACACCGAAAAAATCTGCCATTGCCTCCAGGGTGTCGTGAGGAGGTTTACTTTTTCCATTTTCCCAATTTGAAACGGTCTGCTTGATCACATTGAACTTGAGGCCGAGTTGATGTTGAGAAATTTTTTTTTGTATTCGTAGACGTTTGATCTGTTCGGATAACAAAGCGACTACCCCTCCTTCGCGAAATATGATATCTCACCACCATTTTAGTCCAAAAATAATGTACTGTAAAGAGCGAAGGGAAAGAAATTTTCGTCCGTTGACTGGCAATTATTATTGGACTATAATTGAGCCGACAGAAAACGGGGAGGTGAGGATATGGTGGGAAATGTATTACGAAGAGAGCGGTTGAAACAGCGAATGACGCAAACGGATATAGCTAGAAAAATCGGCAAAAGCAAGCAATGGGTCAGCGAGTTCGAAAGAGGAAACATCCGGCTGAATATTGATATTGCTGTTGATTTGGCCAGCGTTTTGGGAGTGTCCGCTACAGTTTTTTTGCCGAGAAAGTCCAAAAATGTTGAACTAGTATGAAAAGTGCATTAGCTGAGAACGAACGCAGAAGCGTTCGAAAAAGACAAATAATATTGGACTAATAACTCGAGTTGATCTGGCAATAGAAGTGAGGAGGCTAATCATGGTAGATATTGCTGTTACGGAGAAAATTACGCTGACGCCCGAAGAAGCGGCGGCCATGACCCATATCGGGGAAGACAATATACGAAGTTTGTGCCGGACGAATTCTTCCTTTCCTGCTTTTATGAATGGGCGGAACATCCTGATTCCGCGCAAAGGACTGGAAGAATGGGTAAATGACCAGGGCGCATTGAAACTGGGTTTTCCTGAGTGGGTGCGCTCGAAAGGGAGGAAGCGGGCATGAGGCGGCGTGACCCGGATAAAAAATAATGACCGGCATGTGTTACGAGCACATACCAGTCAGCGAGAGAGGATTCCGGTGAAGAAATTCTGCCTCTGTGATGTATTGTAGCATAAATTCGCTTTTGTCGCTGCTGCATTACGCGGAGCGACATTTGCTTGCCGAGGGAGGCTTTTATATGGCAAGGCCGGCAAAAACAAAGGTCGACTACTTTCCCCACATGACCCACAGCGGCAAGACCATCGCGATACTAGAGGCCCGCTGGGGTAATGACGGGTATGCTTTTTGGTTCAAACTGCTGGAGCTGCTCGGCGACAGCAATGATTTTTCGTTCAACTGCAATCACTCGGCAGACTGGGAATATTTATTGTCGAAAACGCGGGTCACCGAACCGGTGGCAGAGGCGATCCTCGACAAACTGGCCGAAATCGAGGCGATTGACGCGAGCTGCTGGGCGCAAAAAATCGTTTGGAGCGATAATTTCGTTCGCAACCTGGAGTCGGTGTTTGTGAAGCGCAAACAGGATGTGCCGCAAAAACCCGAGTTTGCGGAGCGGAAACCCGCCGCAATCATCGAATCCGGGGATTTCTGTGACGGAAACTCTGTCGAACCGGACATAATTCTGACTGAATCCGACAAAGTAAAGGAGAGTAAACCAAACGAGAGTAAAGCAGAGCAAACTGAATCCAAGGAGAACAAACCCAAGAAAGCAAAGAAACCAGAGGAACAGGAAAAGCCCTGTCCGTCTTCGCTACGGGCCAGCACTTTGCAACAGGCGGATACCGTTTTTCTGACTGAAGCGGAGTTGGCCCGGCTGCAGCGGGAGTTCGGTGAAGCTGGCGCGCAGCGCCTCGTCACCATTCTGGATGGCTACAAAACCAACAACCCGGACAAAGGGGCCCAGTATGTGGACGACTACAAAGCGATTCGCTCCTGGGTGGTGCCCCGTTACCGCAAGGAAGAAAGCGAACTGCAGCCGGGACGGCGGGCCAGTCCTGCCGCTCCGTCCAACAAGTTTAACGACCAATTGGCCGACATCGCGAAAGGAGAGGTTTTCATTGACTAAGCAAGAGATTTGCGCCCTGGTGGCGCTCGCCGCCAGCAGCAACCCGATCATGCAGGCCAAAGACCCGGCGCCGATTGTCGCGGCCTGGTCGATCATGCTGGCCGACCTTGACCCGGTGGTGGCGAAAGCTGCCGTGATCAAAGTCTGCCGCGAGTCGGACTTTTTCCCCAGTGTGGCCCGGATCGTTGAAGCGGCGAACGAGCTGGACCCGCGCATAGAAAAACCTCCTACCGCCGCCGAAGCGTGGGAGGAAGTCGAGCGGTTGATCATTCATTTCGGTCCCTATCGCGCCCCGAAATACAGTTGTGACTTGGTGCGGCGGGCAGTGCGGGCGATCGGCTGGCTGCAGCTGTGTTGCAGCGAAAATCCGGCAGCCGACCGGGCGCATTTTCTCAAGCTCTATGAGTCGATGCGCAGCAAACACAAAGAGCAGCTGGAAGTCCAGCAGGTGATGAAAATCGCCGGGGTGGGCGAGCTGATCCGGGCTTTGGCAGGGAAGTCGGGGGCATAAAAAAACGGCCCGGAGGGCCGTAAGGAATACAAGACTCAATAGCGCGGTTGCTTGGCCTGTTCTTCGCAGTAGGCAGCCGGACCGATTTCCTTCATCCGATTGTTGATCGACAGCCAGCGCTCGCGCAATTTTCCTTCAAACTGGTTTTCGCAGGGATATTTGCTGCACTGAAAGCAGAAATCAACTTTGTTTTCTTTATGGCAAGTGCGCGCTTCGCAGCGGGTGGGACAGAGTACATGATCGCCGCGACAACCGCTGCAAGCAGCGCCGGCAAACGAAGACAACACTTCCTGGAACTGATCGTATCCGCGGAAAGCCGGGACCGCATCGGACTTCATCTTGGCCAAGCGTTGATAGTTTCCCAGCAGTTCGATGAGGCGCACGCTGGTTGACTTAATTTCCCCATCAGCATAGTCGGCGCAGCGTGAACAATCAAGGCCGCATGGAGCCAGCCGCGACTTTGCCTCTTCATAATCCATGGAAACCACCTCCTGATATTCGTTGCATGTTTCGACATGCGGCCGTAAATTCCTGCAACAAACGGCCGCCACTTGACCGAAGCCGACAGAGGCGACCGCGTAGCGTGAACCTCTCGGGAGCCGCCGCCACCAGCTGGCACGTCGGATAATCGCCTGCGTTATGTAACCGTAGGCGAAGCAAAGCGGAGAGTAGACGCGGCAAAGCCGGCAGGGTTCGGCTACTTTGCATAACGCCCTATTATCGGATGGGCCAGCGTGTTGGCAGGAATGTTTGAGGCGCGGCGGTCCCCCGGCAGCGACCGTTCCCGACGCTTCGGGGATGGTGGCTGCTCCCCATGGCAGTGGCTGGGTGGCGATAGGAACAGAGGCGTGATCCGGCCTCGGCAAGGAACGCAGCCGGGCCGGTTGACGCCGAAGGATACGGCAAGATTGTTTTGAGGCACGGCGGGCTTGCCTGAGTCGGTGAAGCAGTACCTAGGCAGACAGAGAGAGTCGCGAGCGAACGCGAGCAGCGGCTGGCTGCCGGGGAGGCGGAGAGAACGCTGCGGCGTCTCGTCCGTTCCCCGGGCGTGGGTGAAGCCGGGCGGAGACGGAGCGGCGGAGGTTGCGGGGAGCGATGAGCGAAGCGCACCGAGGCAAGCGAGACGCAGACAAGGCGAACCGACGCCTTCCCCCGGACCGGTATAGCCGGGCCGGGATGACAAGCCGCGACCGTGGCCGACGGGCGAAGGGTGAATGCTTGGACGGTGGCAAGCGTTAGCGCAGACGGCGGACATAGCAGATCCACATCCGAACGAAGTGAAGGATGAATGAGAGAGACCGGAGCGGCGCGGTGGCGGAGAAGTTGCTTCGTGTAAAAACCGATCGCGCACATATTATCCGCCGTTGTCATTTCGACTATTGGCGAAATCGATGAACTTTGCAAAAAAACAGTATATTGCCAATATCAGAGAAAAAATAAAACAGGGGGTTGTTTTCATGAAGTCACTCGAACTATTCCATTTCAATGGCAAGCAGCTGCGCACGATCCAGTTGGATGGCGAGCCGTGGTTTGTGGCCGTAGATGTCTGCGCCGTGCTGGGACTGAACAATCCCAGCCAGGCGTTGTCGAGCCTGGATGCGGACGAAAGACGGCTCATTAGTAATGAGGCATGGCGGGCTAACGGCGGAATGGCGATTGTCAGCGAACCAGGACTCTATTCGCTGATCCTGCGCAGCCGTCGGCCCGAGGCAAAGGACTTCCGGCGCTGGATCATCCACGAAGTCCTGCCGACGCTGCGCCAAAGCGGCGAATACCGGCTGTCCGGCGGTATCGGCGCAGCCGCCGCTTCCGGTCAGCTGCTGCGGTTTTCTCGCCGTGATCTGCTCAACCTGGCCATCGAGGCTGAAAGCGAATGCGAACAGCTGCGGCCGAAAGCGGAGTTTTTCGACAGGGTGGCCGACAGCAGCGGTTCGTTCAGCCTGGCCGAGACGGCCAAGATGCTGGAAACAGAGGGATACGGCCGCAACAACCTGATCAAGTTCCTGCGCCGCGAAGGCATTTTGATGGCGAGCAACGTCGCCAAACAACGCTATGTTGACCGGGGTTACTTTCATATTGTACAGACCGAATACCTTGCTCCCGATGGCACGCTGCGGGTCAAGGCGGTGACCCGGGTTTACGAGAAAGGCGTCAACTTCATCCGCCACCGGCTGGACAATTATTTGCTGCAATACATGGAGCGACAGAATAGCGGCTACTGAGGATTGGCGAAAAATAAGCGATTGGGAGGCGTTACTCATGAAAATCTGCCTTGACCCCGGCCACAGCGGAAAAATCGAGCCGGGAGCCTGCGCTGGTGGCGTAACCGAAGCGGCGGTCAACCTGGAGGTGGCGAAAATCGCAGGCCGGATGCTGGAAAAATTCGGCCACCAGGTGCTGCTCACCCGTACCGGCGAAGTTGACAACGACTGGCTGTCCTGGCGCTGCGAGGCGGCCTGGGCGTTTGGCGCCGATATCTTCGTCAGCATCCACTGTAACGCTTGTGAAGACGAGACTGTAACTGGTACCGAAACTTTCTATTTTCCCGGCAGCGAAACCGGCCACGCGCTGGCCCGCTGCATCCAGTCGGAGCTGGTAGCATTCTGTCACACGGTGGATCGTAAAGTGAAAACCAATGACGAATGGACGGTGCTGCTGGAAACGGCCATGCCGGCGGTGCTGGTGGAACTGGCGTTTCTGACGAATGACGCGGAGCGGACCCGACTGATCAGCGACATGGGAAAACGACAATTCGCCGAGGGACTGATGCGGGGCATCAACCGCTTCGCCGATGGCGGGCCGCTGTTTGGTAAAGTGATGGAAAGGAAGACGACGAGGAATAGAAAAGTTTAATCATGCGAAAGCCGCCAGTGATGGCGGCTTTGTTGCGCCTGGAGAGGGTGTCGTAAAGACTGGATTTTATCTGTTCCAGGCCGCCTGATCTCCGCCACTGAGCCAGCTGTATAGGCAAGCGGACATCGCAGCGATAACATTTATTTGAACTAAACCGCTATCAGGGTGTTACTGACTAAAGTCATGTTCAAAAGTTGAGATGACATTAAGCCGGCAATAAAATTTGATTGACGGAGAAGGGAAAAAAAAGTATGCTGATAATACGAAGAACGCATAATACTAATAATAAATAAAAGCACAAAGGGGAGTAGGTCTATGGATGATTTCCAAATTCTTCACCGGCTTATCCACTTATTTAAGGCTAAAGAAGAGCGTCAATTCAAAGCAACCGGGCTCTCCGCCAGGGAGTGGTATGTACTGGAGCATACCCGAGAAGATAACGCTTGGCGCTTCAATGATTTTGCTGAAAATTACCAAATAAAACCGTCCACGCTGACAAGTATCGTTGAAAGGCTTGAAAAAAAAGGACTGGTTGAGAGGGTCAGAGGCGAGGAAGATCGGAAAGCAGTATATCTGAAGCCAACAGCCCAAGGAAAAGACATCATGACGAAGCATATCGAGGAAGATCTGTTGTTTTTTAGCTCAATGCTTTCGCACTTGGCTCCGACCGAAAAAGAGCAGTTTATAAATCTTGTAAGAAGGATAACAGATTCGAACGCTCTTTATAACGACGAATAATTAGTATTCATTTGATTAAGTTTCTCGTTCGATTAGTTAAAAGAGAAGTATTTTGAAATTATACGGCGTTGGTATTATACCAAAATCGCAATTTAAAAGGAAAAGAGGTGTCATTAATGGATGGCGTATTGCTTCAATATATCGTACTGGTTCCTGTTACATTAGTGACTTCGGTCATTACGCTTTTTACCGGCTTTGGAGTTGGCACGATCATGATGCCGGTCATGGCTTTGTTCTTTGATGTTAAAGTGGCCATTTTTCTGGCGGCGATTGTTCATTTTTTTAATAATGTTTCCCGGTTAATCCTGTACCGGACAGAAATCAATTGGCAAATTATAAAGAGGTTTGGTGTGATTAGTATTATAGGAGCTTTCATTGGTTCCTTCGCGCAGATCTATCTTGATAGTGCTTGGCTCAAAACAGGAGTAGGTTTGTTTTTGACAAGTTACGCCGTTCTAACCTTAGTCCCTGGGAAGATAAAAATTGAATTACCACAGAGTCTCGATTTCATCGGTGGATTTCTGTCTGGCCTAATTGGTGGTTTGATTGGCAATCAAGGCGCAATTCGTTCCGTGTATTTATTGGGATACGGACTGCAAAAACAGGAGCTCGTGGTGTCTGCAGCCCTCATTGCCGTGATTATCGACTCAACAAGGATACCCGTTTATGCCTATTCCAATTTTCAGTACCTGCAGGAAAATCTCTTACTACTGGCCACCATCATAGCAACGGCGATGCTGGGTACTGTCGCGGGTAGCAGACTGCTGCCGAAGGTCTCCTATGAACTGTTTAAGAAGATAATACTAATCGGAGTCCTGATTCTCGGAGTGTTGATGACCTTCGGAGTTATATAAACATAATCGTGAAAAGAGGTTGAGTTCGGATGCAAAATACGTATTTATTGGCTGGAATTGCAATGGTGTTTTGGGGTATCGCGCCGATCTTCGGAAAGCTTGGATTGGGGGCTACGCAGCCCCTGGCTGCCCTGACGGTGCGCAGTGTGATTATAAGTCTATTGCTTTTGATAACGGTGACTATCAAGGGACAATGGGGATTTGTGGCCGAAATGACAGCTAAAAGCGCTGTGTTCATTGCTCTGGAAGGAATCTGCGCCGCATTGCTAGGTCAACTCGCCTATTACTATGCCCTTAAATTGGGCGAAGTGGGGCTCGTGTCGCCTATTGTTGCTGCCTTTCCCTTGGTGGCTGTTTTTCTAGGCATTGTATTTTTGGGCGAGACGGTGACGCCTTATAAAGTTATTGCTGCATTATTAATTGTTACCGGGATTGTTCTTCTGAAGTATTAATTTATCTGGGAGAGTAAATATGAAAGCTGTGTTTGAGCTTAAGCAAAACGCTATCTTAAGGCTTGCGGAGATATTGTTGGTTTCACTTTATTTAGGCTGTACCTCGTTCGGTGGGCCTATTGCCCATCTTGGATATTTCCACGCTGAATATGTCAACCATAGAAAATGGATCGCCGAAGAACTATATAGCGATTTAGTTGCCTTATGCCAGTTTCTGCCCGGACCGGCAAGCAGTCAGCTCGGAATTGCAGTCGGAATATATCGGGGTGGATTAATTGGCGGTTTTTTCGCATGGATCGGCTTTACGTTGCCTTCTGTTCTCATCTTGGTGCTCGCATTCTATGGCTTGAGCGAGATTGACCCAGCAAAATTGAACTGGATACATGGACTGAAAATCGTTGCGGTAGCTGTTGTTGCACAAGCTGTATGGATCATGGGTGTTAAATTGGCTCCTGATAAAAAGCGAGCAACCATTGCTATTTTGGCTGCGGTTACCATATTGTTATGGTCGACCGCCTATGTACAAATAATGATAATCGTTGCGGCGGGGTTTGCCGGCGTGCTTTTCCAAAAGGGCGTTATCAGTCAGCATAAAAGCATAACTTTTCCATTAGGGAAGCGAACTGGATTGATTTCTCTTTGTTTATTTTTCGGGTTGCTTATCGGATTACCGTTATTGCGACAAATATCGGATCATGGTTGGGTTGCTGTATTTGATACTTTTTATCGGATCGGCTCACTTGTATTCGGCGGTGGGCACGTTGTATTGCCTATGCTTGAAAAAGAAGTCGTTCCTGCCGGCTGGGTAGAACAAAGTCAATTTTTAACCGGATACGGCCTTACACAAGCAGTGCCGGGACCGTTGTTTACTTTTGCTGCGTATCTTGGCGCCGTCATGGGAGGATGGAAAGGAGCATTCATTACAACCATTGCGATATTTTTGCCGTCATTCCTGCTTGTGGTCGGGATTGTACCGTTTTGGGATTCCTTAAGGGCGCGCCCCAGTCTACAATCTGCGTTATGGGCGATTAATGCGGCAGTTGTTGGGATATTGCTCGCTGCTCTGTATGACCCGATATGGACCACGGCAATTCATAGCGCAGCTGATTTTACGATTGCGATCATCTGTTTTGGATTGTTACAGTATTGGCGTATGCCTCCGTGGTGCGTAGTTGTTATAGCTTGCTTGCTGGCTTTCTAAGTTGAGATTCTTTACGTTGAAAGAAGAATGTGAAGTGTATGATAAAAAATCGAAATAAGCGACTGACTTATGGGCTGGTTTTTTTAGCGGCATGCCTGCTCGTGTGGGCGGCCTTGCCCTACCAAGGTGTGCCGATATTGACATATCATCATATTGGGCAGTCGTCTCAATGGTATTATGTGGGTGCCGATCATTTCGAGTATCAGATGATATTCCTAAAATTGCTGGGTTATTCTCCGATCAGCATCCAAGAAATGATAGACTGCTTGTCCGGTAAAGGTACGTTGCCATGGAAGCCGATCGTCATTACGTTTGACGATGGATACCAGGATAATTGGTCGCAGGCAGTGCCAATACTTGAAAAGTATGGGTTTCGCGCCACATTTTTTGTTGTAACCGGCAAGGTGGGAGCGCCGGGCTATATTAATTGGCAAGACCTGCAGACAATGCAGGAAAAAGGAATGGAAATAGGGTCACATACTGTCAATCACTATCCCCCAAATCTTATCAATTTAAAAGAATTCTCGCGGGAATTGACACTCTCGCGCCTAATGTTGGAAAACAACCTGCAACCTCCGGTCAATATATTTGCTAATCCTCACGGGGAAACCACTCCGGCAATTATCAATTTATTGAAGCAAGCGCGGTATGTCGCCGCCTGTTCCTCTATTGCAGGAAGCAACTTTGCCGATACGGATTCGTTCTTGATTCGTCGTGTAACAATAAAGAATATGGCAGGAGCAAAAGGGTTGATATCATTTCTTGTTCGTATATTGTGGTTGGACGTTTACAACAAGTGCCCGTTTTTAGCGGGTATGCTTCAGCGAGTTTGGGGACAGGGTGCGGATATAGAGCCTCAAATCAACTGAAGAACCTTATTATTGCATAATTACAGCTAGAAGCGGGAAAGCAGGGGAGCGCTATGCACGAATTGTCGCAGCTGCCCAATGTAGACAAAGAATTGGAAGAAAATTTGCCGGCTTGTCGACATAGAAACGACGGACCAGCTTCGGGAAACAGGCACCGAGGAAGTTTTTAGCCGTATTCGTTTCCGACGCGGGCCAAGCTGACCAGCGGCATGGGGCAGCGCCAATTCGCCGAAGGAATCGTCAAGGGCGTCAACCGCTTCGCCGATGGCGGGCCGCTGTTCGGAAAAGTCATGGAAAGTCCGGCGACTTACGGCGTGCGCAGCGCCTAAAGCATCCTGAATCGTCAATTTGACAGGCGTTTTGCGATAGGCGTATACTGAAACCAGACAAGTGAATAGGCTTTATTTGGGGATGGAGCGAATGCGAAGGGTATCACCGCCGGACTTGCAATCCGGGCGGCTGCCATAAGTACCTCCATCCCCATTTTAGTGGGACACGTCAGCCATGGCGTGTCCCTTTCATTTTCAGACGATCCAGCAAAGCCCAGCTACGGCGTCAAATCTTCTTTTGCTGGCTTGCGTACCGAATGTACGCGGCGCTGCACAAACTCAGATTTTCCTTGTAGTTGAACCTTTCTAAATCGCCTGGGACAAGCAAAGGGGGTGCAGGCATGGAGTTGGAAATTCGGGCGCAGCCCGTTTTTCATAAAGAGTTCGGGACGCGGCCTGACCGCCCCCGGGAAGGAGGAAACCTCATGGCTGTTGTGAAAACGCCCCAGGAATCCCAAATCGGCATCAAAGTCGCCAATGGAACCAGTGCCAGCGGTGCGGCCCAGTTCAAAACGCTGCGGTTCTCCAACGTGAAACCCGCCGCGACAGACCAGGACCTGTTCGATGTCGGCTCCAGTATCGGCGCATTGCAGGGCGCGGCGCTCGTCGCGATCATCCGGACCGACACTGCCGACCTGTCGAACGCGTAACCCTGGTAGCCCCGAAATTTAGCGAAAGGAGGACAACCCGATGACCAAAACTTTGAAAATGCCGTTTCGCAATGCGGCCGGCAAGGAAGTGAACCTGACCTTGGTTAATCCGAAAGACGGTATCACCAAGGCGGAAGTAGTCGCCGCGCAAGCGCTCGTCATCAGCAAAAATCTGTTTGCCACGACCGGCGGCGATCTTGTCAGCGCTCTGGAACCGTCGATCCTGATCCAGGATACCGGCGTACTGGCTTAAGTCATGGACTGGGGCCAGCTGATATCGCAGGTCGGATTCCCGATTGCCGTTTCGGCCTGGCTCCTGGTTCGCCTGGATGATCGCCTCGGCGCGTTTGAAAAGACCGCCGTGGCAATCTGCCAGCGGTTGGAGGACCAGACGAATCGGTGCAATGAATGCAGGGAGTGGCGGGCGCGAAACGAAAAGAAGACGGCGTAACGAAACCACCCCGGCAAGGGAAAGGAAACCGATTCACAGGCAAAAAACAAGGGACAGCATTTCTAAACAGAGTGTCTGTCCCAAGTTTTTGCACAAAACTATTATGATGAATGGAGGAAACAATCATGTTACTAACTGATATCACGAAAATCATCCGGGTGTTGCTCGGCGCATTTGAAACGGTGGCCTCGCAGGACGATCTTACCCAGCGGCGCATTGACCAGATCGGCCAAGTGATCGGCGCGGTGGAAGACGTGGCCGAAACCGAAGAGCAACCGGACGCCACGGTGGCGGAAAAGCGAGTTGAGGAAGCGCACGACATTATCCACCGGATTGCCGCGATTCTGGCGATGGAGGAAGGGAGAGACGAGGGTGGCGGAGATGAGGACGATGGGGCCGGGAACGCGGATCAGGACAACGGCGCGCTGCGCGAGGAGCCGTGGAACGGCAAGCTCGACGGGGAAACGATCGAGCTGAAGGAAGACGAAGAGGAATAGAAAACCAAAATAATACGAAAGCCGCCAGTGATGGCGGTTTTTATTAATTGCAGGCATGATGGTGTAAATTCATAATACGCAATCAATATCAGAGATAATAGTATATTCGATAAATAGCAGGAATCTACGAACTTAAAGAAGAATGTGAAATCTTAATGTTCGTTTTTTCACAAAAAAGGTATGCTTTCTATAGGGCAGTGTTGGAGATTAAATATGAGGTGAAATCGATGTGGAATGATAAAGAAACAAGTGTTGATTATATTGGCCACTCAATTATTGCCGATTCAATCAAGGAGTTAGTATATGATGATGATCTTTCTCCATTAACTATAGGCGTCTTTGGTGACTGGGGCGTCGGAAAGTCCAGCGTTCTCAAAATGGTGGAAGGGTCATTTAACGGCGACCAAGAAACGTTGTGTTTGACTTTTAATGGATGGCTTTTCCAAGGGTATGATGACGCTAAATCTGCCCTTATGGAAGTAATTATTCGGGAGCTCTCTGCCAAACGAGGCAGCAAAGAATCTGCTAAATTAGTGGCTAAGAATTTGTTGAAGCAGGTTGACTGGTTTCGACTGTCTCGCCGTGCTGCTGGTATGGCGGCAACAGCAGGACTTTTTGGAGTGCCCATAGACGTAGACGGGTTAATCGAACGTATTCTGGGAAGTATTCAAGAAAAGTTAAGTGGAAAAAAAGAAATCGATCAAGAAGACATAGAAAGTGCGCTTGACGCAGCAAAGGACTTGGTTAAGAGTGGAAATGGTGCTGAAACAACGGCAGTTACTGCAGTCCATGAGTTTAGAGAATCATTTAATAAATTGCTTACTGAATGTAAGGTGAAACGGCTGGTTATCCTTGTCGATGACCTTGACCGGTGTCTGCCCAATACAGCTATTGAAGTGCTTGAAGCCATTCGCCTATTTCTGTTTGTACCGCGAACGACCTTTATTATTGCAGCTGACGAAAACATGATTGCATATGCAGTGCGCAAGCATTTTCCCGATCTGCCTATTACAGGGAAAGCTTTAGATTATTCGCGCAGCTATTTGGAAAAATTGATTCAAGTTCCATTTCGTATTCCTAATCTCAACTTTCGAGAAGTGCAAAACTATGTTGCTCTTTTGCTGCTACAAAACGATATGAAAACAAAGCCGGCGCGTTTTCAATCATTGCATGAACAGCGAATGTTGGCTTTACGCAAGCCCTGGGATTTAAGCGTTTTGGATGAAAAAGAAGCTGAGAAACTACTGGGCGATCCTTTGAAAGCTATTGAAAGTACATCTATCCGTCTTTCCTATGGCGTAGCTATGCAACTAACAGAAGGATTGAGCGGTAATCCACGGCAAATTAAAAGATTTTTAAATACTCTAATGCTGCGGTATCGCGTGGCCAAGGTATTAAAAGTTGAGTCAACGTTCAATCTGCAAGTTCTAGTAAAACTGATGATGCTGGAACGGTTTCGAGAAACAATCTATGTTGAATTAATGGAAATTGCTATTCGTAATGCAGGAGGGAAATGTGAGGTTCTGCAGACTATCGAAAAATCATCTAAAGAAGGTACTAAGCCTGATATAAAAAATGTTGATGGCAACCAGCAGGCCGCAAGATGGATTGAAGATGAAACTTGGTTTATGAATTGGGCAAGAATGGAACCGTCACTTGGCGATATTGACATCCGGCCTTATGCATATATATCGAAAGATAAATCTCTGGGGTTGTCTCTGGAAAATGAGCTAGGGGATGAATTGGGGCAAATAGCTTCAGGCTTGCTGTCGGGCAGTGTACTGAAAGAAAGTGATGCACTAAAAAAAATAGTGACCCTTAATGGGCATGATGCTAAAAGATTGTTTGAATCTTTGGTAACAAAAGCGAGTACTGTAAACTGGGGAATTGCGGCAAAACCGATACTTGCATTTATGAGAGTAGCGAAGTGTCATGTTTCTTTGCAGCTGAAAGTATTGGATATTTTTGAAAGTCGTCCATCGCAAGAAATGGGAGCTTGGGTAATGCCTAACATAGATGAATGTATTACCGACTCTACACAACTTCAAAGAAAAGTGGAATTGTATCAAAGGTGGGCACGAGATGATTCATTGCTCGGAAGAGCAGCCAAACAATCATTGAGTAAAGGAGTGAAATAAGTGGGAACATCTTCATCTTTTGGAGGTATTGGCAAAGGTAAGCCAACATCACCGAGTTGGACCGGAAATGGAGGAGATGACGGGACTGATAATAATCCGGATATGCCAGACCCACAAGAGGGAAAGCCTTCAGAGCCACAGCGACCAGATACAGAGACGACGGTTCAACCGTTAACAAACTTGAGGTCATCGCGGATTAATTTTGGCAAATATGCTTCACAAAATAGGGATTTACACCATTTGCGAAAAGGTGTCTCCAGCTATGTTCGGCAAGGATTGGGCGGCGCGAAAAATGCATCAAGCAGAATGGCTACAACTCGAAAAACGGCGACGTCCTTATACAATGTCGTTCAGAATTTTGTTCGCTTAGGTCGGGATGAAGCAATAACGCTTTTTCAATTAACTGACCTAAGAGATCGTGGATTGCAGAATGTTTTTACTGCTTTAGCCGATTTTGTTTGCACTCCAGGATCGGGATTTGACGAAGCTGTAACTCGACAGGCATATTTGAAAACAGTTGAACAGTTTCCGACATTGGGGATTGATGATCAGGGAGAAATGACGGCAGCGATGGCCGAAGCAATTGTTCAAACATTTATTACCGAAAGTATTTTTTGTAGAATTATTGTCGATGTGGGCGAAAATATTCGGAAGTATGCAGAACTAAGTTCCATTGAACAAATTGAGCAAGATATCCATGATTATATTCAGGGTGCCATCCGACAGCGTCTTCAGGAAAGACTTTCTGGAATGGATGCACTGGCTCAGGATGAAGTTGAACGACATATCCAAGAAGTATATGAGGATGCGTTTGAGATTTTATCGGGAGAAGGTGAATGACAATGGCACGACATGGTGTTTTAGTTCGAGTGCCAAACGAACACGCAATAGGAGCATTTCCTGCAGATGTGATACGGGCGGGTGAAATTCATGTAGCAGCACCCAGGTCCAAAACAGCCGTGCATGTTTCGGATTACAGTTTTTTTGAGAGTTTATCAAGACAAGGCTTGGTTCCGCCAGAGCGGGCTATTGATCTTTATATTCTTGCCGTTGGTTGTTATATAGCAGACCAACGAATTTCACGCAAGACGCACGGAGAGGATTCCTGGAGTCGCAGGATTGATCTATTTGTACCCGTGTCTGATCCCGGCCTCTGGGAGCAGCAAGCTGAAAAAATCAGCAATCTTCTGGGGTTTTTATCAGGTGATTATTGGACTGTCCATTTTCGAGGTCGCGGCAAGCTACCTCAATATACTTTTTCCGGACAACCAATCACACTGCCGGAAACAAATTGCGTATCCTTGTTTTCTGGAGGCCTCGATAGTTATATTGGTGCGATTAATCTATTGCAGGCGGGTGCAAATCCTGTTTTCATTGGACAATATAGTTCAACGGATGTCGGTGCAGCTCAAGATAATTGTGCGAAAAGTTTAGCTGGCAACTATGCAGGGCGGGTAGATTATTTCCCTGTTTTTACGCGTGTGCCTAAAAACGCTCTTTATGGAGTGTCGGAAAATACAATGCGCACACGATCATTTCTGTTTTTTTCAATTGGCTCATTGATTGCTTCATCCCTGGCGTCGCCAGCCATTCTAAACGTGCCGGAAAATGGAGTTATTTCGCTGAATTTACCATTAAGTTTGCATAGATTAGGTTCTTTAAGCACAAAAACAACCCATCCATATTTAATGAAGCTGTTTCAGGAACTATTGCAGCAATTGCAATTGTTCGTAACTCTTCAAAATCCATTTCAATTCAAGACGAAAGGAGAAATGGTTAGAGAATGTGCTAATCAAGGGTTGTTGAAAACGAATGTTGCTGCTACAATGTCCTGCTCTCATCCAACACATGCTAGGTTTGTTGGTCTACCTCCGAAATGTCACTGCGGAACATGCTTGCCTTGTTTGATAAGACGGGCTGCAATAATTAGTGCATGGGGGCAAGATAACACGCAATATGTGGGTAACGGATTAATGGCGTTAGCCCGACAGCCGCGACAAGGTGAAAATGCCAATATAATTGATATACTCACTAGCATTGCGAGGTATAAAAAAAACAAGACTATTTCCGATCAACAGTTACTCGTGCCCGGTCCACTTCCAGATATGGAGCATTTAGAGCTATACCGCAGCGTCTATATCCGTGGTTTGGAAGAAATTGATTCGCTATTTGCCGCCGGAGTATAATGGGTATGGCTATGTTTGCAGATACACATTGCCACCTGGATCTGTATCCGGACATGTTGGCGGTCGCGCATCAATGCGAAACACGTGCGATACGGACAATTGCTGTAACGAATTTGCCCAGCACTTGGGAAAAATTCTCTAAGAGAGTAGCCGAATACCAATGCATTCGCGTTGCTTTGGGGATTCACCCTCAACTGGCGGCGGAAAATAGCCGCGAATTAAATCTTTTTTTGCGGCTGCTACCTAAAGCTAGGTATGTTGGTGAAATTGGACTGGATGGGTCTCGCGAAGCTGTGAAATCCTTGCCACAGCAGAAAAAAATCTTTGAAGTGATTCTGCGTTCTTGCGCTGAGCAACAGGGAAAAATATTGACAATTCATAGCCGCGGAGCTGCAAAAGATGTGATAGAAATGATTGAATTGTGCCATGGACTCGGAAATGGAGTTGTTTTGCATTGGTTTACCGGCAGCGCGAAACAAATGTTTCGTGCGGTTGAGTTAGGGTGCTACTTTTCGATAAATTCGCAAATGGTTGCATCCCAATCGGGGATTAAAATGATTTCACAGATTCCAGCAAACCGAATTGTGACCGAGACCGATGGCCCGTTTATTAGTATAGGACGCGAGCCAGCCAAACCTTGGCATGTTGTAGATATTGTTACTGGGTTGGGGAAGCTGTGGCAGATCAATTCTCAGCAAGCGAATGAACGAGTTGCAGAAAACTTCAAGCGACTATTGGAGTCGGCTCCAACTAAATAGCGTACAATGTTATTTAGGCGATCTTTAAAGCACAAGAAAAAAATCGCCTCCTAACCGCAGGAATAACACATCATTTTAGTGATTTCAGAAGGAAGTGACCACATGACCACAGTCAGAAGCCCGGAGAAGTTGCAGGGACTGGTACAGGAGCTATGCAAACTTCCCAAGGAAACCGGGTGGGTGGAGTTTAAGGAAAATAATACGGACCCGGAAGAAATTGGCGAATATTTGTCGGCGCTGGCCAATTCAGCGGTGCTGGCCGATAAGGCGTTCGCATATTTGTTGTGGGGTGTTCAGGATGGCTGCCAGGACGTCGTCGGGACTTCCTTTGTTCCCGCCACCACCAAAGTGGGCGGGGAGGAGTTGGAAAACTGGCTGCTTCGCTTTCTCAAACCGAAGATTGATTTTCGATTCTATGATGTGATCATGGATGGAAAGCATGTGGTGATTCTGGAAGTCGGGCGCGCTTTCCGCCACCCGGTACTATTCAAAAACCAAGAATTCATTCGCGTGGGTTCCTACAAAAAGAAACTGAAAGAGTTCCCGGAAATGGAGCGCCAACTTTGGCGCGCTTTTGATCAAACGTCGTTTGAAGATATGGTTGCCCTGGATAATCTTGCTGCGGATCAGGTTTTGAAGCTGCTGGATTATCCCGCCTATTTTGATTTGATGAAACTGCCGTTGCCGGAAAATCGGGATCAACTTTTGGCGGCCTTGTCAGCGGAGCAGCTGATCGGGCGCATGGAATCGGGGCAATGGTTTGTGTCGAACCTGGGGGCGATCTTGTTCGCCAGGCGGCTGGAAGAGTTCCGTTTTCTGAGTCGCAAGGCGGTCCGGGTGGTTCAGTACCAGGGCGACAGTAGGATTCAAACCCTGAAGGAACAGATGAGCGGCAAGGGCTACGCTTGCGGTTTTGAAGGCATGATTTCCTACATCAATGCTTTGTTGCCGGCCAATGAAGTGATCGGGCAGGCGCTGCGGAAGGCTGTGCCGATGTATCCGGACCTGGCCATTCGCGAATTGGTGGCGAATGCGCTGATTCATCAAGATTTTTTCGTTAGCGGCGCTGGTCCGATGATTGAGATTTTTGATCAACGCATGGAAATCACCAACCCTGGCAGTTTACTGGTCGAAGTTGCCCGGATGCTGGATAATCCTCCGCGCTCTCGCAATGAAGCCTTGGCGTCGTTCATGCGCCGGGCGGGTTTTTGCGAAGAGCGGGGTAGCGGGATCGATAAAGTAGTGTTCGCTACCGAAACGTATCAGTTACCAGCCCCGATGTTTGAGGTCAGCGGTGATTCGACCCGGGCGACGTTGTTTGCGCATCGCCCGCTTTCGAAAATGGACAAGGCGGATCGGATCAGGGCCTGTTATTTACACGCTTGTTTGCGCTACGTTCAGCGCAGCTTCATGACCAATACGACGATTCGCGAGCGGTTCGGCCTCGACCTGAAAAATAGCGCCACCGCGTCCAGGTTGATCAAAGAAGCGGTAACTGCAGGGATGGTCAAACTCCTGGATGAAAAGGCGTCACCCAAGATGATGCAGTACGTGCCATTTTGGGCATGACCACTGTGAATTTTACTTGCTGGGTACTTGCTGGAAGAGTGAAAAACGAGGCGGAAAAATGATAGGCTGATCGCGAGAATCCTTTGATATCATGATATCGCGAAAATCTAACCCCCAAGATTTTACTTGCTGGGTACTTGCTAGAAGAAGACCTCGCGTCCCTCGTCCGGCCTCCAGCCCGCCACCCGCAAGGTGGCGGGCTTCCGTCTGCCGTTCTTCGGGCCGCCTTTGCATCAGCACGGCACTTCCGCCACTGCGGCGCTCCGGTCGCCGATGCTCTCCCCGCCCCTCGGCCACGGTCGCGGCTTGGCATCCCGGCCCGGCAGAGCCGTTCCGGGGGAAGGCATCGGTTTGCCTTGCCTGCGGCTCGCGAGCCTCGGTGCGCATTGCTTCATACAAGCGCAACCTCCGCCGCTCCGCCTCCGCCCGGCTTCGCCCACGCCCGGGGAACGTGCTGCATTCCCCAGTTTTTGCCCCATTCCTTCGGCGTCAACCGGCCCGGCTTCGTTCCTTGCCGCGCCGGATCACGCCTCGTCGTTCTCGCCACACACAAACTGCATAAAGAAGGCCGCCACCGCAACTGAAATGTCAGTCACGGTCGCGGCCCGAGCGGCGCCACATCATTTTTCGCCAATTCCCCGCCGTCGCATCAGCGATAACATCTAGTTATGTAAAGTAGCCGCTATCGCGTCTACTCTCCGCTATCGCTTCGCCTACGGTTACATAACGAATGTTATCCGACGCTGCCGGCTGCTTTGGCTGCCGGTTCACGACAAGATTTTACCCTGCGGGATCGCCGTTGCCGGCTCAGGTCAGGTAGGGAAAATTGACAATCGAAAGTTGCCCCGGTGGCGGTGAGAGTTAATTTCGCCGATTGCCATGGTATAGCTGCGCGCGGGTTTCAGCCCGCTTTTTCTTTGCCTGCGGGCTTCCCGCTCCGTGAGCTTTGCATAGTTTTACTGACGAATCGGCGATGCCTCTTCGAGTCTCACTATCGCGCCACCAAGACCACGCCGGAAAAAAACTTGCCCCGCCGCCGGTCTTCCGATTGTACCGCACCGGTCAAGCCTTGCGGCTGCTCCGCTTCGCTTCGCCCCTTTCGGGTGACCTGGCGCGCCGCGTCATCGTGCACTGCCCATTCACCGGAATCGTCCGCGCTCTTCTGTGTGGCGACGGCGGCGGGGCTGCCGATCACGCGGTGGAGGTGCTCTATATGCTTTGGCGCTGGATCGTTCTCAGGGTTCGGGTGGAGGTGGCACTTTGGCAGTGCTATTGGGGCGCGCGGCGGCGCGGGGATTGGTGGAGCTGGGAGTATTGCGCCAGGCACAGCATTCTGCTCCGGGTCTTGGAGGTGCTGGTGGTCGCAGCGCTTTGCATTCTGATGCCGCTCACACTGGACGGGGCAGGCTTTTTGCTGCGGTGGCTGCTGCGCTGGTGACCAGCGGCGAAAATCCGCTGAATTTGACAAAATCAAAACGCCCCAGGATTGGTTTTAAGGCCGGTTTAATGTGCGGCGAATGGTGTTGTACCGGGCTGTTTGGTCCGGTTTTTTGCTATGTTTTCGGAATTGGCAAACTTTCGAGTGGCAACACTAGGAAAGACCAGGTTTTTGGCTGGCAATCACTTTTGAGTAGTCGGAAATTATAAGAATGGAAATTAAAGGGTTAGGAAGAAGCAGAGAGATTTTGGCATATTTAATTGTTACAGGGAAGAGAGGTATGCAGCAAAATCAAGGGATGATTGTTTCGGATAAAAAAGTTCTGACTTATAAAGCTATGTTACACAATAACAATATATGAATTCTAAAAATCCTAATCTGAAATGTAACAGCGCCATTTGCAGTGATACATTTTATCCATTGTGGCACGATATAGGGAACAGAAAACAAATAGGCTAGCGAGGGCGTTTTGGCGCAGTTTGAGGGTACAAGCAGGACTTTTCAGAGAACAAAGAGAATGTATCAACCACTCGTATGCAAACTCGGAGGCAAGAATCAGTAAGATGGGCTGGTTGATGAATTGAAAAAAATTGCGTTGTTGGCGCCGGATGAAGAGAGGCTGGATGAAATCAAACGACTCCTGGCGGAGTATCAGGATGAAGTTGTTTTTGCCGTGGCGTCGCTGCGCACCGGCGCAGAACTCGTTAAGGGACTGAAGCGTCAGGGCGTTGAAGTCGTAATCGCCCGTGGGGAAAGCGCGGCGAACATCAAAAAAGAAAACCCGGAAGTCGTGGTGGTCGATGTTTCCATTACCGGGTTTGACCTGGTCAGGGCCATCGAGGGCGCTCGGCAAATCGGCGAAAATATTGCCGTGGTCTGGTTCCCTTCAATGACAAAACAGATTGAATGCCTGGAATCGGCGCTGGGTGTGCATATCAAACGTTACAACCTGACCTCGCGGGATCAGGCGAATGTCAATGCGATGATTGATCTGGCCGTGTGCGAAGGGGCCGATGTGATTTTGGGCGGCTACATCACCACCACGGCAGCGCGCGAACGCAACTTGCCCTGCGTTTCGATTCAAACCGGTAACGAAGCATACTTGGAAGCCTTGTTAAATGCGAAATCGCTATTGGTTTCGCTGCAGCAGGAAAAACAGAAAACCGGCCTGATCCTGACCGTATTCAATCATGCTTATGAAGGGATTTTAGCGGTTGATGAGAATTGCCGCATCACAGCGGTAAACCCTGTCGCCCAAAGAATTTTGCGGGTTTCCGGTAACAGCGGAAAACTGGTGCAAGAAATCTGGCCTGAACTGCAACTGGAAAACACCTTGAAAACCGGGAAAGAGGAAATGGACCGGATTTTTTCGGTTAACGGGGTTCAGGTTTTGTGCAACAAGGCCCCCATTCTGGACGGAAACCGGCGGATCGGCGCAGTTGCTGCGTTTCAGGATGTTACGAAGATTCAGATGGCGGAAGCACGGATTCGCAAAGAAGTTTATTCGCGCGGGCATGTGGCGGTATTTCGCTTCCAAGATATTTACGGCTCCAGCAAGGCGATTCAGGAGACCATTGCCACGGCGAAAAGTTTTTCCGTTACCGAAGCGAATATCCTGATCAGCGGCGAGACCGGTTCAGGCAAGGAAGTGTTTGCACAAAGCATTCATAATCATAGTCGAAGAGCCAAAGGCCCCTTTGTGGCGGTCAACTGCGCATCGATTCCGTCGCAACTGCTGGAAAGCGAATTGTTTGGCTATGTCGGCGGCGCATTTACCGGTGCCAGCAAAGAAGGCAAAGCCGGCTTGTTTGAAATTGCCCATACTGGGACGCTGTTCCTTGATGAAATTGGCGAGCTGGATTACCTGAATCAGGGACGGCTGCTGCGGGTGTTACAGGAAAAGGCGGTGGTGCGGGTCGGTAGTGACCGGGTGCTGCCAGTCGATGTCCGGATCGTTGCGGCAACCAATAAGAAACTGGCCGAGATGGTGGCGCAGAACAAATTTCGCGAAGATCTGTTCTACCGTCTCAATGTGCTGAATCTACGTATCCCATCGTTAAGGGAACGCAAAAAAGACATCGGGGTTTATGCGAGCCAATTTCTAAAAGAACTGTCGCACGAGCGCAAGTTATCCTTGACCAGCGGCGCGTTGGTGGTTTTGAAAGACTACCCGTGGCCGGGAAATATCCGCGAGCTTCGCAATGTGGTCGAACGGATCTGCGCGTTGGCGGAACGGGCTAAAATCAGCGCGGCGTTTTTGTCTCGGGTGCTGGAATGTGCAGAAATTGCCGCAAAAGCATCGTTGCATCATTGTGCGGAAGCGCAGGCAATTCAAGCCGCCATAGACCAATGTGGCGGCATTTTGGCTGATGCGGCCGCCAGCCTGAAAATGAGCCGGGTAACTTTATGGCGAAAAATGAAGAAGTTTGCGATTGAAAACTGATCGAAAAAAGCTATTTGCGCAAGTTGAATAACGAGTAAAGAGTTCGCGTATTAGAGTTCTGTGAGATACAGAGCTCTTTTTTATTAAACTTTTTAAAAAATATTGCAACATAACTGAAAAATTATGAAACATAATTTGATTTGTCGAAATAAATATTGAAATTTTAACTAGAGTCTTTGAAACGAAATGATGAATGAAAAGGAAGAATGGCTATTATTCAGACTTTTGCGACGTTGGCACGGAAGTTGCAATTATACTCTCCCAAATAATTGTTGGGAGGTCTTATTGTGTCAACGTTGGCAATTGCAGGATTTTTGATGGTAATTATTTTCATGTTCCTCTTGATGACCAAACGAATTTCCGCCATGAACGGTCTCATTCTTCTGCCTATCGTATTTGGCATTGCCCTGGGGTTTGGTCCCAAAGTCGGCGCTATGGCGCTAGCCGGCATACGTCAGGTGGCGCCCACTGCTGTTATGATTGCCTTTGCCATGTTTTTCTTTATGATTATGATCGACGCCGGTTTGTTTGACCCCTTGATTAATGCGATCCTGCGCGCCACCAAGGGTGATCCAATGCGAGTAATCGTCGGCACCGCCTTGCTGGCAGGCATCGTTTCACTCGATGGCGACGGTGCGACGACCTATATCATTACCACTTCGGCCATGCTGGCCGTTCACCGCAAATTAAAAATCAACCCGATTATTTTACCAGCGCTGGCGATTATGCAAAATGGCGTGATGAACATCACCCCCTGGGGCGGGCCAACGGCCCGGGTTATGGCAGCCTTGAACCTGGATGCTTCGCAACTGTTTGTGCCGCTGATTCCGGGAATGGTCGTCGGTACAATTTGGATTCTCTGTGTTGCCTATTATTGGGGGATGGGAGAAAGAAAACGCCTGGGCATCCAGACCATTACTGAAGGCGGTCACGCCGGATTAGGCAATTTTTCGGTGGAGCTGGATGAAAATGCAGCCGAATTGAAACGGCCTAAATTGTTTATGGTCAATTTGCTGCTGACTGTGGTATTGATGATCTGTCTGGTTAGCGGAGTGTTGCCGCTCAACGTTCTGTTCATGATTTGTTCGGCAGTTGCGTTGATGATCAATTATCCGAGTCTAAAGACCCAAGGCGAACGGATTTCCTACTATGGCACCAATGTGTTGCCCAACATTTCGATGGTGCTCGGCGCCGGCATCTTTACCGGAATCATGTCGGGAACCAAGATGATCGATGCCATGGCTAAAACGTTGACCAATAACATTCCGGAAAGTATGGGGTCGCATCTGGCGTTGATCACTGGTCTTACCAGCCTGCCGTTTGACTACTTCTTGACCAATGACGCCTATTATTTCGGCATCGTGCCGATTCTGGCTAAAACCGCAGCAAACTACGGGATCAGCGCTGCGGAAATCGGTCGGGCCTCACTGGTAGCCCAAGGTTGTCACCTGCTGAGCCCGTTTGTGGCCTCGACTTATATCCTGATCGGCCTCAATGGCGTGACACTGGAAGATTTGACAAAAAAAGCGATGTTGCCATCGATTATGACTTCTCTGATTATGCTGGTAACCGCTATTGTGCTTGGCGCGATTCCGATTTAGCCGCTTGTTTGACGAAGCGGATACTGTAATACTGGGAGGAAAAACATGGGACAGACACTGAGTGAAAAATTGATTGCCGCGTCGCTGGTGGCAGGAGAAATGAAACGGGGCAGCCGGGTCGCCGTTCGTGCTGACCAGACCCTGTCGCATGACCTGAACGGAGTCATGTCGTTTCAGGCATTCGAGGCCATGGGGCTGGACCGGGTAAAAGTGGGACTGGCTGTTCACTATATCGACCATAACCTGATTCAGGCCGACTATAAAAACTCCGACGATCATCGTTATTTGCAGGATATTACGGCAAAAGTCGGGGTGACCTGTTCCCGGATCGGCAACGGCATCTGCCACCAGTTGCATCTGGAGCATTGGGCCAGGCCGGGCCAGACGCTGATCGGCGGGGATTCGCATACGGTAGCCGCCGGCGGGATCGGCATGCTTTCCATCGGGGTAGGCGGTTTTGACGGGGCGATGGCGATGGCCGGCGAACCCTTTTATCTGGCTATGCCCCAAATTGTCCGGGTAAATCTGGTCGGCAAGTTACCGGCATTTGTGTCGGCGAAGAATGTCATTCTGGAAGTTCTGCGGCGGATCGGCGTGCAGGGCGGCGTAGGAAAAATTCTCGAATATGGCGGGCCGGGCGTAATGACCCTGAATGTTGCCGAGCGCTCCACCATCACGAATATGGGGCAGGAAACCGGGGCCACGACGTCAGTGTTTCCCAGTGATGAAAACACCCGCAAATGGCTGCGGGCCTATCGCCGGGAAGAACAGTGGACGCCGCTGGCAGCCGATGCTGACGCCGTTTATGACGAAACGATCGAAATCGACCTGTCGACACTCGAACCGCTGATTGCGCTGCCGCATTCGCCGGACAAAGTGGTTCCGGTCAGGGAAGTAGCCGGAATCAAAGTCGACCAGGTAATGATGGGCAGCTGCACCAACGGCTCGTTACAGGATTTGCTCATGATCGCCCACATTTTGGCGGGTCGGCAGATTCACCGGGACGTGGATGCCGGCCTGTACCCGGCCACCCGGACGGCAGTGCGCGAGAGCATCGCCCGCGGGGCGCACGACCGGATTATTGCCGCCGGCGTGCGGATATTCGAGCCGGCCTGCGGCGGCTGCAACGGTTGTGGTTTTGCCCCGCAGACGGAAGGCGTGTCGCTACGGACGACGCCGCGCAACTTCCTGGGGCGAAGCGGAACGGCCTCGGCCCAGGTCTACCTGGTCAGCCCGGAGGTGGCGGCAGCTTCCGCCCTGACCGGCGTAATCACCGACCCGCGCGATCTGGGATTGACTCCCTTAGTGTATGAAATGCCGGAACCGTTTGTTGATGACCGGGATTTGTTTCTGCCACCCAGTACTGAACCGGAAAAAATAACTGTCCGGCGCGGACCCAATTCGACACCGATCCCGGAGATGCCAGCGTTGCCTGACCTCACGCGCGGTGAAGTTTTGCTGAAACTGGCCGACGGGATTACAACGGATCATATTGTGCCAGCCGGCGCAAACTACACGCCGATCCGGTCCAATATCCCCGAATTCTCCAAGCACGCGTTTAAAGTTGTGGATGATAGCTTTGCCGAACGGGCGCAAGCAGCCGGCGGCGGATTCATTGTCGGCGGTGCCAACTATGGCCAGGGTTCCAGCCGTGAACAGGCGGCAATGGTCCCGCGCTATCTCGGGGTCAAGGCTGTGATTGCCAAGAGTTTTGCCAGGCTGCATTTGGCCAACATGGTAAATTGGGGGTTGCTGCCGCTTATTTTCTGCGATGTGGCGGACTGGGGAATAATTGAGCAGGGCGACGTACTGTCCTTGGATACAACCGAACTATGCGAAGGGAAAGTCTTTACGCTCCGCAATGAGAGCAAACACTGCGAAATCAGGCTAACTACGCCGTTGTACCAGGCGGATCTCGATTATGTGAAAGCAGGCGGCTGCCTGAACTGGGTCAGACAGAAACGTACTTCCACCGTAAGTTGAAATATAGATAAAAATGCAAGAGGAGGGTTTTTGACGATGAATCGTCGAGGTTTTCTTACAAGAGCAGGATTGGCAATGCTTGCGCTGCAGGGTGGGCTGAATTTTTCAGCAGTGCATGCTGCGGAGCAAACGTTGCCGCCGAAGCGATACGGGGAACTTCAGGTCCCTTATTCCTCAGGACGACAAGTTCCATCCATCAAAATCCCTCCGCTTGCCTGTGACTGCCACCACCATATTTACGACCCGGTACGATTTCCCTATTTGCCTACAGATACCAGAAATCAGCCGCCTGCTACGGTGGATGCCTATCGACTGCTGCAACAAAGGCTCGGGCTGACCCGCAATGTAATCGTCACTCCTTCTGCTTATGGCTTTGATAATAGCTGTACGCTGGACGCGCTCAAGCAGATGGGCTCAAAAGCAAGAGCTGAAGTAGTCGTAGACACTACGATTACCGATGCCGAGTTAAAATGGATGCATGGTTTGGGAGTGCGTGGGATTCGATTCAATATTGCTACCGGCGCCAGTAATGACAGCGAAAAAATTATTCAGTTATCAAGACGAATCCAGCCGTTAGGGTGGCATGTGCAATTTTGGATGACAGCAGCAGATACTGTTGCCATGGAATCTGTTCTCAAGCGATTGCCTTCTGGCATCGTTTTCGACCATCGAGGTCATATACCCCAACCGGCAGGAACCGATCATCCGGCTTACAAGATCATTTGCCGCTTGCTCGACAAAGGGAATACCTGGGTGAAATTATCTGGTCTCTATCAAGATTCCAAGGCCGGCGAGCCGGGTTACGCGGATACGATCAAAGTTGGACAGGCGTTTGTCCGGTATGCGCCGGAGCGGATGGTGTGGGGAACAGATTGGCCACACCCCAGTGAATTTTCCGCCCGCAAGCCCATGCCGGATGATGCTCTCTTACTGGATCTGTTGGCAGAGCAAGCACCGGATGAAAGTGTCCGCAATAAAATACTGGTGGACAATCCGGCGGTCCTGTTTCAGTTCTAAATACGTGAACTGATTGCCGGCGCATGAATTGTCCGGTTCGAAATGAATAGCGGGGGCGAATGAATAATGAAAAAGCGCATTTTAGCAATTTTCATGTTAACAATGATTCTTTTGACGGGTTCCCAGGCGCAGGCGTCGCCAGTGAAACAGACAGGGAAAACGATGGTTTACGCCAGTCTGGACAGGGACCTTCTTTACTATGAACTCGATGCTGCCAATGCGGCTCTGAACTTCAGAGGCTCGGTGCGATTGCCCGCCAATCTGCAGTTTGCGGCTGTTGATCCTTCCGGTCGGTTTCTCTACGCGGTTTCCAGCAACGCCGGCTCGGGAACCTATGGCGCGGCTGGAGATCTGCATGTTTTGAGTGCGTTCAAGATTGATCAGAAAAGTGGAGATTTGCAGGAATTCGGCGCTTCCCTTAACCTGCCGGAACGTCCGATCCATGTGACCGTGGACCGAAAAGGCGAATACGCATTGGTCGCATTCAATAAGTCCGGTACGGTAAAAGTTTATAAAATCGCTGCGGAAGGATTTTTGATCGGAGAAGTCGCGCAAGCCGAAACACCGGATGGCGGAATATTCACTCACCAGGTAGTCGTGACCCCTGCAAATAAAACCGTGATTGCACTGGGGCGCGGCAACGAAGCCGGAAAAAACAAACCGGCCGATATCGGTAGTGTAACAACATTTGCTTTTGACAAAGGAATGCTAAACCAGATAAGCAAAGAATATTTTGAAGACGGCGTTGGTCCCCGACATTTGGCTTTTCATCCGACAAAACCCTGGGTTTACGTTGGAATTGAGCGGACCAGCAAAGTTTTTCAGTATGAATTGAAGACAGATGGCACGATGGGAACAGAGCCATTGTTCCGCAAAGAAACATTGATCGATCTGGCCAATGTTCATCGCAACAGGCAAAAAGGCGGCTGCATTCAGATTCATCCCAACGGGAAAATCCTTTATGTGACCAATCGTGCCGATGGAACGATCAAGGAAGGTGACAAAACGCTCTGGGCCGGTGGCGAAAACAATATAGCGGTGTATTCCATAGACCAGAAAACCGGTGAACCGACGCTGATTCAGCATATAGACAGTCAAGGGATGGAAACGAGAACCTTTACCGTCGATCCGACAGGGAGTCTTTTCCTGGCGGCAAACCAAAAAACAATGTGGGTTCGTACGGGCGAAAAACTGGAAAAAGTTCCGGCCAATTTTGCGCTTTTCCGCATTGGCAGCGATGGCAAACTGAAATTTGTCCGCAAATACATCATGGAGGATGGCGATAAATGGCTGCTGTGGAGCGATATGCTGGAGCTGAAATGAACACAATAATTGAAGCCTTCCGCAAAGTGCCGGTCACCTGTGTTTCCGATGCGCAGCAGGGAATGAACAATATGGACCCGTCAATCAAACCACTAAAAGAAACTTATTGTATTGCCGGACCGGCCTTTACCGTCAAAGTGCCGGCGGGAGACAACATGGCTGTGTTGCGAGGAATCCGGCAGGCCAAGCCGGGCGACATCCTTGTTGTTGACGCCAAGGGATACTTATATAATGCGGCTGCCGGCGATTTTGTCATTGGCCTGGCCGAGACATTTGGTCTGGGCGGCGTGGTGATCGACGGAACCATCCGGGACATTCTTAGTATCAAGGCGTTGAACTTTCCCGTCTTTTGCAAAGGGGCTACCGTGGCCTGCAGCAAAAAAATCGGCGGCGGCGAAGTCAATGTGCCGATTTCTTGCGGCGGAGCGAATGTTGCGTCTGGCGACATTATTGTTGGCGATGCGAACGGTGTTGCGGTCGTACCGCAGGCAAGAGCAACAGAAGTTCTTAAAGCGGCGCTGGACAAAATGCAGAAGGACGAGGCGCGCGCGGCGGCGATCCTGGGCAATCGGCAGGCGGCCGAGCAGTACATCGATGGGTTGAAACCGGACAGCTTCAAATAGAGGGGAGTTTCCAATGAATAAACTGGAGAAAAAAATGGTCGAGATTCTCAGCCGGTTGCGCATCGATCACGGCGCGACAGCAGTGAAGGCATCGCTGGAAGCGGAAGGCATCCTGCCGTACGAATTGCTGCGCACCAAAGAGATCACGATGGCGGCCGGAGTCGGGATGACCGTGAAAATTGGTGGCTGCGAAGCGATCACCGACGCCCGGATGGCGAAAGGGTTTGGCGTAAATGCCTTGATGGCGCCGATGATTGAGTCGCGGTTTGCGTTGGAAAAATTTCTGACGATGGCTTCGGGGCTGTTCGACGCAGATGAGCTTGCGGATACGCGTTTGCTGATCAATATAGAGACCCTGGATGGTTGCGAAAAAATCTCTCAGATTCTCAGCGCCGACAATATCGCCCTGCTGGATGGAATCGTACTTGGGCGTGCAGACCTCAGCGCCGCGATGAAAGTGGCGGACCCGGACAGCCAATTGCTGCTGGATCAAGCAAAATCAGTCTTTACGCAGGCCAAGGAAAAATCGATTCGCTGCCTGGTGGGTGGCGGAATCACCGTTAAAACAGTACCGTTTATCACGCAACTTGACGGTTTGTTGGATGGGTTTGAAACGAGAAAAGTTGTATTTGGTGATTTTTGCATCGACTATTGCTGCCGCGATCAGGCGGAGCTTGCGCAGGCGATACTGCTGGCGCTGGAGTTTGAATATCACTGGTATCTGAGTCGCCAGGAGATTTATCGCCCTTTATTGAACGAAGATGCGGCAAGAATCAAGAAACTGGCCGGTGTTCTGGGGATCTAATGAAACATTTTTTTCGAATTCAAGGGGGAATTGCGAAACTAGAGAACACAACAGGGCCGCAGAGGCCCTGTTGTGTTCTCTAGTTTCGAGATGGAACCGGGGTATTGAAACGGTGAATAGTGGGTGCCAAGGCAAAGCATCTTCAAGAAGATGAAGGATAAAGCAGTTTCAAATTCAAATAAATTTTTGTCCGCTTCTTCATTGACAAAACAAAAAATATATATTAACATATCAACTGACTGACTATCAGTCAGTTGACGAGGGGTGGGAAAATGGCAAGAATATCAAAAGAGCCTGAGGTGCGGCGAGCGGAGCTAATAGATCAAGCAGCTGCGCTTTTTAGTGAGTTTGGTTTTGAACAGACATCGGTTAGTGACATTGTAAAGAAAACAGGCGTGGCGCAAGGGACTTTTTACTATCATTTCAAGTCCAAGGAAGAGATCCTGGATGCGGTTATTGAGCGCGAAGTGATCGCACTATCTGCTCAGGCTACGACTGCCTGCCATAAAACCAGCGGTAGCGCTATTCGAAAATTACAAGTTGTATTAGATATCGTTTTGTCGCATAGCTATAACGAACGGATTTTCATTGGACAACTGTACCAAAAAAAATACTGGAGTATTTTGGAGGTTATGGACAAGAAATATGAGCAGATGTTTGTTCCTTTACTGGCCGAGATCATTTCTGAAGGCAACAAAGAAGGAACGATGCACGTCGAGTATGTTGAAGAAACAGTATCGATCTTATTGTATAGTATGGATTCTCTTTTTGATTCAATGGTAAGCTCCGGCAATATCGAAGAGATAAGGCGCAAAGCCGTTATTCTGGAGAAGCTGATCACAAAGATGCTGGGTATTGAAGAAGAGACGATTGATTTATTGAGTTTTATCACTTAATCAAGTGGTGATTTATTTTGACGAATAACGACTGACTGTCAGTCAATAATGAGGTGTAAGATGACATTTTCGTTGGCAAGAGCAAATCTACAATATGAGTGGCGAAGATATTTGGCCGCAGTCATGGCCGTCGCTTTTTCTGGTTTATTAATTATCGTTCAAGCGGGACTGCTTTTTGGGATGTTTGAAACATCTAGTTCCCCCGTTGATCGAGCAAAGGCGGATATTTGGATTACCTCGCCAGCCATTCCCAGCGTCGACTTGGCCCGTGATCTTCATAAGAGATATTCTCCACTGCCCTATCTTTGCCCAGAAGTCAAACGAGTTGAAGAAATGTATATGGCTACAGGGGATTGGAGTGCTTCTGACGGTTCCAAAGTTATGACTTATATTTGGGGCGTTGACACTTCAAACCAAAGTTTGGGGTTTCCCAAAAATCTTCCTCAAGACATGAGAATGGCGCTAGACGAACCGGGTGGAGTGTTGGTAGACGAGGGCGATTTAGAGAAACTCAAAGTATCTCTTGGTGGGGTTGCCGAAATCAATGGAAAACGGGTTCGCGTGGTTGGATTGCTAAAAAATTTCCGAAGTATCGGTGGCGCAAACATTTATACTTCTTCCAAGACCTTTCAAACAATAAATCCTTCGCAAAACCTCGATAAAACACAATATGTCCTTGTTTCTCTTCATAACCCCAGTCAGGTCGATTTTGTTCGCGACAAGATACAGGACCTTGACCCGCAGAAAAATTTTCGGGTGTGGTCGCGAGAAGAACTATCGGCGCAATCTCAGCATTATTGGCTTACGGAATCAGGCGCCGGCGCTGGTTTTGGTTTTTCGGCCTTGCTCGGGATACTCGTTGGAACTGCCATCACCAGCCAGACTCTCCGCAGTGCCATTCTAGCCAATTTGCGAGAATACGCAACACTGCGAGCACTGGGAATATCGGTTTCCGATTTAAAAAATGTTGTATTGGAACAATCTTTATGGGTTGGGGTGATTGGCGTGTCTTTGACAATGGTCATTACAACGTTTGTATGGCAACTGGCCGCACTATATAATGTCGCCATCAGTTTTCCGTGGTGGCTGATCATGGGCACAATTGCATTTACTATATTAGTCGCACTGGGTTCCGGGTTTATTGCATTAAAGCCGTTGTATCAATCAGAACCTGCGGAGTTGCTGCGATGATGACAAGCACAATAACAGCGGACAATATCGAACGGTCATATGTTGTGGGGAAAAACACAAATCACGTTTTGAAAGGCATCTCTTTGGAAATCTATCCAGGAGAACTGACGTTGATCATTGGGCCATCAGGGTCCGGTAAGAGCACATTCCTGGCTGCATTAAGCGGGTTGGTGCGACCAGATTCCGGCATAGTTTCGATTTTGAATACGAATATTTGGGACCTGCCAGAAAAAGCAATTGATGCATTTCGTTTGAAGAATTGCGGTTTTATTTTTCAAGGGTTCAATTTATTTTCCTCATTGACCGCGACAGAACAGGTAATGCTAGTCTTAAAGTATCAGGGAACTTTGGGTGATTTGGCAGTAAAAAAAGCAATGGCAGCTTTGGCTGAAGTAGGGCTGGAAGATAAAGCTCACTTACGGCCCTTGGAGATGTCGGGCGGGGAAAAGCAGAGAGTCGCCATTGCACGTGCGCTCGTCAAAAATCCGCGATTAATCTTTGCCGATGAGCCAACAAGTGCGCTCGATAAAGAGAATGGCCGGCTTGTCGTTCAGTTGCTCAAACAAACTGCACGAATTCACAATACAACAGTGTTGGCGGTAACCCATGATCCGAGATTGATGGAGCATGCAGATCGGATTGTAGCAATTGAAGATGGTCGAATTACTAAGGATGAACGGAATAGTAAATCAGAAATGTTTGGAGGATTGGCAAGTGAACTTTCTTAAACCGTATCGCAAGGTGTTGGCGGGAATTGCTGTTTTGGTCGTAATAAGCTGGTCTCTCTTTGCGCTTATAAATAGCAAAAATGACTCAAAGATTGTTATTGAGGAATCTCCTTTTGTTGCTGTGGCGCGCGGGCGCGTTGATGTCGAAGGAGGAGTAATTCAGTTGTCAGCCAGCAAGGACGGGGTTATTAGCGAAGTCTTTGTTGAAGAAGGAGATCGGGTAAAAAAGGGGCAAAAGTTAGCTACTCTGGATAATCGACAGGCTTTTTTGCAAATGGAGCAAGCGAAGGCGCAAATTGCGAAAGCCCAAGCGCAGATCCCAGCTACATCCGTGAAGCTGGATGCGGCACGGCGAGAGCGAGAACGGCTGGTCGTACTTAACAAGCAGGGGGCAATTCCAAAACAAAGATTTGATCAAGCGTGTGATGAAGAGAAACAGTTGGAGGCAGAACTTAAAATACAAAAAACGGCGATTGTTGAAGCCGAAGCATTGCATAGCATTGCCGAATATGAAGTAGAACAAAGGACGCTTAAATCGCCAGTTGATGGAATCATTGTTCGGCGACTTGCTCGACCGGGTGTTGGAGCCAGCATAAATAGTGTGTCGGTTTTGTTTTGGCTGATTCCCGACACGAAAAAAATGGTCCGAGTTGAGTTGGAAGAAAGGTTTGTTGGTATTGTGAATCAAGGCATGAGCGCCGATATTGTGCTTGATGCAAATCCGGCAAAAGCAATCAAAGGAAAAGTGATCCGAGTCGGAAATTTATTTGGGCCCAAAAGGATGGCGACAGATGATCCGAGTGAGCGGCAGGATGAAAAAGTTGTTGAATGTGTGCTGGAAATCGATAAACAAGATTTGACGGTTGGGCAAAGAACTATCGTAAAATTTCGCCGGGATACATAGTAGTCCGAACTGCGGGTTTTGACCGGCGGAGGATTACGGTATTACATGCAAACGGGGAGACAGCCGAATCCACTTTGAAATTGCAATAAAAGAATAGGCTAGGAGAATGAAGTTGCAACAAAAATTACGCAGAATGTGGTCACGATTAATCGTTTTCTTGTTCAGTGGGATTGTGCTATTAGTTTCGATGAGCCCAACCGGTTTTGCGGCGGCCAAGGAATTGACGCTGGACGAAGCCGTCCGAATGGCGCTGGCCAACAACCCGAGCGGCAAGATTGCCGTCTATGAGTTCGAAGCCGCCAAAGGAGCGCTCACCTCGGCCCGCTCCTACCGCTGGTTCACCGTCAGCGTCAATCACAAGGACTCCTGGACCTGGAACGGTGAGTCCTACAACAAAAAATACGGTTACGATCCCAACTATGTCGTGGACAGCTTCACCAACAGCGCCACGCTGAACTGGACCCTCTGGTCCGGCAACAAGGTGGAAAGCCAGGTCAGCCAGGCCAAACTGGCGCTCGACTCCAGTCAGTGGGGCATCGCCAAGGCCCGTCAGCAACTCAAATATGACGCCACCGACGCCTACTTCAAATTCATGGCGGCGCGGGATAACGTCAAACTGAGCCAGGAATCAGTCGAGCGACTGGAACGCTACCTGCAGGACGTAAAACTGCAGTTTGACGTCGGTGTCGTGGCCAAAGTCGATGTACTGCGGTCCGAGGTCGAGCTGGCCAAGGCGAAGCAGAGCCTGATCGAAGCGCAGAACACCTACGATGTGACGATGGCTTCCCTGAACAATATCATCGGCTATCCGCTGACCACCGTGCTCGATGTCAAGGGAGATCTGAGCTACAGCCGCTACGAAAAAGAACTGGCCTTCTGCATCGATGCGGCGCTGCGACAACGCCCGGAGATCAGCCAATATACCGATGCCGCCAAGAGTGCGCAAGAAGGCGTGACCATTGCCAAAGCCGGCTATTTACCGACCGTATCGGCGGTCTATCAGGCTGGCTGGGGCGACAGCAGTTTCCCCGGCGGCAACAACTACAATTGGACCGCGTATCTGCTGACTAGCTGGAACGTATTTGACTCCGGACTGACGGCCGGCAAAGTGAAACAGGCAGTGGAAGGATACAAGAAGGCCCAGGAACAGCTGAAGCAAACCGTCGACAGCGTGCAGCTGGACGTGCGTCAGACGTACCTGAGCCTGAAATCGGCCGAACAGAGCATCGCCACCAGCAGTTCGGCGGTGGGGTTGGCGGAAGAGGACTACAAGATCAAGGTCATCCGCTACCAGGCCGGCGTGGGGACGAACCTGGACGTGTTGGACGCGCAGGTGGCGCTGACCACGGCCAAGAACAACTACTTGAAAGCCATGTATGAGTACAACAACTTCCGGGCCAAACTGGACAAAGCCATGGGAATTCTGGTCAAGTAACGATGTTCTTATGACCCGCAAGGCCTAATAGGCTAATCCAGTCAAATAGGTGGCTAGAACAATTGTGTTCGGAAGATATGCCGATGTTGGGCAAAATTCAAGGAATCCCTTGAGATTGGCAAGAGAACTGAAGCACAGTCATAGAATAATCTCGTTGCTACGGAGAAGCAAGCAGTTGAAATTGAAAAGATCTTCGGCAGACAATTTTAACGAAAGGGACGAATCATGGAATTCAAAATTACTACCTTGGGCTATGAAAATTATATGGAAATTAAAATATCTGGATGCATGTACGTAGAAGATATTCTGGTATTCAAAGAAAAAATATTTGACATAATCAAGCAAGGCCATAAAGAAATTTTCATCGACATGTCTGCGCTGGAATATCTTGACGTTGCCTGTTTGGGAAGTTTGGTGCTTATCCATAAATATGCTATAAAAAACAGCGCCAGAATTATTCTGCGAGGGGTCTCGGGTTTAGCAAAGGAATTGTTGGAGATAACTCGCTTAACCAAGGTGCTTTTCATTGAAAATGAGTTTCAGATTCTGTTTGACCGCCGATGATAGAGTTTCCTGATCTGCAAGATGGCGGGCCGGTTGATCATCCTGTTCAAGATTGCCCGGATTAGGAACAGTTTTGCAAGGGTTCAGCTTAAGCAGGTTGTTAAATCGGTTTAACAGATAAGTTGCTTGGGATGCGTTGGAAGGGAGACGGCAAAAACCGCCGGAAGGAATTTGCCCAAGGTCGCGGCGATTCCAAAGAATCTTCCTGCGCATATTCAATCCCGGCGATTTTGACTACTTCTCTGACTACTTTTTTTGTGACAGGCGTTTTTCAGCAGTAGTCAAATTGGTTACTTAAACTTGTCAGAAAGCTTGATTTTACAGGGATTGACTTTGGTTTCTCATGTGTCTATTGGTTTGCCGGACTCTGGCCTAACCCCCCCAGATATCTATGGCATTCAAGCGGTCGCCGAATGAGTTTAAAATAATTCTTTGGCCAAGAATCAAATGTTAAATGTCCACATAACGTGGACGCTCAAAAATACAGACTGGAAATTGCTCCTTAACGTCTATTGATAACTGGAAATTCTCTGGGTAAATGTTTGAACATATTTTGAACACACAGTGCTAAAATAGGATGGGGTGAGATGGGGCGAAATACACCGTGAAAAAACTGAGTCAAGTCAATAAAATCATCCGGTTTGCGCGTAGTGTTCAGGCTTGCGGAAAAGTACCCCAAAACCCCTTGGAGAAACTCAAAATCTGCCGTCAGCGATGGCGTGCCGGTTCGAGTCCGGCCTTCGGCACCATAGAAAGATCAAGGCTTTCAGCGATTTTCGCCGGAAGCCTTTTTTATGTGTCGTTTTAGAAATTTAACTGTCAATGGCCTGCCCGGCCTGCGGCTCAAAATTGCTGCGGCGAACCTGGTACGATGTGGCGAAAAAAGGATTTAAAAGCCGCTAATTTGGCTCAATTTGACAAAATCAAAACGCTCCTGGATCGGTTTTAAGGCCGGTTGAAATGGACGCGAAGGGTAACCTAACGGGCTGTTTGGCCCGGTTTTTTGCTGCAGTCTGAGAATCTGAGCGTATTGGTCAGTTCTATTTATATTAGAACGATAGAGTTTTGACTTTTTGGCGAGCACTTATCCGTCGTGGATAATAAAGTGACCATACGCTGGAAAATAATTAGCTGTGGTCGCTAATGGAAATTATCACCTCCGATAGATATAATGATTATAAAGGAGTTACAAGATTATGTAAGACGATAGATAGTCTTTAAAGCCCCAAGCCCCAAGCCCCAGGCGCGAGGTGTTTTCGATTTAGAACAAACGAAAGGAATGTGAAGTGAAATGCGTATGAAGGTCGGAGCGAAAATTGCACTGGGATTTGGGATTGTCTTGATTATCCTGTTCATCATGGGAGGCTATTCTTATTATAAGGCGTCGGAACTCGATGACTTGACCAGCGATTTGGCGAGGGCGAATCGGCGGACCAGTGCGGCTGCAAACTCCCGGTTCAATTTTGTCAGCGGAGTTTTAGCAACACGCGGTTATATGGTATATGGCGACGAAAATTTAGCAAAACAAGCAGACGGTCATTTTGACACTGCACTAAAAGGCTTTGGCGAGATTGCCGAAAACTCCAAAAATCCCAAGGTAAAAGAAGCAGCGGCCCGTGCAGAGGAAAATCTGCGCAAGTATAAAGACGGAGTTGTCAAACAGCTGTTTCCTGCTGTCAAAGAGTATCACGAATTGAAAAAATCTCCAGCAGCAAATTTCGCGGCCTTAAATCAGGCGGAACAAAAATTCATGGGAATCGGACGTCAATTGGTTCCGTTTACCGGCGTTGTTACGAAAGAACTGGCGGAGATTCTCGAAGAAGCAAATTCGGTCACCAAAAATCGTGTAGACAAGGCGGATAAAGATACTTCCGCTTTACGTCAGGTCATGTTGATTTTGACGATCGTTTCACTGGCGCTTGGCATCATGGTCAGCATCTTCCTGACTCGCTTGATCACCAAACCGCTCAAATCAGTGATTGAACGAGTGGACAGAATGGCCGAAGGCTATTTTGACAAGGACATCGACAAGGAATTTTTGACGCGAGGCGATGAATTTGGCGATATGGCCCGTTCGTTTGACAAGATGATTCGCAGCACGCGAGGGCTGATCCGCCAAGTATCACAGTCATCCGAGCAACTGGCTGCATCCAGCGAACAACTGACCGCCAGTTCCCAGCAATCGGCGGAAGCGGCCAACAATGTGGCGCAGTCCATCCAACAAGTCGCGATGGGCAGCGAAAAACAGGTCGGCGCTGTAAACGAAACCTCGGCGATTGTCGAAGAAATCTCTGCCACCATGGAAGAAGTGGCGGCAACAGCCGGCGAAATGGCAACGTTGTCCAGCCAGACGGCCAAGGCGGCGATCGAAGGCAAAAAGTCGATCGATACAGCGGTCAGTCAGATGGGAGCGGTCAGCACAGGTTCGAAACAAGCCCAAGTCGCTGCCGAAGAGCTGAAAGCAAGTTCGGCGCAGATCGGCGAGATCGTTGGCTTGATTTCGACGATAGCCGGTCAGACTAACCTGCTTGCGCTCAATGCCGCGATTGAAGCGGCGCGGGCCGGAGAGCAGGGACGCGGTTTTGCCGTAGTGGCGGAAGAAGTGCGCAAACTGGCTGAGCAGTCGGAAGCTGCGGCGCATCAAATCAAAGAACTGGTAGACAAGAACCATGGAAGTATCGGCAATGTGGTTGGCGCGATCGACGTGGCAATCCGCGACATCACGCAGGGTGTTGATCTGGTGAACGTGGCAGGCAATAATTTTGCCGCGATCAACAGTCAGATCAACCAGGTGACCGAGCAGGTGGCTGTGATTGCCAAGGCGGTCAATGAAGCCGCGATCGGCAGCCAGCGGATTGTCAGCTCGATCAAGGAAGTCGAGAATCTCAGCCGAGATGCTGCAGCGGAGTCGCAGAACGTATCGGCGGCAACCGAAGAGCAGTCGGCATCGATGCAGGAGATCGCCGCTTCCAGCCAGGCGCTGGCAAAATTGGCCGAAGGCTTGCAGGCAGCCGTGGCCAAATTCCAGATCTAAGGAGTGAAGCGCATGGCTGCAGAGGTACAGCTGGTCATTTTCAAATTGGCCGGCGAAGAATAGAATAATAAGAACTCGGCTCAAGATAGCAAAACACCTGTCACAATAACTGCGGCAGGTGTTTTTTGTCCAGCGGAAAACCACCGCTGGATTTTATTTTTCCATCGGCAGGAAATCGGCAACGCCGGCGAGAAACAAGAAAAAGGCCCGCGTGCAGGCCAGCAAACAAGATTACTCAGGTTATCGTTGAGAATACGGAAAAATTGCCGGATTGACGGCTGTAATCGGAGGCGTCCAATGACCTGGAGTTTGCGGCGCAGAGTCGTAGTAATGATCGTATTGCTGATTGGCTTGTTGGCGGCGGTACTGAGCGTTAGTATCGGCTGGCGCGCCGCTGAGGACTTCAAGAACCAGGAAGGGACGGCGCTGGCGGCGACCGCGTACATGATGACAAGCCGACTGGACCAGTATATGTGGGGCCGGACGGTCGAAGTGCGGATGTTGGCGGAACTGAATGAATTCAAGGACCGGCGGAATCCCGCCGCCGCTGAAGCTCTATTGAATCGGCTGCAAATGAATATTGCCGCATTTTCCTGGATTGGCGTAACCGACGATAAAGGCACAGTATGGGCGGCTACCAATCATATCCTGGTCGGACAAAGCATTGCCGCGCGACCGGTTTTCCAGGAAGGAATCAAGGGAGAGTTCGTCGGCGACGTGCATGATGCCGTCCTGCTGGCAAAACTGCTGCCGAATCCCAGCGGGGAACCGATGAAATTTGTCGACATCAGTATGCCGATTAAAGACAATACCGGCAAAACAATCGGCGTGCTGGCGGCCCACCTAAGCTGGAAATGGGCCGAGCAACTGAAACAATCAATGTTTCAACCAATGGCCGAGCGGCGGCAAGGCGAGATATTCATCATTAGCCGTCAGGAAGGCAGCGTGCTGTTGGGGCCGGCGGAAATGCTGGGTCAAAAATTGGAGCTGGCCAGCATAAAAAAGGCCCTGCAAGGGCAATCAGGCTGGTTGCAGGAAGTGTGGCCGGGCAACGCGGCCTATATCACAGGGTTTGACATTGGCGAGGGCTATCTCGACTACAAAGGTTTGGGGTGGGTCGTGCTAATTCGGCAACCGATTGAGCTGGCGCATGCGGCTGCGAATCGGTTGCAACAATTCATTTGGCTGTTGGCGGCTTTTTTCGCCAGCTTGTTTGCTGTGGCCGGTTGGTATTTTTCAGACGCTATCACCAAACCGATCGTGAAACTGGCGCGCACGGCGGATCGCTTGCGATTTGGCGGCAAGGAGCCTATCGAAACGCCGAAAGGAATCTTCGAAATCGAACAGTTGGCGGACTCATTGCGGGAATTGGTCGATAGTGTTTCCGTGTATCAAGGAACGGTTGCCAAACTGGAAGGCATCGCCTATTTTGACAAACTGACCGGTTTGCCGAACCGGTTGGGACTGGACGAGTATTTGACAAAGGCGCAGGCGATGGTGCTGCGGCAAGAAGGGCTGGCTCTGGCTTTTCTGTTTATCGACCTTGATGGATTCAAAGCGGTGAATGACAGCCTGGGCCACGCTGCCGGCGATCAAGTTCTGGCTGAAACAGCCAAACGGCTCAAACACAATTTGCGCAGCGAAGAACTTGCAGCCCGGATTGGCGGTGATGAATTCATCGTGGTCCTTTTCGTGCATGCCGGAAAAGAACAGAGCATGGTACTGCCTGTCGCCGAGCGGATCTTGGCTCAGGTTGCCGAGCCGGTAGCGATTGGACAGCAATCGGCCCGGATCGGCTGCAGCATTGGTTGCGCTTTTTGGGACGGGTCTCGCGAACGCGAGGTGGTAATGAGGCATGCGGACGAAGCGTTGTACCGGGTCAAAAAATCGGGCAAGAACCGGATTGAATTCGCAAACTAAACTGGAATCGTAAATTGCCATGGTGTCGCTACGCGCGGGCTTCGGCCCGCTATTTCTTTGTCTGCGGGCTTCTTTTTCAGTTGGGCTCTATCGTGATTGAGCGATCCGACAGGTCTTCCAGATCCGCTTTGTCGTGAGTGACAAACAAACAGGTTGCCGATTCAGACTTTAAGATTTCACGGATTTCACCGCGCATCTTTTGTTTCAACTCACAATCGATATTGCTGAACGGCTCATCCATCAGCAGCAGGTCCGGTTTTGGCGCCAGCGCCCGTGCCACGGCGACGCGTTGTTGTTGGCCGCCGCTGAGTTGGTAAGGATAACGGCTGCCGTACTCGCTCATGTTGATAAGTTCCAGCAGGCTGTTCACCCGGGCTGACAGCTCCGCTTTGCTCAGATGGGAAAGGCCGAATGCAATGTTTTCGTAAACCGACAAATGGGGAAACAGGGCATAGTCCTGAAACACCATTCCCACTTTGCGCTTTTCCGGCGGAACAAAGCTGTCAGGGCCGGCGACCAGTCTGCCATTGATTTCGATGGTTCCGCCGGCAGGGACTTCCAGCCCGGCGATCAGGCGGATGACAGTGCTTTTGCCACTGCCGCTCAGGCCAAGGATCGATACGATTTCTCCTTTTGCTGCCTGGAGATGGAAATCTTTCAACACATACTGGTGATTGCCGTCGTATTTAAAGTTGATATTTTTCAGTTGCAAAAACATGCTGATCACTCCTTGTCCAGTTTGGACAGACTGTAGACGGAAATCGAACAGATGGCGATGATGATCAGGGCAACCGGTGCACTGTGGTGAACCCGTTCATCGTGGGCATATTCATAGACCTTGGTTGCCAGGGTGTTGAAATTGAAGGGGCGTAGTATCAGGGTCAAGGGCAGTTCTTTGACCATATCGACAAAAATCAGCGAAAATGCGCCGATCATCGAAGGTAGCAGCATTTTGAAATCAACCTTGAAAAAGGTCCGGGTTACGCCGAAACCAAGAGTCCGCGAAGCTTCGAAATAGGTCTTGCCAATTTTCTCAAAGCCATTTTCCAGTGAATTGCAGCCAACTGCCATGAAACGGACGAGATAGGCGAATAGCAGCATGTAGATGCTGGTGATGAGTGAATAGGACCAAAACAGCTCCGTCATGGCATTTAGCCAGATGAATAAAATCAGTACGCCAATCGCAATCACGGCGCCAGGCGCCGAGTAGCCGACCGCAGTCAATTTTCCAGCGGTTCTGACCAGCCTGCTTCGGCTGATACGGGCGCTGTTGGTGATGATGGCCGCGCAGCAAACGATGAGCGACGCGCAGAATGCAGCGGCAAAAACGGTGTTCACAGTGGCCTGCAGGAAGCTTTGATCCAGCACCTCTTCATAAGTAAGCGCAGACCAGGCGACAAGTTGGAGGAACGGGATGAAAAAACCCAGACTCCAGACCAGCATGCTGTAACCGGCGGCAATCGCCGCTTTGGCGCCACGCAGTCGATGCGGCGTCAACAGGCGGACTTTGGTTGTCGCGATCGCGAAGCGTTTTTGGCCACGAATGGCTTTTTCTGCCAAAATGATAAAGACGATAAAAGCCAGAGCGTAGAGCGACAAATGAGCAGCGGCCCCGACATCACCCATGCCGAACCAGACTTTGAAAATGGCGATGCTGAAGGTGTCGATGCCAAAATAACTGGCGACGCCGTAGTCATTGGCGACTTCCATCAGGATCAGCGCAGAGCCGGAAGCGATGACGCCGCGCGATACCGGCAGAATGACCTGGAAAAAAATCTGCGTATAATTTTTACCGAGCATGATCGCGCTTTCAATCAATGACGCGGTATACTTGGCCAAAAAAGCCCGACTGATAATGTACACATAGGGAAACAAAAAGAAAGTGAAAATAAAGATAGCACCGGGAACCGACATGATGTCAATGGAGATATCCCGACCGAACAGCCCGGATAGAGCGCGGGTGATGATTCCGGTATAACCAAGCATGCCGCTGTACGTGTAAGCGGCGATATATGCAGGAACTGAGAGCGGTAAGATCAATGCCCACTGAAAAAAACGCCGGCCCGGAAAATCAAAAACTGTAACCAGATAGGCCAGACTGACGCCGATCAAGGAAGCGAATAGTCCGGAAAACCCAAACAGGATCAGGGTATTCACCACATAATCTTTTAGCAGGTATTCCCTGATGTGCCGCCAGTTTTCATTTTCCCCCGGCAAAACGCCGAGGGCGAGGTTGGCAACCGGAATGACGGTGGCGGCAACAATCAGAAAAGCCAACAGGTTCCAGATATTCGTTTCATTGAATCCGCGTATCAGTTTGGTCACAAGTGATAATTCCTTTCAGCGGATTATTTCCAGCCGACTTCGTTGAAAATCTGCACGGCCCGCCGGTTGTGTTCACCCAGTTTGGACAAATTTATGTTTTGTTTGCGGAAAGTTCCCCACTTCTTGAGCAGCGCCGAAGGTTCTACGGCAGGATTGACCGGATATTCGGTGCTGGCTTCAGCGAATTTTTGCTGGGCTTCGATATCTGACAAATACTCCAGCAACTTAACCGCATTATCGACATTTTTCGCCGACTTTACGATTCCTGCGCCACCGATATTCACATGGGTTCCGGTCGTATTCTGGTTCGGGAAGAAAACGCCAAGCGATTCTGCTGCTTTCACTTCCAGCGGGTCTTTCGAACTGAGCATCTGACCGAGATAGTACGAATTCATGATAGCGACATCCGCTTTGCCTGCCGCTACAGCCTTGGCCTGGTCCCGGTCGCCGCCTTCAGGTTGTCTGGCAAAGTTGGCGGTTATTCCTTTGGCCCACTCTTTGGCCTGTGTTTCGCCGTTCATGGCGATAAAGGCCGCCAGCATCGACTGATTGTAAATATTGTTGGAAGAGCGGGTGACGATTTTGCCTTTCCATTTCGGTTGCGTCAGGTCTTCATAAGTAGAAAGGTCATCCGGTTTGACCCGGTCTTTGGCATAGACGAGAACACGGGCCCGCATCGTCAGACCGACCCACATTTTATCGGTATCGATGAAATCGGCAGGAATGTTCTTTGTCAGAGCGGGGCTGGTAAATGGCTGCAATACGCCGGCTTGTTTTGCCAGGTAAAGATTTCCGGCATCGGCGGTCAGATAAATATCCGCTTTGCTGCTGGCGCCTTCCGTTTTGATCCGTTGCAGCAGTTCTTCGCCGCTGGCCTTAATCACATTGACTTTGATTCCCGTTTTGTCGGTGAAGGATTTATAGATTGCGTCATCGATTCCGGGGTAGTGGCGTGAAGTGTAAATGTTGACTTCCTTTGCTTCGACAGAGGGTTTTGTTGCAGCAGGAGCAGGTGTTCCGCCGCCGCACCCGGTCAATAAGACTGTCGACAACAAGAACAAGGAAAGCGTAAGTAACCAGAATTTTTTCATTTAATAAGCCTCCAAATATTTTATAATTGAAAATTGTTTTCAAAAACATGATGAGAATATACCATATACAAAAAATGGCGTCAATAGTTTCCGGTGGCGCAGGCAAGATTTATTTGCTGAAAAGTTTGGCCGTGATTCGCGGCGTTATTCGCAGCGAATGGTGCTTGAATATTTCAGCGTTCCCCCAAATATTGAATTGTCGATGCTGTTGAAATATGCTGGAGGTATACTCCACCGGGGTATGCCAAGTTGGTGTTTGGTCTGACTTGTGATCGTTAATAAAAAAAAAGCGGCGCTTGCGCCGCAAGGATTAATAAAACTGTTGAAGCCACGTTCATGTTGGTGGCTGAACCGACGGAGGGTTACTGTTGAATCGGCAGAAAAACGTCGAATTGGCAGCCCTTGCCGAGTTCGCTGTGGGCTTCGACAAAGCCGCCATGAATTTCAACCAGCTGCTTGACGATGGCCAAGCCGATGCCGGACCCGCCGCTCTTTTTGTCGCGGGCCTTGTCCGCCCGGTAAAAGTGTTCGAAGATAAACGGCAGGTCTGCCGCCGCAATACCGCAGCCATTGTCACGGACCGAGATTTGCAGCCAATCATTGCCGGAGCGCGACAACGTCCGGGTACTGATGCAGACTTCGCCGTTTTCCGGCGTGTAACGAATCGCATTGGTCAACAGGTTGTAAAACACCTGGCTGATGCGGCGGGAGTCCAGAGATAAGGAGGGGACCGGCGTTACGTCCTCCTGCAGGGATACATTCCGTTCGAAGGCCAGCGGCTCCAGCATGCTAACGGCCCGGTGCACCAGCAGATTGACGTCGGTTGCGGATTTTTCCAGGCTGAGCTGACCGGCTTCGGCCAGCGACAAATCGCGCAGATCGGTGACAATCCGGCTTAAGTATTCGGTTTCTTCCCGCAGTGAGTTCAGCGTTTCGTCGTTCTTGTCGACAACGCCTTCCAACATGCCTTCCAGATTGCCCTGAATAACCGTGAGCGGTGTCCGCAGTTCATGCGCGACATCCGCCAGTAACCGCCGCCGCAGCGCAACCTGTTCCTGCAAAGAGCAGGACATACGGTTAAATACGCCAGCCAGTTTGCCGACTTCGCTGCGCGTGTCGATACTGACGGTCTGGCCGTATTGACCCATTTCAACGGCAGCCAGAGCTTCGCCAAGTTTGCGGATGGGAACGGTGATGCTGCGGGCGAGCAAATAGCTGGCCAATAGGCCGATCAGTAAAATGAAGCCGCCGACCCAGTAGAGCGAGCGGTGGATGTTATCCAGAAATGCCTGTTCGGCCGACCCCATCGATCCCATCATCGGCATCATACCCGTGCCGCTACGCTGGGCAGCCAGATAGTTGCCAAAATGCAGGTCCATCTGGTGATTGGCCAGATACAGCAGCACGACCACGGTCAGCAGGATCGAGAGAAACATCAGGCCGGTGATTCGCGCTGTGATGCTATGCATGGGAATCACCGGAGAACTTGTAGCCGACTCCGTATACGGTCTGGATGATGCGGGGGTCTTTCGGGTTGTCGTCGATTTTTCGCCGCAGATTTTTTACATGGGCGTCGATCGTGCGTTCATAGCCTTCAAAAGCAACGCCCTGCACCTGTTCCACCATTTGAAACCGGGTGAATACCTGACCGGGTCGGCTGGCAAGCAGTTCGAAAATCTTGTATTCGGTCGGTGTCAGGTCGAGCGTGACTCCGTCGACGCTCACCGAATAGCCGGCGGTGTCAACGGTGAACTTGCCGACTTTGAATGGTTCCGTTTTTTCCGCTGTTTTGCGGGCGCGCCGCAGAATCGCTTTCGCGCGGGCCACAACTTCACGCGGACTGAATGGTTTCGACACATAGTCGTCGGCGCCGAGTTCCAGCCCGATCAGGCGGTCGGCTTCTTCATCGCGGGCAGTCAACATCAAGATGGGCGTGTCGTTGTCCTTGCGGATCTGGCGACAGACATCCAGACCGCTCACGCCCGGCAGCATCAGGTCCAGCACCAGAATATCCGGTTTTTTATCGCGGTACAGTTGGAGGGCGGCAGGGCCGTCATGGGCCGTCAGTACCGTAAAATCTTCCTTTTCAAAATAACTGCGCAGTAATTTGGCGATTTTCGGATCGTCGTCGACCAAGAGGACCGACTGCTGGGGCATAAAGCTCACCTCGACTATTTTAGACTTGATTTGTTTTGTCTGGAGTGGTTGTAATGGTTTATTTCGACTCTTGTACAGGAAAGCCCTCTCTGCGCGAGAGGGCTTTTGTGCGTCGTTTAGGCCAAGTCTTGTTTTAGCTGCTGATATTCATCGCGACTGATTTCACCTTTGGCAAATCGCTGTTTCAAAATCTCCAACGAAGCCGGAGTGCTATCATCGCTTTTACCAGGGAACACTGCCCGGAACATCCAGATCACAGCGAGTACGATCAAGCCTACGAATGCCAGATGGACAACCATTCCGATAATCATACCCAGCCATCCCAACGGTCCGTCAAATCCATATCCCATCATCATGTCGGTCGACCTCCTTCTTTATTTGTCTTCAGTATAACGCGGGACTATGAAGGTCTGATGAAGGAATTGTGAAGAAGTGATGTGAATTTGGCTGAACATTTTGGGCAGATCAACGCGAAATCAGTCTTGAGGATAAAGTGTTTCGGATATTACTGCAAACGCCGCGACTACGTCCGGATCGAATTGAGCGCCGGAGCAACGCTTAAGTTCGGCCAGTGCAGCAGTTGCCGGCATTCCGGTGCGGTAGGTGCGGTTGGACGTCATGGCTTGAAAGGAATCAGCTACAGCGATGATGCGGGACCCAAGGGGAATTTCGTTCCCTGCCAATGGCTCCGGGTAGCCGGCTCCATCCCAGCGGGCATGGTGATGTCGTACAATTTCGGTTACCTGCGACAACGCCGGAATTCCGGCCCAAATTTTGGCCCCGATGACAGGATGCTGCTCGATGGATTTCCGTTCTTCAATATCCAATAAACCAGGTTTGTTCAGTATTTGATCGGGCACACCGATTTTGCCGATGTCATGTAGCAAGGCCGCAATGCGGAACTGAAATATGTCTGTTTCTTTTACATTGAGTTGATGTGATATGGCGACGGTCAAAGAACTTACTTGGGAGGAATGGCCGAAAGTATAAGGGTCCTTCGCTTCCAGCGCTGCAATCAGAGATTCGATAGTATCCAGCAGCAGTTTTTCGCGATCGCTATGGATGGTGCAGGCCACTTGATTGATGCGGGCCGCCAGAGTTGCAACTTCGTCTCGTCCGTCCACCGCAAGCGAAATGTCAAGCTGGCCGGTCGTGATGCGAGTCAGAGCATCGTCAAGGCGAGACAGGCGACGGGAAAAATTGTTTGCTAACATCCAGGTGATTGCCGCAACGATAAGAGTAGCTATAACACCAATGCGGAGTAATTCAACAAAGAAGTGGTTAATATCATCAACGACTTGCGCAGAATCAACGACGAGACCCAGAATCGCAACAGAGATTCCGCTATGATCGCGGATAGGTGCAAATGCGGTGATGGTTTCGCCGGTAAATCGGGAAACTGTTCCGGTGACAACCGGACCAGCCAGCAGATTTTCAAGAGTTACTCCAGATGGTAGACGATACGGCTCGCCAACATGCGAGTCCGCTTTGCTTGATTCCAGATCGTCGCTGATTTCGAGTGGAGCATCTGCTTTTCCTGTCAATTTGAGGATGAAGATTTTATTTATGTTTAACCCGTATTCCTTTATTCGGGCTAATTGGTCGTGTAATGCATCGTGGGAGCCAGCGTCCGCTCGGTTACTGTTTTCAAGCACAGTTTCTTGCATTTTCCATGCAGCCATGCCGGAGATAACTCTTAAGTCTCGTTTCAGCGTGTCCAGATGGTTCGAGCGCATGTGGTTGAACAGTGCGAAAGTAATGGCGACGATGATGAAGGCGGATAAAAGGAAAAACGCGAGAAACATTTTGTTGCGTAATGAAAAAGGTCTATGCGCCGCTGAAAACATATCGAATAACCCTCATTTCATCTCTGACAATTAGCCGACCCGCTAGAAGCTGGAAGAAAAGTAGCAGCCACATAAAGACAACCTACATTTATTATGACAGTGAGGATAAAAAGGGTAGCCTATCCTGGGGGAAAGCTGCCCTTGAAACACTCCGGAAATCAGTGATGACCAGAGTGGGGATCGGTTTTGTCTTTGGGCGGATCAGTGGGGGGCGGTTGCGGTGTTGGCGCCTGGTCCGGTTTGGCAGGCGTTTCAGTCGGGGCGGTTGCGGCATACACCGATGTTATGGCGGGCAACAGGACGGCGGTGGTGACGGACAGGGCCAGTACGCGGCCAGGAATACGCGGATTGCTTTTTTGTTCATTATTTGTCCCTCTTTTCGTTAATAATTTTAACTTTAACTGAAAGCTAATCTTAACTTTGATTTGATTGTAGCGAAACAATGTGAAAAACCTGTGAATGGACTGTGAAGAAGTGATGCGGATTTTTTTGGTTAAATCAGCATAAGAACTTCACAACTTCTTCACAGGTTCTACATAATTCATTGCTATGATTTGTTCATAAGCTAGCTAAACAAAAACAAGGAGGCAAACAACTATGTTCACAAAGAAAGTAAGTTCGATTTTAGCGGTGGCCCTGATCCTGGGAGTCTTGGGAGTGGCAGCGGTAGCGATGGCAGCACCGGCCGGCAATGCAATGTCTTGCGCTGACCCGGAAAAAAGGCAGCAAATGCTCGATTCCCATGTGAAAAGTGGAGCCATGACGCAAGAGCAAGCTGACCTGATGAAGAAACACATGGATCAGATGATGAGTGGCGGAATGATGAATGGCGGAATGATGAATGGCGGACATGGCAACCACAATGGTCCGCGGGGTAATCCGCCTGCCGCGGCTCCAGGGAAATAAATATTGACAGATACAGGCTTATCGACGCCCGGAAATGTTTTCCGGGCGTTCGTTTTTTATATCGAAAACCCCGCGTAAGACGTGGGGTTCCAAAAAGCCTACAGAATGAGGCTGGTGCTGTAGCGCTGCCGGAAGTCCAGTAATCCCTGGCGGGAGCAAAAATAATCGTTGATTCTAACAAATCTGGCCGCTTGTACAAAAACAAAACAGAACCTGCTAGCATTTGGCAGGATTCCAGCCGGAGCGCCGGGTAATCTGCAGAAATCCCATCTCAGGGGAAGAGCGCGGAAAATATCGCTGATTTTGGCCGAATATCGGTTTCGGCAAAACAAATCGCCCGCCACCAAAACGGCAGCGGGCCTCAAAATCCAGTGTAGTTATTTCGGTGGCGTAGGTTTACGACAGCAGCACCGGCGCATCCACCAGCATCGCAGCAGGCACGATGTTGCCCAGTTCATTCAGCAAAGCGATGTTCAGCAACTGTTCGGGGTTCTTCTCGTTCAGCTCGCGGATCGCCTGGCGGCAGGCCGGCGAATCGGGCGCGAGGCGGATCATATACAGCACATAATCGCGCTGGCTCTGCTCAATATTCGTCATGTCGAGCCCGTCCGTCGCGCTGAACAGGAAATCGGCCTCGGCAAACGCCGCCGGCAGTTTCTCCGGATCGGCGAGAAAGGTTTCCACGCTGTTGGCTTCGTAGACGAAAAATCTCACGTCGCCGCCTTGCTCTTGGGTGGCCATGAAGAATGGCCCCTCCCCGTCGTGGTAAAGCGGCTCGGAAACTTGGTCGAAAATGGCGCTGAGTTTATGCTGGAAATCGGCGATCATGGTCTGATCCATCGTGTTCATCCCTTTCGCAGCCCTCGCTGGACTACTATACCAGCTCGGTGATCCTGTCCAACAGATTATCCATCGGTTACAAAACGTTTATTTCGCCGTGATACGCCGGCGAAGCAGCAGGTCGATCTCGCGGTGCGCCTCAAGCCGGGGAGAGATGACAATCACCCTTTCCTGTGGCGGCCGAAAAAATCTGCCATTATTATATCATGCCAGCCGCCGTCCTATTGCAGGAGACGGATTGCCAAAGGCTAAGCCAGAAAGAATTGAACGGTTTTTCTATTTAAAAATTAGTCGGAGAATTAATGCAGGCGAGTTGTTTAATAACGACATAATTTAAAATTATCGACATGAAAATTATTGACGTCAAGAAAAAGTTGATACTAGCGGAGTCAAAGGGGGGGCTATAGCAGACCCTAAACAAAAAAATGAACACCATAGTCTGCTAACGAGGGTGTTCGGGAAGCACACTTCCGCCACCGCCAGCTCCGTCACTGGATAAGAATTTTCCATGAGCAGGATATTTATAAAACCATAGAGAATCAAGAAAGAGGCTGTATGAAACCTTCGAAAGGCGTGAAACGAATGGATAAGGCCATACAAATCTTTCGCAATTGGTTATCGCCTAATCCATCCATTGCAGTTTTCTGCGCGCTGCTGCTCTTCATTACTTGGAGCGGTGCGTTCCTGCACGCCGACTGGGACCGCAAGACGACTATCGAGAACGTCTGGGAGGAAAACAACAAATTTGCCCTGGCATTTGAAGAACATGTGCGGCGAGTGCTCAAAACCAACGAACAATACTTGGTGCTGTTGAAAAACGAATATGAAAGACGCGGCAACACCGTCGCGCTATCGGACATCCTGCGCCAAATCGCGACTGATTCCTTAATTACCCAAACATCGATCCTCAATGTACAAGGCCGTCCGGTCGTCAGTGCGCTACCGGTCGACCCGCAGGCCAGCTTCGCCGACCTGCCGCATTTTTATTCCCACCGCCATGAAGACGCAAATAAGCTTTTTATCGGCAAAGCCGCACTGGGGCGCGTTTCACAGAAATACACCATCCAGCTGTCCCGGCGGATTAACCAAGCCGACGGCAGTTTCGGCGGCATTGCAACAATCGCGATGTCACCGTTCTATTTTTCCCGGTTCTATAACGACATGAAATTCAATGAAAACTATGTGGTTCGCCTGACCGGACTGGACAAGATTGTCAGGGCCAGCAACGTCGAGAAAGAGATCAATTACGATCTTTCCAGCGCGCTGCTGTGGCAAAAGCTCGCGCAAAGCAGCACGGGATTCTATTATAGCCGGGGCATGAATTTTAACACGCCGCGTTTTTACAGCTACCGGGTGATGCCTGACTATCCATTGGTCGTGCAGGTAGGAATCGCTGAAGCGGCGTTATCGCCGATGGTGCACCGCATCCAGGTTTATTACACGGTAGCCGGCTTGGTGTCGCTGTTCATTTTGTTTTTCTCGGGACGGCTGCTGGTCGCCGCCCGCAAACAACGCCGCTCGGAGCTGGAACTGCAGCAAAGCGTGCGCGATTTGACCGAATCGCACGGCAAGCTGGAGCAGAGTCAACGCACGGCGGAGTTCTTGCGGCAACACGATCCGTTGACCGGAATATTCAACCGTTCCTATTTTGAAAACGACATGGCCCGCAAAAATTCTGGTGCGCATGAGCCATTCGGACTCTTTGTCTGTGATGTTGATGGGTTGAAGCTGATCAATGATACTCTGGGACACCGCCAGGGCGATGAGATTTTGAAGGTGATCGCAGCCCTGCTAAACGCCGGGATTGTCGCGCCAAGTTACGCGGCTAGGATTGGCGGCGATGAAATGGCCGTGGTGGTCGCCGGTGGCACGCCCGCAATGATGAGAGAATTGGAGGAAGTGTACCGGGCGAAAATTGACGAACACAACCAAAATTGCCCGCAGCTTCCACTGAGCGTGTCGATGGGATGGGCAGTCGGCGAGGCATCGGAAGATACCGATATCTTGTTTAAAACCGCCGACAACAACATGTACCGTCAGAAAATGCATCAAAGCCTGAGCGTTCGCGGCTCAATCGTCAAAACAATGATGGTGGCCCTGGAAGCAAAGGATCATATTACCGAAGGACACGCCGACCGGCTCGGCGACCTGATGGAGCAAATGGGCCGCACACTGCAGCTAGCTCCAGCCGTCGTGGCCGACATGCGACTGTTGGCAAAATTCCATGATATTGGCAAAGTAGGCATCCCTGACAGTATCCTGAAAAAGCCGGGAAAATTGACCGACGCTGAGCAGGTGATTATGCGGCAACATTGCGAGATTGGCTACCGGATCGCCAAGTCTTCGCCTGATCTGGAGCCGATTGCCGACAGCATCTTGAAACACCAGGAGCATTGGGACGGCAACGGCTACCCGCTCGGCATCAGCGGCGAACAGATTCCCATCGAGTGCCGCGTCCTTGGAATTGTGGATGCATTTGACGCGATGACCAACGACCGGCCTTATCGAAAGGCGATGTCGGACGATGAGGCGATAGAAGAGTTGCAACGCTGCGCCGGTTCACAGTTTGACGCTGAGCTGGTGGAAGTGTTTATTGCCTTGCAGCGGGAAATGAAGCAAAACTGAAGAGCCCGCCACTCGACGGTGGCGGGCTTTCGTTGTACGCCCCGCAGGGGCGCTTACTAGTCGGTGAAAGTCGATTGATTTTTAATAGAACAGGATTGCCATGACAATCGCCGGAACGATTGTGATCAGCGGAACAACCACACAAGTGGCAAACATATGCTTGTATCCGGTTTTGTGCGTTAAGCCAAAGACCGCCAAAATGGTGATTACTGCGCCGTTGTGCGGCATGGTGTCCAAGCCGCCGCAAGCCATTGAGGCAATACGGTGAATAACTTCCGGATTGATTCCCAGCGCTTGATATTTGGGGATCAATACTTCCAGTGCAATTCCCAGACCACCGGACCCGGACCCTGTGAGCCCTGCCAACAAGTTGGTTGCGACAGCCATGGAGATCAGCGGATGGCCGGGAATATTCATCAAAGCATTTACCGCTACTGTGAAGCCGGTTGTCGCGGCGACAACTTTGCCAAACCCTACGTCGGCGCAGGTGTTTACCAAGGGCAGGATGGTGTTGACCGCGCCCTTGTTAAGGGTATCCAAGTGATTGCCAACATATTTGTAAAACAATACGATACACAGTAGGGTTCCGGCGAGAAGCGAGTACACAATGTCAATCTTGAAGACGTTTAGAATGATTAGCAACGCTGCCGGCGGAATAATCGATACGATCAATGAGGGCAGCTCGACTTTATCCACATTACCGATTGTCAAATTTTCAGGTTGTGAAAATACTTCGCCGCGCTGTTGCGTTTTTTTCAACGCCCACTTGGTGTAGTATAACCCGAGAGCCGAGCAAACGATGGACGAAACTACGCCGATAAGAGGCGCGGCCGCTGCCGTGGTTCCTAAATATTTCGTCGGCATGATGTTTTGAATCGCCGGAGTTCCGGGGAACATCGTCATGGTAGCCGTACCCAGGCCAAGCATGAACGGAGCAAGGCAAAGATGCCAAGGCAGATTCATTTCCTTGAAGATGGGCAAAGCAATCGGAATCAGTGCAAACGCGACAACCCACAAATTCACGCCGCCATAGGTCAACACGGAGGTAATCACCCATATGGCAACCAACATGGGAAACGGTTTGTCTTTGCCAACTTTGCCCATTATGGCAAGGGCGATTTTTTTTGCTGCGCCCGAATCATCCATATATTTTGCAAACAAGGACGCGCCCAAGAAAACCAGATAAAACCGTTTGGCGTAACTGATAAAGCCGTCCATGTATGGACCATAGAGACTTTGCAGAACATCGAGCCCCGAGAACAGACAAACAATTACAGTAGCGATCGGCGCAAGCAGAATGATGTGCCAGCCACGCAGGGCAAGAATGACCAGAACCGCCAATGAGATAAGGATGCCTATTACACTAAGATCCATTTAATTTATCCCTCCTGTTTTATTGCTGTCAACTTAAACATAAGTTTGCGAGACTTTCAACTGCCGGATCAATTTTTTCATGAAATGTATCTTGATGTCGGCCACTTTGTCGGGATCGTACCGATAAAACCCTTCGCCGCTCTTCACCCCCAATTTTCCTTCACTTACTTTTTGCCGCAGCAATTTGTTCGCACTTTGCGAGTTATCCATGGCTTTCAGCAGGTTATCGCCCACGATGCACCAAATATCCAGGCCGCCAAAGTCGGATACCTCCAATTGGCCGGTGGTTGCATAGCGGAACGCGGGACCAAATTTCAGCGCCCGGTCGATATCGGCAGCATCAGCTACACCTTGCTCGATCAAGGAAAATACTTCACGGGCAACGCCCTGCATGATACGGTTGGCGACTAAGCCGGGCACATCTTTGACAATCCGGATGGGTTGCTTTTTGATGGACAAGTATAAATCTTCCACTTCCGCAAAGATTTCTTCCGGCATATTGCCGAAAAAGGAGAGTTCAACCAGCGGAATCAAATGGGCGGGATTGAACATGTGGTTGACCATCATCCGCTTTTTTCTGTCTTCGCCAACCAATTCCATCATTTCACCGAGCGGCAGGCTCGAAGTGTTGCTGGCCAGGATCGTTTTGGCCGGGCAGATTTCATCCAGTTGTTTGAACAAGTTTTTCTTTAGTTCCAAATTCTCCGGCGCACATTCAATGACATAGTCGCGGTCTTCGACCGTTTGCTTCAGATCCGTTGACAGCTTAATGCGTTCAAGAATTTTCGGCAGTTCTGCTCTGGCGAATATTGCCTCTTCCGCCAACATTACCAATTCTTGTTCCATTTCCAGCTTAGCTTTTTCCAGCGCTGCGGCATTAATGTCATACAGATTTACGTCGTAACCGTACATTGCAAAGGATTCGGCGATTCCATGCCCCATGGTTCCAGCGCCGATAATACCGATTTTCCTGATCATGACTTTTGCTCTCCTTATCAAGTAAGATTTGTTCCGCCGCTAGAAGCCGACTTTATCATTTCCCTTGAGCCCCAAAATGGTTCGAGCTTCCGCCGGAGAAGCAACATCTCTGCCAAGAGCATCCGCAACATTTCGTATCAGTGTTACTTGCTCGCTGCTGGCTTTGGCCAGGATTCCTGGTTTACTAAAGATATTGTCTTCCAAGCCGACCCTCACATTGCCGCCCATCGCCACGGCAGCCGTGGTCAGCGGCATTTGATGGCGTCCGGCTGCGGCGCAAGACCATTCAAATTCACCGATTTGTTCTTTGGCTGTTTTGACTAAAAAGTTCAGGTTGTCGATGGTGGCGGGAATGCCGCCCAAAATGCCCATGACAAACTGGATGTAGACCGGTTTTTTCACGATGCCTTTTTTGATGAAATATGCGATGTTATTGACCATCCCCACGTCATACACTTCAAATTCCGGAAGTGTTCCGTGCTGATTCATGGTGGTGATGTAGTATTCCAGTCCTTTGAATGTGTTAGCAAAGACCAGGTCGTTTGTTCCTTCCAGAAAGGGAATTTCCCAGTCATAGAGCGGCTGCTTGATTTTGGCCGCCGCTGGCGCCAATACGAAATTTACTGATCCGGCATTGCATGAGGCTAGCTCCGGCTTAAACACCGACACCGGGGCAATTCGCTCTTCCAGAGACATTCCCAGTTGTCCGCCGGTGGTAATACAAATGACGATTTCCGAACGTTTTTTGATTCCGGACACAATCTCAGCCATCAGGCTTAAATCGCTGGTTGGTCGTCCCGTCTCGGGATTGCGTGCGTGAATGTGGACTACGGCAGCGCCCGCCTCACCCGCGGCAACCGCATCATCAATGATTTGCTCTGGCGTAATCGGCAAATAGGGGGTCATGCTGGGAACGTGGACTGCACCGGTAACTGCTGCGGTAATGATCAACTTTTGCGCCATCTTAAAATTCCTCTCCTTTTAACTGAACTTGTTTTCGCGTAGAAGCTTTGTGAAAGACAATATTTCTCCCGCTCAATTTTTCATATAATGCAAATAGCGTGCCAACGAGAAAACCCCCTTGAAAGCCTGTTTTCCGGGCTTCCGAGGGGGTTTTGTGTAGTGGAATCGCTGCGGCTGTGTAGCGAAACCGCTACACGATGCCGTATTTTTTTAATTTGGTATAGAGAACAGTGCGGTGGATATTTAGCTCTTTCGCTGCAAGGGTTTTATTGCCGCCTGTCTTTGCCAAGGCATTGAGGATGGCCTGTTTTTCAGCAACGGTTTTTACGTGTTCGAGCCCGGCCGTTTTCCGGGCTTCGGCATCAGCTTCTCCCAACAACCGTGGCATGAGATAATCAAAATGCGATGTGTTCAGTTCGCCGGAAATCGCCATGACAGCCGCCCGTTCCATGACATGTTCGAGTTCGCGGATATTGCCCGGCCATTTGTATTCGGCAAACAGTTGGAGGATGTCTTCGCTGATTCCCGTTATCCCCAGTCCATGATTGGCATTGATCTTCTTGATAAAATGTTGCGCAAGTTCTCGAATGTCCGTATTGCGCTCGCGCAGAGCCGGAATAGCCACTTCCACCACATTGATCCGGTAGAACAGGTCTTCGCGAAAATCGCCACTCGCGACCAGTTCCGGCATATTTCGGTTTGTTGTGCAAACCAACCGCACATCAAGTTTGATCGTTTTTACGCCGCCGACCCGTTCGATCTCTTGCTCCTGAATGATGCGCAGGAGTTTTGATTGCAGATAAATCGGCAACTCGTTAATTTCATCCAGCAGTAGCGTACCGCCATTGGCCATTTCAAACTTGCCCGGCTTGCCGCCTTTCTTAGCCCCGCTGAACGCGCCTTCCTCGTATCCGAACAGTTCCGATTCCAAAAGGTCTTTGGGAATCGCTGCGCAATTGATCCGGATGAACGGTTTGTGCTTTCTCGGACTAAGTTGGTGAATCGCTTGGGCAAAAAGTTCCTTGCCGGTTCCGGTTTCGCCGCTGATCAGAACAGCCAATTTGGATGGCGCCACTTTTTTGATAATTTCTTTGACCTGATTCAGTTGAACCGAAGAGCCAACAATTTGGTTCAACGTATATTTCGTTTCACGCAGTTTAATCAGTTCGGATTTGTATTCTTTCAGTTCCAGATTGAGGCGGTTAATTTCACTGAACAGGCCCGCCACTTCATCTAGTTTGCGAAACGTCGTAAAAGCTACCGCTCCAAACGTTTTCCCGTCCTTGATCAAAGGGATGCGATTGCAGACAACTGGAGTCACGCCATTGATCATGTGAACGGAACCGATTTCTTCCTGGCCGGTTTGGGCCACAATATCCATCCGGGTTTGCGGGATGATTTCGCGGGCGTGCTTGCCAATGGCCGTTACCGGATCAACACCGAGCATTTCGGCATATTTTTTATTGAGATAGACGACGGTCCCTTCGCTATCGGTGACAATCGTTCCATCGACTTGCTCCAATACGTTCTCGAGGAATTCTTTGTAGGCTTCGCTTGAACGATCCACAATCCAACCTTCTTTCCATAAACAGCGATTCTTGTGCTTAACTATACTCTGATTAAAATGAGCGCGTCAATAAAAAGGCAGATGTCGTTTTTTTTAGTCTGATATTTTTCTGTCAATAAAAAAATATTTCGAAAATACTTGAAAAATACAATAGTAGTAATTTAGAATACTACTAAAGGAGTTGTATGAATTGAATGACGAATTGCAAGCCAACTTAGTCAAAGCACTTAACGATTTTGGTCTTACCGGTTACGAAGCAAAGACCTATCTGGCTCTATTGTCAAAACATCCCGCCCATGGCAACGATATTAGTCGTCGTTCGGGAGTTCCCGGTCCCAAGATTTATGAAACGCTTGACCGACTTAAGCAAAAGGGTTTGGTTGCTGCGTTGGAAACCGCGCCAGTGACATACGAACCACTTCCTTACAAAGAATTGTTGCGGCAGCAACGCAACCTGTTCAGCCAAACGGAAAAGTATTTATCAGAAAACTTGCCTTTAGTTGCCTCGCCGACCCAATCCATCGTCCTCTGGAAGCAAGACGGTTATGATACGTTGATCAGCAAAGCCTGCCAACTGATTTGCTCAGCCCAAAGTTCGATCTTAATCAGTTTTTGGCAACGGGAAAGCGGCGACATCGAAGCAGCGCTGCACGCAGCAGAATCACGTGGGGTTAAAGTAGTCACGGTTCAGTACGGTCCCGAATATTTGCCCATCGGCAAAGTATTCCGCCACATTATGAGCGATCTGATACTGGAAAGGCATCAAGGAACTCTAACGTTGGTCGCCGACGACCAGGCCGGACTTTTCATGGGCCAAATTCCCGGCAGAGACTGGAGTGGTTTTTGGACAACCCATCCAGGCATTTCAAGGCTTATCGCCAACTATATCAGACACGATATTTTTGCTTGTAAGTTACTGCAAAGACTTGGAAAAGTATTGGGAGACGAGGCGCTCGCAAATGAATTGCCGCACATTCTAAATTTATTGGAAGACTGAAGGAGGGATTGTTGGCACAAACGACTGCGTATCAGGCATTCTGGTGACAACGCGCACATCCAAAAAACTAAAAATTGAGGTGAGATTGAATGGCAAACCCGTCCACAAGCCAAACAAATCAAGGGAAAAGCTGGGTATCAAATTTCATTATCTCATTTTCCGAGTGGAGCCTCAGGTGGGTCCCTGACTCAATGGTTTTTGTTCTTGGATTGTCGGTAGCGATTTATGTCATGGCTTGGGCGCTCACTCCTCACGGACCTGTCGAACTGGTCAACGATTGGGTCAAAGGATTCTGGGTATTGCTCACATTTTCCATGCAGATGTGTATTCTGATGATTACTGGGTTTACCGTTGCTGATTCAAAATTGATCCGCCGTGGGATTTCCTGGATGGTTTCGCTGCCACAAACCAGAGAAGCTTGCATTGTTATGTATTCCTTGATTTTGGGAGTACTGTGGTGGATGCACTGGGGAATCGGCATGATGACATCGATTATCATGGGCAGGGAACTGGCAATCGCCAAGCGCGGGTTAGGACTTGACTATCGGTTGCTGGCCGCAATTTCATACGTTGCAATCATCTGCACCAATGGCCCGTCGATGGCAGCTCAATTATTAGTCGCCACGCCGGGCCATTTTATGGAAAAAGTTGTCGGTGTCATCCCCATCAGTCAAACTACTTTTGATATCCATCTGCTTGTCACCAATCTGATCTTGATTGCTTCCCTGCCGATTCTCCTCTTGTTTATTGCACCGAAAAAAGATGATGCAAAAGAGATTAGCGAAGCGCTGGTCGTTGAATTTTCCAAGAAACCGGAGGAAAAACCAAGCCACGAACTAACCCCTGCCGACCGATGGGATCGTTCGCCAGTACTGCCTTGGTTTATTGGCATTGCCGGTCTATTTTGGATTGGACAGTTTCTGATTACGCGCGGCATCGGCAAGTTGGACCTAAATGTGCTCAACTTTATCTTTTTCATTTTGGGTTTGATTCTACAAGGTTCCGCATATAACTTTGTCTCTTCCGTTCAACGCGGCGTCGGAACCGTCAGTGGCGTCATCATCCAGTTTCCGTTGTACGCAGGGATTTTTGGAATAATTATGAATTCCGGCCTTGCAGGAATCATTGCCAAGTGGTTTGTGGCCATCTCTACCGCCCACACTTTTCCTTGGATTGTATTTGTCTACTCGTCCATCCTCAATTTCTTCGTTCCTTCCGGCGGTTCAAAATTTGTTATTGAAGCGCCGTACATCCTGCCTGCAGCTAAAGAATTGGGCGCCAATATCCCTTACGTAATCAATGCCTACACTTTTGGCGACGAACTTACCAATTTGATTCAACCGTTCTGGGCGTTGCCAATCCTTGGCGCCTATAAACTCAAGTTCCAGGACATATTGCCCTACGGCTTCATCGTGATGATCTGGATGTTTATTGTTGTAACCATTGCTCTGCTTTATTTCCCGAGTTGGTTTTAAGCTCACTCCTTGGCCAAATTCAACCGGAGGTGAAGATCATGGCGAAAAAAACCATCATCACAGCGGCAATTACCGGTGGAATCCACACCCCCAGCATGTCTCCCTACTTGCCAATCACTCCTCAACAAATCATCGATGACGCGGTCGGTGCTTACCAGGCAGGAGCTGCAGCCGTACACATCCACGCCCGTGATCCGGAAACCGGACGTCCCAGTCCCGATATTGGCATAATCCGGCAAATCGTATCGGGAATCAAAGCGCGTTGCAATGTTGCGATCTGCATAACAACCGGCGGTGGACTAGGTATGACCATCGAACAACGCATAGCGGGTATTCCCGACATGAAACCGGAATTAGCTTCCTGCAATGCAGGATCTGTCAATTTTGTTCTTGAACCGGCAGCTGCTCGGATCACCAATCCGAAATTCGATTGGGAAATTCCTTATCTCAAAGGAACCTGGGATATGATTTTTCAGAATACCTTCAAAGGCATCGAATACTACGTTACTACCATGTATGAAAACCATACCTGTCCGGAGTTCGAAGTCTATGATGTCGGTATGATCAACAATGTCGCTTTTTTGCTCAATCGCGGCATTATCAAGCGACCTATCTATATCCAGTTTGTTATGGGAATACTGGGTGGCATTCCAGCTACAGTGGAAAATTTGGCATTCATGGTAAAAACTGCCAAAGATCTGTTGGGTGATTTCAACTGGTCTTGTGCAGCAGCTGGGAAAGCGCAGTTTTCTCTGACTGCCGCCGCCGCCGCAATGGGCGGCAATGTACGGGTCGGATTGGAAGACAACCTGTATTTGCGACCGGGTGTACTTGCAAAAAGCAGCGCCGAGCAAGTGCTGCAGATTCGTTCCATCGTCGAGCAACTTGGCCAGGAAATTGCTTCCCCTGACGAAGCAAGGCAGATTTTAGGGTTGAAAGGAATTGACAAAGTCGCCTATTAACAAGGAAGGGTTATCTCAATGAGACGGACTGTCTAAAAGCGGGTTTTGTCCTTTCGCCGTTTTCGTCCGCGCTCTTCTGTGTGGCGCTGTTATTCCCGGCCCACTGCCAAACGCTCAATATAACAATAAAATGATGATTAATCGCAAAAAAACCAAAGTGTAGCCGCTTTGGTTTTTTTGTGCGCAAAAAATCAGAAATAGACTGCAACATATGGGAATAATTGCGGCACTAAGCCATGTATTATGTCAGTTAAAGAGCGGTAAGCCATCGAATCATTGTAAAAAAGTCATGGGGGGCGGCCAATGTCAAAATCTGCAAGAGTCGGAATTTCTGCCAGGCACATTCATTTATCGCGTGAACATGTAGAAATCCTATTTGGTCAAGGTTATCAGTTGAACGTATTAAAGCCGGTATATCAGCCAGGACAATACGCGGCCGCAGAAACAGTAGATATTGTATCTGCAAAAACAACTTTCAAAAATGTTCGTGTCCTGGGGCCGGAGCGCAGCCAAACCCAGATAGAAATTTCTTTGACGGACGCGTTGAAGCTAGGGATCAGCGTTCCTGTCCGCGATTCAGGCGACATCAAAGGGTCTCCCGGGATTACCGTAGTGGGCCCTCAAGGAATGGTCGTGTTGTCCAAAGGAGTGATTGCAGCCTGGCGGCATGTTCACATGAGCCCGGCGGATGCAGCGGAACTCGGGTTGAAAGATCGAGATTTTGTTCAACTGCGCTGCACTCAACCACAGCGTTCTTTACTATTTGACCAAGTTTTGGTTCGTGTTGGCGACGATTTTTTGCTGGAGGCGCATATCGATACCGATGAAGCAAATGCCGCGATGTTGTCGAGCGGAGACATGGTCGAGATTATCACAGGGAAAGCGGGGATGAATCGGGAGGGTGATGAAGATGCCAAAACCAATATTTAATCAAGAGCGGTGCAAAGGCTGCGAATTATGCTTTTCTGCGTGCCCGAAAAAAATCATAGCGCCAGCCGACCACTTCAATCAAAAAGGCTATCGACCGGCGGTTTGCACCGATGAATCCCAGTGTATCGGCTGCGCCTTGTGCGCAAGAGCTTGCCCTGACGTGGTGATAGAAATTTATGCTTGAACATGCGGACAAATATATGCGAGGAGTGAATAGGATGTTGGAAAAGGTCTTGATGAAAGGCAACGAAGCAATTGGTGAAGCGGCGATCGCCGCCGGTTGCCGGTATTATTTTGGCTACCCGATTACGCCGCAATCAGAGCTGATTGAATATATGGCAAAACGCTTGCCTGAAGTGGGCGGCATGTTCTTGCAGGCGGAGAGCGAGGTGGCGGCGATCAACATGGTCTATGGCGCTGCCGGGGCCGGGGCCAGAGTAATGACGTCGTCTTCCAGTCCGGGCGTCAGTTTGAAGCAAGAGGGGATTTCCTACATTGCCGCAGGCGAATTGCCTTGCGTGATTGTCAATATCATGCGGGGCGGGCCGGGACTGGGCGGGATTCAACCGGGCCAGGCAGACTACTTTCAGGCGACCAAAGGCGGCGGGCATGGCGATTATCATTGCATCGTGATTGCGCCGAACAGTGTGCAGGAAATGGCCGATTTGACGGCATTAGCGTTTAACCTGGCGGATCGCTACCGCAACCCTGTGATGATTTTGGGCGATGGAGCACTGGGGCAAATGATGGAGCCGGTCAACTTTGACTCGTGTAAAGCGATGCTGACGGATAAACCTTGGGCAACCACCGGGATGGGGACGCGTGATAAACCTAATAGCATCAATACATTGCAACTCCAGCCGGAAAAATTGGAGGAAGTGAACGTTCATCTGCAAGCCAAATATGCGTTGCTGCAAACGCAGGAAACGCGGTCGGAAGCAATATGGACGGACGATGCGGAACTGTTGGTCGTAGCTTACGGAATCAGCTCGCGGATTGCGCTTTCTGCTGTAAAGCGAGCAAGAGATCAGGGGATGAAAGTCGGTTTGTTTCGGCCGATCACGCTATGGCCGTTCCCCAAATCGGAGTTGGCCGATGCAGTGAAAATGGCGTCTGCCGTATTGGTCGTTGAGCTGAGTTCGGGACAAATGATTGAGGATGTAAATCTGGCAATCCGCTGCTCCAAGCAGGTTTATTTTCAAGGACGCACTGGCGGCATGATGATGAAATCAAGTGATATATATGATCAGATTTTGCAAATCATCGCCCCGCAAGGAGGAAACTAACGATGTCGAACAAGGTTTTTGCCAGGCCACGTGCGTTAACTGACGTGGCAACGCATTATTGCCCGGGCTGTCAGCACGGAATAGTGCATCGTCTTGTCGCCGAAGTAATTGATGAACTGGATATCCAGCGCAAAACCATTGGCGTGGTGCCTGTGGGTTGCTCGGTGCTGGCTGATCAGTATTTCAATGTGGACTGTCAGCAAGCCGCGCACGGAAGAGCGCCGGCGGTTGCAACCGGAATTAAGCGGGTGCATCCGGACAAAGTAGTATTCACTTATCAAGGCGATGGCGATATTGCCGCGATCGGAACAGCAGAAATCGTCCATGCGGCAGCCCGCGGCGAAAAAATCACGACAATTTTTGTCAACAATGCCATTTATGGCATGACTGGCGGCCAAATGGCGCCGACGACCCTGGCTAATCAAATCACCGCCACCACGCCGAAAGGACGGCAGGAAGATTCTGCCGGCTCGCCGATTCAATTGTCGGAGATGTTGGCGACTTTGCGCGGGGCAAAATACATCGAACGCGTTTCAGTAAATTCTCCGGCCCAGATGGCAAAAGCGAAAGCGGCAATCAAGAAAGCGTTTGAAACGCAGCTGAGCGGCGCCGGTTTCGCGATGGTCGAGGTGTTGGCGACATGCCCGACCAACTGGGGGAAAACTCCGGTTGAAGCGACTCGTTGGCTGAATGAAAATATGTTGCCGCAATTTCCGCTTGGCGTTTACAAGAATGCAAATGAGGTGTAATAATGAAGCATGAAGTGATCATTGCCGGCTTCGGCGGGCAAGGAGTAATGGTGATGGGGCAGCTGTTGGCGTATGCGGGGATGGCGGAAGGGAAACATGTGTCCTGGATGCCGTCCTATGGACCGGAGATGCGTGGAGGGACCGCGAATTGCGCGGTGATTATTTCCGACGAACCGGTCGGCGACCCGTTGGTATCCGAACCGACGGCCGCGATCATGATGAACTCCCCTTCGCTGGATAAGTTCTGGCGAGGCATCAAAACAGGCGGCGACTTGATTCTTAACGGGTCGCTGATCGAAAAGGAAGTGGGACGCAACGACATTCACAGGTATCGCGTGCCGATCAATCAAATCGCGGTTGGTTTAGGCAGCGAAAAAATGATCAATATGGTTGCGCTGGGGGCATTGCTGGCCGCGGTAAACATCGTATCACCGGAAAGATTGCTCAGCTGTTTTGCGAAAAAATTCGCAGCCAAGCCAGCGATTTTGGCGTCCAATACAGCAGCGTTCCAGCAAGGTTATGATTGCGTTGCAAAACGCACACTGTGATTTAGTTTGAAAGGAGTTTGGCTATGGTATACAAAGTATTGGCGATTAATCCGGGTTCAACCTCGACGAAGATTGGCGTTTTTCTTGATGAGGAAGAAATTTGGTCGCAAAACATCAATCATCGTGCACACGAGTTGGCGGATTTTACTGCCACGATCGACCAACTTTCATTTCGGCTAGAAAAAATCAAGGATTGCTTGCACGCGGGGCAGCACCAGCTGGCTGAGTTTGATGCAATAGTTGCCAGAGGCGGTTTGCTCAAGCCTTTGACGGGGGGCACTTACCGCGTCAATGACCGGATGTTGGCGGATTTGCGGCAAGCAAAATTTGGTTCGCATGCTTCCAACCTGGGGGCGGTATTGGCGCGTGAACTGGCGGACAGCATTAGCAAGCCCGCCTATATTGTCGACCCGGTTGTCGTGGATGAATTGATGCCTATTGCTCGTGTGACCGGTTTGCCTGACATGGAAAAACGCAGTATTTTTCATGCCCTTAATCAAAAAGCGATTGCCCGGCGTTTGGCAAAAAGCGTCCAGCGCAAGGTTGAGGAGCTGAATCTGATTGTTGCTCATATGGGGGGCGGCATATCGATCGGCTGCCATCAGCGTGGCCGCGTGGTAGAAGTGAATAATGCGTTGAACGGTGCCGGTCCGTTTTCGCCGGAGCGAGCGGGGACTGTGCAAGCGGAGAGTTTGGTTGACTTGATCTTTGGCAAACAACTCTCGAAAGAGGCCGTAGCCAAGATGCTGGCCGGGAAGGGCGGCCTGGTTGCCCACCTGGGAACCAATGATGCGCGGGAAGTGGAGAAAATGATTCAAGCCGGCGATGAACGGGCTGAAGTCGTTTATGATGCGATGATATATCAAATTGCCCGTGAAATTGCAGCGGCGGCTGTTCCGGTGCAGGGGGAAGTGGACTATATCGTCCTGACCGGCGGCATGGCTTACTCGCAGTACCTGACGGAAAAACTGACGGCCTATGTAAAATTTATCGCACCGGTGATGATCTTTCCGGGCGAAGATGAATTGAAAGCGTTGGCCGAGGGCGCGATGCGGATTCTTGCCGGCGAAGAGGACTGCCAAGAATATCTGTAGCAAAGGTTGAGGCAATGCCTGGCAGGATTTTGCAGGCGGATAGGGAAATGGATTGTAAGCTGTGTTTTGAAATAGGAGATGGATATTGTGAAAGTGGTTGGGATTAATGGCAGTCCGCGTCAAGACGGCAATACTGCGATTCTAATAAGAACTGTATTTCAGGAACTGGAGCAACAGGGGATCGAGACGGAGCTGTTTCAATTGGCCGAAAAGTCCATTCGCGGCTGCAATGCTTGCTGGAATTGCTTTCACAGCCAAAGCGGTTGCTGCGTGATAGATGACGATGGTTTCAATGAGTGTTTTGCCAAGCTGTTGGCGGCAGACGGGATTATTCTTGGCTCGCCCGTGTATTCGGCGGACGTAACATCACAGATGAAAGCGTTCATCGATCGGGCCAGCATCGTATTGGCAGGCAAGAAAGGGTTGTTTCGCCATAAAGTTGGGGCGGCGGTAATCGCTGCCCGGCGCGGCGGCGCAATCTCGGCGCTGGATACATTGCACCATTTCATGCATAGCAAAGAGATGTTTCTCGTGGGATCAACCTATTGGAATATGGTCTATGGCAGGGAGATTGGCGAAGTTGAACGAGATCAGGAAGGCATGCAAAATATGAAGAACCTCGGTCAAAACATGGCATGGTTGCTCGAAAAAATACATCGTTAAATGATTCACTCGAATGGACCATCCGTCATTAATGCCATTCACGGAGAGGGGGCGCGCCATGCCGGAAATTAACCGTTTGGGGACGACGCAGTTTTTTGAATGGGGATCGATTCTATGGTTCATTGAACCAAGCAATTTGGATATCGAGCGCATGAGCGTAGGCCTGATTACCTTTTACCCGAATACTACGCAGGAAGAGCACCTTCACTCCGGCGACGAACAAGTGATTTATGTGGTGTCCGGTCAGGGGCTGCAAATTATCGATGAACAGGAATATGTGCTGAAACCAGGCGATGTGAAGCATATTTCCCCCTACACCCGGCACAAAGTGCTGAATAATTCGTCTGAAGAATTGAAGCTGATTATTGTGTACTCGCCGTCCAAGTTCCAACGCTTGCTTGCCCAACCGGCAGAAGTTGCGGCCATCAGTGAGGAAAGCGATATTCGTTCCTTTCTGGATATGGAGATTATTGGCGGATTGCTGAAGAAACTGTCGGAAGCGCTGGGACTCAGCCTGGCGATTATGGATACCGAGGGCGAGTTCATCATTAAGACGGCCAATTATCCCCGCTTTTGTACGTTGCTGAGTCAGGCCAGCCAGGGAGACCATTGTCGCCAATATACAAAAAAAGCCTTCCGGGAAATTGAACACATCGGCAAACCGCATCTATTCCTGTGTTGCAATGATATTGCCAGCATTATCATTCCGATTCAGAGCGGGAACCGGGTGCAAGGCTATATCAAATGCGGCGAAGTCTTTTTGACCAAGCCGGATAGCGAACGACTTCGAAGCTCGCTACGGGAAGCTTCTTTGCAATACTGTATTCCGGTGGAGGAATTGTTTAGTACATCCGCATTGATCCGCATTGAACCCAAGAGCCGGCTATATGCCGCAGCCGAAGCAACCTTCGCCATCGCCAACTGTATCGCCGAAATGACAAGCACGGCACTGCGGCAAAAGGAGCTGGACAGCAGCCGATTGTCGCTGGTGAAAGAACAGATGGCTACGGCAAAATTGGAAAAGGCATTGCAGGAAGCCGATTTCAAGTTGTTGCAGTCTCAGGTGAATCCGCATTTTTTGTTCAACACGCTGAATACGATTGCCCAAATGGCATACATTGAAGGATCAGACAAAGTGGCGAGTTTAGTCTGGAGCTTGTCGGATCTATTGCGCTTTACGCTACGCAAAACCGAAGAATTGGTTCCCTTGCATGAAGAACTCAAAATGCTGAGTAACTATTTGCATATTCAGCAATCCCGGTTTGGCGACCGTTTAAATATTGTTTTGGAGATTGATCCGAGTTTGGATCAGGCGCCGATTCCTTGCATGTTGTTGCAGCCATTGATGGAAAATGCAATCATTCATGGGTTCGAATTATGTCCGCACAAAGGAGAAATCCGGCTATCTGTGCAGCGAAACGGCTTATATTTGCGCTGCGTGGTGGAAGACAACGGGATTGGTTTCAATCCGAAAAACATGATTGCAAAAAATAGCGGGATTGGCCTGAATAGCGTAAGGAACAGGCTGAAATATTACTTCCAGGAAAACTTTGAATTCCATATTGAGAGCCAACCCAACAAGGGAACAACGGTTTCCCTCGCATTTCCGATCATAGGCGGGAACGAACATGCGGAATATTAAAGTCTTGGTCGCCGATGATGAAGCGACGGTGCGTCAGTTTATCAAATTGGTGGTAAGCAAGGAAAAGTTGCCGGTTTCTGCGGTTGCCGAAGTCGATAACGGGACGGATGCGGTAAAGCTGGCGGCTGAGTTTATGCCGGACTTGGTGTTTCTGGATATTCGCATGCCGGGGCTTGACGGGTTAAAGGCGGCGGAAATGATTCTGGCCAAAGACCACAAGCCGACGGTGGTGATTGTGTCGGCGTATAACGAGTTTGACTATGCTCGGACTGCGTTTCGCAGCGGGGTTGCAGATTTTTTATTGAAACCGATTAAACCGGCTGATGTGGCGGAGCTGATCAATACCGTTGCGGCTCGCTGCGTGGAGACGGATGCGGCGACAGCCTGTGACAAAAAGAAGCGATCAGCAGTGATTAGCGCAGTGAACGACTATGTTGCTGCCAATTTGGACAAACCGATTCATTTGAATGATATCGCTAAAGCTATCTATGTCAGTTCCTATCACTTGAGCCGGACGTTCAAACTGCTGACAGGGCAATCGATCGTCGACTATATACAAGAGCAGCGGTTGGCCAAAGCGATGGAGCTATTGAAGGCAACGGATTATTCGATTACCGATATCGCCGGCAAGGTTGGCTTTAACGACGCTGCTTATTTTGCCACCTGTTTTAAAAATAAGACAGGGGTTTCACCGATGCAATACAGAAAAATGCAAGATATTGAAAGCAAGTAACAAAATTCTCAAAACGCGGGCAAAAGCGCCCGCGTTATTTTTTTTTGCGCAGGAAACTAAATATCGGGAACAAGGAACTGAAAGAATAGTCTGGCGATCCTGTCTATGATGAAGACATAAAAAACCTTGGGAGGGGATAGTATGCGAAGCGACATTGTAAAAAAAGGTTCCACCAGAGCTGCCCATCGGTCCTTGTTCTATGCCATGGGGTATACCCCGGACGACTTGAAGAAGCCTCTTGTTGGAGTGGTCAACGCATTTAATGAAATCATTCCGGGCCATTTTCATTTGCGCGACATTGCGGATGCTGTAAAACTTGGCGTGTCGGCTGCCGGCGGAACTCCGGTAGAATTTCCGGCCATCGGTATCTGCGACGGCATTGCCATGGGACATGACGGAATGAAATTTCCATTGCCCAGTCGTGAACTGGTTGCGGACTCGATCGAAGCAATGGCGGTCGGGCACGGATTTGACGGATTAGTGTTGATCCCCAACTGCGACAAAATTGTGCCGGGAATGCTGATGGCGGCGGCGCGGCTGAATATTCCCGCGGTAGTGGTCAGTGGCGGTCCGATGATGGCAGGCCGTTACAATGGCAAAGACATTAGTGTCAGTTCGATGTTTGAAGCGGCTGGGCTCTACGAAGCCGGTAAAATCAGCGCCGAAGAAATGGATAGCATGGAAAACGCCGCCTGCCCTGGCTGTGGTTCTTGTGCAGGACTTTTTACCGCCAACACAATGAACTGTCTGACCGAGGCGCTCGGCATGGGGTTGCCAGGCAATGGCACGGTTCCGGCAGCGCAGTTCGGAGCGCGGCGAATGTTGGCGAAAAAGGCGGGCGAGACGATTCTTGCCCTCATTGCGAAAGACATCAAGCCTCGTGACATCATGACCAAGAAAGCATTCAGCAACGCCATTGCGGTCGATATGGGCGTTGGTGGTTCTTCGAATACGGTGCTGCATCTCCCCGCGATCGCCTACGAGGCCGGTATCGAATTGCCGCTGGAGTTGTTTGACGCTATCAGCGCCAAGACGCCCTATATCACCAAAATGAGCCCAGGCGGGTCTCATCATTTGCAAGACTTGAACGAGGCTGGCGGCATTCCGGCGGTCATGAAAGAACTTGCCAAACTGGGACTGATTTATACGGATGCGGTTACGGTAACCGGGACGGTGGCGGAACGCATCAGTGCCGCCAAGATCACAAGAGACGATGTGATTAAAACCGTCGAGGAGCCATATCGGAAAACAGGTGGAATTGCCATTTTGAAGGGAAATCTGGCGCCGGACGGGGCAGTGGTGAAAGAGAGCGCCGTAGCCGAGGATATGCTGGTATTCAAAGGAACGGCGCGCGTGTTTGATTCGGAAGATGCAGCTATCGAAGAGATTCTCGACAAGAAGATCAATCATGGCGATGTGGTGGTGATCCGCTATGAAGGGCCGCAGGGGGGACCTGGCATGCGGGAAATGCTGAACCCGACGGCGGTGATCACCGGCATGGGACTGAAAGTGGCTCTGTTGACCGATGGTCGTTTTAGCGGCGCAACACGCGGCGCATGTATCGGACACATTGCGCCGGAAGCGATGGCAGGCGGACCGATTGGGCTTGTGCGGGAAGGCGATGTAATATCGATCGACATTCCCGGCAGGATGCTCAATGTAGAACTCAGTGATGGCGAGCTGGCCAAGCGACAAGCGGAATGGGTGAAACCGGAACCCAAAGTGACGACAGGATACCTTGCCCGCTATGCAAAACTCGTCGGTTCCGCCAAGTTTGGCGCTGTACTCAAATAGAGGAGGATGGTCATGAATACGATCGAAAAAATTGTAAAATTTCTCAGCGCGTATTTCCCGATCTTAGTCATTGGTTTTGCTGCGGCAGCATATTATGTATCGCCGCCGTTTAAGGCAATTATCCCCTTTATTCCCCAATTGCTTGGGCTGGTAATGCTGGGAATGGGGCTAACGCTTACAAAAGACGATTTTGTTGCAGTGTTTGAACGGCCCTTTGATGTTGTGGTGGGGATTGCGTTGCAGTTCATAATTATGCCGGTTTTGGGACTGTTTATTGCAACGATGATGGGAATGAGCCCGGAACTTGCAGCCGGATTTATCCTGGTCGGTTGCGTTCCCAGCGGAACTGCGTCCAATGTGATGACGTTCCTAGCCAAAGGCGATGTGGCCTTGTCTGTTACTGTCAGCTCGATTACTACGTTAATTGCACCGTTTCTTACTCCGTATCTGTTTTTGTGGCTGGGCGGCAAGTTTATTCCCATCGATGCCACGGCACTGCTGATTGATATATTGAAGATTGTTTTGTTGCCGATTATTTGCGGGGTCGTGATTCGGCAGGTTTTTGGCGAAACCGTAAAAAAAGTTGCCAAAATTGTGCCGTTGATTTCGATCTTGGCCATTATCGCTATCGTTGCGGCAGTTGTTGCGGCGAGCGCGTCCCGTTTGGCAGCGGTAGCAGGGATCGTCATCATGGGTGTTGCAGCCCATAATTTGCTGGGTTATCTGATTGCGTATCTGGTGGCACGTAAAGCATGCGGCATGAGCGAGGCCAAAGCAAGAGCGATATCGTTTGAAGTCGGTATGCAAAACTCAGGATTGGGAGCGGCGCTGGCAATGGTCCATCTCTCGCCTGTTGCGGCGCTGCCCAGTGCGATCTTCAGTGTTTGGCACAACATTTCCGGGCCGGCGCTAGCCAGTTGGTGGGCCAAACGCACGCCGGAAGAGAATAAAGAAATCGGCAACTCGGCGACGGCGGTAAAGGCATAAACAAAATGAATCGGAGGCTTGCTGCTTGGTAGCTGCGAGCCTCCGAAAATACGTGCGGACAGAGAGGTGTTTTGCGTGATTTCAGACACGAGGTATCTATACGATGAAATCCATCATGCCGGGGTGGATTTTTCTGATGAGCGTGAAGTAGCGGCCTATGATTCCTATATGCAGAAACTTAGAAACATCGGCAAGGAAGTCGACCGAATCGTGCAGTCAGCGCAAGTCGACCAGTCTGATGTCATTCTGGACATTGGCACAGGTACTGGTGAGATTCCAATTGGCTTGTCTGCATGGTGCAAACAGGTCTTGGCGATAGATGTTTCGGCCGCCATGATAAACTATGCGAAACAGAAAGCGGACAAACAAGGGAAAAGATCAATTGAATTTCTGCAAGCGGGTTTCCTTACGTTCCGATTCGACGCAGAAACATTTGACGTTGTAGTAAGCCAGATGGCAATGCATCACTTGCCAGACTTCTGGAAATATATCGCTTTAAAACGGATCCATGCCGTTTTGAAGCCGGAAGGACGGTTCTTTTTGCATGATGTAGTATTGCCGGGGACTGTGCCAAATTATGATCAGTTTTTTCATGATGCCGTGTCGAAAATCGAAGCTGTCGCTGGGGACAAAGTGGCGAGAGATGCCGAGAAGAGTTTTCGCGATGAATATGCGACATTGGATTGGGCGATGGAGAGTTTGCTGAAAAAAGCGGGGTTCCATATCCTGCAACAAGAATTCAGCGCCCCGTTTATCGGAACGTATTTGTGCAAGAAAGCATCGGCGGAAATCCGCTCGATTTGACAAAATCAAAACGCCCCAGGATCGGTTTTAAGGCCGGTTGAAATGGAGGCTAAGGGTAACGTACCGGGCTGTTTGGCCCGGTTTTTTGTTTTCTCTTTACAGCGGGCATTCTATCCGCTATACTACAAATGCAAACATACGTTCGATAATATGGCGGCTAGGTGAGAAAATGACGCGCACGATTTTACATGTGGACCTCAACAATTTTTATGCCTCGGTCGAGTGCCTGTATCACCCGGAGCTGCGCGGCAAGCCGGTGGCGGTGAGCGGCGACGTGGAGAACCGGCATGGCATCATTTTGGCAAAAAACCAGCTGGCCAAGGCGGCGGGGGTAAAAACCGGCGAAGCGATCTGGCAGGCCAAGGGGAAATGCCCCGGCCTCATCTGTCTGCCGCCGGACTATCGCAAGTATCTGCGGTTCTCGCGGCTGGCCAGAAAAATCTATGCCGACTATACCGACAAGATTGAAGCCTTTGGCATCGATGAAAATTGGCTCGATGTCACGGGATCGGCGGCGCTGTTTGGCGATGGGGTGAAAATTGCCAACGAGATTCGCAGGCGGATTCGCGAGGAAATGGGCGTCACAGCTTCGGTCGGCGTGTCCTGGAACAAGATTTTTGCCAAGCTGGGCAGCGACATGAAGAAACCGGATGCGACGACGCTGATCACGCAGGACAACTTCCGCCAGCTGGTCTGGCCGCTGCCGGTGGAGGAACTGCTGTATGTGGGGCGCTCCACCAAGAACAAGCTGAACAACCGGTCGGTTTTCACGATCGGCGACTTGGCGGCGCGCGAAGTGGCGCATCTGAAACTGGCGCTCGGCGTTTGGGGCGAAACGCTGTGGACGTTCGCCAATGGCCGCGATGCCGCGCCGGTGGCGCAGTCCGGCGAAGAGAGTTTTGTGAAGTCGGTCGGCAACTCGACCACCACGCCCAGGGACCTGGTGAATATCGAGGACGTGAAAATGATCGTCTATGTGCTGGCGGAAAGCGTGGCGGCGCGGCTGCGGCGGCATGGTCTGAAGTGCCGGACGGTGGCGGTGCATATCCGCAATAACGAACTGTACAGCTTCGAGCGCCAGGGCAAGTTGCCGACTCCCTCGTTTCTGGCACAGGATATTGCCGGCAAGGCGCTGGAGATTTTTCGCCAGAACTACAGCTGGGAGCGGCCGATCCGCAGCCTCGGCGTGCGCGGCGCAGCTCGACATGTTTGCGCCGGACTCGGCGGAGCAGGAACAGTTGGAACGGACGCTGGACCGGCTGCGCGAACGGTTTGGCCCGTATTGCGTGCGGCGCTGCGCCCTGCTGCAAGACGAGCGGTTGACAGGGTTAAATCCGAAGGATGACCACGTGATCCATCCGGTGAGTTTTTTCAGGTAGGCGGTGGCGATGGTGGGCAAGACGTTTGTGAAAGTGACGGCAGAACATGACGAAAGCGGCCAGGTGCGGCCGCTTTTGCTGACTTGGACGGATGGCAAAAAGTACGAGATCGATCGGGTGACCGACGTGCGACAAGCTCCATCGCTAAAAGGTGGCGGGCTGGGAACAAGGTACACGGTGCGGGTGCGGGGGAAGGAAGTTTATTTGTTCGAGGACGAGGGAAGATGGTTTGTGGAAGGGTGAGAGGATGTGGTGGTGTGATGAACTGCTGGCAGTTTCACTTTTTTCGCATCCGGCATACTCAAAAGGGATAACCCAAACGAGGTGTAACAGAACAAATCGTGCGTAGATTAACTTGCTTAATCTACGCACGATTTGCGTTAGTAATTGCATTTGCGTCGATTGAATGCTATAATCTACGCAAGAGGTGCGTTGAATATGTATATTCATGAACTGTCTGATTGGCCACATTTTACTTGGGATTATAAAGCCATAACAGGACTGCTGGCGGAAGTATCACGCAAGCAAGGTTACTTGCTGGGGCAAATGCAGATTGCCGGTTTATTGATCCGGGATGAAGCGGTGTTGCACACGCTTACCCAGGATGTGCTGAAATCCAGCGAGATTGAAGGGGAATCGCTCAATGAAAAGCAGGTTCGGTCTTCGATCGCAAGGCGACTGGGGCTGGCAACCGCCGGCATGGTTCCGTCAAGTCGAAATGTTGACGGCGTCGTTGACATGCTTGTGGATGCGGTGCAAAGCTATCGCGAAGATTTGACGGAGGAAAAGTTGTTTTTCTGGCACAGGCAGCTATTTCCGGTGCCATCCGGTCCACTGGGGTCCATAAGGGTGGGAACTTGGCGCGATGATGCTACCGGGCCTATGCAGGCAGTATCAGGGCCGATAGGCAGACCGACAGTACACTTTGAGGCGCCGGTTGCCGCGCGACTTCAGCAGGAAATGGAAGCGTTCCTTGCTTGGTATAATGCCGAAGACGCTGAAGACAAAGTGTTGAAAGCGGCGATTGCACACCTTTGGTTTGTTACCATTCATCCGTTTGATGATGGAAACGGCCGGCTTGCAAGGGCTATTACCGATCGGATTCTGGCAAAGGCGGAAGGCAGCGATTGCCGTTTTTACAGCCTGTCTACGCAGATTTGCCATGACCGAAACGCTTATTACGAAGCGCTCGAAGATGCACAAAAAGGTTCAATGGATATCACGGCATGGATTCAGTGGTTTCTGCAGTGCTTCTTGCGGGCTCTGGCCAATGTGGATCATACGTTGAACGGTGTGTTTCGTCGCAATCGGTTCTGGAACGCGATGGCCGGTGTGCCGCTAAATGAAAGGCAACGATTGGTGATTGGCCGTTTACTAGAGGATTTCGAAGGGAAATTGACGTCGATGAAATGGGGCAAGCTGGCGAAGTGCTCTCACGATACGGCGAACCGGGACATCAAGGATTTAATGGACAAAGGAATTTTGCAAAAGGATCCGGGCGGTGGACGCAGCACCAGCTACTCGCTGGTCGAAAAAAGCGCGCCGAGTGACATGGAATAGGATATTGGGTGTTTTAAATGAAAAGGCTTCCAGCGATTTTCGCCGGAAGCCTTTTCATTTCTCTCCGCTGACGCAGCAATGAAACCGCGTTCTATTGTTTACTTCAGCCACTCGGCAATTGCTTCAGCGGTGGGGATTTTTCCTGCCACTTTGACTTTGCCGTCAATTACCAGCGCCGGGGTGATCATGACGCCGTAGTCCGTAATCTGGTTGATGTCGGACACTTTGGTGACCGTCGCGTCAGCGCCGGAGAGTTTGACGGCCTGTTTGGCGTTTTCTTCGAGCTTTTGACATTTGGCGCAGCCAGTGCCAAGAACTTCAATTTTTTTGCTCATGCGGATTCCTCCTTTGGTTTGGGACAGGCGCAAGGCTCTGTCAATGGATCGATACGTTCGGGGCCGCCTTCTGAGACCGTGAGTTGGCAAATTTGCCGAATTGCGTCAAACGCTTCCGGGTTCAGCCGGTAAAAAATCCAGCGACCATCGCGGGTATCGATTACGACGCCGGCTTCGCGTAGCACCCGCAAGTGATTGGAAATCGCCGGCTGGCTCATCGGAAAGCTGCTAAGAAATGCGCAGACGCAGCGTTCTTTTCCTGCCAGCATTTTTACGATTTCCAGACGGGTTTCATCGCCAAGCGCTTTGAAAATTTTCGCCAACGCACGTGAAGTCACGGCAAACACTCCTTCCGCCATTCGTTCAACCACTCTTCGCGCGCCGACTCGATAAAACCGGACAGATCAGCGCCAATGCAGGACAGACAATTCACATGGAAATCACGATCATTTCAAAAATATCATCGATAACATATTAAAATATTTTTATGCAAATTGCAAGAAGGGGGTTGCGGAAAAATCCTTGCCGCGTTAATATATTCGTAGTTGCTTATATATTTATCGTATTGAGGAAGTGTTGGTCATGAGTGAACGAAACAAATTGCTGTTGATGCTGGGCGTATTCCTCGGCGCGTATTACCTGCCGATAGAAAATAGCCGGGTGCAGGGCGCGTTGGTGGAAGCCTTTACAATGCTCAAGGACTATGCGCGGGAACATGTGCTGCTATGTCTGGTGCCGGCGTTTTTCATCGCCGGGGCGATTTCGGTGTTTGTCCGCCAGGATGCGGTGATGCGGTATCTGGGCGCAGGTGCGAATAAAGTGGTGGCTTATGGGGTGGCCTCGGTGTCGGGGACGATTCTGGCGGTGTGTTCCTGCACCGTGTTACCGCTGTTTTCGGGGATTTATCGTCGCGGCGCGGGGCTGGGCCCGGCCACGGCGTTTCTTTATTCGGGTCCGGCGATCAATGTGCTGGCGATTATCCTGACGGCGCGGGTACTGGGACTGGAGCTGGGGATTGCCAGAGCGGTCGGCGCGGTGCTGTTTTCGATCGTGATTGGGGTCGCGATGGGCTGGATCTTCCGCAATGAGGAATCGCAGCGACTTGCCGACATGCCCGAGACGGAACTGGAAGAACCTAAGCGCAGGCCGTGGCAAGATATCACCTATTATGCATCGATGGTGGCGTTTTTGGTGTTTGCCAACTGGGGCAATCCGCAGACGACCGAAGGTGTGTTCGCGATGATTTTTGGCATCAAGTGGTGGCTGGCCGGAATCAGCCTGGCGATCGTGCTCTGGACGAGCTTCAACTGGTTTGATGGCGAAGAGCGCAACGACTGGAAGGACAGTACCTGGTTTTTTGCCAAACAGGTGTTTCCGCTGCTCATTGGCGGGGTTCTGGTGGCCGGTTTTTTGACCGGGCGGGCGGGGACCGACGCGGGAATCATTCCCGATTCGTGGATCAAAGGACTGGTTGGCGGCAATAGCCTGCAGTCGAACCTGATCGCCAGTGTGGCCGGGGCGTTCATGTATTTTGCCACCTTGACCGAAGTGCCGATTTTGCAGGGACTCATCGGCTCCGGCATGGGCAAGGGTCCTGCATTGGCGCTGCTCTTGGCGGGCCCGGCGCTCAGCTTGCCCAGCATGATTGTCATCCGTCAGGTGATGGGGACGGTCAAAATGTTGACCTACGTGTCCTTGGTTATCGTGATGTCGACGGCGATGGGCATGATCTACGGGTTCTGGTTTTAAGAGGTGGATGAAAATGAGTGGATGTAATCACGATCACGGGCACGATCATGGTCACGGACATAGTCACGGACTTCGGCGCGAGGGCAACAGCAAGGCCCTCGCCTGGGCCTTTGGCATTACTACGGTCATTTTGGTGGCGGAAGCAGTCGGCGGCTGGCTGACCAACAGTCTGGCGCTAATGTCGGATGCCGGTCACATGCTGAGCGACGCGGCGTCGCTGGGGCTTAGCCTGCTGGCGATCCGGTTTGCCAAACGGGCGGCTTCGCCGAGCAAAAGTTACGGTTACCGGCGGCTGGAGATTCTGGCTGCGCTGGCCAATGGCGTTGCCTTATTCGTCATCGCGGTTTTGATTGCCTGGGAAGCCTGGCACAGACTGTTCGCGCCGCCGGCGGTAGCCAGCGCGCCAATGATGGGGATTGCGGTCATCGGACTTTTGGCAAACCTGGCCAGTGCCTGGGTGCTGCTGCATCAGGGGGATGTGAAAGATAACCTGAACCTGCGCAGCGCTTATCTGCATGTGCTTGGCGATGCGCTTGGCTCGGTCGGCGCGATTTTCGCCGGGGCGCTGATGTATTTCTACGGCTGGTATATTGCCGACCCGATTGTCAGCGTGGTAGTGGCTTTGTTGATTCTCAAAGGGGCTTGGGGCGTTGTGGCGCAATCACTGCACATCTTGATGGAAGGGACGCCGGCCGGCGCAGAAATTGAAGCAATCGTCGCCTCGCTGGAAAGCATTTCCGGGGTTTGCAACGTGCATGATGTCCATGTCTGGACGGTGACTTCCGGTTATGATGTGTTCAGCGGCCATTTGGTGGTGCGCGAGGGAACCGATATTGGCAAAGTCATTGCTGAAGGAGCTGCTTTGCTGGAGCGGCAGTTTGGCATTCGCCATACGACAATGCAGGTGCTGGCGGAAGGCGAAGATTGCAGCGAACTGAATTGTCGGGGCGGCAACTGTCCGTTTGAATTGGCGCCAACAGTACACTGAACAGGAATAAGGTGAAACGCTATGGATGTATTGCTTTTCTATGCGCTGGCGATTTTCGGCGTTGGCTGGTCATTTTCGCGAGACAGGCAGAAAACCCGGCAATCGCTGAAAAAATCTTGGAAAGCGTTCGAGAATATCTTGCCGGCGTTTTCCCAGATCCTGTTGCTGCTGGGGGCAATGATGGCTGTTGTTTCGCCGGCCAGTATCCACGCGCTGCTCGGCGAGAATTCGGGCTGGGCCGGCATGATTATCGCCGCAAGTCTTGGTTCGATCACGCTGATCCCCGGTTTCATTGCGTTTCCGATGGCCAAAACCGTACTGGAAATGGGAGCGGGACTTATGCAGGTGGCGGTGTTCGTTTCCACACTGATGATGGTCGGCGTTGTTACGGCGCCGATGGAGAGTCAGTTCTTCAGCCGCAAAACAATGTTGCTGCGCAATGGCATGAGCGTGTTTTTTTCTTTTCTGGTCGCGTTTGTGATCGGCAAGGTGGTGGGCTAATATGGGAGTGTTGTTGCGCTACAAATGGTTTCTGGCTTTTTTGGCCGTCGATGTACTGATTTATCATTTGTATCCGGCAGTTGGCCGGCAAATCGCCGTGCATACGGCAGATAGCTTTTTGGAAATGCTCGGCGTGATTCCGCCGATTTTTGTTTTGCTCGGGTTACTGGACACCTGGGTGCCACGGGAAAAGGTGGTGGATCATTTGGGAGTCGGCTCTGGGGTGCGGGGGGTATCGCTGGCCACGATTCTCGGGGCGGCTGCGGCTGGTCCGCTTTACGGCGCTTTTCCGGTGGCGGCGGTGATGATGAAAAAAGGCGCCAGTTTCTTTAACGTCATGGTTTTTATTGGCGCTTGGGCTACGCTGAAAATCCCAATGTTCTTATTTGAAACCAAATACCTGGGCGGTTTATTCTCGGTGACGCGCTGGCTATGCAGTTTCGTGGGGATTGTTCTGATTGCCTGGATTATGGATTGGTCGCTGTCTAAAGCAGAAAAGGACGAAATTTACGCAAAGCATCGCTAATAAATTGCCACGCAAACGGAAAAGGGTGAGCAGCGTGAAAAAATGGTTGTTGTTGGTTTTCATCGGGGCTCTGATTTTTACGGTGACTGCGGCGGCGCTGGCAGAAGCGGCGCCAGTGAAGCCGATCCTGTATTTTTGGGGCGATGGCTGCCCGGCCTGCAAAGAGGTCGCGCCGGTGATCGACAAATTGATTGCAAAACAACTGCCGATCGAAAAACACGAAGTGTACAATGATCGCGGCAACATGGACCGGCTGGCGATGCTGTTCAAAATGAACGGCGTGCCGGAGCAGGACTGGGCGATTCCGGTGGCGTTTTACAATGGCAAGATGTATATGGGCGTCCCCAATATTATGGCGCTGGCGAAGGAATTGACGCCGGAGTGAGTTGAGGGAAAGTTGTTTTGCGGTGACCTTCGCTGAGTTGGTTGACTTTGCATCGTATATGAGTATAATCAAATATAAGAATTAGATGATACTTATCGTTCCTGACAGAAGCAGGAGGAAGCCGCATGGATGACAGCGTCCGTTATCATCGTGTCAATACAGGGAATGAAATTGTTCTGTTGCCGCTGGCGCCGGATATCCGCAAACTTTATATTGAAGTTACGGCGGAGTGCAACTTTTCCTGCATTACTTGCATCCGTCACTCCTGGAGCGACGAGGTGGGGCAGATGCCTGTCGAGCTGTTTGAAAGCATCCTGAATGACTGCGGTGAGCTGCCCGAGCTGCAAACGATCCATTTCGGCGGCTTTGGCGAGCCGCTGACCCATCCGTCCATCGTGGAGATGGTTGCTCGCTGCAAAGCTGCGGGCTATGCGGTGGAGCTGATTACCAACGGGTCACTGTTGACAGATGCTATGGCGGCTGCGTTGCTGGACGCCGGGCTCGACTACCTGTTTGTTTCGCTGGACGGATCGGACCCGGACAGTTATGAAAATATACGGCCAGGCGCCGACTACGCCGAGGTGGTTGACAACATCAAACGCCTGCAACAGCTAAAAAAGAGCCGTCGCGTCGTTCTGCCACGTGTTGGCATCGAATTTGTCGCGACTCGGACCAATTTTTCCCGCCTGCCGTTCATGCGAAAAGTCGTGGATGAATTGCAGGCGGATCGCTTTATCGTCACCAACATGCTGCCGTATCATGAGTCGATGAAACAGGAAATTCTATATGATCAGGAGGCGGACCTGTCCGATTTTGGCTGGGAGTCGCCGCTGCTTTCCGTCAAGACCGCGCCGACGATGAAGCTGGAAACCCGCAGGGCCTGCAGATTTGTCGATGGCCGGGCGGCGGCAATCACCTGGCAGGGCGAGGTCGCTCCCTGCTACGCATTGATGCACAGTTACGACTGCTATATTCTCGGTCGCAAAAAAACGATGACGGCGCAGAGCTTCGGCAACGTCGGGCAACGCAGATTGGCCGACATCTGGACAGACCCGGAGTATGCGACTTTTCGCTGGATTTCTCGCAATTCCCACTATCCGTCCTGTACGGACTGCCGACAGGTGGATGGTTGTAATCTGGCTCAGACCAACGAAGGTGACTGCTGGGGCAACAAACCATCCTGCGGCGATTGCCTATGGGCACGCGGCTTGATTGTCTGCCCCTGACAAAATAACGCCACGAACGGAGGGGATCGCATGGAATTGGTCGATGTACTGAAAGCGCTGGCCGATGAAACCAGGCTGCGAATTTTAAATGTGCTGCGACAGGAAAGCTTGTGTGTGTGCGATTTGGAAGACGTGCTTAAACTCAGCCAGTCGAATGCGTCGCGGCATCTGACCAAACTGCGGCATTGCCGGCTGATTGTCGCGGAAAAACAAGCCCAGTGGGTCTATTACCGGATCAATGAGCAGCTATTGCAGGAGCAGCCGTTTGTCAAAGCGATCCTGGATCAGGAACTGGGCAAAAGCGCAAAGTATCAGCAGGATTTGTCAAAGCTGCGGCAGTACCGGAATATTGGCGGCGGCTGCGGCTGTACGGAGAAGTTGCCTTAAGCAGATTTGATTTGCGAACAAAATGCGTGTATGAGCATTTGAGCATGGATGATGTTGGATAAAAATTAGGTAGGGGAGGCAATAGCATGGCAGCACCAAAGCAATTATCTTTTCTTGATCGATTCCTGACGTTATGGATTTTCGTGGCGATGGCGCTTGGCGTGGGGATCGGTTACGGATTTCCGGGGGTGGCGGCTTGGCTGGATGCGTTCTCGGTCGGCACGACCTCGATTCCGATAGCAATCGGCCTGATCGTGATGATGTATCCGCCGCTGGCCAAGGTGAAGTACGAGGAACTGGGCAAAGTTTTTCGCAACGGCAAGGTGGTGACCCTGTCGCTGGTGCAGAACTGGATCATCGGACCGATTTTAATGTTTGCTCTGGCGATCATCTTCTTGCCGGATATGCCGGAGTATATGGTGGGGCTGATTTTGATCGGCCTGGCCCGCTGCATCGCAATGGTGATCATTTGGAACTCGCTGGCCGATGGTGACAACGAATACGCAGCGGCGCTGGTAGCGCTCAACTCGATTTTCCAGCTATTGCTATATTCGGTTTCCGCCTACTTTTTCATCAGCGTGCTGCCCGGCTGGATCGGTTTCAAGGGGATGACGATTCAGGTGTCGATGAAAGACGTGGCAATGAGTGTGGCGATCTACCTTGGCATTCCGTTCGTTGCCGGTTTCCTAACGCGGCAATTCCTGCTGCCGGCCAAAGGCCGCGACTGGTACGAAAATCATTTCATTCCCAAGATCAGCCCGCTGGCGCTGATTTCCCTGCTATTCACGATTGTGATCATGTTTTCGCTGAAAGGCAGTTATATCGTAAAACTGCCGCTGGATGTGGTGCGGATCGCGATTCCGCTGATCATCTATTTCGCGGTGATGTTTGCGATTTCGTTCTATATGAGCTGGAAGCTGGGCGTGAACTACGAGCAGACCACGACGCTGTCTTTTACGGCGGCCAGCAACAATTTTGAATTGGCGATTGCGGTGGCGGTGGCGATCTTCGGCATTAATTCGGGGCAGGCTTTCGCCGCGGTCATCGGCCCGTTGATCGAGGTGCCGGTGATGATCGCGCTGGTCAATGTGGCGCTGCATTATCGGAAATACTTTGGGCGACGGGTGTGAGCGGCAGTGCCTGCCGCGGAAAATAGACAACGCGAAAACGAGAAAATATGTGGAAGCAAAATTATTGGGAGGGTTGACAGTGAATACACTTAAAATTGAATGGAGACACCTTGATGTGGCAGGAGAAACCTGCAACCGCTGCTATGATACGGGCGAGAATCTGAATCAGGAAGTAAAAAGGCTAAACAGAGCGCTTCAGCAGCAAGGAATTCAAGTTGAATGGTTTGAAACCAAACTCGATGACACTCAAATTCCCCAATCCAATGCGATCCTGTTTAATGGGGTCCCTCTCGAAGATATTTTGAACGTTACAGTATCAAAGAACTACTGCGGTTCATGCACTGATTTGCTGGGAACGGATACCTACTGTCGAACGATCACGTTTGAAGGCGAAGAATATGAAGATATCCCGGCAAAGGCTATTCGTCAGGCGGCCTATAAGGTATTGGGCATAGACGAAACAAAGCCTGCGCCAGCACAAAATTCAGGCTGCGGCTGCAATAGCAGTAAGTGCTGTTAGCGGCAAATTAAGCATCGGTATCATTCGACGACTAGAATGATTGGTTTATTATCCAGTTTGCCGTTTCGGTCCGGGTGGCTTCAGAATCCAGCCCAAGACTGCAGCGAAGAAGCAGAGAACTGCGGCGACCATGAAAGCGACATGATAACCACCGGTTTTATCCAGGATGTAGCCGGCCAATACCGGGCCGATGACTCCGCCCACGCCCCAGGCCGTGAACAGCAGAGCATAATTGAAGCCCATGTTTTTCAGCCCATAGAAATCGCCGATTGCTGAAGGGTAAACCGCAATCATCGCGCCGTAGGCAAAAGTCACGACGAGCGCGCCGACCAGAACCAGGCCGAACGTATTGAACCCCGAAAATACGACGAGAGTCGCGCCCTGCAGAACGTAGAGAAACATCATGGTCCGGCCGCGGCCGAGTTTGTCGGAAATGAATCCGGCAATCGGTCGGGCCAGCGCATTGGAAATCGCAATGAACGAAACCAATGCATAGCCTACGTTTTGTCCGGTCTGCAGATTGGCAATCTTGGCAAGATGCCCGATCATCATCAGGCCGGCAATCGCCCCGGCGACAAACATCAACCATAGGATATAAAATTGTTTGGTTGCCAGCATTTCCCGCCAGGTGTAGTCGTTGGAAATCGTGGCAGGAACGGCGGCGCCAACCGAAGCTGCGGGCGCTGGAGCTGCCTGCGGGACTTTCAACAGCTGAGCGAGGCTGATGATAACCACGCCGAAGCCGATGCCCAAAATTTGAAACGAGGCAAACAATCCATATGTGGAGATCAAATACTTGGTCAGCGGGGAAATATACAGCGACGCCAAACCGAAACCGCCCACGACGATTCCGGTGATCAGCCCTTTGTTACTGGGAGGGAACCATTTCACCGCCGCCGGTGTCGTTGCCGAATAACCCATGCCGATTCCCGCCCCGGTCAACACGCCAAAGCCGATGATCACGCCAGGCAATGAAGGGAACAAACTGGAAACAATCATCCCTGCGCCGACGCAGATACCGCCTGCAGTCGCCACCAGACGGGGGCCTAAGCGATCCTGAAGTTTTCCGCCGACCAGCATCAATACGGCAAACATAGTGATCGCTGTGGTATAGGGCAAAGAAGCCTCGACGCTTGTCCATTTGTACATACTGCTCAGATTGGCTCCGAAAATGCTCCAGGCGTACAGTACGCCAAACATGAGATTGATACCGGTCCCCGCTAGAACAACGATCCAGCCATAATTCATTGTCAGGTTACCCCTCCCGATTTATGTTTATATCAAAGCCAATCCCGCGAGTCCTTTCCTTCCAGTAGCGTCCGAAATCCTCCAACCCTGTGTGATTCAGACGATAAGATAAGAAAAAGGAACGAATCTGGCTGTACTTGATTTTGCTCAAGATGCAGTCGGACACATCCCTCAATAATGGTAATGAAAAATGCCCAGCATTTATTATTCAAATAGGTTACGCATATCAACCGATATTAAATTAATTTTATCATTTTTTCCGACAGGATTCAAATGAAATCTGTAAATTCTGGCAGAGACAGTTTTCTTCGATTGACAGATATCGTTCTTTTCTCATATAATTAATTATACCCCCCTCCCCGGAGGGGCATGTTGCGGAAAGGGACGGATTAATCAATGAAAACCTATCACACGGAAGGCGTTTGTTCAACGGAAATCAGTTTTGAAACAGAAGACGGCATCCTGACTCAGGTGAAGTTTGAAGGAGGCTGCGACGGCAACCTGAAGGCGATCGGCGCCCTGGTCCAGGGGATGCGGATCGAAGACGTGATTGAAAAGTTAAAGGGAATCACTTGTGAGAGCAACCCGACGTCCTGCGCGGATCAGTTGGCCAGGGCGCTGGAAACCGAACGGAAATAGCTGGCAATCAGGAAATCGACGCCTTCGATTAAATCGAAGACGTCGATTTTTTTTCCGGTGGTTTGGCCCGGATGACGAAGGCTGACGACGGCAAGGTCAAAAAGGCGTCTACCACGGCAGGGTCGAAATGGGAACCGGACAATGCGCGGATGTGCTCGCGGATTTTGCTGTCCGGCCAGCTGCGTCGGTAAGGGCGGTTGGAAGAAAGTGCGTCCCAAACGTCGATGGGGGCGAAGATACGTGCCTCAAGTGGAATTGTCTCGCCGCAAAGCTTGTCCGGATAGCCTTCGCCGTCCCAACGTTCATGGTGACTGCGGGGGATCGCCAGGGCGGGATGCAGGTATTCGATCTGGTGCAGCCAGTCATAGCCATAGATCGGGTGTAGCCGCATGATTTGCCACTCCTCGGCAGTCAACGGGCCGGGTTTCAGCAGGATGGAGTCCGGCACGCCCAGCTTGCCGATGTCATGCAGCAATGCGCCGCGCCAGATATGGATATGTTGTTCGGCGGGGATATTCATCCGTTTGGCCATTTCGACTGCAATCGAGGCGACGCGCCGGCTGTGTCCTTCGGTTTCGCAGTCGCGCAAATCAAGGGCCCTTGCCCAGCCCTCCAGCGTCGTGTCATAGGTTTCATCCAGTTTTTCCAGCGTCTGACGCACTTGCAGCTCGATTTCGGCCCGACTGGCCAGCTCGATGCGTGCGGTGTTGTAAAGCTTGGCATTGTCGAGCGCCAATGAAGCGAGGTTGGCAACTTCTTCAAGGCAGGAGAAGTCATCCATACGAATCCGTTTATCAGGGTCCCAATGCAATACGGTCAACAGGCCGACAACTTCCGAATGCGCGTTTTTCAGCGGAAAAATGGCCATGGAGGTGATGCGGTCAAATAATGCGCCTGGCAATCGTTCCGGCCAGTTGCGATAATCATCGATCGCCATTGATTTTCCGCTTGCCAGCACCTTGGCCGCCAAGCCGGCATTAGCCTGCGGCGGGTCTTTGAATTGAACAGCGTCGATTCCAGCCACCGCGACAACCTCCAGTTCGCCGCTTTCTGGATTGAGCAAGGCACAATAACCGAACGGCGCCTCGACCAGGTCGACCGCCCGTGCGATGATGGCTTGCAACAGTTGGCTTTGATCCAGATGCCCAACAATATCAAGGGTGGTTTCATGCAAAAATTCCATCAACCGGGTGTGACGGCGCTCGGACACGTCGCGCGATACAGACATTATAATGTCGCGCCCGCCCAGCGAAACCATCGTAGCAGTGCGTTCCATGTCGAACAGGCTGCCGTCTTTGCGGCGGAAGCGGCGCATTTCCGGTGGTTTGTTGCGTAACTGCGGTAGATGAATATCGAAAGACTGGTCGATCCAGCGGCGTTCGTCCACCACCACGTCATAGGCCGTGAGGTTGCCAATATCCGATTCTGTATAGCCGGTCAATTCCAGATAGCGCTTGTTTGCCTGCAACAGCTTGCGGCTTGCCGGATCGAACAACAGGATGATGTCGGCGGACTGGTCGACCAGGGCGCGGTAGAGGTTTTCACTTTCGCGGCGTTGCTTCAGTTCGTGGGCCGCTGTTTCAAACAATCTGGCATTTTCCAGGGCGACCGATGCCAGGGCGCTAAACTGATCGAGTGCGGCAATATCGGTATCGTCAAACCGCAGGGCGGGATCGGTGTGACATAGCGTGACGGCGCCGGCAATCTCAGTCCCGGCGAAAATCGGCATGCAGACAATGGCGCGAATGGCCTCAAAGCCAGGATAGCGGAGCCGATCTTCCCACTGTTGATAGTCGTCGATCAGCAGCACTTTCCCCGATGCCCAGACTTGCCCGACCAAGCCTTGTCCGGGCTGCAACAGATAGCTCGGTGGCACGAAAAAATTATCGCCAAAGTAGTGCTGCATTTCCATGCCGGTTTTTTGCTCGTTGACCATCTCCAGGAACCCGACCGGGGCGCCGAGCGTTTCCGCCGACCGGTGCAGCAGGGTACGCAGTAGCTCTTGAATGTCGCGCTTGCTGATCAGTTCCACCGACATCTGGTGTAAGGATTCCAACAGGCGTTTTTGTCGGGCCAGTTTGTCGTCGCGGAGCACGCGGGCGGTAATGTTCTGTGAAGTGGCGTATACGCCGGTGATTTGACCATCGGCAGAAAACAGGGGACGCTTGATGGTTTCGAAATAGGATTCGGGGTTTAGCTCGGTTGCCGGGTAATGGTCCCGGATGACCAACGGGGTGTTTAGCCGGCAGACCTGTTCGTCTTCGCTGCGATAGCGCGAAGCAAGGACCGGTGGATAGACTTCCCAGTCGGTCAGATTGATCCGCTTATCGTTGTCTATTGAATAAAAATGCCGGTATGCTGCGTTGATGAACACATAACGACCGTCAACATCCTTGACCCAGATCTTAAATGGCGCCGCATCCAGCAGGATGCCTGGCAGGGAAGCGGGCCTGCCATCCCATTGGACCGGACGATTCGCCGAAAGGGCAGAATCCGATTGATTGTTCATTTGAGCCTCCTGCGTGGGATTTCAGAATTTCTGCGGCAGATCGGCTGTCAGTAGATCGCTGGAAATTCGGCCGGACTGGTAGATTGTCGGCAAACCGCTGCCGGGATGGGTTCCGCCGCCGACCAGATAACTGGCGCCGAATTCTTCAAACCGGTTGCGCGGTCGCAGATAGAGCATCTGAAAGATCGTATGGCTCAAATTGAAGACTGCGCCTTGGTACACATGGTATTCGGTTTCCCAGTCCGCAGGAGTGATGACTTTTTCCACTTCGATATGCTCGGACAAATCGCGTAGCTCCGGATTGCGGCAAATCGCGGCGATGATTTTGTCGCGAAACGCTTGCTTTTCCCGGTGCCAATCGATGCCGGAAGAATTGTTGGGCACGGGAACCAGCACATACAGAGTCGATTTTCCGGGCGGGGCCAGCGTAGGGTCGGTGATGCAGGCGTTCTGCAGATAGTAGGAAGGGTCGGCGGATAAAACTTTGCTTTCAATGATTTCGCGGATGTTTTGGTGGTAGTCCTTGGCAAAGACCACATTGTGGTGCGGAATATCATACAGCTTGTCCAGGCCGAGATAGAGCATGAAGGTTGAACAGGAATACTCGCGCTGCTTCAGTTTCGCGTCGGTGTATTTCGGGCGGTGCCGCTCCGGGACCAACTGGGTCATGGCATAAGCAAAGTCGGCATTGATGACGACACTGTCGGAGCGGATCTCACGCTGGTTTTGCAAACGCACGCCCACTGCCCTGCCGTTTTCGATCAGAATTTGTTCGACCGGCGTGGAAAGATGCAACCTGCCACCTTCTTCGGCAAAGATCCGGGCCATGGTATGACTGATTTCGTTTAGGCCGCCGATGGGATGGAAGATGCCCCATTTGTGCTCGATGTAGGGCAGGATGGTAAAAGTGGCCGGGCAATGCCAGGGACTCATGCCCAGGTATTTGGCCTGAAAACTGGTGGAAATCCGCATTTGCTCATGCGAAAAATAGCTTGCCAAACGGTCATAGACATTCTTCATGAAATCGAGATGCGGCAGCGCCCGCAGAAACCGCCGGCTGAAGAAGGCGCCAGGCGTGCTGTAGGGGACGCGTAAGCAGGGGATGATGTAATCAAATTTGCGGCCTTCGTTTTCGAGAAACTTTAGGTAATGTTTCTCATCGCCGGGAAAAACCCGCTTGATTTCGTCCAGCATGACGCCAAGGTTGCTGCTGGGGTGAAAGTCGGTACCGTCGCTGAAGCGGAGCCGATACAGAGGATCGATCCGTTTCAGTTCCAGATAGTCTTCGAGATTGCGTCCCAGTTCATGGAATACTTCTTCCAATAAGGACAGCAGCATTAAAAAAGTCGGTCCGGTGTCAAACTTGAAACCGTCGATTTCCAGGCGGGCATTGCGACCACCGACCTGGTCGTTTTTTTCGAACAGGTCGACCGAATAGCCGCGTCGGGCCAAAAGACAGGCGGCGGTCAATCCGCCGGGGCCGGCGCCGATCACACTGACGGTTTTCTTCATTGCAGGGGCACCTCCTGTTTCACGACCGATTTGAATTCTTCAATGAACCGACGCATGTCTTTCAACAAAATGGCCTCGGGATTGCATTTCAGCACCATACCGTCCAGATACATCAGGCTTTTGATGATCGGGAACATGCCGCGCTCGAACACCATGCCGCTATGAACGCCCAGTTTGATTGTCTCCATCATTTTTTGGGTCAGACTGACCTGTGAAACGGTACTGTTGGTAAAATCCTTGTACAAAACGAGAAACTTCTGCTCAAAAGCCTGGTATTGTGGACCGCTGATCGATATTTCCGCCATGGAATTGAGCGCCCGGGCGCAGGCGGGATAGTCGAAAAAGCTCAGCGCTTCAAAAAAATCGAACAGGCCGATCCGGATGCGATTCCCGACTTTGCTGAGCGCGCCGGTGTCGATGAAGTAAATGTCGCCATTACGCAAAATCAGGTTGCCAGGATGGATGTCGCCATGAAACGTGCCGATGCCGAACATATAGAAGCCGTGGATGTGGAACAGTTGCAACAGGTCGTCATAGGCGAGCCGCCCGCTTTCCAGCAATTCATCAAAGGTGGGTCCGTCGATGAATTCGGAGACCAGGACATCCGGTCCGGATAGTTCGTGGTGGATTTTTGGGAAACGCAGTCGCGTCAAATCGAATCGGCTGCGATTGTCGCGGTCGATTTGCCGCAATACTTCGCCGTGACGGATTTCATTGCGCAAATCCAGTTCACACAGAGTAAATTCGGAGATGTTGGCCAGGATTCCTTCCGGGTCGGCGACTTTCCGTAATTTGGGGTAAAAAAAGATCGCCAGTTTAAGCAGCTTCATCACGCTGTCGACATCGGCGCGAAACTGCTGGCGAAAATCATTTTTTACCAGCTTGATGACCACTTCTTCGCCGGACTTCAAACAGCCACGATGGACCTGACCGATCGAGGCCGCCGCCAGCGGCAAGGGATCGATCCGGGCGAACGAATCGCGCCAACCCGCGGGAGTGTTTTGCAAAATCAGCCGTTCGGCGGTTTCCGAAGGAATCTGCGCTGCCTGTCGATATAGTTTCGCTAGGTGCTGACATTTTTCCCGGTCGAGAAAATCAATTCGCAATGCGAAGGTCTGGGCGATTTTCACGGCCAGCAGTCCCTGCCGCTGGATTTTGTCAAGGTCTGGCAGGTCATCGTTGAAGATGCTGTTCATTAGCCGGATGAATCCGAACCAGTTCATCGATTCGCCCCCTTTACTCCGCTGTGTGAGGCGTCGTGGCGAGATACTGTTGACGGATGGCTTCGACCCGCTTCCGGTTGACGCCGAGATCGGACCAACCCACTCTAGAGGCGGAGCGGAGATGGATAGCTTGCTCTAAGTCGTCCAGTAGGAATTCGACATCATCTTTGAACGGGATGACAGGTACTGTATAGACGACGTGGAGGTAGTCTTGCGTGTCGGTGAGGATTTGCGTCCGCGAGTCGGCCTGAATCACCTGTAGCAGGCGCTGGCGGGAAGTAGCCCGGTTCTGAAGGTATGGCAAAGGAGCGACTTTTCGGCAGGTCTCGGCAGTCTGCGAAGAAACGGCATTGGGCGATGCAGGTAACGGGGCCAGTTCTTTGCCATGGACGCCAAGTCCGCTGGGGACCGAATTGTTTTTCGTGATCATCTGAACCGCAAGTAGGGCGAAAAGTAGCGACAGGCTACCGACCCAGACCCATTTCGCCATGGCGACACGCTCCTTGTTGGGTTTATATTAACTTTGTTCTGCGCGGGGAGAATAATTCCTGCCATGGTGTCGTATGCGACTGCTTGCAGACGGCAGCAGGAAATAATAGGCCCGGCAAGAAATATACATGATCATAGCAAGTGATGATTTGTGGGAGTGCGCACAGTTGAGCGATCGTCCGGGACTCTTTGCGGACAACAGGGCGCTCGGCGACAATCTGGATATGCAGGCGGTCCAGCAGCTGATGAACACGTTTCATTCCTTGACCCAATGTTCCCGCATTATGGAGTTTTGTGTGCAGTTTGCCAATTTGATCACGATGATGAACGGAACTTTTGCTAGCATGGAAATTGTGAGGAAAAAAGAGAGGCGGTACGGGGTCATGGCGCTTTCGACAACTATGGCGAGGTCTTTATTCAAAAAGATCATTGATTGCTTTTCTGATGAGGTTTTTTATCTCAATCAAGCCGGCTTAGTCGAAGAAGTTAACGAAGCGGCCAGGCGGACATTTCACATTGATGCTTCGGGTAATGGTGGTTGTTCCTTGGTAAGATTGTTGGGCAGTGACATATTTGCCGATCTTGCGGATCGTCATTCATTCCGCTGGAAGTGCCTGACAGACACGGGCGAGACCGTGTATGCGGTTCAATGCCGAATTTTCGGCGATAGTTTAGGATTGCCGGGGCTGCTGGTTATTTTGCGAGACATTTCTGATGCGCAAAAAATGCAAGAATACATTACTAAGTTGGAAGAAACCAATCGGGATATGGATGCCTTATTCCGTTTTTCGCATGACGGGTTGGTTGTTTGTGACGGAAACGGATATGGTGTCAGGTACAACGAATCCTATACAAGGATTACCGGTATCGACGGACAAGACCTGATCGGCAGGCACATGACGGATATCGTTGGACGGGGAAGTATTTCTGAATCCGCGGTGCTCAATGCGCTTACCGTAAAAAAACAAGTGACGACAATGCCGAAATTGGCCAGCAGCAAAAAAGTCCTGATCACGGCCAACCCTGTTTTTGATGCAAATGATAGTATTGTTAAAGTGATTTGCAATGTGCGTGATATTACGGAGTTAACAGCATTGGAAGCCGAATTGGATCAGGCTCGGGAACTATCGCAGCGCTATCTGTCGGAACTGGTCCATCTGCGTAGCCAAGCTATCCAGGTCGAGGGGATGGTTGCGGAGAGCCCGGCGATGCGAGCCATCGTATCCACAGCGCTAAAAGTTTCGGCAACCGAAGCGATGGTGTTAATTACCGGTGAATCTGGCGCAGGAAAAGAGGTGCTGGCAAGGACAATCCATACCCAAAGCCGGCGTAAAGAAGGGCCTTTCGTGAAAGTTAATTGCGGAGCGATTCCTGACAACCTTTTGGAAAGTGAGCTATTCGGCTATGAGAAGGGTGCGTTTACCAATGCTGCCAAAACCGGTAAAGTGGGAATTTTTGAAATTGCGCTCGGCGGCACGTTGTTTCTGGATGAAATCGGTGAAATCCCGCTTCTGTTGCAGACCAAGCTGCTCGGGGTATTGCAGGACAAAAAATTCACCCGCGTGGGCGGTACCAAAGAAATCAAGCTTGATGCCCGCATCATTGCGGCGACGAACCGCGATCTGGCTGAAATGGTTGCGGCGGGAACGTTTCGTAAAGACCTGTTTTATCGCTTGAATGTCGTGGGTTTGAAAATTCCGCCGCTGGCGGAAAGACGAGAGGATATTTTTCCGCTAGCCCATTATTTTTTGCGTGAACTGAATGAAAAATACCAGTTCCAAAACACGTTGTCTCCCCAGGTGATGAATCTTTTTCAGGAATACGACTGGCCGGGCAATGTCCGTGAAATGGAAAACTTGATGGAACAGTTAGTAGTATTGGCGCCGAATGAAAAAATCGTGCCAGCTATGCTGCCGGAACTTTTTCGGGTTCGGCGCGATGATCCGAGTTCAGAGCTTTCTCAGGGGGGCAGTTTGGAAGAAATTCTTGACAACGTAGAAAGACGTATATTCCGCAACTTTGTTCAAAAGGGCTACAGCAGCTATCGTATTGCCGAAGAATTGGGCATCAACCAGTCAACGGCGATCCGAAAAATTAAAAAGCACGGCCTAGGCGGAAAGTGAAATTTCAATGCGCAATTGCATTATTAATGCAATTGCGCATTGTTTTGTGTCGAGGTGGTTTCTACACACATACTGACAAACGATTGACGGCATAGTGAGAATTTTCACATAAAAAAGCAATGCAAAAACGCATTGCTTTTTTATGTGTCGGTGTCTTGTAGAAAATGAATTTTCTGAGTATTTGTGCGCCTTTCGACGGCATTGGCATGGAATCTGCAATATGTAACAGATGAAAATCGTGAGACAGGGGGGGAACGTTGATGGGAGGGGAAAGAATGGACGGACAGACGGCAATGAAATTCTTGAGGGAAATGCTGAAGATACGTTATTTTGAGCTGAAGGCAGCCGAGTTGTTCATGCAGGGGCTGATGGCAGGCAACATTCACACCTGTGCAGGACAGGAGGCGGCCGAAGTTGGCGCGTGTCAGGCGCTGCGCGAGACTGATTTCATTACTTCGACGCATCGCGGCCACGGCCATTGCATAGCAAAAGGCGGGCAGGTCGATATTATGATGGCGGAATTGTTCGGCAAAGCGACCGGTTACTGCAAGGGAAAGGGCGGATCGATGCATATCGTCGATGTTGGACTGGGTATCCTGGGAGCCAACGGGATTGTCGGCGCAGGAATCCCGATTGCGACCGGTTCGGCTTTGGCCTCGAAAATTAGAGGAGCTGACGAAGTAACGTTGGCTTTTTTTGGCGACGCGGCATCCAACCAGGGAAGCTTCCATGAAGCGTTGAATATGGCTTCGGCTTGGAAATTGCCCTGCGTGTTTGTTTGTGAAAACAACAAATATGGCGTATCGGTCTGCATTGACAGGGTGTGCAATGTGGAAGACATCGCTACCCGTGCGGTTGCTTATAATATTCCGGGTGTTGTCGTGGACGGCAATGATGTGTTTGAGGTGTACGAAGCAGTAAAAACGGCGGTGGAGCGGGCGCGCAGCGGTGAAGGCCCCAGCCTGGTCGAGTGCAAGACATATCGGCACCGCGGACATTACGAAGGGGATCCGCAAATCTACAAGACGCCGGAAGAAGTCGGTTACTGGAAAGATCGTGATCCGATCCTCCGTTTGCGGCAAAAAATGACTGACGCCAATTTGGCGACAGTGGTTGAGCTGGATGTACTGGAAGCCGAAGTCAAAGCCGAGATCGAGGCTGCGGTCGAATTTGCCAAGCAGTCGCCCTATCCGGCGGTGGATCAGGTGACCATGGATGTCTATGCGAACGACAACGAGAGGAGCGTAATTCGATGAGAGAGATAAACTATGGGCAGGCGATCAGCGAAGCCATGCACGAAGAAATGGTTCGCGACGGCTCTGTCATCATATTGGGTGAAGATATGGGCGTCATGGGCAGCGTGTTTGGATTGACCAAAGGTTTTATGGACGAGTTTGGCGCGCACCGGGTGATTGATACGCCGATTTCCGAAGCCGGTTTTACCGGAATGGCAGTCGGCGCGGCTATGCGGGGGTTACGTCCGATCGTGGAACTGATGTATGTCGACTTTGCACCGATTTGCCTTGATCCGATAGTCAATCAGGCGGCAAAAATGCGCTACATGACCGGCGGGCAGGTCAAAGTGCCGCTGGTGATCCGAGCGCCGGGCGGCGCCGGAAGGCGCAATGCCGGACAGCATTCGCAAAGCTTGGAAGCCCTGTTTACCCACATTCCAGGTTTGAAGGTGGTCGCACCGGCTACGCCGTACGACGCAAAAGGGTTGTTGAAATCTGCGATACGCGAAGATGATCCTGTCATGTTTCTGGAGCACAAAATCCTGTACGCGCAAAAAGGCGAAGTGCCTGAAACGGAATATTTGATTCCGCTCGGAAAAGCCGATGTGAAAAGGCAAGGCAAAGATGTCACGATCATCGCTTATTCGCGGCAAGTGGTCTTTGCGCTGGAAGCCGCCAAAGAACTGGCTGCGCAGGGAATCGAGGCGGAAGTGATCGATTTGCGGACGCTGGTGCCGCTGGACTGGGAGACGATCGAAACATCGGTGAAAAAGACGCACAGAGTCGTCGTGGTGCAGGAAGCGGTGAAACGCGGCGGTTATGCCGGTGAAATTGCGACGCAGATCATGGAGAACGCATTTGATGAGCTTGACGCACCGGTAAAACGGGTTGCGGGACTGAATGTGGTGTTGCCTTTCAGTCCGGCGCTGGAAGATGCCGCCTATCCAAGCGCCAAGGATATTGTGGCTGGTGTCAGGGATGTTGTGAAATAAACCGGGTGCAGAGAATGACTGAGGGGGAATCATCGTGGCGACTGAATATAAAATGCCGCAACTCGGTCTGACAATGACGGAGGGGACGGTTACCAAATGGTTCAAGGCTGTCGGGGATACGGTGGCGGTCGGCGAGGTGCTGGTGGAAGTCGCAACCGACAAGATCACTAATCAGTTGGAATCGAATTTGGCGGGAGTGTTGCTGGAAATCATCGTGGACGAGGGAGCGACGGCGCCAGTGCAGGCAGTGATTGCCATCATCGGACAACCGGGCGAGAAGGTTGCGACCGCGACGAAAGCGGCGCCTGTAGTGACGGAATTGTTGCAGACTACAGCGCCGGAGGTTGCGGAACCCCGTGGCGCCTATTCAGCAGCCGTTAGCATTGCCGGGCGGATCAAGGCTTCTCCCTATGCGAAAAAGTTGGCTGCGGCGCAAAGTGTTGACCTGTCTGTAGTGACCGGTACCGGGCCGGGCGGACGGATCGTTGAACGCGATATTCGCGAGTATGCTATGCAAGCACCAACAAAAGCATCGCCTTTGGCGGTAAAAGTGGCGGCGGAACATCAGGTAAATCTGGCGGAGATACAAAAAGAAACTCGGATTATGAAAGCGGATGTACTTGCGGCGGTCAAACCGGCGACTGTGGCAAAACCGCTGGTCGGAATACGCAAGGTGATTGCCGAGCGGATGGCGCTTTCCTGGAACACGGCCCCACATGTGCATCTGACAGTCGAAGTCGATATGACGGCGGTGCTGGGACTCAAGGAGAATCTGGTCAGGGCGACCGGACAAAAAGCTTCCGTAACCGAGTTGGTAGTCAAATGCGCTGCGTATGCGCTGCGTGAGATGCCGGTCATAAACGCCAGTTTGATGGACAACCAAATTGTTATGCACGAGGCAGTGAACATAGGCATTGCGGTGGCTCTCGACGATGGATTGATCGTGCCGGTTGTGCGAAATGCCGATCAGAAAAACCTGAGCCAGTTGCGTGAAGCAATTGTTTCACTAGGCGGCAAAGCTCGTAGCGGCAAGCTTTCTCCGGATGAAATCAGTGGTGGAACTTTCACGGTTACGAATCTAGGCATGTTTGGAACCGACCATTTCACTCCGGTGATCAACCCGCCGGAAAGCGCGATTCTCGGGGTCTGCCGCATCGTCGAAAAACCAGTGGTTCTGGCGGGCACGATTGTTACCCGCCCGATGAGCAACTTTATTCTAGGGTTTGACCATCGCCTGATCGATGGCGCCGTGGGGGCAAAATTTATGGCTCGCTTGCGGGAACTGCTGGAAAATCCAAGCCTGTTGCTCATATGAAAGGAGAGATGGGACGATGTTGAAAGGAAAGACGGCCATTATTACCGGGTCCGGTCGGGGGATAGGCAGGGCGATCGCCTTGGCAATGGCGGAGCAAGGGGCGAATATCGTCGTCAATGACGTGAATATGGAAAGCGCCGGCGAAGTGGTGGCGGAAATAGAGGCGATGGGGCGTCAAGCGATTGCCGTCAAAGCCGATGTTACGTCGGAAGAACAGATAAAGGAAATGATCGAAACGTGTATCAATCGTTTTGGCAAACTGGATATTCTAGTCAACAATGCGGGAATCATCCAAACCTTGCCAGTTACGGAAATTGACGGCAAGGACTGGGACCGGGTGATGGAGGTAAACCTGAAAGGCGTTTTTCTCTGTTGCAAGGCTGCGCTCGCGCCAATGAAAGCGCAGCATGGCGGAAAAATCATCAACATCGCTTCCGTCGCCGGCAAACGAGGCGGCGGGTTGCTCGGCAATTCCTGTTATTCGGCGTCGAAAGGCGGAGTCATTGCTTTTACCAAGAGCCTGGCGAGAGAAAGCGGTCCGTTTGGCATCAATGTGAATGCGATTACTCCGGCGTTTACCGATACCGAGATGACTCGCAGCATAGCACCGGACAAAAAGGAATTTATTATTAAAATGCTGCCGCTCGGCCGGGTGGGGCAACCGTCCGATATTGCCGGGGCGGTATGTTTCTTGGCCTCTAGCATGTCGGATTATATGACCGGGGAAATTATGGATGTCGATGGAGGACTGATGTGCGATTAATCCGGGTTCACAATCGGTTATCAAATCGGTTTGGCCAATAAAAAGTGAGGGGGATTGTCATGAGTAAAAAGTGGGTTGCATTGGTTCTAGGTATCGTCTTTCTTGTCGGGTTAACAATGGCGGGATGCGGGCGGGGTGGCGATAACAAACCTGCTGCCGCCGGCGGTGAAATGAAGCCGGTCACGATCAAACTGACTCACATCAGCGCACCGGGATCCAGCTGGCAAAAAGGCGCGGAAAAATTTGCCGAACTGGTAGCCAAGAAAAGCAACAACAAGGTTAAAGTGGATATTTATCCTTCGGGATCTTTGTCCGGCGGCAATACTCGTACCATGCTGGAACAACTGCAAAGCGGCGCTGTCGACATGACGGTTCACTCCACGATCATTTACACCGGGTTTGACAATAAGATGTCGGTGTTCAGCTTGCCGTTCCTGTTTCCGGACCGCCCGATCGGTCACAAAACCGTAGATGGTCCTCTGGGCGACGAGATGCTGGCTGGTCTCAACAAAATCGGCATTCAAGGTTTAGCCTACTGGGAAAGCGGATTCCGCGAACTCACCAACAACAAACGCCCTGTGACAACCCCGGCTGATGTGGCTGGACTGAAAATCCGCATTCCTGAGATCAAATTGTTTATCTCTGCTTTCCGGGCGCTCAAAGCCGATCCGACAGTCATGACCTTCGGAGAAGTGTTCACCGCACTGCAACAAGGCACGATCGACGGTCAGGAGAATCCGGCGACAATCATCCATTCCTCCAAACTCTATGAAGTGCAAAAATACCTGACCATGTGGGATTACGTCTGGGATCCGCTGATCCTCGGCATCAACAAGAAATTCTACGACGGCTTGTCGCCTGACGTGCAAAAGATTTTGAAAGAAGCGGCCAAAGAATCCGCCGTATATCAACGCCAAGTCGTCGTTGATGAAGAAAAAGCATTGTTTGCTGATATGGAAAAGAAAGGTATGAAAATTACCTATCTGACCAAGGAACAAAAGGCTGAATTCGGCAAACTGATGGCTCCGGTATATGATGAGTACCGCACCATTCTCGGTAAGGACTTTATCGACAAATGGGTGAAAGCGACACAGGGAAAATAAGCTATGTGGTCGGTTGCGGGAAGAGGCTTAGCCTCTTCCCGCGATCCGTAATCCGTGTATCGGGAGAGGGGGAGGACATATGCAGGCTTTCATGGATAAAGTGGGAAAAATTGAATATTTTTTGGTTGCGCTAATGATTGCTATTATGGCGATTGTGAACTTTTTGCAGGTTGTTTTTCGTTATGTGATTGAAGGATCATTGCCGTGGTCGGAAGAGTTGTTGCGCTTCCTATTTGTCTGGACCACGTTTTTGGGAGCGGGAATCGGTGTGCGCAAGGGAGCGCATCTAGGCCTGACCATTATTGTGAATAATTTGCCACCCAAGCTGAAAAAGTTTGTGGTGTTTGTCAATTACTTGATCTGTATCGTTTTTTCAGCGATCATCGGCATGTTGGGGCTTTCTATTGTATCGATGCAGGCCGAATTTAACGTTCGATCTTCCGCGATGGTTCTCCCCATGTATTGGATCAGTTTGGCGATTCCTGTGTCGTTTGCCCTGATTATTTTACATTTTGCCACGTTGGCGATGGGCTACGAAGATCGGGAAAAAGCCAGAATAGAAAACTAAGGAGGACGGGCGCGTGGATGTTGGAACGATTATTTTTGCTACATTTACGATACTGCTGCTGCTGGGTGTGCCGATTTCCTTTTCGCTGGGGGTAGCCTCCTTGGTCGCCATGTGGTTTGGCACTCGGGTACCAATGGAAAACATTCCGCAAATGATGTTTGCAGCTAGTGATTCATTCACTCTGCTGGCAATCCCGTTTTTTATCCTAGCCGGAATATTGATGGAAAAGAGCGGAATATCCGGGCGATTGATCAATATGGCCAACAAAGTTTGCGGCTCATCGACCGGCGGTTTGGCCACGGTTGGCGTGGTGGCCAGCATGTTCTTTGCGGCGATTTCCGGTTCCGGTCCGGCAACCGTGGCGGCGCTGGGCAGCATTTTGATTCCGGCGATGATCGCCGCAGGCTATGAAAAAGGTTTTTCCGCTGCAATAATGGCTACTGCCGGTGGTATAGGCGTCATTATTCCGCCGAGTATCGCATTTATAGTTTATGCAGTGGCAGCAAACGCTTCGATTGCTAAGTTGTTCATGGCGGGATTTGTGCCGGGGGTCGTAGTCGGGCTGTCCTTGATCGGCGCAGGCTACCTGATTTCGAAAAAACGTGGATACAAAGGATCAGAAGTCGCTACCAGCGCTGAAATCTGGCAGTCGACCAAAGAAGCGTTCTGGGGCCTGATGACCCCGGTGATTATTTTAGGCGGTATTTACGGCGGGATATTTACGCCGACGGAAGCTGCAGGAATTGCAGTTATCTATGCCTTTATCGTGGGCGTGTTTATTCACAAAGAACTAAAAGTATCCGAATTACCTAAGGTTTTAGTAGACACGGCCATTTCTTCAGCCGTCGTGATGTTGATCGTCTCATCGGCGGCAGTTTTTTCCTGGCTGCTGGCCAATCAGAATATCCCGACGATGATGGCGCAGTGGTTTCTCGGCATCTCACGCGATCCAATCATTATTCTGATGCTGATTAATGTGCTGTTGCTTATCACCGGCTGTTTTCTGGATGCGATTTCAGCCATGATGATATTAGTGCCGATATTGGTGCCGGTCGTAACGGCGCTGGGGATTGACATTACCCATTTTGGCATCATCATGACGGTGAATCTGGCGATTGGCATGGTTACGCCGCCGGTTGGCGTGAATCTGTACGTGGCCTGCAGTATAGCGGATATAAGCATTGAGCGGATTTCCAGAGCGGTCATGCCGTTTTTGCTGGCCAGTCTGGTTGCTCTTCTGTTAATAACCTATCTGCCGCAACTCTCTTTGTTCTTGCCGAATTATTTGGGAATGAAATAAAAATAGTCATGTGAAATGGGAGGGCTTTTATCATGAGCATGATGTCAGCCGTTGTGAAAAAAACTGCCGATCAGGCCGAGTTAACATCGATGCCGATACCAAAATGTGGTCCGGGGCAGGTGTTGATCAAAGTTCAATCCGCTGCGCTCTGCGGCACGGATATGCACATTTTTGAATGGAATGCCTGGGCCAGGTCGGTCGGGATTGAGTTGCCATACATTATGGGGCATGAGTGCTGCGGCGACGTGGTGGCAGTTGGCGAAGGCGTTTGCGGGGTAAAGGTGGGCGACAAGGTTGTTGGCGAGACGCATATTCCGTGCGGACATTGCTATCAATGCATGAATGGCGAACAACATATTTGCGCCAATCTGAAAATGTTCGGTATTCATACGAACGGTTGTTTTGCTCAATATGCAGTAATTCCTGCCATTTGCGCCAGGCCGATTCCTGGTGAAATCTCCCATGATATCGGTGCGGTGATGGAGCCTCTCGGCACAGCGGTAAGGGCAGCCGGCGAAATGCAGGTTGCGGGTGCGAATGTGATGGTGCTTGGTTGCGGGCCAATTGGTCTGTTCGCGGTGGCCGCGGCCGTGTCCATGGGGGCGGCGAAAATTTTTGCTACCGATATCAGCCCGGCCAGGCTGGAAATAGCTCAAATCATGGGAGCGACGCAGGCACTCAATCCGCTTACGGAAGATGTGGCGCAAATTGTGCTGGCGAAGACCGGCAATTTCGGCGTAGATGTGGTAATTGAGGCCTCGGGCAATGTTGAGGCGCTTAAAGACTCTTTCCGTTATTTGCGCAAAGGCGGCAGAATGGCACTGATTGGACTTCCAGGAAAGCCGATAGAACTAGAACTTGGTCGCGAAATTGTGTTCAAGGAAGCGAAAATCATCGGGATTCATGGTCGAAAAATGTTTGAAACCTGGACACAAATGGAAAACATGTTAGCATCGGGGAAGCTGGACGTCTCTCCGGTAATCACGCACACATTGCCACTAAACAAATGGCAACAAGGGGTTGAATTGGCGAAAAACGGCGAAGCGTGTAAAGTGATTTACCATCCTTGGGAGGATTGACCATGGCAAAAAAAGTTGTAGTAATCGGTGGCGGTCCTGGCGGCTACGTCGCGGCCATTCGTGCGGCCCAGCTCGGGGCTGAGACCCATCTGGTGGAAAAGGAAAACCTCGGCGGCACATGCCTAAATGTCGGCTGTATCCCGACCAAGGCGTTACTGCATACCGCCGAACTATATCATGCCGTTAAGCACGGAAATCACATCGGACTGGTCGGCGATTCGGTTCAGATTGACTGGAAAGCCTTGATAAACCGAAAGAACAGTGTCGTCCGTCGCCTAGTAGGCGGCGTGGCCGGGCTTTTGAAAGCAAACGGCGTTGTCGTCCATAAAGGGAGAGGTCAGCTCACCAGGCCGGGAGTGGTCCAAGTGCATGGGAACACGGCGGAAACCCTCAGCGCGGATATTGTAATTCTCTCCACTGGCTCCGTGCCTGTCAAGTTGAACTTCCCCGGCGTCGATTTGCCTGGCGTCGTCGATAGTACAGGCGTTCTTTCGCTGGAAAAACTGCCGGCTTCCCTCACCATTATCGGCGGTGGTGTGATCGGCGTGGAATTTGCCGCGCTATTCGCAGCGCTTGGATCCAAGGTTACCGTTGTCGAACTGTTGCCGGAAATCTTGCCAGGCATCGACGCCGATCTGGCAGCGAATCTGAAGCAAAGCCTAAGCAAGAAAGGGGTCGCATTCCTGAACGGAGCTAAACTGGAAGAGGTAAGTCAGGCAAATGGCGCGTTGTCGGCAAAAGTTATGCTGGGGATGGAAACCAAGGAAATTGCCGCCGAAATCGTGTTGGTCGCCGTAGGCCGCAGGGCTTATACTGAGGGCGCAGGGCTGGAGGCAGTGGGCGTAAAGATTGAACGTGGCAAAGTCATCGTGGACGACCATTACCAGACCAATCTGCCGGGAGTCTATGCGATCGGCGACTGCAATGGCATTACAATGCTAGCCCATGCGGCCTCGCATCAGGGAATTGCAGCGGTGGAACATGCGTTGGGTCATGGGGCGAATCGACACGGCAAGCCGATCGTACCGGCCTGCGTGTATACTCATCCGGAACTAGCGTCGGTCGGCATCACAGAAGACGAGGCCAAAAAAATGGGAATCATCTATAAAAAAGGCGTATTTCCGTTGGCTGGCAATGGCAAGTCTATGATTGACGAAGGCGAAAGTGGTTTCGTCAAGATTCTGGCCGAATCAAAGTACGGCGAGATTCTTGGCGTGCATATTGTCGGACCTCGAGCTACCGAGATCATCGGTGAAGCAACGCTAGCAATGCGGCTGGAGGCGACGGTGGAGGAGCTGGTTTCGACAATCCACGCGCATCCGACGGTATCCGAGTCGCTCGGCGAAGCGGCATTGGCGGTGGACAACCTTGCCATTCACTGGCCTCCCAGTATAAAGGCATGATTAGAAGGAGGTTTTATTTTGGAAAACAACCATAAGTTTGTCTCGGTGGCAGCCCATACTGGGCGTACGATTGCAGCCCGAATAATGCCTGGCGTAGACCTTGTCGGAGGAATCATTGAAATCTGCCAGAAGCATGATGTAAAATACGGCTATTTCACAAGCGTCATGGGTAGCCTCAGTGAAGCAGTCTATGTAATTCCGATCTCTTCTCCCGGTTCGCCGCTTGATTTCAAATACTGTGAACCGATTCCGGTCCAAGGACCGATCGACTTAATTTGCGGACAGGGTGTTATCTGCCAGTCGGAACAGGGTGAAACATTAATTCATCTTCATGCCCAAGGCGTGACGCCAGACCGAACCGTATTTGGCGGACATTTTGCGGTCGGCGGCAATCCGGTTTTGGCCACAATCGATCTGGTGCTTGTAGAAGTGACCGACGCTAAATTTTTGCGCAGGCTTGATCCGGTTGTTGGATTGGCCATGTTTAGTCCGGAGTCATAATCAAAGCATTTTTCTCATCATCGAGATACCTACCCCTCCTCCTCATGGACCTCCTCCATGCAGAAAGTCCCTGCCGATCTTCGCAACTGGATCGGCGGGGACTTTCTGTATTGGTGTATCGACAGAAAAGGATGTTGTAGGTATACGGGAATCTTCCCAAGTCAATATAATAGTAATGCGAGTAAGCTAACGTATATAGGAAAATTAGATTACAGAAATGATGAATTCTGATAAAATTGCAAATATGGTGGCGTTGAATGAAGTGGCGATCCAAGCCGGTATAAAAGTTAAGTCCGTATAATTGTGTAAAATAGGGAACCATGTTCCAAGACCCGGTAGAATGGAGTTGCTGAGACAACATTCTATACGGAGGTGCTTGCAACATGGCTCAATACCAGATTACCTTAGATTCGTCCACATTGCATC
>JAHDPL010000004.1 GCA_018434355.1 Sporomusaceae bacterium | reverse complement strand
GGCTTATGCGCCCCACGCGGTGTCGGCTTGCGTTTTTCTTTTGTCATTCTAGGGGTCATCGGATTCAAAAAAAGGGGGTCGAACCTTCACGCAAAACTGTAATTCCGCGAATTAGTATTATCTTCCTATCAAAACACACGTGGAGGTAGTAGCCGTGATAGAGCGGAAATAGCTTGATATATAGGGGTTTGAGAGATTGAGAAAAAATGAATAGGTGTGTTTTATGTTCGCCTGGACTTAGGTTCAGGCGATTTTTTGCACCCCCGGGGGTCGTACTATTTCGCGGAAATAAACAAATGCGCGAAAATTGAAGGTGTTTTGCGTAAAAGTATAGATTAGCGCAAAATTCATAAATAAAGGCTGATTCTTCAAGCATTTTTAAACGTTTTGGGGGAGAAAAATACTGCTTTACAATACCGCAAAAATTGCGGTATTATTACGGTGTAGAAGTCTTTAGATATTTTGACGTGTCGTGAGGTGAGGACGTGGATAAATTTGATAAAGAACACGAAACTATCAAATTTTCGGTGCCAATACCTAAAAAGTTGCATGCTGAGTTTATTGCGGCTGCCAAAGCCAATGATCGTAGCGGTGCAGCGGCTGTTCGTGATCTTATACGTGAATATGTTGAAAGAGCGAAGGGAAAGGGCCTTAATCTGTTCTGATTTCATCTTAGGCAACATAAGTATCCATTAGCAGAATTTAAATGAAAGCGCTGGAGGTGTTCGTTTGTTTCCTGCAGAGAAAAAGAACTCAAGAGCATTTCCACGCCCCATATTAAAATGGGCTGGAGGGAAACAACAACTAGTAGATTTGCTACTAGCTCGTACACCAAGCAAGTTCGGCAAATATATTGAGCCGTTCTTTGGTGGAGGAGCTTTATATTTTGCGTTGCAGCCGAGCACGGCTGTCATTGCTGATTCAAATCCAGAACTTATCAACCTTTATAATGCGGTTGCCAATGATGTGGAAGCAATTATTTCATTTCTTAAGGAAATGCCAAATGACAAAGAATTTTTTTATAAAATGAGAAGCGAAAAAGTCGCGGAGATGTCAATAGTCATGCAGGCTGCGCGCACCATTTATTTAAACCGGACATGCTTTAATGGGCTCTACCGAGTAAACCGACAGGGGCAGTATAATGTCCCGTACGGGTATTACAAAAACCCTCTGATTTGCGATGAAGATAATCTGCGGGCAACCAGCAGTCGACTTGCCCAGACGAAGATCATGTTGGGGGATTATAAAGCGATCCTTCAAGAAACAGCCGAGCCGGGTGATTTTATCTACCTTGACCCGCCCTATTTGCCGATTTCGAAATATGCTGATTTCAAGCGTTATACAAAAGAGCAATTCTACGAAGAAGATCACAGGGAACTTGCCGAAGAAGTCGCACGTTTGCAAGAATTGGGATGCTGCGTAGTGCTAACAAACTCTAATCATCCACTGGTACATGAACTCTTTGATAAATACAAAGTTGAGGTTTTTAATACACGACGGTATATTAATTGTGATGCAACGAAACGTAGTGGCGAAGATGTTATTGTAACGATTGAGCCGAAAAAGAAATTGTTTTTACTTGAGACACCTGTGATTTTGCAACCGCAGATGAAAAAATTTCCTACTACTCGATATATGGGTAGCAAACAAAATCTTCTCGGAGATATTTGGAATATTGCTTCTCAGTTTAAATTTAACAGTGTTTTAGACCTATTCTCTGGAAGTGGCGTTGTTGGGTACATGATGAAGACCCAGGGGAAGCAGGTTCTTTCTAACGACTATATGGCTTTTTCTGCCTGCATTGCCCGAGCTACCATTCAGAATAGCAAGGCCACCATTTCCAAACCCGATATTGAAAAATTGCTTCAAGAAACCAAAACGGACGAATTCGTTGCGTCGACTTTTCAAGGGCTGTATTTTTCTGATGAAGATAATTGTTTTATTGACCAAGTGCGCACTAATATCAAAATGTTAAGTGGAGCGGCAAAGAGGGACGTAGCGATGGCGGCACTGATACGCGCATGCCTAAAAAAACGTCCGCGTGGGATTTTTACTTATACAGGGTTTCGTTATGATGATGGGCGCAAGGACTTAAAGATGACGATAAGGGAACAATTTTTGGCTGCCATTCACCAACTCAACGGGGCAGTTTTCGATAATGGAAAGTCGAGCCGAGCAGTACATGGCGATGCTATGAATCTGCGCCATACTGCAGAATTGGTTTATATTGACCCGCCGTATTACAGTCCACTTTCAGACAATGAGTACGTGCGGCGGTATCATTTTTTGGAGGGCCTTGCCAGAGACTGGAAAGACGTTGAAATTCAACAACATACAAAGACGAAGAAGTTTAAGAGCTATCCCACACCATTTTCAACAGCAACAGCAGCCTATGATGCATTTGATTGTTTGTTTAGGCAACATAAAGATAGCATTCTCATAGTTTCCTACTCATCCAATTCATTGCCAACACAGCAGCAGATGATTGAACTTATGGCAAAATATAAGAATCAAGTTGAGGTAGTCGCGGTTAATCATCGATATTCTTTTGGAAATCAAGGAAATAAGGTGGATGACAACCGGAACAAAGTTCAGGAGTATTTATTTGTGGGGTATTAGGCATGTTAGAAACGCTTCCCCGGCTTCCTAAAGCTTGGTATGTTGGCAATACAACGGTACGGTCTGCCTACCGTATAAAATATGCCTTGCGAGCATTTGATGCATCTGGTTTAACCAATTTAAAAGGAAACGAGCATGAAAACCGATTTGCTCGCGCATTGAATGACGCGGGCGTTGTTTCTATTTTGAGGTTAGAGGGTAACCCTGACGCCGACGTCTCTGATATGGGTAGAAAGTGGCGAGCCTGTCTAACACAATTGGGTTTTATTACACCGGATGAGGACATATTAAGAAATAACCATATTGCTGCGCCAGCATATATGATAACGGCTAACGGCAGACGGTTGATTGAAACGACTTCGTTGTCAGCAGAGCAGGAATGCTTTTTACGAGTATTGTTGGCACAACAGATACCGTCTTCGGTCGAAGAATTTGTTGAAGCTCCACCTTTTAGCCCATTACGCATGGTGCTGGCCGTGCTTATAGAATTAGAAAGACGCGGTTTAGAAGTCTATATTGCAAAGAATGAAATGGCAAGTATTGTGCAACTTCTCGGAAACGAAGAGCACGCTATTATCGCCGCCGAGATTATTTCTCGTTATCGCGATGAAGAAGCTGCGCTTCAGGGGCGCGAAAAAAGGCTGTTTCAAAACCAGGTGCGCGAAGAGGCCGTAAGTGCTTCGCAAAACGAAAGCACTTTAAATGATTATGCGGACACAAACTTCCGCTATCTGAAATTGACCGGATTGTTTGTGAATTTCGGGAGAGGCATCGGTATTGCCGATCATCGTTGGACTTTAGTGCGGCAAATCATGACTACGCCATTTCGGCTTTTGACGGGGCAGATGTACCTGTCAAGGTTTTGGCAAGGAGCAGAACTGCCTACCGATAATTTGACTGGGGCAACCGCAACAGTTTTTGAACTAGTAGAGGTGTTGCGACGCGATTTCAGAATTGAGCAGCCCATTCCTCCAAGGTTAAATGAGCTTCCAGTTCAGCAAGTAAATCAGATTAGGCATAACTTGGAGCAAAGATTATTTGAGCTGCGCGAAATCCAATACGCAGAGAACCAAGCACAGCAATGGGAAGAAATTTATCAATACATGCAGGCATTGCAGCAGCCACGTGCACGCGGTGGCCCGATTCCTCAAGGTGAAGCTCCCGCATATCTTGAATGGGTTCTATGGCGAGCATTTTTGGCAATTGACAGTTTGGTCAATATGCCGTGGGAGGCCCGACGGTTTGATGTCGACGTTGATTTTCGCCCCCGTTTTACAGCGCCTGGAGGCGGCCCTGATATGATTTTTGAATTTGCCGATTTCGTTATCGTTGCTGAGGTTACACTGACCGCATCTTCTCGTCAGGAAGCCGCCGAAGGCGAACCTGTTCGTCGCCATGTAGCACAATATGTTGATCGATACCCGGACAAGGAAGTTTATGGCCTGTTTGTCGCGAATACAATCGATACTAATACCGCTGAAACATTCCGGATTGGTGTTTGGTATCGGAATGATGATTCATCTCTAGCGCTACGAATTGTTCCTTTTACATTGGAACAATTCGCTGAGTTGTTTGCGCAGGCCTTTCGTAGCCAAGGGAGATTGAACCCGAGGCATCTTTATGATCTGTTATTGCGATGCAGAGCTGAAAGTAATGCGGCCGCACCAGCTTGGAAGCAGGCTATTACACGTCATGTACAACGTGCAATGCAACAAGTTTTGGCGCAGTGAAATTGACTATTAAAATATAGTTTGGACGATTTACAATTACCGTTATTTTCGTCAGTGAGTTCAGACATAATGGTTTTTGGGAGTGGGAAGCGTGAATGTGTGTTGAAAATTTGGAGGGGAAGACCATGACGATTACTTTTGAAAAAGTTTTTGAGGTCGATAATGGTGCCCGTTTTTTTAATGCTGATTTACATATTCATACTTATGGAGCTTCTGAATGTGTCAGCGATAGCAGCATGACAGTAGCCGCAATAATCGACCAGGCAATAAAAAACCACATCGCAATAGTCGCGATTACAGATCATAATTCAGATAAAAACATAGAGGCTGCGGTAGATTATGCGCAACAATACATCGGAAGCATCTTGGTAATTCCTGGTGTGGAAGTAACTACTGCAAATGGGCACTTGCTGGCATATTTTTCGCCGGACAATTGGGAAAATGTAAGAAACTTCTTAGCACGTTTGGAGATTATAGGAAAACCTGGAGAACGGGACAGCCATACTGCCAAGTCAATGGCAGATGCGATTAAACAAGCCGAAGCTTTAGATGGCGTTTGTGTCGCCGCTCATATTGATAGAAAAGATACTGGGTTCGAAATGATAGATACCGGCTATCCTAACTGGAAAAAGGATATTATTGTTAGTCCAGGACTGTATGGGATAGAAGTGGATGCCCCAGAAAATTTATTATGGTATTCTGCTGGCGAAGAGTCATCAGCCAATGGTTCGGAAAGAAAAAAACTTATAGATGAACGTTTGACAGCAGTTATTGGTCGTCCGACGCTAGCTCACTTGCAGGGTTCAGATGCTCATTCGTTGCAACAATTTATAGATAATTGTACAAAGCGCAGTCTAACTCGAATTAAAATGAATGAGCTTAACTACAAATCTTTTCGAACGGCGTTAGTAGATCCTGAAGCTCGTATTAGAGCCATTGCTGACTTGCCTCTTTCTGTTCCCAGGATCCGAGGGATATGCATTAGTGGCGGATTTCTTAACGAAGAAATATACCACTTTAGCGATAACCTTAATTGCTTTATTGGAGGCAGAGGAGCTGGAAAATCGACTGCGATAAAGAGTTTGGCTTACGGATTAGGGATAAAAAATGATTTTTCCGATTGTGATAATTGCCCGGATGTGGTAGTTGTCTACTGCGAAGATGCTAACGGGGTTGTGTACAAGTATGAACGAAATCGTGGAGCAGATCCAGTCGTTAAAGCCAGAGAAGACGGGAATATCAATAACGTTCCGCCGGATGCTTTTCCAGTGGAATATTATGGGCAGGGGGAGTTGTCTGAAGTCGCGAAAGATCCTTTGAGGAACCCAATTCTTTTGCAAGAATTCTTGGATCGCCATTTGCATATAAATGATCTTGAGGAACAGGAACAGGATCTTCTTAGGGTTTTACGCCAAAACAGCGCACAATTGCTTCCGCTTGAAAATATATTTTCTCAACTTCCTGGGAAAGCGTCTGCCATGAAAGATATAGATACTAAACTTCAAGTTGCGGAAACTGGAAAACTGAAAGAAATTGTTGCTCAACAGAATAATATTGGTGGAGAAAAAGGCTTAAGGAATGAATTGTCAGACATTATAACGTTTTATAGTAGGGGAATAAGTTTAACTCCATGGATTCGCAATTTCCAGTCTATTGTACAAGAAGCCAAGGTAAATTACACTGGACAGAAAACTGAAAATCTTTTTATTGAAATTGAACAATTGGTTAATCTTACTAATAAATATTTTAAAGACGAACAAATTATAATATCCAACTATCTAAAAGAAATAGCTGTTAAAGCAAAAGAAACGATTAATGCAATCGATACTATCCTTGATGAGAGGCAGCAAGAATTAAACGACAAGATGATTCCCTTCAGAGAGCAGGGCCTTTCTGGAACCATTCTGGAATTGCAGCAACTCGTAAATAAAAAGAACGATATTCTAAAGGAAATTGGGAAAATTAACGCTCAAAATGATTTTCTTCAGGAGATCAGAAGTCAAAGAGGACAGTTCATTGCTGAACTTTATAAAGTGCGGGAAGAAATTGCGAAATTACGAAAAGGACAATTAAAGTCAATCAACCGAGACCTTGCGAGAATCATAATAGACTATACGGTATATCTTCACTACGACGAAACCGGTATTACTAACCAATTTAAAGAATTTTTGATGAGAACAATGCGGGGTTCATACTTTCCAGAAGAAATTGCCGGCAATGTGTGTAAAAAAGTCACACCGGGCCAACTAGCTGGGCTAATTAGGAACAAAGACCTAAAACAGCTCGCTTCTACTTTAGGTATTACCGAGTATTGGGCAAATGAAATCAATAGCAGAATGCAGGTTTTAACTGATTTGTTCGAATTGGAAATTATTTCTAAACCAGCCTGTCCGGTCATAAGTGTAAAAACTAAAGGAGCCGTTCCGAAGGAGATTCGAGTGAATCAACTATCCGATGGTCAAAAGCACACGATATTATTGGCCATAGCGATGCTCGCGGACTCAAAATTGCCGCTTATTATTGATCAACCTGAAGATGACTTAGATAATGCCTTTATTTCTTCCAGTGTTGTAACAACGCTACGTGCTATCAAAGAGCGTCGCCAAGTTATTGTAGTTACGCACAACGCGAATATTGCGGTTCTTGGTGATGCAGAACTTATTTTTCCAATGAGCCGTAAGAATGATAAGGGTACTGTCGGCGATCGGGGATCTATTGACCGAGGTGAAACAAGAGATGAGGTCATACGTATTCTTGAAGGCGGAGATGTTGCATTTAAACGACGCAAAGAAATCTATGGATACTGACTGGTTGATGGCCGTCAGACCCTAGGACAGTCTAACTGATAAGCCAGTGCCATTATAGGCGCTAAGTGTATGTGCCCATCTTCTACTACATACAAATCTTGCCCGGTCCAAAAAAAAAATGCACCTCGTCCACTAAACTGACGAATGACTTCGTCTCGAAATCCTGGAACTTAAGGTGGCTGCATGATTTTTGTAAGCGGGATACATGGTGTCGGGAAGTCGTATTTTTGCGAAGAGGTCAAGAGCCGCTTAGGATTCTCAGCCTATTCGGCGAGTACGTTGATTTCCGAACATAAAAATGAATTATTCAAGAAAGACAAGTTGATAGCAGATATCGATGAAAATCAGGGTCATCTGTTGGCAGCGGTCAAAAGGTTGGATATGCAAGGGGAATTATACCTGCTTGATGGGCACTTGTGTTTATTGAATTCCCAGGGCGAAGTCCAAAGAATAAACTTGCAGACTTTCATCGATCTTAAACCCCATGGAATATTATTGCTAATTGAAGCCCCCGCGATTATCGCTGCGCGTCGCAAGAATCGCGACGGGATTGATTATGATAAGGAGCAAATCGATATCTTTCAAAATGAGGAGGTCACTTATGCGGAAGAGGTATCTTTGCTGTTGGGAATTCCGCTTTATATATCAAAAGGTACCGATGATATCGAGAACGCGGTGAAATTCATAGACTCGTTTAAAAGACACTAAGACTCAATGATGGGGGAGGAGTGGACAATGGCAGGGAAATTTCAATTAAGTAAGTTCTTGGATCTCGATATTGATGACCCGTTTTTTGAACCTCTAATAAGCGATTACCCCGAAGACGAAAACAATATTGGCTTTGTTAAATGGTTTGATAAAAAGAGTAGAGAAGGGGCTACAGCTCTGGTTTTTAATGATGAATCGGGAATGGGAGCTTTTATTTGCTTGAAGGATGAAAACGAACCACTTGTATTGCAGCATGATGTAATTCCGGCGGTTCCGCGTAAAAAGATCAGCACATTGCGGCTTGCAGAGCGATATCGAGGACAGAGACTTGGTGAAGGCGCGATCGGGCTTGCGCTTTGGAACTGGCAGAAATCAAATCAGCAGGAAATTTACTTAACGGTTTTTGAGAAACAGGATGTACTTATTGATTTAATTGAAAAATTCGGCTTTAAAATGATGGGCTATAACGAAAATGGAGAGTGTGTTTATCTAAAGAGTAGAAAGAATCTTGATTACAGCGACCCCTATAAGTCGTTTCCTTTCATCAATCCTGATTTTGAAACGGCGGGGTATCTGATTGTTAATGACATTTATCACGATACGCTCTTCCCATATTCGGAGTTGAAGAATACAATTCAAGAGCAGGTAGCTTTGTCGGTGGCGAACGGAATCAGTAAGATCTATATTGGTTCACCGTATAATCGTCCTCACTTTCAAATTGGCGAACCATTACTTGTCTATCGCCGCTATACAAATGGACCAGGACAGAAAACATATAAATCATGCCTGACGTCATATTGTGTAGTAACAGATGTTATTATTGCAAAGGAGTATAATCGAAGCTTAATTACGATAGAAGATCTGCTCAGAAGAATTAGCAACAAATCGGTCTATGACGAAAACGAAATTAAGATCAAATATGAAAATGAAAAAAATCTGGTTATTATAGAAATGTTATATTATGGCTTCTTCGGTGAAGGTCATAATATTAATCATGCCTGGTTGAGTTCAAATGGATACTTCGCTTCCGGAGTATATCCAACCGAGAATAGGGCGTCCCCAGAACAGTTTAAAGCTTTACTTATGGAAGGTGATGTTGATGTCTCAAATGTTATTATCGATTAATCCAGAGCATGTTGAAAATATATTGCTCGGTAAAAAGAAGTTCGAATTTCGTAAAGTGCGTTGTAAATCCGATGTGAAAACGATCATAATTTACGCAACGTCTCCTATAATGCAAGTGGTCGCAGAGGCAGAAATAATCGGGATAATTGAGGATGATCCAAATTCAGTTTGGAAGTTGACTTCCGAATTCGCCGGGATAAGCAGAGGGTTCTATGACAGATACTTTGAAGGGAAAAGCAAAGCTGTAGCCTATTGTCTCGGTGATGTCGAGAGATATTTAGAACCCAAAAATTTATCCGACTATGGGATTAGTTTTGCTCCCCAATCTTTCGTGTATGTTTAAGCAGCGAATATGTAGCTCGATATAGTGGGCAATTTATGTAAGCCATGCAGCAATTAAACGCTGTGTGGCTTTTCTAATTTATTATTTGACAAATGTTACGCTGCCGAGTTATAATATTCGCAGATGAGCGAAGTAGCGTAATAGCTGAGCAGCTTAAAATACGAATTACTCGACTCATCTAATTAAAGGGGGAATAAATAAAATGGCAGGTGAATTTGGAGCGTTTATTGACGCAAAAAGAAGAGGGAGAGCTCCTGATGGTAAGGATATCATGCTCAAAGATATCGCAGACGCTATGGATAAGACGGCAACGTATCTATCAGATATCGTTAAGGGTCGCCGGAATCCGCCGGAGATGGATCTATTGGAGAAAATTGCAGCCGTACTACATTTGAATGACGAAGAAAAAGCAGAAATGTTCGACCTGGCTGGTCGTGATCGAAATGAGGTATCGCCAGATCTTCCGGAGTATATTATGGATGAAGATTTACCTCATGCAAGAACCGCATTAAGGAAAGCCAAAGAGAAAGGTATGGGAGACGATTTCTGGAAAAAGGTTTATGAATCTATCGATGACAAGGAGTGATCGTCTATGGAACAAAACAAAGCTTCTGATTTAGATAGACTTGTTGATAAGAAATGTTATACCGCGATATATAATGCAGTTTCACAATATGTTGAAGACAATCCCGATGCGCTGGAGCTAAGCGGCGTATCCAATTTCGTGAAGGAACCAGATGGAGCTTCGCTGAGCGATATGGAGCTTATCAGAAGCTGCAATGCGGTGATGAATGATGATGAGATTATTTTTGAAGCTATTGTAAGCTGTGAAATTGAAATTGAAGAAACTGTTCGGCGCAATCGGGAGACCGACGGAGTGAGGCAGTGGTTTAAAATTCAATGCAGAGCGCGTCTTGATGAAACCCTCAAGAGTTTTCAGGTTATGCGAATTGAAGTTTATTCAAAATAAGAAGGTGGAAGGATAGTGTTAAAAGTTACCAACAATCTTGTGCCGATAATTCATAAAGAACAATTTGAGGATGAAGCAACATCTTTTCTTGGAAAATACTATCCTGAAGCCCTTCAAGCACCAATGGCCCTACCAATCCTTGAAATCGCAAAGGCGCGAATGGGGCTTACCGTTTTGACCCAAAGCCTTACGGAGGATCTTCGGGCATTTGGACAGATGTGTTTTACCGGAGGGCTTGCGGAAATTTATGACAAGGATGAGGATGAATACCGGGAGATTAAAATCAAAGGAGGAACCATGATTATTGACCCTGATACTTTTTTTCAGCGCAACATTGGCTGCCTGAATAATACAATAGCGCATGAATGTTTTCACTGGCATAGGCATCGCAATTACCATTTCATGCAAAATATTTTAGACGGTAAACAATCGGTTGCTTGCCGATGCCCAGTAGAAGCTAAAGATGAACGATTTAACGAGAAGTGGACAGACAAGGACTGGATGGAATGGCAAGCAAGTGGCATAGCACCAAAAATATTATTGCCTCGCGAGACATTCGGAGTGATGGTTAATCAGTATCTCAAGCAAAGCAAAAACAACCCGTTTATCGCAGCTGAACTGATGCCTCCGAAACAATGGGTCATCGATCAACTGGCCGATTTTTACAAGGTTTCGAAAATTTCTGTAAGAATCAGGCTTGATGAGCTTGGTATCAGCCTCAAATGACGGATAGACAGTATGCTTTTTCTCCGTATAGACACGCTATACAGATTGTTGTTGGCTGCGCAGGCTATTCCGCCTTTCTGGCGGCAGGGATATGTTTAAAATGACCTAATAGAGAAAGCAAATTTTTTTAATCACAAACAACGCTAAAAAGCGTATAAGCTTTGACGCTTAATATTATATGATGAAAGGTGGTGAGATTCATGGCTAAAACAAACTCAAAACAGACCTCAAAGTCTGTGGCAAGCAAGGCATCCTCTTTGCTCCGAGATGGCAGGACGGGAGCGAAGACGAAGTCAGTTGCAGCGAGTGCTTTGACTCAAGCAAAATCCTCCTCAAAGAAAAAATAACATTGGATCAATTCTACAGAAAGGAGGTGCCTATGGAGGAAATTGTAAAGTGCCCTGTTTGTGGGAAACGCATTTTTGACCTTGTATGGAGCGATAAAACTATCGTGAAAATCAAGTGCCAACATTGCAAAAATATTGTAAGCATCGAACGGGAAAAGACTGCCTAAAGAAAGCATATCAGTATCAATCCATACCGAGCAACGGAGCCGAGTGTGAGCTACCAAATGGCCGGATGATTAACGAAACGCAAGTTCGTAATCATCTGGCCATTTGCGTTTTGTCGACATTCGACTATTTTTATATCCGCTCGGCTCCTTAAATCAACAATTTAAGGAGTGAAGAGCCATGAAAATCAAATACGAATTTACCGACGAAGCCATCGAAATTGAGGTCGCCGAAGAATGGGGCGATGTCGTCATCGAACTGAACCGCCTGGAATACAACGTGAATCATAAGGAGACCCGACGTCACACATCGCTTGGCGGGATGGATTATGAGGGAACTTTTTTCGCTGATAGCACGGATATCCAAGTCGAAATCATTCGACAGGAGGAATTCGGCCAGCTATACGCGGCCATTACTAAGTTGAAACCAGAGCAGCAGGATCTGATTAACTCTATCTTTTTTCAAGAAATGTCGGTCAGCGATTATGCAGCCCGGCAGGGGGTTGATCATTCTGCGATTTCTCACCGTCTGAGAGTGGTTTATAAAAAACTGAAATCTTTTTTATAAAAAATCCTCACAACTTCTTCTTTTCGTGGCCTAACAGTGAAGGCGCAAATAATCTTCAGAAAGTCGAGGTGAGAAAATGCGAACCATCCGAATTACTATTTCCAGTCCCGAAGCCACCAACGTCGTTCTTAAGGAAAACGGAGCCACACAACTGTCATTAAAAGAGCGACTGAAACTCATGTTTCGGAAACTGGGCATCCGGAGCGAACCGGAAAAGAAAAATTGATCAACTTATGAAAGGAGTGAACCCCATGAAAATGGTCTACATTTGCTCGCCTTACCGGAGTGACATCGAAGCCAATACGGCAAGAGCAAAAAGGTACTGTTATTTCGCTTATACCCACGGAGTCGCGCCCATCGCGCCGCATCTTCACTGTCCATTGTTTTTGGATGAGAATCTCCCGGATGAGCGTCAGGCTGGGATCGAGATCGGATTCGAATACCTGCGGCGGGCGGACGAACTTTGGTGCTTTGGGGACCGGTTGACGGAAGGAATCGAGATGGAACTGCAAGCAGCGCAGCATTTGAAGATCCCGATCCGGTATTTTACAGATCGTTGTGAGGAGGTTCAATAAGATGGATGATTTGATTCCCATCAGCTATGAGAATGAACGACCGACGGTATCGGCCAGAGAACTGCATGAGTTTCTTGATGTCGGAACCGAATTCAGGCACTGGTTTCCAAGAATGTGCGAGTATGGTTTTTCAGAAAACCAAGATTATACCCCGGTCATTTTTGACCACCCCCAGAATAAGCAGCAGACGATGGATTATCAGATTTCCATCTCCATGGCCAAAGAGATCTGCATGATCCAGCGATCGGAAAAAGGTAAACAGGCCCGTCTTTACTTTATCAGTATCGAAAGTGCCTGGAACACCCCGGAGATGGTAATGGCAAGAGCACTTAAAATGGCGGAGGCCAATATTAATTCCCTGCGGCTGGTCAATTCCAGACTGAGCGTATCCAACGCAATCATGCAACCGAAAGCGGAATACTTTGATGAGCTGGTGGACCGCAACCTGCTGACTAATTTCCGAGATACAGCCAAAGAACTCCAAGTGGGAGAGAAGATATTCATCGGCTTCCTGTTGGAGAAAAAGTTCATCTACCGCGACAATCGCGGACATATCAAGCCTTTCGCGGATAAGAATGGTGGGTTATTTGAAATAAAAGAAGCAAAAAACGATAAGACCGGCTGGGTCGGCACACAAACCCTGATTACACCCAAAGGCCGAGAAACGTTTAGGCTGCTACTGATTACAACAAAGGGGGTACCGGCATAATGCCCAAACTCGAAATCTCCATCAAAGCGGAAGAGTTGACTGCCGCCATTTTGAAACTTGCAACTGCATTGGAAGGGAATCAGATCAGAACGCCCTCGGAACCTGCAGAGCCGATTGCAGAGACGGAAAAATCATCTGAGCCAAGCCCGACTGAGAAACCGATCACTCTTGAAGCCGTCCGGGCGTTGCTGGCCAGTAAGTCGCAGTCAGGGAAACAGAAAGAAGTCAAAGCCTTGATTGCCACATACGGAGTGGTCAAGTTGACCGAAATTGACCCGGTGAATTTTCCGAAGCTGTTGCAGGAAGCCGAGGCACTGTAAATGGGATCGCATTCGTTATTATCGGCATCCGGGTCCCACCGCTGGTTAGCCTGTACTCCGTCGGCGCTTTTAGAACGGCAGTTTGCGGATGAAACCAGCGCCTATGCGGCGGAGGGAATAGCCGCCCATGCCCTGTCAGAATACAAACTACGAAAATTTCTAAAAATGCGATCGAAGAGGCCGGTTAGCGAATACGACTCGCCGGAAATGGAAGAAAACACCGATGCCTATGTCGCCTATGCCTGTGAGCTCATTGCCGAGGCTCGCAAACGCTCCATCGATGCCATCGTCTTGCTGGAACAGAAGTTGGACTTCTCGCATTTTGTACCCCAAGGTTTCGGAACTGGAGACATGGTTATCGTGTCAGATAGCATACTGTCAATTTGTGATCTCAAATATGGCAAAATTCCTGTATCCGCCGACTGCAATCCGCAAATGATGCTCTACGCAATTGGTGCTCTGGCCATCTTCGACGCCCTCTATGACATCCAAACGGTACGCATGACTATCGCGCAGCCACGCCTTGACAGCATCTCAACCTGCGAACTGTCCGTCGAAGAACTGATGCTTTGGGCGGAAACGGAACTCCGGCCGAAAGCGGAGCTAGCGATCCAGGGTGAAGGGGACTATGTCGCCGGCGAGCATTGCCGGTTCTGCCGGGCAAAACGAAGCTGCCGCGCCAGATCGGAAACCAATCTGGAACTGGCAAAGCTCGACTTCAAATTGCCGCCACTGCTTTCAGATGAAGAGGTCACTGAAGCGCTGTCCAAAGTAGAACAACTCATCAGTTGGGCAGGAGACATCAAGGACTACGCTCTGTCGGAAGCAGTCAATCATGGCAAACAGTGGCCGGGATACAAGATCGTCGAAGGCAAGAGCAACCGCAAATATACCGATGAGGCCAAGGCGGCCGAAGTGCTGTTGGCAACCGGCAGCTACTGCGAGAAGGAAATCTTCACCAAAGACTTGCTCGGCATCACGGCCATGGAAAAATTGCTTGGTAAAAAGCAATTTAACAATCTCTTGGACGGCTTGATAGTAAAACCGCCGGGCAGACCAACCCTCGTTCCCATCGATGACAAACGACCCGAGTACAATACCGCAACAGCGGATTTTAAGGAGGAAAATTGAAATGGAAAACACATCAACAAAAGTGATCACCGGAAAAGTTCGCTTCAGTTACGCCAACGTTTGGGCACCCAAATCCATCAACGGCGGGGACGAGAAATATTCGGTGTCCCTGATTATCCCGAAGTCGGACAAGAAAACCATCTCCGACATCCAGGCTGCGATCGAACTGGCGAAAAAAGAAGGGGCGTCCAAGTTTGGCGGCAAAGTTCCCGCCAGTCTTAAACTGCCGATGCGCGACGGAGATGTGGACCGGCCGGATGATGAAGCCTACAAGGGGTGCTACTTCGTCAATGCCAACAGCAAAGACCGGCCGGGCATCGTGGACAAGAGCGTGAAACCGATTCTGGATCAGGCAGAACTATATAGTGGCTGCTACGGTCGGGCGAGCATCTCCTTCTATGCGTTCAACCAAAACGGGAATAAAGGGATCGCCTGTGGACTTCAGAATCTGCAAAAACTTGCTGACGGTGAACCTCTCGGCGGACGCAGTCGGGCGGATGAAGACTTCACCACTGCCGATGATGACGACTTTCTGGCATGAGTCGGCTCTCCATCGACATTGAGACCTATTCCAGCGTGGACTTGGTCAAGGCGGGGGTGTATGCCTACACCTCCGCACCTGACTTCGAAATTCTGCTCTTTGCCTATGCGTATGACGAAAACGAAATAACGCTGGTGGATATTGCCAGCGGCGAGTGCTTGCCGGAACAAATCCTCCGCGATGTCTCAGATGAGCGGATAATCAAGACCGCTTTTAATGCCAACTTTGAAAGAGTGTGCTTGTCGAGACATTTGCGCAAAAGCCTGTCGCCGGTCAGTTGGCAATGTACGGCGGTGCAGGCGGCGATGCTCGGACTCCCCAGGTCGCTGGAAGGTGTGGCCGGAGTATTGGGACTAACGCAGCAGAAGATGCAGGAAGGAAAAGATTTGATCAAGTATTTCAGTATCCCCTGTAAACCAACAAAAACGAATGGCGGCAGGACAAGGAACTTGCCGGGGCACGCGCCGGAGAAATGGCAGACCTTCAGAAACTACTGCATCCGTGATGTGGAGGTGGAGCGGGCAATCCGGAGCAAACTGGCAGCCTATCCGGTTCAAGAAAACGAGCAGCGGTTGTATGTTTTGGACCAGCAAATCAACGATAGGGGCGTGCTGGTGGATCGGGCGCTTGTTAGTCAGGCCGTTTCCTGTGACAAGGCCCATACCGAAACGGCCATGGCGCAGGCGCAAACCCTAACCGGACTTGCCAATCCCAACTCGGTTGCGCAGCTCAAAGCCTGGTTGCTAACGCAGGGAGTCGAGGTTGAAACCCTATCCAAGAAAAGTGTGGCTGAACTGGTTAAGGAAGCAAACGGCGACGTCGAAGCACTGCTCAACCTGCGAATGCAGCTGGCCAAAACCTCCATCAAAAAGTATGAAGCCATCCAGCGCGCCGTTTGTCCAGATGGACGGGTGCGAGGAATGCTCCAGTTCTACGGTGCCAATCGAACCGGGCGTTGGTCCGGAAAAATCGTGCAACTGCAAAACCTGCCCCAGAACCATCTGCCAGATCTGACCTTGGCCAGGGAACTGGTCAAAGCCGGATGCTTTGCGGAAATGGAAATGCTCTTTGAAAGCGTGCCACATGTTCTTTCGGAACTCATCCGAACCGCCTTCATCCCGAAACCGAAGCACCGATTCCTGGTCGCGGATTTTAGCGCCATTGAAGCGCGCGTTATCGCTTGGCTCGCTGGGGAGTCTTGGCGCATGGAAGTGTTCAAAACTCATGGCAAGATTTATGAAGCTTCTGCCAGTCAAATGTTCAAGGTTCCTCTTGAGGAGATTACCAAAGGATCGCCGCTCCGCCAAAAGGGAAAGATTGCGGAGCTCGCCCTTGGCTACGGCGGCAGTGTGGGAGCGTTAACCGCCATGGGCGCGGTCGAGATGGGCGTCGCAGCAGAAGAATTGCAACCTTTGGTTACTGCTTGGCGCGCCGCCAATCCGAACATCACAAAGTTCTGGTGGGACATCGACCGGGCAGCGATCAAGACCGTGAAAGAAAAAACACTCCAGACCGTCGGCAAAATTGAGCTGCACTGTTATAGCGGCATCTTGTTCGTTACGCTGCCTTCCGGGCGCAAGCTCTCATATATCAAACCCCGGATTGAAATAAACAAGTTCGGCCGGGAAGGGATCACCTACGAGGGAATCGGCGAGGCCAAGCGATGGATGAGAATCGACACCTACGGACCGAAACTCGTCGAAAACATCGTCCAGGCGACGGCGCGGGATATACTGGCTGAAGCCATGCTGGCGGTCGCTGGGGCGGGCTATGACCTCGTGATGCACATCCATGACGAACTGATTGTCGAAGCGCCCCAAGATAAAGGTTCACTGACTGAAATCTGCGACTTGATGTCGAACGCGCCCGCTTGGGCCGGTGAGTTACCGCTTCGGGCCGACGGTTATGAATGTGAATACTACCGAAAGGATTGAGGTGGCGGAAGTGGATCAAGTCAACCATCCGTGTCACTATACAACCGGCGGTGTTGAATGCATCGAAGCGATCAAGGCCAGCATGACGCCGCCAGAGTTTGAGGGGTACCTGAAAGGCAATTGCCTGAAGTATCTCTGGCGCTACCGGAACAAGGACGGCGTCGTAAGCCTGCAAAAATGCGAGTGGTATCTCAGCCGGCTCATCGAGGAGTTGCAGGAGCGAGAAGCGCCACGCGCTTCGAAGGGCATGGCAACAAGGCAGAATGAAGGGGTGAGGCAGATTGAAACTGACGATTGCAACAGCGAACAGCCGTAAGGATAAACTCTGGAAAAACAAAGAGATCACCTGGCCGGAATTTTTGGGACGCGCGGCATCGACGGTCCGAACGTCGGAAAGCGTGGAGGAATATAAGAAGCTATCCAAGGCCAGGCAAGACGAGATCAAAGATGTCGGCGGCTTTGTTGCGGGGAAACTGAAAGAGGGAAAACGCAAAAACACCCATGTGGAATATCGCTCGATGCTGACCTTGGATATGGATTATGCAGCTCCCGGCGTGTGGGAAGAAGTAAAACTATTTTTCGATTTTGCCTGCTGCAGCTACTCGACCCACAAGCATACCCCGGAAAAGCCAAGGCTTCGACTCATCATACCCATGACCAGGAACGTGAGCCCCGACGAGTATATGGCGATCGGACGCAAAATTGCTGAGGACATTGGCATGGAGCAGTTTGACGATACAACCTATGAACCCTCGCGCCTGATGTATTGGGCGTCGACTTCGGCCGACGGCGAATTTGTGTTTGAGAACCAAGAAGGGAAACTCCTGAACCCGGATGATGTGCTGGCACGCTACAAGGATTGGCGGGACACTTCTTCCTGGCCGGTATCTTCCCGCCAGTCGACGGTGATTAAACATGCATTGGTCAAGCAATCAGATCCCTTGACCAAAGAGGGCTTGATCGGTGCTTTTTGCCGGACGTACAGCATCCAAGCGGCGATCGAGGCTTTCATTCCGGAGATTTATCAGCCGAGCGCCATGGCGGGGCGTTATGACTATATCCCGGCCGATAGTACCGCTGGAGTGCTGATTTACGACGATGTCTTCGCTTACTCCCACCATGCCACCGATCCTGCCTGCGGTAAGCTGCTGAACGCATTTGATCTAGTACGGCTGCATAAGTTTGGCGAGCTCGACGGGAAAGCCGATGAAGACGCGGCACCTTCCAAACTACCGTCGTTTAAGGAAATGAAAGCCCTATGCGCGGTAGATGAACCAGTTAAAAAACAACTCGCAAAAGAGCGGCAAATTGAGGTCAAAGAGGATTTTGCCGAGGAAGACTGGCAATGCCAACTGGAATTGACTAAAAGTGGTGAGGTGAAGGACACCCTGTCCAATCTTGTTCTCATCATGAGGCATGATCCCAAGCTGCGCGGCATCGCCTATAACCAGCACCGAAACGGAATAGACGTCAAGGAAGCTCTGCCCTGGAAACAGGTGAAATCAGGCTGGAATGATTCGGACGCAGCCGGAGCCAAGGTTTATTTTGACAAAACCTATGCGCTATGGTCACCCGGAAAGTTCAGGGATGCGCTGCTGGCAGTGGCCTCCGAGCGGGCCTACCACCCAGTCAGGGAATATCTCGGCGGCTTGCTTCCATGGGACGGCGCTTCGCGCATCGATACGCTCTTGATCGAATACTTGGGCGCGGAAGATACCCTGTATACTCGGGCGGCGATGCGCAAAACGTTGTGCGCGGCGGTGGCCCGGATCTATGAGCCGGGTATCAAGTTTGATCACATCCTGGTGCTAATTGGGCCACAGGGAATCGGCAAGAGTACCTTCTTCGCCCGGCTGGGAGGCAAGTGGTTTTCTGACAGTCTGACAATCTCGGATATGCGGGATAAGGCTGCCGCCGAAAAACTGCAGGGGTATTGGATACTGGAACTGGGCGAGCTCGCTGGCATCAAAAAGTTGGATGTAGAGACGGTGAAGTCTTTTATTTCCCGGACCGACGATAAGTACCGGGCCAGCTACGGCATCAATGTGGAAAGTCACCCACGGCAGTGCGTGGTCGTCGGCAGTACCAATTGCGACAGTGGATTTTTGCGGGATATTACTGGCAATCGTCGGTTTTGGCCGGTGCAAGTTGGCGGCGAAAGCTCGAAAAAAGCGTGGCAGCTGACGGAAGTCGAGCAGATTTGGGCGGAGGCGCTTGCGAAGTATCGAGCGGGGGAAGAACTGTTTTTGTCCGGGGATATAGCGCAGATGGCATTTGCCGAACAAGTTGAGGCGATGGAGACCGATGACCGCGAAGGGCTGGTCCGGATGTATTTGGAACGACTGCTACCAGAGAATTGGCGGGACATGAGTTTGCATGAACGACGCAGCTTTTTGCGCAACGACCATTTTGGCAGTTCGGTGGTCGGCAGCGTCCGGCGTGAGCGGGTATGCACTATGGAAATTTGGTGTGAGTGCTTTGGCAAGGAAGATGCAAACCTGAAAAAACAGGACGCGTATGAGCTTAATTCCATCATGGTGAAAATGGCGGGCTGGAAACGGTATGACGGAAACAAGTTGGGAAACTTCAAATTTCCGATCTATGGTCCGCAACGAGGTTATGTCCGGGTAAGGGTAGAGCAGTAACGCGGTTACTGCTCGGAGGTAAATCGCAGTGAAGCAGGTTTGAATGTATTACTCCATGTGGCTACCTGAGCGAAGCCAGACAACTAAAGGCGGCAAGGCATATAGGTAATCAAAGAAACAAGAACTGTTAGTTGAGTATTTAGAAATAGTAAAAAGAGGACCCGTATCCGCGTTATATACGTAATGCGCGCGTAAGAGTTTGAAACGCCTCGAATACCTTACTCAATTACCGGCGACTCAGGAGGGTGAAAATGACTTATACCGAAAAGCGCCTGGAACAAATATTTTGCGGCAAAGTCAAACAAAAGGGTGGAATGCCCTTCAAGTTTGTATCGCCTGGAATGTCAGGAGTTCCGGACCGGTTGGTGCTCTTGCCGGAAGGAAAAGTTTCTTTTGCCGAAATCAAAGCGCCGGGCAAGAAGTTGTCGCCCAAACAGGCGAAATTAGCAAAGCAGATGGAAGGGCTCGGGCATCCAGTCTGGGTGATTGATGGGGTAGATGCAATTCAGGCTTTTTTGTGGGAGGCGTTTGACTGATGAAGTATGAGCCGCATGGCTATCAGGTGTATGCAACAAATAAAATAATTGAACAGTCTGCTTGCGGCTTGTTCCTCGAAATGGGCATGGGAAAAACGGCAGCCGCTTTGACGGCGGTGGCAGACCTCTTGCATGATCGGTTCGAAGTATCAAGCGTTTTAGTGATTGCCCCGCTACGGGTAGCCGAAGATACCTGGAGCCGGGAAGGCGAGAAGTGGGAGCATCTCCGGTACCTGCGGATATCAAAAATCCTGGGGATTGAAAAGGAACGCATCAAGGCCATAAACGTCGCGGCAGATCTATATGTCATCAACCGGGAAAATGTCGAGTGGCTGGTTGGCTATCACGGCAAGTACTGGCCCTATGACATGGTGATTATTGACGAGTTATCCAGCTTCAAGTCGGCCAAGGCTAAACGGTTCAAAGCCCTGCGAAAAGTGCGACCGTTCGTTTCCCGCATCGTCGGCCTCACCGGGACTCCGGCTCCGAATGGATTGATCGACTTATGGCCACAACTCTATTTACTGGATCTGGGCGAACGACTGGGCAGGACGATGACCGGCTACCGGGAGCAGTATTTTCTACCGGACAAGAGAAATCGAAACGTCATATTCAGCTACAAGCCCAAACCCGATGCCGAGGTGTCCATTTACCATCGCATCTCCGATATCTGCGTCAGCATGAAGGCCCATGATTTTCTTGAGATGCCGGAGCGAATCGACAACGTGGTGCAGGTGACGCTATCTGAAGCCGAAAGCGCTTTGTACTATCGGCTGGAACGAGAGACGCTGCTTTTCTTTCCAGAGGGCGATATCGACGCCGTTAACGCGGCAGCCTTGTCGAATAAGCTTCTGCAAATGGCCAACGGTGCAGTGTACGACGAACATGGCGGAGTCAAAAAGATTCATGACCGGAAGCTGGTAGCGATTGGGGATTTATGGGAAAGCGCCAACGGAAAACCGTTACTCATCTTCTATGCATATAAGCACGACAAAGAGCGACTGCGAGTCTTTTTCGAGCAGCGGGGCATTGCGACAAGGGCACTTGATTCATCGGCCGACATTGTTGAGTGGAATGAAGGTCGAATAGAATTGGCGGTCGTGCATCCCGCATCGGCGGGTCATGGGCTGAACCTGCAGGCTGGCGGTAACATCATCATTTGGTTTGGGTTGACCTGGAGCCTGGAACTATATCAACAAGCCAATGCGCGACTGTGGCGACAAGGGCAAAAGGAGACGGTAATTATTCATCACATTGTGGCCACAGATACCATCGACGAAACGGTTATGACGGCGATCGGCCGGAAGGAAAATATGCAGGCGGCGCTTATGAATGCGGTGCGGGCAAAGTATAGGAGGGTTGGAGCATGACAGCGAAAGAGTATCTGGCGCAGGCCTTCAGGCTTGATCAGCGAATCAATAGCAAACTGGAGCAGGTTTCACGGCTCAGAAATATGGCGATGAAAGCGACCAGCAGCTTTCAGGCGGAGCGGATTAGTGGGACAAAGCAGCACAGCCCTATGGAAAGTAGCCTCGTGAAGGTCATCGATCTGGAATATGAAATTGACGCTGATATTGACCGATTGGTGGATTTGAAGCGCGAGATCATTGAGGTTGTCAATTCCGTTCAACATCCGGAATGTCAGCTGGTGCTGGAACTGCGATACTTGAGCTATATGAACTGGGAGGAGATTGCTGAAAGGATGAACTACAGTTATCGTCAAATTCATAGGATACATGGTCAGGCGCTCAGCAATATAAGAATTGATTGTTGAGCCGCCCAATAGACTGATGTATACTTATGGCAATCGAGCCAATAATGATTTGGGAGGCGTTGGCAATGGAATTAGTATCCCATTTAAGCGAAATCCGGGAAAACATAATGAAAATTGATAAGTATCTCCAAGACCCCGATTCAAAAGAGGTTGCTGTTGGTTTGATTAAGCGGGGGACGTGTTTCATAGCAGTTAAGAAAAAACGAGGACATTCCTTTTACCCAAGTCGATTTATTGGCTATAAAAACAATGATTATCATGCTCACGGCAATAATGATGAAAAGGACGGGAGAGAGACTAATCAAGCAATTAACTCGATCTTGAATCAAAAACCTGAACCCTCATTAGAGTTGGAGGAGGAGTATAAAGCTTTTTGTGGAGAACTAGGTTTTGTTGCGCATAAAAAGGGAGCCTTTGGTGTTGAACGTAAATATTGGTTATTAGCAGAGTAATCATGGCACAGTTTGGCATAGTATGTCCTAATTAAAAGTGCGATAATATAAACTGAGCAAGAGTTATAGTGAAAGCCTTGGGGGACAAAACCTTCCAAGGCTTTTTGTATGCACTTTATTAGAGGACGGAGTTGATATTCATGCCCATGAAACCCATGAAGCCCTGCAGACATCCGGGTTGTCCGATGCTAACGGCAGAAACGTTTTGCCAGTTTCATGCGCGGCTTCATGCCAAAGATCGACCCAGCGCAAACGACCGTGGCTACGATCATTACTGGCAAAAGGCAAGCAAGCGATACTTGAAAACCAATCCTCTCTGCAAGCAATGCCAGTGCGAAAGCCGGCTTATCCAGGCCGAGGTTGTGGATCACATCATTCCCCATCGGGGTGACCGGCAACTGTTCTGGGACGAAAGCAACTGGCAATCGCTTTGCAAGAGGTGCCACGACCGAAAGACCAGGATAGAAGATCAGCACCCAGAGTATGTCTATTGATCGGCTCCCGGTAGGGGGGGTCTAATCGCTGCAGGCCCGTAACGCAAGACCGCCGCCCCCCTTCGCGTGAAATTTCGCGGAATTAAGCAGGGGGGATACCCGGAAAACCCCGGAATACCCGCAAAAATTTATAAGATATAGCGAAAGCACCATAAAACAAGCAACTCTTCTCCTTTTTGTTTGCTGACGCTTTTGCCGGATTGTTACCGATAAGGCTGCAAAACTCTTGCTCGAACGCAGGGTTTTGCGGCCTTTTTCCATGCAAGGTTTCTGCGGAAGGATGTGAAGCAATGACTGATCTTCAAGAAAAACAGCTTCGGGAATATCGCATCAAAGGACTCGGCTACAAGGCCATTGCTTCCGTTCTCAACCTTTCCAGGGATGTGGTTCGCAACTACTGCAAGAGCCACAGCCTTGAAGGCTATGCGGCGGTTGTGGCGATGAACATCGAAGAGAAAATTCAGCAAGGCAGCGCCTGCCTGTGCTGCGGGAAATTTATTCAGCAACCGGCGATGGGGCGAAAGCGAAAGTTTTGTTCTGAGAAATGCAGGCGGGAATGGTGGTTGGCTCATCCGGAGGCCCTGCAGAAAAAGGAAACGGCGATATATGAAAAGACCTGCGTTTACTGCGGCAAGCCTTTTATCGTCTACGGAAACAGAAATAGAAGGTACTGTCGCCATGAATGCTATGTGCATGACAGGTTCTGGCGGGAAGAAGAAGGCAGGGACTCATATGTAAGACCTAACCAGTTTGAGGAGGCAGAGCATGAGTGAAATGAAATGGCAGTCGATTTCGGTGGACGCTCTTCGTCCGGCGGCATATAATCCCCGCAAGAAACTGAAGGCGGGAGACAAGGAATATGATAAGATAAAAAACTCCATATTGGAGTTTGGGTATGTGGAGCCGATCATTGTCAATTACGACATGACGGTCATCGGCGGTCACCAAAGATTGACGGTTTTGAAAGACCTCGGATACGGCGAAGTGCAGTGCGTGGTAGTTGAAATCGCAGACGAGAACAAAGTCAAGGCGTTGAACATCGCCCTCAATAAAATCGCGGGATCTTGGGATGAGAATATGCTTGCCGATTTGCTTGTGGACTTGAAATCGGTAAATTTCAATACGGATTTTACCGGCTTTGAACCACCCGAGATTGACCAGATCATGACCCGTGTGCATGACAAAAACTCCAAAGAAGATGATTTCGATGTCGATGCCGCCCTGGAAGAAGAATCCTTTGTCAAGGCGGGCGATGTATGGCGGTTGGGAAAACACAGAATGATGTGCGGCGACGCCACCAAAGCGGAAGACGTGGCGATTCTGATGAACGGGAAAAAGGCCAATTTAGCTGTAACCGACCCGCCGTATAACTGCTCCTATGAAGGCGGCACCGGAATGACGATCATGAACGACAACATGGAATCCGAACAATTCTACGCGTTTCTGTTTTCGGCGATGAAGAACGCCTACAACCACCTTGCCGACGGCGGGGCGATCTATGTTTTCCACTCGGATGCGGAAAAAGTGAATTTTTATAACGCGACGGTCAATGCCGGTTTTCACTATTCAACCACCTGCATTTGGGTGAAAAACTCCCTGGTGCTCGGCAGGATGGATTACCAGATGCGCCATGAGCCTATTATCTACGCTTTTAAAGACACGGAGAAACATCGCTGGTATTCCGACAGGAAGCAAAGCACCATATGGGAGTTTGACCGCCCAACCAAATCAAAGTTGCACCCGACCACAAAACCGGTGGAGCTTGTGGCGTATCCTATCCGCAACTCATCCCAGGTCAACGGCATCGTTCTCGACTTATTTGGCGGCAGCGGCTCCACATTAATCGCCTGCGAGCAGATAGATCGCAGCGCCTATGTGATGGAACTTGATCCCCGGTATGCGGCTGTCATCATAAAGCGGTACGCGGAAGCGGCGGGGGACGCCAAAGACGTTTTTGTGGAACGGGAAGGCGGGGTGTTTTCCTTTCAAGAAGCGCTGGCAGGGTTGGACGGGGGTCAAACCCTGCCGTAGCAGGAGAAATGAATATCGCCATAGCGTTTCAGATCGAACTAATACCTGGAGGTGTGATTAGTTGAAACCGGCTCAAAGAGACGATTTTGTCTTGTTTATCCGCGACAAATTTGAAGAAATCGAAAAGCTGTTCGTGAGAAAAAACGCCGGCTATGGCGCGCAGCACGATCTTTTCTGGAATTTCCGGCAGACTGCTGAAAGGCTATATCCCGCCATTTATTCTCAGGACCCATATGCCGCCATGTTTTTGGTGGCTGAAACGCTGGTGGACAAGCACAACGTGGCGCTGGCCAAGGGCATTGAGGTCAGCGAGTGTGAGCAGCGGCTGCTTGACCGCATCGTCTACTCCTTGCTCCAGCTGAAAATGGTATATGAACACTCTGAAGAAATGACCGGTGAAAATAGTGAGATAAATCCCTGAAAAGACGCATAAAAGCTTGCTATAACCTGTGTTTAGAGTGATATATAGAGTAACGAAAACACAGGGAGGGAAACGCAATGACGATTCAAAAAGGCGACCGGTTTTTAGCTACCTACTCAAAACAAAGGTACGTGATCGTTGGAAAATGGGGCGGAAACCTGGTACTCGCACCGACGAACAAGGACAATGACGAGTGTCTGATCTACATGACCGAAGAGATCGAAGAATTGGTAAACAGCCGAAAGTGGCTGCAGGAAGCGGGGGGCGCACAGTGAACCGCAAGGAAATCGTTCAGGCGCTGGAAGAAAAATGGGGAGTTAAGGCCAAATACCTCGGTGCACCGACATTTGCCTACGAGGTGGGCGGTTACTGCGTCGACAGGAACGGCATGGTCACTGGCAAAGACAACGGCGACGGGATTCCTGCCTTTGAAGAACTGCAAATGACCGAAGGCGAGGAACTGGGGCTGGGCAAACAGCGTCACGAGGACTTTCAAGGCGAAAACGGCATGAGGGCGGATGATTGCTCCGAGACGGTGGAAGATCAAGCCTCGGCAGAGCAGGTGGAGATGCAGGTTGACGGCTATGCAGTTGAATTTCCGCTGGCTGATCATACGGGGGCAAGCCTGCGCAACCTGGTCAACATGCTTTCCAGCAAACAGCAGCTTCTCATCAGCGCCTTTGATTTGCCGCACCTCTTTATGGACAATCGCTTTGCTGAAGAGTTGAGTCATAAGGAAACAGATAGCATCGAAACATTTCAAGAATCATTGCTGGCGCTTGGTCCGGACCGGTGTCCGGGGATTGAATTTGACTTTGCAAAGCGGACGATGGCACTGAAACTTACGAAAGCAGATCCGAGCTTTGACGAGATGGCCGCTTTCCGAGATCTGGCGGTCTGCATCAATCAAAATGCCAAAAAGCTCAAAAATGCATCCTTCCGCCCGTCGCAGGAAGAAAATCCAAAATTCGCACTGAGGACGTGGTTGACGAGGCTCGGCATGAACGGCGACAAGTTTAAAATGACCCGGAAGGTGCTGCTGGCGAATCTTGCCGGAAACGCCGCCTTCCGCAGCGAGCCTGGTTTGAGTGATTTTCTGGATGCGTATCACGGATGCGGCAACGCTGGTGATTCAGAGGAGGGAGCTTGATGGACCGATTCTTTTCGCAGAAAACCTGTGACCGCTGCGGCGCCGACTTATCAGGGGGAAGGATCATGTCGATGTACAGCACCGACTGCATCTGCCTTACCTGCAAGGAAAAAGAAAAGGCGCGGGCCGATTACCAAGCGGCAGTGAAAGCGGAACTTGACGAGGTTAAAAAAGGCAACATGAATTTTATAGGCATCAAAGGATAGTCAAGCAAACCGTTACTCTTGAGTCTACCGGCGGGTAGGCTCTTTTCTTATAGCAATCCGCAAGGGAAGGAGGTGAATTCAATGGCTCAATCCGGCAGAAAACCGAAACCGACGGCGATCAAAAAGCTGGAAGGCAATCCCGGAAAACGACAACTCAACGAATATGAACCCAAACCGATGCAGAAGGCGCCAAAATGTCCGATGTGGCTGGAAACCGAAGCGAAAAAAGAATGGCGAAGGACCGCCAGACAGCTGGAAGACCTCGGCATCCTGACTGAAGTAGATATGGCCGCTTTTGCCGGATACTGTCAAGCGTATGCCCGGTGGAAGGAAGCCGAAGAATTCATCTCCCGGCATGGAACCATCGTGAAAACGCCTTCCGGCTACTGGCAACAGGTGCCGCAGGTTTCGATCGCCCAGACCTACCTCAAAATTATGAGCCGTTTTTGTGAGCAGTTTGGTTTGACGCCTTCGGCCAGGAGCCGGATCGTTGCCGATGCCGGTTGCCAAGATACAACTGACCCAATGGAATTGTTTTTGGTACGAGGGAGAAACACATGACTTGCAGGATAAAAAGCGAACAAACGGAAGCATGTTCTGCTTTAGGTAAATTGCGAGTTTCTCCCTCCTCGCTCGAAGCCGAAAAGTAAGAAATTATGCATACAAAAGCAGCAGAAACCTTTATTCCGACAAGATTTATGCTTCCAACTTCTCGTTTTGATGCTCAGAAGGCTGAATACGTGATCAGTTTTATTGAAAAACTGAAACACACCAAAGGCGAGTGGTTTAACAAGCCGTTTCTACTTCTGGACTGGCAACAAGACATTATAAGGAATCTCTTTGGAGTCATAAAAGCCGATGGATACCGGCAATTTACCACAGGGTATGTGGAAATTCCCAAGAAACAAGGAAAGACGGAGCTCGGCGCAGCGCTGGCCTTGTATATGCTGACGGCTGACGGAGAACGCGGGGCTGAAATCTATAGCTGCGCTGCAGACCGAGCGCAGGCCAGCCTGATCTATACGGTAGCCGTGGATATGATCGCGCTTTGTCCGGCGCTTAAGAAAAGACTTAAAATAGTGGCGTCGCAAAAGCGGATTGTATTCCCGGCCATGAATTCGTTTTATCAGGTATTATCGAGTGAAGCGTACTCCAAACACGGAATCAACCCTCATGCCGTACTATATGATGAACTGCATGTAGCCAATCGGGACATGGCAAATGTTATGCTGCATGGAGCCTCTGATGCCAGGCGGCAGCCGCTGAATTTTCTAATTACGACTGCTGGAAATGATATGCACAGCATTGGCTATGAAATTCATCAGAAAGCGGTCGATATTTTAGAAGATAGAAAAGTGGATCAAAGCTTCTATCCCACCATATACGCCGCAAAGGAAGAAGACGACTGGACATCGCCGGAAGTATGGGCAAAAGCCAATCCAAGCCTTGGGATCACAGTGGCGGTAGAAAAAATGCAAATCGCCTGTGAAAATGCAAAACAAAACCCCGCTGAGGAAAACCTCTTTCGCCAACTCCGGCTATGCCAGTGGGTAAAGCAGTCTATTCGGTGGATGCCGATGCACGCATGGGATGAGTGCGCATTTTCGGTTCCGTTTGACGAATTGCGCGGCAGAGTGTGCTACGGCGGACTGGATTTGTCCAGCACCACCGATATAACAGCCTTTGTGCTGGTATTTCCGCCACGTGATAAAGACGAGAAATATATGGTATTGCCTTATTTTTGGATTCCGGAAGACAACATCATAGCAAGGGTCAGACGCGATCATGTTCCCTATGATAGCTGGCACCAGCAGGGCTACATCAAAACCACCGAAGGCAATGTGGTGCATTACGGTTTCATTGAAACGTTCATCGAAGAACTGGGTACCTGCTTTCAGATCAAAGAAATCGCTTTCGACCGCTGGGGTGCGGTGCAGATGATGCAGAACCTGGCAGGTATGGGATTCACGGTCGTGCCTTTTGGGCAAGGCTACAAGGATATGTCGCCGCCGTCCAAGGAACTGATGAAGCTAACCTTGGAGAAAAAACTGGCTCATGGAGGTCATCCAGTGCTGCGGTGGATGATGGATAACATTTTTGTGCGAACCGACCCGGCAGGCAACATCAAACCGGACAAAGAAAAAAGCACCGAGCGGATTGACGGTGCTGTGGCGCTGGTTATGGCGCTGGACCGGGCGATTCGGAACGAGAATAAAGCAAGTGTGTATGACGAACGGGGGATATTGGTGTTGTGATTGCGCTATTTACTTTCAGACTCCTTGAGGCGCTCAAGCCAATCTTCCGGAAATCCGATAAACTCCAGGCAGATGACATCTTTATATTCGGAAATAAGTGCTTCAAGTGGAATTAGAAATTCGTTATTCCACCGAGTTTTGTTCAAATAGAGATATTGCAGAACGTAAACGATATCGAACAGTCGACCGCTGATTGCGTGCTTACAGTCGTTAGGGAAGCGCGGAGTAACAACGAAATTATAATAATACAACCGCATATAATGTGCGCATCGATTTCGTAAATCAGCCAAACATTTCATCCAGGTTTCAAGTTGCTCATGCCCGGTATTAAACGTATCTCTTGCAATACTCTTTTTGTCTTGCATAAGCATATTGGCGTAACATTTGGATAACATCCCTAAAGAGAACAACTCGGTTGCGGCCCAAATTGGAAACTTCCCTCCATATTTGCGGTTGTGGTGTTTCACAAAAAGGGCCTTAGAATTCTTATTTACAGCACTTCTGAATTCAAGCAGAAATTTATCATGGTAGGTACTGTTTTGGAAGTGAGTGGAGTCGGTATAGCCCTCGGGGCCATATTTATGGCCGTGATAATACGCAATCCTCGTTTTGAGCAGAATTTCAATCGGTTCAATAATCGCTTGAAGGAGAGCTCTTAATCGACGATCAAATTCATATATCCTATAAATTTTTGTAAAAGTGACGGATTCTTGGTATTTTTTGGTCTTTTCATTTCTGAAGGGCAATAAATAAGCCGAGAATCGATAGTAGTTAATTTTGCTGAGGATGGTGAGCGCGATTTCCTTGTCTTCGATTATCAATCCATGATTATTCAGGATCTCCAGCTGTTCTTCAAAAGTTTTTGGAGGTTTAAGGGGAGGGATATTTTTCGATTCATCGCTCATAACTATACCCCATAAAAAAAAGTCTCACCCTGGTACGCTTTCATGAAGAGGCGTGGTGAGCTCTGTTAACCATATTATATGATTTGAATCTATTTTTGTCAAACACACACACGTATGTACCTATATATGTAGTATACACGGGTGGTTCAACATTGCCAAATAGTTTGATAAAAAAGCGTCTGTCGCAACGGGCGCTTTTTTCATGCCCATTTTCAGGAGGTGACCGATGAATATTCCGTTCCTAACCCGGCTATTTCAAACCAGAGCCAGTCCGAAGAACAGCTTCTGGGGCAGCGCTATCAATTTTTTCTTTGGCACCAGTTCCAGCGGCAAAGCGGTCAATGAGAAAACAGCCCTGCAAACCACAGCCGTGTACGCCTGCGTCCGGATCCTGGCCGAAACCATCGCCTCGCTGCCGCTTCACACCTACAGGTACAGTCCAAGCGGCAAAGAAAAAGCGGAGACCCACCCGCTGTACTATTTGCTCCATAGCGAGCCAAACCCGGAGATGACTTCATTTGTGTTTAGAGAGACACTGATGGGTCATCTTTTGTTATGGGGGAACGCCTACGTCCAGATCATCCGGAATGGCAGGGGAACCGTCATTGCCTTGTACCCGCTCCTCCCGAACAAGATGCTGGTCAACCGGACAGATCAGGGGATTCTGTACTACCAGTACGAAAAAGACGGTCAGACCTATTTCCTCACGAATCGGGATGTGCTGCACATCCCGGGTCTCGGCTTCGACGGCCTGATCGGCTACTCGCCGATTGCCATGGCGAAAAACGCCATCGGTATGGCGATAGCCACGGAAGAATACGGCGCGACTTTTTTTGCCAACGGAGCCAATCCCGGCGGCGTCCTTGAGCATCCGGGTGTGGTGAAAGACCCGGCGCGGGTCCGGGACAGCTGGAACGCCGTGTACCAGGGGAGCAGCAATGCCCACCGGGTAGCGGTGCTCGAGGAAGGCATGAAGTTTCAAAGTATCGGCATCCCGCCGGAGCAGGCGCAGTTCCTCGAAACCCGCAAGTTCCAAATTGAAGAAATCTGCCGGATTTTCAGGGTGCCGCCCCATTTGGTCGCCAGCCTTGACCGGGCAACCTTCAGCAACATCGAGCACCAATCCATCAGCTTCATCGACAATACGATCATTCCCTGGGTGTCTCGGATTGAACAATCCATGCAACGGGCGCTGTTCTCGGAAACCGAGAAACGAACCTTCTTTGTCAAGTTCAATCTCAACGGCAGATTGCGAGGGGATGCGGCCGCGAGGGCGGCATTTTATCAAACCATGCGGCAAAACGGGATCATGTCCGCCAACGATATCCGCGAACTCGAAGAAATGAACCAGATACCGGAGGAACTGGGCGGCAATAAACTGCTGGTGAACGGCAACTTCGTTGATATGGCGAATGCCGGAGCCTGGACGAGTAAATACGGAGGTGGGGAAAATAAACCTTGACTCACGCAACGCAATTTTGGAAGGGGAGGCGTACTATGAGGAAATTTTGGAACTGGGTAAAAAATGAAGCGGGACGGACGCTCTACTTTGATGGATACATCGCCCAGGACAGCTGGTTCGAGGATGACATCACCCCCAAGAAGTTCAAAGCAGAACTGAATTCTTCAGCAGGAGACATCGCCGTCTGGCTTAACTCGCCGGGCGGTGATGTCTTTGCAGCCAGCCAGATCTACACCATGCTGAGGGAATACGACGGAAAAGTCACCGTCAAAATTGACGGACTCGCTGCCAGCGCCGCCTCGGTGATTGCCATGGCGGGGGATGAAATCATATTGTCGCCGGTGGCCATGATGATGATCCACAATCCGGCGACAGCCATCTTCGGCGAAGCGGCTGACCTGCAAACCGCCATCAAAATGCTTGGCGAAGTCAAGGAAAGCCTCGTCAACGCATACGAACAGCGAACCGGGCTGCCTCGCAGCAAAATTTCCGCCATGATGGATGCGGAAACTTGGTTCAGCGCCCAAAAAGCGGTCGAATTCGGTTTTGCCGATAAAATCCTCTACGCTCCGGACCAAACGGAGACGGCAGAGGGTTTTTTATTTGACCGCTTGACCATCACCAATGCCTTGATTCGCAAAATGCCGACGGCGAAATTCGAACCCGCAGCACCAGAACCCGGGAAAAGTCACCAGGAACTTATGACCCGGCTTCAGTTATTGCACTAAAAAAGAGGAGGAACAAAACATGGACAATATTTTAGCTTTGCGCGAAAAGCGCGCCAAACTCTGGGACAGCACGAAAGCCTTTCTGGACAGCCGGCGAAGTGAAACCGGCCTGCTGTCGGCGGAAGATACCGCCACCTACGAGAAAATGGAAATGGATGTCCTGAACCTCGGCAAGGAGATCGAACGCCTGGAGCGGCAGGCCGTCATGGATCTGGAGCTGGCCCGGCCCACATCGGCCGCCATCACCCACCGCCCGAGCCAGCAGCAGGAAGCCGAGAAAGCCGGCCGAGCCTCGAGTGAATACAAAGCCGCTTTTTGGCGGGCGATGAAAAACAAAAACAGCTTTGAAGTGCAGAACGCGCTGCAAGTCGGCACCGACAGCGAAGGCGGCTACCTCGTGCCGGATGAATTCGAACGGACCCTGATTCAGGCCTTGGAGGCGGAAAACATCTTCCGCAGTATGGCCAAGGTCATCACCACCTCTTCCGGCGACAAGAAAATTCCTGTAGTGGCCAGCAAAGGGACCGCCTCCTGGGTCGATGAAGAAGGCGCCATTCCCGATTCCGACGATGGTTTCGGTCAGGTGATCATCGGGGCGTACAAACTCGCGACCATGATCAAGGTCTCGGAAGAGCTCCTGAACGACAGCGTGTTCAATTTAGAACAGTACATCGCCAAGGAATTTGCCCGCCGCATTGGTGCCAAGGAAGAAGAAGCCTTCTTCGTCGGAAACGGAACCGGCAAGCCGACCGGAATTTTCAATGCTACCGGCGGCGCCTCGCTCGGAGTTACCGCTGCCAGCACGACGGTTCTCACACTCGATGAAATCCTCGATCTGTATCACTCCCTGAAATCTCCGTATCGGAGCAATGCCGTGTTTGTCACCAACGACTCCACCATCAAAGTGATCCGCAAGCTCAAAGACGGCAACGGCCAATACCTGTGGCAGCCTTCGGTCACCGCCGGCCAACCGGACACCCTGCTCAACCGCCCGGTCAAAACCTCGGCCTATGTGCCGACCATCGAAGCGGCTGCCAAAACCATCGCCTTCGGCGATTTCAGCTACTACTGGCTCGCCGACCGGCAAGGACGCTCCTTCCAGCGCCTCAATGAACTGTATGCGGCAACCGGGCAGGTGGGTTTCAAGGCCACGCAGCGGGTCGACGGCAAACTGATTCTCGCCGAAGCCATCAAAGTGCTGCAAATGAAAGCGTAGGTGCGATATGAGCAACGTGAAGAATTACGCCGAACCCGGTGGTGGCAAGTGGGTGGTAGGCGGCACGCTTGAAGTCACCGCCGAAGGCCAGCTTCTGCTGGACGGAATTCCTCTTGCGCGAGCCGCGACGCAAGCGGACAGCACCGCCACAACCATCGCCGACCTAAAAACGGATTTCAACGCGCTGCTTGCGAAGCTGCAGGCAGCCGGACTGATGGAGAGCGGCGATGGCGGATGAGCCTGTATCACTGCAAGAGGTCAAAACCTATCTGCGTATTGACGGCGAGGAGGAAGATTCCCTTCTCGCCAGTTTGATTCCGGTCGCCAGGGAACACTGCGAAAACTATCTCAATGCCAGCCTGCCGACGGAAGTGCCGACTCCTGTAAAACAGGCTCAGCTGCTTCTCATCAGCCATTTTTACGAACAGCGCTCCGGCGAGACGATCCCGCCGGTCGTCTACGCCTTGCTTGCCCCGTACAGAAACATTCACTGGTAGGTGAGGATATGAATCCTGGAGAGTTAAACAGCCGCATCAGCATTCTGCAAGAAACGAAAGTACCTGATGACCAGGGCGGCTATATCGTGAACTATGAGCTGCGGGTCATCCTTTGGGCCAAGATCACGACGCTGACGGCAAAAACAATCGACCAATACGAACAGCTGACGCCGGAACTCCTTCACCGCATCGTGATTCGTTACCGGCGGGATGTGACGGTAACCGACCGTATTCAATATGGCGACCGTCTGTTTGAACAAATCGGGCCTCCCATCAACGAAGGGGAAAGAAACACGTATCTCAGGCTGGAATGCCAGGAGGTGGTGGCCGATGCGGCCAGTGATTAAAGTATCGGGCATTGATCAATGCATATCCTTTGGCGATCTCATTACGACCCATGTCAGTCAGGCGATTGAAAAAGAAACAGAACTTGGGGCCAAGGAAATCCAAAAGCGGGAACGGGCTCTTGCCCCGGTCAAAAGCGGACTCCTTCGCAAAAGCATTGTGAACCGCAAAGGAAAGTATGGCATCTCCCGCATGGTCAGGGCCAAAGCACCCCATGCGCCTCTGCAGGAATACGGCACCAAACGGGGCGTTAAAGCCAAGCGTTTTGCCCAGCGGGCGCGTAGCGAACTGGTGCCAGGCATTCAGGAGAAGATCCGTACTGCGGTGCGAAATGAGGTCGGACGATGAAGCGTTCTCCGGTTTCGCCTCTTAACAAAGCCCTGGTTGAGAGACTGAAGGGCGCGTTCACAGTTCCTGTCTACGATTATGTCCCCGCAGGCAAGAAAGCGCCGTATGTGGTGATGACCGATACAACGGCGGAGAGTTGGGACACCAAAACGGTATGCGGTGCGACTGTCATGGCCACCCTTAAGGTTCTGAGCGAGTACCAGGGAGACAAAGAAGTGGCGGAACTGTGCGACGGGGCCATTTCGGCAATCCGGAAACAGCCGCTAGCCTTAGAGGGCGGATGGCAAGTGGTCCTGTCAAGCGTGGACAGCCATTCGGTAGAACGCCTGGAAACGCACCGTGAAGCGACGGTGACTTTCAAGTTTACGATTATTGATACCAAGGAGTGATGACAGATGCCTTTAATTCCAAGCGATGGCGTGGATTTTTTACTCAAAGTCAATACCGGAACGGCAGAGACGCCAGTCTGGACAGTGATCGGCGGTCAGAGGGGCGCAACCCTCAGCCTGACGTCCGAGCAGATCGATGCCTCCAATAAACAGTCGGGGGCCTGGAAAACCAGTGTGCCGGGCATGATGTCCTGGAGTATTGACGCCGATGCGGTAATGTTGACCGACGCATCCGGGCTCAGCATCGATGCAGGCCGGGCCAAACTGCTTACCGTATTTGCAAGCCGCGAACTGGTGCATGTGCGGTATGTCCGCAAAGATGGCTCTAAGTTTCAGGGCTATGCGGCCATCACAGATCTCAGCGAGGAGTCCCCGCATGACGGCGTGGCAACCTACAAAATTACCTTGGCCGGAGCGGGTGCGCCGGAAGAAGTGAACGGAACCAAACAGGTGGAAACGGCCGAAGTGGTCGGCACCATCACGACTGCCGGCAATGCCGTCTTTACGGTGACCGCCGCCGGGATGACCGGCTCGCCCAAAGCGATCAGCGTGGCGGTGGCACTGGGTGATTCAGCGGCCGTGGTCGCGCAAAAGGCGAGAGAAGCCTTGACTGCAGATAGCGCGGTCACCGCCAAGTTCAGCGTGGGCGGCTATGGCACTATGGTGGAACTGACGGCTTTGACTGCGATAGCCAATGACGGCACTCTCAACATTGCCATCGCCAACGGCACCTGCGCCGGGTTGACGGTTTCTCCGACTTCGGCCAACACCACGGCGGGAGTCGCTCCAGCACAGTAAATATTTTTAGGATATAAAAAAGAAAAGCTTCCGTTGTCTCCAGAGGACGTCGGGCCTTCTGGGACTACGCTCCACAAAAGGTCCTTTGTGGAGGGAGCGGAAGCTTTTCTTGATAATCTCGGTGCAACCGGCGCGGTTTGTACGCAATCCGGCGCTACGCAAGCCAGACCTACGTTTAGTCGTCCTGACTTGGGTGCATGATTATCTATTGTTAGTATATCAAAAAAATGGTTTTGTACATTTGGTTTTATCAAACTTCAACCTTAAGGGGGCTATACAATGACAGGACCAGTGTTTATTACGATTGGCGGCAAGGAGCGCCGCCTTCGCTATGATATCAACGCCGCCGCAGAGATGGAAGAACTCATGGGCGGAAAATCCCTGCTTTATGTGATGGCGAGTCCCATGGCGGCGGGGTTTTCCGCCATCCGTATTTTGCTGTGGGGTGGCCTGAAGCATGCGGAAAAAGGGATCACCCTGCAGCGTGTGGGTCTGATGATGCAGGAGTACATGGAAGCAGGCGGCAACTTTGGGGAACTCGCTGGCAAACTCGGGGAAGCCGTCAAAGCCTCGAAGATCATGGGCGAGAGTTTGGCCAGCGAAGAAGAAGCGGCAGAGGAGCCACCTGACGAGGGAAACGGGTAACCACCGTAGCCGAGTGGACCCGCCGCGCCGCGCCGGTGGCTTACGGTCCTTTGGGGCTAAAACCGTGGGAGTTTGGCCGGCTGACCTTTGGTGAGTTTTACGAACTGGCGGAAGGCTATCACTGGCGGACTCAGCAGGAGCAGCGGATGACAGCAGGTTTTGTGGCGTCCATCATCAACACCTGCACATCCCGCGACCTGAAAAAGCCGGTTACGGTGGAGTTGCTGCTGGGATATGGCCCGGCACAGAGCCAGGAAAAAACGAAAGACCAGGCAAAGGCGGAAATGAAGGCTTTACTGGCGGAAGTGGGGTGAGGACATGCCTGGGAACGCTTCAATGACCATTTTTATCGGCGGCGACAATTCGGATTTTCTGAAGAAATGGGAAAGCACGAAGCGGGCGCTGCGCAAAGGGCTTGGCTCGGAAGCCATGGCCTTGTCGGAGTCCATCGCCACAGGCTTTGCCGCCGCTGCTGTCGCCATGGGGGCGCTTGGCCTTGCCAGCGTGAAGATGGCCGGAGAGATGCAGGCCAATAAGAGAGCCTTTGCCACGCTGCTCGGAGACAGCCAGCAGGCGGAAAAGTTTCTGGGCGAGTTGGCCCGGTTCGCCGCTGAAACCCCCTTTGAGCTGCCGGGATTAGTGACGGCCTCAAAGAAACTGCTGGCGTACGGCTTTGCCGCGCGCGACATCATTCCGATGATGGCGGCCATTGGCGATGCGGCCGCGATGCTCGGCATGGGTCAGGAAGGAATCGACCGCATGACCCTGGCAATAGGGCAGATGCAAGCCAAGGGCAAGGTATCGGGAGAAGAAATGCGGCAACTGGCTGAAGCGGGAGTTCCGGCCTGGAAGTTTCTCGCCGACGCCATCGGCAAGGATATCCCCACAGCCATGAAACTGGCGGAAGCCGGTGCGATAAACAGCACCACCGGAATCAATGCGCTGCTGAAAGGGATGCAAAGCCGCTTTAAAGGCGGCATGGAAGGGTTATCACAGGAAATTCCCGGACTCTTCTCCACCATCAAAGACAATGTTGCGGCAGTCATGCGGGAAATCGGCGACAAGATCATCGAAGCGCTGGATATCAAGGCGAGAATGAAAGCCTTGGCCGACACCCTCGATCAGTTTGCCGCCTATGTCAAAACCAACGGCATCAACGCGGCCCTGCGCGAGATGATTCCCAAAGAACTGTCGCTTGCCATCTTTGTTGTGGCGGGGGCGCTTGTCGGCGCGGCGATACCGGCTTTGGTTTCCTTCGGCATCGCTTTGTGGACTGCGCTTGCGCCACTGCTCCCGCTCATTGCCGCCGGAGCGGCGCTCGGCGCGGTGGCGTGGGTGATCTGGCAGGCGTGGGAGCCTCTGGGGAGTCTGTTCGGCAATGTCTGGACGATGGCGGTGGCCTACACGCAGGAAAAGTGGGCGCAGCTAAAAGCCCTGGTGTTTGGGGGCGTTGCAAGCGTGCTCTCCGCGATCATGCCGCTACTTTCCCTCTTCGGCGGCGGAATTCAAGAGGCTGCGGCTGGATGGCTGGCGGATATTTCGCAAAGCGCCGCCACGGCAAGCAGCGACGCGGCGGCTGCGGCCGAACGTGTGCAGGCGGCGACCGCTGGAATCAAAACGGCCTTTGATGGCGTCAAGGACAAATTGACGAAAGGCGTTCAAGCGCTGAAAAACAGCGCCTGCAAACTCAATACCACGTTCACCGGTCTCAGCGGCGCAAGTGCGGCGGGAGGAGCTCCAACCGGAGGAAGCGGCACCGGAGAGTGGGAGAAGCTGGAACGAAAAGCCCGGCAAGTCAGCAAGGCCATTGAAGATCAGTGGGTGCAAACCACCAAAACGGAACTGGAACAGCTGGAACGCTGGCGAGTTCAGCAACTGGCGGCGCTGGAAGAAACGAAAGCCGCCAACGAAAACTACCAGAGAGATCTCGAACGGCTGGAAGCGACCTATTCCATCCGTCGTCTCAAAATCATAGGGGATGAACAAAAGAAGAAGAACAGCATATGGGACCAGGCGGCTGACGCGGCGCGGGCGCTGCAAACAAAGTTTGGAACTATAGGCCTGTCCGGAGTTGACAAGCAGAAGTTTGACATCGAAACCGACGCGACCGCGCAAATGGACGCGATTCGGCGGAAGTACCGCGACTGGGCGATGGAGTATTCGCTGGCCACAAAAACGCAGCAAGAAGAGTTCAGCGCGGCGTGGACCGCAAACGGCATCCAGTTTCAGATGACCGAGGAAGGCATGGTGAACTTTTCCCGGCAGATTGCGGCGGAGCAAGTGGTCATTGAGCAGGAGAAAAATCAAAAACTCAAAGATCTACACTTCGAACGGGTCAAGTTTCAGGAGGATTTGGACAAGGCTCGCGAGGACGGAGAACTTCAGCGTTTTCAGGAACTACTCTCCAAAGAGGGAGCCATGCAGGAGCGGGAACTATCCGGACGGCAGCAGATGATGGATTCCTATTATAAAATCTGGCAGGAAGCGCATCGGACCGCTATGTCTTACATGGCAGAACTGACAGATGGTCTCTACAAGGGATTTTCAACGTTTTTCTCCGATGTGCTCTCAGGAACCAAATCTATCGGCGATGCCTTCGGCGATCTGGCTCAAAGCGTACTGAAAATGATCAACGACATGATTGCCAAATGGCTTGCGGCCAGACTCATGATGGGGCTGTTCGGAAGCAGTTTCGGCAATTTTGGCGGAAGTGGCATGTTTCCCACGTTTGCTGCCGGTGGCAATTATTCCGGCGGTGTTGCCCTTGTAGGAGAAAAAGGGCCGGAACTGATCAACTTCAATCGAGGCGGCTATGTCTACAATGCGCAGGATACCGGGCGGCTCATGGAAAGCGGCGACACCTACCATCAAATCAGCGTGCCGGTAAGCGTGACCGGTGAATCCAGTCCCAGACTTGCCGGACGGCTCAGATCCGAAATCACCGAACTGGTTCAGCGAATCATCTACGAGGAGGCGAGGGCATGATCATCGGCGGCATTACCTTGCCGGAACAATATACACCCCTGGACTGCACCAAGCCGAGAGCGATGAGGGCGACCGTCGTGATGGGCACCTATGGCGGCGTGGCTATCTTCGACTGGGGCAGCATCCTTGCCGGCAAGGAAATCAAGCTGACCTGGAGGGTAATGACGGTGGCCTTATTTGAAGCGCTGGACGTATTGTACCTGGCGGGGGATGTGGTGGTATGGGACAGCGCGATTGGCGGCAAAGTCTACCATGTGAAAATCACCGCCTTTGATGGCTCGCTGCTCTTTGACAGGAACAACGAATACATGCTGAACGTCGCCATGACCCTGGTAATCTTGGACGAGGTGGTGGCGTAATGGCCAATGGGTTAAGCACTGAACTTCTGGCCGCCCAGGATAACGCAAGTCGCTACCCCCTGGTGGAGATCAAGGCGGGGCAGTTTTCAGGCGACCTGCCGCTGGCTGGGCAGCGGCTAGACACGGAAACGCTGGACCAGACCGGTGCCGCGAGTGTTCTTCATTCCAGCGGTCGTCTGATTGCAGTCTATACGCAGGATGAATTTAGCACCATCAATTATCCGGCAAGGTCGGTCAAATTGGTCTATACCGATCCCCAGCGGGTGGAGTTTTACTATGCGGACTTGTTTCAAACGACCGGAAGCGGAAAATTCTCCGATCTGTCACTAACGGAGATGGCGGACGGAAATCTGGCGCTGGCCTATGTGCTTCAGGGCGGAGATGGAAAGTGCAATCTGAAAGTCGCCGTTTTTGCCTATGACGGTTCCGGGGTTACCCACTACAGCATCAAGGTCGCGCAGACGCTGCCCATCTATTCGCCATCCATCTGCCGGACAGGCTCGGGTTACCTTGCGACATACATCCAGGATATTGTCATATCGGCGACGCGAAGCGGAACCTATACCGGAATCGATGACAGCACGGTCGCCATTGAGGTTACGGCGGACGGATCGCAACTAGCGGCGAAGTTCAAATGGAGAAAGGGTGAGGGTGCCTGGTCCAGCGAGATCACCATGACCGGGGCGGCGCAGGCGGTCACGGAGGGGACAAGCATTACCTTCGCCGCCGGTACCTATTGGATGGGGCAGAAGTTTTGGTATACGGTGACGGCGGCAAGAGCTGCCGTAGGCCTGGTCACCGTCGAAGCGATGCCGCAAGACGGCGACACCGTGGTGATTGGCGACAAAACTTATACCTGGCGCGGGACGCTATCTTCCCCAGCGATAGCTAATGAAGTCAAAATCGACACGCTGGGCCGGGAGATCTGCGCCGAAAACCTGCGCTGCGCCGTTACGGCGGGAACCTATGAAGGAGTCGGGGCAGGGGTGCGCTACGGCAGCGGAACCGTTGCCAGCACCAAGGCGGGCGCAGCCAGAACTGACCGAACGCTAACACTGACCGCTCTTACGGCGGGAACTGCAGGCAACAGCCTGCTTTTGACCGTTGACGGAACGCGGCTGAAGAAAACCTCGTTCAGCGGCGGTGCGGCTTCCGTGCTCGGAACGCTGTACTGGACGCCGGGGAGCAAACTGTATAAAACGACGGCTTCCGTTCCGGGCGGGACCTGGGGCGCGTCGACGGAAATTGCGGTATCCGGCATTTTGGCAAGCCGGAAGAAACTGGACACCTGCTTGCTACGGCAGGCGGACGGGACGATCTGGCTATTCTTCACCTACATGAGCGCGGGGGATACCGATACAACCGCCGTCTACAACCTGTATTACTGCAAAAGCACCGATGACGGGGCGGCCTGGAGCGCGGCGGTCAGCTTGACCAGCTTCACAGCGCCGTCGGAAATTGCCAGACGACCGGCCGCAGTGCAGAAGCTGGCTGCGGAAATTGTGCTGGCCTACGACTGCGTCCAGACTTCGCTCACGATGGACAAAGCCAGCCCCCACTGGACGGATGAAAGCAATCAGGCCATAAAATATCTGTATGTTGATTCCTCCATGCGCAAGCTGTATGCCGTGTACGGCAATACCTCCGCCGGAACCAAAGCGGTCTACGGCATCGTGCGGATCGATGTGGATAGCTGGGCGATTGACCGGTTCTGGAACGGAAACACGGTGCCAGCCATCCCGCAGTTTTTCCGGGAAAACCATGTGTTTTACTGTCATGGCAGCGGTGCTATTCTGGCTATGCTGGCGCAGGACGCGCAGATTCTGGTGCTGGATGATTCCGCAAACACCATGCGGATACTGTCGCTGGAGGATAACAGCACCTACGGCCTAACGCAAAATGTGGGGAGTGTGCCGTGGAGCAACGCTTATCATTGGGAATATCTGGCCGGGGTCCAGGTTAATCCGGACTCAAGCACGCTGTACTTCGGGTTCATGAAGACAGGCAACAGCTGCTCAGCCCAAATATTGACGCTCGACTATACGCAGGCGGCTCCGTCCTGCACGGTCTTTACGGCCTTTACCACCAATATCTTCGATTCTGCCATTCCGGATTCCATCGACACCATGGCGGACAGCCTGGTGGTGGATAAAGAAAACGGAGTTCTGATCTACTGCACAAAAGGACAGGTCGGCGGAATTACCTGGGGTGGCAGCATCCGGGTTTTCCTTTTGAGCGGAGGTGGCCTGTACCGGCACTACTATTACCAGGACAGCCTGACCGGCTTTCCCTATCACGGGGCGGTCAATCCGGTGATTGCCGGCGGCAGGCTCTATGCCGGACAGTGGCTCTATACAGCCAATTATGGGCAGTCAAACTACTGGGGCATGGTATCGATTGACCTGGTGAGCGGCGCGGTGAGGTGGCATTTGCCATCCGGGATCATCGCGGGCGGTCCGCAGGATGCCCAGATGAGGAGTCTTACGACAACCCAATCCGGGAATATCATCGCGTCCTGCAAGGCTGGCGTGGCTCTCTTCGACACGCAATCCGAAACGTGGAGTCTGATCAACAATCAGACCACACCGGGAGTATTTCCTGCAGGCATCAGTGAGTTCAGCGGTTCTTCCATTGCCTATGATGCCGGCAATGAATTGATCTTTTTGGGCGTAAACATTCCATCCAATGCCTACACCGGCGTGGTTGCTTTTCCGGCTGCCGGAAAAATCGAGCAAGTCCAGTATTTTGACGGGCGGTATTCCGGTGGGGTGTGGAATTTCGGCGCGGCATCTCCGCTGGTGAAAGGCAGCCGTGATTATGCGGCCGCGCTGGCGGTTGACCCGGACACGAAAGGCCTGTATGCCTTTTGGACCCGCTGGAGCGGCAGCGATGGCCAGCAGCTGGTTTGGGACAAGGAAGCCGGAATGCTTGATTTGTCGGCCGGGTTGGTGCGCGGGCAGGCGATCTGCCAAACGCGGAGCATCGACGGGCAACCGGGAAAACTGACTTTTGCGCTGGACAAAGGCCACTTGTACGATCCCCACAACCAGGCGTCCCTCTTGTCCCGCTACTTGAAGAAGGGAAAGAAAATCACCCTGCGCTGGGGCGAGAAAGTTGGCGGTGAGGATACCTGGCAGGAAGGAACCAGCGTGTATGTTCTGGTGGGAGTCAAACTGTCGTATCAGCGCGGAACCTATCCGGTCATTTCCATTGAGTGCGAGGACCGGAGGACGCTGTGGGAAAATTTGGGGATAGTCGCCAGCAAATACTATAGCGGCACCACACCGGACGCGGCCCTCGGCGAGCTTCTGCAAAGCCACGCGGGAGTCGCGCAGACCGACATCGACCTGAGCGCCATGAGCGGCGAAGATGTATTGTACTACCAATGGCTGGATACGACAATCAAAGCGGCGGTGGAGAGCCTCACCAACCGGTACGGCTATTATGTGGATGTGTCGCTGGCAGATGATACCCTCCGGGCGCGGCGCATTTCTGCCAATAATTCAGTAGATCATGTTTACAGTTCGGTGGAGAACCTGCTGGAGTTTTCACCTGACGACAGCTACAGCAACCTGACAAACCGGGTCACCGTCACCGGTGAGGGCCGCACTCCCCTCGATGTGGAGACGGCGGAGGAGAGTGTCGGCAGCGAATCGGGGACGCTGGGCTTTTTCCAGCACAAACAGATTCACCAGATTTATTATAGCGACGACCGACAAAAACGGGCGGTGCGGCCGAGACTTGAGATCACGCAGAACGCATCCTCCATCGGTTTCAAGATGGGTGGACAGATGAATCAATGGATCTCGGCGGTTGACCCGGAAGGGCATTGGGTGGAGGTGACCTCGGAGGGACCGAATCTGATGCCGGGGCTGATAGCGGCCATCGCCTTGTTTGTGATAGGCAAAAGTCAGCCTCCAGCCTTCGGCTCGATCAGTGAACCGGCGGAATCGAAGCGAGGGAGTTGGGTGAAGGATGCCGGGCTCTATATCGCCCTCCAGTGTCTGGCGGCGGTCGGAAATTACGCCTTTACCATCCATGCTTGTCCAATAGGGGAGACGTACCAGACCTTCGAAGCGTCCGCGAGTGATACGGAACTGCAGAATGACCTGCGGGGAACGGTGATTGAAACCCGCATCGACGATCCGCTGGTGTATGATGCCAGCCAGGCACAGCAGGTGGCGCAGCGGGAACTGTGGATTCTGCAGGCGCAGCGCCGCAGGGTGAAATTCTCAAAAACTGCCCATCTGCAGGATGACGCCGGAGACACTTTGCAGGTTCCCCACCCCTACACCGGCGCGATGATCAAGCTGTTTGTGACCAATCTGACCCGGACGATGAGCATTCCCGGCGGCGGTGGAAGCGGCGAATACACGGACAGCATCGAGGGGTGGGTGCTATGAGGACTTATGGCAAGCGTTCACTTCGCGGGGCTGCTGACAAGGCAGCCGGTCAGAAGGTGGAAAGCCGGGATGCGGTGCTGTGGGATGTTTTGCTGCCTGAGCGGGTGTGCCGCTGCAAAATCCAAGGCTCGGGTGAACTCATCATCGCGCGCTTTCCGCAGAACTGGGCGACCGTGCCGGAGTGGGCCAAACCCGGACAGGCGGTGCGGATCGCCCATCGCGGGGGAGTGCGGGGCTACATTGAAGTGGTGGGTTTCGGCAGGGCAATACCGACGCCGGTCAGCGGCAGCGCGACGCCGACACCGGAAACTCCAAGCGACGCCATCCTGGCGGGTTGTTTGATTAAAGCCATACCCCAGACTCCGAGGATGAGCGTGTATGTCACGACAGGCTGGGTTCGATTCGGCGGCGAGGAATACATGGTTCCAGCGGTGGCCATGGCGTCCGGTAATGTGTTCAAAATGGATATGGGCATCGCCATGGGTGAAGCGGCGGGGGTGTTCAACGTTTCAGCGCCAAGCGCGGGACAGTTCCGCAATGATCTGTTCAGCCTTTCACCGTCGCTGGTTGTCACCAAGACTGCAGGAGCGGCGTTTACTACAACCGAAAGCAAACCAGCGCTCCCCGGCGGTCATCTGCCGATTGGCTATTTGCTCATGCGCGGGGGACAGACGGTCATCACCGCAACCGATATCGGCCAGGTCTGGTCGGTGCCGGTGCCGGCGTCGATTGATGCAGCTGCCGTCGATAATGGAACTGCCTGGAGCATCGTGGCCAGCGTGAAGGACCAGTACGGAAATGGAATTACCACTCCGCTCGGCTGGAACCTGAAGGCCACCATCGCCAGCGGCGACGGCAGTATTGAGCCGACCAGCGGCAATACTGGGAGTGGCAGCAGTTTCACTTTCACTTACACCGAAGGCACTGCCGGGACGCTGGTCAACATCGAGATCACTCTTGCCCATGGCGGGTACTATGCCTACGGGCAGGCGTTGCTGCAATTATAGGGAGGGGATCAAAGTGGGAGCCAATTTTCACACGGCCTATACGGACGGCACGACGATCTTTGCGGCGTCCTCGATGGAAGCGCCACTTTCGGACTTGGACCGCGCCATTTCCTATGGCAAAAATGTCATTATTCACTGCGATGGAGTGCTCGGCTACTCGTCAGGAAGTGGGCAACTCACCTGGAGTGGCGTTCTGCGGTTTTTATTTATCCGTAGTGACGGCCAGCTGGTTCAAAATACTGTGGCCGCGGGTGGTGTCGCGCTAAGTGACAACCAAATTGCTTATGCAGACCTGGCGGAAACCAATGACGCAACTGTTACTGTGTACGCGTCCTCCTTGACTACCGCTGCGGCAAGCACTACAAAAGCCTATAACCGCCTGATACTGGGGTACCGGAACGCGGCCAGCGACAGATTCTACCCGGTCGCACTTCGGGAACCCATGGATGTGCCAGCAACCGTCGGCGATATGCTGAAATCCATCTATGATGCGAACGGCGACGGCAAGGTCGATGCGGCGGCAACGGCGGACAGCGCGACGGTCAATACGTTTCCGATCGGGGACGGAACGGATAGCGACAAAACCATTCGGGCGGCTACGGGCGCGGCGAATCCACCGGCCATCCGCTTCCACGTGGCAACTGGCAAGTGGCAGTACACAAGCGACGGGACAACCTGGAGCGATTTTGGAACCGGCGGCGGAGGCGGCGCGTCTTTTCAAACCATCGCCGTATCCGGACAGGATGAAATTGTTGCTGATGTCGAAGGCGATACGCTGACAGTCGTCGCCGGTTCGAATGTCACCATCACCACGAATGAAGCAAGCAAGACCGTCACGATTGCGGCAAGCGGCACCTTGGGCGCTTCCGTTAACCTGTGGCAGTTCATGCTGTAAAGGAGGAACTTATGGCAGTCAACGACATTGTAACCGTAGCGCCGACCTCCATTGCCAATAACGCCAGCCTGACCCTGCAGCCAGGCGCGGGGGCGGAATGGCTGATCAAAAATTTGTATTACGGCGGGGCGGTGGAAATCTATCGAACGGACGGAACAAACAGCATCAAGATTGACAGCGACGGGGCAACAGGCGGACGATTTTCGGCCAGCTTCCTGCTGACGAACGCGTCCTACATGACGATTAAAAATGTCTCCGGCGTGGCGGCCTATATCAGCTATGACGGACTGGTGACGAAATGAGCCGGGTGATGGGGCCAAGAGGGCCGCTGATGTATAGCCCCAGAACCGACTCCCTGACCTATCCCGCGGTCCAGGAAACCTACGACGCGGCCGGGACTGCCCTGCCGACCTCGGAGCCGGCAACCAGCCAAATCATTTATACGATAACAAGCGCCGACCTACCTGTGTCCACCGATAAAACCGCTTCGATGAAGTTCACCGCGTTCCTTTATGGTGGAGGGAAAAACATCGGAGCCAGTTCCGCGACCGTCTATTACCGCGTCCTGAAAAACGGGGCGTCCGTCGCTTCGGCTAGTTCGGCGGTAACTGCCAATTATTACTACACCGTAAACTGTTATCAGCTATACGACATCAAAGTCGGTGATGTGATCGAAATTCGGTTGTGGGCGTCGGTCGCCACGGTGGACTACCGGTACAAGGCGATGAGTGTTGTCATTTCGCGCTACGTTCCAGGGGGAGTCCTCAACCGATTGTTGCTAAACTTTCAATATTTGTCGTCGGGGGCCGGGTATCAGCTTGCGTTATCGCAAGGCTTGAACCCAATAAGAATAACTGCGGGAAATGTGTACATCTATACTGATAAGACCTTATTCAACTCCAATCATTACCTGACAATCACTTTTGGGGACGTATATCGGCACGCAGCGTTCGTGTGCATCCAGGACAAACAGTTTTTTCATCTGCAGTACGGAGATTCTTCGCAATCAACTTCAGTGTTGACTTCTTCGACCGCACTGCCCTATTACTACGCCAACTGCCGCATGTCCGGAACCCTGACGCATACGCCGACGGGGATATTCATTCCATAAAACAGAGGAGGATGAGCATGATCGAATACACACAAGTCGAGCTGCGCATTATGGCCTTGTTTTCGGCCATCGGCGCGGCTTTTTCCTTTCTGGTCGGCGGTGTCGACAAACTCGTTTCAGCGCTGCTGGTGTTTGTGGTGCTGGACTATGTGACCGGTCTGATCGCCGCTTGGAAAACGGCGACCCTTGACAGCAAAAAAGGCTTCGAAGGGATCAAACGCAAGATCGTCATGCTGATGATCGTCATCATGGCCCACTGGATTGATGCCTGTTTGTTTGGCATCAACACCTGCCGGTCCATGGTGATTTTTGCGTATATGGGCAATGAAGGCTTAAGCATTCTGGAGAACCTCGACCGCATAGGCTACAGCGAGTATATCCCTTCGCTGGTTCGGGAGAAGCTGGCGCAGCTCAGAACGGAAAAAGAGTCGCTGAACAAGTGAGGAGGGAAAAAAGAGAATGAGGAGGATAGACCCAAGCATACCTTCCAATGCAGTATGCCCTTCATGCGGTCGGACGTTTATTCTGTCTGTTTCTCAACGATGCCGGCTGAAGAAAAAAAGAGATGCTCAATCATTTTGCAACGCCGATTGTTACCATCGTTATAAGACAGGTTCGGGAAATCCAAAGTGGCGCGGCGGCAAAACAATGTATGACGGATATATTTATCGTTACTCTCCTCATCATCCGCATGCAATTAAAAAGGGATATGTCGCGCAGCACCGACTGGTTATGGAATCCATAATCGGTCGTTTTTTATTGCCGGAAGAGAGCGTACATCACATTGATGGAAGCAAGGAGAACAATTCGCCGGAAAACCTGATGCTCATGGAGAGTGAGGGTAAGCACCGTAAGCTGCACGCCAAGTACCGAACTTTCAACAGCAAAGGGTTTGACGGACACCTTGAAGGTGTCCAATTTTATTTATAGGGAGGAAATGCAGATGCGTATTGTGATTGACGGTGGTCATTCGGGAAGCCCAGACCCAGGTGCGGTTAACGCAAGAACTGGACTGCAGGAAGCGGATGTGGCGCTGCTTGTTTCAAAGCTTGTAGAGTCGCAGCTACTTGCGGCAGGACATGAAGTGAAACTGACTCGCACCGAATGGGAGCAAGCGGAAACGGATGATTTGAGCTATCGGACCTCACTCGCAAACGACTGGGGTGCCGATATTTTTGTTTCCATTCACTGCAATAGTGCGGCGAGTCCAAGCGCGGCAGGATATGAGGTATGGACCTCACCGGGAGATACACCGGGGGACGTTTTGGCGACCTGCATCTACAAGCAAATCGCCGCCGAGTTTCCTGATCGGGTTGGGAGACCCGATTACTCTGACGGCGATCCCGATAAGGAGTCGCGCTTCTACGTTCTGGTTCATACCGACGCGCCGGCTTGTCTTGTGGAAATGGCGTTCATTTCCAATGATGAGGAAGCGGCCTTGCTTTCAGACGCCGCGTGGCAGGAGCGTTACGCAAGAGCGATTGTCCGAGGGGTTACGGATTATGCCGCCCTCAAAACGAATGCGGAATAGGGAGGGGCAAAATGAATGCGAAAGGCAGTATCATTCTTATTGCTGTTTGTATTGTGGCTGTCGCCATCGGTATCTTCGGCTTCGGCATATTCAATCACGGAAGTGGAACTGACACAACTGGAGAGCATCTTCGCCGAATTGAAGACGGTCAACGAGACCTTGCTGCTCGAATCGAATCAATCAGCCAGGGAATTGATCGAAGCACGAAAACAGTTGAAGCAATTGCAGGACGAGTTGACGAAGTTGAAAGAACAATTGGCGATGCTCAAAGCCGAATCGAATCAGGCGCAGTCCGGCTTGGCGAAAATCAACAGCGAATTGCAGCTGGCGAGCGAATCCTACAAGAAGTCCGTCAACGAGACCAATCGGAAAATAAAAAGCCTTGAGTGGCAACGTGGGATACTCGCAGTGGTTGCTGGTTTTTTAGCGGTGCGGAAATAGATAGCAACAAGTATTATTAAATGGAATACCCAAAATCAAGGTATTAAGTGTGTGAGAAAGTTTTTACAATTGTGTTAAAAAAAGGGGTTGTTAATTTTTTGGAGAAAATAAGCATTAATTCTTAATGTAGGGGGCATAAATATGGCGGCAATACTTGAAAATGATTATCCCACGGAATCAAAAACTTTTGCGAAAATATGTGGGGTTACTTATACAGGAGCGCTGCCAGAATATTTGAATAGGATTTATGCTGTGACAGAGACAAAGTGGGAAGAAAATGTGTTGCGCTTAGAAAAGAACAAGAGTAATATCAAATACCTTATGATTGGCGAGGCGGCACCGGAAACGCTAAGTGACGAAGTAAGCTATTTTTACAATAATTGTCATGGAAACTGGTGCAAGGCCATTGTTGAAGGGATAATTCCATGGTATCAAGTGCCAAGCAATATCGAAGAAAAATTAGCTGAATTGGCGAAAAGGCATTTTTTGTTGGTAGATACAATGCCTTTTGCATTAAACTATAGTGCGAACAACCGGCGCGGTAAAAAAGCGTATAAGGAACTGGTTGGGATGTGTGCAAACAGTTATTTCCATAAAAAACTGTTCGATTCAAGATTGAAATGGGCAGATGAAGTTAAAGTGGCGTTTGGCGTAAAAAAGAATGCCCTTGCGATGATGGAAGCTTTTCCAGATGGATTATGCTTGCCAAATGGACAAACTGTGAGTCTTAGCCTTGACCTTGTAGCTACGACTGAAGCGAATTACCCTCATGCGGACAGAGTTAAAAGCGTATTTGAATTGAACTAGGGGTAAGGTATTTAATATAAAAGGGTGGATAGAACATGCTTTATAAGATGTGCGAAAATACAAGGCTAGAATCCATTCCGTATTTGAGTTTTTCGGCGTTGAAAAAAATGGAAAAAGATTTGGAGAACCTTCTTGCAGACAACTTGTTGAGTGTCTTTTTTGAAGGAGCACCCCTAATGCCTATTTTTCAAGAACGGAGCTATCAAAATGAAGCGGATTTATACGCTCTAAATGAAGCCGGGGACCTGGTTATATTCGAACTAAAACGGGGGCAGGCTGGCAGTGATGCAGTACTCCAAATTTTGAGATATACACAAGACGCTGGGCAATGGACTTTTGCGCAGTTGGAAACGCGATTCGAAAAATACTCAAAAGGAACAGATAATGAGAATAAATCGCTGGTTTTGGCCCATAAGGAAGCATTTCAACTTGAACATGAATTGCATACAAGTCAGTTTAATACGAATCAACATTTATGGGTCGTAGGTAATGCTGCAAACACTGATATGATAAACGCCATTGATTATTGGAAAAGTAAAGGATTACCAATTGATTTTATACCGTACAGAGTATTTGAGATCTCAGGATGCATGTATTTTGAATTTTTTTCAAAACCATATGATATACACCGAAATGCAGGGGAAAGAAAAGGAGTGCTATTTGATACAAACAGGAGTTACGACGAGAATTCCATATGGGAAATGTTTGAGAAGAAACGGGTTTCGGCTTATGGAAAAGTATCATATTTTGCAGATTATGTTCATCCCAAAGATATAATAATTTATTCTCACCGATACGATGGAATTGTAGCTGCTGCTGAAGTAATAGGCCCGGTAAAAAATGATGGGCCGGAAGAAAAATATCATGATGTTCGATTTCTAACGCCGATACCAACAAGAAAAGAAGGCATAAAAAAGGCAATGCCGTTCAGTAAGGTGTCAGAAATTACTCGAAAAACATTTTTTTGGGCAAGGACCATTAAGGTTCCATATTTAACCGCAGATGAAGCGGGCAAAATTGTTAAGGAACTAAATGCCTACCTGCTTTGAAGTTGAGATATGTTAAAGGGATCAAGTTTTTGTGAACCGCCAGCAATGGCGGTTTTTCTATTACCTTGACTTTATTTGGCTTCAGAGTGATGAATGGTACATCAGAATATTGATAGAAAGGACAGAGCCTATGAAGGTTAGAATAATCGAACCATTACCAGCGCCAACATTCAAACGCAAGCGGGTATGCGCCTATGCAAGGGTATCTTCCACCAGCGATGCGCAAGGAGAGTCGCTGGAAAACCAAACCACCCATTACCAGAACTTGATCGAAGCCAATCCAGACCATGAGTATGTCGGCATTTTTGCTGACCAGGGAATCACCGGCACCAAAGACGAGCGGCCGGAGTTTCAGAGGATGCTGGAAGCGGCACGCACAGGCAAACTCGATTTGATCCTGACAAAGTCCATCTCCCGTTTTGCCAGAAACACCACCATTGTGCTGGAGGCCGTGCGGGAGATGAAAGAACTGAATGTCGAGGTATTCTTCGAAAAAGAGCAGATATCCAGTAGTAGTGGGGACGGTGAGCTGATGCTGACCGTCCTTTCTGCTTTTGCCCAGGAAGAAAGCAAAAGTGTGAGTGAAAATATCAAGTGGAGTTACCGGCGCAAATTCGAGCAAGGAGAAATTGCCATCAACACCACAAGGTTCCTCGGCTATGACAAGAACAAGAACGGGGAACTTGTCATCAATCCCGGGCAGGCAAAAGTGGTTAAACGGATTTTTGACGACTATCTCGGCGGCAAGGGAAGCTTTGTTATCGCCAAGGAGTTGAGCGCCGAAAGGGTCCGCACCGTTGCCGGCGGCAGATGGAATTCCAGCACTGTTCTCGGCATCTTGAGGAACGAGAAATACAAAGGCGATGCCAAACTGCAAAAAACCTTCAGCAAGGACCATCTCAGCAAAAAGAAGTGCATCAATCGTGGCGAAGTCGACAGCTTTTACCTTGAGAATAGCCATCAGCCCATCGTCGCCCACGAAGTCTGGGAGGAAGCGCAACGCCAGATAACGCTCAGGGCCAAGTCCAAAGGCAACGACGAAGAAACAAAAAACAAATATCAGAACCGCTATCCCTTGACAGGGATGCTATTTTGCGCGAAGTGCGGAGCTCCCCTGCGGCGGCGGACGTGGAACAGCAACCATTCCTGCAAAAAGATTGTGTGGCAGTGTAGCAACTACATTGAAATTGGAAAACACGCTTGCCAAGGCACGACAGTTGACGATGCCGTGGTCAGCAGGATGAATATACAAAGCGAAACCATGGTCGAGGAGGTTTTCAAACATGGCGAAAAACATTACCGTTATACCGGCAAGGTCAAACCGGAGCAGCCTTGCGGAAAATCTGGAGCCGAAGAAAAAACGCGTGGCTGCGTACTGCCGGGTATCGACCGATCAGGAAGAGCAGTTATCAAGCTACGAAGCCCAGGTTAACTACTACACTGCCTATATCGAAAATCATCCGGATTACGAATGCGCCGGCATTTACGCCGATGAAGGCATCAGTGGCACCAATACCAAAAAGCGCGAGCAATTCAATAGAATGATCGACGATTGCAAAGCCGGAAAAATCGACATGATCATAACGAAGTCAATCTCACGGTTTGCGCGCAACACGCTTGATTGCCTCAATTTTGTTCGGCAACTCAAAGATCTGGAAATTGGGGTGACATTCGAGAACATAAACACCGATAATTGAAGAAAGGCGATGATACGGGCATTTAGCGGCACTTGAATTGGCCCTTGGTGTTTGGTTGGTGTTTAATTTTATGAAACGAAATGAAACGAAACTGCGCTATTTGCTGCTTGACCTGCTATGAGTAATATGACCGGTTTCTCTGCGGATCTCTGGGGCAGTCGATTCGCTAATGCGACTTATTGTATGTTGACATATTGTATGCGTCGAATGTATGATAAATCGAAGTAATGAACTTGTTGGGGATTTTCTCAGGAACGGGCCTGTAAGATGTTTTGTGTAAAGTCGAAAAATTGGTAAAATCACTTTATACAAAAATGGAGGCTTACAGAATGGCAAAAAAGAAACGCAACCCTGCAAATGCAGCCGTACTCGCTCATATTTTCGAAAACTATGAAATCAAGTCGGTCCTGGATATCCAAGAAGCGCTCAAAGACATGTTCGGCGGAGCCATGGAACAAATGCTGGCCGGTGAACTGGATGCCCACCTGGGTTATGACCGGCATGAGCATGCTACGCAAACGACCAACCGCCGAAACGGAGCCAGTTCCAATACAGTTGCAGTCAACTTGGAGAACTCGAAATCGACATCCCGCGCGACCGCGAGGCTTCCTTTGAACCCCAACTCATCTCCAAACATAAGAAGGATGTTTTGCCGATTGAAGACCGCGTGCTGGCGATGTATGCGAAAGGCCAATCCCAAAGAGATATTAACGCTACCATCCAGGACATTTACGGCTTCAATATCAGTCCCGAAACCGTTTTTAAAATTACCGAACGCATTGTCCCTCTAGTCCAGGAATTTAGAAACCGAGCGCTGAAGAAGTTGTATCCGTTTGTTTTTGTCGGTACACACCGGTCAAAACTGAAGCCGGGCAGAAAGCCTTGTATAACATGATCGGCATCGATGTCGACGGATGCAAGGATATTCTGGGTTTCTGGCTTGCCGAAGAGGAGAGCAGCCGGCAATGGCTTCAGATTCTGGAAGAAATCAAACGACGCGGCGTGGAAGACATCCTGTTTATTTCCATCGATGGATTGACGGGACTGGAAGATGTAATCAAAACGGTCTATCCAAAAACGACCACGCAGCGCTGCATCGTTCATCTGATGCGTAATTCCATCCGGTATATTCCCCGTAAACGCTGGGCTGAATTCGCCAAGGACATCAAATCAGTTTATAAAGCTGTCAGCCTTGACGAAGCGGTGACGCTCTTTGAATCTTTTCAAACCAAATGGGCAACCTACCAATCTGCCGTCAATGTCTGGACAAAGAATTGGAATACTGTTTCCAGGTTGTTTGAATTGCCCGCAGCGATCCGCAAAATCATTTACACCACCAACACGATTGAAAGTTATCATAATCAGCTCCGAAAAGTTACCAATCGTAAAGATGCGTTCCCCAACGAAATGGCGTTGTTAAAGCTAATCTACCTACGAATTGATGAACTCCAGCGAACTTGGGACAGACCGACTCAAAATAGGGGACCGGTCTTAAATCAACTGGGTGTTCTTTTTGGCGAGAGAGTGTCCCGATATCTCCGGTTTTAGTTTACACAAATTTCTTGACAGATCCCCAATCAGGTCTATTCTATTGAAGCCAGCATTGGGGTTAGCTTATATCCGTTGGATGGCGGCGATTTGGAGACTCTAATCCATAACTCCGACTCCGCTATGTATGAAGTAAAGAACAACGGAGGAATCGGCTGGTCTTTCTATAACGCGGCCCTGTGTCACGAAACAAAAAAAATCAAAGGGAAATCATGAGTTCTTAGATCGGCACAATGCAACCTGCATTCTTCGTGAGTCAAAAACGATTGATCAGGTGTTGACATCGTGATGATGCAGGACGGAAAGGGGATACGGAGACATCGTGCCATACGATCAAATAATGGGCGGAACTGAAGAAGGAATGACTCCAGAGTTGCCTCTTTGGGCGGATGCTCTTTCTGACGCGGTGTTCATCCATGATTGGCAGGGTCAGATTATTTGCTGCAATCAAGTGGCGTGCAACTGGTTCGGATTCGACAGGGGCACCCTCGGGAAACTGAATCTGTTTACCTTATCATCGACTGATGCGTCCAGTATACAGGGGAGTCTGGCTCAGCAAAGAGAGAGCTCTTGTGAAATGAAGCTGTCGAATGGACGCGTTGTGAACATACGCTTCCATCTCTTTCCTTTTGGCGATGAAAAAAACGTAATCAGCATAGCCAAGGATATCACCGCCGAAAAAGCGATGAGACGAATCGATGCGGAATCGGATGAATGGTTTCATACGCTATTTTATATTGCCCCCAGCCCTTATTTTTTATACGATCTTACTGGAACCATCATTGAGGGTAACGCCATGGCGGTCAAGATGGTAGGTGAAAACAAAGGAAATCTGGTCGGGCGCAATTTTTTTTCATTAAAATTACTGCCTGTCTCGCAATTTCCCAAAGCCTTGTCTCTTTTGGCAATAAATGCAATGGGGAAAGGCACCGGTCCGGATGAATTTGATCTGCAACGTCCTGATGGTATTGTAACTCCGATTGAAATATCAACCTGTGTGATTACCCGGGAAAACAAAAAAATAGTGCTGGCAGTTGCCAACGACATTTCTGCAAAAAAAAAAGCTGCAGAAAGTGAGCGGGACTATTCCCGCAAGCTGACGGCAATGGTTGCGCAAAAAACGACTGAATTACAAAAACGCAATACGGAACTGCTTTTGGAAATAGAAGAACGGAAAAAAGCGGAGAAAACCATCCATGCCTATCAGAGAACACTCACATCCATGCTGGATTCGATTATGGCAGGCGTTATTCTGGTCGATCCTAAAACGCACATCATCAGAAAATGCAATAAAAAAGCCGAGCAATTATTTGGCCGTTCAGAAATGGAACTTGTGGGAAAACAATGCCACAGTTATATTTGCCCGGCCATGGAGGGAAAATGTCCGGTGACGGATCTCGGACAACCCGTAGATTCATCTGAAAAAGTATTGCTCAATAGGATGGGGTTGGCAGTCCCCATTCTCAAATCGGTGGTCCCGATCATCATCGAAGGCGAGAATTATCTGATTGAAAGCTTTATCGACCTGACGGATATAAAAAAAGCGGAACAATCATTACTTCATTCGTCTTTTCATGATGCTCTCACGGGAATCCACAATCGGACTTTTTTCCAGAAACGTGTTCACGAGCTGCAACAAAATCCTGTTGCGGGAATGGGCGTGATTATTATTGACATGGATGGGTTGAAAACGATCAACGATAGCTTTGGCCATCATAAAGGAGATTATCTGTTGTCTACCATAGCCGGCATCCTGCAAGGGTCAGTCGCAACGACTGACATCGTAGCTCGAACCGGGGGCGACGAATTTGCCGTATTGGTTTTGGGCGGCGGGGAAGAAAAAATCCTCAAAACCATCGGGACAATCCAACAAACGATTGATAAACACAATCAGGACAGCAATTTGGAAATCAGCATATCGATCGGCTATGCTACTGGGAACGATGGCCCGGGTGACAATCTGGAGATGATGATCAAAAAAGCCGACGATGACATGTATCGCCAAAAACTGCTTCACCGGCACAGCGCGAGAAATGCGATTGTCAGCACACTCCGAAAGACATTGTCGGAAAGGGATCGCCAGACGGACAGTCATTCCGAAAGAGTGATCGACATGGTCATGAGAGTGGCGAAAGAATTAAGTCTGAATGAAAACAGCCTGGCCGGACTGAAACTGTTGGCGGAATTTCATGATATCGGCAAGATCGGAATTCCCGATGACATTTTGCGTAAACCGGGAAAATTAACGACAGAGGAACAATCCGCCATGAGAAGGCATCCGGAAATCGGCTACAGAATCGCTAATTCCGCAATGGTTCTCAGTGAAATCAGCGACTGGATATTGATGCATCATGAATGGTGGAACGGGGAAGGGTATCCCTTGGGGCTGAAGGGAGAAGAAATTCCGTTGGAATGCCGGATACTGGCCATCGTCGATGCCTTCGACGCCATGATGTCCGATCGCCCGTACCGCCAGGCGATATCGCAGAACGATGCTGTTGCGGAACTGAAGCGATTTGCCGGTATACAGTTTGATCCTGAACTGGTCGACTTATTTCTGCGGGTAGCGATAGAAATGGAGTGCGAAGAAGAAAATTATTGAATTCCGAAAAAATGTGTCAGGTGACGGAACTGTGGCCTGATGAATGAATTAATGTAAAAAGCGGATTTAAGCGATATAGGTTGGAAGGTCAATCATGGAAGATTGACAACAGATAAAGGAGGAAAGCTTCATGTTTAATTCCATTCGGTCCAAGCTGGTAGTCTTTGTTATTGCGTTGCTGGTGGTGGTTGCAGGGGCAACCTTGGGTGCGGTGTTATACTTTTTTACGGATTACGCGGATTCTTCCGCCAAAGAACAGGCCCGCTCCGGTGTGGAGGGGCTGCACAACCTGCTGGAAGATGCAAAACTGGAAATGAAGGCAAAAGCGACCATGATTGCGGCCAATCCAGATATAGTCCGGGCTGTCGAAACCAAAGATACGTCACAAGTGCTGGCTGTCATGGCGAAAATTCTCAAGGAGGCCCCGATTGACTCAGTAATGATTACAGACAACGCCGGTGTAGTTATAGCCCGAACACATGCGCCAACCCAAAAAGGCGACAGTGTCATTACACAAAACGGAGTAAGTGAAGCCATAAAAGGAAATGCTACGGCAGCCATCGAGCCCGGAACGACCGTCAAATTGTCCGCCAAAGCCGGCGCGCCGGTGCGTAATGCCCAAGGGCAGGTAATCGGAGTCGTTTCTCCTGGAGTGACGCTGAGCAAAAATGAAACCGTCGACAACGCAAAAAAACTGTTTAACGTGGATACCACCTTGTTTTTGGGGGATGTGCGGGAGTCCACCACAATCATGATAGATGGAAAGAGGCAGGTCGGAACCAAGCTGGATCCGAAAATTGCGGATATCGTGCTGAAACAGGGCAAACGATTTGATGGGGAGGCTACGATATTAGGGATGCCGTATCTGACCTCCTATGAACCGATTGTCGGGCCGGAAGGAAAACCAATTGGCGTGCTGTTTGCCGGCAGGTCCCTCGTAGATGCCCATGCCGCCCGCAACAAGATGGGAATGGCGGTGGGGGTCGCAACTTTATTGGCGCTGATTCTGGCGTTCGTCGCCACCTTGTTCATGGCCAAACGAATCACGGATCCGCTGCGCCAAATGGGCGAAGCCCTCGCCTCCGGCGATCTGACTCGCACATTGGACGTGAATACAAAGGATGAAGTGGGCGTAATGTCCCAACATTTCAATACCATGGTTGTTGAATTGCGTACTCTGGTGCGGCATGTCCAGGAGTTGTCGCAGACTCTCGTAGCCTCCTCGGAAGAACTGGCGGCCAGCGCCGAACAATCGTCGGAAGTGAGCCATCAGGTGGCGCAGGCGATCACGGAAGTGGCGGCAGGAACCTCGAAGCAGATCTCGGCGGTCAATGACGCGTCGGCGATAGTGGAAGAAGTCTCGGCAGGCGCCGAAGAAGTGGCGGCTACGGCCGAAACCATCACCGGCCTGAGTCACCGATCGACCGCCGCCACTCTCAACGGCAGTTCCGCCATCGATCGCGCGGTGCAGCAAATGGGGAACATCGGCGAAGGAAGCAAGGCGGTCAATGACGCCGTGGAAAAACTGGCTGATTCGTCCCGCCATATCGGTGAAATCGTCAACGTGATTTCCGGCATCGCCGGTCAAACCAATCTGCTGGCGCTGAATGCGGCGATCGAAGCGGCGAGGGCCGGCGAACAGGGACGGGGCTTCGCCGTGGTGGCGGAGGAAGTGCGTAAACTGGCGGAGCAGTCGGAATCGGCAACGAAGGAAATCACCACGCTGATAGCCCAAAATCACATGGATATACAAAAAGCTGTTCAAGCCATGGAAGTGTCTTCGAGTTCAGTGAAGGTCGGAATCGACGTGGTCAACGCCGCAGGGGTCACCTTCCGGGAAATCTCGCAACTGACAGAGGAAGTGTCCACTCAAATGGAGGGGATTTCTTCGGCTATCGGCGAAATCGCCAAAGGCAGTGAACGAATCGTAGTGTCGATCCGGGATATCGAGACGGTGAGCAAGGATTCGGCCGGACACTCGCAGAGCGTGTCCGCCGCCGCGGAAGAGATGACGGCTTCGATGACCGAAATTTCCTCCTCCAGTCAAAGTCTGGCCAAAATGGCGCAAGAACTGCAGGTCGCCATTGCCAGATTTCGTCTATAGAAAGGAGAAATCGAGATGACGGAAACTCAGGTTGTCGTTTTTGAAGTGTATGGTCATATGTATGCTGTACCGATCCACCAGGTCAAAGAAATTATTCTTTATGAGGAGGCGGTAAAACTGCCCAATATGCCGGAATATCTGGAAGGGATAATCAGCTTGAGGGGCCAGGTGCTGCCGGTGGTCGACCTTGCAGGACGCTGTGGCTTTCCCAGCCATGATGCGAAGAACCGCAAAGCGTTGATTGTGGATGTTAATGGGAAAATGGCAGGGCTGGTTGTGGACGAAGTAACCGAAGTTGCCAAGCTCGATCCTGCTGTTCAGGAAAACGCAGACTGGGGTGGCGACTTGGTTTCCTCACCTTATCTCCGGGGGATTGGCAGACAGAATGGGAACTTGCTGGTGTTGCTGGAATTGGAGCAAGTCTTGGACTTTTCGGTTTTGGACAAACTGCCGATGCCAGCTGCGGTATAGAAAGGGGATAGAGTTTTGCAACGCGAAGAGTGGGTCGATATGGAAGCCATGATTGCCCAAACTGGTGTGCCGGAACTGTCGGTGCGACGCTATGTTGATGCAGTTGTAAGGGAGATGGACAATATCCCCTTAATGCGCGGCAAGCAATATTCCATTGTATTGATTGAATTGGTAAAAATCATGAACCGCTTGGAACAGCAGGGCGTAGGAATTGATTTCACCGTTAGCTGCCTTAAGGACTCGGTTGAAGAACAATTGAAGACGAATACAAAGATCAAAGTCTCGTCAAAAACTCCGCCACATTTGCAGCTAATCCAGGAAACGATGGAGGCGATTGGGCGTTCTTTGCAGGCGTTCCTGCCTGTGCTTGCACAAGTTGAGAAATTGACGCGTGACTTTGACGCCATGACCAAAAAAATGGAATCGCTGGAGCATATGGTTCAGGCCCTGGATAAGCAGGGATCGACAAGTCCGTCGGGAGGGTACGCGGACAAGAAAAACGAAACTACAAACAGAGTGAAGAAGGATGACTAACCGGTTGTTGTTCCGATGTAGTGCAAATTTGGACCAAACTTGCCGCATCGCTACGAAAAAGAACAGCTGTATACTGGCAACATGATGAAGTCAGCTTGACGGTACAGAGGTCGAATGTGAAATTGAATACGAATACAAAAACCGGCCAAGGTGAGTACGGAAGCACCTTGGCTGGTTTTTGCCATTAGGCATTATGATATTTGCAACGATGCAGCTCACAAAGGAAATATTCGGATAATCAAGGAGTTTTTTGACAGCAAAAAAGAAGTGAGCGTTTGGGCTGCCTGGGGTGAACATATTAACGAAAGAAGGTATTTGATCCTGTGTTTTAAGGAAATTTACAGCACAATAAAAAATGATAAGGTTTCATGTTTACACGATTTAGCCGCTTTGCAACAAGTGCTTTGTACTTGGAACAGTATCAGCCAACCGGAGGGGAACGTGTTGACAGATCTATTGACGAAATGAAAAACCGTTTGGAAGTAGCAAATGCTGAAGAACAATTTCAAGCGATAGGCATGCTTGGAAGAGAAACGATAATAACCGTTGCCCAACAGGTATTCGATAGAACACTCCACAAAACAGAGGATGGCGTTGAGCCAAGTGAAACCGATGCCAAGCGGATGCTGGATGCTTTTTTGGGCTGTGAACTTGCTGGTGCATCGAATGAGAGAACTCGTAAATTTACAAAATCCGCTGTTGACATGGCAAATCAGTTAACTCATGATCGCATGGCAACGAAAAGGGATGCTTCGATGTGTTTGACTTCAGTAACTTCGGTTGCGTATCTGATAAAACTCATCCAAGAAAACCCGCAAGAATAAGATCGTGGCATTGCGTTTTTGAACGGGTATTGACCCGGTAGGGGCCAATCAATCTTAAACTGGTACCTAGAAAATGGACAATCAAATACAGGGGGTGCTACGATGATAGCGCCAACATGTTTATGATTGGAGAGGTACCAATTATGGCTAAGCTGCTTACAGAAGCGGAAATTCAAGTCTTGATGAAAAATGAGAATGTAGTCAGTGTTGATGAACGACAGATCATCTATAAAAATGAGTTTAAAAGCTTCTTTGTTGAGCAATATCTGGCAGGAAAAGGGCCGACACTGATTTTTGAATGTGCAGGCCTTGATAAGAAGATACTTGGGGCAAAGCGTATTGAAAAAGCTACAAGACGCTGGGTTACCGCACATGAAAAAGGGACATTAGGGGTATCTGCAACTTTAAAACCCAACCAGATATATACCGATGTGAAGGGTATTACCGATAAAGAAAAGATCAAAAGACAAGAGGCAAAAATAAAATTGCTTGAAGCCGAGGTAGCCTTGTTAAAAAAAGTCGACGAGAGAGAAAGGATGCTGATAAATCTCGGAAACACGATAAGTAGCTCAGCTATATTTGAACTGATTCGAATGATCATAGCGGATAATCACTTGAAAAATGTGGTTTCTTATCTTTGCAGAAGCGCCGGCGTATCGAGGAGCGGATATTACAATTATATTGCCAGCGAGGATAAACGATTGAAGCGCGAAGCTGCCGATTTAGAATCGAGGGAGCACATACTGAAAGCCTTCGCTTATAGAGGCTATAAAAAAGGCTCCCGTACCATTAAGATGCTGTTAGAGGACAAACATGACATTTGTTACAATCGTAAAAAAATCATGCGCATCATGAGAAAATATGGAATCATATGCCCTGTTCGGAGAAGAAAATTTAAGCATAAAGTAACCAAAGAGCATCGCATTATGCCTGATATTTTAAAGCGCAACTTCAAACAAGACCAGCCAGGGAAGGTTCTGTTAACCGATATCTCTTATTTAAAATATGCCGGAAACCAAACAGCCTACATATCGACAATTTTAGATGCGGGAACCAATGAAATAGTATGTCACCAAGTCAGCACGAGTTTAAAGATGGATTTTGTTTTGGACACACTAGAAGAATTAAGGCAATGTGAATTTATAAGAGATAAGGCGATTATCCATTCGGATCAGGGCTGGCATTATACCAACCCGAGCTTTCGCGTAAGAGCAAAAAGAATGGGATTGCTGCAATCAATGTCGCGGCGCGGAAATTGTTGGGACAATGCGCCGCAAGAATCCTTCTTTGGTCATTTAAAAGATGAAGTTGACGTCAGCGCCTGCGAGTCGTTCGAAGAACTACTTGAGGCGATAGATGATTATATAGATTACTACAACAATGACCGTTATCAGTGGACGTTACAGAGAATGACACCAGTCCAGTATCGGTATCATCTTTTGACGGCGTAGGGTGTAAAGTTGTCCTTGACCTAGGGCCCATGTTATCTCCACAGCCCTTCCCTTCCAAGACCGCCGCCCCCTCACGCGCGAAAATTCGCGGAATTACGCAGGGGGGATAGGAACCGGATTCCGGCCATTTACGCGCAAACTCCTAATTTACAGGGGAGTTGCGCGTTTTTATTTTGCGAAAAAGTATCGGTAAAAAATCTGTGCCAAAAGGCCGAAAACCCTTGCTATTATCTGTGTTTAGAGGCATATATAGACTAACAAAAAACACAGGGGGTAACGACCATGATGAGCGTTAAAAAAGGCAACCGGTTCAGCGCCACCTACTCCAACCAAACCTACGAGGTCGTAGGAAAATGGAACGGCAATCTGGTACTGGCAGCGACCGGCCCGGACAACGACGAATGCCTGATGTACTTGGCAGAAGAAATTGAAGAAATGGTCAGCGCCAACCAATGGGCGCGGGTAGCAGAGAAATAAACCAAACGCCAAAACGACAGGAGGAAAAGCGATGGACCGGTTCTTTACGCAAACAACTTGTGACCGCTGTGGCGGTAGTCTCTCCGGCGGCAGGATTATGTCAATGCTGAATACCTACTGCCTCTGCCTTGTCTGCAAGGAAAAGGAAACCACGCAGGAGGGCTACCGCGAAGCGGTGGAAGCCGAGCATCGGGCGATAAAGCGCGGAAATTTCAACTTCAAGGGAATCCGGGGATAGCCAAGGGTGTCCGCAGTCCGTACACCCTTTACGAAATAGCGAAGGAGGCATTATCCATGGGTGTCGACATTATCTACGCCCTTAAAGGCAGACAGCGCCGGGAACTGGCGCAAGCGATCAGCGAGGCAATGAATACCGTACCACGCTACAGGGGAGTTCCCTCCTGCGTGTATGAAATTGGCGGCTGCGTACTGGACCGGGAGGGTACGCTCCATATCGGGGACGATGTTGATGCTGAAGCCGCCAAGAATCTATTGACCTATCTGGCCGGTCAAGGCTACGTGGCCCAAAGCAGTGAAGCCGCCGGAATAAATGGATCTGGCCTTGTGATTTCCGTACCGAAGAAAAACTTGAGCGAAGCGGCGCTGCAAAACCTCCTGCGGTTGGCCAAGAGCAAGGGAGGTCTGATGGGCAAGGCGCTTGGTAAGAATCTTCCCGCGCCCATCATTGGCAAAGACAAGGTCAGTTTTCCATGGTTTCCAGAGGCAGCAGAGCCGGACGAAGTCCACGCCTATACCCAGTTCGTCGACAAGCTGTGCGAAATGGCAAGGACGCAGAAGCGCGTGAGCGCCCATGCTATGGAATCGGACAACGAAAAATACACCTTCCGCTGCTTTCTGTTGCGGCTCGGTTTCATCGGAGACGAGTACAAAACCGCGCGGAAAATCCTTCTGCGTAATCTCGCCGGAGACGCCGCTTTTCGCTACGGCGCAAAAGACTGAGGCATAAAAAAACAGGCGGCAGTGCCAATTCGCGCTACCGCCTGTTTTCAATTACTCGGCCATCTGAAGGACTTTGACCGCATCCGGCAGAATCAGTTTGCCGTCCAGACGTTCAAAGGCCATGAAGCCAATCTCGTTCTGCACACTGTACCGTTCGTTGAGGCGCTTGACGGATAATGGCTGGCGCTCGTTCACCCAGTAGTGCGAGAGATCCCCGAAGACAATCGCCTTTTTCTCCGCCGCAGCCCAAGGCATTGAGGGCGAAGTAACGACCGGCTTACCGAAGATGGTGTCGCGCTCGGCGTTCCAGAGGAGATTTCCCGCTGTGTCTTTTAGCGTGCGCAGCGCCATGGCGGTATCGTCGTGCATCAGGAAGATGGCGCTGGCCCGGTGTTCGGCTTTCAGCGAAAAGTAGAGTTTGACCACTTCATCATAGGTGATGGCGGTCGCGCTTGTCGCTGTGACGCCCACACCGGCCCCGGTTGCACCGAGAAGCCCCGAGGGGCGGTCTACGCCCGAGCCATTAAGGAAAGCCGCCTCCTCCGCCCTGCCAAAGCGTCTGGCGAAAGCGCCAAGGAGATAGTTCTCCAAGGGGAAGGCGGTATCGCCCACAAAGGAATTCTTCAGCCGGACCAGGCTGGCCAGCTTGTGGGAGCCAATCGCAAACTGCGTGATGGTGTCGGCGCTCTCCGGGATGGCCGCGCCCTCGCCTACCCAATCGGCTTCTCCTGTGGATGCGACCGCCGAGATTTTCCCGTCCGGTGAAGTGGTGCCGACTACGGTGGCGAGTCTACGGAAGACGCACTCCTTGGCCAGCGCCTTGTCGAACTTGCCCTTGAATTCCTCCGGCGTCAGATACGCGCCGGAACCGGCTGCTTTGATGGATACATCGGAGATGTCGATTTGTTTGCCGCGCATCAGGTTCCAGAATTGGCGTTCGTAGATGGCTGTTGTCATGGTTGTTTTCCCCCTTACCTATTTTTTTGTGTGGCAGGATGGTTCCAGCGCCGGTTTTTGCAGTAGTCGAGCGCTTGCGCATAGGTGTTGAAGTAGTGGCCGTTGCCCAGATGCTGGACGCACCAGAGGCAGTCCCGGTCCGGCTGTTTGCTGCGCAGAATGACCGCCGCCACATTGGGCTTCTGCGGCAGGATGCGGAAGACGTCGAAATTCACAAGGTCCAGTCCTTTTTTCAGCTGCTGTTGATACGCCTTACTGAGCTCCATTTTTGCTCACCTCCTTGTTTTTCATGGGATTTGTATCGGTAAACAGCATTCCGGCGCATCCTTGAAAACCCGCTTGGTGAAAGGTTTTTTCGGATTTGTCGCAGGTTGTCGCAAGTAAAACAGGTCCTCCCTATAAAAGAGCGATATTTGGAATGACCTATTTTTGCTGCGACAACCTGCGACAAGGGTGTGTTTTACAAAAATTCGCTGAGCAATTTGTAGCCGATGAGAAGCGTTGTCTCCCCACCGCCAGCGCGTGGCCTTCGCCGTGTGACGGTGGCAAGCGACAGAAGTCCCTGCTTGAAATTCTTGATGTTCTCAGTGTAGTGGCCGTTTTCCGCGCACCATCTTTGGTAGCGATAATACACGTCCGAAGTGCGCTCCTCGCCGTTTGGGTCCACCTGCAGCGTATCCTCCATGAACAGGGCGATTTTGTCGCTGTCATGGCGGTAGGAGTCGGTGGCGGCTCTGACCGATTCCGGCTGCGTAAAGCCTTCTTCGGTGAGCAGCCGGTACCCCTCAAGAAGCCAGTTGAAGATGGCGCTCTGGTTTTTTGCTTTGGCGAATTCCCGCTTCAGCGTCTTGTCCTGCTCGGATTCGTCGAAGTGGCGATCAAACGGGATGATGATTACACGACCGCTGGAGAACAGCGTCATGTCGTTGATCACCGGCAGGTAGTTGGCATTGATGTAAAGCTTGAACTGGGGAGCGAAGTCGAAGGAATTCTCATGCAGGAACCGGGCATTGATGGAGTCGTTGCCGGTCATGCTCTTTACCTGCGCGGCGTTCAGTACCAATCCCCTACTCGGTTCGGAAATATTGGCGAAGCGCACTCCGGCAAGTCGGGCAATATCCTCGCTGGGATTGGAACTGTTGATGTTGTTTTTTAGGCTGATGCTTTCCGGCCTTGCGGTGCATCCGTAGCTGCCGAGTACCCTGAGTACGCTCTCGCACAGCGTTCCCTTGCCGTTTCGCGTGGTCGAGCCGTAGAGGACGAACAGGCACTCATGGCGGGTATCGCCGCTGATGCCGTAGCCGAAAGCTTTTTGCAGGAATTTTGCTTTCTCCGCATCGCCGCTGGTGATCTCGCCCACAAACTCTTCAAAACGCTCGCAGCAGGCAGTGGGGTCAAATTTGACCGGGGATATTTTCGTCAGCCGGTCCTCGCTGCAGTGGTCCCGAAATTCCATGCTGCCAAGGTGTAGCGTCCCATTGGAACAGTTGAATACGAACGGATCGCGGTCAAACTCGCTCATGGCGATCGGGTACACGCCTTGCGCGTCTTTCAAGACAACCTCGCGGTATTTGCGCTGCTGCCACCGGCGGCAGTAGTCGATGAAGGCGCTCCGCTGGCGCTCGTCTTGAATCTCCACGGCGTGGATGAGAAGTGCGTCGGCAAGGGCCTTGCACAGTTCCATCACCTTGAGGTTGCCAGTGTCCGGTTTCCAGATACCGCCATCATAGCTGTACCACATTTTCCGCTCCGGCACATAACGGGCCACGGCCTTGAAGCAGTCGGCAAACAGGCGGCTTGCGCCGATATCGGTCCAGGCGTAGCGGTCGCTCGTTTCCGGCTGCAAATTTTTCAGTTCCTGTGCGACGTCGTTGAAATCCTCGGAGGCTGAGCGACCTGCGATGGGTTTGTAAAACTTCGAGGTCATCCCCACGGCCTTATCCAGCGTGATCTCGCCATAGGTGGAGCCGGACTGCGGTCGGTCCCACTTGTCCCGCATCAGACCGGACTGACGGAACAGGGTGTCCATTTGCCGGATATCCCCGCCGCACCAGAATGCCAGCATGACTGCCAGCGCCATGTCCGCATCGCTTGGGCTGGCGTAGCCTGTGATATCCCCTGCCCATAACCGGTTGAATTTTTCGGCTTGACTGGATTTGGCTGCTTTCTCCAGCACCGTAGCATCCGAGAGGTAGGACTTTCCGGTATTCGGCTTTTGTGCCACTTTTGAGTTCGGGCGATTCATGTACTTGTCCAGCACCGCTTGCAGCTGCTGGCTGCGGTCCTCAAGGCCACGATCGCGCAGAACATTGCCGGTAACGGTCAGGAACTTGTGCGTCGCGCCGTTGACATAAATCTCAAGGCCCACTTTCTGGTTGTTGATGTAGAAGCGGGCTTTGTCGTACTCAAAGCCGTCGGCGGTGAAGAAGATGCGGAGGCCAGTGCCGGAGGGACTGTACTCGGTGTAGCTGTCCATGATCTCGGCCACATCCGCAGCGAGGGCGGTGAGGGTTTGGTCCGGATTGACGCAGTGGTCGAGGTCAATGGCGCACAGGCCGTCGAACACGCCCACGCCGAGGCCGTCATACTTTGAAACGTGCCGCAGGGCGGTGGCGAAGTCGCAGAAGGACTCCTTGTTATTGGGCTGCGCCTTTCTTGGGGTACGCATATTGTAGGGGACCTTGGTCTTTTTGCCGCCCCGCTGTTCATTCCGGTAGGCGCAGAACAGGCCCGTATCTTTTAGCTTCTGCGGCAGTTTCTCGTACATCGGTTCCCCTCCTTCCCGGCGCAATCGGGACGTTCTCCTTAGTTCTCAAAGTTGCCCTTGCCCAGTGCCGCCAGCTGATCGCACAGACGGTCGAAGTTGACGAGCGCTTTTTTCCCCACGTAGATGACCGGCAGCTTTCCGTCTTTGAGCAGCAGCCGGAGCGCGTGTTCGGACAACAGGCCGGTTCTGGCGATTTCCCGGATGGTCAGCATGGACGGTTTTTTATTCTCCACGAAATTCCCTCCTTCTGTGAGATTCTCTCCTTTATAATACAACATATAGTGAGAAAATACAATGGTTAATCTCACGCTTGGTTATCTTTGTCCAAAGGACGATACTGCTGATTCTAACAAAATGTTATAAAACGCTTGACGATGTTAACACATAGTGATACCATAAAGCTGCGAGGTGATAGAAATGTTTGCTGAAAGATTAAAGGAAATCCGCGCGGAAAAAGGTATGACTCAGGTACAACTTGCCGAGGCGATGGGTGTGTCCAAAGGCACGATCGCCATGTGGGAAACCGGCAAGCGGGAACCGAATTTTGAAACGTTGAACAACCTGTCGGAGATTTTTGACAAACGCATGGATTATATTCTCGGTTATTCCAAGGACGCTTCTTCGCCCAAAATGACCGAGGAAGATGTTGAGCAGCTTGGAAGGTGGGAGTCGGAGGCGCAGTTTCATGAAGCGATGCTTGCCTACCTCCGGCTGGACGAGTTTGGCAAAGCTGCGGTCGAGGGCCTGATCAAAGCAGAAATGCTGCGATGCAGAGAGCAGAATTCGCTGCTGCCGGAGCAGGATTTTGCCTTGCGTATCCGGCTCCGAAAAGAGGAAGTGGAATAGGATGCCGAGCATCAAGAAGCGCGGCGATACCTTCCGGATTATGGTATCGCTCGGCTATGACATGAAAGGACGCCAGATTCGCAAGACCACGACGTTCAAATCACCGGAGGGTGTGACTCCCGGCAAGGCCGAGAAGCTGGCCGTGACTTTTGCCCACAGCTTTGAAAAGAAGTGTCTGGGCATGGTGAACATGAACGAGAACCTGCGGTTTTCCGAACTGGCCAAGTGGTACTTCGACCAGATCGCGCCGCACCGGTTGAAGGAGGCTACTTTCAACAGCACAAAGTATTTGATCGATATGTACGTTTTACCCAACATCGGGCATCTGAAACTGAAGGACATCACTACGGCGAGGGTTGACGCACTGTTCAACCATCTCCACCAAAACGGCAGAGTGCGCCACTATTACATCATGAACGATGTGACGTCCCTGCCTGACGGAACATGGCGTCCGACCGCGCGAAAAGCGAAGGTGGGCTACCCTACCCTCAGAACCGCTTTGCGCGGGAAACGAATCTCCGATAGGACAGCAGTGAAAATAGCGGCGGCAATGGGTAAGAAACTCTTGGAAGTGTTCCATGCGGAGCCACTCGAAAATGAAGGGATTGACCCCGCTTCGATTGCCAGAATTCGCACTGCGCTGTCCGCAATATTCTCAACGGCGCTGAAGAAGGACATTATCGCCAAAAACCCGGTGGCTCATGCAACCTCGCCTAAAATGCAGCAAAAAAAGAAGCTGTTTCTTGACGCAGGTCAATGCAAGCAGCTTCTTTTCTTATTGAAGGAAGTACCGAATCAGCAAATGCAGAGGACGATTGCCGCCCTACTCTACACCGGGATGCGGGTGGGCGAAATGCTCGCCCTGCACTGGGACGCGATTGATTTTGAAGGCGGCACGATCAGCGTCCGGCATACGCTCTACCGGGCCAAGGGCAAGTACAAATTGTCCACGCCGAAAACAAGGTCCAGCGAGCGTGTGATTACGATGCCGCCGGAATTGTCGAAACTACTGGAAGAGCAAAAATGCTGGCAGGACCAGCGTCGACATGACGTCGGTGAGCGCTGGATTGAGCGAGGGGCGGTCTTTACCGGCGAGTACGGCGAATACGTGAACCTCGGTTTCGTGAATGCGACATTTAAGAAACTCTTGAAGCGGTACGACTTGCCGGATTTGCACATTCACGATCTGCGCCATGCCAATGCGTCCCTGCTGATCAATGCGGGAGTACCCGTCAAGGTCATCTCCGAGCACCTCGGTCACTCGAACACGCTGACCACGGAAAATATCTACGCCCACGTTTTCAGCGAAACCAGAGCGAAGGCGGCAAGCGCAATCAGCCGGGTGCTAAGCCTAAACACAGAAATTGAGGCTAAAAACACAGAATCGGGCGCAGACGCACAGAAGTGATAAAAAAGGCTGTATCTCACACAGAGTTACAGCTTTTTTGGTGTTTATTTGGTGTTTTAACCTTCGGCAAAAGGCACTACGAAGTGAAACGATACACAGTGGTCGACCGCGAAAAACCGCATGAAACGGGGATTCCTGCAACGATGCAAAACGCTGCGAAACCCTAAACAGCTGTTCGAGAAAGAAAATATTTTCACGCTAGACAGCAAAGGCGAAGTGCTGCTTTCGATTCTCAGTTCGTTGGCGCAAGACGAATCGCGGTCGATCTCGGAAAACTCGACTTGGGGTATCCGGCGGCGCTTTGAGCAAGGAAAACTGCATATCAATCACACGAAATTTTTGGGCTACGATAAAAATAAAGACGGCAACCTCGTAATCAATGAAAAGCAGGCGAAAATCGTCAGACGGATATATACGGAGTTCCTTGACGGTAAAGGAGCCTGTCGGATTGCTAGAGCCTTGGAATTGGACGGCGTATTAAACTGGAACGGCAAGGCAAAGTGGTATGAAGGCAGCATACGGAAAATGCTGACCAATGAAAAGTACAAGGGCGATGCGTTATTGCAGAAGACCTATACCATTGATTTCCTAAACAAAAAACGAGCGGATAACAACGGCCAGGTGCCGCAGTATTATGTGGAAGGCAGCCATCCGGCGATTATCGATCAAGAGATGTGGGAAGCGGTTCAGCTTGAGATGGAACGCAGGCGGAATTACGCGTTAGAATATGGCATTCAGAAGCTGGAGTATGCAACTACCGACAATCCGTTTGCCGGCAGAGTAATATGCGGTTCTTGTGGCCAGGTCTTTGGCAGAAAGGTATGGAATTCTACTGATGATCGGTTTAGGCGGGTCATCTGGCGGTGCAATGGCAAGTATATTAAAAAAGGGAAGAAAGGATGCGACAGTCGACATATTGACGATGGGGCGTTGTTCCAGGCATTTGTTGGTGCTTTCAATTTGATCGTTGAAAACAAGGATGGTTTTATTTGGAAGTGGCGTGAGCGGTTGGAGAACGAGAATGCATTGGTAAGATATAAGGTCAAGCAGCTTATTGGGATCATAACGGAGTACAAGCCAATCGATGAATTTGACATCGATCTATATTTTGCCTTGGTCGAGAAGTTGACGGTTTATGATGGCGGCAGACTGGTAGTCAGTTTGCTTGACGGAACGGATATTGACTGCGAGAAATAAATAGAGACCGAAGATGAGCCGGGTGGGGTTGCAATGGGGCGACCTTGACCGGCTTTATTTTTTTTATTGATCAATGAGGTAATCTGATCATCGGGTATGTGCAATACCCATAGAAAATTATAAGGGAAGCTTGCAATTTGCGTTCCGCAAAATCTTATGCTACAATTCCTCTGTATCCCCCCTGGGGGGATATGAAAAAACGGAAAAGAGGCGTGTAGAATGTCCGGGCATGCGCATACCAAACAAGTGGCCGATCGGCTGGCCCGTATCGCGGGCCATGTGCAGGGGATCAAGAAGATGATGGAAGAAGGCAAGGCGTGCGAGGATGTGCTGGTGCAGTTGTCAGCCGTGCAGTCGGCGGTGAAAAATGTGTCCCGGATTATATTGGTGGATCACCTGGAACATTGCATCATCGACGCCGTGCGAGACGGCAATGAAGCAGAAGCACTGGCCAAGCTGGGCGATGCTTTGAAAAAAATGCAGTAGCGTGATGGGTAGGAAGGACGGGATGGACGATGCATGAAGGAAGTCACGGAATTCTGGACGGACTAGCCGAGCGCCTGGAAAAAGGGACGGGGCAGCAGGGAGTTTGGAGACAAAGAAACCGGAAGTTTCTGTTTCCGGGGTTGCTGCTTATTCTTTTGGTTGCAAGCGCCGTACCCGGCGTTGACGCCTGGCTGGGCTTTACTTTAGCTTTGCTGCCGCTGGTGCTGGGCGGAGTCTATATGGTATTCTCGACAGTCAAGGCAGTGCTGGAAACCGGCAAGATCACAGCAGGGGTATTGGTGTTGCTGGCACTGGTCGGCACGACGTATGTGGGGGAATATCTGGCCGGTGCGGTGGTGGCGTTCATGATGATCGCCGGTGAGTTTCTGGAAGAGGTTACGCTGGAGCGGACACGGCAGGCAGTGAAGGAGATCATGAAGCTCGCCCCCGACACCGCCCGGCGGAAAGTCGGGGAAAGCCTGGAGAGTGTTCCGGTGGCACAGGTGCAGCCCGGCGATCTGGTTGTGGTCATACCGGGGGAGCGCATTCCGGTGGACGGTAAAATTATAAAGGGCCAGAGCGCGATCAACGAGGCATCCCTGACCGGAGAGTCCCTGCCTGTGGATAAGACGGTGGGGGATAAGGTTTTTGTCGGTACGATCAATGAAAACGGCGTACTGGAAGTGCTGACCGAAAAGACGGGCGGCGCCACGGCGCTGGGCCGGATTATCGCCATCATCCGGGAAGCGCAGGAGAATAAGGGCGCGGTGCAAAGAACCGCCGACCGCTTTGCTGTTTATTTCACACCCGCCATTCTGGCCATTTGCGCCTTGGTCTGGCTGCTTACCCAGGACCTATACCGGGTGATGTCGGTGCTGGTCATTGCCTGTCCGTGCGCGTTGGTGCTGGCGACACCCACGGCGGTGGTGGCCAGTGTCGGCAATGCTGCCCGGCGCGGTGGTATCATCAAGGGCGGCGTTACATTGGAAGCCGCCGGTCGGGTCACTGCCGTGTGCCTGGACAAAACCGGCACGCTTACCGAGGGGAAACTGCAGGTGAGTATGGTGGAGTCGTTTGCTGACAAAACCGAACAAGAGATTATGCAGCTGGCCGCGACGGCGGAGAAATATTCGCAGCACCCAATTGGGCGGGCGATTGTCAAGCATGCCCAGACAAACGTTGTGGATACCATTGCCGAGAGCGAAGAGTTTATCATGTTGCACGGGCGGGGTGTTCAGGTGACCTATCAGGGGCTGCTGCTGGAAGTATCCAACAGCAAAGCACTGACGGACGGTGTGAAGACAGGTGGACCGGATGCGGAGCGGTTTGTGGACGAGCAGGAAAGATTGGGGCGCACTGCGCTGCTGGTCATCCTGGGCGGGCGGGTTCTTGGAGGTCTTGCTGTTGCGGATACTCTGCGAAAGGACGCCAAAACAATGGTGGAGGGCTTGAAGCGGGCCGGGATTAAAAAAGTGATCATGCTGACGGGCGATAATGTGCAAACTGCGGCCGCCATAGCCGCCGCTGCGGGAATTGTCGATTACCGGGCCGGCCTGCTGCCGGAAGACAAGCTTGCGATTATTAAGCAGCTGCAGGCGCAGGGCGAGGTGGTGGCCATGGTGGGCGACGGGATCAATGATGCACCGGCGCTGATATTGGCGGATGTCGGCATTGCCATGGGGGTTATGGGGACGGATGTGGCGATAGAGTCGGCAGATATTGCCCTGATGTCGGAGAATCTGCTATTGATCCCGGATTTGCTGGGCCTGAGCCGGAAGGCGCTGCACTTGATTCAGCAGAACATTTGGGTATTTGCGGTGGGCGTGAATGTGGTCGGGATTGCACTGGCGGGTTCCGGCTGGCTGTCGCCGATTGCCGGAGCGATCGTGCATAATGTGTCTTCCTTGCTAGTGGTGGGCAATTCCTCGCGCCTGTTGACATATCATTACCATGAAGAGCCTTGATCAATTGCTGGCAGAGCAGCAGGCCTGGATCGAGAGGGAGCTGCTGGAGCATCTGCAACAGCTGATCCGCCTGGATTCGCGGACGGCCGTGGCACAGGAAACGCAGATCGCCCGCTACCTTGCCGACCAGTTGGCCGCCGCCGGCATTCGCCACGAATTGGTGGAACCGATGCCCGGCAAAGGCACCGTGGTGGCTTTTCTGGACGGGGAAGAATCCGAGGTTCCGCAATCCTCCCTATTGCTTCTGGCCCATACGGATACGGCAGGTTGGGTGGAGCAGGAGTGGCTGCATCCGCCGTTGGGTGGAGTTTTCCAAAACGGCTTTATCTGGGGCCGGGGAGCGATTGACTGCAAGGGACTCGCGGTGATCTGGCTGGTAATGCTGCTGCTGGCGTCCAGACTGAAACTGCGTGCTCAGCGGCCCATTGTTTTTGCCGCCGTATCCGACGAAGAGACGGGCGGCCGGCACGGTGCGCAGTATTTGCTGGAACATACCCGACTACTGCAGGATGTGGGTTTTGTACTGGGGGAAGGCGGCGGGTATCCGGTGGTATTTGGCAAACAACGGTATTTGACCTGCCAAACGGGGGAAAACGGACCGGCTGATGGAAGAGGCGGCCGCACTACCGACAGATCGCACAGATCGTCTTCAGTCCATGAGTTTAGTAGGCGCGTATTTGCCGGACAAAAAAGTTTTTACCGGGTACTGTCCGCCGTTCCGCGTCTTTGGCCGGTGTTGTTATCCCGTTTGCAAGAGTCCGCCCCGGTGCGGGTGGACCTGAAGGCGTTGTTCCAGGCGGGCGACCAGCCGGAGACGGATTGGCAGACTCATCTATTTGCGCTGCTTGCAGAGCGGGCCGCACGGCAACCGGCTGTCGCAAATGTCGTGCCATATATTACGCCGGGATGGAGTGACAACCGTTTTTTTCGCGCCAGGGGGATTCCCACCTACGGGTTTTTTCCGCTACTGGATGAGAAAGCCGTCTTAACCGTCCATCAGGCCAACGAGCGGGTGGCACTGGCTGATTTGTCAGCGGCATTTCACATTTTGTTTCAGGTGGTCGGGCGATTTTGTCAGTTGCGGTAAATGGGGTCAAATAAAGGGGTGATATCCATGCATTCACAGCATAATGAACAAAGAAAAGGCAATCAAAAAGGTCTGATCATTGCTGTGGCGATTACATCAGTCATTTTGATTGTAGAATTCGTTGGAGGCTTAATTACAAACAGTTTGGCGCTGCTTTCAGATTCAGGACATATGCTTAGTGATGTAACTTCACTGTTGTTTAGTTTATTTGCGCTGTGGCTGTCAACAAAACCTCCATCGCCACGTAAAACATTCGGTTATCACCGCTTTGAAATCATTGCCGCATTCATCAACGGCATTACCCTATTTATCATCGCGCTTCTCATAACGATCGAAGCATATCGGCGACTCCTGGAACCTCAAACTGTAGCGAGCGGGACCATGCTGGCCATTGCGTTGATCGGTCTTGTTGCCAATGCTCTTAGTGCGATGGCTCTTCTGCGCCAAGGTGACATTAAAGATAACCTGAATATGCGAAGCGCCTATCTTCATGTTATCGGGGATGCTCTTGGGTCGGTGGGAGCAATTGTTGCGGGCCTTCTGATGTATTTTTATCATTGGTATGTTGCCGACCCCATTATCAGCGTGATAGTGGCAATCATAATTTTGCGGGGAGCCTGGCGCGTAATCAAACAGTCATTTCATATCCTTATGGAAGGAACTCCCGCAAACGTTGACCTTGCAAGAATTAGGGAATCGCTCGAAGGGATTGATGGCGTTCTCAATATTCATGATATGCATGTCTGGACAATTACGTCAGGTGTTCATTCATTTACCTGTCATTTATTGATAGAGTCGGGTGGGAATAGCCAAACAATTTTAGATACGGCATCCTCTATTGTAAAAGATGACTACAGTATTCATTTTTCAGCGATCCAAATGGAAATAAGATCAGAGGCCGGAGTAAAATAATAGGCTTCGTATAGTTTTACTGTTCCTATGTGATTCTTTATAGTGAATGGTCGGTGCGAGGAAGGACGCCTCAGGATAACAGAACTGACTGGAATAATTTATGTAAGGAGAATCGTGAATGCTGTTGTTTATTGCACTTGTCTTGGGAGTGGTACAAGGTGTCGGTGAGTTTTTGCCCATATCCAGTTCAGCACATCTCATTATTACTCGCTGGTTTTTTGGCTGGGATTCCATCATCAACCAAGCAGGGGGGAATATTGAGATTGCCCTTGATGTAGCTCTGCATTTGGGAACTTTGTTGGCTGTTCTCTTTTATTTTTTTAACGATTGGTTGCAACTTGCAGTCAATGGGATCACGAAAGGTATAACAACAAAAGAGGGAAAAATGTTTTGGTATCTGGTGGTGGCCACTATTCCCGGCGGTGTTGCCGGACTGGCATTGGGATCATTCATCGATCGCGTTCTGCGCTCAGAGTTGCTTGTTATAGCCGCTGGTCTTGCAATCATGGGGGTGGTCCTATATTATGTGGACAAAAAATCGGCGCAAGTTGTCAGTTTTCACCAAATAACCTTTAGACAAGCCACTATCATTGGTCTGTCGCAAGCAGCGGCGCTTATTCCCGGCGTTTCACGGTCAGGAATTACGATGACAACTGCACGGTTGCTGGGCTTTAATAGAGAAACTGCGGCTAAATTTTCGTTTTTGCTGTCGACGCCGATTATTGCCGCAGCGGCATTAAAGCACACGCCTACCATGATTAATAATATTGCGAATCCCCTATTTTGGGTCGGCGCCGTTACTTCGGCGTTAGTAGGCTTATTTTGTATTCGCTTTATGCTAAAATACCTTCAAAGTAATAATTTTGCTGTTTTTGCGGTATATCGCCTGGTCATGGCGGGACTCATTGTGGTCGTATACTTTGTCACAGGCGCATCATGATAGCTATCCTTTGCCGGTATGATTAGTTTGCCGATTCAATCGATTTTCAGGGGAAGCCGCAGGGTTACAGTCGTACCCACGCCGGGAGCGCTGGTCAATTGAATGCTGCAACCATGTTGGTCCGCGATCCAGCGGGCGATGGATAGGCCCAGTCCGGTGCCGCCGGTACATTTGGCGCGGGACTGGTCCACGCGATAAAAGCGGTCAAACACTTGGTCCTGATCTTCCTTGGCGATGCCAATTCCCGTATCTTCAATCGTGATTTCAATGAAAGCACTGGTTTGGCGGGACCCGATGCGGATGATTCCAGCCGGAGGCGTGTATTTGATGCTGTTCTCGATGAAAATCCGCAGCAGTTGCTTGATTGCCGCGCCATCGGCCTCTACCGTGGCGGGGTCGTTCGCAGCCAGGACGATCTGATGTTTGGGGGCGATCATGCGGGTTTCCTGAACGATGGTTTCAATCAGCGGCGCCAGTGCCAGCTGCGTTTTGGCAATGATTTGTTTTCCCTGGTCGGCTCGGGCCAGAAACAGCAGTTTTTCAATCAGGTTGTTCATGTTGGCCGCTTCCGACTTGATGGCCGAAACTCCTTCTTCGAGAGCTGCCGAGTCTTCTTTGCCCCAGCGGTCCAGCATGTTGACATAACCGCTGATGACGGTGATGGGGGTGCGCAATTCGTGGGAAGCGTCGGAAACAAACCGGCGTTGCTGTTCAAAGCCGGTCTGCAGCCGATCCAGCATATGGTTGAAGGTTTCCGCCAATTCGTGCAGTTCATCGCCGCTGCGATCGACGGAAATTCGTTTTCCCAGATCGGTGATTTCAATTGACTTGGCTGTTGCGGTGATGCTACGAAGGGGGTGCAAAATTCTGCGGCTGATAAAAATACCGGACAACAAGGCGATAAGCAGGCCGATTGCGTTGGATGCCGCCAGAATTTTGATCAAGGTTTGCAGAAAGTGTGTCTGTTCCGTCAGCGGCTTCATCAGTTGCAGCTGGTACGGCTGACCGTTCTGCAATACGGTTTGGTTGACATGATAATAATAAGTGTCAGTCAAACGGATGACTTTGAGCTGGTTGTTTTTAAGAAAGAATTTTTCCAAGGGATTTTGCGCAACAGTCGTATCGTCTGTCAGTTCGGGAATGCCGGGCAGGTAGGGCGCGCTGTCCAGGATCAGTGCATTGTGATGATCAAAGATTCGCAAGATAACGCCAGGCACAATCACCTGTTCTTTCAACAGGGAAAGATCCGGCGGATTGTCTGCCGCCAGATAGCGCTGCAGGCTGTTGGCGCTTAAGGTAATGTCGGTTGCCGCCTGCGTATACAGCACGTGATACAGTCCGGCCACCGTCAGCAAGCTGGTCAGCAGCAGGATGCCCAGCAGCATGGCGGCATACAACAGCGTCAGTTTCAGCGAAATGGATACCTTGTTAGTCTTTGACCACATAGCCGACTCCCCGAATGGTATGGATGTATTTTTGCCCGAAGGGTTCATCCAGTTTGCTGCGCAGATAACGGACATATACGTCCACCACGTTGCTGTCACCGATATAGTCGTAGCCCCAAACCGTGCGGAGAATTTGTTCGCGGGCCAGGACTACATGTTTGTTGCGGATTAGATACTCCAGCAGATCATATTCTTTTTTGGTTAATTCGACCGGTTTGCCGTCTACCAGCACCTCGAATCGGTCCGGTAACAATACCAGATTTTTCAGCGATAATTCCGGGCCGGCGCCGTCAGGGCTGCCGGCTTTGTGTTTTCGGAGAGCGGCGCGGATGCGGGCCAGCAGCTCCTGGATGGCAAACGGTTTGGTCAGGTAATCGTCCGCGCCGATGTCCAGTCCCTGTACTTTCGTATCGAGATCATCTTTGGCAGTCAGCATGATAATCGGCGTGCCCGAAAGTTCCCGCACGCGGCGGCAAACTTCCAGTCCATCCAGGTCCGGCAGCATGACATCCAGCAGAATCAGGCTGAAGCTTTCCTGCATAATCCGGTCCAGGGCGCGCCGGCCATTGGTCTCGATGACGGCGGTATAACCCTCGTGCGCCAGTTCCATCTGAATGAAGCGGGCGATCTTCCACTCATCTTCCACGATGAGGATGGTTCCATTGTCGGTTGGCATCGGCGGCCTCCCTTTAAAAACTGTTGTTTTGTTTATTTTACTATATTTGTCCCAACATATTCGTCAATCCGGCTATTTCTAATCCAATTCTAATCATGTTTTAATCGCCGCCTAATGTTTTACGGGTATCATCATTACATGATCAAAAAAATAGGAGAAGGTTTATGAACAATTTATCCAGACAGCGACAAAACTGGCTTGCCGCCAACAAACGCCCCATAGGGTTTGCGCTGCTCCTCTTTGCCCTTTTGCTACTAACAGCACCCACCGGTTTTGCCCATGGCGTTTCGGAAGATGATAAATCTTTTCTGGTCCAAAGCAGTGGATTTCAGCCGATTCCGTTCCTCTACCTGGGCGCGAAGCACATGGTGACGGGGTACGACCATCTGCTGTTCTTATTCGGTGTAATTTTCTTTTTGTACCGGATGAAGGACGTAGGAATATATGTCACCCTGTTTGCCGTCGGTCACAGCGTCACCTTGATTTACGGGGTGTTGAGCGGGACTCACGTCAACCCCTATATCATTGATGCGATCATCGGCCTGTCGGTGGTTTACAAAGCGCTCGACAACATGGATGGACTCAAGCGTTTCTTGGGGTTTCAGCCCAATACCAAACTGGCGGTGCTGGTGTTCGGTTTCTTTCATGGATTCGGCCTTGCCACCAAATTACAGGAATTCGCCCTTTCCCCCGAGGGACTGGTAGCCAATATCCTTTCCTTCAACGTCGGGGTCGAAATCGGCCAGTTGCTCGCGCTGGGAGCCATCCTGATCGTGATGGGTTTTTGGCGGCGCACCGCCGCATTCCGGCAGCAAGCTTTTGCCGCCAATGTTGTGCTGATGTCTGCGGGTTTTATCCTGATCGGCTATCAATTGACCGGCTACTTTATAAAATGATTACGAATGTAAGGAGATTAGCATGAATACACAAAAATCCCATCAGCCGCCCACGTTGTTTAAACTGATCAAAGCCACTGTGCTGGCGATCATTGTTGCCGGTGTAGTCTTGGTTTCCACGGTGTTGCCGGCCGAGTTCGGCATCGATCCGACCGGTGTGGGGAAAATGCTGGGGCTTACTGCGCTCAGTAGTCCTAGCGCCCAGGCGGCCAGCCAGCCGGCCGGTCAGCCGTCGGCTCCAGCCAAGCCGGCCAAGGGAATGGAATCGCCGGGGCCTGTCACGCAGCCGCCAGGGGGCCTGGTCATCAAAAGCAAGATCCCGTATCGCAGCGATGAAATGTCGATCACATTGAAACCGGGCGAAGGCACGGAAATCAAGGTCAGCATGAGCAAAGGCGAACAATTGGTTTACAATTGGCAGAGCGAAGGCGGCCCGGTCAATGTCGATATGCACGGCGAAAAAACCAATGATGGTGACAACTCCGTCAGCTATTGGAAAGGCATGCAATTGACCAGCGACCAGGGGATTTTTATTGCCCCCTATGATGGCACGCATGGCTGGTTCTGGCGCAATCGCAGCGACAACCCGGTAACTGTCAAAATTAAAGCGAGTGGCTTTTACGAAAAGTTTGTCCGGTTGAAATAAAGTTGTCCGGCCTGCGGAGCCGTGGTTTCGGCCAGCGGTATGCTATAATGCAAAGCTAGCTGCCGATGAGATAAATAGGCAAAACTTGCTTTTTTGCCACTGTGGTTTGAAAGCGGGTTTTGCCTATTAGTATATTTATCCGGCCCCTCCAAGGATTAAAGAGTTCGCCGCGCAATCCATGTGCGGCGCAGGGAGAACTGCGTGAGCGATCGTAAACATAGACTGGAACTGATAATCGAAATTGTTTTTGCCGGCCTCCTGGTAGCGACACTGGTGGCGGTCCATTGGTCTGCACCCGAGTTGCTTCCCACCCTGTGGAAATTGACGCTTAGCGGCGATGTGGATGAAATTATCGAGTTTTTGCAGCCCTATGGCCTCTGGGCGATGCTGATCAGTTTTGTCATCAATGTGCTAATTAATGCCCTGGGCTTTTTGCCGTCGATTTTTATTTCGACCGCTAATGGTGTATTGTTTGGCATCGGTCCCGGTATCTTTATTTCCTGGCTGGCCGAATGCACCGGGGTGATTATCGCTTTTTTGCTGATGCGCAGTATTCTGCGGCACGCGGCGGAGCGGCTGATCAGCAAAAGCGCCTATCTGAAAAAAGTCGACGAGTTCAGCAGTCACAATGGCTTTAAAATGATGTTGTTCGCCCGGGCGTTGCCATACTTCCCGTCGGGGATTATTTCTGCCGTCGGTGCGGTCAGCAGCATCAGTTTCCGCGAGTACGTTCTGGCGACCCTGATTGGCAAATTTCCTTCGACAGCGCTGGAAGTCGTGATTGGTCACGATTTGGTGAATTATGAAGAAAATATGGTGCGTCTAGCGCTGGTCGTGATTTTGGTTTTGCTTGTATATGGCATGATTTGGTGGGTTCAACGCCGCAAGGGGCGGTCGTGACGGATAGAACGCCAAGGCGGGCCAGCAGGGGTGGCAGAGGTTGTGGGTGTCCACCTATAATTGTCCGGATGTGATTAATACCATATTGAGTTCCGGAATGGAGGTAGTGTCCTATTCCAACAGTCCTTGTGACAAGGTGGTTTTGCCGACCAGCGTCAGAAAAGGCGATGTTTTATTTATCGTTAATTTTTTCGGGCTAAAAGCGGCAGGCGATTATGAAAAAGCCCGCGAACTCGGGATTCCCGTGATTGAAGATCATTCGCACGATCCCTGGAGTCAATGGGCCATCCACAGCAAAGCGGATTATGTACTTGTCTCACTGCGCAAGACACTTCCCATTCCCGATGGCGGCGCCATTGCGACGGCAGATACGGACAGCAAGACATGGACAGGATCGCAACTGCTTTTTCAGATTGCACCTTCGCCTAATCAGGCAATGAAAAGAATAAGTCCGGCACAGATTGGACGGACAACGCTATTTAGCGGGGTCTGTTTTTCTTTGGCAGATTTCGAAATGCCATGGCGAAAACATGGATCAGATGATGAATAGCGGCCACGGTAACCACAATATGCCGCTAACGCCTCCGGACACTTCGCACATGTTTTGCGTCAACCCGTTCGCGGGGTCGGGCACCTGGCTGCTCAAACTATTTAGCACGCATCCGCCGACCTGTAGGTGGTAAAATATATTCCACATACGCTGGTGGAAAATCAGGACTTTTTCATGAAAAAATGCCGCGCCCAGCTGGCGAGCGGAAATGTGTTGGTGAGGTACAAGGCGAAGCAAGTAATAGGAATTCTGGCGGAGGGAGAGAGACTCAATGAGTTTGACTTAGATTTGTATTTTGCGTTGGTTGAAAAAGTGACCGTTCATTCAGAAAATCGATTAACGATTCACTTGTTTGATGGAACGGAAGTCGGGTGTGACATTGAATAGAGACGAGAAAAGCCGGTTAGGGTGATTTGATTCACCTTGACCGTTTAAAATGGTTAAACGAAGCAAAGCAAAAGCATTTCGGTATTTGATACATCGCCAAAGAAAACGTCAACCCTAGGTCATGGCCCGTAACACAAACAACGCCCTCAACATTTCCTATTGGGAACGTCAAGGGCTGTTGAGTTTGCTTTGAACACTATAGAAAACTACTCCAACCTTTGGGAACCGCCGGATGCAGACCCGCTTGTTCGATGGTGTGAGAGGTCGGGGAATTGCCGTCCCCTCCTCGATTTTCTAACAATTCAGCCTTAGTTCAGACGACTGACATTCGGTTGTTCTCTGCCGGCACGAAACCGCATCCATAAATAACGTCCAACCATAAAGACCAGGCCGAGAATCAAGATGTTCAGGATGATGCCTGCAATCTGGGACATCATTGCATTGGAGCCGAATCCAAACATATTGCCAAGCATGCTGCCCAACAACATGCCGCCCCCGATCATCGCGGCGGTGCGCAGGAAACTGTTTCCGGTCGATTGCGGCGCCTGCGGCGGCTGCGGTCTAGCTGTTGGCGCCGGTGCTTTGTCATTGTAACTGTTCGCCGGTGCGGAAGGCTTGTATCCCGGAGCCGCCTGGGAAGGGGCAGTCGGGGAAGGAGTCGGCTGCGAAACGCGGGGAGCCCTGGGGGCTGATGTCGCACCTTTTGATCCGCTGACAGCCGCCAAACTCATGGATTGAAAAGCGAACATAAACAGAAAAGCGAATACCAATAATTTTTTCATGTCATCCCTCCTGATGGGTTTTAACGTCGTCAGGAAACGCATAAATTTCCGCCAGATTTGGCAGTTCACCTGATAAGTAACGGTCAATATCGTGCACATCCACATAGAAAGTGCAGGCGACTTCCAGATAGCCTTGTTCTTTTCCCGCACTTGCATTACGGATTGTCAGAAGTTTTTCCCTTAACTTCAGACATTCTTCCTCAGACGCTTTAACCCCAAAAGTGATCAAAGGTGTTCCATAGTCACGAAGCACGTCAAGCAAACTAAGTCGTTCGGACATTACTCATTCTCCTTTTTCCTTTTTGCAAAACAGATGCAGGATTGGCGCATATACTATATCCCGGTTTCCACGTGAGAAGATTTTTTGCGTAAAACTGAGTTATTTCAGAAAGAATCTGGCTGTTTACAGCGACATTCTACAATTATGCTCACCTCGTTTCCAACAAGACTTGTAAATTCAAACGATTGGCATCATATTTCGTCGTTGCTGCCGATAAAATTGGTCAACCGAATAACCCACTCGCCAAACAATCGTAAATCTATAAACGATTTTAGTTCTTTCTACAGTGCAGTGCACATCGTTGGTATATATTCTTTATACGGATAATCAAACGCAAACTTAAATATGGTGTTTCTTGCCGTCCAAATGGATGATTCTCCCGGAAACGAACAAGTATTTCAACCTGAATGTTTTAGCGAAAAACCTCCTGTGAAATAGAACTTCTGCCAGTGGGGAGAGTAAAAAAAACAGGCGCTGGAACCGCCAACGCTGAACATCATTTGCAGATTCTCAGTCATATTTCGTCAGGTTGTATTTTTCGATGATGCGAAGGACGCCGTCGGCGTACGCCTGGGGGTTGTCGGTCGCATATCGCGGAGCGATGGAATGGATGAAATTATAGACGTTGGAAGTGTCTTTGGTCTTATAAGCGGGGTTTCGGTTGATATTGACCGCATAGTCTTCGAAACAGTCTTGCAGCGAATCATACGCCTGGAACTTGCCGACCGTCCAGTAACGGCCCGAACCGTATCCCTCCGGCGTCACTTTCTCGAAGTGGCGGCCGGTGCGCCATTTTTTGCCCAACACGTTATTATATTGGCGGATCGAATTGCCGTGGATGTCAGCGGCGTCCAGAGATTGGCCGAAACCGGTCTCGCGGCAGCTCTGCGCGATGGCGACAGAAGGGAAAAGCCCGTGCTCCTTGACCCGTTGTGCATAGGGTGCGATGCTTTCGATATATTGCTCAGGACTCATCGCCTGGCAGAACGGGATGTTGACCAATATTCCCAGCAGGAATACTCCTGTCAGGATCCATCTCACGAATTTCGCCCCCGCTTTCATGCGTATCGATATTCATTCTATCCCCAGATGATGTGGTCAAGAGAAAACGGACACATTAAACCACCATCGTCAAACAACCATTTCAAATTGGCAAGGTGACCGATACCCAAGATAGGGCTGCTGCGAGGGTATGAAACTAACGCTTCAAAAAGTGATGGCGAATGACGGCCAAATTTTGAAAAATTCTGAGACCAAAGGCCAAAAGTGCTACATAGTATAAATCAATGCCGATCCGTTCCCCGAGGTAGGTAAGTCCTGCGGCCAGCAAGGCATTGGTGAAAAAACCGGATATAAAGACTACATTGTCAAAATTGCCCTCAAGTCCCGCACGCAGGCCACCCAGGACTGAGTCGAGTGAGGCAAGCAAAGCCACGGATAAATATTTGGCATACTCTATTGGCACAATGGCAGGCAGATACGTACCAATGAGAAGACCTACAATAATTCCAACAATCGGCAATACCATCTATTTACCCACTTCCGTAAAAGGTTGGGCGTAATTAAAGTGGAAAGTGCCTTTGAAACCAGGAATCTTTATGCTGTCCTGCTGTTTCACATTGACACGGATACCCCAAAACTGCAACGTTTCTATGACTCCACCTTTCATTAGTAGCGAATTCTCCAGAGCGGCCGGATCGCCGATGGCTTTGATTTCCAAAGGAGTATCTATGTTCTTATTATTGACGGAGAAAAACGATCCGACCGCGCGGAATTCTGATGAAGCGATGAGGCGCTGGTTATTGATGGCTATTGCTTCGGCGCCGGCAGCGCGCAGTTCGTTGAGGATTTTTAAAATATCCTCATCTTTTATGCGATAGAGATTCGGATTTTTGTTGCCTAGAGGAATGGCGGGCCTGGTATCATCGACATCAATAATGATTCCGGAACCCTGTACAGAGACTACCCCGGCATCCATTTTAACAGTTTCCATCTCTATAACGATTGTGTCGCTTGCGGAACTTTGGCGTAGATTACGCACTTGGCTTTGGATGGCATCACGTTCCTTTTCCACAGCTATTAGACGTTTGGTGAGGTCTTCTGCGCGTTGGTACCCCCGGGATGACTGATTATCCTGAGTCGCACGAAACTGCACAGCCAACATAATTCCTAAGATAACGCAAGCCAAGGCGATAGAAAGCTGCCCTTTTTTTTGTATTCGTGTAAACTCCTGTTATGATTTATATGGTGGGCGTCACCAGGGCGATTAGGCAGCCGCTGGTGTCATGGGCCAGTTTCGTTTGGACAAAACAGGCGATTTCCCATTTATTTCGGACAACAAGTATGGTTACTTTGGCTGCATCGAGTCTCTTTTTTTAAGCAGTGTGCGCAACTCATGCTCGCGTTTTCGGCTCTGGCGTATTTTTTAAGGGGTCCCGTACAAACAACAAGACATGCATCAGGCAGCCAACACCGAAAAAGATGGCGATATCCGCCGAGTTAAAGACAGGAAAAATGCGAAAGTCAACAAAGTCTACCACATAGCCGGTTTTTACCCGGTCAATAAGATTGCCGACAGCACCACCGGTAAATACGCCGGTTCCCAAGCGGAGCAGCCAATGGCTGGTGACAATGTAGCGGTAAAAATACAGAATCGTAGCCAATATACTGACAGCCACCGCTATAAGCAGCAGAGTCTGGTGTGCAAACAACCCAAAAGCAGCTCCAGGGTTCAAAATGTAAGTAATGTGCAATGCGTTACTGATGATGGGGATTGACATTCCCAGTATCATGTGCGACTGAATGTAATATTTTATTCCCTGATCAACAAGCGCAATGATAATCGCCAACACTAATATCTGCAAAACCTTTTCACCTTTTTAAAAAGCATTCTAATTTTGGCGCACTCATTTTTAAAAGCATCTCTTATATGTGATCTTGAATAACAGGGTAGGCAAAGGGGCTACCCTGTTATTCTTATCCTAAACTAATTATTGGCGGGGTTGTTTGTCTGATCGAAGAACCTTAAACTGATTTTCATATAATGAATTGACAAATAACGTTCTTTAAAAGGACTTCCTACTTCAAACTCAGAAATCGATATCCGGATCATGGGTTGGTTAACATTCACAGTTCCTTTTCGACTACACAAGATTTGACGTCCACTTCCCTAAGCGATGATTGCCTTCCCCACCACCAAGCGGCAAACAGTAACACGACTGCTCCCCAGGCGAAAGCTGCCAATATATTCATCAATTTTAAACACCTCCATCTTCATTTTCTTGTTCCGTCGCAGCAATATTGCCAGAAGGTGTTACTTATTGAGCCGACTCCAACTATTGTATCCCTGCTACAGATGCTTAGCTCAAAAATCGGTTGAAGACATTCGACTATACAGCATGAGCATTACCGACGGTTATCGAATGACCCTACGGGCACCCAGATATCGCGAACTCCAGTAGTCATTGTCCATGCGATCGATAACGACGCCGCGGCTGGAACTCGCATTGATAAACTTTCCCCCGCCAAGATAGATGCCGTTATGAGACGGACCCGGTTCATACGTTGAAAAATACACTAAATCGCCGGGTTGAAGCTGTTCACTACGGACTGGAACGCCTACTTCAAACTGTATGTCCGCCGTGCGCGGGAGTGATATACCGTTTAAGGCAAAGACATATTGCGTAAAACCTGAACAGTCAAACCCACGTGGACTAGTTCCACCCCAAACATAAGGTACGCCAATATATCGCTGGGAGGTTAATACAATACGTGCGGCCATGGCCGTGCCTTTCCTTTGTCGGCTCACTTGCGGCTCGGCAGTTTTGAGCACGCGCAATGTTTCTTCACCAACAACACCGTCTGCGGATAATCCATGATCTGACTGCAGAAATTCTATCGCAAGCTGCGTTTGAATGCCGAACACTCCGTCAGGTTCTCCTGCTTCATAGCCAAGGCTCGATAACCGCTTCTGGATAGCGATAATATCGTCGCCGCGATCACCAAAACGAGCGGCTGCGAGTGTGGACGAGGGATTGACGCATAACACAAAAAAACCTAACAACGTGACTACCGTTCCAATAACAACATGATTTGTTTTTTTCAATTAGCTCCGCCTTTCGGCGCCTCCGAAGTTAGCTGTCGGGTTAGGGCCAAGGCTGCGGCCCCGCGAACATGTCGCTTCACCCCGTAAAATGGGTCCTCCGTACCTGTTTAGTCAGGATTCGGCGCGTATAATTGTTGACAATCCTCCTGCTTTTTGTGTTAATACCTCAAAAGAGGGAAGGACTATGCTCCGTTTTTGATGATCCCACTCATGCCCTGTGGGCAGTTTTTTGGCAGAAATAGACGAAGGCTGGCGGGATGTTTAGGGGCACAAAATCAATGCCCACTTGAGGGAAATAGGTTTTCAGCGTTTTACGCATTTGCAGTGAATATTGAAACGCAATGAATATACCTCCGGGTTTGAGGGCGCGATGCGATGCCGAGATAATCTCATGGCGCAACAACTCGGGAAAAGCGGCAAAAGGCAATCCAGATATAATACAATCCACGGGCGGAAGTGTATGCCGATGAAGATACCATTCCAGTTTTTCGGCTTTGCAGCCGTAATGGAACGAGGGGTGAGTTTTGCGTAACCATTTGCGCATAGGGAAGTCTCTCTCGACAACAAGTACTTGGCAAGATGCCGTTTTATGTTCGGCGACGTATTGGGTGAAGACACCGGTTCCCGCGCCTAATTCCACAATGGTATCCATTTGTTTCCAAGGCAAGCCGGAGAGCATTTTGTTGGTTAAAAATGCCGAACTGGGCGTGATACTGCCAATTCCACCTGGATTTCGGATAAATTTGTACAGAAATGCAACTCTGTTTGTCATTTTCCACTCTCGTTTCGGAAGGGCGTTTGAACAATAGATGCCCCAAAGAATCCTCGCCTTATGTTGAAGAAAATGTGGTAAAAAGTGAGATTGACTGGTATTGCGCTGACACCAGTCAATCTCTGTATATAAACAGCTAACTGACCGTTTTTTGTGAGCAACGGTCAGTTTGGCCGGTAACTGACATGGGTTCTTACGAGTTTACAATATTGGTCTCGCCTGCCTTTTCTGACTCAGATAAGATGGAAGCACGGTGTAGACGCCTGAAGGTTGAACGAGGATATAGTCCATGCTCTTGGCTTCAAGGACACGACGCACCCTTCCTGTCGTAATTTCGCGTCGGTAATCGCCTCTAGGATAGCGTTTGTTAATCAGCGATTCCAAAGCGAGGGTTATGGCGAAAAACTCATTGGAGTTTGCATTGTCATAGGCTTCCAGGATGAGATGTTCCATATTATTCTCCTCTAATGCTTGCGTGTCTTCTTTGCGAAAGAAAACCGTTAGTTATTGCATATGGCAAAGTGACGAATCTTACAAAAAAGCGGCAGAGGGATTCGTACAATCAATTTTCTACAAAATAAAAGACCGGTAAAGGAGCAAAAAGTTCGCTACCTCTAAAAAATAACTGGAAGAGGGAAACCAATATAGCAATTCCAGTTAACCCATCAAGCGGATGTCAATGCCGCAACCGGCTTCTACCCATTAGTGAAACAATGCAAAATGTACAGGAACGACAGAAGCGCGGGCTGATGAATTAGGTAAATAGGCAGTGAATATTTGCCCAAGACAGTAAATGGCTGTACCCAGCGTGGTTGCGTAAAAGAAGAGTAGTGTTCTCCGTACAAAACATTTCCAATCGCATTTCCGTACAGAAAAAAACCTGACCAAGGCAGCAATGGGTAGTAATCCAGAGACGAGAAATCAAATGGGGTTATTCCAAAGGGTAGCAGCAGAGATGAGGGGAAGTTAAGCAGCGCCGCCAATTGTCCGCAGACGATCGCTGCCGTTCCAGCCACCATTAGCCAACCGGGTCGTAGATGTTTTGTAAAAGAAAAGAGCATCATGCAGCTTCCCAACATATGCAGGATGCCAAAACGGATGAACGTCTGCGGATTATAGAAATAGGTTGTCGCCGTAATCAACATACCCCAAGAGAAAACGGTCAGGCCTCTGCGGAAAGAAGAAGCGCCGTAGGTAGAGCTCACACCGGCGATTACCATAAACATGATTGCCGACAATTTGCCTTCGTAATACCAAAAACCACTCATGTAGTTCAGTTTGTAACCCCAAAATTCAGTCAGATCAAATATCAGATGGAAAACGACCATTAAAAGAAGGGCAATCCCTCTGAAAAAATCGATTTCCCAGATTCGGGAACATGAATTTGGCATAACAGACTGCTCCTTAAAGGATGCCGATGAAGGTATCGGCACGTTGACAGCCGCTTCATGGGGCGGGTTCATAAGTCAACAAGAACCTATCTTTCATCGTTCGTTTTTCTGGGGGGTGGTCCGCAAGGCTGCGTCTATAATGTCGAAAAAACTCTGCGGCGGCTGGGCCCCCATGAGAACGGTCCCATTAATGACAAACACCGGCACTCCATCGAAGCGGAACTCTTCAACTTCCTTGAGATCCGCTTCGATACGGGAGAGGACCACTGCGGATCGCGCATCTTGGTCGAGGCGTTCCATATCGACGCCCAGTTCTGAGGACACTGTTTTCAAATACGCTTCTCCTCTAGAGAGTTGATGCGGATCAGCGAATAATTTATCATAAAACTTCCAAGCCTGTTCTGAACTCTGAAGAGAAATCGCCTCAAAATAAAGTGCAGCTGGCATCGCCATCGGATGGATTTTGAGAGGGAAGTGTTTGATTACCAGACGCACCTGGCCCTCATAGCGCGCCATCACTTCTTCGATGGTCTTGGCGCCGTAGCTGCAGTAAGGGCATTGGAAATCAGTGTATTTTACGATGGTAATCGGTGCGTCGACAACGCCTTTGGAAGTTCGTGCCGGATCAAGTGTGGGATTCACCTTGGCAACTAGCTTTTCTGAAACTTTTGGCGAAGGCGTCTTGCAGTCCACTGAATTATCGGCGTCGGTCGTTCCTGCGGCCATTGTTTTCGCCTCGAGCAGGGACAGCAGAGCCGCATCGGCTTCGCAGCGCTTGGCCACATCCAGCGCGGTAGAACGGTCGAGGGCGGTTTTGGAAACATCAGCCCCCCTTGCGAGCAGCAGTTTCACCATGGCCGCATCATTTCGGTCTACAGCCCACATTAAGGCCGTCCAACCTAGAGCGTCCTGTCGATCGAGAGTAGCGCCCGCAGCCAGCAGTAATTCAACTGATTCCCTATTGCCAGTCTGGACTGTCGCGATAAGCGGCGTGATGTCATTCTTGTTGGCTGCGTTGGTATCCGCACTTTCTTGCAATAATCGGCGGACGGCGAATGTGTTTTTGTACTGGGCAGCAACAAGTAAAGGCGTCCGCCCCCAGTTATCGGTCAGGTTAACCTGTGCGCCACCGTTCAAGAGCGCTTCGAATACCGGCATTTTACTCTGCTGGAGGGATATGATGAGGGGGGTTCGGCCCCAATTATCGCGGACGTTGATATCGATTCCCGCAGTGATTGCGGCACTAACTGTCGCTGCATCACCAGCTCGGACTGCGGCGAAGAGGTCTATGGGGTCCGGGTTTGCACCGTAGGCGGTTGTGCCAATCAATTGAAACGCAAGAAGGCTCATCAGAACGACTCTTTTGGCTAAGTACAGCACTAAATTCACTCCTGTTCATTCAGTTCGGATTCCCGAAAAAGTTTTATTATTGGAGGTGAAATATTATAGTACTCAATGCGTAGGATCGGATTTTTGCGTGATTGTTAACGCCAGTAATCCTGCGCCAAGTAATAAAATGAAAACTAGGAACACGGGTCCCAAAAAAGGAATGTTGGCGATCAATACAATAGCCAGTGCGCCATATAAAGCCTGAATCCAAACAGGTTTGCCACTATCCCCCACTTTTGCGGCCAGTTTTCCGCCAAGAGCTTGACATACGCCGCTGACACCGAAAGTTGCGGCCATCATAAATACAATGCCGGTCAAGAGTGCCAGCGGAATGCCAACAACACTGATGACCAACAACATTTCCAGCAGTAGAAAGGCCAAACCCAAGAGTAATCCCATGGCTGCCGCTTTTCCGCAATGTGATCGGCATATTGCTTCAAGGCGTTTGCATGGGGCGGCAAAGCTCCAGGACAAGGTTGGGAGTATAATGACAAGAATAAGAGCTATAGCCAACTTGACAAATCCCCAGAAAAGCAGGAGCAACGCTGTCAGAAATAGACTGGTTACACCTTGGGAACCAGTTTCCAGGTGCACAATCCCTTTTTTCACGATAGCGCCGTCTGCGCTGATGAAACGTCCGCCAAGAACAAAAGCGCGTTTTTCAAGTTGCGCCGACGGCAACAATGTCAAAGTCCCATTAATGACCAATACATCATTCGTGACTGTGCCGGCAATCGTTGCACTGCTGCCAATGACTACCACATGGTCGACCACAGCGTTTTGGGGGATGAACACCGGATTGAAACCAATCACATCAGAAGGTTGAGGGGCTGACTGTCGGTCAAGCGCGAGTGCAGATTGCGGAGTCAAGGAAATGGCCGCTAGTATCAAGAGTACAACACTAAAAGAGAGAAAAAGATTTTTTTTCATCCGGAGGACCTCCCGTTATTTAAGCTATGCGGCGCATAGACAGCTGCCGGGCGAATGCCAGTACGACGAAGAGCAATGCGGAGATTGCGATGCCGAAGACTATTTGCAGCACCGGGGCCGTTTGAATGATCAGAGCCCCCAGTTTGACGAACGCAAAGAGCATAGCACCGATGGAGAAAAGTAGATTGATACAAGTTGGGCATATGATAACCATTACGACGAGATTCAAAAAGGACAAGGCAAAGCCGACGCCGACGATTGGCTTTAAAAAGGAAGCCGCCGATTCGGATAATGAAATTTTATCCATCGTTGCCTGAACAAAGGCGCAGTCTACAGTCAGAACCGGCATGTATTCTTTGAGAAAAATTGAAGTGTCGGTCAGTGCTCTAAGTTCGCGGGAGCAAGCCGGGCAAGCTGCTAAATGTTCATTCATTTGGCGAACCACATCACGGTCCAAATCGGGATCATTGTATTCCCACAACGAACCCATACATGTTTTGCAATCCATGTTTGTCAACTCCTTTCTGGTGCAAGAATTTCACGCAGCCTATATTTGGCCGCACTGATGCGAGACCTCACCGTCCCTATGGGGATATCGAGGATGAGTGCGATTTCCTTGTAAGAGAGCTCCTGAAACTCACATAATATAAGTACTGTGCGTTGATCCAGCGAAAGACAATCCAAAGCATCCAGCAATCGCCGTTGCTGCTCGCGGTGTTCGATTACGCATTCAGGCGAGGGGGCAGAATTGGAGGGAGCGGAGAAAAAATCTTCTAAAGGCTTGGCGCGTCGTAAGATATTCGCTTTTTTCTTGTCAATGCTTAAATTGACCGCAATTCTGACGAGCCATTGATAAAACGCATTGACACTGGAAAGGCGGCCAATGGACAGATAGGCTTTTAAAAAAGTCTCTTGGGCAATATCTTCTGCGTCTTGCGAATTTCCTATAACCCCGAAAGCGATGTTTACGATGTGATCTCGATATCGCCAGACTAGGCGAGTGAAGGAGTTTTTATCGCCGGTCATGGCATTCTGGATTGTTGTCGATAATTCTTCGGTCAAAAAAAGCGCCACCACCTTAATGATTTAACACTGCGATAACGACAGTGCCAAGTGATTTTTCCATATGGGGCACTAACGATGTCTATGGGGAGTTTTGGGATGGAGTTCTATTATTTAACCTATTATTACATATAATAAAAGACGGATAAAGTCTGAAAGAGTTCGGCGAAGAGACTTCGATTTTTCGCGATGATTGGTATTTATTCGTTTGAGGGTTGCTTGATAAAAGTAATAAAATAATATAAAATCAAACCGTTTTAATGTGCGAAGTCAAGTGGAGGTATGGATGGGAAAAAAAAGAAAGTTTGTATCCCTTGTTTTTGCCTTGACTTTTTCTATTAGTATTGCCATTGGCACTACGTTAGTGGCTCAGGCTGAAGAGGCTGGATCGATGGAAACAGAACTAAACTCCATCGTCCGACGCATGCAGGAACAGTTCGGAAGGGTCAAGAAGATCAGGCAAGAAGTGAATACGGTCACTGAACAGCTGGACGAGGTCGAGAAAGAACTAGACCAACGCCGGAGCGAGTTGAGGTCTGTTGAACATCGTTTGTTGGCTACTCAGCGTCAAATTGAAGAAAACACAAAACTCCTTGAAAAGACAGAAAAGAGCCTTGCCGGCCGCTCTCAAATGCTGAATAAGAGAATCAGGCACATCTATATGAACGGACAGTTGAGTTATCTGGACGTGCTTTTTGGCGCATCAGACTTCACCGATTTCGTTACGCGTTACGATCTGCTCCGGCGCATACTGCAGTTGGATGCCGAGCTTATCGCCAAAGCGAAAGCTGAAAGGGAATTTATCGCCCAAAAGAAAAAAGAGTTGGAGCGCGATATCGCGGCGATGCAAGGACTGCGGCAGGTTGCGGTTGAAAAAAAAGAGCAGGTAACTTCCCGCTACCAGGCCAAACTCTCTATTCTGGATAGCTTGGAATCGCAAAAAGATGAGACCGAACGAGCCTATAACGACCTGCAACGCGCATCCAAACGCATCGAACAGATGATTCGCGCCCGTAAAGGAGGCAGTAACGTGCCATCCGGCAATATCGTTTCCGGCACCTATATCTGGCCTACTAATGGTGTCGTTACCTCTAGCTTCGGCTGGCGAACTCATCCAATATTTGGCAAGCAAATCCTTCATGCTGGAATGGACATTGGTGCTGATTATGGCGAGAACGTCGTCGCTGCAGATGGGGGTGTAGTAGTTACCGCAGGGGAGATAAGCGGTTATGGGGAAACCGTCATCATCGAACACAATGCCACTTATTCCACGCTATATGCTCATTCATCCGAACTTTTGGTAAGTGAAGGTCAAGTTGTGAAAAAAGGTCAACTGATCGCACGCGTTGGCGAAACTGGTTACACCACGGGGCCTAATTTGCATTTTGAAGTTCGCGTTAATGGCTCTCCAACCGATCCTCAAGAGTATTTGACGCAAACGTAACGAAGGCTGTTTTCTAAACTGAATTTGACATCGACCTATATTTTTCTATGGTCGAAAAAGTGACCGTTCATTCTGGAAAGCGATTAACGATTCCTTTTTTGATGGAACAGAAGTCGAATGTGGAATTGAATAGAGACAAGAAAAGCCGGTTGGGGTTCATCCCACGATCATCGGCTTTCTGGTTATCGTCACAGTGGGCGCGTGGCTGACGGTTTCCGCTGGCCGATATGCTTGGGTTCGTCCCGCTGCCGGCAATGTTCTGGTTGTTGCTTGCAATCATGCTGGTGTGTTATGTAGTATTGACCCAAGTGGTGAAGAACTGGTTTATCGCCAGATATCCGGAATAATTGCAACGACGAACCTGGAATATTTCGGATAATTCGGCGGCCACTACTTGACTTTTGGGACATGGAATATGTTATAATAAATCATCTCTTTGCACTGCATATAAATCTACAGTACAAACTGAGCAGGCGATTAACTTAGATTAAGTTAATGGGGCTGGGCCTATAAAGGCAGCAGGAATTATAAACCTGTGGGACGGTAAAATGTTCCACAGGTTATTTTTATACCCATTTACGCATGGGAGATTTCTAAAATGGAGGCAACTACATATGACAGAACAGGAAGTCGAAAAAGAACAACATGGGCTTACAAGCGAGCAGGCTGCTCAGATCCAGGAACAGTTTGGCAAAAATGAACTTGTGAATGAGAAGAAAGAGAACTTTTTTCACAAAATATTGAAAGTTATTAGCGAACCCATGTTTTTGCTGCTCATTGGCGCAGCGGTCATCTACTTCATCCTGGGTGAGCCTGGCGACGGTGCGATCATGCTGCTGTTCGTCGTGGTCATTATCAGCATTGAAGTCATTCAGGAATGGAAGACGGATCAAACGCTTAAGGCCTTGAAAGAGTTATCAGCTCCGCGAATTACAGTGCTTCGGGACGGAGTCGAAAAAGAAATCAATAGTTCGGATTTGGTGCCTGGGGATGTGATGCTGATTGCCGAGGGCGTAAAAGTACCGGCAGATGGCATGGTTTTCAAAGCTAGCACTCTTCGCGTGGATGAGTCGTCGCTCACTGGTGAATCTGAAGGAGTATGGAAAGTTACCTCCGGGAACGCCGACAAAAAAAGCACTGAATATTGGCGCAGAGATTATTGTTATGCCGGCACGCTCGTTACCCAAGGCACGGGCAGCATTTTGGTCGATAAAATTGGCTTGGCTACTGAATACGGGAAAATAGGAAAAGATGTGATGTCTGCTCCTGAATCTCAGACACCGCTTCAACAGCAAACAGGAAGACTGGTCAAGCTATCTGCGGGAATTGCAGCAGTACTGTTTGCCCTGGTGGGGACTGTGACCTATCTTAATCTCCCGGATCATGCTTTTGCCGACAGAATGATCGAGAGCATTTTAGCGGGAATCACTCTCGCTATGGCGATGATTCCGGAAGAATTCCCCGTTGTGCTAACGGTATTTTTGTCGATGGGGGCTTGGCGATTGGCCAAAAAGCAATCCCTGGTAAGACAACTGTCCTCAGTAGAAACATTGGGTTCTGTTTCTGTTCTTTGCGTTGATAAGACTGGCACAATCACTATGAATCAGATGAAAGTGCAAGAGTCCTGGAGCTTGGCAGGAGATGTTAATGGCCTAATTCGGATCATGGGGATGGGCTGTGAGCCTGATGCGTATGATCCGATGGAAAAGGCGATGATCGCTCACTGCGAAGACCAGGGGATATTTCGAGACGTTCTTTTTGGCGGACAGCTGATCAAAGATTATGCTTTTACGGACGAAACCAAAATGATGGGGCATGTTTGGATAAATGCCAATAAGATTATCGTGGCCGCAAAAGGATCACCGGAAAATATTTTAACCCTGTGCAATTTGAAGCTAGAGGAGAAAAAGCTGGCGGAGGGAAAAATCTCGGAAATGTCCAACCGGGGGCTCAGAGTGATTGCGGTTGGTGAAATGACGATAGCTGATGCAAACGCTATCCCAGAGACACTTGCAGAGTGCCGCCTTCAGCTTTGCGGAATGATTGGCCTTGCCGATCCCCCCAGAGAGTCTGTTAAACAAGATATAGAGACTTGCACTAAAGCCGGAATTCGCGTGGTTATGATCACCGGGGATAACGGCATTACTGCCAGCGCAATAGCCAAGAAGATCAACATGCCTAATAGCGACAAGATTATCACCGGCGATGAACTGAATACAATGAGTGATGAAGAGCTCCAGAAAAAAGTGAAAGATGTCAGTGTTTTCTCACGTGTTATCCCCGCGCACAAAATGAGAATTATTCAGGCTTTCAAGGGGAATGGCGAAATTGTGGCCATGACAGGCGACGGCGTTAATGATGCCCCTGCTTTAAAATATGCCGATATTGGCATTGCCATGGGAAAACGAGGCTCGGAAGTTTCACGGGAGGCTGCGGACATCATTCTGCTTGACGACAACTTTTCAACCATTATTGATACCATAAAGGATGGCCGTAGAATTTATGACAATATCAAAAAAGCAGTGGGATATATATTTGCCATTCATATCCCAATTGCCGGAGCAGCGCTGTGCGCGCCTATTTTGGGTATCAGTCCGGCAAGTCTTTTGCTTTTGCCCTTGCATGTGGTATTGCTGGAACTGGTAATTGATCCTACCTGTTCGATTGTACTGGAACGCCAACCTGCCGAAAAAAATATCATGGAGCGGCCGCCACGTGACCCCAAAACCAAGTTGCTGACCATGACGACGCTGTTCAAAAGCGTAATGCAGGGCCTGGTGATATTCGGTGCATCCTTTGGCGCATATGTCCAGTTTTTAAGCCAGCAGCCGGATAATGCGCCGCTGGCAAGGTCCATGGGCCTTGCGGTCATATTTCTGGCTAATATCTTGTTGGTTCAGGTAAACAGCTCAAATTCCGAATTTGCTTTTAGATCATTTTACCGGCTTATCAAGGATAAAGTGATGGTGGTCGTTAACGTCGCTACTATCGCCGGATTATTAATTATGCTTTACTCACCGCTCAATCGGTTTTTGAAACTGGCGCCTTTAACCTTGGACCAAATGCTGCTGGCAGCAGGCATCGCTTTCGCAGCTGTGTTTTGGTATGAAATTGTGAAATTTGTCAAAATGGTCATCGCTGCAAAGGAGGACAAACAACGGTAGGTGTTCTCGCATCCGGTTGTTAATCCGGTTCCAAAAAACAAAGGAGGGATTTTCTATGCAATGTACAGCCTGCGCTAAAAGTATTCAGGGGGAATTTAGCTTTTGTCCACACTGTGGTCTTAAACTCAACACGGCTTGCCCCGGTTGCGGAAAAAACATGATGCCGGAGTGGGTCACTTGTCCTTATTGTGGTCTGGCGGCCAAGAGTCCGGCGTACGTTCAACCCGCGCAAAATATACAAAACCCAAACCTTTCTTATGGTAATCAAAATTACCAACATCACTATAACCCGAATTATCATTCCGATTCCTCGGGGCAGCATCGCAAACGCAAGCAGGGGGTGCTGGGAAGTTTTTTCTCTTCTTAAGGTCCCTGTCGCCTATCAACGGATATCATGTGGAAGGTCTGTTGGGGGGCGGAAGTTATGGGGTTGTGGCAAAGGTTCATAAAGCCGGGCGATATTATGCCATGAAGGTATATTCCGACACATACCTGCAGCAAAAAGGGCACCAGTCTTGTTTGGCGATTGATTTGTTTCAACGGGAAACATGGATCATGCAGAGCATCCGGCATCCGGAGATTCCGGGCTACGTCGATTCTTTCAGCTATGAAGCCATGTATTGCCTGGTGCAGGATTACATACATGGCGATACACTGGCCACGTTGATGAATCTAGGCTATTGTTGCCAGGAAAAAGAGGTGAAAAACTTGCTTTGCAAGTTGCTAACCCTCGTAAACTTTCTCCATCAGCCCAAGGACAAAAAACCGGCCCTTGTACACAGGGATTTGCGTCTTTCCAATATAATGCTTGATAAGCAACGATTATTTATCATCGATTTTGGCTTGGCATACCCACTGCACCATATCGCCGGTGAATCTTTTTTGATGAAACGTCCTCCGGCAAAGACCGGCACTGACGTTTCACCGTCTTACCTTTCCATGCGAAATGATTATTCAGTGCAGTGTGATTTGTTTGGTGCAGGGGTTGTGACTGTCGACTTGTTCACCAACGCAGCGGATTCCGATGAATCCCTGCACTGGGAACAGCGAATTTCGGTTTCAAAGCCTTTTAAAACGCTAATCCGGCGGCTGCTGGGAGTGGAAGGCGAATTCAGCTCGTGTCTGGACGCACTTGAACATTTGCGTGCAATCCACGAATGAAAAAGGAGGGTACAATGAAAAAGTGGAAAATGTGTGTGTTGGCGGTAGTCTCGACATGGATGTTTCTGGTTGGTCCTGTCATGGCAGAGCCTGCGGCAGGGACAGCGGCTTCAGAATTTACCTATTACAAAGTTGGTGTTGTTTTACAGACGAGTGGCGGAACCGGTAAAGAGTTTGACCAACAGGGTCAGGATTTTCATATGCACGGAAAAATTCCCAATGAGTATAATATTGTCGGCCTTCAAAAGTATAAGTATAAACAGCAGTATGAGGTCTGGCTATGGAAGCTGATCGGCTTTTTGGAAGTGTCACAGGAAGAGTTGCCGTAAAACAGATTAAGGAACGTTGAAATGGCTAGCAGAATTTGGCGGAGGTGCAAATTTATCCATGAATATGCTTAAAACGGCTGTATTGCTTGCGTTGCTGACAGGCCTGCTGATCACTGCAGGCAGTTTCTTTGGTGGGGCTCGCGGAATGGTCCTCATGTTCATCGTGTCGATGGGGATTAACTTCTTCAGCTATTGGTTCAGTGACAAAATCGTGCTCCGTATGTACGGAGCCACTGAAGTGGACATGAACTCTGCGCCCCAGCTGGTCGGGATGGTGGCGAGCCTAGCCCGGCGGGCGGAGCTACCGATGCCGCGCGTCTATATCATCGATACCGATTCGCCTAATGCTTTTGCCACCGGACGTGACCCGGAACATTCCGCCGTAGCTGTGACGGGCTCTCTCATGCAAGCTCTGTCTCCAGAGGAACTGGAAGGGGTCATGGCGCACGAACTCAGCCATGTCAAAAATCGCGACATATTGATCAGTACTTTGGTAGCTTCCATCGCCGGGGCTATCACGATGCTGGCGAATATGGCCCAGTGGGCTGCGATTTTCGGCATGGGCCGAGGCAACGACGAAGAAGAGGGAGGAACTAGCCTTGTCGGTTCACTGTTTATGATCATCCTTGCGCCGATAGCCGCGATGCTGATCCAGATGGGAATTTCACGGTCACGCGAATTTCTGGCGGACGAATCAGGTGGGCGCTTGAGCGGCAACCCGATGGCACTTGCATCCGCGCTGCGGAAAATCGAATATTACGCGATGCATCGCACGATGCCGGAAGCAACTCCTGCTACCTCGCACATGTTCATTGTGAACCCGTTTGCGGGTTCCGGGGCCTGGCTGACGAGCCTGTTCAGCACGCACCCGCCAACAAATGTCCGGGTGCAAAAGCTTCAGGAACTGTCAGCATCCATGCGTTGATAGAGTCAATTCTGCCAGCGGCCTTCTGATTAAGTCGGGAGGCCGCTTTTTTGTTCATGTTGTTTATTTATAACCAGAAGGACTCTTGACAGTATAATATCAATGAGATATATTTTATATGAACATGTATTCATACATAGGGGGTATTGCATTGAAAAAAATAGATTGTGACACATGCGAAGAATTGTGTGAGCATCCGCAGGCGATCTGCCTGGCAAAGACTGATCTTATTCCAGAGGATAAGGCGCAGCGAGTCGCCGACCTATTTAAAATTCTGGGAGATACTACGCGGGTGAAGATAATACAGGCATTATCTAAACGAGAGCTTTGTGTATGTGATATTGCCGCTGTGATTGGCATGGGGCAGTCGGCAACATCTCACCAACTACGAACACTCAGAAATACCCGGCTGGTTAAGTATCGCAGAGAGGGAAAAATGGCCTGGTATTCGCTGGATGACGAACATATTGAAGGTTTATTAACCCAAGGAATAGAGCATGTGGAACATGATTAGAAAAACGATTGACACAAGGATCGGGACATCCATAGGAGGAATTGACTTGGCTGTGGCATTCACACCTCGTGCGTATGAATACATTGTAAGTAAAGGTGGAAATATCATTGTAAGTACAAAAAAAGAACTGTCACAGTTTAGTTGTTGCGGGTCGGGTGAACTCGCTTGTCCGTTGGTGCAGACGGGACGACCGCCGGATAGTGAAATGCAGCAATATTGCAAGATGAATGTGGATAAAATTGAACTATACATGCATAGATCTATACATGAAGTGTTGAATTTGACGAAGGCGTTCATTGAATTGGAAAAAACGATGTTCGGCAAGAAACTTGTGATGTATGGCGTTGAAATGGGCAAACATTGATTCAACTCTGAGCTTCAGGTTGCGTGGCAATTAACCGGTACACCGGCGATAGGAACATCGCTGGGGAATCCGGCTGGCGAAGAATGTAGGGAAAATAAGCGGCTCGAATATGAATTTGAGTTCATGTAATGCATGCAAAATGGAGGATATAGAACATGACCAAAGAAAAAAGCGACATCATGGAAAATGGAAAAGCAACAGGCGCGGAAACAGTGAACACATTTCAAGTGACAGGAATTAACTGTCTGGACTGTGCCCGAAAATTCGAACAATCAGTCAAGAACTTGCCTGGCGTGGCGAAGGCATCCCTGAATACCATGACGGGCAACCTCACCGTGGAAGGGGTGGCCGATTTAGCCGCGATTCGGCGGCTGGGTCAAGAAGAAGGCTATTCGGTGGAACCGGACAAACAAAGTAGAGCAAGCAAAGTAATGGTCTTTCAGGTTGACGGAATCACTTGTATGGACTGCGCCCAGAAGTTTGAGAAAGCCGTCGGTGAATTGCCGGGAATTGTTGAGGCATCTTTGAACACCATGACCGGCAAGCTGACAGTGGAAGGCGATGCGAATCTCAAAGCGATTCAAGAACTGGGGAAAGACGAAGACTATACGGTAACGGTAGCTGCTCGGGCTGGCAGCAGCGAAGTTGCCGGTTTTCAGGTTGACGGGATCACCTGTCTGGACTGCGCGCAAAAGTTTGAGAAAGCCGTCGGCGAAATGCCGGGCGTTATAAAAGCATCTCTGAACACCATGACCGGCAAACTGACGGTGGAAGGCCGGGTTGACCTCGCAGGCATCCGGCAGCTGGGTCTGGAAGAGAATTATACGATCCGGCCTGAAGCGGAGCGGGTTGCGCAGACCGGACCGCAATCGGTCGAACGGACGGACTGGGATCTCCGACGAGCGATCCTATCAGGTCTGGCGTTGGTTGTCGGTTACGGTCTGGAAAAATTCGGCGTCTCCGCTGCGGTCTATATCCCAATTTACGTCGCGGCCGTTGTGCTGGGGGGGTGGAGCAACTTCCGCAAAGCGGCCAGAGCTTTGCCGCGCGGTAACTTTAACATGAGCGTCTTGATGAGCGTCGCTGTGGTTGGAGCAATGGTCATAGGACAATATGAGGAAGGCGCATCCGTTGCGTTTCTTTTTGCGATATCTGAAATGCTGGAAGGCTGGACGATGGAAAAAGCGCGGCGCTCCATCCGCGACCTGATGGATATCGCGCCCAAAGTCGCAAGAGTCCGTCGCGGCGGCGATGAAATTGACATACCAGTGGAAGAGATCATTGTTGGCGACATCATGATTATTCTTCCTGGCGAGAAGATCGCCATGGACGGCATTATCGTAAAAGGAGAGTCGGCCATTAACCAAGCTGCTATCACCGGTGAATCCATGCCAGTGGAAAAGGGACCGGGAGCCGATGTGTTTGCCGGAACGCTAAATACCCATGGCGCGCTGGAGGTCGAAGTGACAAAACGGGTACGGGATGCGACCATCTCCAAAATCATCCACATGGTGGAGGCGGCCTCCGGCAATCGTGCGCCTTCCCAGGCGTTTGTGGAAAAATTTGCGGCAATCTATACCCCTATCATTATGGTTTTGGCAGCTGGTATTGTGTTTATTCCCCCACTTTTCTTTGGACTGGAGTGGGCGCCGTGGATTTATCGCGGACTAGCCCTTATGGTGGTGGCATGCCCGTGCGCCTTGGTTGTGTCTACCCCGGTGGCTATCGTCAGTGCCATCAGTGTCGCCGCAAAAAACGGTGTACTCATCAAAGGCGGCATCTATCTCGAAGCAGCGGGAACGCTCAGCGCGATTGCGTTTGATAAAACAGGGACCCTTACAAAAGGGGAAGCGGCCGTTACTGACATCGTTTCGCTAAATGAAATTTCCGAAGAAGCTCTGCTAAAAGTAGCTGCAAGCTTGGAAGTTCGCTCCGAGCATCCAATCGCTACGGCCATTGTAAAAACTGCGAAGGGCCGGAAGATAGAGATTGTTCCCGCCGAAGATTTCAACGCGATTGCGGGACGCGGAGCGCAGGGAATTGTAAACGGGGAAACGGTATATATCGGCAATCCTCGCCTCTTCGCAGAACTTGCTGTCTCGATGGACTCCGTTGCCGAGTACGTTGACCGTCTGCAAAGTGAAGGAAAAACAGTGATGCTCGTTGGCACAAAGGGGAAATTCCTAGGGATCATAGCCGTTGCCGATGAAGTGCGGGAGACCAGCGCGAAAACGATCGCAGCCCTAAAACAGGCCGGGATTGTTCACACCATCATGCTGACTGGCGACAACGCCGCCACGGCTGCGGCTATAGCGGCGAAGGTTGGCATCGATGAATTTCGTGCTGAACTTCTGCCTCAGAACAAGGTAACTGCAATCCAGGAACTGGTAGGCAAGTACGGCAAGGTGGCCATGGTTGGCGATGGAGTAAACGATGCTCCTGCGTTGGCACTTGCCACTGTAGGCGTTGCCATGGGCGGCGCAGGAACGGATACGGCTCTTGAAACAGCGGGTATTGCACTGATGGCGGATGATCTCCGTATGTTGCCATTCACTATTCGACTTAGCCGCAGGGCATTTGTAATCATCCGGCAAAACATTACCTTTTCGCTGGCGATCAAACTGATAGCCGTGCTGGCTGTGTTTCCTGGGTGGCTGACATTGTGGTTGGCAATCCTGGCGGATATGGGAGCAACGGTTCTTGTGACGCTAAACAGCCTGAGGTTGCTGCGGATAAAATCGGAAGAATAAATTATCTATTTAAGATTGCAGGTTATATGAGGAATAAAAGTGCTGATACGCATTGATGTGGAAAAAATAAGAAAAGACGCAGAAACATACTATCGCGAAGGAGATTATTATTGTTCGGAAGCGATTGTTAAGTCCATTAAAGATGAGTTGAGGCTGGAGTTTCCAGACAGTGTAATCTCCCTCGCTTGCGGTTTTCCGGTAGGTATGGGCGGATCAGGCTGCACCTGCGGAGCCGTTGCCGGAGGAATTATGGCTATCGGTATGGTTTTTGGCAGGCAGGAACCCAAAGATTCAAAAGTGACAAAAGCAATGCAACTGGCAAAAGAGTTGCATGACGGTTTTCAACGAAGACATTCATGCCTATGCTGCCGAGTGTTGACCCACGGTATGGAATTGGGAACGCCGGTGCATATGGAGCAATGTATCTCCTTCACCGGCGAGGTTGCGGAAGAGACGGCGAAAATTATCATGCGGGAAATAAGCGCCTAAAACGCAATCTATCAACATATTGCGTGCATAACACTACTGAAGATTCTCGACTGCGACAGGGAATGCCGGAAGAGCGAATCGAAATAGGGAATAGCCACGTCATTGCGTTTTGCTTTCGTCCGGAACGGGTTTGGCGTGAGTAAAACGGAGTGAACCCTTAAAAGCTGGGATCAAAAGATTGTCCTGTTTTTGCACTGTAACCCTGATGCCCCAAAATTGCAGCGTTTCTATTACTCCACCTCGCATCTTTAGCGAATTTTCCATTGTTGACGGATCGCCAATGGCTTTTATTTCAAAAGGAGTGGAAAGGTTTGCGTTGTTGACAGAAATGAAGGCCCCGGCAGCGCGTATTTCCGATGTAGCGATGAGACGCTGGTTGTTGATGGAAATGGCTTCGGAACCAGCAGCGCGTAACTCATTAATGACTTTTAACAGATCTTCATCTTTGGTCAGATACAAATTCGGATTTTTGATCCCTGTCTGCGGGACGGACTTTGTGTCATCCACTGTCACGATGACGCCTTTGCCTTGCAATGCAAGGAGTCCAGCTCCTATCTTAATTGCTTCTGTCTCGTTGGCTGTTGCGGCTTGGCCTGCGACTTGACGCAGATCGCGAACCAACTTCTCTAATGCATTGCGTTCTTGTTCGGATTTCTTCAGCTGTTGCGTCAGATCTTCAGCTCGCTGGTATTGCAACGGTGAGCGGCTATCCCGGGTTGTGCGAAACTGCACGGCCAACATGATTCCTAAAATAACACAAACCAAGGCGATTGTGAACTGTCCTTTTTTTTGCATTCACTTGTACTCCTTTAATGAAAATGATAATACTTTGAACAAGCGAAAGCTTTGACTCGCCTTGCATTCCGTTGATTACTTCGATTGTATCCATATTGGACACAGCCAACAAGAGACAAGGTGAAAAAGTTCCTGATTTGTTCCTAATTTGACCATACTTTGGACAAACATTTTCCTTATACTGATATCAAACAGGTTAAGGAGTGATTATTGTGAAAAGAGTTAGCATGCTATTAGTGGTGGGTCTGCTCGTTCTCGGTTTGGCAGGATCGGTGGCAGCCGCAGCGCCAGCAACGCCGAGTCAAAATCCGAACCAAGCCGGCTGGAATTGCCCGTACTGGGGACAGCAACAGGCGAGCTTGACTGAAGCGCAGAAACAAGACTTGATTGCCTATCAGAACCAAGTGCTCGAATCCAAAAAGCAGCTGATGCAGAAACAAGTGGGCATGGGCTGGATAACGCAGGCGCAGGCTGACCAATATATCGCTGCCATGAGCCAGCATATGGTCAATGGTGCAGCTTATGGTTGCGGCATGGGTGGCGGAATGATGAACGGCGCTGGTATGCATGGCGGAATGATGAACAGCGGAAGGGGCGCGGGGTGCTGCTGGTAGGCAGGCTTCGGTTGACAAACAGAACAGAAGGGCCTGCTGCTGAAAACATGCGGCATGGCTCTTTCTTTTTAAATTAGATGAGATATTATTAAGATTAAGATAGATATGGAGACTTTCGGGAGGTGAGAAAATGAGTGGAAACACCGTGCTCGTAGTTGACGACGAAGCGCAAATACGCGAACTGTTGTCCATGTATTTTGTCCAGGAAGGGTTTACCGTTGCAGAGGCTGCTGATGGTGCAGAAGCGTTGGTAAGATTGCAACAGGTAAAACCTGACATCGTTCTGCTTGACATCATGATGCCGGTCATTGATGGATTGGAAGTCTGTCAACAAATCCGCAAATTCTCCACCGTACCGATCATTATGCTTACTTCCCGCTCACAGAGAGAAGATCGGATCATGGGCCTGGAACTGGGGGCCGACGACTATGTTTCCAAGCCCTTTGACCCCGGGGAAGTGGTGGCGCGCGTAAAAGCCGTGCTTCGGCGTACTGCTGCCCCGCCAGAATATGGCAAGGGCGATGTTGTTTCGTTCACCGGACTACAGATCAACATGGCGGAGCGGAGCGTGATTGCTTTTGCTAAACCGGTCGCGCTTGCCAATAAGGAAATGGAAGTGCTGTGGGAATTAGCGTCACATCCGGGGATGGTGATGTCCCGCGAACAACTGTTGGAGGCGGTTTGGGATTATAGCTATTGCGGCGATACAAGGACTGTCGATACTCATGTCAAACGATTGCGGAAAAAACTGGGCTCCGGGCCGGATACACCTTGGGACATCAAAACGATCTGGGGTATCGGTTACAAGTTTGAGGTGAGAAAGTGAAAATCTCGCTTCAGAAAAAAATTCTGGCGGCTTTTTTTGTTTTGGTCCTTCTGGTACTGGTGGGAGTTGCTGCCGGTGCGTCTTCGCTTGTCCGGGGCTACCTCGTCGACAGCAAGCGCCATGAACTGACCGACAAGGCTTACGAAATCGCTCGCATGGTCAACGCTTATTACGACGGGCATATCACCCTCGGGCAGCTTCACAATTTCGTCAACAGCGTGGACAGTTTTCTAGACGCCAGGGTTTGGATTGTTGATAAAAATCAAAACTTGATTACCGTATCCGAAGAAAGGCCTGACGAAGGCCAAGGGAACCGGCGACCTGTTTCGGCAGTTAAGCCCAGCCCTATGCGTCCGGTCGACTGGGATTGTGACACGCCTGGCAATCCGGGAGGCATGATGATGCAGCAACCATCCAAAGACAGAAATCCAGGCACTCTCCCTCCTGCGAAGAAAGGCAACTCCAATGCGTGGAGCTGTGACTGGTCGGAGAATCAGAGCAGCGGCATGGGGGGGTGGCGATCCGGTGGGCAGGGAATGATGGGCATGGGAGGACGCGCTGGGCCATCCGCAGTCCCGCAACCACAGCCGCCCGCCCCAAAGCCTTCTCCAGTGGCGGAAAATAAGCCGGCAACTTCCGCTCCGATCGTTCTCGATATCGGTAAAGGGGCGCAACAAGGTGATTCAGCTGCTGTGGCTATCAGCTTGGCAGATATCAAGGGAACCAGAGAAATCATTCGGGAAGTCAGAACCAACTGGGGAAAACCGTGGTCCACAACCTATTACCATCCGTATTATGAAGAAAATATGCTCATTGTGGCTGTGCCGCTTCAACTCACCGATAAAAGCATCGGCGGAACCGTGATGATCAATTCGCCAGTTGAGGGAATTGACGGCTTTTTGCGGCATATTTATTATTATGTGGGAATGGCTGCGCTGGTCGCGATCCTGGTCGCGATCCTGTTGGCAGTGTACTTGGCCGGCGGCATCGTGAGGCCGCTAAAGGCGATGCAGGAAACGGCTGCGGCTATGGCGCGCGGCGACTATTCCAAGCGGGTTGCCATTTCCACGCGCGACGAAGTGGGTGAATTGGGGCAATCGTTGAATTCATTGACTGAAGAGTTGGACGCGTATGTTCATCGCCTGGAGCAGATGGATAACATGCGCAGGGACTTTGTGGCAAACGTCTCTCATGAACTCAGGACGCCGCTTACCATCATGCGGGGTTACAACCAAGCGTTGCAGGATGGTACGATCACCGACCCGGATAAAGTAAAAAAATATCGCAAGGTTATGAGCGATGAAATATTGCGACTGGAGAAACTGATTGCCGATTTACTGGAATTAAGCCAACTTCAGGCCAATGGGATCACCCTCGAGGTGGATGAGGTTTCCTTGGTTGAAATTATGGAGAATGTTGCTACCCTGCTGAAACAAAAAAGCGAGAACAAGGGCGTGCAGATTGCAGTCGTTGCGGAACCAGGCATTTTACCTGTTCGGGCGGACGGGGATCGGCTAACCCAAATGGTCTTGATACTCATGGATAATGCCCTGAAATTCACACCGCCCGGCGGGAGAATCACAGTTGGCCTGCATTTGAAAAATGGCAGCGAAGTGTTGACAATCCAAGACACCGGTGCGGGGATTGCACCGGAAGATTTGCCCCACATATGGGAACGATTCTACAAGGCGGATAAATCGCGCGCCAGCGGTGGCACTGGCTTGGGCTTGGCCATTGCCAGACAGATTATCGAACTGCATGGGGCAACGGTGGACGTGATAAGTACCGTTGGTGAAGGCACGACATTTACTATTCGGTTTCCAGTTAGATAGAAAGAAGAAAGTTTGAGGTGAAATGTTATGTGTTCATGGTTTGGTGGTCCATGGTTCGGAGGTGGAATGTTTATGATGATTGTTTTTTGGGCTTTCGTGATTGCAAGCGGCGTTGCTTTGTTTCGCGTATTTACCCGACGGAGTCAAAATGATCACGAGATGCCGGTGAATACTGCGCTTGAAATACTGAAACAACGGTACGCCAAGGGTGAAATCAGCCAGGAAGAATTTGAACGGATGAAGCAAGATTTGTTATAATGATTTTTGTTCAGAAAACTTGATGCGTACAAAGGCATGTAAGTCGACAGTGCTCCTTTATTCAAAGAGGCCCCTTCCGTAAACTGATTTTTAATAGGATTAAGATCAAAAAGACTTGATTGGGTGGGACAGGCGATTGGTGAAAGGACTTTACATAAAATCTAAGTGCAGCGCTATCTTGGGGATCGTTCTATTTTTCATTATCATCTTGGGTCAAACGCTCCCAGTACTTGCGGAAGAACTTGAGGAAATGCAAACAGAATTGGATTCTATAACGCAGCAGATTCAGCAACAGTTGGAAAAAGTAAAAAAAATAAAAACTGAAGTCAAGGCGGCAACTACAGACGTTGAAGAAATTGAAATCGAACTGGACCAGAGTCAGACGGAAGTTCGAACCGTGGAAAATAAGCTCATAGCGACTAAAAGACAAGTGGATGAAAATAAAACACTTCTGGAGAATACGGAAAAGAGTTTAGCCAGTCGAAATGAAACCCTAAAGAAAAGAATCCGAAGTATTTATATGTTTGGACAAGTGAGCTATTTAGACGTTTTTATGGGAGTCGCTGATGTGAACGATTTTGTAAATCGTTATGAATTACTTCGGCGCATCCTTCGATCGGATGTTGAACTGATTGCTGCGATCAAATCTGAACGACAATTGGTAACGCAAAAAAGACTTGAGATAGAACGTGATCTTGCAGTTTTAGAGGAACTTAAAAAAATAGCCATTGCAAAACGTGCAGTAGTGGCTTCGCGGCATCAAGCGAAGCGTTCCGTTTTAGACAGAATCGAATCCAGGCAGGATGAGGCTGAGCGGGCTTATAATAATCTTCAACAATCCTCAAGCCGTATCGAGAATATGATTCGGGCCCGAAAAGGCGGACCATCTTCGCCCGGAAGTATCGTTACGGGAAGTTATATTGTGCCAACTAATGGGACAGTGACGTCAAATTTCGGTTGGCGAACCCATCCGGTATTTGGCAATCAACGTCTTCATGCAGGCATGGATATTGGCGCAGATCATGGGGAAGATATAGTTGCTGCTGATGGAGGTGTGGTAATTAGTTCCGGAACGATTAGTGGTTATGGGAAAACGATCATAATTGAGCACAATGCAACTTATTCCACGTTGTATGCTCATTCTTCTGAGTTGTTAGTAAGTGAGGGTCAAGTTGTAAAAAAAGGACAACTGATTGCCCGTGTTGGGGAAACTGGATACACTACTGGCCCCAATTTGCATTTTGAAGTTCGAGTTAATGGCTCCCCTGTTGACCCGCGTGAATATATTTAGTAGCAATTTATCAAACGGGTTCACATACCCCCCTCGCCATAAGGGGGTAAACCTTTCCGCAAAACGTCTGATTTTGCGTATTAGTATCACCTTTCTATCAAATGGCACGTCGAGTGCGTGGCGAGGATAGAGAAGCGGTAAGCTGATTTAATAGGCTTTGCGCGATTGAAGAAAAATGCAGATGCGTATTTTATGTTCGCCTGGACTTTGGTTCAGGCGATTTTTTAATGACTTTTTTCAAAAACGTTGTAGAAATGAAAGGGATAAATTGATGTTTGCAAATAATAAATTGAAATGAAAATTAAACCGAAGTATAATCACTTTGAAAGGGAAAATGAAGGGGTGAGCTTATGGATGCCCGTGCAGGACAAAAAGTAAAACAAGGAAGTGGCGAGGCGGGGTTCTTTGCTTTTATTCCTGCCAATCTGCCACCACAAAACCCGGCAATTCAATATGACGATGAAATGATTTACTTGTTGTCTGAAGCAAATCGCTATATCGGCAGGTTGGATGAAGTTACGGACAATTTGATTTCGCCCGGTTTCTTTGTGTATATGTATGCCAGAAAAGAAGCAGCTTTGTCTTCGCAAATCGAAGGGACCAGAGCGACTTTTTCCGACTTGATCAAAGCAGAGGCCGGGATGGCTGATGAAGTCCCTAACGACGTCCAGGAAATCGAAAATTATATTAAGGCTACCCGCTACGGATTCGAGCGGTTGGAAACACTGCCGCTTTCCTTGCGATTGATCCGGGAAATCCATGCGATCCTGATGGCGGGCTTACGCGGCGAAAATAAAACACCAGGGGAGTTTCGGCGATCACAAAACTGGATTGGCGGTTATTCCATCAACAGTGCCAGCTATGTGCCACCTTCCGTTGACCATTTAAATGGGTGTCTGGACAATTTCGAGAAGTTCATGCATGAAAACGACCGCATGTCACCGCTGGTCAAAGCAGCTCTCATTCACAGTCAGTTTGAGATGATCCATCCGTTTTTAGACGGCAACGGCAGAGTGGGAAGGCTGTTGATTGCTTTCTATTTGGCGGCAAATCATATTTTGCACAAACCAACACTGTATATCTCCAAGTTTATTAAACGCAACCAACAGGCATATTACGAATGTCTTTCGAATATTCATATCAAGGGTGATTATGAAAGCTGGATCAAGTTCTTTTTGACTGGTGTGATAGAAACCGCTAAAGAGGCTATGGAGATTGCGAGGGATATTGCCGTTTTGCGCGAGAATGATTTGCGCAAGATCAATGCACTTGGCAGAACCAGTGAAAATGCGATGAAGATATACGAAGGCTTGTTTGATAAACCGACGATCAGTATTGAAGAAGCGATCGAAAAACTCGATATCAGTCCGGCTACAAGCGGCCGCTTGCTCGAACGGCTTTGCGATGAAAGAATTCTAAGCAACCTGGACAATCGGAAACGAAGGAAGGTATTTGTTTACAAAGCTTATATTGATATATTCAACAGGGAGTGATTTGAGCGCTGGACAGAAAATCCCATTTGCTTCTATCACAGGCGGCGACTGACAGTCGAAAATATCGGCAAGTTAAAACAATAAAAAGAAAACAAAAGTGGTGTATAAACGGCGAGAAGATCGTATACAAGGAGGCTTTCGATATGGAAAGAAGAATCAGTCATCAAGTTAGCGGTTATCGAACTCAGGATGGCGCGGGTGTAAGTTTGGTCCGAGTATTGGGAAATAGAACTGTAAAAGAATACGATCCGATTTTACTGCTGGATTCATTTGACAGCACCAATCCCGACGATTACACAGCGGGGTTTCCCATGCATCCCCATAGGGGAATTGAGACAATCAGTTATGTGTATCGCGGATTTATGACCCACAAGGATAGTTTGGGCAATGAGGATACAATCGGCGACGGCGAAGTGCAGTGGATGACAGCGGGGTCCGGCATTTTGCATGAAGAAAAACTGCCGGCTGCCAAACGGATGCTGGGTGTACAGTTATGGCTAAATATGCCGGCAAAGGACAAAATGGCGCCTCCGGCTTATCACAGCATTAAAAATGCGGAAATCGAAGAATTTGCACTGGAAAATGGCAAACTGAGGCTGCTTGCCGGTGAATATGCCGGTAGAAAAGGGCACATGGGCAAGTACTTGTCATTGGATTATTATGATATACATCTGAATCCCGGCGCTTCAACTATTATCGATACTGCTGCAGAGAACTCGGTCATGTTATTCACTCTGTTGGGAGATGCCTATATTGGCGACGAGTTTGTAAAAGAAAAGACTGCGGTAAAACTTACCGCCGGCGACCAGGTGAAAATTATGGCGACAGATATACCTGCCCAGGTATTATTTGTGAGCTCCCAAATGCTGGCTGAACCGATTGCCTGGGGTGGACCCATAGTAATGAATACAAAGGAAGAATTGAATAAAGCATTCGATGATTTAAAACAGGGAACTTTTATACAGAACGGGATTTCTTACGGATGATATCCGACCGTATGCTTTCTTTAGCCAACACAATTACGTTTTCCAGAATTTTGATGGTATTGGCGTTGTTGTTTGCGGAACCATTGAGCAACGTTTTTTATGGCATCTATCTTGCTTGTGGAATCAGCGACGTTCTGGATGGATACATCGCGAGAAAAAGCTGTACTGTAAGCAGATTGGGGGGGAAGCTCGATTCAGTGGCTGATTTTTTGCTGGCTTTGGTGGTTGGCTTTCTTCTCTACCCCTATCTGGGATCGGTGCTGCAGAAAGAAATGGTTGTTTGGATCATTGTCATCAGTATTATCAGGCTATTGTCGCTGTTGGTTGTTCGAGCAAAATATAAAACCTTTGAGATACTCCACACCTACGGGAATAAAGCAACGGGGCTCTTGTTGTTTGCATTGCCGTTCTTGCTGCCGAACGGGCATGCAACTTTGTTTGCCTATGTCGTTTGTGTGGTTGCCAGTTTAGCGGCGATTGAAGAACTTATCATCCACCTGTCGTCCCGCTCATTGCAGACTGATAAAAAAAGCATATTCCTGAATTAAACCGGAAGGCGCTCTTGTAGAGTGGCAAGGGAAAGCTGTGTATTGATGAATGGATGGAAAACAGGCAGGGATTTACTTTGTGTTGCAGAAGTACAAAAGGTGAAAGGGGGGATTAAACCAAATGGCTAGAGAAAACGTGCCGATACTGGATACTGGCGCCCAATTCCCCAACCTTGAGGTCGATACCGCCGGAGGCGGGCGATTGTGTCTGCCGACGGATTTTAATGGCTATTGGTCAGTAATCTTATTTTGTCGGGGTGACTGGTGCCGACAGGATCGTCAGCAGCTATTAGATTATGAGTTGCGGACGGATGTGCTTTTCAAGTTGGGAATAAAGGTGGCGGCGGCTTTTGCCGAACCCAGGTCTATGGGTCTGTCAATAATTTTGTGTAAACATTCCTACTCCCGGACACAGGCTATCGAATATATCCAGCCAAACGATCTTCAAAATAGATTGAAAACTGGGCTAATATCAGCCCCCAGTTTTGAATCCGGCCGGTCCACTTTTTC
>JAHDPL010000016.1 GCA_018434355.1 Sporomusaceae bacterium | reverse complement strand
GGCTTATGCGCCCCACGCGGTGTCGGCTTGCGTTTTTCTTTTGTCATTCTAGGGGTCATCGGATTCAAAAAAAGGGGGTCGAACCTTCACGCAAAACTGTAATTCCGCGAATTAGTATTATCTTCCTATCAAAACACACGTCGAGTGCGTGGCGGTGATAGAACGAAAATAGGTTGAAATATATGGGGTTTCGAGTTTGAGGGTAATTAAATAGAAGTGCATTATGTTCGCCTGGACGTTGTTCAGGCGATTTTTTTGCACCCCCGGGGGTCGGTACTATTTCGCGGAAATAGATAGAAGGTTAAGGGGGGTAAGGATTTTGTAAAAAGATATTTGAGAGTTTATACCTGGCCTATGTTGTGAGTAATTATTCCAGACATCAAAACTAGATACTAAAATTATTAAATCAAGCTTGCTATTAATATTAAATTATATTTATTAATATAATTTAATGCTTAATAATAGTAAAATTCATAATTTTACACTTGTTTATTCCTATACTGATCTATTTATGGTATAATTTGAAAATAATGTTGTGCCCCCAGTTTTTTAAGCTGAGGTGAAACGAATGAATGAAAAATGGGCAAGCCTTGAAGAGGTTGCTGGGTATTTGGGTGTCACGAAAGATACCATTCGTAACTGGATAAGAAAATCTGGCAAATCTGACATACCCGCCCACAAAGTTGGACGCCAGTGGAAGTTCAAACTTTCAGAGGTAGACGAGTGGGTTAAAAGTGGAAAAAGTGCGTCTATTTGACTTTTCCCAACAAGCAGAATGTTGTAAAAATATCTAAACATTCTCGCAATCATGTTGCTTGGAGGCCAGAAAATATGAGGCTAAAAAAGAAATATGGTGTAGTTTATACGCCAGCCCGTTTAGCTGATTTTGTAGCGTCGCTAATAAAAGCAGAGGCGGAAAAAGATAACTATTGTTTAGAATCGGTCTTAGATCCCGCCTGCGGCGAAGGTGCTTTGCTTATAGCGATGAAATCTCAGCTGGCAGACGGGGTGCGTTTTTTTGGTATTGACATTGATAAAGATGTCATTGCTGTTTTGTCAGAACAAAAAGATAAAAGAATGACATTTATCTGTAAAGATTCAATACTTCCTGCAAGAACGAAAAGTAAAACCGTGGACTATTGGAAAACGCAATTTCCTAATTTATCTGCAGTTATTGCTAATCCTCCATGGAGTGCAGAGAAGATATATGACAAACAAGAGTTAGAGGCGGCAGGATTCAGCTTGCATGCTGGCCAATATGACAGCTATGTGCTTTTTTTAGAACTTGCTTATGAAATCGTTGGGGCGGGAGGATATCTTGGGTTTATTCTTCCGGATTCGCTCTTTGATAGCCAAAATGAGCACCTTCGGCGGTTCTTAACGCAAAAAACTCAAATTCGAGTCATTGCCCGTTTGGGGGAAAAAATATTTGATGAAGTCAACAGGGCGACGACTGTCATTGTTTGCCGTAAAGAAATTCCGTCATCAGAAGATGAAACAATGTGCTTCCGGCTCGATACGGATGAGCGGAAAGAATTTCTTTCATCAAACATTTCGTTGGTACATTTTTATAATAGAAAACTACACCCTGTTCGACAAAAGCGTTTTTTCTCTAATGATAGTTGTAATTTTGATGTAGATACTAGGACAAATGAAGAGGCTTTACTTGCGAAAATTAAAATGAACTGCGTGGATTGGACCTCGACTTTTCTTTTTGGCCGTGGTGTTGAGGTGTCAAAGAAGGGCGGAATAGCTATATGCCCTTCTTGTAGTCATGCACAGGGATATACCAAAACGCAACTTCAGAATAACTCTAAAAACTGTGTTTATTGCAGTGCTAAATTGCCGTTGACCGAGGATACATTAAAAAATATCGTTAGTGAGACGCCCTTTGAAGGTTGTGAAAGAATTTTAGTAGGAGAAAACGTAAAACGGTACGTGTTAACAGGAGAAAACTATATTGGGTTAGATGTGCAAGGCATAAATTATAAAAACAGGGATTTGTATGTTCCTCCCAAAATACTAATTCGGAAAACCGGCTTGGGTATTTATGCTTGTGTTGACTACAGCGGCGGTATGACAAGCCAAACTGTATATATTATCAGATATCAAAACGACCAAGATTCCCCACCACTTGAATATTATTTGGCCCTCCTCAATTCGCGGGTGGTGTACTATTATTACCTAAAGATGTATGGGGAAAACGAATGGAAATCACACCCATATCTTACAAAAAAAATAATTTTTACTTTGCCGTTGAGAAAATTCGCGAATAATCCGCTCGAGAGGAAAATTGCAGAATTAGCCCAAGAGTTGTCAAAAAACTATTCTTATGAAGCTGATATAGACTTGGAGAAGCACATTGTAAAATTGTATGATCTTACAACCACTGAGCAACAAATGATTGTTGATGAGATGCGGCAGCTGCCTGACTTGGGAGCAATAAATGGCATGAAGTTCTAAGGAGGACACGGAACACGGGATGTATAGGTATATCGGAAATAAAACAAAACTGCTACCATTCATAATCGATAAAACGAAAGAATTAATCGGCGAAACTGGAACTGTAGCCGATATAATGGCGGGAACAGGGACTGTAGCTTTGGAGTTAAGAAAGAAAGGCTATTCTGTCGTTGCTTCGGATGTTATGACATATTCGTACCACCATTTAGTGGTCAATTTGCTTCTCGACAGATCGCCAGCTTTCGCTGGCGTTGTTGGCAGTACCTCTGAATGTAAAACCCCTTATGAAAAGGTTGTCGGCTTCCTTAATGACTTGGGCTTCAAAGATGGTTTTTTCTTCAATGAGTTTTCACCTGGTGGTATAACGTCAAGCGGGGATGATGCACGTAAGTACTTTACTACTAGCAATGCACGCAAAATTGACGCTATTCGGGATCAAATCAACACTTGGGTTGCTTTGAAGCAAATAACGGAAAATGAGGCATCGCTACTAAAGCATACTCTTATTATGGCGGTTAATAGGGTTGCAAATATTTCCGGAACATATGGATACTTTTTGTCAGAGTTCAAAAAAAATGCGTTGGAGCCTCTAGTGCTTATCCCTGTTAATCTGGATGGCAATGAGAATATCAATCATACAGTATTAAGGGGTTTTGCAGAGGATTTAGCTGCGGGAATTACTGCGAATTTATGTTATATTGACCCTCCTTACATGAAGAGACAATATGCGGCAAATTACCATGTTTTAGAAACGATTGCAAGGGGAGATTATCCCGATGCTATTGGGAAAAGCGGATTGCGCGACTGGTGGGATCAACATTCGAAATTTTGCACAAAAACGAAAGGACTTGATTCCTTTACGAGTGTAATCCGCAATATGCATTGTGACATATTTTTGATAAGCTACAGTGAAGATGGACTGTTTTCTTTGGAACAGTTGATAGCTTGTTTTGAGCAGTTTGGGAATGTTGACGTTCAAATCATAGATTATAACCGTTTTCGAAGTAATGACAGCCCGCTACCACAAAAGCTGAAAGAATATCTTATAACGGTGCGAAAATAGGAGGTTGTGGAATGGAACATGTCGATAGCGTTTTTTACAGAAAGATTAACCCTTCTGATTTCAAGAAACTGTATGATCTTGATAGACCTTCAACAGGTGGAGGGCAAACTTATCTTGAGGCAGCAGGGATTGATACTAACGATTTGGTTGACTTTTTGTCGCAAGGTGAGATGTCCGACAGCCCCCTTTCAAATGAATCGCGGCATGTTTTTACAATTTCTGCATATGTTTTAGGGCAAGATGGTAATGCCGAAAAATTAGAATTTGCTCCTCGTGGCGGTCGTAATAATTATCGGATTAGCCGCCAGACGAAGCAACTTAAACACCCAGCGTGGTCAGTTGAAAATGGGTTTCCTGAGCCCAATCGTGACGCCGACGGAGAATATATGTCCGATAGTACCTTTGCCGGCATTATTGATAACCTAATCATTATGATTCTACGGACAAGCTATAATAAGTATTATGCGAGTTTTATAAACACTCCGACGTTACCAGCAAACTGGCCAGCTGGCGTTGGGCTTGAATCGATATTTACGGGTGAACGTCGAGGGGTGCTAAGACTATTAGCTCGAAAAATGCCCTTTATTAATAGTAAGGACGCTCCGTTCGGAGCGCCGGCAGCTGATTTTATTGCGGAAATCAGACATGCTGGAGGAACTAATACCTTGCTGTACGGAGTTCCGGGGTCAGGTAAAAGTTGGACTATTGAGCATGAATATTGCAACGACGATAGCATTGTAGAACGTTTAGTATTCCATCCGGATTATACAAATGCGGATTTTGTTGGACAGATTCTACCTGTGGTAGACGAAGATAAACAAGTTACATACGAATTCACACCTGGCCCATTTACTTTAATTCTTTATAACGCATATCGCAATCCGATGCGCAAGTACATCCTTATTATTGAGGAGATTAATCGAGGAAATGCACCTGCGATTTTTGGAGAGGTATTCCAACTGCTTGATCGAAAAGTCGAGATGCGGGAGGGAGATGATGGCTTTTCAGTAGGGACGAGTGAGTATGGTATTACCCAAAAATACTTGGCTGAATTTGTCTATGGAAATCCGGCACATATGGTTTGTATCCCTTCAAACCTTTCCATCATTGCCACAATGAATACATCAGACCAGAATGTATTCACTCTTGATACTGCATTCCAACGTAGATGGCGAATGAGACTTATTGAAAATAACTTCGACAATGTACGTCCTTCACTGGCTGATGCAAGAATTTTAGATACAGGTGTTACTTGGAAACGCTTCTGTGAAACTGTAAACACAATTATCATTGGCAACAAAGCCAAAATGGCATCTGCTGAGGATAAGCGACTGGGTGTATATTTTATGCATGAAAGTGAGCTAATATTTGACCAAAGAGCACTTCCTTCTGAGGGGAGTAGCACTCTCCTAGTAGAGTACAATTCATTGCTTGGTGCTGAACGCGTAGGTTCAATTACAGCAGAGCAGAAAACTCGTTTGATGGAAATCCGTGAGGCAGTTATGCATAATCGTTTATTCCCGGAAAAGGTAATCAAGTATCTGTGGGATGATGCTTTTAAATTTAATCCAGAGGCTCTTTTTGATTCGGATATGGACAACCTTGAAAAGGTTATTCGCACTTTTGTTTATTCAATAGGACAGAATCGTTTCAGGATTTTCAAACAGAGTGTACGTGATACTCTCTATACTGCACAGCAACAGTAATGCCCGAAACAGTAAAGAGAGTGGTGATAATACATGGATTTACAAAAGAATATTAGGGAACGTTGCCATGTCAACACAAATGATGATGGTGATAGTTTTGTTGGGGTTAAAGCGGACACAGATGACGCCATCATTTATTTCCCTATAGGATATCAGTTGCCAGATAATGACGACGACCTCCGTGTCGACATTAATAATCTACTTGGGGTTTTGGCTGCGTTTATGAAAGAAGACCGTGTTATTGAGGTTTCAAAGTTTGAAGCACCGAGAACGGTGGACTTTCCAATGCACGCATACCTTAAGGTTATAAGGAACTTTTTAAGAATAGGGCGCTATTATATCGAAACAGATCCTCAGTTCCGTACTGATACTAAAGGCAATGCATCTTGGCCACGTACCGTAAGGGAACAGAGAGCTTTAGTGCAAAAGAATGGTTCCTTGATTTTTACAAACATGACGGTTCGCTCTGTAACCCCAAATGCTAATAAGCAGATTACGCAGATCCACCGTTACTGTGTATATGAGGCTTTTGAGAAGATGGGGTGGCTGTATGTTCCTTTTATGCCTGATAAGTCAGGTCCGCATCCGAGCATAAAAGAGTCAATTTATATTCTCAATAAAAAACTGGTAACAACACATAATGATATTGAACAAGAGTTGTTTACTGCTATGCGTGATATGCTCGTTTACATTGATGAAAGAAGCTCTGATAAGCAATACTTCTTTGGTACAGATTTCTTTGAAAATGTATGGGAACGTATGATAGATAAAGCATTTGGTGTAGAGGATAAAGAGCAATACTTTCCACGTACTCGTTGGCTCTTGGATTATGGCAGGGATAAAGAGAAAAGACCTCTTCAACCTGATACAATAATGATTTATGGAGACAAGTACTATGTGCTTGATGCAAAATTATATCGCTATGGCTGGAGCGCCAACTCAGAACACTTACCCAATAGCGCGGATATTAACAAGCAAATTACATATGGGGAGTACCTTGAACGAACGGGAAGCCTACCGAATGAGAGATTATATAATGCGTTTGTAATGCCTTACAATAAGGAAAACAATCTGTTCATGTTGACTGGAAATATAGGCAACATTGGAGAGGCTGTTAGTGATTGGAAACCAAATACAAAGAACTATGAACGTATTCAAGGTATCGTAGTTGATACTCGTTATCTCATGTATAACTATATAGTTTCTTCAGAGCAGCAGAAAAAAGAAATAGCGGGATGCATTGAAAAGGTTCTGACCAGAGGACCTGTCCCTGTACCGACACTATAAAAATAAAATAGGGAGGCACTACCTTAATTGGTAGGGCCTTGTTTTTTGCCTAATTATCAAATTGCCGATTGCGGAATCGTTGTGCTGCTGCGGCACGAGAACATTGAACACAGCAGTACTCTTTATTTGTACGTGTTGCTTCAACCAGAAAAAACTTGTCACGTTTGCAGTTCGGATTATTGCATTCTTTATAAATTTCTATTCCGGGCTTCATGTAGAAGATTGAAAAATAGAGAGCTTGGAGTAGATTGTTCACTTGCCATGTTGGAGCAAAATTATCAGTTTTGTATTTTGGATGAATGCCTGAAATGTTATGGTTGATTTCTTCAGAAATAACAATGCGCGCAATTTTAAGAAGAGCGATTTTCATTTCACTCGAGAAATTGTCCCTTTCTGGAGCTGCAAAATACGTAATTTTTTTGAACTCGATTTCTCTGAAAATACCAACCTCTGTTTGGTAATGATAAAAAAAATCTATGATAGTTCGAAGATTCTCACCTACGTTTGGTAAACCCGTATACATAGCAAATAGATTTTTAAACCACACACTTTTACTTCCGACAAGGTCAGTATCGGCACCGCTGCGGACATTATTAAAAAAAACTATATCAACGGGGTTGTCGCAACCTATCATGGTGTCTGGAACGGAGTATTTTCCACAATTAAAGACTTCTTGGTTTCTGCTTAAGTCCACGAATAGATTATAGTTTTCTATCAAATCCGTAAATTTGTGCTTGCAAGTTTTATATTCCACTTCAGACAAATTTAATGAAATCTGCGGAGCATAAAGAAGATATGCTGTGTGTATTAAGATGCGTTTATAGTCTTTCTGGCCTGCAATTGCATTCATAAGATATAACATGGCCTTGATTCTGTTTACAATTTCTATTAATACATCAGCCTCAATAGATTCATACTCATCACTTTTTATCGGTAGCAAGAAACCATATGTCTGAAAAAAATCTATATGCTGGTCTATATCTCCATCTGGGGTAGCTAGTAACTTGCCGAGAATGTTCTTCGCTATGGCACCGCCGGCAATACCGGTAAGATTCAATCCTGCTCGTGGAGCATAAGAGAAGCGTAGAGGCTTATCTAACTCACTATATAATTTCAGCGTGGTCTCAGGAGGCATTCCTGGGACCACGTTTTTTATATCCTTTTCGCAATGGCAGGCATAGCCACCACACTCAAACAAATTGTTCAAAAAAAATTCCGATATTTTTTCAGCCATAGGTTAACCCTCCCTTCGACTTATTCATGCAAAATTGTTCAAAAAATTACAGAACATATTATTGTCCAATAAAAATACCAATAAGACCATTTGTTCATAGCCTAATTATACAAAAAAATAATATGTTATTCAATAAAATTATATTACTCAATGTTTTAAAAGTGTGTGATTTTATATGGAATTTTATTACTAAATTACATTTCATATAATGAAGACACTAACGAGATATCTCGTTAGTAAAAAAATCTCAATGTCCAAGTGCGCATAAGGACGGCGGGATGCATAAGAGTTCTGAAGCATGGTAACACAACCATGTTAGGGATGAAGATGCACCCACCGTGATTTCGTGCGCCCGTTTTGAGGACATGCGGAGTCTGTGGCATCTTCACCGCAGGCTCTTTTTGTGTTCCGCCGTCAATGCCTCGGACGGAAAGGACGCAAAATAGTGAAGATCAAATATAAGTTTGCCACTGAAACCATTGAAATTGATGTCGCCGAAAAATGGGGCGATATCGTTGTCGAACTGAACCGACTCGAATACAACACAAACCATGCCGAAACCCGGCGGCACACTTCTCTGTCAAGTTTTGCCTATGAAGATCGAAAGCATTTTGCTGACGGAACAGACCTACTCGCTGATCTTATAGATTCAGAAGTGGTGAGTCGTGCCATGTCACATCTGACGGATCGGCAGCAGTATCTGATCCGCAAATGCTTTATTGAAGGTTGGTCATACACCGACCTTGCTGCCCTTGAAGGCGTCGATGAATCAGCCATCCGCCACGCAGTTAAACGTGCAAAAGATCGACTCAAAAAAGTTTTATCCTGACCCCGTCCGGATTCCCGTCCGCAGGTGGCATATAGCAGAAGGCGCAAAAAAAATCTACCTTCGGAAAGGAAACGGACTCTGCATGAAACACAAACTCAAAATCAGTGTTGCCCAAGATCCAGGCGATGGAATCGTTTCTTGTCACCACATCACTGTCCGAGAAAAACTACTCCGAATGCTTTTCGGCGAAAAGCGGCGATTGACGGTCATTATCCCAGGAAACAGCGTAAAGGCGATATCCATCGAGGAGGAAGGAGGTGAAGAAGATGAGCAAAACGCACCCGCTGTTTGACATTGTCCTGAATCTGCGCGCATTAGCGGACAATTTTCAGGTCCTTGCAGACATCGTGGCTGGCAGTGATTCTAATGAAGCAGCCCAACCAGAAACGCCGGCATCCGAAAAAGTACCAGAAACCAAAACAAAGCCGGTTTCGCTGGAACAGGTGCGCGCGGTACTTGCGGACAAAAGCCAGCAAGGGTTAACCGCTGAAGTCCGAACATTGCTGGAGAAGTACGGCGCACCCAAACTCAGCCAGATTGATCCGGCACACTTTGCCGCACTGCTGACGGATGCGGAGCGACTTAAATGAATGTTGAGAAACAACACGCGTTGTTATCCGCTTCCGGTGCTCATCGATGGCTAAACTGCACCCCGTCCGCACGCCTGGAACGGGAATTTGAGGATAGTAGTGGAGAAGCCGCAGCCGAAGGGACAGCAGCCCACGCACTCTGCGAACACAAACTGAAACGGGCGCTGAAGCTGCGCTCCAAGAAGCCGGTCTCCCAATACGATTCCGACGAAATGGACAGTCATACGGATGGTTATGTGGAATTCGTACTGGAACTGATAGAGCAGGCCAAGCAAACCTGTGCTGATCCCAAGGTACTGATCGAGCAGCGTCTGGACTTTTCGAGGTATGTGCCAGACGGCTTCGGAACCGGCGACTGCCTGGTCATTGCCGACGGGACCCTCCACATCGTGGATTTCAAATACGGCCAGGGCATTCTGGTGGAAGCGGAAGACAACCCACAGATGAAGCTCTACGCACTCGGCGCTCTGGAACTATTTGACGGAATCTATGATATCACTTCCGTGTCTATGACCATCTACCAGCCCCGTCGCGAAAATATCAGCACGCATACGGTAGAAAAGGAAAGCCTCTACCGGTGGGCGGATGAAGTCCTGCGACCGCTAGCAGAGCTCGCATTTGTCGGCAGCGGCGAATACTGCTGCGGTGAGTGGTGCCAGTTTTGCCGAGCGTCGGTGAAGTGCCGCGCCCGTGCGGAGGAAAAACTGAAGCTTACCCAGTTTGAATTTTCTTTGCCGCCGATCCTTTCTGATGCGGAAATCGAAGAAATCCTGACCAAACTGGACGATCTCACCGCATGGGCAAACGATTTAAGGGCTTATGCTCTTGAGGCAGCAGTAACCCATGGAAAACAATGGTCTGGGTATAAACTGGTCGCGGGACGCTCCAACCGCAAATATGCCAACGAAGATGCTGTCGCCGACGCAGCCAAGGAAGCCGGATACCGAGATATCTTCCGGCAAACTTTAATCACCGTAACCGAGATGGAAAAACTGATGGGAAAAACCAAGTTCAATGAAATCCTCGGCAGCTTAATTGAAAAGCCGCCAGGCAAACCGTCACTGGTGCCGCTATCAGATAAGCGACCGGCAATCCATGCATCCAGCGCAAAAAAAGATTTTATGGAGGAATGAAACATGACAAACAAAGCCAACACTGCTAATACCGGAAATAAAGTCAATCCGACCAAGGTTGTTACCGGCCTAGTACGGCTGTCGTATGCCAACGTCTGGGAGCCAAAATCCATCAATGGTGGCGCTGAAAAATTCAGCGTGAGCCTGATCATCCCCAAAGCAGATGCCAAAACTCTCGGAGCGATTCAAAAGGCGATCGATGCCGCGATCGAGGAAGGACGCGGCAAATTTGGTGGCAAGATTCCCAGCAAAGCGGCGCTTAAGCTGCCACTTCGCGACGGGGATGTCGATCGTCCGGATGATGAAGCCTACGCAAACTGCTATTTCGTCAATGCCAATAGTAGCAGCGCACCGGAAATCGTAGATACGTCGCTGAATCCCGTTCTGAACCGTTCGGAAGTTTACTCCGGCGTATACGCGAGGGTCAGCATCAACTTTTATGCCTTCAATTCGAACGGCAATCGTGGCATCGCCTGCGGGCTTGGAAATATCCAGAAGGTTCGTGACGGCGAGCCACTAGGTGGGAAAGCCAGCGCCGCTGACGATTTTGCCTCAGACTATGACGGCGACGATTTTTTGGCATAAGCAAATAGAAATGCAAAAGGGCGGCAAGCAAACTGCCGCCTTTTTCACTATGGAGGATCCATGAAAAACTTAAGCTTGGACATTGAAACGTATAGCAGCACCGAACTCGCCAAGTGTGGCGTTTACAAATATGCGGAAGCACCGGATTTTGAAATACTTCTACTCAGCTATTCGGTGGACGGGGGTCCGGTATTGACCGTAGATCTTGCTGTTGGAGAACCACTGCCGCCGGAAGTCCAGGTGGCCTTGCTCGATGAGACCGTTATTAAATGGGCCTTCAACGCTCAGTTTGAACGTATCTGTCTGTCGAGGCATCTTGGCCAGTGGCTTGAGCCGAATGCCTGGCGCTGCACGATGGTGTGGTCAGCGTATATGGGCCTGCCACTATCTCTGGAGGGAGCCGGTGCAGTACTCGGCCTTGAGAAGCAAAAACTCAAGGAAGGGAAAGATCTCATCCGCTTCTTTTCTGTGCCCTGTAAACCCACGCTTGCCAACGGACAACGGACGCGCAATCTACCTGAGCATGTTCCTGAAAAATGGGCGCAATTCAAAGCCTATAATGTCCGCGACGTAGAGACTGAACTGGCGATCCAGGCGCGCCTGCAAAATTTTCCTGTGCCGGCAGATGAGTGGCAAAACTATGTCCTTGACCAAACGATCAATGATCGAGGAATTCAGTTGGATCGGGATTTAGTCAGGAAAGCGATTTGCTGTGATGAACGGGCAAGGGCGGACCTTATGACCGCGATGAAAACTCTCACCGAAGTGGAGAATCCCAATTCGGTTGCTCAGATGAAGGCGTGGCTAGCAGAAAACGGCCTGGAGACAGATACCTTGGGGAAAGCGGCGGTCAAAGACCTGATCAAATCGGCGCCTGAACCGCTAAGGCAAGTGTTGGAACTGCGTCAATCGCTCGCCAAATCCAGCGTGAAGAAATACACCGCGATGGACAGCGCTGTCTGCAAGGACGGCAGAGCCAGAGGGCTGCTTCAGTTTTATGG
>JAHDPL010000015.1 GCA_018434355.1 Sporomusaceae bacterium | reverse complement strand
ATTTCATAGTTTTCGAAAATATGGGCGATAGCGGCTGCATTTGCAGGATTGCGTTTCTTTTTTGCCATGCTGTAAGCCTCCATTTTGTATAAAGTGATTTTACCAATTTTTCCACTTTACACAAAATATCTTACAGGCCCTTAACTTTCGTTGGATAAAATAAGTTAATTTCGCATTACATTGAACAATGCTGGTTATATCGAATTCATTCGTATTCCTGAATGTCAACGTGAAGAAACTTGAGTATTTCGAGAGAAAGTTCGTAGCAATTAATCTCTGCAACTTATAGCAACTATTTCGGGCATTGCGTTTATAAATTTGCTCTTTACATTCGTTAGAGCTCACACTTGATGGGTTTCTACATCTAGGCTTTGATTTAAGTCCTATTGCTATAGGCTTTTCAAACTGAAAAAATTCAATCATATTCCCTGAAATGATAACTTTATCGCTTGTAATGAGCGCTTTATTAAACTTCATATTCTACGGCTATCCTTCTAATTTTATTTCTTCATTTACTATGTATTGGCTATTCATTGAATCAGCTTCTCCCGCTTTTCATTTCTATTATTCCGGGTCTTATTTTTTTGCTTTCATTAGGCTGCAATGCATATTCACTTCTGTCTCAGTGCATTAAGTTATACTATTAATCAAGTTAAGGACTTTTCCGCGTGCTCTCCCTGCATATCCGAATCATTTCTATTATCCAGTTTTGTTGTTTCTGGGTTGGATGGCACTATTTAATCTGCATTCAATCGCGTCTACAACGGCTTGCTGGAGTTGCGGAACGCACTGGGTATATACATCGTAGGTCATGTTGATTGACGCATGTCCAAGGCGATTTTGAACAACTTTTGGATTTATTCCATCAACAAGTAATTCTGTTGCATGGATATGTCTAAGATCATGAAAACGAAGATGGGGAAGCTTGGCCTTTTTTAATATCCGCGTGAAGCGATGACTAATATATGAAGGATTCACAACTCTTCCATCTTCCCAACAAAAAACAAAGTCATTATGGACATAGTACTCTTTGTTTTCCCACTCTTCTCTCTTCTGCGACCATTTCCATCGTTTAAGTTCTTCCATCACACTCTGAGAAATCATAATCGTTCTTTTGGACTGTTTAGTTTTGGGTTCAGATAATTCCACGCCCGTACTAGTAGTAACTAGTGATCGTGAAATGGATATAGTCCGACTTTCATAATTGATATCACCCCATTTCAATCCAACAATTTCTCCCCTTCTGAGTCCCGAAGCATACGCCAATAAAAACAGTGGGTAAAATCGTTCCTGTTGAATTATTTGTAAGAGTAATGCAATCTGCTCATCATTCGGCAATATCCGCTCTTTATACTCATGTTTCGGTGGAGTAGTTCCTTTGGCAGGGTTGTCGCTGATATATTTGCACAGAACTGCTTGTTTAAGCGATTTTGATAATACGGAATGAATATAGCGGATACTTCTTGGAGACAACCGTTTTCCTTCTTTGATCTCTGTTTTGGACATGTAGAAATTCTGAATCAGCGTTGGAGTGAGATGGTTCAACGTGTAGTATCCCAATCCGGGTTCAATGTGACATCGAATTAAACTGTCGTAAGATTCCCAAGTTTTATTCCTCACACTGTTCTTCATCCACTTATTCATCCAATCTTGCATCCATATTGACAGCAACATTTCTCCATTAAAATTATTCTGTTCTTGTTCCCACTGCTTCTTCTTTTGCATTAGCTTTTCAAACGCTTCTTTCTTCGTTTTTCCGTAGGAAGTTATTCTCTTTGCCTTTCCGCAAGGTTCAGATGGAGACGAAACAGTGCATTGTCCACAAAAACTCCCATCTTTTCTTTGATATATTGTTCCTGCCCCTTTGGGATTGCGCGTGTTATTCATTTTATATTTCTCCTTTATTTCTTAATTGTTGCGACCTACCCTGTGACATTTTGTGCGCCGCTAAAAAATGCATCCCAGTTAGCGGTCATTTGCTTCGATCCGTTTAAGTCCGGCATATAATTACCACAATAACTTCAAGCAAAAAAAGGTATGGCTTCCCTATTTTTCTTCTGCATGTCGGAGATAAAATGGGGAGAACTAATGCAAAAAACCTGCTGTACTTCTGAAATTCCAGAAGTACAGCTTTTGGCGCATCAATTTCTTTCCTGTTGCACGAAAGCACTTTGGATCATTTGACTGATGGCAGTCTTAGGAATTACAACGCGCTTGTTTCCTAGTTTCAGTGCAGGAATTTCCCTTTCGTTTACGAGACGATACAGAAGTCCTTTCCCGATTCCCAAAATATGCGCTGCTTCGGATACGGAATATGTCATAGATTCATTCATGGTTTCACCCCCTTTTACATGAGTAAACATAACTCAAACTTACCTTTATAAGTATTTTTTTAGCCTACATATAGCAGGCTAAAAAGAAACTTCCCTCTTAATCTCTATTCGCAATTGTCCAAATAAGCTTGTTCGATCTCTGCTGCACTCAAATCCATTAGTTTTTCTTTTGCTTCTTTGCGAAGTTCACGCCACCGATGCATTGCATAGTCTGGAACATCCCATCCTTTTGTTATAAAGGATTTATTATTAGCTTCGATCTCCCGCACTCTCTTTCTCGCTTGTTGCACTATTTCTAGTCCGAATCTTACTTCAGCACCATTGAGCATTTTGAATGCGGCATATGCTTCTTCCAAAACATTATCCGGGAATTCGGCTAGTTGTCCTTGATTTCTTCCCCGCGATCTTCTTACGGAGGGTTGAATTAGCTCCTGCGCGATATATTTGCGGACTGTGGTATCTGATACTTTGACTCCCATGCAATCCAGCGTTGCAATTAGCTCTTGTAAATCCATACTTCCTCCGTTTTGGTAAGTCCGACTTCTGATTATGTTTGTAGTATATATTTTTTTGTTCTTCTTGTCAAGAAAATTTCATTAACTCGCAATAAATTCCAGATGAATCAATGAGTTTTTTTCGTCATAACTCGTTATAAGCAGTAAATAAGCAGTGCATGACAAAAAAAGACTTCCGCAAAACAGCGGAAGTCTTGATACTCTTGGTGACCCACGATGGACTCGAACCATCGACTCCCTGATTAAAAGTCAGGTGCTCTACCGACTGAGCTAGTGGGTCATAGGTCACAGTTTTGAATTATAAACCCTGTTAAAGAGAATGTCAAGGTCAACAACGCGAGCTTAGAACATCGGCTCCAATACAATCGTTTGTTCACGATCCGGACCTACCGATACGATCCCCAATCGGGCGCCGGCGCACTCGCTCAAGCGCTCTACATAGCGACGGGCATTAAGCGGCAACTCTTCATAGCGCCGAATGGCAGTCGTGTCGGTTTGCCAGCCGGGTAGCTCTTCGTACACGGGCTCGACTTGAGCCAGAACCTTGAGGCTTGCCGGGTATTCATGCAATGGCTTTCCTTGATAAATATAGCCTGTGCAGATTTTCAGGCTGGGCAAGGTATCCAGGATATCGAGCCGGGTTATCGCCAGGCAGTCGATTTGACTCAGCATACAGGCATATTTTACAACAACGGTGTCCAGCCAACCGGTACGCCGCGGCCTGCCGGTTGTCGTGCCAAATTCATGGCCGCGCTGGCGAATCATTTCTCCCGTTTCCTCGTGTAGTTCAGTCACGAAGGGGCCTTCGCCGACTCGAGTCGTATATGCCTTAACGACGCCAATCACCTTGTCGATGGCCTTGGGTCCGACTCCTGCCCCGACGCAAACGCCGCCGGCGATCGGGTGCGACGATGTCACATAGGGGTAGGTGCCAAAATCCAGGTCAAGCATGGTGGCTTGCGCGCCTTCGTAAAGAATCCGGTCGCCATTGTTAATTGCGTCATGCAACGTAAAAATAGTGTCTGCAACATAGGGGCGCAGTTCATCGGCGTAACCGAGATACTCCGCCAGCACTGCATCGTAATCCATTGGCTGTTTGCCGTAAATTTTCGTAAGCAACTCGTTTTTCGCTGCTAAATTGACTTTGAGCCTCCCGGCGAACTCCTCCCGATCCATCAAATCCACAATCCTGATGCCGACACGTGCGTTCTTATCGACATAGCAAGGACCAATGCCGCGTTTCGTCGTTCCGATCTTGCTTTCGCCGCGGGCATCTTCGTCGGCTTCGTCAAGCAACCGGTGATAAGGCAGAATCACCTGCGCCCGGTTGGATATCTTGAGGCCGGACATATCGACTCCTTTAGCCAGCATTGCTTTGATTTCTTTCAGCAGATGCCCCGGGTCGATAACGACGCCGTTGCCAATAATACAGGTTTTCCCCGGATACAGAATTCCCGAAGGTAACAGATTCAGTTTGGATTCAATTCCTTTGACCACCACGGTATGACCGGCGTTATTGCCGCCTTGGTAACGGACCACGACCTGGGCCTGTTCAGCCAAGTGATCTACTATTTTCCCTTTTCCTTCATCGCCCCACTGGGTTCCCATAACTACAACTGATGACATATTGTTCACCTGCTTTCTTTACAATCCGAATCGGGCCATAATGGTATCTATATTGCGCAACGGGTAGGCCGTGTCAAAACACTCGTCAATTTCGGCGGCGGTGAGATATTTTGCAACATCGGCATCTTTGGTGACATTGGTCTTGAAGTCTTCACCAGCCAACCATCGCGCCATCGCATTGCGTTGCACCCAGCGGTAGGCATCCTCGCGCACCACCCCTTTGTCGACCAGCGCCAGCATTACGCGTTGACTGAAAATCAGTCCGCCTGTTTTTTCCAGGTTGGCTTGCATTGCGTCAGGGTATACCAACAATTTGTCGACGATGTTGGTAAAAATCCGCAGCATATAGTCAAGCAAAATCGTACTGTCCGGCAAGATTACTCGCTCGACCGAGGAGTGAGTGATATCGCGTTCATGCCACAGCGCCACGTTCTCCATTGCAGCTAAGGCGTTGCCGCGTACGACCCGCGCCAGGCCCGCCACTCGTTCGCAGGTGATCGGATTGCGCTTATGCGGCATGGCCGAAGAGCCTTTTTGGCCGGGATGGAAGAATTCTTCGACTTCACGGATATCGGTGCGTTGGAGGTTGCGGACTTCGGTGGCGAACTTGTCGAGCGAACTGGCGATAATCGCCAATGTCGTCATGAACTCGGCGTGGCGGTCGCGCTGAATGACCTGTGTTGCCAGTCTTGCCGGGGTCAGGCCCATCTTTTCGCATACATAGGTTTCGACCCGAGGGTCGATGTTGGAATAAGTCCCGACAGCGCCGGACAGCTTGCCTACCGCGACCGCTGCCTGGGCCCGTTTCAGTCGCTCCAGATTTCTTTCCGTCTCGTCCATCCACAAGGCGAATTTTAATCCCAACGTAATCGGCTCGGCATGAATGCCATGTGTGCGTCCAATCATCACTGTATGCTTGTGTTCGGCGGCCCGCCGCTTGAGCACAGCATGAAACTGTTCCAAATCCTTAATCAGGATAGCGCAGGCCTGTTTCATCATCGCGCCGAGCGCAGTATCCTTGACGTCACTGGAGGTCAGACCGAGGTGAATATACTTTGCCTCGTCGCCGACATTTTCGGCAACGGCCTGCAGAAAAGCCAGGATATCGTGCCTGGTTTCTTTTTCAATCTCGCGGATTCGCGCCACGGAAAACTTGGCCCGTTCTTTGATGACAGGCACTGCTGCTGCTGGTACTTCACCAAGTTCTGCCATGATTTCACAGGCATGGATTTCAATATCAAGCATTGTCTGGAATTCATTCTCATCCGTCCAGATTTTTCCCATCTCGGGATAGGTATAGCGTTCGATCATTGGGCTTCCCCCTCACAACATTTTTCGCGTCGCTTAATCTCTTGAGCCACCATAACCCCAGAAACGGAAGCCTGCGCCAATCCCCGGGTTACCCCTGCCCCGTCGCCGATGGCGAAAAAGTTGGGGATCTGCGTTTCCAACACATTGGAAAGTTGCAACCGGGAGGAATAGAATTTGACTTCTACACCGTAGAGCAACGTATGGCGCGAACCGACACCCGGCGCTACCTTGTCCAACGCTTCCAGCATCTCCACAATCGCCGTGAGATGCCGATACGGCAGTACCAGACTCAAGTCTCCGGGCGTTGCATCCTTCATCGTCGGCGTGACCAGCCCGCGTCCGATCCGTTCTTCGGTGGACCGACGGCCGGCCTTAAGGTCGCCCAGACGCTGGACGATCACTCCGCCGCTAAGCAGGTTGGCCAGCTTGGCTATCGACTTGCCATAGGTAATCGGTTCCTTGAACGGTTCTGTAAAACTCTTTGATACCAGAATGGCAAAATTGGTGTTTTCCGAGGTTTTTTCCGCGTTGCTGTGTCCATTCACTGTAATCAGGCCGGCATTGTTCTCGGCAACCACAACACCATATGGATTCATGCAGAATGTGCGAACGCGGTCGTCAAATGATTTCGTGTAATAAACGAGCTTCGATTCATACACCACGTCGGTAATTTGTTCCATCACCACTGCTGGAACTTCGACCCGCACACCGATATCGACTGGATTGGTGATCATGTCCAATCCTAGCCGTCCCGCCTGCGTAGTGAACCACTCGGCGCCTTCACGGCCCGGCGCGGCAATTAGATACTTGCTATATATTTTTTCGCCACGTGTCGTTTCAACGCCAACATAACGACCCTCTTCCACCAGAATCTCCGCCACACCGTCACTGGTCCGGACCGTGCATTTATCCCGTAAATGGTCGCGCATCAATGAAAGGATCTCAAAACACTTATCGGTTCCCAAATGGCGAATCCTAGCCGGTATCAACGACAAGTCGGCGGACGCCGCATCCTTTTGGATTTTGCGAACCGCATCCTTGTTGTCATCGCCGTATACAGTCTGGGTAGCGCCGAATTTGAGATAGATGCTGTCAATGTAATCAATCAGTGACATCAACTGCGGTTTTTCCATATACAGGTCCAGCATGCCGCCAAACTCGGTCGTCAGGGTCAGCTTTCCGTCACTATAGGCGCCGGCACCGCCCCAGCCGCAGACAATTCCACATGGTTTGCAGTGCACGCACTTCTTGGCCCCCTTGGCATGGATAGGGCAAGCCCGTGCACCAATATCTCTGCCTTTTTCCAATAGCAAAACATCCATGCCGGTTTCTGCCAATTCCAATGCAGCAAAAATCCCGGCCGGCCCCGCTCCAATAATGATCGCATCATATCGCTTCATTCACACACACTCCCGAAACAATTCACATTTCAGCGATTTTCCGCAAAAAGAAAGACAAACGCTCTGTTTTGTCCCTCTTTATCTTACTATCTGCCTTGCCCCCTGTCAATCAAAATCCGAATGTTTTATTAGTCTGTCAACAAAACGTTCGGTCAGTCCGTGCGGGGAGAATAATCAGTAAAGCGGGTAAAGTTCTTGTGAAAATAAAGCTCCACCGTTTCTGTCGGGCCATTACGATTCTTTGCGATAATCAGTTCGGTCAGGTTCTTTTTTTCCGTTTCCGGATTATAGTAATCTTCGCGATACAAAAATGCCACCATGTCGGCATCTTGCTCCAGCGAGCCAGATTCTCGCAAGTCACTCAGCATCGGTTTGCGCGACGTTCGGCTTTCCGGGCCGCGACTCAGCTGCGACAGGGCAATCACCGGCACTTTCAGCTCACGGGCCAGCGCCTTGAGTGAGCGCGAAATGTCGGAAATTTGCTGCTGGCGGTTGTCGATCCGGCTGTGGGCTCCACCATCCATCAACTGAAGATAATCGATGATAATGCAGTCCAAGCCATGCTCTTTGCTGATCCGGCGCGCTTTGTTGCGCAACTCCACAGCATTGACGCCCGCTGTGTCATCGATGAACATCGGCGAGGCAGACAAACGGTCCGCCGCGTCAACCAAGTTTTTCCACTCATCATTGCTCATCGCACCGGTACGAAAATGTTGACTGTCTATCAGCCCTTCCGCGCACATCATCCGCATCGCCAACTGCTCGCGCGGCATTTCCAGACTAAAGATCGCCACCGATTTCTTGTCCCGCGTCGCCATGTGCTGAGCGACGTTGAGGACAAAAGCCGTCTTGCCCATACTGGGGCGAGCCGCTATCAGAATCAGATCCGACCGTTGGAATCCGCCGGTCAGTTTGTCCAGGTTGGTGAAGCCGGTGGAAAGACCGGTGATGCCGCCTTTTGCTTTGTGCATCTCGTCAATTTTGTCCAGGGTACTAAAGATGATCTCTTTAATCGGCGCAAAATCCTGGCCGATTTTTCGCGTAGCCACTTCAAGGATTTTTTGTTCGGCATGATCGAGAACTCGTTCAACTTCTTCCGTTTCCGCGTAACCCATGGTCGCGATATCGGTGGCCGCGTGAATCAAGCGGCGCAACAAACTCTTTTCCTGCACAATTTTCGCATGAAATACGATGTTTGCCGCTGTGGGAACGCCGTTGGCCAGCGAGGTGATGTAGGAAATCCCACCTGCCCGTTCCAGACTTTCTTCCCGGCGCAGCATATCAATCACGGTAATAAAATCGATGGCTTCACCACGTTCAAACAGGGTCATCGCCGAACGATACACCAGTTTGTGCGCTTCCCGGTAAAAATCTTCCGGTTGCAAAATATCGGAGATTTTTGCAATGGCGCTTTGTTCAATCAGTATTGCACCCAGAACTGATTGCTCTGCTTCGATATTTTGTGGCGGAACCCTATCCAGCATTAAAGCCCTCTCCTTTGTTGTACGCTTTGCCAAACAAAATCGCCAAGGCTTCTTCGACCCGTTCAAGTGGTTTTACCGACAATCCTAGATGGTCGGCCGGTATGTCCTTTTCGTTTTCTTTAGGGATAATCAGCGTTGTGACGCCTGCTTGTTTGGCGCCATAGGCCTTTTCAAAAACACCGCCAACTGCTTTCAGTTTGCCGCGTATCGATACTTCACCGGTTACTGCCACATCTTGTCGCAAGGGTTGGTTTGTGATCGCCGAAATCAACACGCTGACAATCGCCAGGCCGGCCGAGGGTCCATCGATTTGTCCTCCGCCGATCACATTGACGTGAACATCGTATTTGGCCAGATCTTGCCCGGTAATCTGCCGCACTAGCGCCGCCGCGTTAAAGACCGAATCCTTGGCCATACTGCCTGCCGTGTCATTGAACCGGATTGCGCCCTTGCCTTTTTGCGCGGCCGGAAAACAAACAGCTTCGATTTCAATGACCGAGCCCAGATAACCAGAGACGCCAAGACCGAATATCTTGCCGACTTCCCAGTCGGAAGACGCCTTGCGATTGACATAAGGGGTCATCCGGCTGACTTGAAGGATGTGAAACACATCATCGCGACTGATCATCGGTTTCAATTTTTTGGCCGCCCCCTTGCGATACATCGACAGACTGTAAGCGTCTGCAAGCAGGTTCACTGCTTTGCGCCCCTCTACCGTATATTCACTGATCAGGGTCGGCACTGCCGCTTCCATGCGGACTTTTAATCGATTGGCCGCATTAGACACAATCTGTTCAATCTGTTTGGGAGTGAGTGGCTCGAAGAATACCTCGGCGCAGCGTGAACGCAGCGCAGGATTAAGCTCTGAAGCATCACGGGTAGTGGCGCCGATCAGGACAAAGTCAGCCGGTGCGCCCTCCGCAAACAGCTTCTTGATATAAGCCGGCACGTTGGGATCAGCCTCGTCAAAATAGGCCGAATCGAAAAATACCCGTTTGTCTTCCAGTACTTTCAACAACTTATTCAGCAGCATTGGGTCCATTTCGCCAATTTCATCGATGAACAAAATCCCGCCATGCGCGTCAGTCACCAGGCCCGGTTTTGGTTCCGGCACGGCAGTTTCGGCCAGATCGCGCCGCGCGCCCTGGTAAATCGGATCATGCACTGACCCGAGCAACGGGTTGGTAATATCGCGCGGATCCCAGCGCAAAGTGCTTCCATCAACCTCGACAAAGGGCGCATCCTCGGCAAACGGGGTAAAGGTCAGTGATCGCGCCTCTTCCAATACCAATCTTGCCGCTGTGGTCTTGCCCACGCCGGGGGGTCCATACATAATCAGGTGCTGTGGATACGGCGACGCCAGTTTGGACCGCAGCACCTCGATTGCCCGCTCCTGACCGATTATTTCATCCAGTTTGGCTGGTCTGAGAATATCGTTCATAGCCCGCGCTAAGCCTCTCTGGTCGAGCGCTTGCAATTTTTCCAGTTTCTTTTGGCTCTGCGGCGTTTCGACATTCGATTCTTCTTTCAAGATTTGCATGCGAATTTCCTGAATGAACTCTTGATGCCGCTCTTCCATTTTTTTCGAGATTTTCTTCTCGATGTTTTCTTCCATGTTGTGCCGGGCAATGTGTTCTGCCAAATCATTCAGAATATCTTCCATAATCTCCGGAATTTCTTCGATGCTCGGCAGGTGGTCGATCGCTAAATCTTGCTTGACCATCCGTTGCAGCGCCAAAACCCGTTCAGGCAATTCACCGGATTGAATCAAATCGAGCGCGCCAAATTTACTGGCGCGCAGAACAAATTTATCCGCCCCCCAAATCGAAGCGCACATACTGAACACCGCTTCGGCTTCCAGGCTAATTTCCGCGAAACGTTGCAACTCCTGTTCACTAATTTTGCGCACGATTCGACCCTTGCGACTCTTTTTCTCTTTGATGGGCTGCTCATTCTCACGCTCTGGCGTTTCCTTAATATTTCGAGTCACTTCCGCGTTATTCTCCAATCACCTGAATCTTGATTTCGGCTGTCACCTCGGGATGAACCTTAATAACCACGTTCGCACTGCCCAGGTTTTTGACCGGATCGGCAAACTCCATTTTGCGCCGGTCCAGTTCCACCCCGTGTTGGGCCTTGGCTGCATCGGCAACATCTTTGGTTGTGATCGCCCCGAACAGCCTACCGCCTTCACCGGCCTTAGCCACAACTTTCACTTCGATTGTCGCCAGCTGTGCAGCCAGCAGTTTCGCTTCTTCCAATTGACGTTTCTGACGGTCAACTGCAGCGCTTTTTTGTTGCTGCAATTGATTCAATGTATCTTTGGTCGCTTGGGCAGCCAATTTTTGCGGCATCAGGAAGTTTCGCGCATACCCCTCCGCCACTTCCATGATGTCCCCTTTTTTGCCCAGTTTTTTAACATCCTGCAACAGAACTACTTTCATTATTCTTTTCCCTCCCCAATATAATCAACAATTACGGCTTCAAGCCTGCGACGCGCTTCAAGCACATCCACGCCGGCAATATGCGCGCCGGCCACAGTTTGGTGCCCGCCGCCGTTAAACGCTTCCATGATCACCTGTACATTGACTTCTCCGTTTGAGCGAGCGCTGATTCCAACCCCTTCATCATCCGGCCAGAGAACAAAGCTGACCCTGACCCCTTCGATGTTCAGCATGGTGTCCGCAGATTGCGCCGCGATGATTTGGCCATTTTTCACTTCAAACGGGCAGATTGCCAACACAACCCCGCCTTTGATGAATTCAGCGCTACTCAGAATTAACGCCCTTAATTTCAAAGTCTCCATGTCAAAACGAAACAAATGCCTGACCAAAGCCGGGTCGGCGCCGGAACGGCGCAGAAAGGCAGCCGCCTCAAATGTTCTTACACCTGTCTGGACTGCAAAGTTCTTCGTGTCGACCACAATCCCCGCATAAAGGGCAGATGCTTCCAAACGAGTCAATTCAATTTTTTCATCAAAATAGGTCAATAGCTCAGCTACCAATTCACTGGTCGATGAAGCCGATGGTTCCAGGTAAACGATCATCGGACTGGGAATGAAATCTTCCGCCCGTCGATGGTGATCAATCACGACGCGCCGATCGACTTGATCCAACAATTGCGGCGCCGCCGTCAAAAACACCCTGTGCGTATCAACAACAAACAGCAGTGTTTTGGCGCTGATTTTTGCTTCTGCTTGCGCCGCCGTCAAAAACAACCCTGCATATTCACTATAGTCAGGCAATAATTCCTGCAACTTTTCATAAGACATCGCCACTTGCCCGACAACGATATTAACCGGTTTGCCTAGATGTGCGGCCATCCGGGCAACCCCCATCGCTGCGCCAAGGCTGTCAAAATCTTCGCCTTCATGGCCCATGACCATGATATCGGTCGCTTCCTGCATCAATTCCCTGATCGCATGCGCAACCACCCGTGCCTTGACCCGCGTATTTTTCTCCACGACTTTCGCTTTGCCGCCATAAAACTGGACTTCGTCGTTCACATACAAGGCCGCCTGGTCGCCACCGCGCCCCAGCGCCAGATCGAGACCGGTCTGGGCCTTTTGGCCACGCTCGCTCATCGTCGCGCCATTGGCGGCAATCCCCATGCTGAGGGTGACCGGAATTCGGTTTCCCACCCGTAGCGCTCTGATTTCATCGAGGATATCAAATTTATCGCCGATCATCCGGCCCAGTTCCTGGCGCGAAAAAACACCCAAATACAGGCCCTCCGAGTATTTGCGCAAAAACCCGTTGAACCGGTTGCACCAAGCCATCAGGTGTTGATGCGTTTCGCTTTGTATAGCGTTGCGCTGCGTCTCGTCGAGTCCTTGCAACACATCTTCCAGGTTATCGATCTGGATCAACGCCAACACCGCATCCTGTCCCTCTGGCTGTTCCTCGTCAAACGAGTCCGGTTTGCAACCCTGTTCGACTGGGGGCGTGACTGCTTCTGTTGCAACAGAAACTACCTGCTTCACCAGCGCATCCACCGAGCACTGCGGGCGCCGCCAACGCAGACAAGCAGCCCCTGCCAACAGTAGAATCAGCAACCCCGTAAGCAGAGATGGCTGCAGAAGCATAGAAAGCAACAAGCCTATCCCCATCAAGACCAGATAGGTTGTATCGTTTTTCCAGAAGCGCCGTGCTTGCATCGATTACTCTCCCGATTCCGAATTCACCGAAGGCGGCAATGGTCTGCGCAGCCGCCTAAAATCAAAGACAATATCAAACGCGCCGGTAAATACTACAATCTGCATAATAAAATTGTTGGTAAAAACCATGAATACGAATACGCCGACGATGATTCGCGGTACATCATGTTTCTTTGCATAAAACATTGCGACTGCCATTCCTTGCACCATCAGCAACAGGCTACTAACAACCTGCAGATTGATCCCGGCCGTGGCCAGCATCTCGATCTCACGGCTTTTTCCCCAATATAGCATCACCATCGAACTGACGAAAGCGTATAGCAGAACCGGTGAAAAACTCCATGTGCGGAATATCGGAAAAGCGGCGTATTGATGGCCCAATTTGCGCAATACCGCACGGGCGACCAAAAAGTTCAGATAGGTATCCACAACCGAAGCCAAAGCAAAACCGGCCGGCAAAATGAGTTTCATCATTTCCAGCATGCCTTTCATGCTCTCGGCCAATTGAGCCAATTCCGCTTCTTTCATACCGAAGCCGCGATACACATTGATCGCCTGTTCGACAGCCTTTCCCATCGCTTCTGCATGATCAGCCAGCGGATTGATGCCAAGCACGACCGCGCTGATCGACAACACAATGATCTTTGCCGACAGTGACGCAATGGAGCCGAATAGTACCGTATAAACCGGCGACAGTTGTTTGCGGAAACAATGTCCCAGCACAATGCCGGTCATACCGAATCCTATCGCCACCGCCACCGCATGCAGCGGATGCACCAGAATGGCAATCAGAATCCCTGCCACTGCGGTCGCCATCATGCTCCATTTATAACCGTGCCGCACACCGAGCAGAATAATCGGCACCGGCCAGATCAGGTTGATGAACGCGCCGATAAAGGGAATATACACGCTGATCATTGCGAACAGGATTGCGACCGCGGACAAAATTCCGCCCTCTACCATTGGTCGCACACGAGTTGTAGTCATCGGTTCACCTCATTCATTTCACTAACGGAAGAATTCGCAACCCAACGCCAACATTCCTGCTAAAGGGTTGCGCCCCTGTTCTATGCGGCAAATCGAAAAAAAAATGAGCGACCGAAAACGGCCTCTCATTTTATTGTCGCGTACGTCTGCGTTCCGTCTTATTCCGTCGTGAAAGGCAGAAGCGCAATACTGCGAGCCCGTTTGACGGCGAGTGTCACTTGGCGCTGATGTTTAGCGCAGTTGCCGGAAATCCGGCGGGGGAGGATTTTTCCCCGTTCGCTGACATAGCGTTGCAAACGGCCAATTTCTTTATAATTAATGGACTCAATCTTGTCCACACAGAAACTGCAAACTTTTTTGCGGGGTCTTCTTCCTTTTTCCCGTCTCACTATGTTGAACCCTCCTTACATCAGAATGGAATCTCATCATCCGGCGCCACATCGTGACCGAATTGTGCTGCCGCATCGTGAGAAACATGATTTTCTGCTCCGGCGCCTCCGCCAGTTGCTCCGGCCGGTCGACGATCCAAAAACTCCACGGTTTGGGCAATGATTTCCGTCACCCAGCGTTTTTGTCCGTCTTTTCCGTCGTAGCTGCGGATTTGCAAGCGTCCTTCAACCATGGCGCGCTGTCCTTTGGCCAAGTTGTTGCCGCAGACTTCCGCCAACTTTTCCCATGTTACGATGGAAATAAAGTCGGTATTGTCTTTGCCGCCACCAAACCGATCTACGGCCAGAGTAAACGACGTGACCATCTTGCCGCTCTGCGTAGTCCGGATTTCCGGATCACGCACCAATCTTCCCAATAAAAACACCTTGTTCATGGCTTAGGCCTCCCGACTATTCATCTTCTTTTACGATCATGTGCCGCAAGATGTCGTCGGTAATCTTCATCACGCGGTTCAGTTCTGCGACTGTCGCGGGCGTGCCGGTGAAGCGGAAGATGCAGTAGTAGCCTTCGGTAAAGTCTTTTACCAAGTAGGCCAGGCGACGCTTGCCCCAGCGGTCGATTTTTTCCATCGTGCCGCCATTGTTTGTCACCATAGCTTCAAACTTGGCGATTACCGCCTGCAATGCTTCTTCTTCCATCGGTTTGATGATGAATACGAGTTCATACTTTTTCAACAGGTTCACCTCCTCCTTTGGACTATCGGCCCCCTTTAGGGGCAGGGGAGTAAATGCCCGAGTGTTCAGGCTTACTTATTTTATAACAACACTCGATGGAAAGCAACAATTTTTATACATTGAACCGGAAATGTGTCACGTCGCCGTCCTTCATGATGTATTCCTTGCCTTCCAGCCGTACCAACCCTTTGTCCTTGGCGCCATTAAAGCTTCCACAGGCCATGAGGTCGCTGTAGGCGACGATTTCTGCCCGGATGAAGCCCCGTTCGATATCGGAGTGTATTTTGCCTGCCGCCTGTTGCGCCTTGGTGCCGCGCCGGATGGTCCAGGCCCGCACTTCCGGCGTGCCGGCCGTCAGGAAGGAAATCAGGTCGAGCAGCCGGTACCCGGCTTTGATCAGTTTGTTCAGACCCGGCTCGGCAATTCCGAGTTCCTGAAGAAACGACGCCGATTCCTCGCTTGGCAGTTCAGAAATCTCCGCTTCCAGCTTAGCGCACACAGCGATCGCTTCTGCGCCTTCGGACGCCGCCCACTCCTGCACCGCCTGGAACAGCGGCCCGCCCGAAGGATCGGCCGCATCCTTCTCGTCAATGTTGGCGACGTACAGAACCGGCTTTAGCGTCAACAGGTTCATATCCTTCACCAAGTCAATTTCGTCATTGTTCAAACCGGCCTTACGGACAGGTTGTGCATTCCCCAGCATTTCGATCAGGCGGTTGAGAACTTCTATCTCGGCCAGCGGCTTCTTGTCGCCCCCTTTAAGTAATTTGCGAGTTCGCTCCAGTCGTTTCTCCAGCGACTCCAAGTCGGCCAAACAGAGTTCCATGTTGAGGATTTCCATATCATTGGTCGGATTGATGTTTCCTTCCACATGCATGACGTTTTCATCGGAAAAACAGCGCACGACCTGAACCACAGCGTCAACCTGGCGAATGTGGGAGAGAAATTTGTTGCCAAGCCCGGCGCCGGTAGAGGCCCCTTTTCCCAATCCGGCTATATCGACAAATCGGATCGATGTAGGGGTGATTTTCTTGGGATGGTACATTTCGGCCAGTCGGTCGAGTCGCTCATCCGGCACGTCGACCATCCCCACGTTTGGTTCGACGGTGCTATACAGGCAATTGTTCGTTTCCACCCCGGCTTTTGTCAACGCATTGAACAGTGTCGTTTTTCCCACGTTGGGCAGCCCCAGTATGCCAATTTCCAAACTTGTACTCATTCTTGACTCTCCTTTTTCTGTTCCAGCGATTTGACCGCCTTTTCAAATTTTGGTCGGGGCACCATGACACGCCGACCACAACCCAGACACTTTATTCCTATATCCATACCGGTTCGCACGATTTCCCAGCGGTCCGAGCCGCAGGGGTGCACCTTTTTCATTTTGGCTACATCGCCCAGTTCCAGTTTTAGCGGCACCAACAATCCCTTCTTTCAGCAGTTGCCGTCAATCGATCTTTTCAAAAATACGCTGCGAAAAATCAGCGGCATACACTCCCCGGCATTTGATTATTTCCCGGGAAATAATTTTGATCGCTAGGGGTAATTCCATATCCGAAAGGACAATGCTTTGACCGCAGCTAGCCGAGATTTCCCGCGGCGTTGGCGTCAGTTCAAACTTCATGCCAGCTTTGAGAAACTCTTTTTCGGCCCTTAGAGCCTGGTGAATCGAATCGAATGCAATCAGTCGATCCGTCATAGAGTAATTGTATTGCCTGCCTTGGTGAGTTCACTAAGAATCGAGTACATATTGGTCACTTCGCCAACCGCCAGTTTTTCCTTAAGCGAAAAGTAATCAAGACAGGTCCCGCAGACCATGATGGCAACGCCGCGGCGCGACAGTTCCTGTAATGGCGGGAGTACGGGTGAATCAGTCGCCGCCAGATACACACCGCTGTTGATCAGCATGACTGCGCGAGGCAACTGTGGCAATTCAAGCAGGGAGACGAAGAACGATTTCATCAGAATCGCCCCGAGTTCTTCGCTGCCAGTTCCCAGCGTATTTCGGCCAAGTAGGATCGCCGGCGCTTCCGCGTCTGCAGCAAGCTCCTTGCCGGTAGCAATATTTACTGCTGTCTGCTTGGCCAACAGGTTCAGGCGGTAAATGCCGTCCGCGTTCTCGATGCTCACTCCGTAGCCGCTACTGGCGGCAAACTTGGCGACATTTTCTTTGGCTGCCAAATTGTCAACAAGCACGGTTATTTCCGCAGGCTTTTGTTCCAGCGCCTTCTTGGTCATTATGACCGGCTGCGGACAGGCTAGTCCTTGGCAGTTCAGTTCAACAAGCTTGCTTTTCAGTTCATTTGACATGAATTTTTCCCGTTCCTTTCCCGGTTACGCTGCCGATACACGCGGCAACTAAAACTCCAGCCGCGCGAGCCTGTTGCAAAAACCCGCTCGCTTCACAACCCGGCAAGCTGATTAACAAGCCTCCGGAAGTCTGCGGATCAAACAACAGATCTTGCAGGTTGACCGGAACTGCTGAGTGAAATTCGACGGATTTTAAGTATTCGCGGTTGGCATAAGCGCCAGCCGGAATTAGACCCATCTCGGCGGCCTCAGCCGCCTCCGGCAGTAAAGGGATTGCCCGGCTGTCGAACTCCAGGTCGACCTCACTGGCGCTGGCCATTTCATAGGCATGACCCAGCAACCCGAACCCAGTGATGTCTGTGCAGGCATGCACCGGATAATGCGCCATAACTTCCGCCGCATAACGATTCAACTGCGCCATGCTCTGCGCCGCAGCTGCAACCCCTTGCGGAAAAAGTTCCGCCCGCAGCGCGGTGTACAAGACCCCGGTTCCGATGGCCTTGGTCAAAACCAATACATCGCCTGGCCGAGCTCCGGCATTCGTGAGGATTTTTGCCGGATGGGCTACGCCGGTCACGCTTAGTCCATATTTGGGTTCGTCATCGTCGATCGTATGTCCGCCGACCATTACGGCGCCGGCTTCGGCAATTTTTTGCTGCCCTCCGCTGAGAATCGCCAACAAAACTTCCGCTGACAACTTACAGACCGGAAAAGTGACAATATTCATCGCGGTAAGCGGTTTTCCACCCATGGCATAGACATCGCTCAAACTGTTAGCTGCAGCAATCTGACCAAATAAATAGGGATCATCCACGATGGGCGTAAAAAAGTCCAGCGTCTGAATCAGCGCTGTTTCCTCATTGAGCAAATATACACCAGCATCATCGGCTGTATCAATCCCGACCAACAGCCGCGGGTCATGAATCTGCGGCAATTTCGCCAATACGTCAGATAGGGCGCCCGGCCCTATTTTAGCCGCTCAACCGCCTCGTTTGGTGAAATCGGTAAGTTTCATGCCGGACAGCCTCCTCTCGCTAATTACTCAGATTCTAACCTGCCTCTTATTGTACAACACTTTCTGTCCCCTTCGCAAAAAAACTGCAGGTTCGAACGAACCTGCAGCAAGAATCGCTGATGCGGAACTGCGGTTAACCGATTTGCACGGTGTGTAGGGGAGGATATCCGATCGCTGTAAGTTTTTGAATCAGTTCACCGGTATCCTGTGCATTGAACCGGATAACGAGTTCGCCGGGGCCTTCATCGGTAGTGTAACTGGCCAAGCTGCTGATATTGATGTTCAGGTCCTTGAATACGCCGGTTATCTCGTGCAGTACGCCGACCTGGTCCGAAACACTGAAGGTGAATCTGGTTTTTCCTTCTTTTAGACCCATGATTTCGACAAAGCTATTGAAAATATCTGTTTCTGTGATAATGCCAACCACAGCGCCAACGGCATCGACCACGACCAGACCGGCGATATGGTGATTGGACATCGTCAGCGCAGCTTCCTCTATTGTCGCACCGACGTTAATCGTAACGACATCTTTGTGCAGGATATCTTTGACTTGCATTTTGCCCAACAGATAGTTCAATTCAAAAATCGACAGCGTTGTCGCCGGGGAAGGCGAAACGGAACGCAGGTCTCGGTCTGTCACGATTCCAACCAAACGCCCGTCATCTACGACCGGTAAACGACGGATCTTGTATTTCCGCATCATTTCGGATGCATCGGCTATGGTTGCGCTGGATTCAATGACTTTGGGGTTGGGAGTCATTCGCTTTGCAACAAACATTTTTCTTCGCCCCTTTGCACTTTTTTATATTCGATCTAACCGCCCAGATAGGCTTTGCGGACTTCTTCGCTTTCCATCAGTTCTTTGGCTGATCCCGACAGCGTAATCCGGCCGGTTTCCAAAACATAGGCCTGATGAGCGATCGACAGCGCCATGTTTGCGTTTTGTTCGACCAGCAGGATTGTCGTTCCACTAGCATTGATTTCTTTGATAATCGAAAAGATTTCTTTTACCAATAGCGGGGCCAAGCCCATCGACGGTTCATCCAGCAACAGCAGGCGCGGCTGGCTCATCAGGCCGCGACCGATCGCCAACATTTGCTGTTCGCCGCCGGATAGTGTTCCGGCAATCTGTTTGCGTCGCTCGCCCAGACGCGGGAATCGTTCGAAAACCTTGTCAATATCTTTGCGAATTCCCGGTTTGTCGCTGCGGATATAAGCGCCGAGTTCCAAGTTTTCTTCGACCGTCATGTTAGCAAAAATCCGCCGCCCTTCCGGCACCTGACTGATTCCCTTCTTGACGATTTCCTCCGGCGCCATCGTAGCAACTGAATTCCCCTCAAACAAGATATTCCCTGTCTTTGTCCGCAACAGGCCAGAAATTGTCCGCAGGATCGTGCTTTTTCCAGCTCCGTTGGCGCCGATCAAAGTGACGATTTCGCCTTCTTTGACCTCGACGCTGATTCCTTTGAGCGCATGGATCGCACCATAGTATACATTAATATTTTCGACCTTAAGCATCAACAAACCTCCTCACCGAGGTATGCCTCGATTACACAGGGATTATTACGGATTTCCGCAGGAGTTCCGTCAGCGATGATACTGCCGTAATCCAATACGTAGATTCGTTCACAGACACCCATGACCAGACTCATGTCGTGTTCGATCAACAATATGGTCAGTTTCAGTTCGTCGCGAATCCAGCGGATCATTTCCATCAATTCGTGGGTTTCTTGCGGATTCATTCCGGCTGCCGGCTCGTCCAGCAGGAGCAGCTTGGGTTGGGCCGCCAAAGCCCTGGCGATTTCCAGGCGGCGTTGTTCGCCGTAGGGAAGGTTTTTGGCGATTTCATCGCGCCGGTCATCGAGTTTGAACATTTTGAGGCATTCCATCGCCTTTTGCTCGATCATGTCTTCTTCGGAATAGTAGCGCCCAACTCTGAGCACCGATTCCCAAAGTCCATACTTCACATGAAAATGATAAGCGATTTTGACATTATCGAGAACAGACAAATCAGAAAACAATCTGATGTTTTGGAATGTCCTGGCAATGCCTCGCTGCGTTACTTCATAAGGTTTCAACCCGACGAGGCTCTTGCCGTCAAACAGCATCTCGCCGGAAGTCGGTTCGTAAACACCGGTCATCAGGTTGAATGCGGTAGTTTTGCCGGCGCCATTCGGGCCGATCAGTCCAATCAGCTCACCGTCGTTGATTTCAATGTTGAAATTGGCGACAGCTTTCAAGCCGCCGAACTCTTTGGTCAGTTTATTTATTTTCAGCAGCGCCACGCTGTCCACCTCCCAGGATTCGGCTAAATAATTTCAGACTGAGCTCCTTGTTGCCAAACAAGCCCTGTGGTCGATAGATCATCAGCACGATCAGCAGCAAGGCATAGATGACCATCCTCCATTCCGGATAACTGGCGAGTTCCGCCGATATGTACGTCAACAGGATAGCGGTTGTGATCGATCCGGTGATACTGCCCATTCCGCCCAACACAACCATCGTGAGAATATCAAACGATTTCATGAAGGTAAAAGACGCCGGGTGGGCAATGTAAAAATAATGAGAGAACAAGCCGCCGGCGACACCGGCAAATGTTGCTCCGATCGTGAAGGCGATAACCTTGTATTTGGTGGTATCAACCCCCATTGCTTCGGCTGCGATCTCATTTTCTCGAATCGAGATACAGGCGCGACCGTGACTGGAGTTGATGAAGTTCTTAATGAACAGGACCGTAATCACCATCAGGAAAAATGCCCAGGTGAAAGTGGTGTACCTTGGTATTCCCATCAGGCCGGACGCGCCGCCGACATAAGGAATATTCAAGATCGTGATGCGGATGATTTCGCCCAGTCCTAATGTGGCAATCGCCAGGTAATCGCCTTTTAGCCTCAATGTCGGCAAGCCGATTGCAAAACCGAGAATCGCCGCACCGGCTGCACCGGCCAGAATCCCAACAATATAGGGCAATCCCAATTTTACCGTGAATACCGCGGAAAGATACGCGCCGACCGCCATGAATCCTGCATGACCGATCGAAAACTGACCGGTAAACCCGGTGATCAGATTCAAACTAACCGCTAGAATGATATTGATACAAATCAGGACGATGTTCAGTTGCCAAAAGGCGCCGATCACTTCGCTCTCAATCAAGCCCATCAGCAACGCGTATAATGCAACGGCGCCAACGATCCCCATCAGGTCGCGCTTCATCTTGCTTCTCACTGTCTGATCACCTACACTTTCTCCCGGATGTTCTTGCCAAACAACCCGGCCGGTCTAAACAACAGAATCACAATCAAGATGATAAACGCCGCCGCGTCACGGAACGTGGAAGATAAAAATCCGCTGACCAATGCTTCGATAACGCCAAGCAATACCCCGCCGACCATTGCACCGGGGATCACGCCGATGCCGCCAAGCACCGCCGCGACAAACGCTTTGAGTCCAGGCATGATTCCCATCAGCGGATCAATCGAGTTGTAATAGATCCCGACCAGGATTCCAGCCGCCGCCGCCAGACTTGATCCGATAGCAAAGGTAAAGGAAATGATCCTGTCCACGTTGATCCCCATCAACCGGGCGGCATCCGTATCGAAAGATACGGCCCGCATCGCTTTTCCCACCTTTGTATGGTTGACAACGTAAGTCAGGATAAACATCAGCGCAAGCGAAACGACCAAAATTACAATTTGCTGGCTATTTACGACCAGCCCCATAAAATTGTAAGTTGCCGTCGAAAACAATTCGGGGAAGGTCCTCGGCTGTGGTGTGACCAGAATCATGCCACCATATTCCAACAGCAAAGAAACACCGATTGCAGTAATCAAGATTGCAATCTTGGGTGCGCCGCGTAGCGGTCGGTACGCAAGACGTTCAATCAACATTCCCACGGTTGACGCTACAACCATGGAAAAAATCAACGCTGGAAAAAATGACATCTTAAAAAATGTCGTGGCGAAATAGCCGGCATATGCCCCAAGCATATAAATATCGCCGTGGGCAAAGTTTATCAAGCGTATAATGCCATAAACCATTGTATAGCCCAATGCTATCAGTGCATAAATACTACCCAGCGAGATTCCATTAATCAGTTGTTGGAAAAATTGCTGAGTTAATGACGATGCTTCCATAATGTTTCCCCCTTTTGAAGATTACAACGTTCACCAAATACTTACGCCTGTTACGCCGTCAACGAATAGAAAAAGACTGCCTGGATTCTCTCCAGTTTCAGTCTCGCACCGATCCGCTGTTGCGAATCTACCCTAACGAACGCGACTGTGAACGACCGCTTGCATTTGATGTTGCTATTATATGAACACGCAGGACAAGTGTCAATATTGACCGGACATTTCTTGTCTGCGACGATGATTTTCTTCTCATTGCCTTATATTTTTGATGATTTTTAGTAAAAAACGGGGCAAGACCATCGTCTTACCCCGTCATTGGGATTTTCCGGCCTAAGTGCTGCTTGTCGATTGTAAGGCTGCCGGAGAAACTTCTGCAATTTGAATTACTATAGAACGCTTCGTTCTTACTTGCATAATTATAGAGCCAGCGCAAATTACTGTCAATCGTTTATGCGTTTTCGTAATTTTTTGTTTTTCATCACAATACGAATGTCTTAATTCACACGATTTTATACATATTAATCGCTTCCGCATTATTGTACATTGCCCAAATTCCAGAAGGACAGATTCCTGCGCAGATGCCGCAACCTATGCATTTTCCGGCGTCAACGACATACTCGAAACCGCCTGCTTCCTTGCTTGCGATACGAGAAATTGCATTTTCCGGGCACGATTTCATGCACATATGACAATCACGGCAAGTCCCGCAACTGATGCATCGATTATACTCCTCTTTTGCGCTAGGCAAATCACAGCTGTGACATTTCTTGAAATAGGCGGTCTTGAGTCTGGTCGCAGGAATCTTGTTTTTTTGTTCCCCAATATATTGAGTTCCTGTTAGGTATGCACTCACTGCTAATGCCGCTTGTCGACCCATGCCGATTGCATCGACCAAGCGCCCTGGTTTTGTCGTATCGCCTGCTGTAAAGATCCCTTCGGCAACACTCCAGTCTGCCGCCGGCTTCAGACAGCCGCGGTCTAGTTCGATTCCCGCTGGCAGAAAGCTCAGGTCCGGACTTTCACCTATCGTGATAATTACCATATCTCCCTTTATCAGTTCACCGGTCTGAGTAATAATGCCCGCTTCGGTTATTTCTTTTGTAAACACTGGCCAAATTAGTTCGCCACCAAGTTCCTGCACGTGGTCAATTTCCTTTTGGAATGCAGCAGGGCGTTGAACGTCAATACATACAACCTGCTCCGCTCCCATCTGATATGCTCCAACCGCGGCATCCATCCCGGAATTTCCGCAGCCAATGACAATGACCCTTTTACCGACTTTCACTGTTTCACCACGGTTAACGGCTTTGAGAAAATCCAGCCCTTTTACAATCCGTTCATGACCTGGCCAGGGGATAATTTTGGTTACATGGCCGCCGCTGGCAACAACAACTGCATCGTTTTCATGGCGAATTGCCGCGAATTTTGCTTTATCGACCGGATAGTTTGTGATGAAACGGACGCCCATCTTTTCAATCCGCGCCAGTTCCATCTCAAGCGTCTCATGGGGTAACCGCGAGCGCGGAATTACTTGTTCCATTTTTCCGCCCATCGCTTCATGCGCTTCATACACTGTTACTTCATGTCCGTCACGGGCCATTTGCCACGCTGCTGACAGACCGGCCGGTCCTCCGCCGATCACCGCTACCTTTTTGCCGGTTTTCTCGGCCACAGTTGGGATTTGGACATCAGCCGAATACGTCCCCAGTCGACCGATTTGGGCGGAAATATCGACTTGGCTACGAGTACACTCATCCATGCACAAATTCATGCAGACCGCTCCGCATACGGAACCAGGAAACGGTGTATACTCCAGCACCAGGCGATAGGCTTCGTCAACTTTCCCTTCGCGCAATAAATTGAACCGTTGTTGGGACGGAATGGACGCCGTACAGTTGAACTCGCACGGAGCCATATATTTCATGTTTTCCCAGAACGGTACCCGTTGTCGATATTTGCCTGTAGCCACAAGTCCCATCACTTGCCAGTCATCGTCGCAAACGTCGCCAAAGATTCCCCCCGGAACCCATTCAGTTTTTCTGTAGCTCAGAATGTCTGCTGATGCTTTTTTCGGTCGTTCCTCATAGGTCCATGGCACCACCTTGCGCCATTCATCCCAGCAGGTCAGCTCAGCCATCAACTCCGGTCTGCCGATATCAGCCAAAAACTCGGTCATGCCATTCGATAGGTATTCGATATCGTCCTGTCCTAGTGCGCTTACTTTGACATCTTTGGTTGACAATCCATGACCGTCGCCACGGAAGTATAGTTTTCCGCCAACCATTCCGACACAGGACCGGTCGCCAACCACCGACGCAAATTCTTTACTGTCATAACCGCAGATTACTGCTGTCCCGCCGGACATGAACTCAAAAGAAAAACTGCCGCAATTCTTTAGCACCCAAAACTCAGGTGCTGAATACAACGGGTCATATTTCATCAGGGATCCGGAACGGGTTCCCACACGTCCGCCAATATAAATCTTGCCAGATGCGGCGCAATGCGCTGAAGTATCGCCTCCATCGCCTTTCACTACGATCTTGCCGCCGGCATTCAGCCAGCCGACATCCGCCGAAGCAGGCCCTTCAACAATAATCTCTGTGTTTTCCAGGCACATGCAGCCAACGCGTTGTCCCGGATTCGTCACGGTAAACCGGAGTTTTTTTCCTTCCGGATGCCATAGCGGTCCACCAATATCGTGCTGACCGGACGCCTCTATGGAAAAATCGGACTCACCGGCTTCGATCGCCGCATTGATTGCTTGCAACAAATCCTGGGTCGACATCCGTTCGTTATTTTGCAATGTATTGATTCTATACATACCAGCCGCCTCCTAGCACGCGTAGGTGATTGACAATTTGTCAGCCACCGCACGGTCGTTTGTTACCAATGCATCCGAACGTCCTACCGGTAGCGAGCTGTTGCCGACAGGCGCCATCAATTTCTTGAACTCGGCATCAAAGGCGAGCATATATTCAACGATGTTTTGCGCTGCCCGGTCAATATCAAGGCGCTTGACGAGCCGCGGGTCCTGTGTGCAGATTCCGGTCGGACAAAACCCGGTGTTGCAAGCATTGCAGCGGCCTTTTTCATTACCGACGCATCCCATCAGTTGGATCAGCAGTTTCCCCATAAATACGCCATTTGCGCCAAGGCAGATCATCTTAAAAGCATCCGCTGCAGCGTTGCCTGTCATACCGACTCCACTGCCGGCCCAAAGCGGGATGCGTCCGGGGCTCCCCTGCTTCACTGCAGATTGATAACAGTCGCGTAATTTCGATACTACAGGATGGCCGGTGTGGTCGAGCGAAACCTCGTTCGCCGCCCCTGTTCCGCCCTGAATTCCATCGATAAAAAATCCGCCGCAAATTTTATAGGGGTCGCGCAAGAGGTTGTTATATACGGAAACCGATGTCGCCGAGGCGGCACATTTGATTGCGACAGGCACTCTGAATTTGAAGGCCGCATTCATCGACATGAACATTTTTTGCACGGATTCCTCAATCGAGTAGAGCCCTTGATGATTGGGCGGCGATAACAAGTCCGCCTTCGGAACGCCACGGATAGCCTGGATATGCTCAGCAACTTTTGCTGCTGGCAATAGACCTCCATCGCCGGGCTTTGCTCCTTGGCCGATCTTGATCAGTATACCCGCAGGATCAACTTTCATTTTGGGTAGCGCCCGAACAATTCGGTTCCAGCCAAAATGACCGGAGGCGATCTGAATAATGCTGTACTTCAGATACTCTGACTCCATTAGCTTAACAGGCATGCCGCCCTCACCGGAACACATCCGGACAGGCATCTTATGTTTTTCGTTCAAATACGCGGTGGCCAGCGATAACGCTTCCCAGGCGCGGGTTGATAATGCACCAATCGACATGTCGCTAAAAATTAGCGGGTATATCCAATGAACCGGCGGAACCCACCCCTGCATCTTGATCTCGCCATTTTCCACGGAGAAGGGAAGTTCTTGCGGCAACAACACCCGGCCAAACGGCGCCAATACGTCAAATGTATGTCGCTCCGAGTCCAGCGAAGGGTCGGTCATTTGTGATATTCGGCCAACAATGATTTTGTCAAGAACACGTTCTGCATTGAGATTGGTACGCCCGCCGCGTTTGAGCGGATTTCCGCCGGCGCGGCCAACCACATTCAGGCGTGAGTCCTCATTGCGAATCGGTTGAATCGCGTTATTGGGACAAACTTTTTCGCACATCCCGCAACCAACGCAGGCATTGGCCACAGAGTTCTTTTGCCTAATTACCGGAACTGCGATATGACGTTGATTTGGTTCCGGTTGGTGTCCGGTCGAGACAGTGATCGAACGCCGCTCAATTCGTGCTTCAATGGCATTGAAAGTACAGGCTGCAACGCAACTGCCGCACATCGTACAGCGGTCCGGCGTATACTTGATCTTCCAAGCCAGATCATTAAACGTGACATCTTGCGTTTTTACTGTTTCCATCGTTGCACCTCCATTCCTGGCGTAATCATTACGATTTCACGTTCATTCGGATAAATATCCTTGCTTTGGTCTCTGTCAGGCAAGATCACATTCAGTCCGCAAACTTCCGAGGAAATCGCCATCAGATCTTTTGTGCCTCCAACAACTACCGGCCTTAGTTTTTTTGAGTCACAGCAGGTCATGATGCTTCCATCAGGCAACATCGCGATAACAGTATTAGGTCCGTTGATTTCAAGGTGTCCAAGTGTTTGACGGATCGCTGTCAACTCTCGTTTGTCCGGCCGTTTTTCCATTTCTTCGAATGAAAGCGGAGTAATTACGTGCTTGTAATACTTCAGCGGCCATTTTAATTCATGCAATACATAATGCAGCGTATATAGGAAGTTTTGCGAATCAGATTCAAAACCGATATAGCCGCGATGCAACGATTTTTGATATTCCTTATTTTTTGTGTAAAAGGTGTTTTCTCCATTGGCGCACAGCGTGTAGCCTTGCAAAAAGAAAGGATGCGCCGCATAGCGGACAATTTCGTAATTTGTGTTCTGACGGCACTGCACGACCACGTTACGAGCCATCAAGTCGCCCCTGTCTTCCCATAATCCGAAATATGTCGCAATATCCCGCGGATCGCCGATTTCTTTAAGTGTGAGCACATCCGGCCAAAACGAAAAAATATAGCCATGATCTTCTTTTTCTAGCATCGTGCGCAAAGCCAACCTGGTGTTCAATAGCAGGTCTTCTTTTTGGTCCTGACTAGAGTTATTCAGATAGTCCGGATAGTCATAAGCAGTAAAAATATAATATGGCATGGCCTTGATATCGAGGCCCGGTCGGTTATTGACTTTGGGAATCCACTCGTGAAGAGCGCGAAAGCCGCTTTTATCCATGTAATCTTGAACGATTTTGGCGCCTTTCTGAGTACAAGCCAGCGACATCAGAGGCTTTTCTTTATAAGAGCTGAATTCGCCTTCCAGGTCCTGCATCACCATGGCGAATCCGGAATTATCATGCCCCTCCTGCTGCGGTAACATCAAAGACAACGCTTTGGAAGCATGAACGGGGTCAGCACTCTTGATTGCACCGATTCTGCACATCCAAAATCACACCTTTCCTTTTTTCTTGCTTATCAATGAGAACCACCGTACCATTCTCTCTTGCAAAATCAAAAGACTCTGCAAGAAGCCCCTTTGCCGGGACCTTCCGCAGAGTCTTTTATACTCACGGTGTACGCTTACGCGCTGTGCCGCTCGGTCCTGACCGCCACGATGCGCGGAACCCTAGGCACACTCCCTTGACACGTTTGTGTTTTTAGGAAACACGAATCATGTCAAGCTAAATTATAGGTACGGTTTCTTATACTGTCAACATGTATATTTAAATGCAGTTTATTCTGACAAGTTCTTTAAGGCCGGGCCGGCGCGGCGGCTATCGCCGTTGCGCACAGTATAATTATTCGCGTCAAGATATTCCATTAGCGGTATGGCCATCCGGCGCGATGTGTTCAACAAATCACGTATTTCGCCAACACTCAGCGTTTCTTTCTCATAAAAATGGCGCTGAATGATTGCCCTAATGTATTGCATTGTTTTTCTGTATACGTGTACTCCCGACAGCCTTATAATCACTTTTTCGCGTACCATACGGTCAAAAAACGGCTTAATTTGCTCCTGTGGTCGATTCATTTTTTCTATCAACCATTGCGGCGTCAAATCAATCAATTCTTTTTCCGGCACAACCGAATCCAATATCTTTATCAATTCTTCGATATTACCGCCATGCTTTTGGGCATGAATAGAATTTGCTACATACTCTCCCTGAACTACGCACAGCCCTTGTTCAATACAGGCGCTCAGAAACCAATCGGCAATATTGGTCGCTAACTTAACTTTTTGCCTCAGGGTTTCCTTTGATATTCCTGGTTCTTCCGGTTTGAGCTGATGGTAGTCTGCTAAGATTTTCTTTACCTCAAGTTTCAACATCGTCAACAATTCATCAGAAACGTAATAATTGCCAGCCAGTTTTACTTTTCCCTGTTCAAGTAATCTTTTGATTGCTTTTTGCACAACATCCGTCTCGATATAGCCCGCCGCCTGCTGCCATTCTTTCAAATTGGGTGGTTTTTTGAACAAGCGCAGCAACACAAGCATTATACTTTCAACATCTTGATTTCGATGTGCTTGCTCCAGTTGCAGCAAGAGCTCTTGTCGTCGACTTCCTATGTCTGCAGGCACCAACAAGGTGACGCCGCCGATCAAGTCTTGCGGGGAAAACCTGCGCAACAACCCTTGGTCGCCGAAGGCAGCTGCGATTTCTTTTTCAAGATGCAGCCTCACCACTTTCGGCGCCGGATCTGTTTCGCTAGGCTTGCGAAATGACAGTCGCCCGATGAATTCTCCGGTCCCCAGATGGAGTCGAATGCGGGTTCCAGAAGGAAACTCTTCTTTCCATTGGATTGCCGCTTCCCAAACAGCACTAATATTGCAATAACCTTCTTCGCTTAGAAACATCCCCCGTCCCACATCTGCCAGAACTGCTCCGGAAAGTTTCAATGACGCTCGTTGTCCCGCGCCGACCGTATCGACTTCGTGATTATGAGACTCAAGCTCTCTGACCTTTACCGGAATATTGTCAGGATATACTGTCAAGCTTGCACCGGTAGATACAGACCCGTTCATTACCGAGCCAGTTACGATTAGTCCTTGCCCCTTCAAATTAAACGCCCGATCGATCCACAACCGAAACGGAGCCGCCCGATTCCGGGGAGAAACCGCAAGTGCGACTTGGAGCAATGTTTGCTTTAGATGATCTACCCCTTCGCCTGAAACTGCTGATACATGGCAAATTGGCGCTTGCGACAAGAAGGATTGGTCCAGATAGCTCCTGATTTCGTCTTCCACCAAAGCTAACCACTCCGGCTCAACTTTATCAATTTTGCTGATAACAACCAAGCCCGCCTTGATTCCCAAGCAGCGCAGCATTTCAAAATGTTCCCTCGTTTGAGGCATGATTCCTTCGTCTGCTGCAACGACAAGCATAACCATATCGATTGCACCAGTCCCTGCCAGCATATTTTTTAAAAAGCGCTCATGCCCAGGCACGTCGACAATTCCCAGCGTCAGAGTATCCGAAAAGCGTAGCGCAGCAAAACCAATGTCGATCGAAATCCCGCGCACTTTTTCTTCTCTCAGCCTATCAGTATCGGTTCCGGTTAACGCTCTGATCAACGCGGTCTTTCCGTGGTCTACGTGTCCTGCTGTTCCTACAATCAAATGCTTCATGCCGGATTACCCGCCACTATTTGCAACAAACGATCTGCAAGAACCGCATCATCTCCCGACAACATGCAACGCACATCAAATATCAGCGCATTGTCTCTCACTAGACAAACAATGGGTGTTTTCCCTGATCGGAGCTGCTTGGCCACCGAACCTGCTGATGCGGCTAACGGTACAACTTCGACGCCATAGCCCGCTAGCTCAACCCCTGGCAAAGAGCCTCCGCCTGCCAACGAGCTTGTCTGCACTACTCCAACCCGCCAACCATAATCACTCAAAAACCGCATACACTCCATGGTCTTCAGCGCTTTTTCCTTCAACTCCGGCAGCGATGCATGCAACATACTCCACCCTGGGATCATTTCATTCGCCGCACCTGTTGCATACTCTGTCAATGTTCCTTCCAGCGCCGCCAGCGACAATTTATCAATCCGCAATGCACGTAACAACGGTTCCTTCTTCAGGGCCTCGATATAGCATTTTTTTCCTGCCAACAATCCTGCTTGTCCAGCGCCTAATAACTTATCGCCGCTGAATGTCACTATGTCAAAGCCAGCTGCGATACACTCCTGTACGGTAGGTTCTGCGGTGCCCTGAACCTCAAGGGGTTGTAACGTGCCACTACCGACGTCATTAATCACTGCCAGATTGTTAGCGTGCGCCAGTTGGCACAACTCTGCCATTTCCGGCTGCCCCGTAAAACCTACAACGGCAAAGTTGCTTGTATGTACTTTTAATATCGCTGCGGTTGCCGGGTTGATTGCTCGTTCATAGTCTTGTATATGAGTCTTGTTCGTTGCGCCGACCTCCACAAGAACCGCGCCGCTTTGTCTAATTACATCGGGGATTCTGAACGCTCCGCCGATTTCGACCAACTCGCCTCGGCTCACAATTACTTCTTTTCCTCGGGCTACGCCTCCCAATGCAAGCATTACCGCAGCCGCATTATTGTTTACTACCAGCGCTGCCTCTGCTCCTGTTAGTTCGATCAATCGCTTTTCAACATGACTGTATCGTTCGCCTCGCCCCCCCGACTCAAGGTCATACTCCAAATTGCTGTATCCTTCCATTACTGTCATTACCTGTTGCCTGGCCCGCACGCAAAGAGGGGCGCGTCCAAGATTGGTATGCAAGACGACGCCTGTTGCATTAATGACTTTTTTAAGACTCTGTTCTACTACTAGTTCTGCTGTTTCCCAATATCGTCGGATTATCCATTCCATCACTTGTTCTTGCGCTAGCGTTGGCTCCACGTCACCACGCTGCGCCAGTTGACGAAACTCCGAAATAGCTGTTCGCAATGCTTTTACTGTGTTTTCATGATCCAGCCAATTTGCGCGGTTCTGTCTTTGCAAATGGATTACCAATTGTTCAACAGCAGGAATCCGGCGTAAAAGTTCGTTTGCTTTCATTGTGGCCCTCTTTCTTTGCGAACTATTTTTTTCCTACACTCTAGAATTAGTCAGAATGTCCGGTTTTCCTTTTTATTTCGCAAAAAAAGTGCGACCCCTTTATCACGGGTCGCACTTTCATCTAGTGCACGATGTTAATCTTTTATTCCTGCGATTGACGCATTTCACAATTCCCCTTGAATACGGCGCCTTCGCCAATAATAAGGGTTCCCACTTTGAGATCTCCGATTACTCTGGCCGATGGCATCAGCTCCAGTTTATCCTTCACATCCATATTCCCGGTTACAGCCCCAGCTACCATCGCATTTTTTGCGCTAATAGTCGCTTTTACTTTACCAGCTTCGCCGATAATCAAGTCAGCCGTCGTAGCAATATCCCCTTCGAATTCACCGTCAATCCTTAGTGCTCCGCTTGAGGTCAGACTGCCCTTTAACGACGTCGTATGGCCAATGAGCGTTTCAACCTGCTCCGAAAACTCATCATTTTTCTTACGGCCGAACATATTTCAACTCCTATCCTTACTCGTTAAGACGATATTGGGGAATTACATGAACCCAGCCGGGTTAACCGCCGTCCCATTCACTTTGACCTCATAGTGAACATGCGGTCCGGTGCTAAAGCCTGAACTTCCCATATACGCAACCAGTTGACCCTTTTTAACTTTTTGTCCAACAGACACTACATTCTCCGAATTATGCGCATAAGAAGTTGTAATTCCATAGCCGTGGTCCACAATAACTTGGCGACCATACCCACCGTTCCAGCCACTAGCAACGACAACCCCATCAGCAGTTGCAACAATCGGCGTTCCGGAATCTGCAGCAACATCAATGCCCGGATGCCAATCCGATCCGCCCCATCGCCAACCGAACCTTGAAGTAATTACCCCTTCGGATGGCCAAATCGAAGGTGTCGCGGCAATCCTTGCATTTCTTTCCTTCAAGTTTTCCCGCAATTTTGTCAAGCTTTCGCCGCGGACCTTCGCGCTGACTTGCAAATCTTTAACCAGATTGTTCAGTTCGTCTGCATTGGGACGCACAACCGGCCCGCCTTCGCCTGAATGCGGAGCGCCGGGGCGCACAACGCCAGAACGGGATGTTCCCGTAGATTCTTCTTTATTAAGTAGACGGCGAACTTCAGAATCAAGTTGGTTAAGCTTAGACATTTCTTCTTGCAGAATCGCAGTGTTTTTCGCAAGCTGATTTAACTGTCCTGCTTGCGCCACATTAACCGAACGCAATTTTTGCAGTTCATCCAGTTCGGCTTTTGCCTGGTTGATCGTGTAATGATAATGGAACAAACCGGCCATCGTTACGATTGCAATCGCTCCAACCGTAGCAGCACATGCTTTCACGAAACGGATTGGCATTTGGAATCGGTACACTTTTTTTCCGCGATGTGGAACTATCATTAATGTATATTTTCTCTTATCAATATTGGGTTCCTTTTTTCGCAAAACCAGACCTCCTTTGGATGTTTGCGGTTTACAGGCAAGCAATCAATTTTATTCGCCGCTATAGATAAAAATCCTGCCTACTATCTACCGGCATTATTATTTTTTTGCCGCTGCTTCCAATGCTTGCTTTTCTTCTTTGGTCAACATATACGTCGATTCTCCTGCAACAATCGGTTTCGCATATACCCGCGATTCCTCCCTGCCATATATGCCGGATAGAACAAAACCGTTTCGCTCCGCATCAGTCATCGCCAACGAAAAACTCAGGTCGCTTCCCGTATTGTCAAACGCATTAAATCGAATCAAGCCCAAACGTTGAAGATGCTTCATTCCGTCAAGACTTAGCATCCGCTGTTTTTCCTGCAAATCACTAACACGTTGTTTCAGTTCCTCGATTTCCTGTATCCGCGCCAGCATCATTTCTTCAATCGATTTTCCATCTGCACCCTGCATCATTTTTTGATAAGAACCACTAAGGCGATGCAGCTTAATTGCCAAATACAATGATGATAATCCGAAAAACGTGGCAACGACCACCAGGGCGAAGGTCAGATGGGTGAGCTCAACCCCCGACAACGGCTTTATTATTGTTGCTGCTTCCATGGTATCCCCTTCCATACATCGATAGACGCCAGAGCTTTTTAATTTTACACTATTTATTCTTTACAGATATCACCAAAAGCTTTTTAAATGCTTAAAACATAGACTCTACGACCATTTTATTCTTCGTTTATATTTGCATTTGTCACTGGTGGATGAGTAAACAATTTTGCCACTTGTTCTTCATTCAATAATTTCATCCGCAAGACAACAGTATGAACCGGCTTCTCAGTAAGCGCAGCAATTCTGGCTACTTGAACCGCACGTTCGTAACCAATCAAAGAAATTAATTTTTCAGCTTGCAACGGCGTGTTCACAACAGCAGCAAGGCCCGCTTCCGAATTTCCTCGCAGGCCAATCAAGCAGTTTTTTATCAACAAATCAACTGCAACCGACAACTGTTGCACCGAGTTCAAAAGACAGGTTGCGATCTGAGGAAAACTATGAACAATGGCGTTGTTTCCGCTGGTTGCGGCTGCCGTTACCGTCGCATCGCAACCAATAATATGAAAAACAATCTGGCAAATCGTATCCGGAGCAAAAACTTCTCGCCCTGCGGGATTAAAAACCGGACTCGCAATCCGTTTCGACCATTCAATTTCTTTACTAAGACAGACCTGCCGTTTCAGCTCATTACAGAACTGCAGCAACAGGCCCGCCGCGGTTTTGACCAGCCCTGACAGCCCAAGATACAAGTCCGAACCGACCGGAAAGTCTCGACCGGTTTCATCCTGCTCACAATCAATACCTAGCAACCCTTGCAAACATCGAAACACGTCTGGGTTTTCACTCCAAAGCCGCAACAACTCCGCCCGATACCAATATACTTGTCGCTGAATCCGCCCCAAACCCTCTGCGCAACAAGCAAATCCCGAACCCAAGTCAGTGATTTTCACATCTTGATAGTCCATTTGCGCAACGGTTGCATGTCCCGACAACTCTTGCGCAAGGCTTTGCAGCAACGATACAGCCTCAGTCAATCGCGTCGCAAGTTCTTCAAACAGCTGCGACAGGCTTATATGAAGTGCAATCAAACATACCTGTTGGGCAGAAAACCCGCTATCCAAACGCATCAATGGAGCCACCCAATGATATTCGCCCAAAGATTTTCGCTGCAATTGCAACGCTACATTGGCCAGAACTTCATCAATATTGGCAACTAGACTTCGGGCTCCACCGCCATGCAAGGAACACATACGTAGTTGGGTTGCAAAAAACGCTTCGTCTGCGACCAGTCGTTCTGCCGCCGCCTGTATGGATTCAGACAACACGTCGGTCCATACCCCACTTTGCCCAAGCGCTATCGCTTGAGCTTGGCGGACTCGAACAACATTAACCGCCAGCAACTGAGGAATTCGCGGCCCACACAAATCGACAACCGCCAACATCCGTGCTGTTGAAATACCAAAGTACTCATCGTCCGACAACTGAACCTCGCCTAACGAATCATATTCTTGGCGCATTTTTCACCTCGTGCATATTACACCGAAAGGCGGGTTGATCTTGAAGGGGCGCTTCTTACAACGGCATCTCCAGCACTCGTTAAGCAATCGAAGACTCGCTGCAGTTCTTCTGCGGAATAACACTCTACCATTATTGTCCCGCCACCGCCGTCTCGTTCTACGATCTGAACTTTCGTTCCAAGCACCTGACCCAACCGTTCGCCGGCCGCATTATAATCATTGTCCGAAATCCTCATCTGTCGTTTTTGATTTGATCGCTTGGTCTTTTTGTCAGTCATCTTTTTAGCCAATTCTTCTGCCCCTCGTGCAGTCATGGCTCGAGAAAGGATTTCTCCCGCGGCTTCAATCTGCATCTCTGTTGTTGGCAGCACAAGCAACGGCCGAGCTTGACCCGGCGTCATTGTTCCACGTGAAACATATTCCTGAACAACTGCCGGCAAATTGAGCAAGCGTACCGTGTTAGCGATAAACGGACGACTCTTACCAACCTTGGCCGATACTTCCTCCTGCGTAAAGCCAAATTCATCAATCAGACGACGATAGGCAACCGCTTCTTCTATTGGATTCAAATTTTCGCGTTGCAAGTTTTCTACCAACGCTACCGCTGTCATTTCGACGTCAGTATAGTCACGCAAAACGGCAGGGATTTCTTTCAGCCCGGCTAACTGGGACGCACGCCAACGACGTTCACCAGTAACCAATTGATACCCTTCTCCGGTTTTACGAACAACAATCGGCTGCAGAACTCCATACAACCGGATGGAGGATGCCAAATCTTCAAGCCTTTCGTCATCAAATTCGCGTCGTGGTTGAAAAGGATTAGCCGATATTTCTTTCACCTGTATCTGAAGCAAGCTTTCTCCACGATCGAAATCGCGACCACCGGACAAAAGCGCATCTAGCCCGCGTCCTAACCCGCGTTTATTCATCGCCCATCACCTCTTTGGCAAGTTCGAGGTAAACTTCGGCGCCTCTTGATTTCGGATCATATTGCACGATTGGTTTTCCATGACTCGGCGCTTCGCTCAGTCGAATGTTTCTAGGAATGATTGTGCGATAAACCTTGTTGCGGAAGTGACTTTTCACTTCGTCAACAACCTGAATTGACAAGTTAGTCCGAGCATCAAACATCGTTAGAACCACCCCTTCCAATTGCAGCGCAGGATTCAAGTTCTTTTGAACCAGGCCAACCGTGCGCATCAACTGCGACAGTCCTTCCAGCGCATAGAACTCACATTGTATTGGCACCAATACGGACGACGCTGCAGTAAGCGCATTGATTGTAAGTAGACCAAGCGATGGCGGGCAATCCATAATAACAAAGTCGTAACGATATTTTACTTTTTCAAGGGCTCGCTTAAGCATATTTTCCCTAGCTAAAACCGATACAAGCTCCACCTCGGCCCCAGCAAGTTGTATCGTCGCTGGAAGCAAACTCAAATTATCAACCTTTGTCGACATTATCGCATCATCCATCGGCACATCATTAACCAGACAATCATATACACAACGTTTAACCACAGACTTGTCGATGCCAAGCCCACTGGTTGAGTTGCCTTGGGGGTCAACATCAATTAACAACACCTGTGCTCCCAACAGAGCTAAACACGAACTAAGATTGACAGCAGTTGTCGTCTTGCCAACTCCGCCTTTTTGATTTGCAATTGCAATTACTCTAACCAATACGCCACCCCATCCCAAAACATTACTATAATATTATCACGAAATCAGCTTGTAGAACATTTTTGTAGTAAAAATCATATTACTCAAGATTTTTCGGCACGACACCCACTGTTATGTTTCACGTGAAACACAAAGGGCGCTACCTCTTGCAGAATAGCACCCTTTGCTATGAGTCGAAATATGCTACCTTCGTTTCGGCACGATCATAGTGATTGTGATATCGTCATCGCTCTGCTCTTGTCGCATTTGAACGGACAATCCGGTTTTTTTCATCTGCGCCACAAGTTCATTCATAGTATTGATAAAAATTCGGACATCCTTAACGATTCGCAACATCGGTTTTCGCTTGCCTTTTGCTTGCTCGTCGGCCTTGGTGTTTTCAAGCTTCGCGATAAACACTTCGGTATCTTTCACCGTCATGCTATTTTCAACAACCATATTAATAATATTAAGTTGATCAAGCTCTTGCTCGATTTTCAATAGCGCACGAGCATGTCGTTCAGATAATCCGCTCTGAATAACAATCTCCCTGACTCGCGGGGGAAGCTTTAATAGTCGCAATTTGTTTGCGATTGTTGACTGGTTCTTTCCGACCCTATCAGATAGCTCTTCTTGTTTCAGTTTAAATTGAGTCAATAACAATTCATATCCGGCAGCCTCTTCAAAAAAATGCAGGTCTTCACGCTGCAAATTTTCTATCATCGCAAGCTCCGCAGTTTCTTTGTCTTGAAAGTCGCGTACGATACAAGGGACGCACGCTCGACCGGCCATGACAGACGCACGCAGTCGGCGTTCACCTGCAATTAATTCATAGCCCGCATCTAAACGTCTAACAATTAGTGGTTGAATCACACCGTGCTCCTGAATAGAGGAAGCCAGTTCGATCAAACCTTCTTCAGAAAAGTTTTTTCGCGGTTGATACGGATTTGTTGAAATTGAAGCAATGTCAATCTCAATTAACTCAATCCGCTCAGCAATCTCGTTAAGTACTTCATCCTTGGCTATTTTTGCTGTGCTCTCGCTTGATATCGATTTGCCAAACAATTTGCTAAACATCATTATACTACCTGCCTTTATAGAGGTTGCCGTTCAGGTACGCCAGCCTTGCGGGGGTAGGTTCGTGGCGTCAAGGACTGTTTTGAGATACAAACCAAGCTACGACAATCTTCAGTAAGTGGAAGAAATACGGATTCATGAGAAGTAACTTTACCGCCTAGCAATGCTATCGCTCTATCTGCGGCGGAAACTTCCGAATCTGCCTTGGGTCCCTTTAATGCCCAAAAATGTCCGCCGACTTTGATTAACGGCAAGCATAATTCAGCAAGAATGTTAAGAGGTGCTACCGCCCTTGCGATAACCCCATCAAACTTTTCACGATACTTTGGGTTTTGTCCGATATCCTCAGCTCTGCCCCAAACAACGTCGACATTAGTAATCGCCAGTTTCTCGATCAGCTCTGATAAAAACTGTGTTCGTTTACGCAATGAATCAACTAGCGTCAATTGCATGTCCGGTCGCATAATTGCCAAGGGTATGCCGGGAAATCCGGCGCCGGCTCCAACATCAATCACCCGTGCGCCGGCGAACAACTCTTTTTGTGAAAGCAGCGTCAATGAATCGCCAAAATGTTTGACAGCAACCTCCAAGGGATCCACTATACGGGTCAAATTAATTTTCTTGTTATAGTCGAAAAGAAAATCATCAAAGTTAGCAATTTTGTCTACTTGTTCAGGCGAGACTTCGATTTGCAGTAAAGAGACTACTTCATGCAGATATGGTAACATTAACTCACTATGCTTGGTCATTTTTCCTCCGCCGCATTTGTTCAATATAAATCAATAATAAAGAAATATCGGCCGGGGAAACGCCAGAAATTCTGCTTGCTTGACCGATTGAACCCGGACGAACCGAAGACAATTTCTGCCTGGCTTCTTTAGATATACCGGATACCGAATTAAAATCAATATCTTTAGGTATCATTCTACTTTCAAAACTTGCTGCTCGTTGCACTTGCTCAACTTGTTTATTAATATAACCTTCATACTTAATCATAATCTCAATCTGTGCTTCAACTTCAGATGACAGTTCAGGCAAGCCAAACCGATCCTTTATCGCAAGATAGGATATGTTGGGGCGTTTTAGCAATTCGAACAGGCTAGTGCCTGTCCTCAATTCGCTTGTGCCAAGCTCTCGCAAAAAATGTTGAATATCATTAACTGGTGTGACAATCGTTTTCTTAAGGAGTTCAAGGGTTTCTGCAATTGCCTGAAACTTTTGTTCCACTTTGGCAAAACGGTCGTTGCAAGCCAAGCCGATATCAAAGCCACGTTTTGTAAGTCGCAAATCTGCATTATCATGTCTCAGCAATAATCGATACTCCGCACGCGATGTCATGATACGGTAAGGCTCATTAGTCCCTTTGGTCACTAGATCATCAATCAGGACGCCGATGTAAGCCTCGGCGCGAGTCAACACAAAGGGCGGTCTCTTTTGGACAAATAGCGCCGCATTAATCCCGGCGATCAACCCTTGCGCCGCAGCCTCCTCATAACCGGAAGATCCGTTGATTTGTCCGGCAGCAAAAAGCCCGGCAAAGTTTTTAAAAGCCAACGTTAACTCAAGTTGCGTTGGGTCAATACAATCATATTCAATCGCATACCCATAACGCATGACCCTGGCGTTCTCAAGTCCAGATATAGACCGCAACATCTTTAACTGGACATCAATCGGCAAGCTCGTTGACAGGCCCTGAACATACATCTCGTTCGTAGTTCGGCCTTCAGGTTCAACAAAAACCTGGTGCGTCTCTTTTTCAGGAAAATTGACAATCTTAACTTCAATCGAAGGGCAATATCGCGGACCTGTCCCTTCGATATTTCCAGTATAGAGTGGTGCACGATGCAAATTGTCACGAATCGTAGCATGGGTCATCTCATTAGTATAAGTCAACCAACAAGGCAGTTGCTCTCTCTGGCAAATCTCGCTGATAAAAGAGAAATTGTGATTGGTTTCATCTCCAGGTTGTATCTTCATCCGTGCAAAATCAACAGAACGACCGTCTATCCGTGCAGGCGTACCGGTTTTAAATCGTCTAAGCCTGATTCCAGCCTGTATCAACGCATCAGAAAGCTGGACAGAAGACCGTTGTCCGCAGGGTCCTCCCGCAAAACTTGTATCACCGATAATTACACGGCCACGCAAATAAGTGCCGGTAGCCAATACCAACGCCTCACAGGCAATCCGCTCACCATTCTCCGTAATAACTCCTTTAATCGCACTACCTTCCCATACAATGCCGTCTACCAGTAATTGTCTCACTTCCAACTTATCTTCACGATATAGTGACCGTCGCATCATTTCTTGATATACCAACTTATCTGCCTGCGCTCGCAACGAGTGAACGGCCGGTCCTTTGGCTGTATTTAGCATTCGCATCTGCAAGCTTGCGCGATCAGTAACTAAAGCCATTTCACCACCCAGTGCGTCGATTTCCCTTACTAAATGACCTTTGGCCGGGCCGCCGACAGACGGATTGCATGGCATCAATGCAATATTATCTAAATTAAGTGTTACCAACAATGTCGAACAACCCATACGAGCTGATGCCAGTGCCGCTTCACAGCCAGCATGCCCTGCTCCCAAAACGATAACTTGATACTGTGAGGAAAAACTCATCGACTCAGTCCTACTTTCCCAAACAAAACTTGGCAAATATTTCTCTTACAACTTCGTCAGAAACGGTCTCACCTGTAATCTGCCCCAATGACTGGATTGCCGCCCGAAGGTCAATCGCCACGCAGTCTAGTGGCATTCCATCAGCAATCGCCGCCATGGCTGCTATCAGATTGGACTTAGCCGCGATCAAACAGTCGATATGACGGCTATTATCAAGACAAACGTCTATTGATAAATGCGCTTCGTTAGCAAATACTAACTTCTCAATCATATCCTCCAATTTGTCGAGGCCCGCCTTCTCCTTCGCTGATAAAGAAACTACCGGATACTTTCTGGTTAAGTCATGCCATCCAGCTAAATCCGCCAATTGTGGCAAATCAATCTTATTTACGACAACAATTACAGGTATCGCCGGCAAATCATTAAGTATCGATATATCTGATTCACTGATCGGCGCAGAAGCATCAATCATCAATAATATCAATCCTGCAGATTCGATCGCTGCTCGCGTTCTTTGCATTCCCATTAGTTCAACCTGGTCGGCGCTGTCACGCAACCCTGCCGTATCGATAATCTGCAATGGAATACCACGAATACTAATATACTCTTCGATAGAATCCCGCGTCGTGCCAGGAATGTCTGTGACCAAGGCCCGTTCTTCACCAAGCAAAGCATTCAACAGTGTAGACTTTCCCACATTGGGCTTGCCTATGATAACCGTCCGTAATCCTTCACGCAACACTTTTCCTGTTTTGGAAGACGCCAATAAATTATCAAATCCTCGCACGGTTTGCTCCAACAATAAAAGCAGCGTTCCGGATTCCGGCGATACTATGTCATCCTCCGGATAATCCAAACTTGCCTCAATATGTGCCAATTCGTTCAACAATTCCTGCCGATGAAGTCTAATCCGACGAGATAACTCGCCATTCATTAGTTGCGTGGAATTTCGTAGCGCCGCCTCAGTTTTCGCCTGAATAACGCCCATGACCGCTTCCGCCTGCATCAGGTCAATTCGCCCATTCAAAAATGCACGCTGCGTGAACTCTCCTGGTTGCGCCACTCTAGCTCCCTGCTCAATCACCACCCGCAACAACTGCCTGAGCACAAGGGGACCACCATGCGTCTGAAATTCGATGACGTCTTCACAGGTATAAGAATTGGGCCCCGGCATAAAAACACAGAGCGCCTCATCAATTTTTTCTTCAGATTGAGGATTAATGACCATCCCGTAAATCATTCGACGCGGCTCAAATACAGCAATTTTCTCTTGTCTACTATTACGAAAAACGGCCCGGGCAATCTCATTAGATGCCGGACCGCTGACCCTGACAATCCCGATGCCGGCATGTCCCACAGAGGTTGCGATCGCCGCTATGGTATCCGCTTCCATCATCATTTCCTCCAAATTGCATAAAAGCCCAGTACGGTAAAACCTTACTGGGCCCAATAATCAACCTCGTTTACAGACAATTACTACGCGGCGATAAGGCTCTTCCCCTTCACTATACGTCTCGATGCGCGAATCGTTCTGCAAACTCATGTGAATGATTTTGCGCTCATGCGGTGTCATCGGTTCGAGCGCGACCCGGTCACCGGTACGCCGTGCCCGTTCGGCAAGCCGCAGTGCCAATTGCTCCAGCGTATCAGCTCTTCGTTTCCGGTAATCTTCTACATCAATGATGAATCTGATCCGCTCGCGGCCGTCACGATTTGCCGCCAAGTTCGTTAGATATTGGAGAGCGTCCAAGGTTTGTCCATGCTTTCCAATCAAAATTCCCAAGTCATCGCCGTGTAAATTTAATGTGATTGCATCCTCTGAAGTAACCGGAGAAATAGCAACATTAAGTCCCATCGAAGCAGTTACTTTTTCAAGAAATTTCTGTGCGCGTTCAACAGGTTCTACTCTTTTAAGCGTAACTTCAACTTTTGCCTCACGGCCGCCAAGCAGTCCAAACAAAGGTTTGCTAGGCGCCTCGATTACTCGATAATCGACTTGTTCCCTATCAACGCCAAGTTCAGCTAACGCGGCTTCAATCGCATCCTCAACTGTTTTACCTGTCTTTTCGATCATTCTTCTTCCCTCCTCAAACGGCGGCAGTATTACGATACATAAACCACTGTTGAGCGATTTGCACCAGATTGCTAACTACCCAATAAATTCCAAGGCCAGCAGGGAAGGTTATCGTGATATAACCAATAAAAACAGGCATGAAAATCAACATCATTTTATTCTGTTGCGTCATTTCAGTTGTCGTCTGCTTTTGCTGAACATAGGTCGTCAATGCGCAGAGCAACGGGATGATGAAATAAGGATCGCTTGGATCTGTCAAAGAGGTTCCCTGTTGCAGATTAGCAATCCAAAGAAAACTCGTCGGCCCTTGGTATGTATACTCTTTGATAGCGAAAAATATCCCCATCAGAATGGGCATCTGAACAATCAGTGGCAAACAACCTGACAAGGGGTTAACTTTATTTTCTTTATACAGCGAGGCAATTTCAGTTTGCAGGCGCTCTTTATTATCTTTGTATTTCTCCTGCAACGCCTTGACTTTCGGTTGCATCTCTTGTACGGCTTTCATCGATTTTACCTGCTTGACGGTAAGCGGGTACATCAAAAGTTTAATCGCCACTGTCAGTAGGATAATCGCAAGACCATAGCTTGGATACCCTGCTTTTTGCGTCAGCACATAAAAAAACGTAAGCGCCTCCTGCATGGGATGGGTAACAAAAGTATCAAACAAGAATTTTCACTCCTTATTCAAGTTCCACTTAAAATAAGACTAAACGGGGTCATAGCCGCCGGAATGAAAAGGATGACATTTCAAAATCCGCTTCAATCCAAGCCATATACCCTTGCTTACTCCATACTTTTCAATAGCAAGAATCGCATACTCTGAGCAAGTTGGCACAAATCTGCAACACGGGGTTTTCCATGGAGAAATTGCCAATTGATAAAATTTTATGAGCCAAATAAAAAATCGTCTCATGTTGTTACCTTCTTATCGCCAACACATGATTTGATCGGCGCATAAGTTCACGAAACGCATTGACGATCTTGCTCCACTCCGCAGCAACCATCCCTTTTCTAGCAACGACGATGATATCGAATCCACAAGGTGCTTCTTCGCGATATAAGCGATAGCATTCCTTTAGTCTTCTTTTGCATCGATTGCGCGTTACTGCGCAACCCAGTCTTTTGCCGGCAGTAAATCCAATACGATGCGCCTGGTCTTCACGAGGATAAAAATGCAAAGATATCAACGCGTTTGACAAATATCGCCCTTGTTCATAAACCTGTTTGAATTCATTCCTGTTGCGCAAGCGCAAACGACGAGAAAACTTTAACCTCATTTACACAACCTCACAAAAGGAAAAAAGGCCACTATCTGTAGCGGCCAATTATGCGGACAAAACTTTTCTTCCCTTTGCACGCCGTCTCTTAAGGACGAGCCGTCCACCGATAGTTTTCATCCGCTCGCGAAAACCATGCGTTTTCTTTTTCCACAATACATTCGGTTGATAAGTCCGTTTCATTCTTTCCACACCTCCTCGATGCCAGAAAATGCCCCTGTGGATATACTGACTATTAAAGATTATAGTTCACGGTTGGTCGGGTGTCAATAAAAACCGCAACGATAACCTGTTGATAACTTAAGCACATTTTGCTATGATTATAGGCGGCGCAAAGCTGAATTCTTTCTGCCATCGATTGCCCGTAGTGAGCTCTTTTATTGCGGATTACCGGTTAGTCTATTACCAAGTCGGGTAATTATTATTCTAAGCTTGTTTATACACACCTGTTGATAAACCTGTGGATAATCATTATAAAAAGAAAGGGTTGAGATTTTTGTCTTCGCAAAATATGGATATCCTCTGGCAAAACACCCTTTCATTGCTTGAGCAAGATATGATCCGTCCCAGTTTTGAAACCTGGATTAAGGTTCTTCAGCCAGTTTCTTTTGAAAACGGCTGTTTTGTTTTGGGCACAACTAGGCAAATAGTAAAAGAATGGGTCGAAACACGTTATCTTTCGCTTATCCGCAAATCCTTAGAAGCGATAATTGATCAACCTGTTTTGGTTTCATTGAGCCTACTCGAATCTGACCCAATCAATTCAACAAACAACGACTCCATTCTTTCTAAGGCAATGAAAGACCCCGTGATTGCCGATATCAAACCTGCTTTTTCTGCAACAGCTACATCGCACCGAAATTTAGAAGAAAATTTGTCTCCGCTCAATCCAAAGTATACTTTTGACTCTTTTGTCATCGGAAACTCAAACCGATTTGCCCACGCGGCTGCATTAGCCGTCGCTGAAGTGCCAGCGAAAGTTTATAATCCATTTTTTATTTACGGCGGTGTTGGCCTGGGAAAGACTCATTTGATGCACGCTATTGGACATCGCATTTTACAAATTCATCCGGAAAGTAAAGTCTTGTATATTTCCAGCGAAAAATTTACCAATGACTTTATCAATGCAATTATGAGCGGTCATCCCGACAGTTTTCGCAATCGTTATAGAAATATAGACGTGCTGTTAATAGATGACATTCAATTTTTAGCGAAAAAAGAACAAACTCAAGAAGAGTTTTTTCACACATTTAATGCACTGCACGAAGCAAACAAACAAATCATCATTTCAAGCGACCGTCCTCCCAAAGACATTCCAACACTTGAAGACCGCCTTCGCTCTCGATTTGAATGGGGCCTTACTACAGATATCCAATCACCAGACCTAGAAACGCGCATTGCTATATTGCGCAAAAAAGCATTGCTTGAAAATATCAACATGCCTAATGATGTTATCGTTTATATATCATCACGGATTGACAATAATATCCGAGAACTTGAAGGTGCTTTCAACCGTGTCAATGCCTACGCTTTTTTAAATCGCAGTCAGATTAACATTGATTTGGCAATGGATGCATTAAAGGACTTGTTTCCTAAAGAAAAAGCCAGTCAAGTTACACCGATCAAAATCCAGGAAGCTGTTGCATATCATTTTAAGATTAAAATTGAAGACCTAAATTCGAAAAGACGAACACGAAATGTAACTGTCCCTAGGCAACTAGCCATGTATCTTTGCCGGGAAATGACAGATCTTTCTTTACCAAAAATAGGCGAACTGTTCGGTGGTAGAGATCACACGACGGTAATTCATGCTTATGAAAAAGTAAATAGAGAAAGGCAAGAAGATAGTCGTCTATCCGCATTGATCGCAGAAATAACTCTGAAAATCAATAACAGTTAATCCATGGACAAGCTGTTGATAATTTATTTATTTCTTAAAATGAACTTTTTGAAATTCTTAATACCCCAAAACCATAGCAATTTATCAACAAATACCTCACAGCCGCCACTCGTTGATTTATCTCTATTCAGCTCACTTATCCACACTAATAACAAGCCTTACTATGATTATTAACTCTTTAAGGAGGACAAAATGAGGATACGCTGCGAAAAAGACCAACTGCTTTCAGCCTTGCAAGTTGTCCAAAAGGCAACCGCGACAAAAACAACTTTGCCTATTCTAACCGGAATCTATTTATCAGCTGAAGCAGGAAAACTTGAACTGCAAGCGACCGACTATGAAATGGGTATCAGTATTGTCATTCCTGTTGATGTAGTTGAGTCCGGCAAAGCAGTTTTATCCGGAAAAATTTTTCCAGATATAATCCGTAAGATTCCTGGCAAATTAATAGAAATATCATCATCATCCAATCATAGCATGATTAATATTGCTGCAGAAAAAGCGGAATTTAAAGTCTTATCTTTTCCTGCAGAAGAGTTTCCGACCATTAAGAAATTTGAAAGCACTAACCAAATGGTTCTAAAAGACGATGTTTTAAAAGAAATGATAAGAAAAACTGTATTTGCTTGTTCTACAGATGAGAGCAGACCTTTGTTCACCGGTGCATTGCTGGAAATGACTGATCAAGAATTAGCGATGGTCGCTACTAATACACATAGATTAGCAGTAAAAAAACTATCCCTTCAGATTCCTGGGGGAACTCTTAAAATGATTATTCCCGGTAAACTATTATCTGAGGTCGCGAAGGTTCTAAATTATGAGCATCCAATTGATGTATGCGTTTATTGGCTGAAAAATCAAGTTGCATTTTCATTTGAAAATATCTACATAATGTCGAGGATTATTGAGGGACAGTTTCCAGATTATAAAAAGGTTATTCCTCATGACTTTCTCGCCGAATGCTCGCTCGCAGCCGATGTTTTATATGAAGCCGTCGAACGTGTTTCTCTTCTTGCTAAAGATGGTGAATACAGTATTATCAAAATTAGGTTCAATCAATCGGTCATTGAGTTGTCGGGGAATAATCCTGACGCAGGAAGTGCAATGGAAAACCTCGATGCCGTCTTTATCGGAGATCCCTTGGAAATTGCTTTCAATGCAAAATATTTAATGGATTTTTTGCGTGTAGCCGGGACAAACCAGATTAAATTCCACTTGAAATCATCATTAAGTCCAGTAATGGTTGAAATGAGTGATGATAATTCATATACCTATATTTTGACGCCAATAAGAACAAATTAAAAAATGAAAAAGAATATATATATATCTTCATCAATGATTCAGTTGAATCAGTTGTTGAAATGGAGCGGAGTCATTGAAACCGGTGGTCAGACGGTATTCTTGCTGGATAAAGAAAATATCTTGCTCAACGGTGTTCCAGTTTATGAAAAAAGAAAAAAGATTTATCCTGGAGATATCGTTACAATAAACGGAAACGAATTTATTATTGTTCAAAATGATAGTGTGAACGATGAATGTTGAACGGATCAAACTTCATAATTTCCGCAACTATCAAGAACTCAATTTTTCTTTTTTACAAGGAGTTCATGTTTTTACCGGCTGTAATGCGCAAGGAAAGACTAATTTACTGGAGGCTTTGTTTTTAGCCGTTTTAGGCAAGTCGTTTCGCGCCGGAAAAGATGATGAACTTATTGAGAGGGGCAAGCAGTCGGCAAAAATAGAAGTGGAGTTTAATAATTTAATAGCTTCGCATTCTTTAAAATTAGATTTGTATCGCGATGGAACGCGAAAAAATGTGTTGGATGGACAAGCAATAAAAAAACGGGAAATAGTGGGGTATTTAAATGCCGTACTATTCTGTCCCGAGGACCTTTGGTTAATAAAGGGCAGTCCTTCGGGACGACGGCGATTTATCGACTTGATGATTTCACAAGTTGACAGGAACTATTATCAGGATTTTATTAAATTCAATCGTATTTTATTGCAGCGCAATCATTTATTGAAAAAAATTCAACAACAGTCGGCTAAACCAAAGTTATTGGATATTTGGGATGATCAATTGATTGAGTTGGCCGTAAAAATCCATCATCGCAGAAATGAAGTTTTACGGAAAATTTCAGAGTTAGCTGGACAAATTTATGCAAAAATAACTAGTGGAACGGAGACGTTTTCGGCCCATTATTGTGTTTTCGACCAAGATAAAACTGAAATCGAATTTTATCGAAAGTGGTATCAACAAAGATTATTTGAGGGGCGAAACAATGATATTCGCCGAGGAAACACGGAATTTGGCCCGCATAAAGATGATATTAATTTTATAATTGATGACTACGAAGCTAAGTTATTTGGCTCACAGGGGCAACAACGCACGGCTGTTTTATCCTTAAAACTTGCAGAAATTGAAATGATGAAAAATATAACCGGAGAATATCCTATATTGTTGTTGGACGATGTAATGAGTGAATTGGACGGTCAAAGGCGAGAACGGCTGATTCAGGAGATTGATGGAAAAATTCAAACATTTATGACTGGAACTGAAATAGCAATTGGTTTGGAAAAAGTCACTGCCACTTATTATTCGGTTTCAGCCGGCGTTGTTGAGCGAATGTAGGAGAAAAAAATCGTGACAGCAATGAGTGAAATCATAAAAAAAATCTGTGAAAAGTTGAGTCGACAGGAAGGCTATCAACGCGCATGGTTGGAGAAGCATTGGGAAGAAGTTGTTGGAAAATCAGCATCAAGACATTCCATGCCCCGAATGGTTCGAAATCAGATTCTTTATGTCAATGTCGACAGTTCAACTTGGAATCAGGCTTTATTCATTGATAAGCGACGTTTGGTTCAAAATGTCAACCAATGTTTTGTAACGAAAATAATTAATGACTTAAAGCTTCAGATGGGAAATGATGGTGATTTTTTTAGTGGTGAAGAAAAAGGTAAAGTTGATGGATTTGCTGTTATGATGGAAAACAGAAAGAGTAATTTGGAAAAGAATATTCTAACTGCTTTGCATCGAAAAAAAGTAAATCACAAGATCAAGGAGTAATTATGTATCTTCATATCGGCAGCGACGTAGTCGTACGCGAAAAAGAGACTATAGCGATTATTGGCAGAAGAGGAGATGCTGATAAAAGTAAAATTAACCGCGCATTTTTGCAGAAAAAAGACGCGGCCGGTAAATTAATCAATATTTCTTTCAACAATGAAAAAAGCTTTATTCTGACTGAAGATGATAAGGTTTTTATCTCGCCTATTTCGCCGCAAACGTTAAAAAAACGCAGCAAAAATCCGGATTTTCGGGAGGGCTAAAATAAATTGAACGAGGAAAAAGAACTGAACGAAATTATCGTGAATGGAAATTATAGCGCCGAGCAGATTCAAGTGCTCGAAGGTCTGGAAGCCGTACGAAAACGACCGGGGATGTATATCGGCAGCACCTCTGCCCGTGGATTGCATCATTTAGTTTATGAAGTCGTCGACAATAGTATTGATGAGGCGTTGGCCGGATATTGCACCAGGGTTGATGTGACGATTCATCAGGATAATTCGATTTCCGTGTTGGACAATGGGCGAGGAATTCCGGTAGATATGCATGAAACCGGGAAGCCTGCAGTTGAAGTTGTCTTGACGGTATTGCATGCCGGGGGAAAATTTGGTGGTTCCGGCTATAAAGTGTCCGGAGGGTTGCATGGTGTTGGCGTTTCTGTCGTCAATGCCTTGAGCGAGCGGATGTTGGTACAGGTCAAGCGTGATGGGAAAATTCATGAGATTATCTTTGAGCGGGGCAAAACATTTGCACCACTTACAGTTATTGGAGAAACCGATACCACCGGGACAAAGGTCTGGTTTAAACCAGATGCGGAAGTCTTTGAGGAACTGGACTATAGTTTTGATACGCTTAAACAACGGTTGCGCGAATTGGCCTATTTGAATAAAGGGCTAATGATTACGCTAAGTGATGAACGAACCGGGGATAAAAAAGAGTATCATTTTGAAGGCGGAATAATTTCGTTTGTAGAACATCTGAATCGCAACAAGGATGTATTGCACCCGAAGCCGATTTTTATTGCCGGAACAAAAGATACAACGATGGTCGAAGTATCGATCCAGTATAACGATAGTTATATTGAAAATATGTTGACCTTTGTCAATAACATCAACACGCAGGAAGGCGGCACACACCTCAGCGGGTTCAAATCGGCCTTGACACGGACAATCAACGATTACTCGCGCAAAATGAATATCCTAAAAGATGCCGATGATAATCTCAGTGGTGAAGATACACGAGAAGGACTAACTGCGGTTATCAGCCTGAAAATTCAGGAACCGCAATTTGAAGGCCAAACAAAATCAAAGTTGGGAAATAGTGAAGTCCGTGGTATTGTTGATACCATGGTATTCGAGAAACTAAGCGAGTTTTTTGAAGAGAACCCCGGAGTTGCCCGAAAGATCATTGAAAAGACAATTCTTGCCGCCAGGGCGCGAGATGCCGCCCGAAAAGCCCGCGAACTTACTCGCCGTAAAAGTGCGCTGGAAATCAGTTCATTACCAGGAAAATTGGCTGATTGTTCGATTCGTGATCCAATGCAAACGGAGATTTATCTGGTCGAAGGAGATTCGGCCGGCGGCTCTGCCAAGCAAGGAAGAGATCGAAGGTTCCAGGCGATTTTACCGCTCAGAGGAAAAATTCTCAACGTGGAAAAAGCCCGCATGGACAAGATATTGAATAATGAAGAAATCAGATCGATGGTTACTGCTTTTGGTAGTGGGATAGGAGCTGATTTTGACCTTGAAAAATCACGCTATGGAAAAATCATCATCATGACTGACGCTGACGTTGATGGCGCGCATATTAGAACCTTGTTATTGACCTTCTTTTATCGTTATATGAAACCTTTGGTGGAAAACGGACGTGTATATATTGCGCAACCACCGCTATATCTTGCCAAAAAAGGCAAAGAACACTGGTATTTATATAATGATGCCGCGTTGGAGCAACTAGCGCAACAAATCGGACGACAGGATTTTACTTTGCAACGCTACAAAGGTCTGGGTGAGATGAATCCTGAACAGTTGTGGCAAACAACGATGAATCCTGCGGAACGCACATTGATGCGGGTAGCACTCGAGGACGCGATGGCTGCTGATGATATGTTTTCGGTGCTCATGGGCGATAAAGTTGAGCCACGGCGCAAATTTATCGAAGACAATGCCCACCTGGTAAGAAATCTTGACATATAAACAGAGTGTCTTCGAGGAGATGAATCATGGATATTAGTCACGGAAAAATGTTACCGATTCGCATTGAAGATGAAATGCAAAAATCTTATATCGATTATGCGATGAGCGTTATCGTCAGCCGGGCGTTGCCGGATGTGCGCGATGGATTAAAACCGGTGCATCGGCGAATTCTTTATGCGATGCACGAAGCAGGCATGGCGTCGAATAAACCGCATAAGAAATCCGCCCGTATCGTCGGTGAAGTGCTCGGTAAATATCATCCGCATGGCGACTCATCGGTATACGATGCGACTGTCCGTATGGCGCAGGATTTTTCGATTCGTTACATGATGGTTGACGGGCATGGCAACTTTGGTTCGGTTGACGGAGATTCCGCAGCGGCAATGCGTTATACCGAAGTCAGGATGTCGAAAATCGCTGAAGAGATGCTCGATGACATCGAAAAAGAAACTGTTGATTTCGTTCCTAACTATGATGAATCACTTAAAGAACCATCTGTATTGCCATCAAAAGTTCCTAACCTGTTAATCAACGGGGCGACAGGAATCGCGGTCGGTATGGCGACAAACATCCCTCCGCATAATCTTGGCGAAGTAGTAGATGGCCTGGTAAAAATGATCGACTGTCCGGATGTAACATTGGAGGAATTGATTCAAGTCATCCCCGGTCCTGATTTTCCTACCGGCGCGATGATTATGGGCAGTGAAGGAATACGCTCGGCGTATGCAACCGGTCGAGGATCGGTAAGGATGCGCGCCTGCACGCGGATTGAACGGATGAGTAATGGCAAACAACGGATTCTGGTGAACGAAATTCCCTATCAGGTTAATAAAGCCCGTCTGATTGAAACGATTGCCGAATTGGTCCGTGATAAAGTGATTGAAGGAATCACCGACTTGCGTGACGAAAGCGACCGCAACGGGATGCGAATTGTGATGGAGCTGCGTAAAGATACCAACCCGGAAGTGCTGTTGAACCAGCTATACAAGCATACTCAACTGCAAGACACTTTTGGCGTCAATATGCTGGCGCTTGTCGATGGGCGACCGCGTACGCTAGGATTGCGGGACATTTTAAGTCATTATCTGAATCACCAAAAAGAGATCGTTGTGCGGCGCACGCAGTTCGATCTGAAAAAAGCGCGCGACAAGGCGCATATTTTGGAAGGTCTGCGGATTGCCCTAGATCACATTGATTCAGTAATCAACACGATTCGTGAAGCACGGACGGTAGACTTGGCACGAACCGCGCTTATGGAAACCTTTTCTTTATCAGAAAGACAAGCACAGGCGATTCTTGACCTGAGACTGCAACGTCTGACAGGCTTGGAAAGAGACAAGATCGAACAGGATTATCGCGAAACGATAGACTTGATTCATTACCTGGAATCCGTACTAGCCGATGAACATATGGTTTATGGGATCATTCGCGAGAATTTGTTGGAAATGAAGCGAAAATTTGGTGATAAGCGACGAACTCAAATCATCCAACAAATGCAGGATTTCACCAATGAGGATCTGATAGCCGAAGAAGACATCGTAATCACGATTACCCATTCCGGTTATGTAAAACGTCAGCCGATCGACACCTACCGAAGCCAAAAGAGGGGCGGGCGAGGCATCCAAGGCGCAGGGACAAAGGAAGAGGATTTTGTCGAACACTTGTTTACATCGACAACGCACCATCATGTGTTCTTCTTTACCAGTCGCGGCCGGGTTTTTGTTTTAAAAGGCTATGAGTTGCCTGAAGCAAGTCGGACGGCGCGCGGCACAGCGATTATCAATCTGTTGTCCTTGCAGCCGGATGAAAAGGTGACGACAGTCATTCCGATCAGGGAGTTTGTTGAAGGGGCTTTCCTGTTTATGGGTACTCGCAACGGGATTGTCAAGAAAACCAATTTGATGGAATTTGACTCGGTTCGCAAGAACGGACTGATCGCAATCGGACTGGATGACGATGACGATTTGATTGGCGTAAAATTAACAGATGGTTGTCAGAATATTATCATGGGAACGCGCGACGGAATGGCGATCACATTCTCGGAAGAAGATGTTCGTCCGGTTGGCAGATCGGCCCGCGGCGTAAAAGGGATCAACCTGCAAGAAAGGGATGCGATTGTCGGCATGGAAATTATGACGCCGAACAGTCAGGTGCTGGTTGTTTCGGAGCAGGGCTTTGGCAAACGAACAGCAGTGGATCAGTATCGAATCCAGACGCGTGGAGGCAAAGGCCTGATTAACTTAAAAGTTACGGAAAAAACAGGCGCCGTTGTAGGCTTGCGTGTTGTGAAACCGGAGCAAGACCTGCTGCTGATCAATAATGACGGCATCATCATCCGGATGGACGTCGGACAAATCCGGGTGATTGGCCGGAATACGCAGGGCGTGGCGCTGATGCGGATGGTCGATAATCAGAGAATTGTCGCATTGGCTATGGTAGATAAGGCGGGTGAAGACTCCGACAAGCCGGCTATTGTTACAGCGCCGCTAAACACTGAAAATACGGAAGAATAATTGAGTAAACAATTAAGACGATTCGTTGACAAGCCAATTAATCCGTGGTAATATTAAAATCCCAGTAGGGAGTAATCGATGGGGAAAACGAAACCCGTTTTCCCCATCGGCATCCACGGCAGTCTTTATGAAAAAAGTTTTACATTGGGTATTGACAGCCCCTGGGGCCTGTGCTAATATATAAAAGCGTCGTGAGACGGGGTTCCTTGAAAACTGAACAAAGAGACAGCACAAAACGCGTGAGAGCGCCAGAAATGGCGCAAAAAAGAAGACCAGAGTTAGAATGAGCAATCAGCTCTTTCATAATTTTT
>JAHDPL010000036.1 GCA_018434355.1 Sporomusaceae bacterium | reverse complement strand
GTTTTGGGTAAACTTCATCTTGGGACGCCTCCTCAATATTTTGGTTTTGTGCCTTTCTTGCCGGAGTCAGCACATTGCCATTGTATTGCCGGGCGTCTCTTTTTTCAAAGTCTATTTTTACTCGCTACAGGAATGCTCCTATGCTTAATGTTGGGGAGGATCCGCTGTCTACCCCAGAACGCTTCTCGCAATAACCGTCTTCTGAATCTCATTGGTCCCTTCATAAATCTCGGTGATTTTGGCATCCCGATACATCCGCTCCAAGGGATAATCCTTCATGAATCCATAGCCGCCATGAATCTGCAGTGCCCGTTCGGTAACCATCCGAGCGGTTTCCGAAGAAAACAACTTGACCATCGCCGCGTTCTTGGAATATTTTTCGCCGTCCTGCATCATCTGCGCCCCGTTATAGACCAGCCACTTCGTCGCTTCCACCCGTGTCGCCATTTCGGCAAAATACCATTGCAGTCCCTGCTGCTCAGAAATTGGCGCACCAAACTGGATTCGCTTGTTGGCATAGTCTATGGCCAATTGCAGGGCGCCTTCCGCCAGCCCCAGCGACTGGGCGCCGATGACGGTTATCCTGGAAACGTCGATACTGGCCAGTGCCAGCTTAAATCCGCCGTTAAGCTTGCCTAGAATGTTCTCTTTGGGCACCCGGACATTATCGAGAATCAGCTCGCCGGTCTGAGCGGCGCAAATTCCCATTTTCTCCTCAATTTTCCCGATGCGAAAACCGGGTGTGTCGGCATCGACGATAAACGCGGTAATGCCTCTGATCTTCTGTTTCGGATCGGTAAGCGCCAGAATGACATATACTCCGGCAATCCCCGCTCCCGATGTGAAACATTTTGTTCCATTCAGGACATAGCAGTCCCCGTCCTCAACCGCCGTTGTCTGGATGTTCGAAGCATCTGATCCCGCATTGGGCTCCGTAAGAGCAAACGCCACCATCACCCCTTCGGCGATCAGTTTTCGCAAGTATTTATCCTTCTGCTCTTTGGTCCCATAATTATTGATGCACGTCGCGGTCGCCTGATGAATCGACAGAATGGAAGCAGTAGCCATGCACACCTTGGCAATTTCTTCGACTACGATGACCTGTGCGATCCTGTCGACTCCCGCACCGCCATACTCTTCAGGAAACCCGAGTGCGACAAATCCGTACTTGTAAAGCAGATCGAAGGTTTCCTGCGGATGCCGGTGCTCCCTGTCAATTTCGGCAGCGATCGGTGCGCATACTTCCCGGGCAAAACGTTCGGCAGCCAGCTTCACCATCTGCTGCTGTTTGGTCAGTTTGAAATTCATTTTTTGTTCCTCCCACTCATTAAGTTGTGCAGGGTTGAAAACATTCCATCCATGAATCAGTCATCTCCTGATGCTTGTTCCGTTTTACAGTTGCATTTCCTGATATATGCGCTTACGGTACCGGCAATGCCGTTGGGAATCGTCAGTATGACGAAGATCAACACCACGCCGTACACAATAAGATAGGCGCCTTGATAAGTACTGCCCAGCCAGGTCCGAAGGAAAATTTCGGTCGGAGCCAATAAAATTCCCCCGATCAGTGGCCCGAAGACGGTTCCAGCGCCACCGATGATCGAGATCAATGCTGCCTTCTCGGATACTATCACGCTGAAAGAACCGGCCGGATCGATGAACAGCACGTATTGCGCATACAATGTTCCCACAACGCCGGTGAAAAACGAACTGATCATCAACGCATACAGTTGGTTGCGAAAAACGTTAATTCCAAGAGAGGCGGCCGTCAGATCGTTTTCCCGGATAGCGACCAGGTTTGACCCCAGTCTCGAGCGGCTGATATAAATTGTTGTCAGCAATACGAGGGCCAGTAAGCACAGGAATAAGAAATAGGTCGGCTGATAATCCTTAAAGATCATATTGCCAAGACTTGGGTTGTACGGAATCGTAATCCCCACAGAACCGCCGGTAATGCCATCGAATTTGACGGCGAAAATTTCCAGGATCGTTGTCAATGCAATGGTGGCCAGAGCAAAGAATGGTCCTTTCAGACGCAAGGCCAGCACCCCCACCAGCAGCGCCAGAAGCATTGCGGTCAACCCTCCGGCCAGCATTCCGAGCCAAGGGGAGATATCCATTTTTGTATACAATAACGTGGATGTGTATTGCGCCAATCCCAAAAAGGCGCCGTGCCCCAGTGATAATTGACCGGTATACCCGCACATGATATTCCATGCACTGGCGATGGTGCAGAAATAAACCGTGGTAATGAGGATGTCGAGCGTATATTTGTTGCTGCTGAGCAATCCCAGCGACAACAACAGCATGACTGCCGCACAGATAAAATAATCGCTTTTTTTATGCGAAAGAAAACTTCTCATCGTTTCACCTTCTTCATGCCTAAGCCGGCAAACAGGCCCTGTGGCCGGAAAACCAGAACCAGGATGAACAATACGTAATAAACCGCCTGCCGCAAGTCTGCACCAAGGTAAAATCCACTAACCGTCTCGCAGATTCCGATGAGCAACGCACTGAATAGCGCGCCCTGTAAATATCCCAACCCGCCCAGGACAACAGTAACCCATGCAATCAGGTTATAGCCCGAGCCAATTGTCGGCGTAGTCGGATAGACGGTCATCAGTAGCGCTCCCGCCAGACAGGCCAACACGATCCCCAGGCAAAACGCGATCGGATCAAGCAAGTTCACCGGCAACCCCATCAGTTTGCTTGCCGCCCTGTCGTCGCTGACTGCCCGCAGCGCGCGACCAGTGTCCGTATACTTTATGAAGAAGAAGAAACCGCCGGTGATGACTACCGCAATTACAAAAGCAATCAACATTTCTGTCGAAATGAAGACCGTACCTAGTTTGATGCTCGAACCGAATGTGGCTGGAATCGATTTGTAATCCGATTTAAAGAACAACAGCACGGTGTTTTGCAGGACCATGGAAAGTCCGAGAGTCACCAGGATCTGATTCAATCCTGATTTTTCAATCGTCGATCGGGCTACTAGATATAGCAAGAGCGCGAACCCCACTCCGCCCAGCATCACCAGCGGCCATGAAAAATACGGCGTCAGCGTGAACATCCCGTAGCTGACAAAAGCCATGTACATCCCTACCATCACGAAATCTCCATGCGCAAAATTCGTGAATTTTGATACGCCGAAGATCAATGACAAGCCCAGGCTCAGCAAGGCGTAGATTCCACCCAGCAACAAACCGGAAACGATGAGTTGTAGTAACATGATATCCCCTCTCCAACAAAACTAATCTGCAGCCTTGCCGGATGCGAAGTCGCTCAAGCTCCCTTGGGGCAGATCTGCTTGACGACTTCGCGCCCGGTGCTTTGTCTATTCCTTCTGACCAAAGATTGACTGAGACCTCTGAAGCCTTACCGTTTGTTCCAAGCCGGCAGCGGGATCATGATCCCTTGCGCGTTTGCCAGATAATCGGGATAAATGGTCACCAGTTTGCCTTTTTGCCATTGCATCGCGGAAATGACGGCCCGTGTATTTTGTCCTGACTCGTCGAATTTAACTCCGGCGCCGGTGGGAAGCGAACCGACCTTAATGTCCAGTTCTTTCGCCGCCTTGATCATCGCAGCAAGGTTATCCGTGCCACCAGCCGTGGCGATGACATTGTTCAACAGCACCCACGTCGCCTGCCAAGCCAGGTAACCGACTGTCGGCGAATCATAACCCCGGGCGGCTTTAAACCGCTTTTGGAACTCCTCAACAGCTTTCGCCATGTTCGGGTCAAGATTCTTGAGAACCGGTGTGGAGGTCGGATCGAGATCGATCATCCCCTCTGCGTCTTTTTCAAGACTCTTGCCATAAGCGGCAAGTCCATAGCCGGAACCGATGCCAAGGAAAATCTTCGGCGAGTAATCGAGTACCTTAGATTTCTTGGTGATGTCGATTCCATCATTGATATAGGAAGTCGCGATGACGATATCCGCATTGGAAGCCTTCAGTTTTAGAACGATCGGTGACGTATCCGTCGTTTTTGAATCATACAGTTCGTTCAGAACGATTTTCGTGCCGGCTTTTTTAGTATAGGCATCGACGCCGGCAGCGATCGATTTGCCAAAGTCGCCGTTTTCGCTGACAACTGCGACGGTAGCTTTCGTCGGATCAAGTCCGATCTTCTTGGCATAAGATTCGGCGATCTGGGCTGCTTGTTCGCCAAACAGCGAACCGTTGATATGCATCCGGAATACCGATTTATAGCCTTGTTTTGTCAGACGATCCGTTACGGAGATGTGCTCCCAGTATAGAACTTCATTTCTGTTGCAGATCCCGGCTGCCACTTCAGCCATCGCACTGCCGTAAATGCCGGTGATCACCTTGACTTTCTCATTTTGAATCAGTCGGTTGACTTCGTTTTGCGCTGCGCCGGCGTTCGGCACATCCGCGACGACGGCTTCAATCTTTTTGCCTTTGATTCCGCCTGCTTCATTCACCATGTCTATGGCAATCTTGGTACCCCAGTAGCTGTCTTCGCCGGAAACAGCCAAAGGTCCGCTACGCGGCTGAATCACGCCGATCTTGATCACCTCGGCAGGTTTTGCGGTATTTGCAGGTGTGGAAGAAGAACAGCCGCTTAGAACAGTCACGGAGGCCAACATCAGGATCAGGAACCAGGACAATTTTTTCATCTTTCATTCCCCTTCTCTTTTATGATTTGGTAAACCCCAGCCTTATACGGCATTGCACCCCTTTCGAATAGGCTTTGTCAAATTCCCAGGTAGGTTTTTCGCAGGTTTTCATCCTGCAACAGTTCTTTTCCGGTGCCATGCATCGTAATCTTGCCGCTTTCCATCGCATATGCATGGGCAGATATGGACAACGCTTTTCTCACGTTCTGCTCCACCAGCAGAATGGTCACGCCTTCCCGATTGATCTGTTCGATAATCTCGAACACTTTCTGCACAATGATCGGCGCCAGTCCTAGCGATGGTTCATCCATGATCAGCAGGGCAGGATCTCCCATCAAGGCGCGGCCAATTGCGCACATCTGCTGTTCGCCGCCTGACATCAATCCAGCCGGTTGATACCGCCGCTCGAATAGAATCGGAAACATCTCATACACATGTTTTAAGCTCTTGTTGCGCTTTGGCTTGGCCCGCTTCGAATAGGAGCCAATCAGCAAGTTTTCCAGCACATTCAGGCTGGGAAATAGCCGTCTCCCCTCGGGACACTGGATAAGCCCCCGTTCAGTCCGACATTGGGGCGTCATCTTGGTGATGTTTTCATCGCAGAACTCGACTTTCCCCGCCCATACCCGGTTCACACCGGATATCGTATGCAGCAGTGTGGTCTTCCCGGCAGCGTTGGAACCGACCATGCCAGCGATTTCTCCCTGCCCGATCTGGATCGACACCCCAAACAGAACTTGGTTTTCGCCGTATCCGGTGGACAGTTCAGTAACTTTCAACATTGTAATCAGCTCCCAAATATGCCTTGATCACTTCGGGATCCTTCACAACCGCTTGCGGAGTTCCCATGGCAATCAGTTGACCGTTGTTCAACACAATCACTTTGCTAGATAATTCCATGATGCATTTCATTTTGTGTTCGATGATGAGCATGGTGATCCCCAGTTCATGGAGTCGATGAACCGTTTCGACCAGTTGCTCTGTTTCCTGTGGATTCAGGCCGCCCATGACCTCATCCAGCATGATCATCTTCGGATCCGTCGACAAAATCCGGGCTATTTCCAGGCGTTTTTTGGCAGCAAGGGTCAGGTTCTTGGCCAAAGTATCTTTGTATTGCGCCAAATCCAGCATTTTCATCGCTACCATCGCTTTATCTTCGGCCTCGTCTCGATTCCGACAACGTTGGAATGCACCGGCCACTACGTTGTCAAGCACGCTGAGTTCATTGAAGGGTTTCACAATCTGGAAAGTTCTTACTAACCCAAGATTGGCGACCCGCGAACTCTCCATCGAAGAGATATCCCGACCATCAAAGGTGACCGTACCGCCTGTCAACGGATAAACGCCGGAAATAACATTGAACAAGGTGGTTTTCCCTGAGCCGTTCGGCCCGATCAAACCAACAATGCTTCCTGTCTCCACTTCAAAACTGACGTCTTTTACCGCCGCAAGTCCGCCAAATCTTTTTGTGACATTTTGTACCGAAAGCAAACAATCACTCCCCTAAATCAAGATACTTTCTGCTACTCGTATTATTATTGAAATATTCTTGCAAGAATGATGCCAATAGTAAAAAGTCAGTCAGCTATTTTTCAAACAGGCTTTTATTCAGCCATTTCGACTATTTTTCACTTTTCGCAGCCCCTTTGCAAAAATGCCAATCACCAACGCACTTGCATTTTTGCCAACTGCAATCCTGCATTGCAACAAAAAAACACTGCAGTTTCCGTTGCCTATGCGACGGGTCTGCAGTGTTATCATGAAAATCGAACAAATCAATCAGTCGCTGCCGTGCGGGGTCAGCCGGTTGAAATCTCACGGTTCTTTCGATTACGTTTACGAATCAGGGTCGTGACATCAATCCCCAGACTCTTTGATGCTTCTTTCAGCGATCCACATTTCGCCACGGCTTCTTCGATGATCTCTTCTTCAACCGATTGTACCAAGTCTTTGAGCGGAACCGTGGGTTGCCAGAGCCGTTTCCTTTCAACCTCAGAAACCCGTTCCGGCACGAGCGACTGAATCAGTGTGAGCAAATCGGGATTCTCGGCAATTTCCGCCAAGTGTCTCCGCTCTATAATTGGCGAGTCGACAATCACCACAATCCGCTCGATCACATTCATTACTTCGCGGATATTGCCGGGCCAGTTGTATTTCAGCAAAACATCGATTGCTTCAGGCGCGATCGATTTATTCCGTTTATAGCGCTGATTGGATTTATCCAGATAATAAGTAATCAACGGAAGGATGTCCTCCCGCCGCTCGGCAAGCGGCGGAATTCTGACCGGAATCACATTGAGCCGATAATAAAGGTCTTGCCGGAATGCCCCTTTGGCGATGAGCTGCTCCAGGTTGGTGTTGGTTGCGGCGATGATCCGAACATCCACCTCGACTTCCTTCGTGCCCCCCACCCGATAGAACTTTCTTTCCTGCAACACATTCAATATTTTCGCTTGCAGCGGCAAGGGCATGTCTCCGATTTCATCCAGAAACATGGTTCCTTTATTCGCCAATTCAAAAAGACCGGTTTTAAATTTCTTTGCCCCAGTGAACGAGCCTTCTTCATAGCCGAACAATTCCGATTCCAATAGAGATTCCGGGATTGCACTGCAATTGACATGAATAAAATTGCCTGTGTGTTGGCGTTCGCTCGCAGCATGGACAAATTTTGCCATCGCAGTTTTGCCCACACCGGATTCGCCGCGGATCAAAAGTTGCAGATCGGTATCCGCGACCTTCATAATCAGATCATAAAGATTCTCCATCACCCGGCTGCGAACCAACGTGCGAATTTCATCCGAATTGGCTATCTGCATGGCTTTCAGCTCTCGTTGATAGCCTTTGGCAATTCCTTTGATATTCTTTAATTTTTCATGCAAATTGTTCAGTTCCGATATGTCGCGAACATTGGAAATCACGCGAATGATCCGCCCCGCCTCATCAAAAAGCGGCGTGCTGGATACGATCGCATCCTTTCCTTGGTGATACTTGATGGAAGCGCTGACGGCTTTGCGCTGTTCTACGGCATGCACGGTACAGGAGTACGGTAAAATTTCTTCCTCTACGAGATCGCGCAGATTTCGCCCCACTATCACTTCGCGCGTTAATCCGGAAATATGGATAAATGCATCATTGACCGCCAAAACCCTGCAATCGCCGTCCGCAACCACCATTCCGTCATAGGAAGTGTCAATAAACCGCTGAACGCCGATGACCGCATCCGCAGATTCGCACCACAGATGGGCAATATCCTGATATTCATAATAATTGCGGAAATAGATATGAAACTGGTCCGGATTCTCGTCATCGGCAAAAATATCCAATAAGTATTTTTCCGAAATCGATGTCTTAAAAATACGCGAAGAGATCGGATTGCGAAACCAGCTCTTGCGAAGCCATGGCAAGGCTTTCGATATGTGTCCGCCAATAGCCACCGCTTCCCCCAGCCACTCTCTCGAGCGTCTATTGGCCACTAAGATCTTTCCTGTGGTGTCGATTCTTATATATCCCCAATGTTCGCATCTACTGTTTCCCATCGCAAATCCTCCCTGTCGGTTGATCCAGATTCATTTTAAAAAACAATATTCCTGCAAACATTAAGGATCGTAGACTCTAAATGACGATGGTGTTATTGCATTTCAATACTAACACCTTTCGATATGACGAAACAACCCCCTCCTTCTTTAATCGTCAGAAGACCAACCAATCGATTGCTCAATGAATCGGAAAGTATACCCTCACAATAAAACAACAATCCCTCTTCGAATATATTAAAGCCAAAGAAGGTTAACATTGCCATAACAATGGGGTAGAATAAACGTGGCAATAGGTTTCAGTGAGGAGGAGTGCCAAGTGAAAATAACTGGTTGTCTGCTGATCGTTATCTGGCTCGCCTTTTCGCTTTCCGGAATCGCTTTGGCAGCCCCACTAAGCCAGGTGACCGTAACCGACTTAACGCATCGAATGACACCGGAAGCATACGCCAGCTTTGCCAACACGGCACGATTATCGCTGCAAAGAGTGGCAGAGTATTGGAATGTGGATTTAAATGCAGCGCTGTCTGAACCGATTTTCATCGAAATCATGAATTCATCAGGCCACTTGCCCACCAGCCTCTTTTTCTTCCGGGCAGAAAACAATCAGAAAGTTAAAGTGGTGAGAGTCATCGGAGCCGCAGAAAGTCCGCGCCAATTTGCCCACAAATTGACCAGCGCTTTATTTCCTCACCAGGACAAATTGATTCGGAACATGATGGGCGAAGTTGCCGAACGGGATCTGGGCAACCGCGCCTCGTTCCCGGCATGCAGCAAAAGCGCCGATGAGTGGGTTGCTGTGTTGATCAAAACAGGCTCATACATACCATTGTCGCAAATTGGAACCGACCACGCTGACTGGGGCATGGCAATCGTCAACAACCTTCCGGCAATCCGAGATCGAAAAAGACAACATATCCGTTATGCTGAAGCAGGTTCTTTCGGGCAATATCTCGTTGATCGATTCGGCAAAACCAAAATGATAGAGTTTTATTGGCAAGCGAAAATCCCGTCGCATCGACCTTGGCAAGAGGTTTTCGGCTTGCCGCTTGAAGAGTTGGAGCAACAGTGGCTTGCGCAGGTAAATCAACGTGCAGCTGCATCACCGGAAACAATCGCCGCGCTGGCTTCGATTTGGCGGAGCAACCCACAAACCGCCTGTTATCAGGCGCTAAACAGCGAACGTTGATATGCGCAGCGCAATTCTCATTGCACCAGCAGGCCAAGTTGCTAAATAATTTCTGCAAAAACAGAATCACCACATTTATTGAAAAATTACCCATAAAATTCACCCAATCTACTCCTGATATTTACGCCGGTCAAAGACAAAGCTGGAACCTTTTTGTTGCTTGGCGACTTTTTTCAGTTCGGCAGCCACCTCGGGAATCTCCCAATAGTTGTTGAATTTCTTGTATTGATTGGTTACTCCGGCTACAGCGATTGAAGTAATGGGGAAGCTTTCCATTTTTCCTTTCCGGTTCTTCACCTGGATACTACCGCGCGCCAGATCTTCTGCCGAATATGCAGAACGAATTTCTTCATCAAAGATTTCAATGATGGCATTGGCAATCCGTTCCGCCCGTTCCGGCGCCGTGATGATGATGAAATCGTCGCCGCCGATATGGCCGACAAAATCTTCCCCCTGTCCTTCCCTGGCCAGACTACGGCTGAGCGTTTCCGCCGTCATCAGCAAAACCTTGTCGCCCTTTTCGAACCCGTACTTGTCGTTATAGGCCTTGAAATTGTTCAAATCAATATAGAGAACCGCAAACGAGGTATCTTTGGCCAGCAGCCGCCGCAAATGTTCTTCGATCACCAAGTTGCCCGGCAGACCTGTAAGCGGATTGGAGTTGTGGGCGCACAGCACCTGCAACTGCGTGATGTTGTTCAGCAGGCTCATGATCGAAACCACGCCGACGTACTGACCGTCCTGGACCACGATAATCAAATCGTACAGCGTCGATTCATCGCGGCTCATCGCAATTTTCGAAACCGCTTCCAGCGGCAGGTCGGCGTTGACGATCATCGGCGATGCGTCCATAACAAGCTCCACCGGGCGTTTATGATAAAGCGACACGCCATAGTAAGACCCCAGATGAAAATAGAGCCGGTTCTTCATCAACAAACCGACCGGTTTAGTCCCCTGCAGCACAACGACGCCGCGAACCGCGCTGGCGGCGAATCGTGCCTCTACCTGTTCGGTGCTTGTCTCCGGCGAAACCGTTGGCACATGTTCGACGATATCGCCGATCACCCGGCCTAGCGAAGTGCCCACATCGCGCGCTTTGCGACCTGCCTCCTTCTTGCGGAACCGCCGAATGGCTTCTATTGCTTCCTCTGAAACCGAGGGCGGCTGGCTGGCCGGTCGGGCCAGTAAATATCCCTGAGCATAGCCTACTCCAAGCTTCATGACGGTAAGTAGTTCGTCGACTGTCTCGACGCCTTCGGCGATAATCTTGCTGTTCATCGCCGCTGCCAGATTGACCAGAGCTTCCAGAATCGCGATCTTGAACGGGTTGTTGTGGATATCCCGCACGATCGACATATCCAGTTTGATAAAATCCGGATACAGTTCGGCGATGGCCTGCAGACTGGAATAGCCTGCGCCGGCGTCATCAACGGCAATGCAGTAGCCCTGCCTGCGATAATGGTGCAAGGCGCGGGTGAAATTGCCGAAATCGCTGATGGCGGTACGTTCGGTGATTTCAAACGTGACCTGCTCGGGAATCAGCCCGTGGTGCAACACGACCTGTTTCGTACGACCGTTACGAAACTCCGGGTCATTGATCACTTCCGGCGTGATGTTCAAAAACAGTTGCTGACCGGGCGCAAGCATTTTAGCCTGTTGAATCGATTGGTCACGGCAAACGTGCTCCAATGCCAATAACAATTTATGCTTGGCGGCAGTAGCAAACAACTGGGCAGGCATATGCAGCGGACTGTCGGCCGGCCCGCGGGCCAGCGCTTCATAGCCCATGATCTCGCCATCCGCCAGACTGACGATCGGTTGAAACACCGGCTGAACTTTTTTGTCGCGGATAATCCGTAGCAATTCATCCTGCAACGCTCGTTCCTGAATCAAATCGGCCATCTGATGACCGAGTAAATCTTGCGGAGGAGCAGCGTCTGCAGAACTTTCCACGGTCGCTTGCAGCTTTTTTTGTTTCTTTTCCACAGCCGCATATATTTTCTGCAATTTTTTGATTAAGCGCGCCGGCATGGAAGCCCTCCTAGTTCTTTACTCACTTGATGCATCTTGCAAACTCATCATATTGTTTTTTTGAATCCGCTTTGTTATCGTCAGGTAAAATTTACGTTACATTTTGCACAAAAGAAGGATTTTATGCGCTTGACGCGAATACTATCTCAGTAGTCATCAATGAATTAGGGGTGTTGAGGGTTGACAGTCCGTCGCAGAGTCCGGGTGCGATGGTTTCGGGTTCTGACGTTGCTGGCCGCAGCCTATTTTATCTACTTGGCGGTCGGACAGCAGTTCGAGCTTTATACCATCCAACGGGAAACGCATAATCTAAAAAATCGGATTGCCGAGCTGGAACAAGCCAATAATGCGATGATCGACGAGAAGAAACAACTGGCTGCTCCGGCTTACGTCGAAAAAATCGCCCGCGAACAACTGGGCTTGGTAAAACCTGGTGAAGTTCCCTATATTCCTTGACACTGTTTCGCCCCGAGGGCTATAATGAGCTATATCAATTATTACAAGGGGGATCTGCTGTAAGCATGTCGATTGAAGTCGGCGCGATTGTTGAAGGAACCGTAACGGGAATTACCAATTTTGGCGCATTTATTGAACTCCCCGGTGGAAAAGTCGGTTTGGTCCACATTTCTGAAGTCGCTGACGTTTATGTACGCGATGTGAAAGATTTTTTGAAAGAACGCGACAAAGTTCAGGTCAAGGTGCTTTCAATCGACGCCAATGGCAAGATCGGCCTCTCGATTAAGCAATTGCAACCCCCATCGGAAGTTCGCAAACCACCTGCATTCGAACCGCGTCGTTCGGGTCCGATGGAACCCCGCAGGCCGCTACGCCCTGCCGCTCCTTCTTTTGAGGATCGTTTGTCAAAGTTTCTCAAGGACAGCGATGAACGTCTAACAGATCTCAAAAAAGCCACCGACGGAAAACGCGGCGGTCGGGGTAGTCGTCGTTCGGACTAATGGATTGATAATAGCGAAGGAGCATTCAATATTGAATGCTCCTTCTTTGTACGCAAAAGGAGACTGTACATGAGCCGTCGCGGAATTCGCAACCAATTGCTGCTGAATTCATTTCTGCTGATCCTGTTGCCGCTGGCTGCATTTGCAGGCTATATCTTCTGGCATATCGTCGAAATCAGTCCGGATGACTATCAGCACCTACTGTTGATATTATCCGGTGCTTTTACCATCACACTAATCCTGACAATATTGCTCAGCATCAATTTGTCGCAAAGATTTATCGACCCGATCGAAGCGATTACGGCTGCTGCAAGGCGAATTGCCGCAGGACGGCTGTCGGAGCGGGTCCATGTGCGGGCCGGCAATGAAATCGACGTGCTGGCATTGTCGCTTAACCATTTGGCCTCTCGCTTGGAAGACAAGCTGGACGAAATTTCGGCAGAAAAGCAAAAACTGCAGCTGATCCTCGAATACATGGACAATGCCGTCATGTTGTTCGATCAGCATGGTTGCCTGCTGGAAGCAAACCGCCGCGCTATACTGTGGTTCCATCTGACGCCGAACATGCTCCGTCAACACAACCTGAACGTGCTCGGAAGCAGCCAGCTGGACGCTGCATTGCGGGAAACCCTGCAGAGTCGGCAGCCGCAGCAACAGATGTTTCGGACGAATTTTCAGGGAGTCAATAAGGTCTACCAAGTCTCATTGGTGGCTCTGCCGCTCAAGGACAGCGAGGCGACCGGCGCATTGATGTTGTTCTATGACATCACCAGCTTGCAACTGATTCAACAGCGCCAGGCCGATTTTGTCGCCAATGCCTCACACGAGCTTTCCACGCCGCTGACCGCGATTCGCGGCTTCGCTGAAACCCTGGTGGACGGGGCCGCCGACCATGCCGCCGACAGTCGTCATTTCGCCGGGATTATCCTGTCGGAATCGACCCGGATGCAAAGATTGGTCGAAGATTTGCTGCAACTGGCCAAGATCGATGCTGCCGAGTACCGTCAGCAATTTCAGTGCATCGCCGTACAAGTCCAGCCCTTGTTGCACACGGTCGTCCAAGAACTCTCGCCGGTATGGCGGCAAAAGCAGCTTTGCGTCACTGTCGAAGCCCCAGAGCAGCTTTTGGCGGCGCTCACCGATCCGGATCGGCTCAAGCAGATTTTGGTCAACTTGCTGGACAACGCAGTAAAATACACGCCGGATGGCGGAAAAATCCTTGTCAAAGCCTATCGGGAAGCCGATGAAATCAAATTCATCGTCAAAGACTCGGGTATTGGCATTCCGGTCGAAGATTTGCCTCGCATATTCGAGCGTTTCTACCGAATAGACAAAGCCCGCGCGCGCTCGATCAGCGGCACGGGCCTTGGTTTGGCAATCGTAAAGCAATTGGTGGATGGTTTGGGCGGTACGATTGAAGTCGAAAGCAAGCCGGATGCAGGAACAACCTTTGTTTTTACTTTGCCGGCTGCGGAGCAGGGTTGATCTTATTTTTTACGCAACCGTTCGCCGGTTGCCAGATAAATCACCCATTCAGCCACATTGGTCGAATGGTCGGCGATGCGTTCCAGATAACGGGCGACAAATATCAGTTGTGTCGCCTGTTTTATTTTTTTCGCATCTTCCAACATATACGTCAGCAATTCACGAAACACCTGATGATATAGTTCATCGACCCGGTCATCCGCCCGACAAACTTGTTCCGCCAGTTCAATATCCAATTTCAGATAGGCCTGCAAAGAATCCTTGAGCATCTGCTGGGAGATTTCCGCCATGCGGGGAATATCGACCAACGGCTTGATCAAAGGTTCATCGCCGATCAGCAGAACTATCTTGGCGATATCAAAGGCATGGTCGCCAATCCGCTCGAGGTCGGTAGTAATTTTCAGCCCGGTGCCGAGAATCCGCAGATCGGTCGCCACCGGTTGCTGGCGGGCAATCAGGGATATGCAGCGGTCTTCGATTTCCACCTGCATCCGGTCGATGACATCGTCGCCCTCCATCACTCGGCGGGCCAAGTCCTTGTCCCTTTTGGCCAATGCATCTACCGCATCCTTGATCGAAACTTGCACGATTTCGCCCATACGGACCAAGTCCTGACGCAAGGCCTCCAGATCTTGGTCGAAGTTTTGTCGAACAACAGTCATCGTCAGTCCCCTCTCATCCAAAGCGTCCGGTGATATAGTCTTCGGTTCGTTTGTCGCGCGGACGGGTAAAAATAGTATCGGTTTTGTCCTGTTCAATCATTTCCCCCATCAGGAAAAACGCCGTGGAATCCGATACCCTGGCCGCCTGCTGCATGTTGTGCGTCACCATCACAATGGTATATTCTTTTTTTAGTTCGGACACCAATTCCTCGATCTTCATCGTCGAAATCGGGTCCAACGCCGAGCAGGGCTCGTCCATCAACAGCACTTCCGGCTCCACCGCCAACAACCTGGCGATACAGAGCCGTTGTTGCTGTCCGCCCGACATCGCCATCGCCGAAGACTTCAAGCGATCCTTGACCTCATCCCACAAGGCCGAGCGGGTCAGGCTGCTTTCAACTATTTCATCCAGTTTCGCCTTGTTGCGCAGTCCGTGAATTCGCGGACCGTAGGCAATGTTGTCATAAATCGACATCGGAAAGGGATTGGGGCGCTGGAACACCATGCCGACCCGTTTGCGCAGATGAACGACATCCACATCCGGGTGAAAAATATTCTCGCCGTCCAGCAATACTTCGCCTTCGATCCGCACCCCTTCGATCAGGTCGTTCATCCGGTTCAGCGTCTTGAGAAATGTGGACTTGCCACAGCCGGAAGGGCCGATCAGCGCCAACACGCTGTTCTTGGCAACGTCGATCGACACCTTGTTCAGCGCCAGATGCTCCGTATAATAAAGTTTCAGTTTACTGACCTGGATCTTGTTTTCCATTAAGTTTTGCCTCCCGTAGGGCTTATTCATGAATTTCGCATAACAACCTAAAGATAACACAAAAACAACCCGTTAATCGTTAACGGGTTGTTAAATTTCTGTTAAGCTTTTCATCCTGTAATATAGGCATCGGCGGCGTATTGAATTTTCCAAGTACCAAAACGAGTACCAAAATGATTTTACTTCGCGCTGCATAGTATCCCATCCAGTGCCTTGACGCCGGCCAGCGCATTTGCTGCAGATGGTTTGCAGTACACATTCAAGGTAAACGCTACGTTGGCATGCCCGGCAAATCGCGACAGGGTTTTGGGATCCATTCCGTTGGCGGCCAGGATCGTAAAGCATGTGTGCCTGGCGTCGTGCGTACCGGTTGAGGTTAGCCCTGCATCAGAAATAATCCCCTGGTATTCATCACGGAAAACAGCGTGCTTGATTGGCTGGCCGACAGCATCCGACAGCACTGGCATTTCTTCAGTCCATGCAATACCAGCCTTGAGCAGTTCTTCTTTCTGGCGCACTCTGCTTGCCTTGATTTCCGCGGCCAACTCTGGCGAAATGGGCAGCGTCCGTTTTGACGATTTTGTTTTTAAAGGGCCGTATACTTCCGGGCCGTTTCGGTTCAACTGCTCAACGATCTGAATTTCCCCTTTTTGCAAGTCGATATATTTCCCGCGCAGCCCCAGCATTTCACTGCCACGTAGCCCGAGAAAGAATAAAAGATAGAAGCCTATCCTGCACGGATGATTTGCTGCCAGTCGAAGGATTTCCTTTACCTCTTGCGCTGAATATGCCACGCGCTCTTTGTTCACGACTGGTGCAAGCCGCAAACCACTTGCCGGGTTAAGTCCAATGATCCGATCATCAAGCGCCTGCTTTAAACAGGAATGCAGGACTTTTTGCGCCAGCGATACAGTCGCTGTGGCCTTGCCCTTTTTCGCCAATTCATTAAAGTGGCGTTGCAACGCTGGACGCTGAAGGTTCCTGAGTTGGATGCCACCAATTTTCCCCGCCAGACAGTTTTTAATGATTGCCCGATATGCTTTCTGCGTCGAAACGCTTTTACTGGGTACTACATAATCCTGCAACCATCGCATCAAATAACCTGACAGGGTAATATTCTTCGTGTCGATGTTCAGCCCTATACCCTTTTCAATCTGCTCCGCCCGCGCTTTGGCCAGCTCCCGGCACTCGGTCTTTGTAGCAGCCGTCACTGAAAAGCGTCGGGTTACTCCGTCCGGGTCTTTGGCCGATACTCTGAATTTCCACTTCTCCAAATCATCAAGATACTGCCAACTTCCTTCACCATGCCCTCTTCGTTTTTCTTTGCCTTGGTCCGGATCCGGTTTTTTCTTTGCCATGATTTCACCCCCTTTTATTTTTCGCAAATATGGCAGGCACAAAGTGCCAAAAGTTTTTTCCCAACAATCTGGGAATCGTGGCGAGGTCTTAAATCCCTGGTGCCTTCCTAGGATACGAACAATGCTCTTACCCTTGCCCCGTTGACTACTCGTACTTGAGTCGGATAATCGTAGCCACTAGTGGCGACGCTCAAGAATTCGTTTCTAGGCCCCCGTTTTTGTTGAGTGTCATAGATGCTAGGCATTTCTCCACTTGTGGAGATGCCGGGCCAAATGCTCTCTGTAGACATGTTTGCCTGTGCCCACTTGTGGGCAAAATCTGCTAAATCACGCTCAGGCACTAAACTAATATTTTGGCTTAGCAACCAGCGGGAAATTCCGCCCGTCACTGAACGGATTTTTGCGTTCGCTGATTGATTCATCCCCACAAGTGGGGACGAAGTGCCGCGAACTCATCAAAGGGTATCAATTGAACTTACCCCCTGAAGGGGTATCGGTACTGCCGACCCCCTCAGAATTTCTTAGGGTTCTCCACTGGTGGAGAAAGGCGGCCACCGTAGCAGCCACTTTCCAACAGTCCTAAGTTCACTTACGCACCAGATTGACAGTATTAGTTTCCTGACAAAGAATACTTACCACAATTGCATTTAGTTTTTCCGCGTGATCCCGAAGAAGGTTTTTCAACAGCGCAACAGAGGCAAAATGTACATCAGGTGTACTCGGGCTGTAGCAAAGTGCGTCGTGGATCGTTCCTGCTAATACCGATAGATTTTTCGCATCCTCTGCACAGTCTTCAATATCCATCCTATTAATCAAAATGAAATCCCCCTCCCTTAATAATCAAACGTTTTTCTTCGTTTTCCTCGTTCTATCGCAGTTTTTCACATTAATCACGTTGGGCCATTTCTTCGGAAAGACTATGTCTACTGGTCGCGATGTGGATTTGGGGTACGGGAAATAAACCGCG
>JAHDPL010000034.1 GCA_018434355.1 Sporomusaceae bacterium | reverse complement strand
TCGTTTTGGGTAAACTTCATCTTGGGACGCCTCCTCAATATTTTGGTTTTGTGCCTTTCTTGCCGGAGTCAGCACATTGCCATTGTATTGCCGGGCGTCTCTTTTTTCAAAGTCTATTTTTACTCGCTACAGGAATGCTCCAATAAATCGAATTTGCTGTTTGCCTGCAAACATTAATGTGGAAAGTTTCTGGATTCTGCGGCAAATTCCTGCAAAAAAAGATTGCCGTGGCAATCTGCTACGGCAATCCGGATTTGGAAACGTCGATATGAAGAGTCCAGGCAAACCCTATTGAGTTCGGAACGCGCCAGACCCCGCCAATGCCTGAAGTTTTTGCACGCGGGACTCGGTCGGCGGATGCGTGCTGAACAGGCTCATCAACCAAGTGCCGGTTCCTGCAAACGGATTGACGATAAACATGTGTGAAGTGGCCGGAGTCGCTTCCGGCATGGTGCGGTGCATCGCGTAGTGTTCGATTTTCCGCAGCGCCGAAGCGAGAGCCATCGGATTTCCCGCCATTTTTGCGCCTGTTTCGTCAGCCAAAAATTCCCGCGAACGCGAAATCCCCATCTGAATCAACATCGCAGCTATCGGCGCTAGAATGATCATAAACAGAGACCCAATCAATCCGCCGCCACCGTCTTCTTCGTCATTGCCGCGCCCCGCGCCGAAAATTGCCGCCCATTGCGCCATATTGGCAAGCATGCTAATGGCGCCAGCCAGCGACGCGACCAGCGTGCTGATCAGGGTGTCGCGATTTTTGACATGAGCCAATTCGTGCGCCATTACTCCTTCCAGTTCCTGCGGCGTCAAGGCCCGCATCAGCGAGGATGTAACCGCGACAGCGGCATGTTCTGGATCACGCCCGGTCGCAAATGCATTCGGCGCGTCGGTATCGATAATGTATACGCGGGGCATCGGCATGCCAGCCCTACGGGCCAGGTTCGCCACCATCCCCACCAGTTCGGGGGCGGAATGGATGTCTACCTCGCGTGCGTCATACATCTTGAGCACGACTTTGTCACTGTACCAGTAACTGAAGAAGTTAATTCCCATCGACACGACAAACATCAGCATCATGCCGCTGGTTCCGCCGAAAGCTTTGCCTGCGGTGATCAGCAGGCCGGTCAGGAGCGCTAACAATACGACCAGTTTCAGATTATTCATCTTGATTTTACACCTCCAAAAAATTGACCCATAAATTCATAATAAAAGACCTCGTTCATTAAGAACAAGGTCTTGCCTGCAATTGTTTAAGCTGCCAACAGAACCGGGCTTTATTTCCGTACTGACGATTCTGCTGTCCGGCTACTCCCCTTGTAGAGAGCAGTCATTATTTACTTAATCCTTATTATAGCTGGATTTCCGCGGTTCGTCAACAGCAGGTCTCAATTCATATCGATGTCAAGACGTGTGACGATTACTTTGTCGATGCGCATTTTATCCATGTCGACGATTTCAAACCGAAAGTCGGCCCACTCAAATTTTTCGCCGGTTTTGGGTAAGTTGCCCAGATACGAAGTGATGAAGCCGCCCAACGTTTGGTAATGCTCAGTATCTTGTTCCGGCATTTCCTCGATGTTGAACATCCTTTTGAACTCCTCGATAGAGAGCAGCCCATCCATCAACCACGAGTTGTCATCCCGTTTCACCACTTCCGGGTGCTCTTCCTCTTCCGGCAACTCGCCAACCAGTTGCTCCAAAATATCGTGCAGCGTCACCACGCCAATCAGTCCGCCGAACTCGTCCATGACAAATGCGATATGCGTACCTGTCTGCTGAAATTGTTCAAGCAGCTTGAAAGCCCGCAAACTCGCCGGAACATACAGCGGCGTCTGGATGTTCTCTTCGATCGGCAGCGTCTGTTGACCGCGATTGGCCAGTATATCGCGCAAATGCACCACCCCGACAATATCATCAAGACTGCCACGGGCAACCGGCAATTTGGAGTGAATGCTCTCGGAAATCGATAGCCAGATGTTTTCTTCGTCATCCTCCAGGTCAATCCAGTCAACCTGTGTGCGCGGCGTCATCAGCGCGGAAGCCCGCATGTCGCCCAGGCTGAACACCCGGTCGACGATGGCGCGCTCAGTCTCTTCAAACGTACCGAAGGCCGTCCCTTCGGCAATCATGATCTTGATTTCTTCCTCGGTTACACCTTGATCGGCCGGCTCTTTGATCTTCAATGTTTTAAGCACCAACTCCGTGGAAAAGCTAAGCAACCGTACCATCGGCAAAAACAGTTTGGAAAAAATCCGCATCGGAATCGCAATCGCCGATGCAATCGGCTCTGGGTTGTTGAGCGCAATTTTCTTGGGCACCAACTCGCCAAAAATCAGCGAAAAATAGGTGATCGCCGCAACAACGATGAACAGACTGACTCCGGTGCTATAGGGACCGACCAACGGCAATGGTTGTATATGCGGCGCCAATGCCTTCGCAAGGGTAGCTCCGCCAAACGCACCCGTAACGATGCCAATCAACGTGATACCCACCTGAACGGTCGATAGCAGTTCCGTCGGGTCATTTGCCAGTTCCAGCGCCTGTTTTGCTCCGCTGCTGCCTTCTGCCGCCTGCCGCTCCAACCGGGCTTTGCGTGAAGATACGATTGCAATTTCGGTCATCGCAAAAATACCATTGGCCAGGATCAGTAGCAATATGATGAAAATCTCCGTACTTATAGACGGGTCTGCGTCCACGTGAACTTCTCAACTCCTTAAGTTTGAACATTTTATAATAATATTATCATGTCAGCCGCCAGATTACAAAAGCCTAGTCCTCCATTTCTCGATTTGAAAACTTCGCTCTTGCCCAATCATCCAATTTTTGCACATGTTTTTTTCCAACAGTCCCCCCGTAAACCACCAGCAAGACCAGCACCAGCGTGAACAAGTCGAGCTCTTTTGAATCGATGAAATTAATCACACCCAACAGAATCTGGGGAACAAACCCAGTCATGATCAGCATAGCCGAGGCAGCTTTGAACCAGAAGTCCGAATGCATTTTGTATCTGGCGTAAAGCATGAAAAAGGTCGCCGACCAGGCAAATACCTCTAGCACCAGCAATATCAGCCATTTGTTTTCGACGATGAACCCGTAAATATCATTCATCATTTTAGTTTCTGCCGCCTATTTATAATCTTTCTTCTTCTCAACAACCCTTGCTTTGAATTGATTTCATAATAGCACAAGAAAGGCTCTCCAGATCAGCTATCTGAAGAGCCTGGATCAAGCTTGGTCAGGATTTCCAGCTCGCCTTAGCAAGCATTATCAATGACTGCATCTCCCTTTTCGTTGAGCAGTGCAATTAGACTCTCTGCAGTATCGCCGTCGTCGGGAAAGGAAACTTGGGACAACATAACATTTGCGACAATTTCTCTTCGACATTCAAGTATGTTATTGATTTTCTTTTTTACTACTTTACAGCCCGAGATTCCGGTAACCGGCAAAACAATAATAAATAGACGCCCGCGAGAAATCAAAACAGTATCTATGCTTCGTAAAACGCCTTTGAGTTGCTTGCGTATTTCTTGCATCAAGCTGGTTGAAGGAGCATTACCAATCCCAGCCCTAATTATCGAAAGGCTCGTATTCCCCCGCTTTGCCCGGCTAACTTCGTTGCATATACACTCCGTGACCCCATCCTGCAACGGACCGATCGCATTAATCACCCGGCTGATCAACTCATCATCCACGACAGGTTTCGTCATATATTCTATTGCCCCGTATTCAATCGCCTTACATACCATCGTTCGCTCCGAATAGGAAGACAAGATCATAACCGGCAAACGTTTCAGTTCATCGCAGGTTTGCATGTATTTTAAGGCAGTAATTCCATCAGTTCCTGGTAAATTTATATCAAGAATCAGAAGGTCCAAATCGTCCGCCCGCCAAGGTTCTTCCAACAAGGGCTCCACAGTATCCATTTCGGTCACTTCAATACCTTGAGCTTCCAGAATGCGTCGAACCGTCAAGCGTATGAGTTTTGAATCATCAACAATCATCACTTTTTTGGGTTCAAACACTTTCGCTGCCCTCCGATACACTTACATATTTTCTTTTTCGATAAAAAACAAATAATTCCTGCATAACACCAATAAGGCATGCTTCCCAATGCAAACAAAGCATTCAAGCACTACGGCGGGCAGTTTTTCGTATCCTAAAAGGATTTATCTGGTTAATCACGAAGTTGATATGCAGTAATAAAACATCTTTGGCACGAGAGGATTTGTTGATAATTACTGAAGCATACGTTTTCCTTGTCATACTGTTTTCCAGTTTCCTGCAGACCACAACCGGCTTTGGTTATGCAATCATCACCGCGCCGCTGCTTGCCCTGGTGTTGAGTGCCAAAGAGACCGTCATGCTGGTCATGCTAACAGCGTTAATCATTTGCGTTTTTTTGTTGCGAGCCACCAGAAATCAGGGCAGCTTCAAAGCGATCGCCCCGCTGCTTACCGCCAGCGTTATTGGCGCCATCCCCGGCGCTTTCGTCATGACGATGATCAGTAACGAGGGGTTAAAGCTTTTCATTGGCGTACTGCTCTTATTAGTTACTATTGCACTTTGGAAGCGTTATACGTTTCCAGTAAAACACTGTAAACCTGTTGAATATGTCATTGGATTTGTCAGTGGTTTTTTGACCACGACGACAGGCGTTACCGGTCCACCCATCATTTTATATTATCTCAATGCCAAAGCGGAAGAAAACAAAATAGAATTCCGCGCCAATCTAGCCCGTTTTTTCCTATTGATAAATATTGCCTCTGTTTTATTTTCCTATGCTGCCGGTTCACTACGAATCAGTGAACTTTGGCATTATATCCTGGTCGCCATTCCCGCCTTATACACAGGTTTTTATCTCGGCGAAAAGATGTTTTATCGGATTAGCGTACCCGCATTAAGAACGGGCTCACTCGTCATGATTTTTCTGAGCAGCGTCGCAATCATTTGGTCGGTTTTGTCAAATTGAACTGCCGCAAAACCCAATCCACCAGCACAAAAAGCTCCTCGGACGAAAATCCGAAGAGCCTTGATTCTCGCTTATTAAGAAAAACAGGCGTCACCTTATTTCCGTTGGTGCAGGGCAACCTGATCCTTCACTTTTTGTTCATAACCGTTTTTGAAGAAAAAGCAGCTATACGGGTCGGCGCTGTAAAGACTTCCGCCGAACGCCATACCGCACGCGTGGCAGCCGCCACCGCAGCGCAATCTGTATTCGCAGGCGGCGCATTCCGGATTATTCGCCAAAACATCGCTCAACTTCATGTCGATCACATCAAAAAACCGCGACCCGGCAAGCGCTTCAGCGATTGTTGTTTCGAGCAGACTGGGCATTTCCGCTTCCACGGCGGAACCGGTCATCGGAATGCAAGGCAACAGTTTTCCATCGGCCATGATATGAAGGTTGACCCGGCAACTTCGGCACAGCACTTGCCGTAGCGCGGTGTCCGTGCCGTCAAATTTGACTAACGGAATCATGACATCCTTGCTGCCGCGCCGTCCAAAGTAAAATCCGCCGAGCATCATGTCGAGTGGTGCGCCATCAGCCTGGTGCAGTGAGATCAGATCCAGATAGGCCGCATAGAGAGTATCAATGGGCAGGTCGTACTCTCCCTGTTCTTGTTGCCAATTGCCGACATTCATCGCCGGCGAGGTTTTCCAGTGACTCACCCCGAGTGATTTCATCAATTCATAGGTTTCTTTCATGTGCGCAAGATTGTCTGTATATAATACGGTTTCTACCCCAACCCCAAATCCGTGGGATCGCAGCAACCGGATCGCTGCGATGACTGCCTCTTCCGCGCCGGAGAGCCCGCGCATCCAGTCGTGGCAGCCGCAACCGTCAAAACTCAGCGAAAACGAGCAGTTAATCCCGCGGGTTTTTAATCCCGCCAGCAGCTCATCCGTCACCAATAACCCATTGGTATAGATTTGCCGGATCACAATGCGACGCTCCAACAAAGCGTCAACCAACTGCCAGAAGTCGGCACGGACCAGCGGTTCGCCACCGGTCAGGGACACCTGCCCAATGCCGGCTGCAGCGATCTGGTCGACAATCCGCAGGCAATCCGCGGTCGTCAGCTCGCCATATTTTGCCTGTGGCGCCGACATATAACAGTGCCGGCAACGCAGGTTGCATCGTCCGGTGATGGACCAATGCGCCGATGCGGCATAGCGACCGCTGGAACGACAATATTTTTGCCACGGCTCGAGTTCTGTACCGGGCAGGCAGTCCTCAACAACCCCGGCGCTTTCCAGTTTGGCGACCGCTTCCCGGTGGGCCGGTAGCACCAGCGGCGAGTCCAGGTTCATCTTGCCGTCGCAAAAACTGGCGGCCTGAAACGCGACTGCGTCGATAAAGCCGGTCTGGCCGGTTTTCGTGTCCATGATCCCATAGGGCAAACCATACCAGCCCCGTAGTGCAAACTGGGGTTTGAGCTTTTTGTACACTTGTTTTCCTGCCTTTCCGTAGAATTATATAAAATATAAAAGAAAAGCCCGCTATTTTTCAGCAATTGTTAAACTTTTTCCAACACAAAAAGCTCTCCGGATGAAAATCCGCAGAGCCTTGCTTTATTTCAATATTACCATTATGAACCATACCCTGTACAGATCATTGCAATCCGTGCAGAGACAAAACACCAAAGTTCTCCTCCCCCCGACACAGCTACCAATTCGTCATCGCTCAGTTCAGAATTCATTTTCGCCTGCTTAATTTCTTCGTCATAAGATTTCAAATCGTTCATTGCAAAGGAATATCCCATCTGTTGTGCGAATGGCAATACTTCCTGCTCCGTTACCGCCATCGCATTTGCTTCATCCATTTGCTGACCTTGATACTTTCGAGACAGTTCGACAAACTTCTGTTTCATTGATTCGTCTCGACTAACCGCTTCATAAAACTTTTTCACATTCTCAACTGACATCTGCGCATCCCTCCGGCTATTATAATTTCTGCAGAATCCAAGCGATGTTGGTCATTGCTCAGCCATATTATACCAGAAGCAAAACCCGCAAATTTAAACAATTGTAAAACTTTTTCATTGTGGACTTGATCGCCAACCTGATCGCCAAACTGTTTACATAGCAAAAAATCTCTTCGGAAGGACACTTTCCCGTGTTGGCGAAATATTGTAGTAAAAGGATATGATTGGAGATTCATGATGAAAAAAACATGGCTTTGCGGACTTATCGTTGGTGTCACGCTATGCGTAAATCCCTCTATATGTCACTTCCCCCATGCATTCTCAGGGTCCGCGTTTGCCCAACAAGTTGTCGACACCGGCGCCAAAACCGATTATTTGAAAATCGGCTTTTTGCTCATGAAGGAAACCCTCGGCCCCATCTCCATCGGCGCTACAGACAGTTCCATTCTGAAAGCCCTCGGCGAACCCGATCAAAAATCTGCTGCGAAAATTTGGGGTGCTGACGGAATGGAACACCAACGCTGGGTTTATCACGCCAAAGGGATTGAACTTGATATGATTAGAAAGGAAATCACCCAGACAGTCAATATGATAAAAATTATAGGCCCGTGCGACTATAAAACCCAACGCGGAATTCAAATCGGCAGCAGCGATGCAGCGGTTCAAAGTGCTTATAAAGACGAAATCAATCCCAATGATAGCAAGCCCAATTCATCAATCATCGCTGGTTCAGTCTATGGCGGGATTATTTTCGATATAAAAAACAATATCGTAACAGCCATCTTTATCGGAGCTGCGGCGGAATAAGCCCAATTCTTCTTAACCCGATCGCCAAAACTTCAAATTTTCGTCCTGCACTACAAAAGGCTTCCAACCAAGAATGGCTGGAAGCCTTTATATTTGCTATGACATTGAGCCGCTTTCTAGCGGGTGAGTTTTCTGAACTTCATTCGATGCGGCTGGTCGGCTTCTTTGCCAAGACGTTTTTTGCGGTCGGCTTCGTAGTCCGAATAGTTGCCCTCGAAGAGGGTTACGACAGAGTCCCCCTCAAAAGCCATGATGTGACTCACGATGCGGTCAAGGAACCAGCGGTCGTGGCTGATGACCAGCACGCAGCCGGCAAAGTTCTCCAGTGCGTCTTCCAGTGCGCGCATGGTGTTCACGTCCAAGTCGTTGGTAGGTTCGTCAAGGAGGATTACGTTGGCGCCAGCTTTCAGCATCTTGGCCAGATGAACGCGGTTGCGTTCACCGCCGGATAGCACGTCCACTTTCTTTTGCTGGTCCTGTCCAATGATATTGAAGCGCGCGCAATAAGCCCGGGCATTAATCTCGCGGTTGCCCAGCTTGATCATGTCATGGCCGTCACTGATCACTTCGTAGACCGTTTTATCGGGCTCAAGGGAGTCGCGGTTCTGGTCCACATAAGCCAACTTAACGGTTTCACCGACTTTCAGGCTGCCACTGTCGGGCTTTTCCTGTCCGGTGATCATCTTGAAGAGAGTGGTTTTACCAGCTCCGTTTGGACCAATGATCCCTACGATAGCTCCAGATGGAATCATGAAGCTCATGTTTTCCATCAGCAGCTTGTCACCCATGGCTTTGCTGACATTATCGGCTTCAATGACGATCTTGCCCAGGCGCGGTCCCGGTGGAATGTAGATTTCCAAATCTTGACCCACGCGCTCAGACTCATGGGAAAGCATCGCTTCATAAGCGTTGATCCGGGCTTTGCTCTTGGCGTGACGTCCTTTGGGAGCCATGCGGATCCACTCCAGTTCACGGGCCAGGGTCTTCATACGCTCGACTTCACGTTTTTCTTCGTTGGCCAGGCGCTGTTGCTTTTGTTCCAGCCAGGAGGAGTAGTTGCCCTTCCAGGGGATGCCGCGGCCGCGATCCAGTTCAAGAATCCAGCCAGCCACGTTGTCCAGGAAGTAACGGTCGTGGGTTACGGCAATTACAGTGCCGGGGAAAGTGTTTAAAAAATGTTCCAACCAGGCTACCGATTCAGCATCCAGGTGGTTGGTCGGTTCGTCCAACAGCAGGATGTCCGGGTTTTTCAGCAGCAGGCGACACAAAGCCACCCGGCGGCGTTCACCGCCCGAAATCACCGAAACCGGCGTGTCGGACGGAGGGCAGCGCAAAGCGTCCATGGCCATTTCAAGCCTGGAGTCCAGATCCCAAACACCCTTACTGTCCATAAGTTCCTGCACTTCACCCTGACGGGTGATCAGCGCGTCCATTTCGTCCGGTTCCATCGGCTCGGAAAATTTGGCATTGATGGCTTCGTACTCATCGCGAATCTGAACCAGTTCGATTAAGCCTTCTTCCACCACCTCGCGCACGGTGCGGGTTTCATCCACCAGCGGTTCCTGCGGCAGATAGCCGATGGTGTAGCCTGGGGCGAGAACGGTCTTGCCGTCAAAACTCTGATCTTCTCCGGCCAGTATTTTGAGCAGCGAACTTTTGCCGGATCCGTTCAGACCCAGGACACCGATTTTTGCTCCGTAAAAGTAAGAGAGCGAAATGTCCTTGAGGACTTCTTTTTGCCCGTGCTTTTTCGATACACGGATCATGGAATAAATTATTTTGTCGATTTCCTGACTCATTTACTCACCTCATAAAAAATTTGCTAGAATGCGAGAAGGTTTGACTGCCTTTACCCGCTTGACGGTCCCTTAAAAAGATAGCTCCGGTTGTAATACCTGAGCTGCATTAATATCATACCTGATTTTGATGAATTTATTCAAGCAAAGTTATAATCAACGCAACCAACAAAAAAAGCCTGTAATGGCAGGGTCTGTCAATAATTTTGTGTAAACATTCCTACTCCCGGACACAGGCTATCGAATATATCCAGCCAAACGATCTTCAAAATAGATTGAAAACTGGGCTAATATCAGCCCCCAGTTTTGAATCCGGCCGGTCCACTTTTT
>JAHDPL010000025.1 GCA_018434355.1 Sporomusaceae bacterium | reverse complement strand
TACAGGCCTCCGGTGCTTTTTCGTAGACTTTGCCCAGTTCGTCGAGTTCGAGCACCTGCTTCGGACAGAACGCCACGCAGATCCCGCACCCTTTGCAGAATTTCTTGTTGATTGCTAGTGCCAAGGTTACGCCTCCATTTCATTTTCATTGTGGGGTGGATTTGGCGCTAAACCAAACCGAGCCACTTCCAGTAGGTTGCCCCCAGGAGCATAATCAGTGCAAAGGCAATAATGGTTAATGGAATGCCGGTTTTGATGAAATCCCTTACTTCAAAGGTTTCCGTGCCGTAGGCAACCATGTTTTGCGGCGCGTTGACCGGCAGAATAAATCCGAAACTGACCACGTACTGCAGGATCATAGTTAGTCCGACAACGTTGATGCCGGGAGTTTTCACGCTTTGCAGAATCGAAATAATGATTGGGATCATTGCCGAAGCCAGGGCGGTGGCGCTGGCAAAGCCAAGGTGAATAATGATCAGGAACGCGGACAGAATCGCCAGGATCACCAGGGCCGGCAAAGTCTGCAGGCCGAAAGTGCCCACAATCAACTTGGCGACCCAGGCTGCCGCTTTGGTCGAGAGAATCGCCGAACCAAGGCTGATGCCGACGCCGAACAGGATCAATGTTCCCCAGGGGATGTTGGGCTGCGCTTCCTTCCAGGACATGACGCCGATGCCAGGCAGCAACATCACGGCAATTGCGGCAATGGTCGTTGAAGAAGTGTCAAAAGGGTGCACGACTTTTTCGGTTGCCCAGAAAAATAACAGGATGAATGAAATGGCCAACATTTTCTTTTCATCGGTCTTCATCGGGCCAAGTTCGGCCAATGCTTTGGCGACGACCGCGTCGCCGCCGGCAATTTCATCCATTTCCGGCGGCATGATTTTCATCAGCACAAAGTAGAGTGCGACCGACATCAAAACAGCAAACGGCAAGGCGGCGATAAACCAGTCCATCCAGGTAATCGATACACCAAGTTGTTTTTCGATAAAGCCGACGGCGATCATGTTTTGCGCCGCTGCGGTTTTGATGCCGACATTCCAGATGCTATCGGCCTGCGCCGTGGCGATCATCATGACACCGGCAAATTTACTTTTCCGTTCCACACCAAAAGCAAGAATAATACCCATTACGATTGGAACCAAACAGGATACGCGGGCAGTTGTACTGGGGACAAAAAAGCTGAGCAAGAAGCCGACAAAGATGACTCCAGCCAAAACCCGGTTGGTACGGGCGCCGATTTTTGACAGAACGACAAGGGCGATCCTCTTGTCCAGGCCGGTTTTCATCATGGCCGCCGCAATGAACAATGCGCCGCCGACCAATGCCAACGCCGTATTGCTAAAGCCGCCGAGAGCAATCGTCAGGGCGCGGCTGGTGCCGAGCATGGCCGCCGGTTTGATAGGGTCAGGCGACACTCCCAGGGTAAAGGCCATCAACGCCATGATGACGGCGGCGCTGACCGGATAGGAAATGGTGTCGGTCATCCAGACGATAACAGAGAATACGAGGATGGCCAGCATCCGGTGTCCGGCAACCGGCAAATCCGCCGGCGTCGGCAGTGCCATGATCCCCAGCATCACCAATAGGGCGATTACGAGTCCATACTTTTTCATAAGGTCCCTCCTAATATATTTTTCTGCCGTCTCATTTTTTCATTTGGCAGTTGTTTGCGCCACGATTTTTTACTGAACTGACAAAATATGCGACTGAGATGCAAAAGAACTGCCTGAATTGTCTGTTGGATTGACAAGACAGGCAAGAAAGGACTACAATCAAATCAAATCCGACTAAAATGATTAGAATTAAAATCAACATAAAAAATCAAAATCATCGTGAGATGCGAGGATGAGAACGTGAGCGAGAAATTTACGGTTTTAATAGAACAGGCTGAAAAAGAACACCAGCTTCCGGCGGAAGCAATCGTTACCTTGCTTCGCGAGCCGGCAGCCGCAGAACCTCTTTTTGCTGCCGCGGATCGCGTCAGGCAACGTTATATCGGCCCGCAGGTGGAGTTGCGTGGCCTGATTGAGTTTTCCAACATCTGCAAGCAAAACTGTATGTACTGCGGACTGCGACGCGATAATCGCGAAGTGGAGCGGTATCGGCTCGATGCAAAAACGATTTTGGAATTTGGTCAACGGGCGGCTGAGCTTGGCTATAAAACACTTGTGCTGCAGTCCGGTGAAGATGATTTTTTCAGTTCGGACCGATTGTCGTTTGTGCTAACCGAATTAAAGAAACTGGGCGTGGCGCTGACACTCAGTATCGGCGAAAAAATGCGTGAAGAATACGCTGCACTGCGGGCTGCCGGCGCCGATCGGTATTTGCTGCGCATTGAAACCACCGACAAAGAACTGTATGAAAAACTCGATCCAGGTATGAGTTGGGACAATCGAGTGCGTTGCCTGCACGATCTTAAGGAATTGGGATTCGAAGTTGGAACCGGTTCGTTGGTGGGTTTGCCAGGACAAAGCATCGAGTCGTTGGCGCAAGATGTGTTGTTTTTTAAGCAACTGGATGTGGATATGGTCGGAATCGGTCCTTTCATCCCCAACCCAGATACGCCCTTGGCGGCAGCGACCGGCGGAACCTTCGATCTGGCCTGCCGCATGATGGCGTTGACCCGTTTGTTGTTGCCTGAAGCCAATATTCCGGCTACCACGGCGATGGAAACCTTGCAGCCCAATGGAAGGATGCTGGCTTTGCAGCGCGGCGCCAACGTAGTGATGCCAAATGTGACCGATACGGATTACCGAAAACTGTACATGCTATATCCGGGAAAAATTTGCCTCAATGATGCTCCGGCTGATTGTAGAAGTTGTGTCAGCGAAAAAATCGAAGCGATTGGTCGAACCATCTCACAGGACCAAGGGTTCCGACGCAGACGCAATCCGGCAGTTTCGTAAGACGGGAGGGGTATTCATGTTCAAACAGATAAAAGAAGACATCCGGGCGGTTTTTGACCGGGATCCGGCGGCTCGCAACACGCTGGAAGTGGTATTGTGCTATCCGGGCTTGCATGCGATCTGGGCACACCGTATCTCCCATTATTTCTATGTGCGCGATTATATTGTTTTGGCCCGCCTAGTTTCCCACATCGCCCGATTCTTCACCGGCATCGAAATCCACCCCGGCGCAACGATCGGCAAAGGTTTTTTCATCGACCACGGCATGGGCACGGTGATTGGTGAAACTGCGGAGATTGGCGATAATGTGACGGTTTATCAAGGGGTCACGCTGGGAGGGACCGGCAAGGAAAAAGGCAAACGGCATCCAACAATCGGCGATAATGTGGTGGTGGCGACTGGGGCGAAAATTCTCGGTTCGTTCAAAGTCGGCAGCGATTCAAAAATCGGCGCCGGATCGGTGGTGTTGTCGGAAGTGCCACCCAATTCGACCGTTGTCGGGATTCCAGGCCGTGTAGTATATCGGTATGGGCAAAAAGTGAACCAGTGCGCCGAAGCGATCAACCCGGACAACCTCGCCCACAACAATCTGCCCGACCCGGTCGAAGAGATGCTGCGTTGTCTGCAGCAACACATTAACCGGCTGGATGAAAAAGTGCAACGACTGGAAAAAGAAAAACAGGCGAACTCTTAATAGGTCACAAGAGTCAGCAATCGAACTGTGTATATAAAAAAGAGACCCTTGCGGGCCTCTTTTTTTCGTTTTTTCTACGCCAGCTGGCGTTTCGCCATGGAAGCAAAGATTCCATCGTGCTTCATTAGTTGGTCAAAAGTTCCGCTTTCTGCTAGTTTGCCTTTATCCAGCACATAAATGTAATCCGCGTTGCAAATGGTGCTGAGCCGGTGGGCGACAATGATCCGTGTCGCTTTTAGTTTTTCGAGGCTTTCGGTCACAATGGCCTGGGTCCGGTTGTCGAGAGCGCTGGTGGCTTCATCGAATACAATAATCCGCGGCCGGTTGACGATGGAACGGGCGATCAGGACCCGTTGCCTTTGTCCGCCGGAGATGTTTGAAGCGCCTTCGCTGATCATCGTGTGCATTCCCATCGGCATTGCCCGGATATCGTCGGCCAGGCCGACCATTTCCGCCGCAACCCAGGCGTCATCGATCGAGAGCGGCAGAGACCCGACAATATTGCCAAAGATGTCGCCCGCCATCAGTTGTCCATGTTGCAAAACCACACCCATTTGGGAGCGAACAGACTTAACGCTGATTTCGGCAAGATCCTGCCCGTCGAAATATACGGCGCCGGTTTCCGGCTGTTCAAAGCCGAGCAGCAAGCGTAGCAAAGTCGATTTGCCGCTGCCGGAACTACCGACGATGGCGATGAATTGCCCCGGCTTGATCGTCATCGATATGTTCTCCAGCACCAGAGGTTTTTCCGGTGCGTAACGGAACGAAAGGTTATTCACTTCGACCCGACCGGTCAATTCGCCGGCTTCGATTTTTTCCTCACTGACTTCCGGCGCCGTTTCAAGAATCGGTTTCAACCGTTCCAAGGTTGGGATCAGGTCCATCAACTGGGAGAACACGGGGATCATGCCGATGACTGCAGCGTTGAACCCGCTCATCGCCGCGTTAAAACTCAAAAAGTCGGCCTGAGAAATGAACAGGCTCTTTTCTTTATCACCGGCTTCCAGCCAATACATTGTCAGGTAGAAGATCAACATGGACAGCAGGATCGGTTGCAGGCTGTTGACCACTTCCAGCCAGTTGCTGTTCCAACGGACGGCGCGGTTCCACTTCCACTCGGCGCCAAAATCTTTGGCCCACAGGTAAAAAGCTTGTGGCTCAGCGCCCTGCATCCGGAATTTGGCCAGACCGTTCAAAAGCTGCAATACCTGACCTGCGACCTTGCCAGCCGCTTCCATCATTTGCCGCTTGTTAGCGATCATTTTCCAGACCAGAAAACTGACGACGGAAACATAGATCAGCAGCAACAGCAAGGAAATCAATCCTAGCTTCCAGCTGTAATACAGCATCATGGCCAAACTAAATACAGAAAGAATTCCGTTGAAAATGGTGGAAACCGTAGAATTGGACAGCACCATGGATACCATATTGGTGCTGTTCAACCGCAGCGCCAGGTCACCTGCTTCATATTTCCGGAAGAAAGCGGAGGGGAGCGACAGCATCCTTAGCCAGAGTGCAGCTTCGGCTGCCAGTCGGGTACGTCCTTTGAGCCGCATGACTGCAATGCCGCGTGTCAGGGATACGCCGGTCGAAGCAAGTGCCGCCACCATCATGACCTGAATGACCATTACATGACCATGCCGGTCAGCAATCGGAATCAGATCGCTAAAAATCGTATTGGTGACAAACGGCGTGAGCATGGGAATCATCCCGGCAATCAGACTGGTCAGCACGATGGATACATAGTCCTGCGGCCAGCACTTTTTCAGTGAAAACTTGATCCACTCGCTTAAGGTTACCGACTTGGCGAGGAGTGAGGCGTAAAAAGTATACGCCTGCGGCTGGATTGCCGACAGATCGGACGGGGTTAGCGTTCGACCGACCGCTTCGCCGGGCAGGAACAACTGATAAGACTTGGGCGAGACCGGCAACAGGGCGGCGGGTTTCCGATCGGGTCCATAGTAAGCCAACAGCGGGCCATTATCTTGCTCGTGCCAGCCCTGCTGCAGCTGGACTTTTCGCATCTGCAGGCCGGCAAGATGGGCAATCTGGTTGATCAGCTGCAATTCGCCGAGTTCGTTTCCCTTGTCTTTCGGCAAACGAACCGTTTCTTCCGCCAGGCCCAGATAACCGGCAATGCGACGCAACGTGAGTAAGATTGGCGGAACAGATGAATCAGCGGTAGCAAAAATACTGACATCCGTAATATCATGACGCAGCAGATGTGTTGCCGCATTATGCAACAATTTTTCCCGCTGGCCGCGCCGGTCAACCAATCGTTGACGGTCGCGGCGGACCTGATCGGCAAAGAACTGGGCAATAATTTCCGAGAAGAGTTGATGGCAGTCGTCGAGTGGTTTCCAGAAGGTATCCGTATCTACCGCATCGGTAGGCGGGAACATCTGGTCGGTGGTCAAACCGCTAATTTCAGCGACCGTAGCTGCTCTTACCCAAGCTGGCTGGGTGATCGGAAAGACCATATCCGGCGGTGCGCAGTAATCCGGCAAGCGACCGTAGCGCAGTTCGCCGCTCTGGCGCCTAGCCCAGATCACTTCCTTGCCGGTCCGGACCGATTGCCCGGCAGCGAGCGACAGCGTTTGTCCAGCCGCCAACAGGGAGAAAATCCGCGGCGGCGCTACAACGTCGGGACTGGATAGCAAAACATCGAGCCATTCTTCGATCATAAACCAGATGACTTCAAAAATGTGCCGTCCGCTGCGACAGGCATTGCCAAGCAGACCTGCGCGTGACATGGTTTTAAGTTCGGCGCCGCCGGGGCTTTGCGCCATCAGACGGATGCCGCCATCGCCGTGGAATGGAATGCCAAACAGGGGCTGACCTTCTTCCACTGTAAACAAATACGTTTGCTGAAATCTGCGACTATTGGCGGCAGAAACCGCGTACACCTCGACGCGGCCTTGCCAGACCTGCCAGAAAGTATCCGAATGTTCCAGCCAGAACGGTTGGGCGGGCTCAAGTGGAATAAATTGCGGGGCGGCAGTTTTGAGGTCGCTGCTCATGCCTTTTCACCTTCTTCCCGTCCAGGCGTCCGCTGGTCAAGATCCGGGTCAAGCAACTGTTTGTAAGGACCGCCGGCCGCCATCATCTCTTCATGCGTTCCCCGCTGCACCACTTTTCCTTGTTGCAACACGATGATTTCATCGCAATCCCGGATGGTGCTGAGACGATGAGCAATGACCAGACAGGCGCAACCTCGGCGGGAAATATTGTCGGTGACCAGGCGTTCGGTCAGCGGGTCGAGGGCGCTGGTCGCTTCATCCAACACTAGCAGCGACGGGTTGGTGGCCAGGGCGCGGGCGATTTCCAGACGTTGCCGCTGGCCGCCGCTGAAATTGCGTCCGCCTTCCTCCACAGCGGCGTCATAGCTGCCCTGCAGGGCGGCTATGTCATCATGAATCACTGCATCCCGCGCCGCACGCACAATATCAAATCGCGGCAAGGTAGGATCGAACAGCGAGATGTTTTCGGCAACGGTGCCGCTGAACAGGACAATATCCTGATCCACGCCGGCCAGTGAATGGACCAGGACTTCCCGCGGCAAATCAGTGCGTTTTTTTCCATCATACAAAATTTCGCCTTCCCATGGCTGATACAACCCGGTAACCAGTTTGGCCACGGTTGACTTGCCGCTGCCGGAACCGCCCACCAACGCCACTCGGCGACCCGGTTCAATACGCAGGCTGAATTTTTCGATCAACGGCGGTTCCAGTCGGCTATAGCCAAAACTGATCTCCTTTAGCTCCACTTGCCCGGTCAGTTTGTCAAAATTCGATCCAGTCGGATGATTACCGGCTTCGATGTTGGCATCGCGGGGATAGCGCATGACATCATCCAACCGGTGCATTTGCGTTTCGGTCGTTTGCAGGGTTTCCACCAGCGACAGCAGTTTGTTGACCGGTTCCTGGAACTTCCCCATCAGGCTCTGAAACGCCATGAAAATACCGACAGTCATCAGCCCGTCCATGATTTCGAAGCCGCCGATTGCCATGATCATCGCCGTATTCAGACCGCCCAGCAGAACCGGCGCCAGCATAAACAGCTGTTGCGTAAGTTCCACGCGTTGCATGGCATCGAGGATTTTGCTTTGGTAACCGGCCCATTTTGTAAAGAAGTCCGCTTCATTGCCATTGGCCTTCAGCGTTTCGATCGTCTGAATCCCGGCAATCGATACTCCATAGACTTTACCGGCTTCCTGCTGGATTTTCATTTGTTGATCTTTCAACCAGCGGAACATGCTCTGCAGGATCAATACGTTGATCAGGCTGAAAGTACATCCGATCAGGGTCAATGCGGGATTGTACTGAAACAGCAACAGTAGATAGAACAGAGCGACGGCAACATCCAGTACCGCCGCCGCAGCCTGACCGGTGAGAACCTGCGCCACAGATTCGTTGAACTGGGCTCGTGAAGCCAGTTCCCCCACATAGCGTTGCTGAAAGAATTCCATCGGTAAATGAAACAAGTGCCACATGAATTTGCTGGAACCGCCGATCGTCATACTGCCTTGCCAGCGGGTCAGGCACCAGGCCCGCAGATAAGTGAGCGATGCTTGCAGGATCGCAACGACGCCCATGGCAAGCATCAGGTTGAACAGCCACTCGTCATGCTTACGGCTGAGGATATCGTCGAAAAAAACCTGCTGCATGACCGGCAGTGCCAGACCGGGAACGACAAGACCTAATCCGGCGATGAGCACGAATCCCAGCGTGACTTTATGATCGCGGAACCGCTGCAAAATTGCCTGCAGCGAACTGCGCGGAGCGCCGGCTTTGCGAAAATCCGGACCCGGCGACAACATCAGGGCAATGCCTGTATAAGAGCCTTCAAACTCTTCCCAGTCAACCGTGCGATGACCGGAAGCAGGATCATTCAGGTATACGAGTTCACCCTTAAACCCTTCCAGGACCAAAAAATGGTTGAAGTTCCAGTGGATGATTGCCGGCAGGGGCTGCTCACGGATCTGGTCGGGGCTGTAGCGAAATCCGCTGCCCACCATACCGAGCCGGCGCGCGGCCCGCAAAACATTAACGGCTTTGCTGCCGTCACGGGAAACGCCGCATTCGATACGCAAGGTTTCCAACGGCAGAAACAAGCCGTAATAAGCCAGTATCGAACCGAGTGCAGCGGCTCCGCACTCGGTTGCTTCCATCTGCAGGACGACAGGAGTTTTAGCCCGTTGTTTCGGTTTGCCCATCATCAGTCGCTCCGCAGCCATTGGTTCAGGCGTTGGAAGGCTTTGACGATTGGCGCCTGCCGTTTTACGACAATGTTACCGGTACAGGCAGTTCCAGCGCTCAGCCGCTCCGGGGAACCGAAAATCGATGACCAGAGATAACCGCTGACTGTATCGGGGTCCTTGATCAGGTCGATATGCACTTCCATCGCGGCGCCGCCGATGCGCTGCAAAATCCAGTTGGTCGCATCCTTGCTGCCGCTCCAGCGGGTCACTGCCTCCGCAGAGACCGGGTACTCGGAGACCCGGCTGACACGGCCGATCAGATAACCATGTTCATTGGCGTTAGTGGTGCCTGTCGATAACTGGACCGTCATGCCAGGCTGAACCCTCTTGCCATCGAGCGCCGGGATATAGAGCAAAACTTTGATTTCCTGCTGCTCCGGCGACAACCGGACACTGAACAGGGGAGTGCCGGCAGAAACTACATCACCCGGATTCACCTTGATTTCTGCGACCGTTCCATTGGCGGGGCTTATCACCTGACCGTCACGGATCAGCTTGTCGGTCAGGGAATTGAGCTGGGCAACCTTGGATGCCATATCAACATGCGAGGTAGTGTTGTTCAGATCCGCTTTGAGGCGTGCAATATCCTGTTCGGTGCTATATTGCTCAATTATTGCTACGACCTGGTTTTTTTGCACCGAGTCGCCGACTTTCGGTCGCAGTTCCAGTACCCGGCCGCTGGTGGAAGGGGCGATATTGACCATGCCGGCGGTATCGACCATCAGGCCGGTACCGGAAACTTTATCGGCCATGACGCCGAAAAAGGCCCAGACAATACCGGAAACAATCAAGAACATGACGGTCAGCAACCCCACCCAGCCGACCGGATTGGTCACGGAGTAAAGCTTGTCCAGCTCGTCCGGCGACTGCAGCCTGTCCAGCGCTTTCTGCTGAAACAGTTGACGTTTTTTTTCTGCCATCATTTTCCCTCCGATGTTTGATTTTTCGGAGCAGATTCAAGAACAACCTGTACTTTGGCGCCAGGCTGCAGCCCTTCCAGTCCGGTCAGCGCCACAATATCGCCTTCTTGCAGGCCGTCTGTTATTTCCACGTATTCATCATCCTGAATGCCGGTCCGGACGGAACGCTCTGCAAGTCGACCGTCAGCGGCAATCACAAATGTTTTAAGCGTCGTTTTACCGGTGACTGCTTTGCGCGGTACTGTCAGCGCACGCCGCTTTTTCGTGCCATAAATTTTTGCCCGGTAGTATGTGCCCGGTTCCAGCAGACCGCCCGCGTTCTCCACTTGCCAGACCACAGAACGGTAGGGGGCTGCGACTTCCAGCGGCGGATTGATTTTATCCAGTCGGATCACGAAACTGAGTTCGCCGAGCGTGCCCTCCTGGCGGTAATTGGAAGCGTACGATTTGCTGATGGTGCGGTTTTCCGGCAATACCAGCTGGAAAGCTGAATCCAGCGGCAATAGTTTTTCCAGCACTTCCTGCCGCATGTTTTCCCGCGCCGACAAGGTGGCGAAATCGCCGATCATCACCATTGCCTCTCCAGCCCGCATAAACGCGCCTTCTTTGGTATAGAGCTTCAGGATGTCACCGTCGCGCGGGGCAAAGATTTTCTGTCCGGCCAATCGGGACAGCAGCTGGTCGCGCGTGGCTTCGGCAGACATCACCATCGCCGAGCCGGCGGCCTGATTGGCGATCGCTTCATCCAACTGTTGTTTGGAGATGCCGGCCGCATTCACCAGCGACTGGTAACGGGCCAGTGTGTTGTTGTATTTCACCAGATTGGCCTTGGCTTCGTTGATTTTTCCCTCGGCCTGCAGAATCTGTGCCGGCAGTTCATCGTTGACGAGTTCGCCGATCAGCTGGCCGGCCTTGACCTGGTCGCCAGGATTTACATGCAGGCGGGATACTGTTCCTTCCAGTTTGACGTTGACATCCAGCATCCAGGTGGACTGCAGATACAGCGCGGGGATTTCCAGAACCGGTGCGATGTCGCGGTAAACCGCCCTGGCGCCGATAACCCGTGAATACTGGGCTGCAGCCAGCTTTTCAACATGAGCGCTACTGGTGACATTCACATACAGGCCATAACCGACCAAACTGCCAACCAGCAGGATCACGGCGATCAACACTAGCATGATGTTGCGATTGTTCATGCGGGTTCTGTCCTTTCGCGTTTACTTTTCCAGTTATTTGTATTCGCAATTTGCCGGGAGATTCCTTTTTTGCTACAGGCTGGTTCTTGCGTGGGTAGACAGGCTAAAACCCCAGAAAATAAAAGGGTTGGCGGATATTGATGCTTGGCAGGCAAAAAAGTTTATAAATTGTTTAAAATTGCCGCTGATTTTTTTTGTTATAATCGGCTTAAAAGAGAACTAAGACTAAAAATTTCAACAATTGATGTTTTTGCGATGTTTTTACATGAGTACAGAGGAAAAGTGACAGGAGGGGTCAAGTGATGAACGAGGCGACAATCCGCGAAGTGTTCAGCGACGAGGTTTTCGTCAGAGGGTTGTTTGCACTGGAAACGCCGGAGGAAGTGCAGGCAGCGATGGCGGGAAAAGGACTGGAGTTGACGGTTGAGCAGGTTATTAAAATCAAAGAACTAATCATCAAAAAGCTTGATACAGGGCGGGAGTTGTCGGAGGAAGAACTTGAAGACGTGACCGGTGGCGGAATATTGGTCTTAGGGCTTGCTTTGGCGGCGGCATCGCTTGCAACAGGTTTGTTGGCCGGGGGACTGGTTGCTGGTGTGACGGTTGGTGCGGGATGGCTTACCGACACGCTGACAAATCATACTTGGTAGTTAATCGAAACGACGAAGTACTTGAAGCGGTTACTGGCGGAATCTACGAAAAATCAGGAGGGAAGAATGATGAACGAAGCGACAATCCGGGAAGTATTTAGCGACGAGAATTTCGTCAGAGGGTTGTTCGAATTGGAGACGCCGGAACAAGTGCAGGCGGTGCTGCAGAAAAAAGACATCAGCCTATCCGTGGAAGAAATCGTGAAGATCCGTGAACTGATGCTGAAGAGAATGGAAACCGGGGCGGAGCTGAGCGAAGCGGAACTGGAGAGCGTAACCGGCGGCAGTTTGACAGTGGCAGCGATAGTTATGTTGGGAGTGGGACTGGGTATGGGGGCAGCGTCTTTGGTGGGGATTGGGCTATGCACAAATTTTTTAACTAAAGGGCAATGGTAAATATAGCGACAGGCGGGCAATCATGAAGCTGAATGTTTATCTCCGAAATCTGGCGCAGGATAAGGAATCGCCGTTGTTCGACCAAGATGGTCGTCGGGTCTTTGATTGGCTGGCGACCGAGATTGGCGGGATCGAGTCACAGGAAACGATTCAGGAGACCGAACTGTCATCGGTGGAGCGGCAGGCGGACTATTCGTTTAGACTCGACCGGTCAGACCGTGATGCGACGTTGGCGTTTTTGCGTCAATCGACATTGGTGCAATCGTCGGCGGCATGGAAGGCCGTAGCCGATTTGTGTTCACTCTGGTACGATGAACAAAGCGGGTTTGCTGCCCGGGTCAGTAATGTCTGGCTGGAGTTCGATCATGAACCCTGCCGAAAGGGGCTGTTGGAGCCGTGCTTATTCTTCGACATCTCCCTGGTACGGCCGCAGGAAGAGCGCGAGTGGATTTACCCGGCCTTGTCGATTCTGGTGGGAAAAGAGCGAAGTGCCGCGATACAACCGCGACTTGATTTTTGCATCGATGCGCTGGCAGGCCGCAACCGCCAACTGTTTCAACTGGGTATGATGCTGGGGCGGCAGGCGGAATCGGTGCGACTGTTTACCAGCGACATGAGCCGCGAACACCTGCTGGCCTATCTGGCGGATCTTCAATGGCCGGGAGACTTGGCGGGCCTGGCGGAGCAACTGGAGATGCTGGAGCCGTTTGCCAACAAATTCATCCTTGATTTTGACGTAGCACCGCACGGGATTTCGGAAAAAATCGGCATCAATTTTGGCCTGCGCCGCAGCGATGATGCCGCTGCCATTGAGTTTCTCAGCTTTGCCGAAACAATAAAACTGTGTGTGGCACAGAAACGCGAAGGTGTACGTAGTTGGCTGGCCGCAGCACCGGACCCGGTCGCACTGATTTTTAACGACATCAGCCACTTCAAGCTGGTCATTAATCCAGCAGGCGTGCCCGGAAAGTTAAAAGCCTATCTGCGGCAGAGCAGTGTGCCCCGTCGCGAGTTTGCCGCTTTTGCCCGGCCCCGGATGATGAACATCGAACTGACCACCCGCTGCCCGCTGCGCTGCCCCCAATGTTACTGCGACCTAAGCCAGGGGCGCGATATCGATCTGAAAACCGCCAAAGGATTCGTGCGCCAGGCTGGGGCGCTGCAGATGCAGCAAATCAATCTCAGCGGCGGCGAAACGCTGGTATATCCCCATTTGTCCGAACTGATCGAATGTTGCCGGGAACACGGCATTCGCGCCAATGTCGCGCTCAGCGGCTACGGATTTGATGCGGCGGTGCTGCGAAAACTGCGGAGTGCCGGGGTCGGCGGAATTTTCATTTCACTGAACGGTTCAACAGAGGATGTCAACCGAAACAGCCGCGACGGCTACGATTTGGCGATCAAGGCGCTGGAGACGCTGCAGCAGGAAAATGATCCGGATTACCTGATCAATTGGGTGGCGCACCGCCACAATGTTGAAGATTTTCCGGCATTGGTAGCCCTGGCGAAACGCTACGGCGTGAAGACGGTCGTGGTGATGGCGTTCAAGCCGGATTCGCGGCATGAACTTCCCAGCCTGCCGAGCCGGGAACAGCTGATGTTTCTGGCGGACTTCATCAAAAAATACCCTGCCGGCCCGCTGAAAATTGGCATCGAATCTTGCTTTTCTCCATTACGGGCCTTGGTCGGGCAGAAGTTCTTTGTCAACCTGAACCGGGGAATCGACAAAGGCTGCCAGGCTGGACGCGATAGCCTTTCGGTGAGTGTGGACGGAAAATTGACGCCCTGCCGGCATTTGGAGATCGAGGAAGACCATGGGTCGATTGCCGAGTATTGGCGGGAGTCGAAGGTTATTAGGCAACTGCTCACGGTGGAGAATGATGCGCGACCACCCTGCCAAGGTTGCGGCTATGAACGATATTGCCTGCATTGCATGGCGGTCAGCTGGAAAATGCATGGAGCGCTGTTAAAAGCCAATGATTTTTGTGAACTGAACCAGAGTGAATCTCGATAGCAGGAAGTGAGGAGGCACAACGATGACAAATGAAGCGGCGATTCAGGCGGTGTTTCAAGACGAAACTTTTGTAAAGGGACTGTTTGAACTGGAAACGCCGGAAGAAGTGCAGGCGGCGCTGCGTAGCCGTGATGTCGAGATGACGGTCGATGAGATCAGGCAGGTCAGGGAGTTATTGGTAAAGAGACTGGAGACGGGCACGGAACTCACAGAGGAAGAGTTGGCCCAGGTTGCCGGGGGAGAGATTTGTATTGCAGCGGGGACTCTTCTATTGCTTGGAGTGATGAGCGGTATAATTGCCGGTCTTACTGTCGGCGGCGGCGGGACGATTGGGATTCTTGTTACGCAAATGGCGACCAATGGAAAATGGTGATAAGGAATATTCGATAGGAAAGGGGCAAGTTGTCGTGGCGAATGAGCAGTTAATTCGAGAAGTATGTCAGGATGAAATGTTTATGAAAAGCCTGCTGACGCTGGAAACACCGGAAGAAGTTCAGGCAAGCTTGCGCGGCAGGGGGATTGAGTTGTCGGTTGATGAGATCAAAGCAATCAGGATAATGTTAATGAAAAAAATCGATGCCGGAGAAGAACTTAGTGAGTCGGAACTGGCTGAAGTCACTGGGGGAGTTTATTTAGCTATGACGGCCGGGGCGATTATCTTTTTCATGGTACTCGGCGGTATAGTCGGCGCAGGTGGTGGTGCAATTGGTGCCACTCTTGTGGGCGGCGCAGTGCTTGCGGGTAACTTAACCAATAATGCATGGTAGAATTATGGAAGGAGAGTGCTATCAATGAAAGAGACGACGATTCAGGCAGCTTTTCAAGACGAGACGTTTGTAAAAGGTTTGTTCGCAATGGAGACGCCGGAAGAGGTGCAGGCGGCGCTGCGCGGACGGGGTGTCGAAATGACAGTCGGTGAAATCGTGAAACTGCGGGATAGCATGGCCAAACGGCAAGCGGGCGGTCCGCTCAGCGACCATGAACTGGAAAGCGTGGCCGGCGGGGCTGATAACAATCTTGATGGAATATTGCCGAGTTGGAATGAAATTTGGCTGAGCATTTCATCCAAATGGTAAACAATTGTTTTTGAAACCAGGGGAAATGGGGGAGACTATATGTCGACCGAACAGGTAAAACAATTTTATGCAGCACTGAGTCAGGATGAACTACTGCGGCAAAAAGTTGCCGAACTGTTTCTGCGGGTCCAGCATCAGCCGGTCGATGCATTGTCGGCGGCGCGATGGATGGAGGCAGAAGTATTGCCGCTGGCAGCGGCGCATGGGTTTGTGTTTTCGCTCGAAGAATTGCGGCGGCATGAAGAAGCCTTGTGGAGAAACGGCGGAGAACTCAGTGAAGCCGATTTGCAGGGAATTTCCGGCGGCCTTCCCGGTCAGTTTCCGCCAATTCCATTGCCGGGACTGTTTCAACAGCTGACAGGATCGGCTCCCGGGGGTCTTTAGCCATGAACAAAATCCTGATTATCGAAGATGATCGAGACATGAGTGAAATCTTGCTGCTGTATCTGCGCAAGAACGGATTTGAATGCAGGCAGGCATTCGACGGGCCGGCGGCGATTCAGCTGGCTCGCGAATACGCTCCCGATTTGCTGGTTCTTGACGTGGAACTGCCGGGGCTGAATGGGATTGAAGTCTGCAAGACCCTGCGGCAGGAAATGGATACGCCGATCCTGTTCCTCAGCGGTCTGGGCGAAGAGCGGGATAAGATCAAAGGTCTGGAAGCAGGCGGCGATGATTATGTCGCCAAGCCGTTCAGCTTGCCGGAGCTATTGGCCCGTATCCGGTCAGCTTTGCGCCGTAGCGGTCTGCCGGATGCGTCGCGCCAGCATATCAATCAAATTAAATTTCCCGGATTAATGATCGATTTGAGCAAGGCGCAGGCAGCCCGCGAGGGTAAGCTGATAGAGCTAACGCAGATGGAATACCAGGTGCTGGCCCGGCTGGCTCGCAATCCCGGCTGGACTTTTTCCAATGAACAACTGTTTTCGCTGGTATGGGGCGGCGAATGCATCGATACCCGGACGGTTGCGGTCCACATCAACCGCCTCCGCAATAAACTGGGGAAAAGTAGCAGCGGCAAGGAATATATTCTGACTGTATGGGGCAAAGGCTACAAATTCAATGATCAACTTTGAATCGCAGGCAAAAGGATGCACATGGTGCATCCTTTTTTTACGGTTTCGTCGATCCAAAGACTGCCTTTATGCGCTTCCACGATTTCTTTGGCGATGGCCAGGCCGAGACCGCTATGTTCGCTGGAATTTCCCCGCGAATGGCTGCCGCGGTACAGCCGGTCGAACACTTTGGGAATGTCTGCCAGGGCGATGCCGGAGCCGTTGTCGGCGACTTTGAACAGGACTTGCCCAGGTGCGGACAGCTCGCAACTGATGACGATTTTTCCGTCGCTATCCATGAACCGGATGGAGTTGGAAATCAGATTGGCAAATACCTGATCCAGACGATCCTTGTCGACCCGGACAGTGGCCGCTGTGTTGGTGAGGTTTTGCTGTTCAAGCTGAAATCCGGCGTTGTTGACATCGGAGACATATTTTTGCCAGACCTCATCGAGCCAACTGCCAGCAGCAATGTCGGCCCAGATGAACCGGGCATTGGCGGATTCGAGATTGGCCAGTTCAAACAAATCGTGCATCAGGCGGTTCAGGCCGAGCATTTTGGCATGAATCCGCTGCAGGTAGGTTCGTTGTTGCTCCGGTGAATCTACGACGCCTTCCAGCATCAGCTCCACATGGCCGAGTACAGAACTGACCGGGGTGCGCAGGTCATGCGAAATGTTTGACAGCAACCGCTGGCGTGATGCTTCCGATTGTTGCAACTGCTCGGTTTTTTTTGCCACCATAAGCTCCATGTCCTGCGAGTATTGGGCGACCTGTTGGTTCAAGCGCCAGAAACGGTTGCTGAGAACCAGGGCCAGACAAAAAATGCAGCCGGTCAAAACCCACAAACCAGACAAGACCGTCACGTCGGGATTTTCGCGGAAGGTGAACGTCATCGCGGTCAACCCCACGATTTGCAACAATATGGAAATCATTAGCAACCAAGTATGCTGTTGGAATCGCAGCATGATCGTCGCTCCCTATTTTTGCGCCAACTGAAATAGTTCAGTCAGTGAAATTTCAACCTTGTCATCCCAACGGATGAAGCGTCCGTCGGTCATTGCTCTGGCAAAAAACTCCGGGTCAGCCAGAAGCGCGAAACGGAGAGTCTTTAGCCGAGGTTTCAGGTTGAGAGTGATTGTGCTGCCGTTGTCAAGGTGGGCCTCCAACCGTTGATTTTCGTGGACTGCTATGCGCTCAATATGCGTCACGCCGTTTCCTCCTCGCAAAAAATAAAAAGCTCCACTATACCCAGTGTATAGTGGAGCTTTTTGCCAGAATAGTACCCGGGGGGTACTTTTTTGTCAAATTAAACCTTGAGCCGGTCCAGAGCTTGCGTTAGCAATGCCCGCGAATGAATGCCCAACTTGGCGAAAATGGTTTTCAACTGTTTTTTGACTGTATTCTCAGAGATAAACAACTGGGTCCCGACTTCTCTATTGCTGATGCCCGACGCAGCCAACCGGGCGATTTCCAGTTCACGCCCCGAAAGTTTGGTGAGAGGCGTTGAAAAGTGTTCTGTTTGAATTTTCCCTGTTGCTTGCCGATAGAGGGCATACAAAGACAAGATCCGGTCGACGTGACTGCGTTGGGGAGGAGGGGCGGCAAGCTGTTCCAACAGCGGCCCGATATAATCGCAGTTCTCCACAAACGGCATGTACAGTTCATCCGGCAGGGCCAGATCCAGCGCCTGTTGCAAATGGAAAAGCGCTTTGTCTCGCCGATACAGCCGCAAATTGGCTGCTGCCAGATGGATGTGGCTGTAGAGCTGACCCAACAGGTTGGGAAAGACACTGGTGATGCGGAAAAAATGTTCCTCGCTGCCGATCAGCTTCAGATATTCGCCGCTGCTGAGCAGCGAGCGTCCGTGCACGATATTGATGGCGCCAAACGCAGTGAATGACAGGCGGATATTTTGTAAATCTGGCTCCAGTAGCCAGCCGGGAATTTTTGCTACCTGGCCGAGCGCGGCATAAAGGCTTCCTTCACACAAACCGACGGTATGCAGCAACTGGTAATCTTTCCGGTTCGTCATGTCTTCACGCATTTTCTGCAGGAGTTCGGCGATTTTCCCGTAATCGCCCTGCATATAAGCCAGTCGGATTTGTAGTGACGAGACACAGCAGGCAACCGATGTCTGTTGGCGCGACTGGGCTCGGTACCAGGCTTTGTAGGCTGAAATCGCAGCGCTTTCAAAGTCGCCGCGATGATAGTGCATTTCTGCTTCCATCACATATTCCGCTCCGCTGCCATGCCCGTTGGTCAGGCTATTGTAACGGGGCATAATCTCGATCAGGGTCCTGACTTCCTGCTCCAGCTTTCCGCTGCAGCGGTGATAGAGATACAGGACGGACGGCGAAGCAAACGTCCAATGGCGACTGGTGTCGTAGATTTTGGTCGGCTGCCCCATTCGTTGCCAGGCCTTTTGGTGGAATTCCGCCATTTTTTCCAGATCATTGTAAGCGGAAAAACTGCGGATGAATTCCAGTTCGCCCATCAGAGTGTTGCGTGTCAGCTCATCAAGCTCTTTATTGTTCGCGGTGGTGCCAGCAAATTCGGCGCAAGTTTTCCCGTAGGTTGCCGCGTCATTATGAACAAACGAGTGCATTGCGTAGCGCAGCATGGCATAAGGGTGGCGAGCCTTGGCTTCAGCCGGGCACCCGTCCATATATTTTTTCAGCGAACCTTTTAAGTTTGTGAAATCATGCATGCTGTCCTGTTCCAGTGTCATCAGCAGGCTGTCAAAATCGCCGCATTCATAAAAGAACTGTGTAGCGGCGCTATAGTCCTGATTTTGCAGGCACCATTGCGCAGCAGCCTGATATACTGTGCGCTTGTATTCAATGGGCCGGCTGGCGAAGATTTCGGCCAAAAATTTAACAAAGAGCTGATGGACGATATAGATCTTGGTTTTAGCATCAAAGTGAACAAAAATATTCCTGCTGATGATGTCAGTCAGCAAGTTGGCGGTGTTTGCGTTTTGGGTCATGCAGAAGGCCTGCTCCAGGGTAAAGCCGTCAAAGACGCACAAGCATAGCAGCAGTTCTTTGGTTTCCCCCGATAGAGGCTCGAAGACGGCCTTTTCCAGCAAGCGGTAGATATTGGTTGTGGTGGAAAAGCTGCCTTCAGCAACAAAATCTAGCAATTTCAGGTACAAGGCGCTGATCCAGCCCTCGGTCAGCGCGTATAACCGTTCGGCGTCTTCTGCGCTGATGCCGATTCCGCATGCCTGGTAATAGGCGACGATCTCCGGCGGCGCAAGTTCGAAGCAGTCTTTCGGGATGGAGTGCAAAATGTTTTTTAACGCCAACTCTTCTGCCGCGGGTAAGTCGATGTAACGAGCGATCAGTACGATATGAAGGCCGGGGATTTGGCTCTTTGCCAGCACTTCGACGAACCGGTCGATTGCCGGAGTTTCAATCAAATGAAAATCATCGATCACCAGTACGAATGAGGCGGGCAGATCGGCTCCCGCGATGATCAGCAGCGCCTCCTGCAGCAAAATGCCGTCTGTAGGCAGGCCGAGCTGCAGCAAGCTTTGGCCGCAATCCTTGTCCCATTGACCCAGACGGCTGGCAAAACCCTGCCAGAAGCTATCCGGCGATGAATCGAAAACCTGTTGCCAACTGACCGGCACCTCTCTTTTCGCCACATATTCACGTAATGCCGTGGTTTTGCCGTATCCCATCGGGGCTTCCACTACCGTGAGGGCATGACTGTAAAGCCCAGCCATGGCATTGGTGAGCCGTTGGGTGAAGAAAAGACGTTTGACATTGAAGGACCGCGATCTCGGCATCAATGCACTCCCAAGAAACATTTGTGCTCATTATATCATGCTATGGGAAAAACCGGTTGTTGTTTTCCTGTTGCCATGGAAAATAACCCTGTTACCCAATATTCGTGTATTTTTTTAATCAGTCCGCTATAATCAAACCAGAAGAATTCAGTGGAAGGGTGTTGTGGCAATGCAAATCAACCTGCGCTGTTCTGACTCGCTGCAGAAAGTCATAGCCGCAGTTCTTGAAGCGAATGGGCTGCAAATAAGTCCCGATGCATCGCTTAGCTTGCTGGAAAGAGGGTTTGCGCTTCCGGCGCAGGGGATCGCCATCGTGTTTGATCCTCAGGCGTTGGGCGATTTGACCGATTTTCTGGAAACCCTGGGCCGCAAGCCAGAGGCAGGCAAAACGATGATTGTCGGACGGCAGCCGAATTCGGAAGCTTATGAAATAATTCCATTGGAAGAAATCAGCCTGTTTGAAGCCGAAGGCAATTACACCTACTGCCTGAGCGGCGGACGCAGGCTGCGGGTGAAAAACAAGATATACGAACTGGAAGTCAGTTTACTGGAACAGGGGTTTATCCGAATCGGCAAGCCGCTGATCGTAAACATCATGCAGGTGGCGGAAATCACCCCCTGGTTCGGTTCCCGTCTGCTGTTGAAACTAAAGAGCGGCCAGGAAATCGAAGTGGCACGCAACTATGTCAAAGGGTTCAAGGAATTTCTGGAACTGTAACCAGCTTAACGGAGTGCATGGAAAGAGAGGTTTTGAATATGTTGCAAACCTGCATGGTATTGCTTGTGAACACGCTGATATATGCCGGCATCGGGATGCTTGCCGGAGTTGCCATTGCCTATAGCCAAGCGATGGAGGGCCAATTGCTTTACCTTTTGTGGCGCGGCGCGCTGACAGGCATCATCATTGGCACGGTCGCAAAATTTTCCGTAGTGTTGTTGCATCGAAATCGCAAAAGCAGCACGTGGAGTCTTTATGGCCTGATGTTGCTCGTTGCCGGCGGGCTGACCATGGCTACGTCTTTTTCGCTGAACCTTGCGACCCAGCTGGCCGTTTTATCGATTGTGGAACCACTGGCCCTGCTCACCATGTATTTGAACATTCGCTATTCCGAGCGGCTTAACGCAGGGCTGAAACGCAAGCAAGCGATTTTGGCGCAAAAGTCAGCCGACAGGCGGTCATGATGCTGCAAGGGTTTCTGCTGGGGCTGTCCACGGGGGCAACCTGCCTGGCTTATTGCGCACCGGTGCTGTTTCCTTATCTGCTCGGCGAAGCAAAATCGATCCGGCAAACCGCCTGGACCTTGAGCCGTTTTATGTTGGGCCGCCTGCTGGGATATCTCGTGTTTGCCGTATTTGCCTGGCTAACCGGCAACTACTTGAACACGCTGACGGATCGGCGGGAAATGCTGATCGGCTTCATTTATATCCTGCTGGCCACGCTATTGCTCTGGTATGGTCTTGGGCAAACCAGCGTCCCCTGCGCCGCTGGATCATTGCGCGGTTTCGCCGCAACGCTGGCGCAGGAACGACCTGCACTATTCCCCCTTTTGCTGGGACTATTTACCGGCCTCAATCTCTGTCCGCCTTTTCTGTTGGCCTTCATCGCCGCCGGGGAAAATTCGACGTTGGGGCATAGCCTGTTATTTTTTTTGTCTTTTTTTGCCGGAACTGCGCTGTTTTTTCTGCCGGCGCCACTGCTCGGCCTCGGTAAAAATGTATCGCAGCTGAAAAATGTCGGCCGTTTGGCCGCCGCCGTGATGTCGGTTTATTATTTCTACAGCGGACTGTTATTGCTATGGGGAGGGATGATTTCATCATGAATGCATTTGCCGCGAATCGCGAATGGAAAAAAGCGCTGCTATTCAGCCTGCCGATGCTGCTCATCAGCGGATTGCTGTTCCTGTCGGGCAAGCCGCTGACCAATCCGGCGAAACTTGCGCCTGCCGTCATCACCTTTCTTTTCATCAACATCACTTTTTTCTGCATGATTTATACCGGACAGACCCACAAGTACCGTTCGCGGTTTTTTATCCTGGCGTCGCTGTTGTTTGTCGTTTCCTTTATCGCCAACCTGATCGAGGTCAGGGGTACGATGGAGCTGTCGGCCGCAAACATGCTTGATGGCGAAACGCCGCTTTGCCCGCTGGTTATCCCGATGCTGATCATCCCGGCGGCCCTGACCCATACGATTATTTTCCCCGGCTCCTTGTTTGCCGCACATGCCGGGGTTGCACCGATGCTTGTTCTCTGGCTGGGTTTTTCCCTGGCGGTGGGGCGGGGCTGGTGCAGTTGGATCTGCTTTTTTGGCGGTATGGATGAAGGTTTTTCCCGTTTGTGCCGCAAACCGAAAATAACTGCCGTAGACAGCAAATGGACGGCGCTGCCCTGGGCGGTCCTGCTGGGAATCGTATTGACTTCGGCGGCCACGCTGTCGCCGACTTACTGCGCCTGGCTGTGCCCCTTCAAAACCGTCACTGAGTTTCCGGCGATTGAGTCAGCCAAAACGGCATTGCAGGCGGTGATTTTCAGTTCACTGTTCATAGGACTGGTCGTCGTATTGCCAATCCTGACCGGACGGCGGACCCAATGCTCTCTGTTCTGCCCCTTCGGTGCTTTTCAGTCGCTTTTCAATAAAATTAATATTTTTGCAGTGCGGATCAACCGGGCTGACTGCGTGAACTGCAACCTTTGCCTGCAAAAATGCCCGACATTCAGCCTCGATGAACAAAGTTTACAAGCAGGCAAAACACTGCTCTCTTGCACCAAATGCGGCAAATGTATCGATATTTGCCCGAAAAAAGCCATCGCATTTCATATAAAAGGTACGCCGCTGCACTTGAATCTTCAGACGGCGCGAGTTCTGTATCTCTATCCAGCCTTTACGTTTGCTGCGGTGATCGGTGGCGGCTGTATTTATGGCGGGTTGGAACGGATTTTCCGATTGGCTGTCACTGGCAGCATGATTCATTAAAAAGGGGTGAATTCGCGTGCGTCTGCAGGCTTTGTTTGGCTATTCCGCCGCAGTTCTGACGCTGATCGTTGCGTTAGCCACTTTTATCGGCATGAATTCTTTTTCGCACAAGTTGGTCGACGTTACCGGGCTGAAAATATCTCCCTGGTTCAGCGGCGGAGAAATCCTGGGAACGATTGACCGAGGCTCGTATAAAATCCTGAAGCACCGGGCTGTTTTTGATGGGCTCATCGGTCAGAAAGCGGAAGGGTTTGTGCAGATCGACTTTTCACCAACGGCTGATTTGCCGGACAGAATCAATGAAAAAATCGATTTTGACCTGGACGGTAAAATCGATTTTGCGCTGGAATATGATGTTGTTGCCAATACTGCCGTGATTACGGCGTATAATCCACGGGTACTTTCATTGGCCGGCTGCTATGTGCTGAAAGAGCGGCGTGCCGTGCGGGTTAGTCTGCGCAACGAATAACCGGAAGCGTGGATGCTGACGGAGGCAAAATAATTAAGATATTTGAAAAATATAGCAGGAACTACGAATTAAATTGCGTATGGTAATAGAGGGGGTGATTTGCCTTTGCAAGGGTTTGAAGATTGTTTATATTGCTATGATTCGCCTGGAGATAAATTGCTTCTTCATTGGAGTAAAGAACTGTTTTTTGAGATCAAGAACTATGGTGCATATATTTATGCCCTCGCCGCTGAAACCCATCAGGAAGGATCCGATGTTTCAAAAACTGTTATAGCCCTTTTATATCGCAAAGCACTTGAAACTATCGATGGAATAAGTATTTTAATGGAATCAGGCTGCGTTTCAGCTTCGTGGCCGCTGATTCGGACCCATTCGGAAATATATGCGCAAATAAGAGTAATGATCGAGGATGAAACCGATAGTAGCGCAAGAGCCTATTTGTTTTGTGCTCGAAAAGAAAATCAAATAGTATACCAAGACATGTTAAACGAAAGGCAAATTAGCCAAGAAGAATATGACAAAATAATTGAAGAAGATAATGAAGCATTTTCAATGCCTGAATATCAGGAATTTGAACAAAAATGGAATGAGTTTAGGAAAAAGAATCAATATCCGCAATGGTACAGCCTGACTCAAAAACATGCAGGAAAACGTATAACTAAACTTCTAAAATGCATTGATATAGACCTTGGCAAAGTTTATCATCATACGTCGTGTGAGGCACATGGATTAGGAGTGCTTGGCGATTTATTTGTGGTTGACGGAAAAACCGGACTGCATTTATTAAGAAGGCCGGAAAAGTTTGCCGGATGTGTTAATTACTGCATAGCGACGCAATGTGAGATTTATATGCTTTTTATTCGAAAAATTTTAGAGCTGCAAGATGAAGAAAACTTAGACGAATGGTTTAAACGGATTGATGCGTTAATGGATGGATTAAAATCTGTAGAAAAGAATAACCACGCGATTTCTCAAGGTTAGTATCATATCGTTTGTATGTCAGCCCGTTCATCGGGCATTATTATTCGACTCACGCGGGATGGGTGAAAGTTGAGATTATTAAAGTGTCGGGCAGGTTTTTGAATAATTGGCCAGCACAGGTAGCTTGAAAAATCTATTGCAAATAAGCCGAAAGAGAAAAGACTTCCGATTATCGGAAGTCTTGATTTTATTTGGTGACCCGCCGGGGACTCGAACCCCGAACCTACTGATTAAGAGTCAGTTGCTCTACCAATTGAGCTAGCGAGTCATGTTTAATATTTTATCATAGATAAACTATATTGCAATAATAGAATTTATATTATAATAGGGAAGCGTGATGTGAAATGGGATAGGGGAACGAAGCGATGATCAAGGTGCAGAACCTTTGTAAATCCTATAAAAATAGCCGCGTGCTGAGCGACATCAACTTGCATGTGCAGCGGGGCGAGATTTTTGGCATCGTGGGACAGAGCGGCGCGGGAAAATCGACGCTATTGCGATGCATTAACGGGCTGGAAAGTTTCGAAAGCGGCAAAGTGATTGTAAACGATACTGACATTGCCGGGCTGAACGAAACGGCGATGCGGCAGTTTCGCCGCAAAATCGGCATGATTTTTCAGAACTTCGCGCTGCTCAATCGCAAGACGGTTCTCGATAATGTCATGCTGCCGATGGAATGCTGGCATTATCCGCAAGTGGAAAGACGCAAAAAAGCCGAGGAACTGTTGGCGCTGGTCGGATTGGCCGATAAACTCGGTTCATTGCCGCATGAGCTGTCGGGCGGGCAAAAGCAGCGAGTAGCGATTGCCAGGGCCTTGACGCTGGAACCGGACATTTTGTTGTGCGACGAGGCGACGTCGGCGCTTGACCCGGCAATCACTCAATCGATTTTGGAATTGTTGCGGGATGTCAACCGGCAGATGGGGATCACGATCCTGATGGTGACGCATGACATGGCGGTCATCAAAACGATCTGCACGCGAATGGCGATTATTACCGGCAACCGGATTGCAACCACCGGCAGGGTGAGCGATGTGTTTTTGGCAGAACCGGCGGAATTGCGCGAACTGGTTGGCTACAAAGAAATTTATGCGCCGGCGGGACGTTCGCTGCTGCGGGTTGCCTTACGGGAGTCAGTCGGCGGTCCGGCGTCGCTATACGAGTTGTTTGCTTTTCTCAAGGGCGATTTTTCTATTGTGTCAGCGAATATTGAGCAGTTTGAATCGGAAAGCTACGGGCTCTTGTATCTGCATGTGGCGGCGGAACAGTTGGAACAAACCGTGCACTGCTGCCAACAGCACGGCATTGAGTGCTCGGCGTATTCGCCGGAATCACCGGCAAGGGGGAATGGCTGATGTTTTTCAATCTTGCCAATACCCGTTTGTTTGAATACCTGCCGGAAATCATCTTGCCTGCCATTGGCTCTACGCTGGTCATGCTGTTTTTTTCCATGGTGCTCGGTTTAGTCATCGGCACGATTGTCGCGGTCGTTTTGGCGACGACATCGCCCTTTGGCCTGAAACCCAACAGCAAGATTAACAAGACCGTCGGTTTTGCGGTAAATATGATCCGTTCCTTTCCGGTCATTATCCTGATCGTGGCCATATCGCCAGTAACCCGGGCGCTGGTGGGTACATCGATCGGCGAAAAAGCAGCGATTGTGCCGCTGACGCTGGCGGCGTTTCCGGTGATTGCGCGTTATATGGAAGCGAGCTTGCTGGAAGTCGACCGCAATGTCATCCTGGCGGCGCGCTCTTTTGGCGCCAGCAACAGCCAGATCATGTTCAAGGTGCTGTTTACCGAAGCCTTGCCGTCGATTGTATCAGGTCTGACGACCACGACGATCCTGTTTTTGGCCAGCACCACGCTGGCCGGCGCCGTGGGGGCCGGCGGGCTGGGGGCAGTGGCGCTGACATTCGGTTACCAGCGGTTTGATGACGTGATGATGTACGCGATCGTCATTATCTTATTTGTGATGGTATTAGCGATCCAAGGCATTGGGGAACTGATATATAAAAAGGTGAAAGAGTAAAGGGGTTGTAAAACATGAACGGAAAAAAATGGGGTATCGCCGTCTGTCTGTGCATGAGCCTGCTGGTCGCAGCGGGTTGCGGCGGGAGCACGGCTGGCAAGGAGACCAAAAGCGCGGCGCCGGGTGCGGCAAAAAAGACCGAAATCACGATTGCCTGCGCCGAGACGACACAGGCCCTCGTTGCGGCGGTAGTGCCGCTGATGGCGGAAAAAGGCTACAAAGTAAGCTATAAAGTTTTTGACAACAACAAGAATACGCTGGTTGCCGCAAACGATGGCAGTATGGATGCCGTCATGGTGGTTCACCGTCCGTTTATGGAGATGTTCAACAAGGCCGGCAACGGCGATCTGGTGATGCTGCAGCCATATCTTTATACGGTGGGGATGGGCCTCTACTCGGAAAAACACAAGTCGATCGATCAACTGCCGGAAGGCGCAACGATCGCACTGATGAACGATGCCATGAATATGGACCGCGCGCTGCGGATTTTGGCCGACGCCGGCTTGATTACGTTCAAGGATAAAACGGACAAGGCTTCACTGATTGATATCGCGACCAATCCACGTAAATTGAAGTTCAAGGATATGGATCAAACCCAGACCGTCCGCGCGCTGCCGGATGTCGACGCTTCCATCGTGTTCTTCAGTCACATGCGCAATGCCAACAAAGATTTCAAATCCTTCCTGGCGCGCGACAAACATCCGGAGAATTACCCGCAGGGAGTTGTCGTAAAAGCAAAGAATGAAAATGAACCGTGGGCCAAGGACTTGGTCAGAGCATTCCGCAGTGAAAAAGTACGCAAGTTTGCTACAGAGCACTACGGCGGCCTGTACGAGTATATCAAATAATGATGGCAATGCATGCTGAAGCTGGGGCGCAGGCCGCCGCCAAGTGGCTGGATGTTTTACTGGAACTACCCCGCACGCCGGTCGGCATCCGATTCCTCCTGACACAGGATGACTTTGACGAGTGCGCCGCAACGCCGCTTGCAGGCGGCATGCCTTACTGCACGGCTGTGCGTTGGTCAACGGTGGGGCGCAATTACAAAATGGATGCTGATCACTGCGCCTGTTTCGCCGCCTCGCGCGCACTTGGTCTGGCGGCGACGCCGGAAGAGGCGGTTTCCGGCAGTCGGCACGCGAAGCTGGGCGTCTATGAAAATCTAGGTGTCAGCAGAGCGGTAGCCCGGGACATGGTATACTGCGCCCATCGCTGTGTCGGCGTGGAGATCAGGCCGTTGGCGGAGTATGAAAAACTTCCGCCAGATATTGTGATACTTGTTTCAACGCCGTATAACATCATGCGGGTTGTTCAGGGCTATGCGTATCACCACGGCCAGCTGGCGAACGTCAAAGTGGCCGGTATGTGCGCGATTTGTCAGGAGTGCACTTCCTATCCCCATGAACGAAACATGCCCAACCTGTCGATGCTTTGCTCCGGTACCCGCTGCGTGGCGCAGTGGGGCAAAGAGGAAATGGCGATGGGGATTCCCTATCATTATCTGGGGCGGATTCTGAGCGGTCTGCAGCATACGGTGAATCCGATCGAGCCGAATCAGGACAAGCAGCGGATCAAAGAACGTCTGAGCGGCGCCGGCCTGGATGACAAGATGGAGATTGTCTTTGGCCATAACTACTATACCAATGCTTACGGTACACCGGCGCAAATTGCCAAACGGAAGAAAAGCGCGCCGAAGAGATAACGCTGATAACGTTAATGTAGAAATGTAGATCTGAAGTAACAAAGGGGTAGCAGATTTCTCAAAGAAGAGTCTGCTACTCCTTTTACTGAAGAAAGGGTGTTTCGGGCAATGCCACAGCCGAATCAGGACAGATTTACTGCACGATGAACTGCTGAATGCATCGTGTTTCTGAGTATTCGAGGTATTTTCAACACAATATGTCTGGAAGATACTGCATCTAAAGTGGTAAAATGTCGCTGTGTACATACGCGGATTTGGAGGAGCCTGACTGGGATGAAAAACTGGTTTTCGCGGCTGTCGGCGGTTGCATTGCCTGCGCCGGATCCGAGCATGCCTGCGATACGATTGTCGGGGATTCGCAAGAATTATGTTACCGGCGCCGGTGAATTTGAAGCGCTGAAGGGAATCGACCTTCAGGTGGAGGCCGGTGAATTTGTTGCGGTGGTCGGCAAGTCCGGCAGCGGCAAGTCGACCTTGATCAATATGGTTGCCGGAATCGACCGGCCGACGGCTGGTGAAGCTTGGGTGGCAGGAACTCCGGTCCACACGTTGACGGAAAATCAGATCGCAGTGTGGCGCGGTCGCACGGTTGGCGTCGTATTTCAGTTCTTTCAATTGCTGCCCACGTTGACTGCGCTGGAAAACGTGATGCTGCCGATGGATTTTTGCAATGTATATGATTTTGCCGACAGACCCAAGCGGGCCCGGGCCTTGCTTGACCTCGTCGGGGTGGGCAATCAGGCCGATAAACTGCCGGCCAGCCTTTCCGGCGGACAACAGCAACGGGTGGCGATTGCCCGTTCGCTGGCCAATGATCCGTCGCTGTTGGTCGCTGATGAACCAACCGGAAACCTCGACGGCAAGACGGCGTCATCCGTGATCGATTTGTTTGAGACATTGGCCCAGGAAGGAAAAACGATCCTGATGGTGACACATGATCCGGACCTGGCTCGTCGAGGCAGCCGGATCGTCACTGTGACCGAAGGGCAGATCGAGGCATGAGTGGTTTGCGAATCCTGACGCCGCGCTGGCAAAAAGTCTGGATGGATCTCTGGGGCAACAAAATGCGCACCCTGCTCGTGATGATGTCGATCTCCGTCGGCGTTTTTGCCGTCGGGATGGTGTACAGTTCCTATTTAATGTTTGAACGCGATTTGGCCAAGAGTTGGGGCACATCATCACCGGCAGACGCAGGATTGTACGCCGATCCGTTTGACGAAGAACTGGTGCAGAGCGTGCGCAGCCTGCGAGGCGTCAAGGAAGCGGAAGGCCGCCGTAACGTCAGTTTGCGTGTGCTCGCCGCCGATGGCCGCTGGAAACAAATGCTGCTGATTGCGATTCCCGACTATGTCAAGCAACGGGTGAATATCGTCCGACCGCAGTCTGGCGACTGGCCGCCCGGCGACGGGGACGTATTGCTGGAACGGTCTTCGTTGGCGGAGCTCGGAATCAAACAGGGCGACCGTATTACCGTGGAAACGGCGGCAGGCAGGAAACGGAGCATGAAAGTCAGCGGGATCGTTTACGATCCAACGCAATTACCGAGCCTGTTCAGCGGAAACTACTACGGATACATCAATATGGACACGCTGGCCAAGCTGGATGAGGCGAGGCAGCTCGATCAAGTGAATTTTGTCGTCCAACCGTGGGTGCTGCAGGGCAAGGACAAGGCGCCGATCGAGGCGCTTGGCCGGCGGGCCTGGAACAAGCTGGAGCAGGGCGGCACGACGGTGTTCTGGTTGCAATCCTACATCCCGGGCGAACATATGATGCAGAACGGGATCAACGCGATGCTGCTGCTATTGGCGGTGCTGGGAGTGTTGTCACTATTGCTCGGCAGTTTGCTGCTAGTCAATACGATTTCCTCGATTCTTACCCAGCAGATCCGTCAAGTAGGTATAATGAAAACGATCGGCGCCGGTCGAAATCAGATCTTGCGCATGTATATGACGTTAGTAAGCATTTATGGAATTTTGGCGCTGGTTGTGGCGGTGCCGTTGGGGGCCTTGGCCGCCAGCGGGGTGACCTCGTTCATCGCCGGAATGTTCAATTTCGACTCTGGCGGCGTGGAGCTTTCCGCCAAAGTGTTGGCGCTGGAAGCGCTGGTGGCGGTACTAGTGCCGCTGGCCGCCGCTTTTTGGCCGATCTGGAAGGGCATCGCCGTGACTGTGCGGGAAGCCGTAAGTGATGTCGGGATTCAGTCTGTTGCAGCCAGAGGCAAAGTGGATCGCCTGGTGGACAGCATTCTATGCCGGATGAAAAAAGTGCCGCGCCCGGTGACGCTGTCCCTGCGTAACACATTCCGGCGCAAAGGCCGGCTGGCGCTGACCCTGCTCACGCTTACAATTGCCGGTACGGTGTTCATGGCGGTTTTCTCGGTGCGATCCTCGCTATATTCGACACTGGACGAAGCGATGGACTATTTTCATTACGATATCGGCATCGGTTTCACGCAAAGTTTCCGTTCTACGCGGATCGAACAGGAAGTCATGCGGGTGCCGGGCGTGAAAGCGGCGGAAACCTGGGGATTCACGTCGGGACGGGTGCTGAAGGATTCCAGCAAGGCGGCGGAAGATGAGGCCAGTAAAAATGTGTTTCTGATGGCCCCGCCGGTGGGTACGACAATGATCAAGCCGCGACTGATCAGCGGGCGCTGGCTGTTGCCGGAAGATGAGAATGCGTTGGTCGTGAACACGGAAGTGGTGAAAGACAGGCCGGAATTGAAAGTGGGTAGCCCGGCGACGATTAAGGTCGGTCATCGCCGGTTACAGTTTACAGTGGTCGGTATTGCCCAGAGCACGCTCACCGGGCCGTTCGCCTATGCGTCGTATCCTTGGCTGAGCGCTGCTATTGCCGAGACTGGCCGGGCCAGGTCTGTGCAGATCGTTGCCGAGTCCAGTGATCCGCAGGCGCAAAGCGCACTGGGCCGGGCCATGGAGGAGCATCTGAAGCGCAACAGCTTGAAAGTGCAAAATGTGGATGTTATATGGGAGACAAAAAAGCGGATTCGCTCGCAGTTTGACATCATTACCACATTCCTGATGATTATGGCGGTGTTGCTGGCGATTGTCGGTGCACTGGGCCTGACTGGCACGATGGGGATCAATGTGCTGGAGCGGACGCGCGAGATTGGCGTGATGCGAGCGATTGGGGCCTCCAGTGTGAATGTGGGGATGGTATTTGTCATCGAAGCCCTATGCATTGGTATTTTAAGCTGGCTGGCCGGATTGCTGCTGGCGCTGCCTGTCGCCGCGTTGCTCAGCCATCAGGTTGGAGTGTTGTTTTTGGAAACACCGCTGACATTTACGTTCAGCTTTTTGGGCACGGCGATCTGGTTTGTTCTGGCGGCGGTTCTGTCTGCGGCGGCCAGCCTGGTTCCGGCCTGGAATGCGACGCGCCTTAGCGTCAGGGATGTATTGAGCTATGAATAGGGAGAACAAGGGGAGAGGGGAAAATGATTTCTTGGCTGAAAAACCACCGGCTGATTTCGCTGTTGCTGCTGGCTTGCGTAGCGGGACTGGCCTGGTGGGGCTGGAACGGTCATAAGGACGATAAGAAGAATGTGCCGCCGGTGAAGGCGGATAACCGGATTTTATCCGAGGGGATCGTCTTTCCGGCCCGCTATGCCCAGATGGTGATGCCGATTGACGGCATGGTGGGTGAGATATTGGTCAGTGAAGGCGATGCGGTGAAACAGGGACAACCGCTGATCCGCCTGGTCAGGCAAGACTACCAGGCAAGGCTGGGTAGTGCGGCTGCCGATGTAGCCCGTGCCGAAGCGGCTGTCGAACAGGCAAGAGTGAATCTGGCCGATGCGATGCGCGAATTTAACCGGCAGTTAAAATTGCAGGAGGCTGGCGCCAATTCCCGCCAGCAAATGGATCAGGCCAGGACAACGGTTGAGCGCAGCCGGGCCGCGCTCTCACAGGCAGAGGCCGAATTGCTGACCCAACAGAACAAAAGGGCCGAAGCGGCTGGGATTTTTGAAAAGACCGAACTCAGAGCCCCGATGTCGGGTACGGTTGCCTTTCTGGACGTAAAGGTCGGCGAACATGCCCTGCTGGGGACGGTGCTGGTCCGGATCGCCGATGAATCGGCCTGGGTGGTTCGCAGCGACGACTTGACCGAACTCGTCATCGCCAAGGTACGGGTCGGCGATACGGTCACTCTGTCTTTCGACGGCATCCCCGGCCTTGAGATTCCCGGCAAAGTCAAGACGATCCGGCCGTATGGCGAGAAAAAAAGAGGCGACATCACCTATACGGTGACCATCGCCCCGGAACGCTGGGATGAACGGCTGCGCTGGATGATGACGAGCCAGATCGCTATCGTGCCGAAACTGTAGCAAATAACAGTCGGAAAAAGGCGAGAAGATCTGCATACAAAGTTCGCATAAATATACTTAACTGAGGAGACGGGCCAACAAGATAAATTCCTGAATTCACTATTGATAAAGATCAAGTCAACTTCGCTTGAGAAAACGCAGCAATATTTTTCGTGAAAGGTTGTATTCTTGACGAAACTGTGTATAATTACTCTGAGAGATAGTTTGAGTATTCTTTGGGGAGTGATGATGCATGGCGTGCAAGATTTACGTGGATGGACAGGAAGGGACGACAGGACTTCGGATTCATGAGTATTTGTCGCAGCGGGCGGATTTGGAAATCCTGCATATTCCTCAGGAGCAGCGCAAGGACGTTCAAGTTCGTCAAAAGTATCTAAATGAAGCCGACCTGGTATTTTTGTGTTTGCCGGATCAAGCGGCGCGTGAAGCGGTTGCCTTGATCGATAACGACCGGACGCGTGTCGTCGATGCCAGTACGGCGCACCGGACAGTCTGGACCTATGGTTTTCCCGAGATGAACCCGCAGCAACGGGCGTTGATTAGAGAGTCAAAGCGGGTTTGTGTGCCGGGCTGTCATGCGACCGGTTTTATGTCACTTGTCTATCCACTCGTGAAAAACGGTTGGGTTCGTTCAGACGCCGATTTCAGCTGTCAATCGCTTACCGGTTATAGCGGCGGCGGTAAAAGCCTGATTCAGAAATTCGAACAATATGCATCGACCGAGGCTGGGGCGCCCAAACCTTATGCACTAAAGCTGCAACATAAACACCTGCCGGAGATGCAGGCGATTCCCGGATTAAATTATCCGCCGGTGTTTCTGCCGGTGGTGGCTGGTTTTTATAAGGGGATGGCTGTTTCCGTGCCGGTGATGCCGCAGATGACTGCCAAGAAATTGACGGCGGAAGACGCGGTGAAGTTTTTCCAGGATTATTATGCCAATGAGCCCTTTGTCCGCGTCATGCCACTGGGAGTCGAAGCAGAGTTCGCCGATGGGTTCTTTGACGTAGAAGGCTGCAACGATACGAACCGGGTCGATATCTTTGTGTTTGGTCAGGCCGATCATTTGTTGCTGATGGCCCGTCTGGACAATCTCGGCAAGGGTGCGTCAGGCGCTGCGATTCAGAACATGAACATCATGCTGGGAGCTGAGGAGACCATAGGCCTGAAAGCATAATAAAGAAAGCAAAATGCGAAAGCGTCGGAACAAGATTCCGGCGCTTTTCTTTTCATCTATAGGAAGGGATAGGGACTGTTTGGCGAGAAATAAACACCAACGTGAATCGCGAGAAAACGGGAGGGAAAATCATGGCGGAATATATGGTAAAACAGGGGATTCGATCGTCATTTGCCGTGTTGATGGAAATGCCGGCAGTAAAACAGGGATTGGCATTCCTTGAAGCCGACCAGCCGCAGGCCATTGCCGAACAAAAAGAGTTAGTCATGATTGAATCACCGACCTTTTCTGAAGAAAAACGGGCGCAACGCTACGCAGAGTTTTTTAGGTCGTTGGGTCTAAGTGATGTTCATATTGATAAACATGGGAATGTACTAGGAACCCGGCGGGGCAAGGGAAATGGTCCCAAAGTTTTGCTGGAGGCTCACCTGGATACAGTGTTTCCATTTGGGACCAATGTCACCCCGGTCGAAAAGGATGGCAAGCTTTACGCGCCTGGCATTTGTGACGATACCCGCGGTCTTGCTGCGAACCTGTCGGTGATTCGGGCACTCCAGGCCTCCGGACTTGAAACGCAGGGAGATATTGTTTTTGCCGGTACTGTGTGCGAAGAAGGCATGGGCGGGATGCAGGGGATGAAGGCTTTGCTGCAGGACAACCGGGATATTGCTGCGACCATTTCGATCGACGGCTCCGGTTGCGACACCATCATCTATGAAGGAACCGGGATTCGTAATTTTGCGGTCACATATACTGGTCCGGGCGGCCATGCATATGGCGCTTTCGGAACCCCCAGCCCTCTGCATGCAGCGGCCAGAGCTATCACCAAGTTGAGCGACCTTCGACCGCCGACATTGCCCAAAACAACCTTTACGGTAAGCCTGATCGAAGGCGGCCATGCCATTCATGCCATCGCGCAAAAAGCGACGTTTAAAATCAACATGCGTTCGGATGATCCGGGCGAACTTGATATACTGCAGGAGCAAGCCCTTGCCATATTTGAACAGGGCGCTAAAGAAGAGAATGAACGCTGGGGAAGCAATGCAGTAACCGTTGAATATAAACTGATTCTCGATGTGCCGGCCGGCGCTCAACCCGCCGACTGCGACATGGTACAAGCTGCCTGGCAGGCTACGGAGTGTTTGGGAATATCGCCTCGTCTCATTCCCGGCGGTTGTACCAACACCAACATGCCGATCAGCATGGGCATACCGGCGGTGACTCTTGGCCGGGGCGGCAAAGAAGGCGGAGTGCATAGTCTGGAAGAGTGGTTTGACCCCGCAGGGACCTATCGCTGCCCGCAACGCTCATTTCTTTTGCTGCTGGCATTGGCCGGCGTGGAGGGGCGCGTGAACTCGATCTTAAAATAACGATTGGCTGAAGAGAAAGAATTGCCGGACGCAGACGGCACGGCATACTTATGGCATGATGTGCATTGTGAAAAAATCTTAGAGGCGGAAAGGAAAGTGCGGATGGCGACTATCGCGCAACAACTGATAAAATCACTCGAAGCGCAAGGTGTAAAGTATGTGTTTGGGATACCCGGCGGTCCGTCTATCCCCTACATGGAAGCCATGCGAAACACCGATATGGAGTTTGTGCTGGTATCCAACGAACAGAGCGCAGCCATCATGGCGGATGTCTGTGGCCGTCTCACCGGGATTCCCGGCGTTTGTCACGCTACATTCGGGCCTGGCGCGACCAATCTGGCGACAGGAGTCGGAGGCGCGTTGCTGGACCGGTCGCCGTTGATTGCGCTGACCACGGAAGTGAAGGATGCCGATCTGGGCCGTCGCGTCCAGATGAATATCGACCATCAGGCGCTGTATAAGCCGATCACAAAATGGACCACCCGGCTATCCCGCAGCAACTTTGGCGAAACCATGGCCGGCGCTTTTAAAATCGCTTCCGCCGAAGTTCCCGGCCCGGTACATATCGGCTTGCCTGCCAACATTGACGGAGAAGTCCTGGATGGGGACAGCGTGGTTGGGCCAGTTGAAAAAGAGCCGATACCTGCGCCGGTTGCTGCAGAACTGGAACGAGCTGCAGAACTGATCAAGGGGGCGAAAAAACCGATTCTGGCGATTGGACTCACTGCGGTGCGCCAGGGGCTGCATCCCATTTTACGGCGGTTTATCGACCAGAACAGGATTCCTGTTTTGCTTACACCGATGGCCAAAGGCTTGATTGCTCCAACGCATCCCTGGTATGCCGGTGTGATTTTTCATGCGCTGAGTGACCTGGTAGCGCCAATCTATCGCCAGGCGGATCTGGTCATCGGTATCGGTTACGACTCGATTGAATTCAATTACGAGTCATGGATGCCTTGTGTTCCACTGCTGCATATCGATACCCGGCCGGTGGATATTCCCCCGGGTTACGATGTTGCCGGTGAAGTCATCGGCGATCTGGCTCAGTCGATAGAATATCTGGTTTCGTTGCCACTGCCGGAGTTCAACTGGCAGGTGGAGGAAGTCAAAGCCAACACAGCTCTTGTATTCGAGACGCTGACACTGAAGACCGGCGCGTTCAACCCAGCTGACGCGATCCGAATTCTGCAGGAGGAGATTCCGGTAGACCACATTATTACAGGGGATGTGGGAGCCCACTTGCATCTGCTTGGCCAATTGTGGAAAGCGAGCGGACCCAACCGGTTCATTATGACAAACGGCTGGTCGGCGATGGGCTTTGGAGTTCCTGCCGCTATCGGTGCCAAGCTTTGCAGGCCTGACAGTATGGTGGTCTGCATTACCGGCGATGGCGGGTTCCTGATGAATTGCGGTGAACTGATGACGGCGCGCAGACTGGGACTGCATGTGGTGATTATTGTGCTTTGCGACAGAAGTCTGAGCCTGATAGAGGTAAAGCAGAACTGGAAGCAGGTTCCTCTATACGGGACGGGACTATATGAAGGAGACTATTTCTCTGCCGGTCATTTTTTGGGAGTGCCTGTGCTTGCGGCGCATGATGAAGCAGAAATGCGTGAATCCCTGCAAACTGCTTTTGCTGCGAAAGGACCGGTTATTATTGAAGCTGTTGTCGATGGTTCCATCTACAACAAATTAATCACAAGGAGTTATAAATAAGATGCATACGAAAAGACTGGTTCTGTGCGGTTTGGGAAAAGTTGGGCAATCTTTCCTGAAGTTGGTGGCGGAACGGGCGGAAGCGATTAACCGCCAATATGGACTGAAAATAGAAGTGGCGTGTGTGGTGGATATTGGCGGAGCGGCCTTAGCAAGTGAAGGCGCGCTACCATTGGACGGTTTTTTGGACTTTGTCGGAACTGGTGGTCGTCCAGAAAAATTTTTAGGGTATGGTCAGCCGGGGCTTTCCGGCGTGGCGGCGATTGAGCGCGGTGATTTTGATGTATTGATCGAAACGACACCGACCAATCTGACGGATGGCGGATCGGCGTTTCAGTTTATTTCTGCGGCCATCCACAAAGGGATGGATGTTGTCTCTGCCAACAAGGGGCCATTTGTCCTATATTTTGAGCAGTTGAAAAAAATGGCTGCCGAGAGTGGCAGTCGACTGTTTATCAGCGCTGCAACCGGGGCAGCTCTGCCGACGCTGGATGTGGGAAAATTCAGCACGGTGGGAGCGGAAATTACCTGCATCGAAGGGGTGCTGAACGGCACGACAAATTTTATTTTGACGAAAATGGGCATGGACAAGATATCTTATGCTGATGCACTGAAAGAAGCACAGGCAATGGGAATTGCTGAGACGGATCCGACGCTCGATGTTGAAGGGTACGACACGCGAAACAAGCTGGTGTTAATCGTCAATACTTTGTTCAATGGTAGCTACGGAGTCTGTGATGTGCCGGTGAAGGGGATTGCCGGTATTGCCTACGAGGACATTGCACGTGGCGCCGAGGCGGGAAAAGTGCTAAAGTTGATCGCGACAGCAGAGGTGAAAGAAGGCAGCATCAAGTTGTCGGTGGGGCCGAAGTACATCGAACGAAACCATCCTCTAGCGGCAATCAATTATGCAGAGAAAGGGATTACGTATACCACCGACACGATGGGACAGATTACGGTCATGGGCGGAAAGAGTTCGCCGATGGGCGCCGCCGCCGCACTGTTGAAAGATGTAATCCACACGCATTTGTTTGCGAAATAAATCAAGGAAATTGGCGCTGAAAAAAACCTGACGGAAAGACTCCGCCAGGTTTTTTTAGTTCAACTAAAACCGATAGGTTGCCTTCAGCCGAAAGGCCCAGGAGTCCCAGCGAACTTCGTTTAACCGAATTTGCACATGTCTGCCGTCAACTATATTGACCTGGTCGGTACCGTTTTTGGCTAAGTAGTTTGTATAGTCGAGCCAGGCCCCGATCCGCCAATTCGGTCCTGCTATGTAATCGCAGCCCAGCGAGGCGACGAGTCCCTGCCCGTTCGCCCAATGGTTGTTGGTGACAGGGTGGGCGAGGTCGTTGCGCAGGTTCCAATGGGCTTCGCCGTTATAGGTCGGCAGGTGGTATTCGACACGGGTTGTCAGCGTCCATTTTTTATCCAGTTGCTGTTCATGAGCAAGCCCGATCCAGGGTCCACGCCAAAGACCTTTATAGGCGGCGTTCAGCCCGGCGAAGGGTCCATCCGGCGGGATTGTTTGCACTCCATTGGTCATGGTCATGTTCTGACTGTTGATTGCGTAGCCCGCAAGCAAGTTGGTGCGGCGGGTTAGCTTATCCTGCAGTTTCCAGCCAAGAGCCAGCGACAAGTCGAAGACGTTGCCGTGGTCGGAGGTATTGTTGGACCGGGAAGTTTCCTCGGTGCGGTTATCCCCGTCATAATCGGAATCTTGGTTGGCGCCGGAATAAATCCAGCCCCAGCTGCCGCTAGCTTCAAGAAAATGGCGCTTGCCCATGTCGTGCTTCAAGACGCCTTTGACTCCCTGAATCCGCAAATTTTCCCATTTGAGTTCCGAGATGATGTTTGGGAAATCATTTAATCCTGCTTTGTTCCAGACAAAATTGTCCTGGCGATAGGTAGGATAGATTTCAAACTCTGTTGCGGCGATAGTCGGTGCGGTTGGAAAAACGGTAATGGAGAGAACGATGCATAACAAGATGCGCAACGGAAAAGTTCTTGTAGTCGTCATTCTCGTCCACTCCATTATTTGTATTATCGCAAAAACAACGAATCATTATGATGCAAAAGCGCCAAGTAGGATTAGCGATGAGTCTTTCTATTCATTCACGACAGACCATGTTGTCTTTGGCCACAAATATGATGAATTTGACAAAATCGAAACGCTCCAGGATCGGTTTTAAGGCTGGTGGAACTTGACGCGAAGGGTAACGTAACTGGCTATCTGCTCGGTCTATGAGCCGAGAGCTTTTCCATCATAGAGCTGCCTGGTTTACGCCGACAGGGCAAGACCGCATGCAGTTGAAGCAATAATATTGCATGCCGATAGAATGAGCCTGTTTCATCCGCCAATATTTCTCATCAATAAACATCTGTTTTTGTTCTTCCGGCGAGTTTGCGGCGAATTGCTGCCAGAAGCCGATGTCTGCCCGCAATCCGTAGGGCTGCGAATGAAGGATGCATTTGCTGACATCTGTCTTGCCGGGTGTATCGAGGGCAGCACCCGGACAATTCTTGACGCAAAGGTCGCAATGAATGCACAGGTCTTGCTGCACAGGAGCGTTCGGTTCAAGCTCAAGGTTGGTTATCAGCGAAACCAAGCCGATTCGCGTGCCAAAGCGCGGGTGAATGACAAGATTGTGGCGTCCCAAGCTACCCAGTCCGGCGGCGACTGCTGCGTGCCTCTGCGAAAAATCGGCCAAAGCCAGCCGGTCTTTATGCTGTTCCATCGGCGATGAATAGGGCATATCGACGGTCGTCGCTTGATATTGTCTTTTGAGATAACGGCTGATCTGGTAACTGCAGGAGCGCTGGAAGCAATTCATGTCCAGTCGGCTGTTCATGGCGATTGTGGCACTGGGACTTTCGATACCCAGCTCTTGGAAAACCATGACGATGATTGTTTTGGCTCCGCTAAGGAAGTGGTCGATCGGATAGGACTTGGCACTGTAGTAATCAGAGACTCTGGCAAACCCTACGTCATCGACGCCCAGGCCCAGAATATATTGTTTGATTGCTGTTTTCACGCGGTTACCTCCTATCGATTTTAATGCATATGCATGGTTTTCTTGGAATGCGTCATCGCTATGCAGATTCGTTCACAGAGCCAGAGAAGCAGATCCGACAAGAACCTTTGCCGCGATTCTGTGTTTTATCGCCTCGGACTGATTGGCGTAATTCATGCCCCATTGGCACATCAATTCCAAGATAGGCAACAAGGTTTTGCCTTCTTCGGTCAAGGAGTATTCGACTTTGGGCGGTACCTGGGTATACACAAATCGCTTGAGCAGCCCATCCTGCTCCAATTCCCGAAGTTGTTGCGTCAACATTTTTTGGGTTATTTGCGGCAGCATCTTTTTTAGTTCGTTGAAACGGAAAGTGTTTTCGCCTAAGTGCCACAAGATCAACGATTTCCATTTCCCGCCGATGAGATCGATAGTTAATTCCATGGGACAATGATAGGGAGTATTTCGCGTTTTTGCCACTCGGCATCCCTCCAGTGATTAGTATATAAAAAGATACTATGAAACAAAAAAGTGCGTTATTGCTAATTAGAGCATTAGTGAATATTATTATAGCAGGTTCCTTGTTTCGGAAAAACAGGGGGAGCACGATCTGCTTTGCTGAGTCAGTCGAACGAATTGAATTTGGTTGGGAGGAATTGATGTGGCGAAAAACATACTGGTATTGACGGGAAGCCCCAGGAAGAACGGAAATAGCGATAAGTTGGCGGATGCATTCATCGCCGGCGCACAGCAAGCAGGGCACACGACCGTTAAGTTCGCGACCGCGGAAAAATCGATAAAAGGGTGCATCGCCTGTCAGACATGCTTCAGCAATGGCAGCGCCTGCTCTATCCCTGATGATTTTGCCGAACTGGCACCCTTAGTTGAACAAGCCGATATGGTGGTGTTTGCTTGCCCGTTGTATTGGTTTACGTTTCCTGCCCAGCTGAAAGCGGCAATCGACAAGTTTTTTGCTTTCTTGATCGGGAAAAGACCCCTCAAAGTGAAAGAATGCGCCTTGTTGGTTGTTGGTGGCGGTGAGGATTTAAAGATTTATGAGGGAATTGTTAAGTCCTATCATCTGATGGCGGAATTCCTCGGCTGGAAAGACAGTGGCGTGATCCTTGTTGCAGGAGTGCAAGACAAACAGGACATCTTAAACACGGATGGCTTGAAACGAGCCGAAGCGTTGGGGAAAAGTATAGTATAATCCGTTGGTGCTGCATTCAATGCGAAAGATAAAATCGACGGGATGAGGTTGCCCAGGGGTGCGGTGATTCCCAAAAAAGCTTCTTCTCTGAATAAGTTTGTTGGGACAGATATTTTTCAGCAGTAATCGGAGTGGATGCTATTATGACTATCTGGGTGTTTGTCTGGGTATGATGCCCGCTGCCGTTTTGGTGGCGGGCGTTTTGTTAGCAGTCATTCAGGCCGCCCTGCAAAAATGAGATATATAATAAAAAGGCGAAGGGTTATCGTACTGCTTGACTTACTGCTGCTTAGCATTAAACAGGAGGATGAGCAAGCTGCGTCGAAACATGCTATGAAATATCAGGAGGTGACTAGCATGGAATATTTGGCGGCAAAAGCGCGACTGGCGCCATGTGGTCTTGATTGTTCTCGCTGTGCAGACTATGCTGAGGGGGAAATCAAGGCAACCAGCGTACGCCTCATCGAACTGCTGGGAAACTATCAACGATTGGCCAAGCTGAAGGCCGATGCGGTTCCGGCTTTTCGTGGCTACGATCAGTTCCAGGAAGTGCTAGCTTCGTTTGCCGGTGCGGCTTGCAGCGGTTGTCGCGGCGACCAGGTGCTTTGTCCCTCTATCTGCGAAGCGTGCACTTGCCACAAAGAAAACAAGGTTGATTTCTGCTTTCAGTGCGGTAAATATCCCTGCGATAACCAGTTTGAAGGTAAACTTCGCGAGCGCTGGTTGTCGATCAACAATCGGATGAAAGAAATCGGCCCGGCTGCTTACTGCGAAGAGCAGGCAAAACTACCGCGTTACTGAAAGGAGTTTTGATGTTGAAAAATAGCAGCCGCATCGGACTGTTTTGCTTATTGGCCCTACTGTTGTGTTTGCCTTCCCTGCAGGCCGCTCCGCTGAAATCGCTGGATCAGGCAGCGGCTTTTTTCCAGGGAGCTCAGGGAACCTTTGTGCTGTACGATGAAGCCGCCGATCAATATACCGTTTACAATCAGCCGCAAAGTGAAAAGCGTTTGACACCCTGCTCGTCGTTTAAGATTTACAACTCGCTGATCGCGCTGGAAACCGGCGTGGCTGTCGATGAAAAGATGGTTATCGCCTGGAACGGCCAGCCAAGTTCGATTACTGCTTGGAATAGGGACCACACGATGACTTCGGCGATACAAAACTCGGTAGTCTGGTATTATCAGGCGCTGGCCCAGATGATCGGGCCGCAGCGGATGCAACAGCACCTTGATGCCCTGCCTTACGGCAATCGCGATATTTCCGGCGGCATCGACCGGTTTTGGCTTCATTCCTCGCTTGTCATCAACGCTCGTGAGCAGGTCGATTTGCTGTGTCGCTTATATCAGGATGATTTGCCATTTTCACCGCGCAACATGGCCACAGTCCGCAAAATTATCCTGCAGTCGGAGACGGACGGGGTCCGGTTCTCCGGTAAAACCGGTTCCGCCTATGTCGGTGGTCAGTTCACCGTCGGTTGGTTTGTTGGAGCAGTAGAGCGTGACCAACGGCGCTACTTTTTTGCCGTAAATATCGAGGGGGAAAAAGAAGCTAGTGGCATGAAAGCTCGCGGCATTGCCGTGGATGTTTTGAAATCGCTGGCGATTCTCCCCTGACAACAGCCCGCGCAAGTTTCCTAAATCTGCGTTATAATGCTATTTTACTGAAAGCTATTGACAGAGGATTTTACTCTACGCTATAATAACATTCGTCGGCAACGTGGGGGTATAGCTCAGCTGGGAGAGCGCTTGAATGGCATTCAAGAGGTCGCCGGTTCGATCCCGACTACCTCCACCACTGAAATCAAGGGGTTTCGCAATTCTGCGAAACCTTTTTTTCATGCTTTCTAAAAATTTTTCTAAAAATGTGTTTTTGCACATTGTTTTTTTCACACATCAGCACTATTCCTTTTGCATCAGTTCGGATATCGCCACCACATAAGAGAAGGGGCATTTAGGCGCAGCTGGTCTGCTTCTTCTTTGCCACCCGTTCGGCGAAACTGATCACTTTACCGGGAGTCGCCGCCGGTGGCGTGGGCTGTGTCGGTTCCGGTTTGGCCGGGGTCAGTATCCGCTCCATCGCGCTGGCCGCTTCCATTTGCATTTCCGGCAGCACATGACTATAGATGTCCTGGGTGATGTTGGTCGAGGAGTGGCCGAGACGCTCGGAAATCACTTTGATTGAAACGTGTTCGAGCAGCAGCATTGTCGCGTGGGTGTGTCGCAGATCGTGGAAGCGCAGCTTTTTCAGTTGTTTGTCCGCCAGCAGTTCGCGGAAGCGTTTGTCGAGAAAGTCCGGATCGACCGGGCTGCCGTCGTTCCAGGCATAGATGAAATCCTTGTCCTGGTAGAGCGCCTTTGGATCGGCTTTGATTTTTTCTTGCGCCGCCTTGACTTGCCTTAGCTCCTGCACCAAAGCGTCCGGCAGCCGCACCGCCCGTTCGCTGTTGGCCGTCTTGACCGGCAATAGCTCCAGTTTGCCTTTTTCCGGCCGGTCCAGCGAATGCCGCACGAACAGCATTTCTTTGTCCAGCATTACATCCTGCCAGCGCAGGCCGCAGACTTCGCCGCGCCGGAGGCCGCAGCCCGCCGCCAGCAGGATCGGCAGCAGCAGTCGGGTTCCTTTCGCCGCTGCCAAGAGCGCCGCCAGTTCCTCGCGGTTGTAAGCGGTCGCCTTGTACTTTTCCTTGCGCGGCGGCTCCACCGCAATGCAGGGATTCGTGGTCAGAACCTGGCATTTCACGGCCCGGTTCAACGCGATATTGAGCACATTGTAGACGTAGCGGATCGAGGTTCGGGAAAGTTTCGTCGCGCACATTTCGGCCAGCATCTTCTGGATTTGGGCCGGCTTCAGTTTTTGCAGCGGAATCTGGCCGATGTTCGGCGCCAAGTGTTTGTTGATCGACCACTCGTAGCTTTCGAAGGTGCTGCGCCGCACCGAGATTTTGGCGAAATCTTCGAGCCAGCGCTGCAGATACTCGGTCACCGTCATTTTTTCGTCTTCGCGGTAGCGCCCCTGCTCGTACTCCCGGCCGATCTCCGCCAGGCGGTTCTCGGCCTCGCGGCAGTCCGGCCCGACGCGAATCCACTTGGTATTCCATTTCCGCGTCTTCGGGTCCTGACCGGCTGGCAGCACGACATAATAGATTTTGCCCTTCTTCTGAATACTGCCAATCAAAGTAACTCCCCCTTTCTTTCCCGGTTGATATAAAAGGCCCGTCCGTCTTTAGCGGCGGGCCTTTTCCGGCACAAAACATCTAGTTGTAAAACAAATGTATAATAGCGAAAACCAGGCGGCGCTGGTCCGAAAGGACCGGGGCCGTTTTTTTATGTCACTTCCTTGCCGCGCGGCAGATCCTGGTAAACAGCGATGCAAGGTCCGATGACATGGACATTTTTGCGCTCGGCAGCTTCGAACACTTCCGGCGGCTTTTCCGTATCTGCGGTTGTTAAGGCAACACGATCGGCGTTCGCTTCCTTGCAATAACGGATGCGGGGTTGAGTTTTATCAAAGATGGACAGGCAAATATCACCGGGATTCACTTTGGCATTGACATGGGTCAAAACCTTGCAGCCTTCTCTGATGCCCTCCGACGCCATGGACGAATCGGGCACAGTGATCAGGACGGCCTGGACGCCGCGAGGAACCTTGGCGGCTTCGGCCGGAACGGGATAAGTTCCGTGGAAATCCAAAAATGCTAACCTCCCTTCCAAAATGGCCACCGAACCGTACATCGGCACATAGGCGATGTCGCCGGCCTGGAACGTTTCGGCGGTCTTTGAATACCCCAGGAGGTTGTCCACGGAAGTGCCGAAGAGTTGAGCGATACGCGACAATGTATGAGGCTCCGGCACGCGTCTGCCCAGTTCCCAGCCGGAAACCGTGACAGGAGAAACGCCCAGTTTTTCTGCAAGCTGCTGCTGTGTCATTTTTTTCTTGAGGCGCAAGCGTTGCAACGTAGCACGAAATGGATACTCGGCTGCGGGTTTGGTTCTTGTCATGATGGAAAACCTCCCTTCGTGTATTAGTATATCCTTTTAGTTTTAACAAATCAATACATATCTTCACACATATTTCAATTTGAAAAATAATCGTTGACATGCTATTTTCATGGGCGTAGAATGACATCGAAATAAATTTTAACTGTTCATTTAGGATAGTTAAAGCGAAGCAAGGAGGATTATGATGAAAACGAAGAAGGAAACAACAAGCAAAAAACAAGTTGCCAAATCAGCGGGGCTACGACTGGCCGATGCCAGGCATTTTCAGCCGGAGCCGCCGCCTGATGCAAATAAAGAACGCCTGTTATCCGCCGGGGTGTTGGTCTGGCAAAAGGACCCGCATGCCGCGGCTGACAAGCTGGCTTACAGCGTGAAAGAAGCTGCCGAAGCGATCGGCGTTTCCGCCTGGTACATCCGTGATGAAATGGCGCAGGGGAAAATCGCCTACTCCTGCCCGCGCGGTCGCCAGATGATTCCCCGCTGGGAGTTGGTCCGCTATCTGGAATCGGCGATGAGTCAGACAGCGCAGCCGGAGGATGAATCCAACGCGGCTGCCCAGGCGGCGGCCTTGCTGCTCGCAACCAAACAGCGAAAAGTGATGGCCTGAGCGGCTGGAGGTTCCTGATGGCAAGACCTACCAAGACATCTGTCGACTATTTTCCCCATATGACCCACAGCGGCAAGACCATCGCGATTTTGGAAGCCCGCTGGGGCAATGACGGGTACGCGTTCTGGTTCAAACTGCTGGAGCTGCTCGGCGATTCCAGCGACTTTTCCTTCAACTGTAGCCGCTCGGCGGACTGGGAGTACCTGTTGTCGAAAACGCGGGTGACCGAACCGGTGGCCCGCGCGATCCTGGACAAGCTGGCCGAAGTCGAGGCGATCGATGCCGCCTGCTGGCAGCAAAACATCGTCTGGAGCGACAATTTCTGCCGTAACCTGGAGCCGGTGTTTGAAAAGCGCAAGGGGCAAAAACCGCAGAAGCCGGAGTTTCCGCAGCAGAAACTCGCCGCAGCCGACATTTCCGGGGATTTCCGTGACGGAAACTCCGCCGCAGCTGCGATAATTCCGACTGAAACCGACAAAGTAAAGGAAAGTAAACTAACGGAAAGTGAAGGAGAGCAAAGTGAAGCAACAGAGAGTAAACCAACGGAACCGGAGGAACGAGAGAAGAACGGCGCGGCTGTGCGCGCGTGTGTGTCAGTCTCCGCCACCGCAGAAACGGCTGATTCAACAGATAAGCCGCTGGATGGACCTCCACCGCCAGAACCGTGCAGCCTGCAGGAACCAGCCGGGCTGGTATTGCCAGAGCGGCTAGCCGCATCGGCTGCCGGCAAACGTTCTGGCCGCAAAGCGGCTGAACAGCCCTGTCCGTCTTCGCTGCGTCCTGATGCGGTGCAGCAGGCGGATACCGTGTTCCTGACCGAAGAAGAGCTGGCCCGGCTTTGCCGCGAGTTCGGCGAAGACGGCGCGCAGCGGCTCGTCGAGATTCTGGACGCCTACAAATCCAACAACCCGGAGAAAAGCGCCCGTTATCGCGATGATTACAAAGTGATCCGGTCCTGGGTGATTCGCCGTTACCGGGAAGAGCAGGAGTCTGCCGGTCCGCACCGGCGGGCCGGACCCGGCGTGATGACGCATGCCAACCCGTTTATCGATAAGCTGGCCGAAATGGCCGTGGAGGAATAACCATGACGAAACAGGATATTTGTGCCTTGGTGGCGCTGGCCGCAAGCAGCAACCCGACAATGCAGAGCAAGGACCCGGCGCCGATCGTCGCCGCCTGGTCGCTGATGTTGGCCGACCTAGACCCGGTGGTGGCGAAAGCGGCAGTGATCAAAGTCTGCCGCGAGTCGGACTATTTCCCCAGCGTGGCCCGGATCGTCGCCGCTGCCGAGGAACTCGACCCGCGAAACGAAAAACTTCCTACCGCCGCCGAAGCGTGGGAGGAAGTCGAAAAGCTGATCATTCAGTTCGGCCCCTACCGCGCGCCGCAGTACAGCTGCGACACCGTACGGCGGGCGGTGCGGGCCATCGGTTGGCTGCAGCTGTGTTGCAGCGAGAGTCCGGCGGCGGACCGGGCGCATTTTCTCAAGTTGTATGAGTCGATGCGCAGCAAACACAAAGAACAAAAGGAAATCGAGCAGGTGATGAAAATCGCCGGGGTCGGCGACCTGATCCGGTCATTGGCCGGCAGCACGCAGGTTGCCGATTAGACTGCGTCCAGCAGGTCAACGAGGGACGCCCAAGACCTGAGCCGGAAACGGCGACCGCGTAGCGTAATCCTGCCGGGAGTTGCCGCCACCCGGCGCACGTCGGACAATAGCCCGCGTTATGTAACCGTAGGCGTAGCGGCAGCGGAGAGTAGACGCGCTGGGCGCGGCTACTTTGCATAACGTCTATTGTCGGATGGGCGGCGGAAATGGGCAGAAGCCTTTTGTTAGGCGGCTTTCCCCCGGCAGCGACCGAAACCGGGCGGCTGTCAGGCGGTGGCTGCTGCTCATGGCAGTGACCGGAGAACGATAAAAACCGTGGCGTGATCCGGCGTGGCGCAGCCGGGCCGGTTGACGCCGATGGACATGGCAGCAATGTTGGTCTGCTGTAGCCCCGCCTGAGACGGTAAGGCATTACCGGAGGCAGACAGAGAGAGTCGCGAGCGATGGCGAGCAGCGGCTGGCTGCCGGAGAGGCGGCAGGAAAGGGAAAACCACCCCGACCAGCGAGGTGGCTTGGGGTAACAGAATGAAGGTTTTGAATCAATAATCGTTAGCGATTTTTTCCGCCACCGCGTCCGCCCTGGAAAGCGGCCAAGTGGTTGCGGGAACCGGTGAGCAGATGTTCGAACACCGCCCTGACATCACTCGGCAGTTCACGTGCCAAAAACCGTTGGTACATGTCGATGTTGGCGATTTCCGCATCAACTCCCGCTAATAACGCGGCGGAAAAGGTTTCCGGCACTTGCGCCAGCTCCTGGCCACGATCCGGCGGCAATGTCACTCCGTACTTTTCAAACAGCGGGACCAACCACGCAATATGTTGTTCTTCCGCTTTCACGATGTTTGAGAACGGACGGCGTTCACCAAACTTAGCCATGATTTTTTGGTATTCTCCTCGGGCCAGGTACTCATCTTGCAGGGCAAACGTCAGCATTGCGCCGAGCGTCAGTTCTGAATCAGCCACTGCTGCCGAGCCGGCAGCGCCGTAAGCGGGCGAAGCCGCTGCGAGCCCAGGGGCAAAAGCGCTTGTTGCAATCATTATCGCAAGAATTGCGAGCATCCAGGTTTTTTTCATTGTCATTCCCTCCTGATTTCGTCGTAAGGGTTCCCTTTGGTTATATCTTACGATACAGCTGTAACAAAATCATGGAGCATTTGTATCCAAACTTTGAAATGTTGCGGCGTCTCCCCGGGGAGTGGGTGAAGCCGGGCGGAGACGAGCGGACGCAGGAGGCGCGGAGCGGTAGCGACGCACGCCGGAGGTAGCGAGATGCAGCCAAGGCGAGCCTGGTGAATGCTAGGCCGGTGGCAAGCGGTAGCGCAGACAACGGCTTAGCAGATCCACATCCGAACGAAGTGAAGGATGACGGTAAGGGAACGGCGCAGCCGGGCCGGGATGCCAAGCCGCGACCGTGGCCGGCGGGCGTAGTGCACCGAAGACCGACGCGGCGCGGTGGCGGAAGTGTGTTTCGTGGATACAGGGCGGCCTGAAGGACGGCAGACGAAAGCCCGCCACCGTCGGGTGGCGGGCTGGAGGCCGGACGAGGGACGCGAAGGGGGTTATCGTTTTGCCAAGGTTTTAGGAAAATAGATGTCTCCCGTCTCATCCAAAAACCACACACTGCCGTATTCTTGTCGATTCGCAAAATCTTGCACGCGTTCTGCACATTCTGCTTCTAGGGGAAAAAAATTGCGCGTGAACGACCGGATTAAGCGATGACCTACTGCTGCGGCTTTCAGAGTGGCAGTGCGAAAGAATTCCTGATCAAAGTGATCGTGATTATTTGTCATTATTGCCTCGGTATCACGAAGCATTTTATCCGATTCAAAGAGATGAATACAGCTGATATAAGTGCAGCAGAATGAGTCAACGCAAACTTCCAATGCAATACCGCCGTGCGGCAAGGTACGGGGAGTTCCCACAGCCAAAACGCTTGAATCAGTTGCAAATCTATTTAATAAGATATCCAGCATTTCTTGTGTTGTCAACGCAAATCTCCTAGCAAATCGTTTTATTCTCGTCGGGCGTATCGCGGTCTTTCATCACGCAGAAAGATTCTGCTTTCGCCAGGTCGGCCATTAACGACATTGCCGATTCATCGAGCAACAGGCAGTACCGCGGCCAATCCGGATTGATTTTCGCCAAACTTTCCAGCCTCTGGCGACAAACCAGCGTATCCGGGATCACCATTCGCGCATGAACACCGGCCTCAAACAATCTGTTTTTTGAAAAGTCCAGACAGCAACAATTGAGGGTGCGGCAAAGCTGTTGAGCCGCTATTGTATTCTCCTTGAGTTCACCTGGCGCAGACAAGAACTTCTGTTCACTATGGGGTAGATAGACGTGTTTTCTGAACCCTGATTCAATTCTTCGTACACCAAAGACGAACGAAGCTGCGTCTTGGGCCCCAAGTTCCGCTATAAAGATAAATTTCTTTTCCATCTCGCGCACAATGGTGTCGACCATTTCCTGATGAGTCATTCTATCACCCCTTTCCCATGAAATCGCAAATCGTTTTTTATTATACGCCCCAGGGACGGCAGATTCACCCAAAGAACCTACAAGCATTTGGCAGCATTTCCGCCTTATCGCCGGGTAATCGACCGAAACCGTCGCTCAGGGGAAGGGATCGGAAAATATCGCCGATTCTGGCCCAATATCGGTAACGGCCAAAACAAAACGCCCGCCACCAAACCAGCAGAGGGCTGGAGGCCGGGCAAGGGACGCAAGTCGTCTCGTCAATTCTATTTTACTAACGCTAACCGAACATACTCTCCGGGAACAACCGTTTCGCCGCGACTGAAATTGCCACCACTGTCGATCAGCATGATGCTTTCGACCAATTCGGGACTGTGCTTATGGAGCTCGCGGATTGCCTCGTTGCAAGCCAGCGTATCCGGCACCAGCCGGTCGCGGAACAGGTGGTAAGTTGAAAGACCGCGATCACGCAAAAGTTTATGCAGATTCATTTGCTCTGCTATGTTTAACAGAAATTGATTGTCAGCAAATACGGCGGGCTTTTTTCCGGGATCGGCCAGAAACGATTCAACATCGTTCATTTCATAGAAGCAAAAACAGACGTCATCAAAATCCTCATACGTGATCATGATATAGGGGCCCTCGCCTTGATAATAAATCGGCTCCGATACATTATCGCAAGCGGTGCAAAGTAGTTGGCGCAAATTGGTAATCGCCGTTTGGTCCATTTGAATCACATCCTCAAGCTGCAAATTTTTCAATCGCCAGATGACCGGAAATCCTAATGCAACACGTCTTTTTCTCGGCGTGCTACGCCGGATACGCGGCTGCTCCCTGCAGGACTACTTATATAGGTGTTTTCAAGCACTATCAGTTCCTTCCCCGGATACAACAAAGGTTTCTCATTACCGTCAAACGAAGGCAACGCCATTTTTGCCAAACGTATCGTGAATCTATCGTAGCAGCGATCTGAAGTTGGCAAGTCCATCGTCTGAATCGCTTCCAGAATGAATTGGGGATCCGAGAACGCGGCGGGAATTCTTTCCGGATTGGCGCTAATCTCCGAATGGGTAGACACTTCACAACAACGAAATACCTCTTGGTTTTGCTCCACAGTCCTCGCCAATAGATAGGGGCCTTCACTGCCATAGTATAAAATTTCCGAGATTGTTATTGACCTTTTTTCTAATTCGACGCGAAGCATCTCAATCAATTCCCTTTTCAACATTTTTTCCATTAGGTTTTCCGTTCTCATCGGCTCATCCCTTTCCCAAGAAATCACAAATCGTTTTTTATTATACGCCCCAGGGCCGGCAGATTCACCCAAAGAACCTACTAGCATTTGGCAGGATTCCGGCCTTATCGCCGGGTAATCGACCGAAACCGTCGCTCAGGGGAAGGGAGCGGAAAATATCGCCGATTTTGGCCAAATATCGGTAACGGCCAAAACAAAACGCCCGCCACCAAAGCGGCAGCGGGCATCAGAAATCTCGTCAATTCTATCGGTGGCGAAGCCTACGAAAGTAGCACCGGTGCGTCCACCAGCGACGCCGCAGGCACGATGTTGCCCAGTTCATTCAGCAGGGCGATGTTCAGCACTTGTTCAGGGTTCTGCTCACTTAGTTTGCGAATGGCTAGGCGACAGGCCGGCGAATCCGGCGCCAGGCGGACCATATAAAGCACATAATCGCGCTGGCTCTGCTCAATATTCGTCATATCGAGCCCGTCAGTCGCGCTGAACAGGAAATCGGCTTCGGCGAACGCCGCCGGCAGCTTCTCCGGATCAGCCAGGAACGCCTCCACCGTGTTGGCTTCATAGAAAAAGAACTTCACCTCGCCGCCCTGTTCCTGGGTGGCCATGAAAAACGGCCCCTCCCCCCTGTGGTAGAGCGGTTCGGAGACTTGGTCGAAAATGGCGCTGAGTTTTTGCCGGACATCGGCGATCATGAGTTGATCCATCGTGTTCATCCCTTTCGCGGTCCGCGCTGTTTCACCGCGCCGCGCTAATCATAGATCCCTTCCATTATACCACCGCCACCGGTGGCGGGCGAAAAGCTTTGCCAAATAAACCAAAATAAAAGGAGGCTCCATCATGAAAACTACACCCAAAATCCCCCTCGTCTCACATCAATTCACCTATCAGGACAAACCGCTGCGCATGCTGCAGGATACATGCGAAACCTGGTTCGTCGCTGCAGATATCTGCACGGCGCTCGGCCTGCCGCAGGTGAGCCGGGCGGTGCGCCGCATCGACCCTGCCTACCGGAAACTGATGAAAGTTTCTCTGCTCAGTCAACCAAAACGCCGCGCCATGATGAACGTGGTCAGTCCGGCCGGTCTGGAACAGCTGACGCTGCTGGCCGACAAACATCCGGCCCGTTCGCTGCGCCGCTGGCTGCGGCGGGAAGTCGCCCCCGTCCAGCAATGGTGCAAAGACGATCCCTATGCGGCAGCCGGACTGCCGGAGCCGAAAGCCTCCGCCACCGCCGCAACCGGAGAAGAGGCTTTGCCGCTGCCGCCATTTAGCAGGCGCGACCTGTTGCGACTGGCGGTGGATGCAGAGGGCGAATGCGAGGAGCTGCGCCGGGAAAACGCCGAACTAGCAATCAAGGCTGACGCTTACGACAGGCTGACGGACACGACAGACACGTTCTCGCTCGGCGAGACGGCGAAAATGCTCGGCGTCCCGCTGCAAGGGCGCAACAACCTGATCAAGTTCCTGCGCAGTGAAGGAGTGTTGATGGAAGGCAACGTGCCTTTGCAGCGATACATCGACTACGGCCATTTCAGCGTCGTTCAGCAGGAATACTTCGCCCCGGACGGCGCGCTGCATGTGCGGCCGGTGACCAGGGTGCACGCCAGCGGCGTGGCGTTCATCCAAAATACCATGGAAAGCTTTATTTTTCGGCAGCTGACCAAGAAAGGCAAACAGCAACGCTGATATCGGCGCGGACAAACAAAACAGCCGCCGCCTCTACACAAGCAACGACTGTTTTGCGTTTGATGAATATCGGCAAACAAAGGGAGATGTTCCCGACTCACAGGTAATATGTTACACCCGCAGGGGTGAATCTGACAAACCGGATATCAGGCGATATTCGGCGAAAATGGAGGGATTATCGTTGAAAATTTGCATTGACCCCGGCCATAGTGGCAAAATCGAGCCGGGAGCCTGCGCCGGTGGCGTAACCGAGGCGGCGATCAATCTGGAGGTGGCGAAGATCGCAGGCCGGATGCTGGAGAAATTCGGCCACCAGGTGCTGCTGACACGCAGCGGCGAAGTGGACAACGACTGGCTGTCCTGGCGCTGCGAGGCTGCCTGGGCGTTTGGCGCCGATATCTTCGTCAGCATCCACTGCAACGCCAGTAACGATGAATCGGCAAAAGGCACTGAAACCTTCTATTTCCCCGGCAGCGAAACCGGCCACGCCCTGGCCCGCTGCATCCAGTCGGAGCTGGTGGCGTTCTGTCACACGGTCGACCGGCACGTGAAAACCAACGACGAATGGACGGTGCTGCTGGAAACGGCCATGCCGGCGGTGCTGGTGGAACTGGCGTTTCTCACCAATGACGCGGAGCGGGCCCGGCTAAGCAGCGACATGGGAAAACGCCAATTCGCCGAAGGACTGGTGCGGGGCATCAACCGCTTTGCCGATGGCGGGCCGCTGTTCGGCAAGGTGATGGAAAGTCCTGCTCCCTATGGGGTGAGCAGCGCCGGATAGCTGCGCCGCGTCAATTTGACAGGCGTTTTGCGATAGGCGTATACTGAAGCCAGACAAGTGAATAGGCTTCTAAGGGGATGGAGCGAACACGAAGGGTATCACCGCCGGACTTGCAATCCGGGGGCTGCCATAAGTACCTCCATCCCCATTTTAGGGGGACACGTCAAGCCATGGCGTGTCCCTTTCTCATTTTCAGAGGCAATGCGGGGTGCGGGCACGGATTCGGAAATTCGGGCGCAGCCCGTTTTTCATAAATAGTTCGGGACGCGGCAACCCCGCCACCGGAAAGGAGGAGACCTCATGGCTGTTGTGAAAACGCCCCAGGAATCCCGCATCGGCATCAAGGTCGCCAACGGCACCAGTGCCAGCGGCGCGGCCCAGTACAAGACGCTGCGGTTTTCCAACGTGAAACCGGCATCGTCCGACCAGGACCTGTTCGACGTGGGTGCCAGCATCGGCGGTTTGCAGGGCGCGGCGCTCGTCGCGATCATCCGCACCGACGAAGCCGACTTGTCGAACGAGTAACCCTGAAGCCCCAAACTAATGAAAGGAGGACAACCCGATGACCAAGACACTCAAGATGCCGTTTCGCAACGCCGGCGGCAGTATCGTCAACTTCACTTTGGTTGGCCCGAAAGACGGCCTGACCAAAGCGGAAGTCCAGGCGACGCAGGCGCTGATCATCGCCAAGAATCTGTTCGCCACCACTGGCGGCGACTTGGTGAACGCGCTCGAACCGTCGATCCTGATCCAGGATACCGGCGTACTGGCCTAGGCATGGACTGGGCCCAGCTGGTATCGCAGGTGGGATTCCCGATTGCCGTTTCGGCATGGCTTTTGGTGAAGCTTGACGATCGTCTCGGCGCGTTTGAAAAGACCGCCGTGGCTATCTGCCAGCGGCTGGAGGACCAGCAGAACCGCTGCAATGAATGTAGGGAGTGGCGGCAGCGAAACGAAAAAAAGACGGCGTAAAGGCTGGACGACCACTCCGGCATGGGGAAGGTAGATGAACAAGACCGGGTAAGAGAATGCATTAGAGTGAAAATCACAACCTGCGCAACTCTTGAACCCGGTCTTTTTCATTTCGTTGGGTTGGCTCGCAACGCGAGAGCTTTGGCAATCACCGATTGCACCTCAGGAGAACATCAGCTACCGGAGGGATTCATTTTCTTGCACTGATTGCCGGTGTTGGCTCCGGTGTGACGCTGAATATCCTCGATCGAGGAGCAACATTGTCGGATCGCCACATGGTCAATGATTTCTTCCTCCGTGACGTTCTTGCAATAGCAGACAAGACCCATTTATACCACCTCTTGGTAGATATTTTACCATGCAGGATCATTGGGGACAGTCCCCAATGATCCAATTATCAAGTTTTTGCCTATCAAGTTCGCAAACCCAAACTAACGCCACCGGCGGCGGATCATTGCCGGACAAAAAGAAATGATGAATGGAGGAAAATATTATGTTACTTACTGATATTACGAAAATCATCCGGGTGCTGCTGGGGGCCTTTGAGGAAGTCGCCTCGCAGGATGAACTGACCCAGCGCCGCATCGGCCAGATCGGCCAGGTGATCGGCGCGGTGGAAGATGTGGCCGAAACCGAGGAGAAACCGACCGCCACGGTGGCGGAAAAACGGGTCGAGGAAGCGCACGACATTATCCACCGGATTGCCGCGATCCTGGCGATGGAGGAAGGCCGAGACGAGGGTGGCGGAGACGACGCGCTACGCGAGGAAATCTGGAACGGCAAGCTCGACGGGGAAACCATCGAACTAAAGGAAGATGAAGAGGAATAAAGCGGAAACAACCGCGAAAATAAAGTTGAGCCGGGGCTACAATTTCGTAACCCCGGCTTTTTATGCGCAAAGTGTTGTAAGCAAAAAGGCGTCAAGTCCGGAAACGGGATACCTGCTTTTCCAGTTCCTGAGCCAAAGAGGATAGATGCTGCGCCGTAGCGGTGAATTCCTCGATCGACGCGGTCTGCTCTTCAATCGCGGCTGCCGAATCCTGCGACAATCCGGCGATTTCGCGCGCTGCTGCCGCCACTTCATGCGATCGGCTGTCCAACGTGGAAAACTCACCGGAAGTGTGCCCGTTGAGCCGGGCGATTTCATCGACCGCGTTGCGACTGTCAACTGATCGGCCAACGATCGCATCCAGAGCCGTCGACAAATCCGACACAACGGTGGTGATGCGTTGCAATTCCGTTACTACCTGGTTATTTGCATTTTGCGTATCCGATACCTGGCTTTGAATCGCCGATATTTTTTCCGTCACCTGATTCGCAGCCTCATCGCTTTGCTCGGCTAATTTTCGCACTTCCTCCGCTACCACGGCAAAGCCGCGACCCTGTTCACCGGCCCGCGCCGCTTCAATCGCTGCGTTTAGCGCGAGTAGATTGGTCTGTCCGGCGATTTGCTTGATCAGACCGATGATTTGATTGATATCCGCCGAATTTCTGGTTAAGGCTGCCACGTTTTCATTCATTGCGCCGACAGTTTTATTGAGAGCCATCGTTTCTGTCACGACAGTTTGAGTCTGCTGTCGTCCGTCGTCAGCCTGCTGCTGTGATTCCTCCGACAGCTTGGCCGTATTCTGTGCATGGCCGGCCATCTGTCGCATGCTGGCATTGATCGTGCCGATGCGACTGGAGAAATCCTGCATCGCCTTGTCTTGGTCTGTGGCCTGCCCGGCAACTTCCGATACCGCCTGGGCAACTTGTTCGACGGCTTTGGCGCTTTCTGCGCTGGCGCGCGAAAGACTTTCCGACAGCGTTTTTACTTCCACCGCAGTGGTTTGGGAAACCTTGATGATTTCCTGCAGTTTGCCGACAAAAGCATTGAAATATCCGGTGATAATGCCGATTTCATCCTGACGCCCAACCGGCAGACGCTGGGTCAGGTCGCCACCTCCGCCGGCAATGGCGGCAAAGGAGGACGACAGCGTTGCTAGCGGTTTTAGTACCTGATTGCGCACAATCAGCCAAGCCCCAATCGCAACAATTATCGAAACAAGCAGAAAACCGATGCCCGCCATTTTCGCCCGAGCTACCTTGCGCTGCGACTGCTCATCCAGCAAAAACACCAATTTGTTCATTTCCGCCACATAACCGGGCACCATTGCGTGAATTTGTCCGGCGATTTGCCCTGCTTGCCCCTGCTGCGAACCGATTACGCCGGTGATTGCCGCCTGGAAAGTTTGCCAGCTCGGTTTTAGCGCATTGAGTTGAGACAGGCTGGCCGCATCGTCCATCGGCGTGAGTTTCAACGTCGCATCGCCTTTTTCCAGCCCGTTCATAATTTTTTCATAGGTCGCCAAATCTTCGGTCATCGCCTTGCGCAGCGCCTGCTGCTGGGACTCTGGCGCAACTGATGCTTGTCCGGCCAGCCATGCCAGCCGATAGGCGCGGAACCGCAAACTGCCGGCCAAATTAATCGATGGCGCATCTCCCTTAAGTGCATCAAACGTGTAAAGGTTCACGCCTACGACAACAAAGGTAAACAGACTAAGAATCACCAAAATCAACGAGATTTTGCGGCGGATCGTCATGTGCTAAACCCCTTCCCACTGTATTCATTTCCGGACGCCAGCCAGCCGGAAAGCTGCAAGAATCCGGTTTGGTCAACAAAAAAATAGCTATTGATAGAAATATATTACCACTCAGTCCAACTTTATTCCAGCAAAATTTGTAAAGACAAAGGATTTTTCGGAGCAACCCGCTGCTAAGCGCTGGATTTAATTTTTCCATCGGCAGGAAATTGGAAATGCCAGCGAGAAACAAGAGAAGGGCCCGCAAGACAACGGCGCTTGCAGCATTGGAAAAAGCTCACGTAAAGTTACCGGGAGGAAATTATTTCATGGTATCTTCGATCGACAAACCCAAACTGGACAACCTGGCCAGCGACATTTGGAAATCCGCCGAACGGCTGCGCGGCAAATTCAAGGCGTATGAATATCAGAGCGTCATTCTCCCCATCATCGTGATTCGGCGGCTGGAATGATCCCGATTTTTCTCAATGGGAAAAACAATGTTGATACCCTTTTGCATCAGAGTGAAAAGGAGTGACCAATTCCATGAATACCGAACTGATTCAGCAAATGCAGCGTCAATTTGATTCGTAACTCTTACGATCATTTTTCTGGCGTCACGAAAATGATCAAACTTGACAAAGGTGGCAGGCGAAGAGATTCTAGAGGCTGCGCAAACCCGGAAGAAAAATAGGCGGTAAAGAGGTCCGGCACGTAACAGAATAAACGCAAATAGCATTTTCTCACAGGAGAATTTTGCAATCCGTTGAAATAATTGGTTGACAAAAGATTAAGGAAGTGACCCAATGACTACAATCCGCCCCCACGATGCCCTCGTCAGTCTGGTTCATGAGCTTTGCAAGCTGCCTCGTGAAACAGGCTGGGTCGAGTTTAAAGAGAATAACGGCGATCCGGATGAAATCGGCGAATACATTTCCGCACTGGCCAACTCGGCAGTTTTAGCGGATAAGTCTTCGGCCTATTTGGTCTGGGGTGTGCGCGACGGTTGCCAGGATATTGTCGGAACGACGTTTGACCCTTTTGCCGCAAAAGTTGGCGAAGAGGAACTGGAAAACTGGCTGCTGCGCTTTCTCCGCCCCAAAATCGATTTTCGGTTTTACAATTTGCAGATGGAAGAAAAGCGCGTCGTAATTTTGGAAATTGGTCGCGCTTTCCGCCACCCGGTACAATTTAAGAATCAAGAGTTCATTCGGATTGGCTCATACAAAAAGCGCTTAAAGGAATTTCCCGAGATCGAACGAAATTTGTGGCGATCATTTGAGCAGACGCCATTCGAAGAAATGGCTGCCACGGAAAACATTACAGGGGAAAGAGTATTAAGTTTGCTCGACTATCCGTCATATTTTGATTTGGTAAAATTGCCGCTGCCGGCCAACCGGGAGCAAATTTTATCTTCATTGGAAGCAGATCAGTTGATTCGCCGCATGGACTCAGGGCAATGGTGCATCACGAACCTAGGCGCAATTCTGTTTGCCAAGCGCCTGGAAGAATTCCGTGCGCTTCAGCGCAAGGCGGTGCGGGTCATTCAATATCGGGGAAACAGTCGAATCGAGACAATGAAGGAGCAAGGCGGCAGCAAAGGCTATGCCTGCGGATTTGAAGGGCTGATTTCCTATATTAATGCACTATTGCCGGCAAATGAAGTAATCAAGCAGGCTCTCCGGCAATCCGTGCCAATGTATCCGGAAGTTGCTGTTCGTGAGCTCGTGGCCAATGCACTGATTCATCAAGATTTTTTCGTTACCGGCGCCGGGCCGCTGATCGAGATTTTCGCCGAGCGGATGGAGATTACCAGCCCCGGCAATTTGTTGGTTAGCGTAGAACGCATGCTGGATAATCCGCCAAAATCGCGCAACGAAGCGTTGGCGTCATTCATGCGGCGGGTCGGTTTCTGTGAAGAACGTGGCAGCGGGATTGATAAGGTTGTTTTTCATACTGAAGCCTATCAGTTGCCTGCGCCGGATTTTGAAGTAGTCAATGCATCGCTGCGGGTGACTATGTTTTCGCATCGTCCGCTGAGCAAAATGAGTCGCGACGACCGGACGCGGGCCTGCTACCAACATGCTTGCTTGCGATATGTTCAGAGGGATTTCATGACCAATACCACTTTGCGAGAGCGATTTGGCATCGAACCACGCAACAGCGCCACCGCGTCCCGCATGATCAAAGAAGCGATTGATGCCGGATTGATTAAACCCTACGACGACGCAGCAGCTCGCAAGATGATGCAGTATGTTCCCTTTTGGGCATAAGCATGGCAATTTTTATTTGATGGGTATTTGATGGAACGGCGAAACCAACGACCGCGCGGCTGATAAAATACTTCGCGAATGGCGATATAATGGGATTCTTGCAAAACGGGTTTTATTTGATGGGTATTTGATGGATCAGTAGGGACTCGCTCTGTGCAGCGATACTCCCCTCCCCCTTCGCGTCCCTCGTCCGGCCTCCAGCCCGCCACCCGCATGGTGGCGGGCTTTCGTTATACCGCCCTTCGGGCCGCCCTGCATCAGCGAAGCACACTTCCGCCACCGCGGCGCTCCGGTCCTTAGCTGCATCCTTCACTTCGTTCGGATGTGGATCTGCTATGTCCGCTGTCTGCGCTATCGTTTGCCAGCGTCCAAGCATTCACCACCTGCGCCCGTCGGCCACGGTCGCGGCTTGACATCCCGGCCCGGCTACGCCGTTCCGGGGGAGGGCATCGATTCCGCCAGGCATCATCTCCACCGGTTCAGGCGCGGCGATTCGCTGCGACCTTCCCGGTTCCGTCTCCGCCTGCGTTCATCCATGCCCGGAGAACGGCGCTAGTCCGACGGTTTTTGCACGATCCATCGGCGTCACCCGGCCCGGCTTCGTGCCGCGCCGAACCGGATCGCCTCTGTTGTTCTCAACTCAAACAAACTGCAAATGAAGCAGCCACCGCACCCGAAACTTCGGGAGGCGGTCGCTGCCGAAGCACTTTCCAAGCGGTATTTTCAGTTGAGCGGCCTGTGGCCGGATCGGTTAAGAAGATTATCGCGGTAGCGCCTGCAGCGCTCGGCTTCCATCCTGGTTCGTCAGTCTTTCGGCGTCAACCGGCCCGGCTTCGTTCCTCGCCGATCCGGATCACGCCTCGTCGTTCTCTCTTCCCTAAAACTGCAGCAAGAAGCCGCCACCGCAACTGAAAAATCAGTCACGGTCGCGGCCCGATCGGTGCCACGCCAGTTTTCGTCAAACTCCCCGCCGTCGCATCAGCGATAACGCGATTTATGTATAGTAGTCCGCAAAGCGTCTACCGCTCGTTTCACTGCGCGCCCTGCGGGTCTACATAAATAGCGCTATCCGACGCTTTGGGCTGCTCTGGCGGCGGTTCACGACGGATTCTCACCCTGCGGGATCGCCTCTGCCGGCTCAGGTCAGGCAGATAATCTGGCAAGTTGTTTTTAATACGGGGGCAGCTGCGGAAACCGCAACTCACAGGGAAATGCCAAACGCTTTGTGCAACATTCTTGCAGTGGCAAACGAAAATTGACCCCGTCGGCGGGGGCATGGGTGTTATTCGCAGATTGGCAGGGTGGCGCTGCGCGCGGGCTTCAGCCCGTTTTTTGTTTGCTTGCGGGCTTCCCGCTCCGTGCTCGCGCCACCGGGGTAATTGTTTTCGCCGCTCTGCCAGAATTTTTGTGATATCTCTCTGTTTCTGTTTGGGCGGCTATCTTTTTGCTGCCGCAAAAACAGTTCGAGACCGTGCAGGATAAATTCTGTTCAGGCAAGAATTATAAGCAGTAGTTTATGAGACGGAACCATCAGTCCGCTTCGTCCATTTTTTTAACGAATTCAAGCAAGCTATAGCCCATTGCGGCGGCTATCGTGGTAACTGTTCTAAGCGAAGGGCTTTTTTGGTCACGCTCCAGCAAACTGATATAGGTGCGGTGCAAATTGGTTTTGAAAGCCAATTCTTCTTGACTCAACCCTTTATCTTTGCGAATTTGGCGTAGTGTTTTACCATAAGATTTATCCATCATGGTAAAAAATTAACGTAATCCCTACGCCTTGACCACAGACTATAGTATTCAATATTTATTCATGTCACTTGGTCTTGGCATAAAACGAGAGAATTGTTTTGAAGCACGCCGATCTAAAAAAGAAGGTTTTAACAATTCTATTGTAGAAATCTGGCAAAGTAACGTATAGTTAAAAAAACTCCCTGTATCTATTGGATTATCTGAAAGCAGTATGCGATCGCGGACTGAATGAATCCATCACAGCTAAGATTATTGCGCTGGGGGTTTTACTGAATGGAGTCTGGACTGCCTGTCCGGCCAAAACGATTCCTTGCCTGGGCGACTTCGCCCCAGTTCATCTATTGTTTTTCGATATTACTGGCGATTTGGCTGATTACCTACGGGATGGTGTCTCGGGAATACCAAGAAACAGTTCGGGACATCGAACAGAATAACGACCAGTTGGTTCGCTCCTACGAGGAGCATGTGCGCAGCTCTTTGCATGCCGTGGAAGAGCAGATGATGCTGATCAAGGAAGAATACGAACGCGCAGGCGTCACTCCGGCCATCGCAACGATTATCCGACGTGCGGCGCCCAACCCGTTAATCCTGCAGATTCTCATTTTGAACCAGGCAGGCGAGATTGTTACCAGTGTGATGCCCGGCGCCCCAGGCGCCACCTTTAGCGACCGGTCCTATTTCAGGGTTCATATCCCTGCCGATACGTATTCAACCTTTATCAGTGAGCCGATTGTTGGACGCAACACAAACAAAAACGCCATCCTTCTCAGCCGGCGTATAAACGCACGTGACGGTGGTTTTGACGGCGTTGTAGTCATGGCCGTAGAGTCCGCATATTTTTCAAGCTATTACCAGTCGATGGGTTTTCAACCAGGCCAATCTTTGCGAATCGTCGGGTATGACGGGATTGTAAGGGCCAGTTGGTTTGAAAATGATTCAGAAGTGGGCTCCCATCTGCGGCAAACCGATTTTTGGAACAAGCATCTCAAAGAAAACGCCATCGGCAGATTTTTGTCCAGCGGGAAACGCTATGGGACCCCGCGCTTTTTTAGTTACCGCACGATGCCGGACTATCCACTTGTCGTCCAGGTCGGCATTGCCGCACCAGTTGCGCTTGCCGAGTATCACACTCGGCGAACCTTTTATCTAGGTGCGGCCATTGTCAGTAGCATTCTGGTGCTGTTGCTGACCGGTTTTTCTCTGCTCCATGCGATTCGGCAGCGGCAAAAGGACGAACGCTGGAAATTGGTCGTCGAAGGGGTGAACGACGGGGTATGGGACTGGGACGCCCGTACCGACCGGATCTATTATTCGGATCGCTGCAAGGAAATCGTGGGGTTCAAACCTGAGGAAATCGGCGATACCCGCGAAGAGTGGGTGTCGCGTTGCCATCCGGATGACCTCGCCCGGGTGCAGCAAGCCATCGAGGACCATAAAGCGGGTCGTTCGCCGCACTATAATGAAACGCAGCGGCTTCGCTGCAAAGACGGCTCGTACAAATGGGTGCGCAGCCGGGGCAAGGTGTTGCTGGACCACTCCGGCAACGTGATGCGTATGATCGGGGCCTTGACCGACATTGACGCGGAAAAGAAGGCGGCGGATGCGTTAAAACAGTCCGAACAAGCGCTTCGGGACAGCCGGGAAAAATACAAGGCAGTGATTGAGCAAGCCTTTGAAGCGGTCGCGCTGATCGACCCTGCAAATTGGGAAATTGTCGAAGTCAATAGGCGCTTTACTGAATGGTTCGGCTTCAGTTTGCCGGACGATGCCCCTTTGTATAGAGACTGTATCCTCTTTGATGGAACTGAAAGCCAAGTGGATTACGATTCACTTCTGTTCAGACAAGGCTTCTTGCCGGTGGAACGCAGGCGCTTCCGCCACAAAAACGGCTCTGCTCTATTCATGGAGCGCAGCGCAATCATCATCACTCACCAGAACCAAAACCTTATTGTCGTGAGCTATCGTAACATTGCGGCGCAAATTCAGCAAGAAAAGGCGCAAAAACAAGATGCGGCGATTGCCAAGCGGATTCAGCGGGCCCAGCTGTCTTCTCTGCACGAATCCCCCTACCTCGAGGTCAACACCGCATTTCAATCCTTGGCTGAGATCAGCGGCGACTTATACCATTTGGTGTGGCTGAACGAAGGGCAGCTTTTGCGCGGATATCTGGTCGATGTGCCGGGACACGGCCTGACGACGGCGCTCTATACCTCGACGCTAAAAGTGTTGCTGCATGAAGTGGCGGAACAGGACGCCTCGCTGGCCGAACAAATGAGTTGGCTCAACCGGCAGGTGTGTCTGCATTTTGAAGCGGATGCATTTGCGGCGGTGATTGCTTTTGAGGTTGACTTGCAAATCCAGCAGTTACGCTACGTCGGCGCCGGCATCACCCGTTTCTGGGCCGACATGTCGGTTCGGCAGGGCGCGATGGAGGTTCCGGGCCTCTATCTGGGAATTGATGAAGAGCAGCAGTACTTGTTGCAGTCACTACCTCTGGTAGCGGGAGACCGGCTCTGTTTTGCGACCGATGGACTGGAAGCGGCTGTACTGGAATTATCAGGGTCTCCGGTTGAAACATGCGAGCAGATTTGTGAACTGATTTCGCAAGGCGCCGAGGGGATAAAAGGCAAAGACGATATCGCGGCCGTTTGCATTCATGTTAAGACGTTGCCGAATTCGCTGAGGATGGAACACTGGCCGAAACATCTTAAACTCAATGGGTTCGACGATTATCGCCGGTTGAAGGGAGAAGTGGCCAAGGTCATCGCCGAAGTCACCGGTTCGCCGCATTCCTTGCAGGAAGTGGCTGTCAACGAAGCGATCGCCAATGCCTTGGAATGCCGGGACGGCAAAGCCCGCAGCCAAAAGGCCGGCCTAAAGTTCAACCGGTTTGGTAACCGGTTCGTCGTGAGAGTGAAGACCAGCCGGATCGGCTTTGCCGGCAACGCGATGTTGCGGCGTCTGCGGGCAAATCCCGATGATTTGTTTTCGTTTGGCGAAGATGCGTCGATGGGCCGGGGAATCCCGATGATGCTCAGCATGTCGCACTGGATGACCTATAACCACGATGGCACGGAATTGTTATTGGCTTGGAAGATAAGAGAAAAAACTGACTAAACCACTCCGGGTCCACCGGAGTGTTCCGCTACATCGCAGCGGCTGCATAAACACGCGAACAAAAATTCTTTCATTGTCGCTACGCGCGGGCTTCAGCCCGCTTTTTCTATGCCTGCGGGCTTCCCGCTCCGTGCTCAGCGCCACCCCCAAAAATAGCGACCAAGGTTGTGGGCAGGCAGGACGGCGGAGCTTCTTCCTAAGCTCAAACCGGCCGTTGGCTGTCCACAACGGACGAGGCAAAGGGCTCATGAGCCGGACCCCGCTTTTTCTTCACGTAGCCTTTTCTTTGCAAGCTCGATCTCAATTTGCTCTGTGCCCCAAAAAACATAATTAATTACTGTGCACATCAACAAAGTTAAGCCAATGGCAAATGGCCAGCCGACCAATCTGGAGGCAGGAATGACCAATGTTGCAAAGGCAAAGGTTGCGCCCCACCTTGCCGAGGGATAACCGATTATCCTTTTGTCAACCAGAGTCCCTAAAATCCATACCAGGATTACCAAAACGAGTTCCCACAGAAAAAACAGATAAAGGGTAGGCATCGGTGAATCCACCTCCACTTTTATTTCTTCCGGCCATGAATTTGCATTTCCTTGAGTCCTGTGCCCTGATTGAATAGGACTTGCGATTCATTTTTTTGCATCTCGATTTTACCCGCTCTTACCCTTATGACAAGGGGAGAGCTGCTGCGCAGCCGTCCGCTTCGCTGCCGCCCCTTGTCAATCTGCCGGGGAGCGGCTTTCGTGAAAGTCAGCAAAAAAAACATTGCCAGGCGCGGGAGGCTGGCAGCAGTTTGGTTGCTGTATTTCACACTTTGGGAGGCGGTTCATCATGTGGAAATATTACCTGGCGCTGGTGGCGGCGCTCTGGCTGTTCTTCAACACGTTTTTCCGGTCGCCCTGGTAGGTGTGGCGGCGGGGCTTGCGGGTAGCGGCGGCCCTGCCCTTCTTCCGCCACCGGTATCAGGCTGCTGGCCGAGTCATGGCAGATGAGCAAACCGGCGAAAATCGGCTCAATTTGACAAAATCGAAACGCTCCAGGATCGGTTTTAAGGCCGGTTGGAGCGTATGCGAATGGTGTTATACCGGGCTGTTTGGCCCGTTTTTTGTTGATTTTATATGGTTTTACGGTTTAAAAATCATCCCCGCTTTTCTTCATCCGGTACATCCGTTCATCAGCAACAGAATATAATTTTTCGAAGGTGTCCCCGTCCGCCGGGAAATAAGCTTGCCCAATGGCCAGTGCAACCGGAATCGGTTCGCTCCAGGCAACGGGATCGCGCATCGCCTTTTGTAATCGCTCGATCACTTGATCCACGGCCGCAGCATTTGCGATGCTTTCCAAAAAAATGATGAACTCATCGCCGCCCAAGCGGGATACTTGATCGGATTGACGCAAGACTTGGCGGATTCGACTGGCTACTTCGATCAGTACGGCATCACCTGCCGGATGGCCATAAATATCGTTGATTCTCTTGAAATCGTTTAAATCGATCATGATAATCGCATGCTGGTTAATCGTATTGTTCAAACGATTTCTTACAATCGATTCAAAGGCCGTTTTATTTAGAGTGCGGGTCAAAGAGTCAAGCTTAGCGGCTAGTGAACGTTGTTGAAACAGAAAGACGTGCTTGTAAACAAGCAAAATCACGAGTGCCAGCAAAAAATAGAAAAAAAGCGTCATACGTTTGAGCGGGGTCTGTGAAAGCTCCTCGCTCTGTTTTGACCCGACTGCAATTTCCCAGCGGTTATCCGCCAGTTGGATCGTTTTGACGGTGGCAGAGCCGGAAAACAGGGACTGGTTGCCCCAGGTAAAATCGTTCGTTCCGTCAGCCTTGTCGGTTCGCAGCGCAAATACGTATTCGTCGTTATCCTCGAACAAACCGCTGTCACGTAGCAAACCAGTAAAATCAACGGCGACAATTACCAATCCCCACAAGGTTTCCTTTCCAGCTTTGGTCGTAAAAATAGCCTTGCGATTAAAAAATAGCAATCCGCCCTGCCGACTTTCGACCGGACCCTGAGCAATCGCTCGGCGCTTTTGAATGGCCGCATTGGCAAAGCTGCTTCGCTTCGGGTCTGTAAGCAAATTGTGCCCGATAGCTGCTTCATTGCCGCTTAGCGGGTATACTCTGGCCACAATGCCGCCGGGTGCAATGGAAATACTGTGAATGCTGGGATTTTGTTTGAGGACCAGTGCGGTATAGTCACCCAAGGATTCTTGAGAAATCGCAGGGTCTTTTTGAATCAGTACGTCAAAAAACTCCACATATTGCATGCTTTGATTCAGGGTAGTCTGGATTCGGTCAGAAATGGTAGTCAACTCTTGCAGTTCCAGGAGCTGATTTTGTTTTGCTGCTGCATCAAATTGTTCCCTCTGCATGGAGGAAAAAGCGATAAATATAATAATACCGATAAACGCGGCAAATATAGCCGAAACTAGTTTGATTTTTAGCATGGCAGCAAACTCCTTGGCACTAATAAGTATTAGCAGGATTTGATTTTTTTGGAGTTTTTCATCGATATTATTTCGTCCCCACTGATAAAAAAACCTGCTTGTACGCACTTGTTGAGTATGTATTCGCAATCTTTATGACAAAACTGCTATCGAAAAGGGATTGGAGTTGTCTTGTACTATTGCACCCGCCAAATTGCTTATTGGTTGTATCCGTTCTTCCTATTGCGACAAGGTAAGAACAACCAAGTAGACGGTCGTTTCGTTGCCGCCCCTTTTCAACCTGCCGGGGAGCGGATTTCTTGAAAACCAGCACCAAACACTGCCAGGCGCGGGAGATTGGCAGTGTTTGGTGCTATATTTCATAAATTTTTGGGGCGATACTTCATGGAACAGTAATATGGAACAGTAATTTTGATCGGACTCCGCTTATTTGCGTTTTTATTGCTTAACGCCGCCAGCCTGCGCGGCGGCTTCGATCGCTTGGTGCGCCAGGTCGATCGCCTGGCCGAGGGTGTTCATGTTACCGCCAGGGTTATGTGCGCCCATTCCGTTCTCGGCGGCGACGATATCCCAGTACCACTGGGCCTTGCGGATCAATTCACGCGCTTTGGCCAGCGACGCCGGGTCGGCGGCGGGATTCTGCCCGGCTCGGCCGGTCGCGTCATGGGCGCGGGCGATGGTCTGGCCGGCAATATGCATCAGTTGCCAAGTCCGGTCCTGGGTCGTCTTGACTTGGGTGAGCAGCCATTCTTCACTCTGGGTGTGGCAGGCGCGGCAGGAATTCTTGATATGCTTCAGCGGGCTTGTCACCCAGTGGGAGGTATATTTGCGGCCATCCTCCCGCATGAACGGCATATGGCAGTCGGCGCAGGAGACGCCAGCTTTGCCGTGGACGCCTTCGCTCCAGGTCTCGAATTCGGGGTGCTGCGCCTTCAGCATCGGCGTTTTGGAATCGGGATGTTGCCAGTCCTGGACAAAACCGAACGGCTTGCCGGCGTAGTATTCGTACATCGCTTCCGGCGTCAGCCCTTTGTCCCAGGGGAAGACCACCCGGTTGCTGCCCGGCTCGAAATAGTATTCTGCGTGGCACTGGCCGCAGACAAAACTGCGCATTTGCTCACGCGGCGCTTTCTTTACGTCGACGCCGCGGCGCGACATCGCTTCGATGAAAGCCGGGTTGATCACCCGCAGGTCCATCGTCGCCGGGTCATGGCAATTGCCGCATACGACCGGATGCTTGGTCTTGGCGGTCAGCTCCGTCAACGGGACTTTGGCGTACCCCCAGCCCATCTCTTTGAAAAATGTCTCGACATGCGCCGTTTTGCAGGTGATACAAGCGCCGGGACTGGCCGGGCCGATCCGTTTGGTTTCCAACAGATCTTCGACCGCGTATGGATGGCCGCGATCTTCCGTGTAATCCTTGCTGAACGGATTGCCTTTGAAGTTGGTCAGAATCTCCGGCTGTTGAATTGACTTCTGCACATTATTGCTGCCGCCGTAGCCGGTCGGCGATGGGCTCATCTGGCGGTTTTTCAAGTAGCTGGCGTATTGCAGCGGATAGTTTTTGCCCCAGACCGCCGGGTCGTATTCCCCGGCGGGAAATGGCTTGATCTTCACCATTTCCTGCGGTTTGTCAACAAAGGTGCGAATCACGACGAACCCGAATGCCAGCAGCAAAACCAGGGACAAGCCGATCACTATTTTCATCCGTCTGTTCATTTTTGCAGCACTCCTTTCGGTTCACCGCGGCCATGGACCAGTTCCCGGTGGCAAGTGGTACACTGGGCTTCGCCCTTGGTCATCCGGGTATCGCCGACACTTGACGAATGGCAACGAAGACAATTGTTTTGCAAAATCTGATGCGCTTCCGACGAAAGCGGCGTCACCACCTGATAATTGCGGCCGAATTCGTCCCGCACGTCGCGCAGGCCGGCTTTGGCCTTATAGAGAAAACTTTCGGCAAAATTGCCGTTCGGCAGATGACATTCGATGCAGGCGAATTGCTTGTGGGTACTCGCATGCCAAGTGCGATGGACCCGTTCCATACTGTGGCAGGCGCCGCAAAACCCGGGCGTGCCGGCCCATTGATAGCCGGTCCCCATCACCACCAAAAGCAGGATGCCGGCCGCGACGCCAAGCAAGAACAATTTCCAGCAGTTCATTTCACATCACCGCCGATCTCATTAGTTCTAACTTTCCCCTTCTACATCAAAGGGGAGATTCCTGCCGAAAAAAACGGGAATAACGAAAAAATCTGACAAATAACAAAAATGTCAGATTTTTTCGCGAGAATCACCTTATATCGGTTGCCCGTCAGTAGAAATTCGTGGTAAATTTAACATAGTGATGATTTACGTAAAAAAGGGGGAAGTGTAAATGAGCATGTTTTGTTACCAGTGTCAGGAAACCGCCAAAGGGACGGGCTGCGAGGTTCGCGGCGTCTGCGGCAAAACGGAAGAGGTGGCGAAACTCCAGGATCTATTGATTTACTCGCTCAAGGGCATCGCCGAAATCGTGGTCAAGGGAAAACTCGACGTCAAGGACCTCGGCCCCGTCAATCATGAAGTGTTGAAAGGCCTGTTCATGACGATCACCAATGCCAATTTTGACGCGGAAGCGTTCGAGACCGAGATCAAGAAGATGCTGACCCTGCGGAAAATGCTTAGAGCCAAAGTGGCTGCAGCCGATTGGCATGACGCCGTGACCTTCGAAGTCGATTCGAAAGAAGCAATGCTGGAAAAAGCGGCAAGCGTCGGTGTGCTGGCGACCCAGAACGAAGACGTGCGTTCGCTGCGCGAAATGATCACCTACGGACTGAAAGGCCTGGCGGCGTATACCCATCACGCGCTGAACATCGGCAAGGAAAACAACGAACTGTACGCCTTCGTTTACGAAGCGCTGGCTGCAACGCTGAACGACAAGCTGACCGCCGAGGACCTGGTCGCGCTGACCCTGAAAACCGGCCAGTTCGGCGTGGCGGCGATGGCGCTGCTGGACGAAGCCAATACTTCGAAATATGGCCATCCGCAAATCACCGAAGTCAACCTCGGCGTGCGAGGCAATCCGGCAATCCTGATCTCCGGCCACGACCTGACCGACCTGGAGCAACTGCTGGAGCAAACCAAGGGAACCGGAGTCGATGTCTATACCCACAGCGAAATGCTGCCGGCGCACTACTACCCGGCATTCAAGAAATATGACAACCTGGCCGGCAACTATGGCAACGCCTGGTGGAAGCAAGTCGGCGAATTCGAAAGCTTCAACGGGCCGATCCTGTTCACGACCAACTGTATCGTACCGCCGCGCAGCGAAGAAGTACGGGCGCGGATTTTCACCAGCGGCGCCTCCGGCTATCCCGGCTGCCCGCATATCACCGCCGACGAAAACGGCAAGAAAGATTTCTCGGCCATCATTGCCATGGCTAAGACGCTCAGGCCGCCGACGGAGATCGAGACAGGCACGCTGGTCGGCGGATTCGCCCACGAGCAGGTGTTTGCAGTGGCCGACAAAGTGGTGGCGGCGGTCAAGTCCGGCGCGATCAAGAAATTCTTTGTCATGGCCGGTTGCGATGGCCGGATGAAATCGCGCGAGTATTTCACCGAGTTTGCCGCGAAACTGCCGATGGATACGGTGATCCTGACGGCCGGTTGCGCCAAGTATCGTTACAACAAATTGAAACTCGGAGACATCGGCGGCATTCCCCGTGTACTGGACGCCGGCCAGTGCAACGACTCCTACTCGCTGGCGGTCATCGCGCTGAAACTGAAGGAAGTGTTCGGGCTCGACGATATCAACAAGCTGCCGATCGCCTTCAATATCGGTTGGTATGAGCAGAAAGCGGTCATCGTGCTGCTGGCGCTGCTATATCTGGGCGTGAAGAACATCCATCTCGGGCCGACGCTGCCGGGCTTCCTGTCACCCAATGTGGCCAAGGTGTTGGTGGAGACGTTCGGCATCGCCGGAATCGGCACAGTCGATGAAGATATCAAACTGTTCCTTGGCGCATAAGCGAATCATCCCATGCCAGGCAGCCCCGTTCGGCTTCGAAATGGGTTCGGACTCCGCGGGGCTGCCGCCGTTTTTAAGGGGGAAAGAATTTGAGTTGCGCTGACATTCGGGACGAAGGATATGCCTATAGTCCGCCGAGTGAAGACAAGGGGCTGGTGCTGCGGGTGGCGATCGGCTGTTCGCACAATGCCTGCACCTTTTGCGGCATGTATCGCAATGTCGGCTTTCGCATCCGCGATTTGGCGGAAATTTTGCCGGAAATCCGCGAAGCCAAAGAAATCAAACCCAACCTGAAGCGGGTTTTCCTTAGCGACGGCAATGCCTTGGCCGTGCCTACGGAAAGGCTGTTGCAGATCATGCAGCGGCTCAAGGCTACTTTTCCGGTGCTGGCCACGATTTCCTGCGCGGCCAGGGCCGATGATCTGCTGGCAAAGTCGGCGGCCGAACTGGCCGAACTGCGAGAAGCCGGCTTGTCGCTGATTTATTTGGGCGTAGAGAGCGGCGATGACGAGGTGCTGCGCAGCATCAACAAGGGCGTGAGCGCTGCGGATGTGGTGCGGGCAGGGCAGGCGGCCGATGCGGCGGGGATCGATCTTTCCGCAATGATCATCCTGGGGCTCGGCGGCAGAAAACGCAGCGAACCGCATGCACTGAACACAGCCGCTGTCCTGAATGCTCTTTCCCCGGCAATGCTGGGCATTATGACGCTGTTGCCGAGAGTTGGAACTCCCCTGGAGCGGCTGGTAGCCTGCGGTCAATTCGAACGACTGGATAGAAAAGAGACGCTGCAGGAGCTGTTGATGCTGCTGCAACGTCTGGAAGTGCGGCGACCGGCCATCTTGCGGGCCAGCCATTTATTCAATCATCTGGCGCTGGAAGGCGACTTGCCGGAGGACAAAGCGACGCTGATCGCCCAGGTGCAGGCCGAGTTGCAAAAAGATCCATCAACGGCCAAGGAACTGACTTATAAGAACTACGGGATATTTTAACTGAATTCCAGTTCGATCCGCGTTCCGGCGCCAGGTTCGCTTACGACGCTGATGCGACTTGTCCCCCAGCCGCTAAAACGGCTGAATTTGATAAAATTGAAACGCTCCAACTTGATCCAAGGCGACATAATTTGCAGTACTTTCCAGAAAACCGCTGAACTCCTTGCCGCCCAATAATGTACTACAACTTTCTGGAGTATACCCCAATAAGCATTCTTTCAGCCCCATGCACGTTTGGTTATGGTTAGCGTTTTGGTCAAAACAGGAGGTGTTGTGACGATACGACCGATGCAGATGCAAATTGGGCGAGTGTTGACAAATGGTTCTTGCGTTTCCATAGAGTAATGAAAGGGGAGTGATGCAAAATGCGTCTAAATGTTGGGATGAAGATCGCTTTGGGGTTTGGGATCGTCTTGATCATCCTGTTTATCATGGGCGGGTATTCGTATTATAGGCGTCGGAACTCGATGATTTGACCAGTGATTTGGCACGGGCGAATCGACGGGCCAGTGCAGCGGCAAACACCAGGTTTACTTTTACTAGCGGTGTGTTGGCCGCGCGAGGATATATGGTATATGGCGACGAAAATTTTGCCAAACAAACGGAACAGCTTTTTGACACCGCGGTCAAAGGTTTTGGCATAATTGCCGAAAACTCCAGAAATCCCAAAGTAAAAGAAGCGGCGGCCCGAGCAGAAGAAAATCTGCTGAAGTATAAAGATGGCGTTGTCAAGCAACTCTTTCCTGCAGTTCGCGAATATCACGCACTGAAAAAATCGCCTTCAGCCACCCTTGCGTCGTTAAATCAAGCGGAACAGAAGTACATTGTCATTGGTCAACAGTTAGTAACGTTGACCGGCAATGTAACAAAAGAACTGGCAGAAATTCTCGAAGAAGCAAATTCGGTCACCCAAAATCGGGTTGACAAGGCGGATAAAGATACTTCTGCCTTGCGCCAAGTTATGTTGATTTTGACGATCGTTTCACTGGTGCTTGGCATCCTGGTCAGCGTGGTCCTGACCCGCCTGATCACCAAGCCGCTCAAATCAGTGATTGCACGAGTCGACAAAATGGCCGAAGGCTATTTTGACAAGGATATCGACAAGGAGTCTCTGTCGCGCGGCGATGAATTCGGTGATATGGCCCGTTCGTTTGACAAGATGATTCGCAGCACGCGGGGCCTGATCCGCCAAGTATCACAGTCCTCCGAGCAACTGGCCGCATCCAGCGAACAGCTGACCGCCAGCTCCCAGCAATCGGCGGAAGCGGCCAACAATGTGGCGCAGTCCATCCAGCAAGTGGCGATGGGCAGCGAAAAACAGGTCGGCGCCGTGAATGAAACCTCGGCGATTGTTGAAGAAATCTCCGCCACTATGGAAGAAGTCGCGGCTACAGCCGGCGAAATGGCGACGCTTTCAGACCAGACGGCCAAGGCGGCCATCGAAGGCAAAAAGTCGATCGATACAGCGGTCAGTCAGATGGGGGCGGTCAGCACAGGTTCGAAACAAGCCCAAGTCGCGGCTGAAGAGCTGAAAGCGAGTTCGGCGCAGATCGGCGAGATCGTCGGCTTGATTTCGACGATAGCTGGTCAGACCAACCTGCTTGCGCTCAATGCCGCGATTGAAGCAGCGCGGGCCGGAGAACAGGGGCGCGGCTTTGCCGTAGTAGCCGAGGAAGTGCGCAAACTGGCTGAACAATCGGAAGCGGCGGCTCATCAGATCAAGGGCCTGGTGGACAAAAACCATGGCAGTATCGGCAATGTGGTTGGCGCAATCGATGTGGCGATCCGCGACATTACCCAGGGTGTTGACCTGGTGAACGTGGCAGGCAATAACTTTGCCGCGATCAACAGCCAGATCAATCAGGTGACCGAGCAGGTGGCTGTGATTGCCAAGGCGGTAAATGAAGCCGCCGTCGGCAGCCAGCGGATTGTCAGCTCGATCAAGGAAGTCGAGAATCTCAGCCGTGATGCGGCGGCCGAATCGCAGAACGTTTCGGCGGCGACCGAGGAGCAGTCGGCCTCGATGCAGGAGATTGCGGCATCCAGCCAGGCGCTGGCCAAGCTGGCCGAAGGCTTGCAGCAGGCGATGGCGAAGTTTTATATTTAGCATGAATGAAACGACGGGTTCGATTGAATCGAACCCGTCGTTTCATTCAAACCGATAGTAATTGTTTTAACTTTTACTGAAAGAGCTTTTGCGAATTTAATCGGTATTACCGATTAAATATTTAAAGGATTCATTATCGGCAGCGCTATCCGTTCCGAATACAAAATAACGAGATGCTTGGTGATGTGAAAGTGTGCAAAAACCTTCTAAAAATTTTTCTAAAAATGGGTTCCGAAAGCATCTGAAAGCATCTTTGACTAAATCGCGAAAGTGGCTGCAATTGCTGAAAAGTCAGCATTCATCTTTCCATTTGTTCTCAGATGGCATTCAAGAGGTCGCCGGTTCGATCCCGACTACCTCCACCACATCAGAAACGAGACGCTGCAAGGGTTGCAGCGTTTTTCTTTTTATCTGAATACCATCGTTCGAGCGGCCTTTGACTACTTGCTTGACTACATTTGGTATCAAATCGGACATTGCTGCACTCAAGAAGAGCGAGGAGTACTTTTTGATTCATGCTTATACTTGCAACCGATAAAAAACTGTATCAACATGCATTACCGGGAAGGTTGGCGGCAACTCGCCCTGTGAAATTCTTTCAAACCCCTGTTTTTCATAAAAACGGTGGGCGGCCAGAAATTTGTCGGTTGTTCCAAGAAAGATGGAATGAACACCTTTTTGGTTTACCCAGTTCAGCACAGTAGACAGCAAAGACTGGGCCACGGCGCATTGCGGCCCGCGAAAACCAGCATCGACAAACATCTTTCGCAGTGCGACCTGGTGATTGCCAATGTCTATCAGTCCAACCGATCCAACGACTTTTGTTCCGTGCAATGCGAGCCAGAAGTTTCCGTTTCCTTGTTGATAGAAGTGTGGAATATTCGCTAGGTCGGGTTGATCGTCACGCGTAATTGCAATCGCGAATTCCCGCTGTTGAATAGTCAAGATCATTTGGATTAGTTCTTCCTGATGATTAATGACGTACTCCTGGATTACCACGTCATTCATTTTTCTTTCCTCCCTGAACGTTTTTTTGTGACCGCCATTCGTGACTGATGTTATCTCTCATGCGTGCAAGTAGTTGACTGGCTACGTTTTTTTCTTGATCTGAAAAACCATTGAAACAATATCCTATTAGTTGATTTTCAGCGGCAATGACTTCCGTGTAAGTGTTTAGAGCTCTTTGGGTGGGAAATAAACGCCAAGCTCGTTGATCGGACTCATCACGTTCTTTTTGAACATAGCTTATTTCAATCAGTTTTTTCACTGCTTTAGTAGTTGTTGTCTTGTCAACACGAAGCAGCAAGGACAGTTCGATTAAATTGATCCCCGGATATTCGCAGATACGCGTCAAAAATATGAATTGTCCTTTTTGCAACGTTAGCCGGCGAAAGTGGATATCGCTGATTGATTGAACGGATCGGGCTACAGCGCCAATATCTCGTAAGATTTGGCTATCAAGATGATTCATCACACACACCTCCATTGATTGAACTTTCAACTAATATTTATTGTAAACATTAATGGTTGAACAGTCAACTATTTGAATTGACGGCATGTTGAATTGCAATGGTCGATACACCAAAAGGACACGCTATGTTGCGTGTCCTTTTGGTGTATCGGTTCAGTATAAAACCAAAGTGCATTGCCGACTTCCATATCTCGAATGTACCAGCACGAGAGCCACTTGGGTGGTTATTCGAATAGAAAACCTTGTTTTTTAAAAACATTCAAGCAGGCGGCAGCAACCGCCTCGTCGTAGAGTTTTCCCGCTCCCTGTTCGATTTCCATCAAAGCTCTTTCGATTCCCAAGGCCGGTCGATAGGGTCGGTGTGAAGCCATTGCCTCTACAACATCAGCTACCGCTAAAATACGAGCGCTTAAATTGATCTGGTCCTTTTTCAAACCATCTGGGTAGCCGGACCCGTCGCAGCGTTCGTGATGTTGTTTGACAACTTGGGCGACATTCCAGGGCAAATCAAGTTCTTTGAGAATCGAGTAGCCTGCTGTGGCGTGCGTATTGATAAGTTGCCGTTCCAGCGGCGACAATAGCCCAGGTTTGCTTAGCAATTCTCCCGGTACATTGATTTTTCCGATATCGTGGATCATCGCCGCCATCCGTAACCCAGTGAGATCATCTTCGCTCATTTCCAGTTCGCGTCCGATTGACACGGCCAGTTGCATTACCCGCTTTTGATGTCCGGCAGTGTAGGGGTCTTTGGCTTCCGAAGTCGAAGCCAGCACTTCTATCGTTTGGTGCCAAGCTTTTTGCAGTCGCAGCAGGCTTTGTTCCAGTGCGGCGGTTCGCTCTTCCAGCATCAGCTCATTGCGTTTTCGCTCGGTGATGTCGCGACTGCCGCCGATGATTCCGATCATGTTTCCCTGTGCATCACGCAAGGGGACTTTGAAGGAATCCAGCCAACGCGGCTGCGGTCCATCTACTTGTTGCTCCTGCCGGATCAATGTTCCTGTCTGAAATGCTTCTTCATCGCTGGACCGAATCTGTTTTGCCCACTCCGTCGGCAAGATATCTTCGCTGTGTCGTCCGAGAATCGCTTCCGCCGGCAATCCGACGAAGTTTTCCAGCGCTTTGTTGACAATCGTGTAGCGGCGATCCATATCTTTAAAATAAAACAAGTCCGGCAACATTTCGATTACGGTTTGCAGTTGCAGATTCTTTTCCAGCAGGCTTTGTTCCATCTTTTTCTGTGCCGTGATATCAATGGTGAATCCTGCGACAAACGCTGGCTGTCCTTCGACAAAAATAGGGAATTTTGTGGTGACAAAGGTTTTGCCGGCAAACTCTTCCACGACTTCGCAGGGCTTTCCTGCCCGCAATACCTGTTTGTCATCCTCAATCATTTTTTTCGCCATTTCTCCGGGAAACAGCTCATCCATAGTTTTTCCCAGTACTTCCGTCAACGGCATTCCCAGCATCTGCTCATAGTTCCGGCTCAAATAGACCGGGCGAATCTGCGCATCTTTGACAAAGACGAAAATCGGGCTGTACTCAAGGAACAAATCGAACAGTTGTTGGCTGAAATGCAGGTTTTGCTCGGTTTTTATCCGTTCACTGATATCACGGACGATGCTTATCAGATAAGGCGTGTTCTCGATGACTATTTGCCGGGAACTGACTTCGACAGGAAAGGTTGCGCCGCTCTTGTTTTGATGGGTACATTCGAATAAAATCCCTTGCGTCATTGCTTTAGCCATTTGCGCCGGTAACTCGCCAAAACTGTCCGGGTCTCGCAGATGCCGTATATTCAGTTTCAACAACTCGGATTTGTCAAAGCCATACATATCTAACGCGGCTCGGTTAGCGTAGCGCAAAGAACCATCGAGGCTCATAATCAACATCGCATCGCGAACCTGGTCAACTGCCTGGTGGAAAAATTCCGCAGAAAAATCTTGATCGAACAAATGCAATCACTCCTGTTCAAGGCAAGCCAATTAACTAAAAATATAGATTCGGCTCAAGGGAACGAATCTCCTCTCAGGCAAAGGATTTTGTATTTCATGTAGCGAATAAATATTCTTATTCATTGCTGATTGAATCTGCGGCAGGAGGACTAGCATGAACGGCTGGTTGCCCAAAAGTTTGCGATACCGGATGCTGCTCTTGACGATGCTAATCGTGTCTATACCGATTCTTTTTGCCGGGTATGAGGTGAAAACGAGGGCGGAAGAAGCGTTGATCGCTGAAAAGAAAGCGAAACTATTTTTTGCGGCACGTTTGCTTGACACGCATTTGGAACAAGGCGGCTATAAGGAGATTTTGCAGGAAAAACAAGGGCTGGATGCTTCACGCGATGTTCAATTGCATATTCTTAATCAGGCGCTTGCTCCCTATACCGATGCCGTGGCTGCGGCGATGCCGGGACTAGGTGTGGGCTACTATAACCGTGAACTCGATGCCATTGTTACCTACGGACCTAGCCGCGAGTATGCGGCGACGGTGGGACTTAGCATTCGTCCGGACCACCCGGGTCGTAAAGTGATGGCGGAAGCGGCGCCGCGCGTCGAGTTCGGCTCGTTGGTCCGGGGCAACATCATGAATGCGATGTTGCCGATTGTGCGATCAGGCAAAGTAGAAGGCTATATTTGGGCCAATGAATTGACTGACGATATTCGCAACCAGATGGCGAACATGAACCGCCAGATTTATCTGTTTGGTGCAATGGGGTTACTTGTCTGTCTGGGGTTGATGGTGATTCTGACCAATCGTTTTGTCAGCGATGTGGAGACAATCAAACACGGATTGGATAGGATGCGGACCGATCTGACGCATCCGTTGCCTGGAATGACCGGTGAGATGGGTGAAATTGCTGCTGCGATCAATCGGATGTCGCGGGAAATTCAAGAAGCTTGTTTGCTTAACGAGGATATTTTGTTTAGCATCGCGGACGGGATCATCACTGTGGACGGAGAGGGTCGGATTGTGATGATCAATCAGGCGGCGCAAGAGATAACCGGATATGACGCAAAAGAAGTAATCGGCCGTTATTATAGCGAAATTTTTGTTGCCGGGGAAAGGGAGTTTCGCAGCATGTTGCTTGATACGCTCGAAACGGGTGTCAGTCACATCGGCGTAGAATTAGACTACCCGACCCGCAGCGGTTATCGTCGCATCAGTGTAAGTAGCAGTCGCCTGCAGGGCGGTAGCTATGAAAACCTTGGCGCTGTGGTTGTGATGCGCGATCTTACCGAAAAACAACAACTGCAGCAGCATGCGCTGCAATCAAGCCGTCTGGCGGCGATGGACAGTATGACAGGCATCATGAACCGCCGCGCATTTTTGGAAAAACTGGAAACCATGTTGAAGCAAGTTCGGTCTGACCATTTGGAATTTTCGTTGGCATTTCTTGATCTTGATCATTTGAAGGCGGTTAACGATAATTTTGGCCACCAGGAGGGCGATTGGTACATTCGGTCGGTCGCTTCGCTAATTTGTCATTCTGTGCGCGAAAGCGACAGTGCGGGTCGATTGGGTGGCGATGAATTCGCTCTGATTTTCCCGGATTATTCAGTAGAGCAGGCAGAAGCGGTTTTGGCACAGATTGAGCAAGGTCTCGACGAACTGACGGAGGCGTTGGGCAAGCCATATCGACTGGGATTTAGCGCCGGCGTGGTTTTTGTCGGAGCGGGAACTCCGATGGACGCAGAAGGACTGTTGAATCAGGCGGATACGCTGATGTACCAACAAAAAAAATCGCGGCAAATAAACAAGTGAGTGCATAAACAACGGGGTGAGGGAATTCCTGTACGTAAAGGAATTCCCTCACCCCGTTGTATTTCTATGGGATACGATTTATTTTTCGATTGTATTGACAAGAACGCCGATTTTTTCGATTTCACAGCGCATTTCATCACCTGGTTGTAGGAATTTTGGTGGGGTAAACCCGACGCCGACACCGGCTGGCGTGCCGGTTGCAATGATATCGCCTGGTTCCAGTGTGATAACGGAAGACAGGGTGGCAATCAAGTTGGGAATATCAAAGACCATGTCTTTGGTATTGGCGTTTTGACGAAGCTCTCCATTAATCCAGCAGCGGATGGATAGGTTATGCGGGTCGGGAATACTGCTCTTATGAACCAGACAAGGACCCAATGGCGCAAAAGTGTCGGGTCCTTTACCCATAATCCACTGTGCATGGGCTTTTTGCAGATCGCGAGCCGAAACGTCATTCATCACCGTATAACCAAAAATATACTCGTAGGCATTTTCTTTTGCTACATTGGAGGCCGTTTTGCCGATGACAACGGCTAATTCCACTTCATAATCGATCTGGGAAGTCATATGTTTGTGGTTCTTTACGATTGCGCCTGTGCCAACAACACAAGTCGGTGGTTTGGAAAAAATAACCGGCACTTTGGGAACCGCTGCAGTGACATCTTTGGTTTTTTCAAATTCCAAAGCATGTTCGACATAGTTTTTGCCGATACAAAAGATGTTTTTGCGCGGCCGGGGAATCGGCGCCAACAAATTGACTTGATCAAGCGAAATTTTCGGTCCCGTTTCATCTAACTTGGAAAAAATTTTTTGTAAAGTGTCAGTGGCTTGGCTGCCTTGCTCAAGCAGTTCCAGCATGGAGCACGGTAAGCTTTCGGTTTGGCAATAATGCAGTTCGGTTGCTTGCAACGGGCGTACCATCTGGTCGTCTGTAAGAAGTCCGATTGCCACTTTTTCATTGATTTCATAGGTTACAAGTTTCATTGTTTCTCCTCCACTATTTCATATTTTATTTTGAGTAGTTTCTACCACAGGCCAATGACTTTCCACCAGATTGAACCAACCACGCCCCAGACGAGTAAGTGTACCAGGGAGATCCAAAAGCCGATTTTCCACCAAGTTTTAACATCGGTATAGCCGGCGCCAAAAAAGATCGGCGATGGACCGGATGCGTAATGGGTCAGGCAACCGCACAGGCTGGAGACAAAACCCAATGACAAAACCGTCAGGGCCACCGGCGCTCCCGTTGCGATGGCAACAGCCGCCAGCGCGGGGAACAATGCCGTGACGTGAGCGCTCAACCCGGCAAAAGCGTATTGCGTGTACATGTAAATAAGCAGGATCAAGGCTAACGCCATCGTCCAGGAAAGACCTACGATCGACGCGCTGACAATCTTGGAAAACCAGGCGATAAAGCCGAGACTGTTAAGGAATCCAGCCAATGTGATGATGCTGCCCATCCACATCATCGTGTCCCAGGCGCTTTTCTCACCAATCATGTCCTGCCAGTCCAGGACATCGCCGACCAACATGATACATACGCCGAGCATGCCGACCACGGTCGGATTGACTTTGGTCCACTGACCGGTGGCCCAGAGAAATAGTGAACTGACGAACACAAAGATGAGAATTTTTTCCGCCGTTTTCAGCGGGCCCATCAGATCGAGTTCTTTTTGGGCGATTTGTTTTGCTTCCGGTGTTTCCTTGATTTCCGGTGCATAGAATTTATATAGTAGGTAAGGCATCAACAGGAATGAGATCAGGCCAGGCACAACCGAGGCTTTAAACCAAAGCAGCCAATCGATTTCATAGTTCAAAGTTTTGGCGGCGAGGGCGGCAACCAGTGTGTTGCCAGCCTGGGAAGTCAAAAACAGTGTGGAAGTAACCATGCTGACATGGGTAACCGATTGGATCAGGAAGGCGCCCATGCGTCGCGCAGTTGGACCGGGCTCTGATTCAAAAGCAACCGCCAGGCTTTTGGCAATCGGAAAGATAATACCGCCGCTGCGTGCTGTGACCGAAGGCGTTGCCGGGCTGATGATCAAATCGCTGATCGCCAGCGCGTAAGCCATATTTATCGTTCGGTGGCCGATGGCGCGCATGATCAGAAAGGCAATTCTTCGTCCCAGTCCCGTTTTGATAAAACCGCGCGAAAACAAAAAAGCGGATACAATCAGCCAGATCGTCAGATTGCCAAACCCGGACAGCACTTGCGCCGGCTGCAACACGCCGACAAGCGCTGTGAATGTGATCGATACGAAACAGGTGACGCCCATTGGCAGCGGCTGCAAAATCAGACCGGCAATGGTTGCCGCAAAGATTGCGAACAGTCGCCAGGCCTGCAGTTTTAATCCTTCAGGGACCGGTGAAAACCAGATTGCGGCGCCGATGCCGATGGCAAGCAGTCCTTTCCAAAGTCTTGTGTTCATACTCTACCTCCTGCTAATTGAGTTTGGCTTTGGCGTTGCTATGCAGCCGGTATGCTGGTCGTACCACTTGGCGTATAAAATCACCTCCGCAATATGAAACCACAGCTTGGTTTAACTTCGCAAATCCTCTTCAATTCCTTGTAGATGCTGAATCATGATCTTTTCGGCGAGTCGGGCGTTCCCCTGCTGAATTGCCTGTACCAAATTGATATGTTCTTCGTGATATCTTTCATTTCTGCCACCGACTTGCAGGCTCTTTTCTTTCAAGATGAGCCACAGCCGTTTTCCCATATTGGCGATGATTTCATTCATCAATTTGTGAAACACCGGATTACGACTGGCGCGGGCAATGACGAGATGCAGTCGCTTATCCTGGGCGCTGGCGTGTTCGCCACGTTCCAATACTTCAGCCATTTCTGCGAGAATCTCTTGCATTTCCGCCAGATCTTTTGGCTGAACCATTTTAGCTGCCAGAAACGCCACTTGAGGTTCCAGTGCTTTTCGTGCTTCGAGCAATGCAAATGGGTCGCCGACTTCTTCGATGTCGAGATCCTTAGTAGTCAGATTACTCAGCGCATCTTCGCGGACAAATGTGCCCCGGCCTTTTTTTACTTCGATGAGACCCAACACTTCCAAAACACTAAGCGCTTCACGCAAACACTGTCGGCCTGTGCCCAATTCGGACGAAAGAGCGCGTTCAGAAGGCAATTTTTCGCCGGGCTGCAATTCTTTTTCACGAATCATTCGTGAGATTTGCTCCACGATTTCCATGTACGTTCGAACATGTTTTATTGTAGTGAAGCGGACCATCACGACACCTCAACAGAGTTATTTTTTCGCAACAAAGGGGCTGGCGTGGTATTGTGGTCGTACCACTCTGTGATATTTCTCGATCTGTTATAGAATTCCTGCTTATTTATTTGACCGCAACAAGATAATTTTTGTGCGCTCAATTCTTTCTTTCGATTCTTTGCGAAGCGCGGCTGTAATTCAGACGGGGCAGGATAATGCCGATAAATGGAGAAGGAATAAACATTCATAGTTTTAGAGGAGGCAACCCAGGTGAAAGAGCATATTTGGATTCCCAGCCGCGGTCTGCGTTTATCGGCGATGCTGCATCAACCGGCGGAGGGTCGGCGGGATACGCCTCTTGTTATCTGCTGTCACGGTTTTACCGGCGACAAAGTCGGCGCCAATCAGTTGACGTTGAATCTGGCGAAAAAATTGGCGCAAGCTGGCTACTACGCGTTGCGGTTTGATTTTCTCGGCTCGGGGGATAGTGAAGGCGAGTTTGCTGTCGATACGATCGTCAGCGGTTGGCAAACCGATTTGCGCAATGTGGTCGACTGGGTAAATCAACAAGCCAGATTTGCCGAAACGCCGATTATTCTGTACGGTCATAGCCTGGGGGGGCTGATTGCGCTGACCGCTTTGCCTAACGAACCGAAGATAGCGGGTCGCGTGGTTTTTGCGCCAGTGCTTTATCCCGTGGCAAACTTCCGTGATATTATTCTTGGGCCTGAACTGTGGGCACAGTCGGTTGCCGGTAAGCTGATTGCCAATTTCTTTGCCAAAGGATTTTATTTGCAGGATCAATTTGTCAAGGATTTGCTGGCTAGCGATTATGATCCGATCGGTGAGGCAACAAACCTGCAGAAGCCGCTGCTAATCATACACGGAACTGCTGATCAGGCTGTTCCGCCGGCAGGATCGGAAGAGCTGTTGCAGAAGTATGTCGGACCCAAAGAAATACACAGACCGTCGATCGATCATGTTGCCACAGGTAGTATCGAAGTATTGCCGCAAATTATTATCCCCTGGTTAGACAAGAAATTTAAGTGATTCTTAGTCAAGTAGAGGTACGAGAGAGGGGAGTAAGATGAAACAGCGCTGCGCTTACTTCACGACACCGGATGGAGTGAATCTCTATTTTGAAGATCAAGGGGAAGGGATTCCGCTAGTTTTTGTACATGGTTGGACTTGTTCGTCGCAAGTCTGGCAAAAAAATGTACCAGAACTCGCCAAAAAATTCCGTGTAGTGACACTTGACCTGCGTGGACATGGCAACTCGGTAAAATCATTGACCGGACATACCGTGCCGCAATACGCCCGTGACATTCGGTCGCTGATTGAATATCTCGCATTGACGGATGCAGTCTTGATTGGTTGGTCGTTGGCGGGACCTGTTGTGTTATCCTATTGGCAGCAATTTTCGGCCGACAGTCGGTTGAAAGGGATCGGACTGATTGATTTCAACTCAAGCCCGCTCAGTTCGGCAGACTGGAATTCGCACCGACTGAAAAATTTTAATCTGGACGCAATGAACGCAGGGTTTGTCGCGATGCTGGATGACCCGGCCGGTTATGCTGCCAATTTTGCCAGAAGAGTATTTTTCCGCGAACAGGTAAGTGAAGACGTATTGCGGTGGCTGACGGCGGAAATCCGCAAAACGCCGCCATGGATTGCGACAGCGATCTATTCGGATTATCTGACACGTGACTATACCGATGTTTTGCCGACAATCACATTGCCGACGATTGTTTTTGGAGCCAATTCGCCGATTGCTGAACAGGGGCTGGCGCAATGCCGCTATCTGGCGGGATTGGTACCCGACAACCAGTTCGTCGGATTTGAGGATGCAGGACACATTTTGTTTTACGAGCAACCCGAAAAGTTCAATGCCGCGTTGGCAGGCTTTGTGATCAAAATCGCCTGATGTAGCCGAGGCAACAAAGAAGGAGGTTTTGTTCATGCAGATGCCAGTCCTGTTCGTTGGGCACGGTTCGCCGATGAATATTATTGCCGACAACACCTACACCCGAAGCATGCAGAACTTGGGCCGCACTTTGCCAAGGCCGGCGGCGGTGCTGGTCATTTCCGCCCACTGGCAGACTAAAGGGAGTTTTGTCACGGCTGCTGCCAATCCGCCGACGATTTATGATTTTTATGGTTTTCCGCCGGCGCTGTACCGGGAAAAATATCAGGCTCCCGGTTCTCCCGCTATTGCCGAACGGGTCAGACAGGTCAGTCAAAATTGTATATTGCCGGACGGCACGCGGGGAATTGACCATGCGGCATGGGCAGTGCTGAAACATATGGTTCCGGCGGTCGATATCCCGGTCCTGGAATTGAGCATGGATGTCAATCTTTCCCCGGCGGAACATTACGCGCTAGGCCGGACCCTCGCCCCCTTGCGGCAGGAAGGGGTAATCATAATGGGCAGCGGCAACCTGGTGCATAATTTGTCGCGAATCAACTTTGATTCTATGTATGGCGAGACGTATGACTGGGCGGAGCGCTTTGATAAGTTGATGGAGGATCTGCTGCTCAAGCGGGAACACGCACAATTGATGGAGTTTGCTGCCTTGCCGGACAACCGTTTGGCAATTCCCACCGATGAACATTATTTGCCGATGCTTTATGCCGTGGCATTGCAGGAGCCGGCTGAAGAACTGCGTTTTTGCTGCAACGACATCCAGAACGGGTCGATTTCAATGCGCAGCTTTGTCATCGGGGGTTAGTTTGGCTATGATGTATGGTGTCATGAGACGAAAAAATATCAAAGTAATTAAAGTTTTTGCCGGGACGATAGCATTGCTGGTATTGCTCGCAGGCAATTCGGTTTTTGCTGCGCCGTCGCCCAGCTCGGTATCCGCCGCCAACTATTACGAGATGAAACCGAATCCCTGGTATGTTTCGCTTGGCGTGAAAGGGTATCAGCAAACGACCGACTATACCTGCGCCCCGGCGGCAGTGATGTCGCTGCTGCACTGGTACAAACTGCTGCCGCAAAAGGACTTGAACGCCGAGACGGAGATGCGTATTGCCCGGGAAATGGGAACGCGGGACATGAAGTCGCCACAACCGGGGACTACGACCGCTGAGATTGTGAACTGGCTGGAACGCAATGGTTTTGCTGTCGCTAGCGGACAAGACGGGTCGCTGGAACTGCTGCGCAGTTATCTGAACAAAGGACTCCCGGTCCTGGTGGAATGGATCGACTGGGGCGGTCATTGGGTGGTGGCGACCGGCTATCATGCCGCGTATGAGTCGCCGAGCAAAGGCCCGGACACGATTTTTTTCGCCGACCCGGCTTCCCACTGGGCCAATCCCAACAATCCCGACGGCATATCGTCCTTTAATGCCTGGCGTTTCCACGATATGTGGTTTGACGCCCAGTATCTGAATCCCGGCAAAATCACCCGTAACGTTTATATTATTGCCGTGCCGCGACAGACGCGGTAAATGCGATGAAAATTGGTGAGGAGTGAATCGGATGCAAACGGGTCAAGCAAAAATCACTTACTTGGTACACAGCGGTTTTTCTGTGGAAACGGCGCGGCACTTTTTTCTGTTCGACTATTGTCCATCGATGGACCGCACGCCGCAGATCACCGCAGAGTTTTTGCGGACGAAAGAAAATGTCTATGTGTTTGCCTCGCATAGCCATGGTGATCATTTTGATCCAGCGATTCTAAAATGGGCCGAAGCGAATCCGGCAATCCAATATGTCTTGAGCAGTGATATTCGGGTTAAGGATGGCAGCCAGAAGCGCCATTTCATGAATCCTTATGAACAGTGGCGTGACGGCGAGTTGGTTGTGCGCTCATTCGGTTCGACCGACGCGGGGATTTCGTTTTGGCTGGACGTGGATGGTCTGGCGATTTTTCATGCCGGTGACCTGAACTGGTGGCACTGGAGTGGTGAAACTCAAGCAGAGCGCGATTATGCCGATCGTTATTTTTTTGAGGAAATGGATTTGTTGCCGAAACAGCCGCTGGATATCGCGTTTTTTCCGGTAGATCGCCGGCTGGAAGAAAATTATGCTTTGGGCGCCGAGTACTTTGCAAAAAAAATGCAGCCGAAGCTGCTGGTGCCGATGCATTTCGGCGCGGATTTTGCCGCAACTGCGGCGTTTAAGCAAAAAGTCGCCGGCACAGGCCTGGCGACGGTGGAAATCAGCCGCAAAGGGCAGGTTATTGACTTTCCGTTAGTGTGAGCGTAGAGAAACAAACTGCGGAGGAAGCGATGCTGATGAGCGGGTTTTGGCGCAAGTGGCTGGTAACCGGACTGCTGGGCGTGTTGGTTGCTTTTTTTGCTGGCGCGGTTTTTTCTGTTGCCGCGGCGCAGAAGAGTCCTAATAGCGAATCCGCTTTGGAAATCCGTAAAGGACTGGTCATATTGCTGGAGTTTCCCGACGTCGCTTTACCGATCAACCGGCAAATGGTCATGGAACGCTTCAACAAATTGGATTTCTATGTACGTGAGATGTCTTACGGAAAGGTTGGGGCTAGCGTTGACCTAGCCGGCTGGTATCGGTTACCGCAGTCGATAAAAAGTTATGCCATTTCACCGGCAAATCTGGAAGTGGACAAAAGCAGAGTCGTAAAGCTGATTCAGGATGCGATTGATGCGGCTGACAGCAGTAATGATTTTTCCCGCTATTCGTATGTGGTCCTGTTTTTGGGGGCGCAGTTCCGTGAATACGGCATGGACGGTTTGTGCGGTTATCCCGGCATGTTGGGCTGGCATCAAGACATAAAATTCAAGACGAAAAGTGGTCAGGATTTGCCGGGGGGCGTGGCAATCTTTACTGCGCAGGCGCATTTGGGAACATTGTTTCATGATATCGCCCATGTGTGGGGTGGAGTCCGCGATGGGAAAAGAGTGGCGCCCTGTCTGTACGATCATGATATTCAGGCCAGGCATCCCACACGGGACAGCGGTTTTGCGGCAGCAATGATTAACATGGGATACTGGGACCCTCTATCTTGTCATTTCTATAAAAGCCAGTTGCCGCCGCCAGGGATTTCCTCTTGGACGAAAATCAGGCTGGGCTGGCTTGCGCCGGAAAAAGTCAGATTGGTTGATCCCCGGCAAACAGACGAGGTGGTTCTGTCACCGCTCGAAGAGGGTGGCGCCGCAACCTTGGCAATCAAAATTCCTTTGACGGAATCCACGTATTATCTGATTGAGAACCGGCAAGCACTGGGCATGTTTGATCCGCATCTGCCCGGTCATGGCGTGCTGATTTTATTTGCCGACGAGCGGGTGGCCGAATGCCGACAGGGAAAAACGCCGGTCAAATTGATGAATGCAAGGCCAGAGGTTCCTTATTTGCAGGGCGCGGCGTATGATTTGCCAGGAACGGCCCGGTTCGTTGATGAAAAAAACAACCTGGAGATTACGCTGGTTGAAAAAATCGGTAATGCCTATAAACTGCGTATTGCACCGATCAGATAACACCGCAGGATTAAAGCAAGAGCAGTCATACTGTTTCCTTGATGTTAACTTTCTGGCAGAAAAAATAGCTCAGTGGAACGAGATACAGGTACAGTGCATAAGGGATGAAACCGGCGCCTGTCGACAATGCGGCGGCAGGAACCGCGCCGGCGATATTCCAGGGGATCAGGGCGGCAATCATAATCACGCTGTTTTCCAAGTCCAGCGCCAGGCGATAATTGCCCAGGCGCTTTTTTTCGTAAACCCGCTGCATCAGCTGATGCGTCAACATGACGGCCAGAGTCTGGTTGCAACTGAAAGCGGCAGCGGCGACGCTGGTAATCAGCGTGCCGGCATAAGCTCCCAGTTTGTGACTGAGCTTTTCACAAATCTGCTCGATGTCGGCCAGCAGTCCGGTACCGGCGAACAGGCCGGAGTAAGCCGAAGAGATCATGACAATCAGCGAAACCTGAAGCATCGAAAGCAGTCCGCCGCCTTGCAGAATTTCTGACAGGAAGCCTGCTTGAGCTAGTTGATAACCGGTGAAGACGAAGTGGATCAAGTCCAGCCAGCCGACATGTTGTACTGTCAGTGCGATTGCCGCTCCGGCGACAATACTGACGCCCATCGATAGCTTCACATCGATTTTTGCCGCAGCCATCAGCAAAATTAGGACAGCTGGCAAGATCACGATCGGTTGCAGCGAAAAGGCCTGCGGAATGGCGCTTAAAATCGGACTGTCACTGGCGACCAGCGGATGTTGCCAGGACAGGGCGGCATATCCGAGACAGGATAGCAAAAACGGCAACACTGAGGTTTTCAGCATGTTTGACAGATTCAAATACAGCTGGGTCTGGGTCAACGCGGCAACCAGATTGGCGCTGGAGGACATCGGCGAGCAACGGTCTCCGAAATAGGCCCCGGCAATAATCGCACCGGCTGCGATATCGATATTGACCTGGCCGCTGCGGGCCAGCACCATCAGGGCGACGCCCAGTGTGCCGACTGTGCCGAAGGAAGTGCCAAGCAAAAACGAGACTAGGCAACTCAATATAAATGCTGACAGGATGAAAAACTGTTCATTCAGCAGGGCGATGCCATGGTAGACGATGTAGGGGATCGTGCCGCAAGCCCGCCAAACGGCAGTAATCGCGCCGATCAAAACGAAAATGCGGATCACGATCAGCGATTGGCGCGAACCTTGCAACAGCATTCTGGACAGGGATAAAAAAGAATGACCGCGCAACCGGGCGATCAGCACAAAACCGACCAGTCCAAGTAACAGCGGATACAACAGCGAAATATGCAGATATAGGCTGAGCAGTAACGACGCGAAGAAGAACAGGAACATCAATGCCAGGAGCAAGATATCACCCAATTGCTTTGCTAGGATAGACGTTTTTGATTTCGGTGAGGAAGTGGAGTCCTTTGGCTTGGGCGGTCATCAGGGCGAGGTGTGCGATTTTCGGCACGTTTTCATATTGATGAATGCGGGAATCAAGGAATTCGATTTCCAACGTGCGGGTTGGTTCGTCGTAGCCGATCGATTTAATGTCTGTCGACATCACATAGGTTCGTTTCATGCAAAGGTCACTCCTTCGAAAGGAAACATAATTTAATACATTCGCTGCGGCAGATGGATTATCCTTTCAAAAACAACGCCCTTGGCATTACCGCGTGGTAACGTCAAGGGCGCTGTGATTGTAAACTTCGGCCTAGCTTCGCTTATCCGATTACGGGTTGACTTTCTCTTTGAATACCAATTGTCCGTCTTTCACTTCGATGACAACTGCGCTCTTGACCGGGTTGTGGTTGGCATCCAGTGTGATTACGCCGGAAACGACTTTCAAGCCTTTGGTTTGTTCCAGCGCATCGCGGATTTTTTGCGGTTCAGCGCTGTTGGCACGCTTAATCGCATCAACGATCATCATGGTGGCGTCAAATGCCAATGCCGCCAAAGCGTCGGGAGTTTGGTTGTATTCTTTTTTGTAGTCCGCAACGAATTTTACAACTGCGGGGTCTTTGTCATCGGCAGCATAGTGATTGCTAAAGAAGGTGTTCTTCAGGGCGTCTTTACCGGCGATTTCAACCAGTTTCGGCGAATCCCAGCCGTCGCCGCCGATCATCGGTCCGTTATAGCCGAGTTCACGAGCTTGCTTTACAATCAAGCCGACTTCTTCATAATAACCAGGAACAAAAATGGTTTCAGGATTGGCTGCTTTGATTTTGGTCAAGGTCGATTTGAAATCCTTATCTTTTTGCAGATAAGCTTCTTTAGAGACGACTTTGCCGCCTGCTTTCACGAAGCCTTCTTCAAAAAACTGGGCCAAACCTTTGGCATAGTCGGAACTTTGGTCAACATAGATGGCGGCAGTCTTCACTTTCATGCTTTTGGAAGCAAAGTTGGCCATTACTGTTCCTTGGAACGGATCGATGAAGCATGCGCGGAAAGCGAACGGTTTCACTTTTCCGTCTTCCACTGTGACTTTCGGATTGGTTGCGGTATTGCTGACAAACGGAATCTTGTTGGCATGGGCAACCGGTGAGGCTGCCAACGTATTGGAACTGGTAACCGCGCCAAGAACGGCGACGACTTTGTCTTGGGTGATCAGTTTGGTGATCGCGTTGGTCGATTCGGAAGGCTCCGATTTGTTATCGGCTACCACCAGGGTGATCTTTTTGCCGATAACGCCGCCAGCCGCGTTAACTTCTTTGAGCGCAAGTTTGGCGCCATTGACGGATGATTGTCCGAAAGTGGCTTGTCCACCGGTGAGTTCCCAGTTAGCGCCGATTTTGATATCGGTTGCAGCAGCAGGGGCGGGTTTCTTGTCTCCGCCGCATCCAGCTACGACCGATGCCAGCATGAGGACGGTCAATGCGAGGGCCCAATAGACAGATGTTTTTTTTGACACGTTCTTTCCTCCTTAATTTGTGCAAGATAACTGGGTTGTGTGGATTTTGCAGTATGCTGTTAATTATAGGCGTAACCGGCTTTTCTTGTCAAGATCAATTGCGGAAATTTGTAATATTTTGTCCTTCCGGAAAATACTAATGCAAATTATTGCTGGTGCCTGCAAACATTACGTGGACAGCTAGCCAAATGCTATTTATAATGGAAAACAGGTCGGATAATATCGAATTTACTGACGGGATAGCAGAGGAGGGTGCGACATGGAGTTTGCTGAATTGGAAAAGTTGATCAAAACGCGGCGCTCGATTCGAAAATGGAAAACGGATGCGGTACCGGAAGAATTATTGGTGAAGGCGATAGAGCTCGCCGGTTGGTCGCCGAATAGCGGCGGGAAACAGCCCTATCATTGTTATGTGATTACCAATCCGGTAAAAATTGCCGCTATCGGCGAGGCAGTCCAGGAAGTGACCGATTATCTGGCATCTTTGTGCAAATCAGTTGACGACCAGGCGGTGGTGGAACGCTGGCAGGCCAACTCCGGCTTTTTCCGAAATGCACCGGCGTTGGTGGCGGTCAGTGCGAGCATATACCAGAGTATTGCCGATAAGTTGCAGGCCGATAATATGGACCAACCACGGGTGTGCGAAATCAACCGCTGCCGTCAGATCGCCGGTTCCCGGCTGCAAACCGTCGGTGCATTCGTTGATCATTTGTTATTGGCGTTTCATGCGCTGGGCTTGGCTGCTGTATGGATGGCAGGGCCGACGCAGGCCAAGACAGCAGTGGAAAAAATCATCAACATTGGTGACAATGAAGATTTTGTCGCTCTGATTCCGGTGGGTTATGCGGATGAGCAACCGGTGGCGCCAGTGCGGAAACCAGTGGAGCAGGTCGTGACTTTCCTGCGATAGCTAAAACAAAGGCGTTAACGGTATTAGGACGGAGGAGGAAGGTCCGTGCATCAAGGAATTGCTGCGACAGTGTCGGGAACAGCCGAATATGCCGCTAAGCATCGAGAGCTTGTTTACCGTTCCTTTGGCAATAGCGGGCTGGTTGTCAGCGAAGCCGGGTTCGGCGGCTATCGTGTAGACGTTTCGGTGGCGGAGCATCGCCAGGCTCTGGAATATGCAGTGCGTAGCGGCATCAACCTGATCGACACCAGCGCAAACTATACTGATGGCGGATCAGAGCGGCTTGTCGGCGTTGTTTTGTCAGATATGATCAAGTGTGGAGAAATTGACCGGGAGCAGGTAGTGGTCGTGACAAAGGCAGGTTATCTGCAGGGGGAAAACTTGGCGCTGAGCCGACAACGCAAAATGCAACGCCAAGCATTTCCTGATCTGGTTGAATACGACGAGGGAATGGAGCATTGCATACACCCGGTATTTCTTGAAGATCAGCTGACCCGTAGCTTACAACGCTTGCAGTTAGAGCGTATTGATTGCTTTCTGTTGCACAATCCCGAGTATTATTTGCGCTGGGCAGCGCACAAATTGTTTAATCAGGCGGCGGCAAAAAATGAATTCCTGCGCCGGATTCGACTGGCCTTTGCATATTTGGAGAGCGAGGTTCGGGCGGGAAGAATCGGTTGTTATGGTATCAGCTCCAATACGTTTAATAAAGAAGAAACGGATTATGACCACACTTCATTTGCCGCGATTTGGCAAATTGCCTGTGAAATTTCATCCCAACATCATTTTCAGGTGATAGAAATGCCAATGAATTTATTGGAACCGGAGGCTTTGACCCGGATCAATCAACCGGGGGAGAAAAGCGTTCTGTCTCTGGCTGCGGAAAAGCGGTTGGGGGTATTAATCAATCGACCGCTGAACGCCATTGTGAATGACCGATTGGTTCGTCTGGCGGAAAATGTTTATAAAAAGAGCGCCGCCCGAGAGGCGACGGCTTTTGGCGCGCGGGTCAGTCAAATTGATCCGGATTGGCAGGTGTCGTCGCTGAGTCGCTTGGCGCTCCGTGCATTGCGTTCAACGGTTGGTATCAGTTCCGTGCTAGTTGGAATGCGGCAGATTAATTATGTCGACGAGGTTTTGTCCGAATTAGCGCTGCCTTGTGAGAAGAAGAGTCGTCTGGAATCATGGCAAAGGATAGCGGGGGCTTGGGAGGCGGGACGCTGAATACAATATTTTTGCGTGATTTTACACGGAGAGGTTTAGTATCGAGCCTTTCCGTGTTATCATTATTATAGGAAAATACCAAATTGTACGGCAAATTGAAAGGAGGCATTCCCATGACAACCTTGTCAAAGCGATTCCTCTGCCTATTGTTGGTTTCTTTCCTACTGGTCTTTTCTACCATGGTGACGGCGGAAGCACGCGTTCTCCAGAATAATTCCAATCTTTATATTGCTATGAACAAGTCTCTTGCGACATGGTTCAAAGCGGGTACCAACGTGACTGAAATTGCGCCTGGCGTGGTATCTTCAGGAACTTTGCTGAATAACAGCAATCTCTACATTGCCTCGAACCGTTCGCTGGCCACATGGTTCCAGGCAGGGACAGGCGCGTCTTTTCGGTCTGATGGAAGTCTTTCCTCAGGAACTTTATTGAATAACAGCAATCTCTATATTGCCTCGAACCGTTCGCTGGCCACATGGTTCCAGGCAGGGACAGGCGCGTCTTTTCGGTCTGACGGAAGTCTTTCCTCTGGAACATTGCTGAATAACAGCAATCTCTACATTGCCTCGAACCGTTCTCTGGCAACTTGGTTCCGTGCCGGCACTCAGATCGTGACCCGAGAAGACGGCAGTGTCAGCCAGGGGACCCTGTTGAATAAGACAAATTTGTATACCAATCCCCAACGCAGCCAATCTCGCTGGTTTGATGCCGGGACGACAGTGAATTTTGGGCCGGATGGCAGTGTCAATTAGAGGTTCATGGCTTAGAATCGAATTTTGTTTATGAATTAAGAACATAGAAACTCCCTGACGGCGTGATCTGCCGACAGGGAGTTTCATTTTGCGAAGATTGCTGTTTGTAATTTTTGGTAGAAAATGGACTAAAGGGCGATTTTTTGGTCAACGATGCCGATCAGCTGCTCGATTTCCGGTTTGGTGACTTGGGCGTAAGCGCCCAGCGCCTGTCCTTTGAGTTTCATTTCTTCGTTGATCAGCGAGGAAAAGATAATGACAGGCAGGTCCTTTAGGCGGGGGTGGCTCTTGATGCGTTTGATCAGGTGATGGCCATCCATTTGTGGCATTTCAATGTCCGTAATGATCAGTTGGATCGTGTCGGTGACCGGCTTGTCCGATTCAGCGATTGCTTCAAGCTGAGTCCAGGCTTCGAGTCCATTCTCATTGCTGATGGTGTTGTAACCGGCTGTATGCAGAGTGTCAAGCAGCAAGTCCCTGAGCATGCGGGAATCCTCGGCAATTAAAATGTTCTTTGTTTTGCGGATACTGATTAGTTCGGGCGTAGATTTTGGTACCGCCGACATTTTTCTGTTCATTTCCGGATTGACATCGGCTAGGATTTTTTCAAAATCAAGCAAGATGATCATGCGTTCCTGCATTTTGACAATACCGACAACCAAATCAGAACCGGCAATATGGGGGGCGGGCTCCATCTGGGTCCAGGAAATCCGGTGGATACGGTAGACGGCATCGACCTTGAATCCAACATAAAAATTGTTGATTTCGCAGACGATGATTTTGAAATCCTCGGAAGCCGGTTGGGTATTTAGGCTGCGAGCCAGATTGACCAGCGGCATGACTCTGGAGCGGAGCGTAAAGATCCCGTCCAGGTTGGGGTGTGATTTGGCTATGAAAGTTACCGGGACAGAATTAATGACTTCTCTGACTTTAGCGACATTCAGTCCATAAAAGACGCCGCCGACCGAGAATTCGATGATTTCAAACTCGTTGGTGCCTGATTCGAGCAAGATTCCCTTTTTATCGTCCATAGCAACCTCCCCAGGCAACGTTTATATTTTCTATGGATATTTAATTCGTGTTGAGTTATAAAATACCTTTTTTCGTAAGGGGTTAACCAGTGCGAATTTCCATTGCATAGTTGCATAGAGAAATTATTTTGCAAAAAAAACAAATAATTGCAGGAATTTCAAAAACAACAAAGAAACAAACAACGTAATACATCCTACGTCATACTAATATATTTTGAAAAGAGGCGATCGAGTGAACGCAGATATTTGTAAAATAGGTCATTTGCAACAGAAAGCATGCGAGTTGCGCGAACACATTATTGACATGATCCATGTTGCAAAATCTGGACACCCGGGGGGATCCTTGTCGATTGCGGATATAGTTGCCACTTTATATTTTGACGAATTGAACATAGACCCCGAACAGCCGCAGCGCAAGGACCGCGATCGGGTGATATTATCGAAGGGTCACTGCTGTCCGGTGATTTATGGTGTTTTGGCCATGAAGGGTTTTTTTGCAGTTGAAGTATTGCAAACGTTGCGTAAAATGGGTTCGATTTTGCAAGGCCACCCAGATATGAAAAAAGTTCCGGGACTAGATATGACCACTGGGTCACTGGGACAAGGGCTTTCCGTAGGTGTAGGGATGGCCTTCGGCGCCAAAGCGTTGAATATGGAAAGTCGAGTTTATGTGATACTTGGCGACGGGGAATTGAACGAAGGCCAAGTGTGGGAAGCTGCGATGTCGGCGGCCAAATTTAAACTCGATAATTTGACGGCCATTGTCGATTGCAATCATCTCCAGGTGGATGGATTCTGTCAGGATGTAATGCCTATCGAACCGATTGATAAAAAGTGGGAAGCCTTTGGCTGGCAGGTGGTCAAAATCGACGGTCATGACATGGAACAAATTCTTGCTGCGTTTTCGACAGCGAGAAAGAGTATTGGCAAACCCACGTGTATCTTGGCAGAAACCGTCAAAGGGAAAGGTGTCTCCTTTATGGAGAACGTTTGTGAGTGGCATGGGATGGCACCGAATGACAATCAATGCCAATTGGCTTTTCATGAACTGAAAGGGGGACAGGTACAATGAAGCCTGCGGCAACCAGAGAAGCTTTTGGCGACGTTATTGTTGAATTGGCTGAACAAAATCAACAGATTTATGTTATCGACTGCGATATTTCAAAATCCTGCAAGACAACAAAATTTGCTGATACTTTTCCCTGTCGCCATATCAATGTGGGTATTGCTGAACAAAATGCTGCTGGCGTTGCTGCTGGATTGGCGACAATGGGTATGATCCCTTTTATCAGTACTTACGCGGTGTTTGGCAGTATGCGGATGCTGGAACAAATTCGAACTTCAGTGTGTTATCCGCGGCTGAATGTTAAAATCGCCTGCAGTCACGGTGGATTGACGCCTGGAAATGATGGTGTAACACATCAGGCGATCGAAGATATGGGGATTTACCGAACAATTCCTGGAATGGCTGTGATTATGCCTGCCGATTATCACGCAACGAAAAGACTTGTCGAGCAGGCGGTTCATTATGATGGACCGGTATACCTTCGTTTTACCAGAGATCCGTTGCCGAAACATTATGGGGCCGATGAAATGTTTGAAATCGGCAAAGGAAAAATAATTAAGGAAGGAGGGGAACTCTGTATTATTTCTATCGGCGACTCGTTGCATCAAGCGCTTGAAGCGACGCGAATCCTGAATGAAAGGGGCGTGGGGGTAAGACTGGTTGACATGCATACATTGAAACCGCTAGATACTGCATTGGTTGAAGAATGTATTGCAAAAACAGGTAAAATCATTACGGTGGAAGACCATAATATTTATAATGGATTAGGTAGTGCTGTCGCCGAGGTGATTGCAGAATCAGGAAAAGGTATTCTGCGTCGTATCGGGTTGCGGGATCAGTTTGCGGAATCTGGTGATTATGAAGCTTTGCTGCAAAAGTACCAGATGGATAGCGCTGCCATACTGCAACGGGCCGACGAGCTATTGAAGATGTAGTAGAAGTTGAAAAGGAGAAAACAGCGTGAAGAAAAAATTGTGCCTGATATACACAATCAACAAATTCATGGATATTATTTATAATCCGTTTGCTGTCCCTTTCCTAGCGGAGAATCCAGATGTTGAGATTTTTAATATTATGGATGACAGTCTGTTGACAGATACACTTGCTGCTGGAAAGTTGACCAATGATGTCGCGGCGAGAATCCTTCACTATGTAGGTGCTGCCGAACGCAGAAACGCCGATGCTGTAATGATTACTTGCACTTCTGTAAATGAATCGGCTTCATTGGCCCGTAAAATCTCCAAGATTCCAGTATTTAATATTGATGAACCTGTTGCAAAGATGGCAGTTAACGCTGGGAAACGGATTGGTGTTTTGGCAACCTTGCCGACAAGCCCTCTGGCTACGATTCGTTTGCTGGAACAAGAAGCGGCGTTTGCCGGAAAGACTATTGAGACGGTTCCCATGGTGGCGCAGGGCGCTTTTGACATTCTGGTTGAAGGTGACCGCAAGAAACATGATGAAATGGTAGCGGAAAGCCTGAAGCAATTGGCAAAGAAAGTCGATGTGATAACCTTTGCCCAGATATCCATGAGTCTCGTTCCGCACGAAGATCCTGGCATTCCCATTTTTAAAATTGGCAAATCAGGATTTGACGAGGCAAAGCGGCTATTGTTTTCAGCCCAATAGGAGCAAAGAGGAATCTAAAAAGGGAAGGGAGAAATGAAAGTGACAAGAAAGAATTTGGCAATTCTGGTGATCTTGGGAATTTTGACAATGGCGCTGTTTGGTTGTGGCGGATCGGAACCGGCAAAACCGGCATCTCCAGCAAAGGTGGAGACAAAGTTCCCTGAACGGGCTATCAACCTTGCGGTTTGGGCTTCTGCCGGCGGCGGAACTGACCAAGTGAATCGATTGTTGGCTGCATTGATGGAAAAAGAGATTGGTGGAAAAATTCAAGTTTCCAACATGACTGGCGGAATGGGTGGAATTGCTTCAAGCTGGGTCTGGGATGCACCCCATGACGGCTACCGCTGGGTTGGCGCTTCGGAAACCTTGTTGCCGATGCCGGTAAATGGCGCTCATAAAACCACGACCAAAGACTGGGAGTATTTTATTGCGGCAGGTTCACCGGGAGTTCTCGTTGTTCCCAAAGACTCTCCCTATAAAACGTTTGATGATCTTGTCAAAGCTGCCAAAGCGGAGCCAGGAAAAATTAAGATCTCCAACTCCGGCGTCGGCGGTCTGTGGCACATGAAAGCCAACGTAATCGCGAAATACGCAGGCGTTCCGTTTGGCTATGCGCCTTACCAAGGAAGCCGTCCGGCTATTGTCGCGGCACTCAGTAAAGAGGTTCAGGCTGCTGCCGCTTCTGCGGGAGAAGTCATTGAGTTTGTCAAGTCGGGACAGATGCGTCCATTAGTTATGCTTGAAAAGGATGATTTTGATTTCCCGGGCGTTGGCAAAGTACCGGCAGTGACGAAAACGTTTCCTCAACTCGAAAAGTACTTTCCACTTAACCAATGGTTAGGTTTCATGATTCCAGCCGATACACCCAAACCGGTCATCGAGAAAATTGAAAAAGCCTATAAAGCTGCAATGAAAGATCCGAAAGTTGCCGAATGGGCAAAAGTTAATGTTTCGGTAGTGTATGGTTTGTCTGGCAAGGAAGCCAAAGAAATGGCTGCCAAGCAAGAAAGCAAAATGGCCTGGATGCTTCAGGAGTGGGGAATAGCCAAAGAAAGTCCGGAAAAATTTGGTATTCCTAAACCCTAGTTGGTGAGGGGAAAGGGTGTCGAACGGGGAAGCGTTTCACTGTTCGACACTCTGAGCCCTAGGGAGGAAGTGTATTTATGGACAAAACTAGTTTGCGAAGTGGTGACATTGCAACCGGAATTGTATTGACTGCGGGCAGTGTCGCAGTGATGGTCAGTTCCTACAAGATGACATTGCCGGTTCTTGCCCAAGGCCACGCCCTTTCTTCGTCGCCGGGAATCGTGCCGGGGATTTTAGCCTTCTTTATGTTGGTGATGAGCATTAGTCTGATTTGTCGCGGTCGATGTGAAGGCGGTTCGCTAAGGTTCTTATTACCGGCACGTATTTTGGCGGGAATCCGGAGTGTCGAGGGAAAGAACACTTTATTCATCTTTGGCTTGATTGCTTTCTATATTTTTGCATTGCTACGTGCTTTGCCTTATTGTGTTGCAACCTTTATTTTTCTTTATGTTTTTATTCTCGTGTATTACGAAAAGCGCTATTTTTATGTTGGAATGATCGCGCTGGTTTGTTCGCTGTTTATTACTTACTCCTTTGGAGTTCTGGCAGAGATCCCCTTGCCGGGAAAGACTCTCCGGTTCATTTTGCCGGGTACAGGTATGACCATTACGATTCCGTAGGAGATGATAGTTTTGTTCGAAGGTTTGATGGAGTTTTCCCGGCAATTTGGTTTGTTAATTATTGATCCGATGGCCATTGCATTGATGATCGCCTCTTCATTTTTGGGGATATTGATCGGTGCTCTGCCCGGTTTAACGGCTACTATGGGAATTGCATTGATGACAGGACTTACTTATAGCGCGTCAAAAGTGTATGCATTGACAATATTGATGGGGGTCTATATTGGGGCGATTTATGGGGGGTCCATGTCAGCGATTCTTCTGAATGTACCAGGAACCCCTTCGGCAGCAGCTACTGCACTGGACGGGCACCCGTTAGCTCGTAAAGGGCTGGCGGCGGAAGCAATATGGGTGACAAGAACCGCCTCAGTTATCGGGACTTTTTTAGGTGTTATTTGTCTGGCAACGATCACTCCGTTGATAACTAAGCTAGCACTAAATTTTACCTCGGCAGAATTTTTCCTGCTAGCTGTTTTTGGCGTTCTGATTTGCGGCAGTATTTCTGCCAGGGACCTTCCGATTAAAGGGTGGATTGCTGGATTGCTGGGCATGTTTATGGCGATGATCGGCATTGAAGATATTCATGCAACAGAAAGGTTTTCGCTGGGAATGATGGAACTTGCAACAGGGATTCCTCTAATACCGGCAATGATCGGATTTTTTGCTTTTCCTCAGATTGTGAAGGCACTCAGAAAAGGGCCGACTGGTGTAATGCCGGTTATTGAACAAGGGGACATGAAGACTTCGCTTTGGCCGGTGATTAGAAAGAATATAGCATTGATTCTGCGGTCAACGGGAATCGGCGTATTTATCGGTGCGCTGCCTGGGGTTGGTGAAGACGTAGCGGCTTGGTTGTCATATGATAATGCGAAGCGCAGTTGCAAAAACGGTAAGGATTTTGGCACGGGTGTTTATGAAGGGGCGATTGCACCGGAAGTAGGCAATAATGCGGCGATCGGCGGCGCAATGATTCCACTGCTCAGCCTTGCTGTGCCAGGAAGCCCGCCAGCGGCGGTTCTGCTAGGGGCATTACTGTTGCACGGGATCAGGCCGGGACCGATGTTGACACAAGAGTTTCCCACGTTTACTGCAGAAATTACGGCGTTGATGTTGTTGGCAACAATTATTCTTTGGTTTTGTGGAGTTGTGATTGCCAAACCCATCACAAAGGTATTACGGATTCCCCAGGGAATTCTGATGCCGATTGTCGCGGTTCTCAGCATTATCGGCGCCTATGCACTGAACTTGAATACGTTTGATTTGGTTGTTTTATTTGTTGCGGGAATTGTCGGCTATGCATTGGATGAAATGGGCTACTCTGCAGCACCGATAATTCTAGGGCTTATTTTGGGAGGAATGATTGACAGCAATTTTCGTAGAATGCTGATGATCAGCGACGGTTCGCTGTCGCCCCTTTACACAAGACCTATTTGTATTGTGTTTTTAGTGCTCATTCTATGGATTGTTCTTGGACCATTGATTTCAAAAAAACTGGGAGGAAAGTTCAAACAAATTGCCGAAAATACAGGGGAATAGTTGATGGAATTTGATGAAGAGCGATGTGAGAATACGTATGAATTTGGAACCGATTTCTAGCGAAACTGTAGTCAATGAGGTGCTTAAGAGAATAACCGACTCGATCATGCGCGGAGAATTGCTTCCCGGCGAAAAATTGCCAACGGAAGTCGAACTCATGGAACGGCTTAATGTGGGGCGGAACTCTGTGCGCGAAGCGATAAAGATGCTCTCAGCAATGGGGGTATTGGAGGTTAGACGCGGAAACGGGACCTATGTCGCTACGAGCGTTTCACCGGCCATTTTTAATCCGTTGGTATTCAGCTTGATTCTCGAAGCGAAAACAGGACAAGATCTATATGAATTGCGCACTATGTTTGAAAGCATGGTTTTGTTTGTCGTGATCGATAAAGCAACTGAAGAAGATATTCAGCGGCTTGAACTTTTGCTTGGTAAGGTCCAGGCCGCCTATCAAGAAGGAGTAGAAACGGTAGATTTTTTTGTTCAGGAAGACGTTGCTTTTCATCGCGAATTATTGAACTGCACGAAAAATCCACTTATAGCCAGAATCGGAGGAACAATTATTGATATGTTTCCGAACTATATCCGTAAATCGATTTTGCAAACAAATGGAATATCGCGCGCTTTGAAAAACCACCGCGATATTTTAAACGTGATTCGCGGTAGGGACAAGCAGCGGATTTTCGAAACGATTGAACAGAGTCTGGCTGAATGGAAAAGGGAATGGAAAGAGTAAGCGGGAGCTCCCGATAACCTGTGCTACTCCTACGGTTCTGACAACGGAGAGAGTTCTGAGCGTTTTGAAAGAGGCTATGGGAAAAATGAAGAGATGAAAGAAGTTCTTTCTTTTCTCTATTGAAAGCAGGAGTTTAAGCTTGTATGAGGAAATTAAACTTTGCTAGAATAAAAGAAAAGAGGAGCAACCATGATCAAACCGGCCAAGAGACGTACATTGTCTCAAGATGTGATTATGCAATTACTGGAAATGATCCGTAGTGAAAAGTGGAAGGCCGGTGATAAAATCCCCGGCGAGCTTGAACTGGCAGCGGGTTTTGTTTTAAGTCGAAACTCGGTCAGGGAAGCTCTGAAGGCTTTGGTTCACTCGGGGATTTTGGAGTCCAAGGCAGGACAAGGAACTTTTGTCACGGCCAGCGCACTGAGAAACATTCACTCCATGGAATTGGCAGAGATGATGCGGGATGAATCTAGCTTTATCGAATTGTTGGAAAGTCGGTTGATTATTGAACCGCAACTAGCCTATATCGCGGCGCAGAAAGCGACTCAAGAAGAACTTGGTCAACTTTCTGCCGCCGTTGAGCGTACTGAAGCAGCCTATCTGAACAATACCTATTCTTTGGAAATTGGGTTTGAGTTTCATCGCATCATTGCCGGAATTGCCAAGAACAGATTTCTTATGAAATACATTGATTCGATAAAAGATGAATTGAAGCTGCAGCGGGGTATGTTGTTGCTTAGCCATATGAGTGGTGAGGATTTGCAGCGGGAGCTTAACGAACATCGGACAGTATTTGAACTGATCAGCAACCATCAGGCGGAGCAAGCCCGAGAAGCTATGCATCAACATCTGGAAACCGCATTAAGAATATTAAACAAAGGTTTGTAAGCGAGGGAAGGGCGATTTTTTTTGGAATAAAATGTAGGACATTTAAACAAATGATACTGAACCAACAGTCCCGGTCGTTACGAGGGAGACGGTTTGATAATTACACCAAACAAGTGCCTAAGATCAAGCAAGGGATAGAGACATTTGCAGGCAGAAAAAATATTTTAAATTTTGTGATATCATGCAGGAATAATTTCAATCATCTCGTATGTATAAATGTAGAACAATAAGACAATATAGTGGGTCGGGGAGGGATTCGTGTCGAAGTTTGATTCAATCGTTAAAACGGCTAACTAAAGAAGGAGAGAGGTGAACTAGGTGGGAAAAGGGTCTGTGGTTTCCAAGATTTCCGGAATTGTCAAAGGTGGACAAGAATTGGTCGCTTCTGTGTTGATGATTTTATTGCCGGTTCTTGTATGCGTTCAGGTAGTATTGCGTTATGTCTTTGAAGCGCCTTTGATGGGGATTGAAGAGCTGATGCTGTTTCCGATTATTTGGCTCTATATGATCGGCGGTGCTAATGCTTCTATGGAGAGAACTCATATTTCCTGTGGCATTTTGACTTTGTATATTAAGAAACCGTTTTCCATTGCTCTGTTCCATTCCGTGAAGTCATTTATTTCTGTTGTTGTCAGCCTCTGGCTTACCTACTGGGCATATTGGTTTTTTGATTATTCTTTGACGATGTGGAAGGAAAGCGACCTACTATATATTCCGATGTTTTTCGGCGAAAGTGCAGTTTTCATCGGATTGGTTCTAATGACGGGATATAGCATTGATGAGTTTCGAGATTGTTTGAAACTGTTTCGTAAAGTTGATCAAGGGGGAACTAAATAATGCTGACGATCGTCTTTTTGGATGTTTTGCTGCTGGTATTTTTACTTATGATGAGTGTCCCACTGCCTTATTGTTTTGGTGGGGCGCTGCTATTCATGGCGATTTTTGCTGACGTTTCAATGAAAAGCATGATGTTGTGGGGTTTTAATCAAGCGATTAGCCCTGTTCTTCTGGCAAGCCCTTTGTTTATCCTTGCGGGTTTGATTATGGCTCAGAGTGGAATCGCCAGACATTTGTTGAACTTTGCCGATGTTTTTGTCGGTCGGATCAAAGGCGGATTAGGTGTTGTTTGCGTTCTGACTTGCGGGGTTATCGGCGCAATATCGGGCAGTGGGTTTACCGGCGTTGCGGCCACAGGGCCGATCATGATCCCCCGGATGATTGAGATGGGATATTCACGTGGTTATGCGACAGCTTTGGTTACGGTATCCTCGGTGCTGGGCTTGTTGATTCCTCCAAGCATTATTATGATCCTGTATGGATGGGTAACAGAAACATCTATTTTGGCTTGTTTTGTTTCTACAGTGGGCCCGGGAATTCTGATCATTCTGAGTCTGTCGATAATTAACCTGGTCTGGGCTAAAAAAATGCCGAATCTGGTTGTTGAACCGCCCATCAGTTGGGCAGCGCAGAAACAGAGACTAATTAAAAGAACTTCAATTGCAATACCAGCATTACTTATGCCGATCGTGATTTTGGGCGGAATTTATGGTGGAGTGTTCACTCCGACCGAGGCGGCTGCGGTTTCAGGAATTTTGGCCATGCCAGTAGGGTTTTTAATTTACAAAGAATTAAAGTATGACAATTTTCGGGCCGTGGTTCACGAATCTTCAGCTGCAACTGGCGCCATAATGACGATGATTATGTTTTGTTTGATGCTTAGCCAAATTTATGTGTTACTGCAAGTGCCGCAGGCGATCGTTGATATTTTTTTTGGCTTTACCCAGGACAAAACGCTTATGTTGATTATCATCAATCTTTTCCTGTTTTTGGTCGGGATGATCGTAAACGATGCAACAGGGATGATTTTGGTTGCGCCATTACTTTTGCCTTTGGTTATAAAAATGGGAATTGATCCGATTCACTTTGCTGCGATTATGGGCGTTAATCTGGCGATGGGAGGCGTGACGCCCCCTTATGCAAGTATTCTGTATCTGGGCATGCGAATTGGAAAGTGCGAATTTAGTGAGATTATTGGACCGACAATGGTATTTTTGATATTAGGCTACATTCCAGTCGTATTTCTAACGTCTTTCTGGCCCGATTTGTCGCTGTACTTACCGCGACTGTTGGGATTGATGTAGTCCAGACGTTAAACAGGCTGGAAGGGAGGGCGGAAACAGTTTTGATTGCCGGCTGATTCGGCTATGACATTCGGTTTTGGTTCTAAAAAAAGAGGAGGAATAAAAATGACAAATAAGAAAATGTTGACTTGCCTGGTAGTAATTTTGTGTATGGCGCTGACGGTTGTTGTGGCAGGGTGTGGCGGCGCAAAAAGTACTGATTCGTCAAAACCAAAAAACTGGAAACTCGGTCATGTACGCCCGGTTGGGTCTATTGATGATATCGCAATGAAAGAATTTGCCGACAAAGTCAAGTCTGAAACTGCCGGAACCGTAAATATTCAGCTTTTTCCGTCCAGCCAGCTCGGCGATTACAAAGTGGTTCAAGAGCGGATCGGTATGGGCGATATTGAAATGCAGCTTGCGCCTGTCAGCACAAGCGTTAACAAGGGGCTTGGAATCGCAGCGGCGCCTTACCTGGCAACCAATTGGGCTGAAGCACGTAAAATTTATGCCCGTGATGGGGTACTGATAAAGGCTGTAAGCCAGATGTTTCAGAAACAAGGGATCCGATTGCTTGCCGTTTACCCCAAATATTTTGGCGGCATCGCTTTATCGACTGAGCCGAAAAGCCCAGGAGACCCAAATGTGGCCAAAGGAATCAAAATTCGAGTGCCTGGTATGAAGTCGTTTGAACTTACAGGGCAAGCTCTAGGCTATATTTCGACGCCGTTGGCTTTTTCTGAAGCATTTACCGCAATGCAGACCGGTATCGTTAACGGCGTATTGGGGTCAGGCGCCGAAGGCTATTATTCGAGTTTTCGTGATTTAACCAAGTTCTATTTGCCGGTTAACAGTCATTTTGAAATGTGGTTCTTGTATGTGAGTGAATCGGCTTGGAAAAAGCTCAGCGACAAAGAGCAAAAAGTGTTGGAAGCGGCAGCGGTAAAACTGGAAAGCGATACCTTTGTCAAAGCGGAAAAATTGCAGAAGGAATTCGAGGATAAACTGGCAGCAGGCGGCACCAAGGTTTATAAATTTACTGATGCTGAATTGGCTGCATTTGCGAAAAAAGTCAGGGCTGAAGTCTGGCCCAAAATTAAACAGGAATATGGGGCTGAACTGTTTGATAGTTTGACCAAAGGGATGAATTAACTCTATATAAGAGACATAACTTGAGACATAACTGATGATAGGGAGGTCTGTGTTTTGCAGAAATCAACGTATGCGGTTATCGGCGCAGGCAATGGCGGACAAGCTTTTGCCGCCCATCTTGGTTTGAAAGGATTTCCGGTTCAGCTATATGATATTGAGAAACCCAAGGTCGAGGCGTTGAAAAAACTGGGTAAAATCAAACTGAGCGGGGCGGTTGAAGGAACTGCAGAAATTAGCCTGGTTACAGATGACATCGGTCAGGCAGTTCGGGGCGCAAAAATCATTATGGTGGTGTTGCCGACGAACTATCAGGGGAGTATTGCCAAAGCGATGGCCCCTCATCTGGTCGATGGACAAATCATCATTCTTCATCCGGGGGCAACAGGGGGGGCTTTGGAGTTTCGTAACGCAATTTTGGCGGATAATCCTGAACGGAAGGTTATTTTGGCGGAAACGGTGACGTTGCTATACGCCTGCCGGAGTCCTCAACCTGGAGAAGTGATTATTTACGGAGTAAAAGAAGTCGTTGAATTGGCGACGCTCCCATCATCCTATGCCAAGCAGGTGGTTGATGAACTGAATCTGGCGTTTCCACAGTTTAAGACTTTGCCCAACATCCTTTATACCAGCCTGAACAATGTCAATGCGATGATGCATCCGGCTCCGACGTTGCTTAACGCCGGACGTATTGAATGCAAGTCTCCTTTTGAATATTATTCGGAAGGAGTTACGCCAGCCTTGGCTAAAGTGATTGAAAAATTAGACGCTGAACGATTGGCCATTGGGGCGGCGCTCGGAATAAAACTGATGTCAATTGAAGAATGGTACAAGGAATCCTACGGGGTTTCCGGCTCAACTCTATATGAGTTGGTTCAAAATGTTAAAGCGTATGAAGGCATAAAGGGACCGACGACGTTGAACACCCGATACATTTTTGAGGACATTCCCACGGGTTTGGTTCCATTATCGCTGCTGGGGACGGTACTGGGAGTTCGGACCACTACGATGAACGCGATCGTGGAGGTCGGAAATATTGTTTTGGGCCGTGATTTATGGAAAGAAGGCCGAACCCTCGAAAAACTAGGTCTTGCAGGGAAAACACCGGCTCAGATCGTGGAAATGATTTCATAACGCTTTCATTTCTGTTCACAAAAAGAACGGTCATGCCGAAGTAGTCGTTCGACATGACCGTTCTTTTTCTTATTTTCGTGGCCGAAAATGTCTGGTTATTCCGTAGACATGGGTTTTGCCGGAGTATTCGGAAAGACTTTGAACCAGGCCGCGTACATGACTGGCAGAACGAGCAGCGTCAGCACGGTGGCGCCAAACAGTCCGCCGGCAATCGCGATGGCCATCGGTCCCCAGAACGTGCTGGGCATCAGTGGAAGCATGCCCAGAATCGCCGCCGCAGCCGTCAGCATAATCGGCCGGAACCGCAGCACAGCAGAATCAATGATTGCCGACCAGGGTGTTTGCCCATCGGCGATATGGCGCTCAATCTGATCAATTAGAATGACCGAGTTGCGGATGATCATGCCTCCGAGCGCCAGGATGCCGAGTTCGGCGACAAAGCCGATCGGTTTGAAAGTGATCAGCATCAAAACCGCAACGCCAATGATACCGAGCGGCGCTGTCAGCAAAGTCAGTAGCATTAATGAAATTCGCTGCAGTTGCAGCATCAGCAGTACGACGATGACCAAGACCATTACCGGAACCGGTTTTAGCAAATAGCCGATCGATTTTTTGCTATTTTCCAGTGATCCGCCTACCTCAATCTTGTAACCGGGCGGCAGTTTGGCCCGTAGCGGCGAAATTCCTTCAAAGACCTTTTTCGTGGCATCATTGCCGGTGATGCCGTTGCTGATTTCGGCTTGGACCGTGATGGTCGGTTTCAGGTTGCGTCGCCAGATCAGTCCTTGTTCACTGTCGTAGCTGATATTAGCGATCTGGCCGAGCGGCACGAATTTTCCGCCACCGATATGCAGCGGCAAATCCTTGATGCGGCCAAGATTATTGCGGTCTTGGGGATCCATGCGAAACACGATGGAAACGGTTTTGTCATCCTCACGGAATTCAGCGATAGCAGCGCCGGACAGTTGCATTTGCAGACTGCTGGCTAGGGTCTGGTTATCGACTCCCAACATACGGGCTTTGTCCTGGTCAACAGACAGCTGCATCGTTTTTGCTTTTTCAATCCAGTCATAGTTGATATCGGTCAAAAAATCCTGTTTGTACATGTAATCGCCAACCTGTTTGGCGATTTCTTTTGTTTTTTCATGGTCGGCTCCGCTGACCCGCAGCATGACCGGATAGGCAGACGGCGGGCCGGTTTGCAGCAGTTTTACATGGCTTTTTACTTCGGAAAATTTTTCGGCCAGAAGTGCGTTGGTTTTGTCAGTCAAACGCTGTCGGGCTTGCAAATCCTTGGCGACTAAAATGAACTGTGCATAGTTGCTGTTTGGCAACGTAGGTTCGCTGGTCAGTACGAAACGTGGCGCGCCTTCGCCGACATGGTAACTGTAGCTGGCCAGGTCGGGATTGCCGGCAAATTCTTTGGCAAAACGGTTGGCCACGGCCTCGGTTGAGCGGATCGAAGCGCCTTCCGGCAGCGACATTTCAACGATGATTTCTTTGCGTAGGGAGGGTGGGAAGAATTCCTGACGAATCAGTTGGAATAAGAAGATCGAGCCGATGAAACAGACGAGAGTCAAATTGAGCACTAGTTTGCGGTGATGTAGACACCAGGTGAGGATGCTGCGGAACTTACGGTAAAATTTTGAGTCGTAAGTATCATGTTCCCCGGAATGAGCAGGGTTCGGCTTGATCAGATAATAGCCGAGCAGGGGGGTGACGATGACGGAAGCAAACCAGGAGATGACAAGCGCCAGACTGATGACGGTGAACAGACTGCTGGAGAACTCGGCGGCATTGCCTTTGGCGAACCCGATCGGAATGAATCCGGCGCAGGTGATGAGGGTGCCGGTCAGCATCGGAATCGCCGTTGCAGTGTAGGCATAACAGGCGGCGTCATAACGGTTCCACCCCTGCTCCAACTTTACGGACATCATTTCGATCGCAATGATCGCATCGTCGACCAGCAAGCCGAGTGAAATGATCAGCGCGCCCAGCGACACTTTGTGCAAATCGATGCCAAGGATTTTCATGCAGGCAAAGACTGCCGCCAGAACAAGCGGAATGCACAGCGCCACCACCACGCCGGACCGCAGGCCAAGACTTAAAAAACTGACAATCAGCACGATAACGACAGCTTCCAGCAAAGATTTGACAAACTCGCCGATCGATTCTTCGACGATATCCGGCTGATTCGATACCTGACCGATTTCCAGGCCCAACGGTAAATCAGCCTTTATTTGTTCGATCGTAGATTGCAGATCCTGACCCAGTGTGAGAATGTTGCCGCCTTTATCCATCGACAGGGCTAGCCCGACAGCGGGTTTTCCGTTAAAGAACATTTTGGGATCGGACGGATCGACAAAGCCGCGTCTTACTGAGGCGATGTCGCCTAAACGAAAGGATTTGCCGGCCGCGCGGACTGGGATGTTGCGGATGCTCTCGATGTCTTCGAACATGCCGCTGACTCGCAGATATACGTTGTCCGTTTCAGTTTCTACCATGCCGGATGGTGTCATGGCATTTTGCGTTTTGATCGAGTTGATCAATAAGTTGGGATCGATGCCGAGTTTGGCAAGTTTGCTGCTTTCGATTTCGACATAAATCTTTTCAGCTTGCACACCGACAAGCTGTACCTTTTTCACGTTGGGTACTCCCAGCAGAGTTCGACGGATTTTTTCTGCCTGCTCGCGCAGGTCTTCATAGCTGAAACCGTCGCCGGTCAATGCATAGATCGAGCCGAAAACGTCATCGAACCGGTCGTTGAAAAATGGGCCGACCACTCCCTGTGGCAATGAGGATTTCACATCGTTTGCCAGATTGCGGACTTCCAGCCAGGTGGGACGGACATCTTTCTCCGGGGTTGTTTCCTTGAGAAAAACATAAATGATCGACTGGCCAGGTCGTGAATAGCTGCGCAGATAGTCTAGTCCCGGCGTGTCCTGCAGTTTCTTCTCCAGCTTGTCGGTGACCTGTTCTTCGATTTCCCTGGCGCTGGCGCCTGGCCAGACGACGGAGACAACCATCTGGCGAATCACAAAATCGGGATCTTCCATACGCCCCAGTTGTTGATAGGAAAAAATACCGGCGATAAAAATAATTGCGATGCAAAAATAGACAAACTCTTTGTAACGGAAGGCGATTTCCGTCAGGTTGAAGTTTTTCACTGCGGTTCACCTGCCAGGCGAACTTTCTGCCCTTCCTTCAACTTGTGGACGCCGGCTGTCACAACGATATCCTGGTCTTTCAGTCCGGATAGGACTTGAACCGCAGAATCGCCGAAATTGCCAAGTTTTACCTGACGCAATGCCACGACTCCGTTGTTGACTACCCAGACAGAGGGATCGGCGCCGGTTTGATAGATGGCTGACAAAGGAATTTGAGCCGTAACGGCTGATCCGGCAACTGCAGTGCTGACACTAGCGGTCATTCCCAGCTTTAACTCGGCGGGCGGATTGATCAGTTGAATGCGAACCTTATAGGTGCGGGCGGTTTTGTCAGCCATTGGTGCGATTTCCCTTACCTTGCCTTCCACCGAGCGGTCAGGCAAAGCCCAGAAAGATACTTTGATCTCGCGGGCATTCAAAATTTCTTCATAGCGATTCTCCGGTACATCAATTTCGATTTCACGTTCACCATCCTGAACCAGAGTGACTACCGCCTGGCCAGCTGCCACGACCTGGCCAGCTTCCACATTGATGGCCGAAATCACTCCGGCGCTTGTCGAGCGCAGAGCCGTATAGTCCAGCTGGTTGGTTCCCTGGCTGTTTTGGGCGCTTGCCATGCGGGCCGCTGCCAACGCTGCGGCGTAAGAATTCTCATACTGTTCCAAAACGACGCGACTAACTGCCCCTTGAGCAAATAGCGCCTGATAGCGCTTCAGATTATTTTCCGCCAGCTTCAGTTGCGACTGGGCCGATAAAACCTGCGCTGCAGTTATATTGACAGTCTGCTGTACGTCTTTGGGGTCAATTTCCATCAACAGGCTGCCGGCCTCGACCACGCTGCCCAATTCGACGTGGCGACGAATGATTTTGCCGCTGACCTGAAACGCCAGCTGACTTTCATAGCGACCGCGGACCTCGCCGGCATATTTGGCGGCTTGCGCCGAGCCACTCATCTTTACGGTAGTAGTGCGAACCAGCGGCGGTTGCTCGCTGACGATTTTTTTGTTGCCCAAAGTGCCGGATAGAAACACGGCGGCTGTTACAAGGCAACCCGCCAGCAGGAGCAGGATAGGAAGTTTGTGACGATGCAGCAGCTCTTTGGCAATCATGATTGTTTTTCTCCTCCATTATGATGAATCAGTGCGTGGTAAAAAATATCAACCAGCGCTTCCGTGTAAAAGCCCTGACTTTCTTTTTGCGAATCAAACGGTATCGTTTTCATGTAACTGAACGCCTGAAACATTTTTAATCCGACATAGGCGGCGACCTGTTCATCGATTTCGGGCCGGATCCGCTGTTTCTGTTTGCCTTCGGCAATGATGCCGGAGATGATAGCAACGAGGTTTTCCGTGACGAGTGAGTGATATTTTCCGGTCAACAGAGCCGAAAAGAGGGCGTCGTCATTTTTTAGCAGGCGGGTGAGAAAGATATCTTCACGAAAATATTCAATGGCTGTTCGCAATAGACTAATCAGACGGTCCAAAGGATCCGCCACATCGCCTATCCGGGAAAAAATGATTTCCAGGTCTTTTTCACATTCGCGCACGAACAGACTGTCAAACAAATGTTGCTTGTCATGGAAATGTTCGTACAGGGTCCGTTTGGATATTTTACAGTCGCGACTGATTTCATCCATCGTGGTTTTTTGAAAACCGAAACGGTCAAACCGACTCTTTGCATTGTCGAGAATCAGGGTTTTCAATTCATCCATGCCAAAGGCTCCTTTCTTCCAACAATATAAATACGATAAAACTATTATAGTATTTTAGTTTTCCAAGTGCAAGGGAAAAGCTTTGGCAAATAGAAATAGGCAACCGGACAGATGACTGCCGATTGCCGCGTTGATGAGAACGCAAATGGTATTTATGTCTGACTTGGTTAATTGAGTTTTTCTTTAGGGACTGATTGGACTACAGGTAGGAAAAATAGAGTCGGGTGATCGCATGCGCGGTATCGCTATCAAGCCCATAAGTTACCAACTGAGGCGACTGGATGTATTGACTGACCCTGTCCATGAATCCGCCGACTTTCAGTACATGTGTGCATTTCATTTTCATGCCCTCCATTTTTGTTGTTTGCGCAATTATTGTTTGCACGCAAACTATTTGCTTAATCAAATTATAACAAACGCGGAAAAAATGTCAAGCTGTTGAATGTTGGTATGCCAAATAATTTTTCATTGCTTATTCTCGTCCAGAAAGTTTACAATAACAGCAGTGAATATTGGCGGGCAAAATATTTGCAAAAGCAGGTGAGTCCATGTTGGAGATTTTTGATAGCGTGTGTATTTTACTAGCCAAGGCGGAGCAAAAGCACTTCCAGTTTACGAAAAAAATGCTGGATGAACGGAGACTGGGGATTACACCCGGGCAAATGATCGTCCTCTATACATTGTATAAAAAGGATGGCGCTTCGATTACCGACCTGAGCAAGCGCTGTTATTTGGACAATTCTACATTGACCGGCTTGATGGATCGACTGGAGCGATTGCAGTTGGTGAGTCGGGTGGATGTACCAGGCGACAGGCGGGCGTTTTCGATATTTTTGACGCCGCAAGCGTTGGCAATGCGCGAACAGGTCTTTGCGGTCATGGATAAGGTCGCTGAAATCATGTTGGAAGGCTGCAGTGAACAGGAAATCGCGGCTTTTGAAAAGATGTTGCGGAACATTTTTGCGAAATTGTAGCATAAGTTTTTTGACATAATACCCCGCATGAAGCAATAGGGGGGCAGCTATGAAAAATGTGATGTGCAAGCAAACAGGACTAGTCAGGGAACTGCAGGAAATCAGCATGTACAAGAGCATCCTGGAACAAATTCTGGAGAATGCTTATGAGGGTGTTGTCGTGACGGATGCGACAGGCAAGATCATCATGCTGAACAATGCATACGCCAACTATCTGGGGATCGATGCGCAGGCGGCGATCGGCAAACATGTGACAGAAGTCATCGACAATACCCGTGTACATACGGTTGTTCAATCAGGCGTGCCGGAGTTCGGCAAACTGCAACGGATCGGCTCTCACAAAGCGGTGGTGACGCGACTGCCGATCCTGTTCAATCAGGAAATAGTCGCCGGAGTGGGTATCGTCCATTATCGGGAACTGCAGGATATGAAGGAATTGCTGGACAAGCTGAATTCACTGGAATCGAAACTGGCCCAGATCAAGGAAGAATATGCCGGCCGGCGCGTAGCGCATTATTCGATTCAGGACATCATCGGCGAAAGTCCGCAAGTTCTCGCGTTGAAAAAGCAAATCCGCAAAGCGGCCGATTCCAATTCGACAGTGCTGATACTGGGCGAAAACGGCACCGGCAAGGAATTGGTGGCCCACGCGATTCATTACCTGAGTTCCCGTAGCAACAAACCTTTTGTCAGAATCAACTGCGCGGCGATTCCGGCAGACATTTTGGAATCGGAGCTGTTCGGTTATGTCGGCGGCGCGTTTACCGGCAGTAATCGCGGCGGTAAAAAGGGCAAGATTGAAATGGCGGATGGCGGCACGCTGTTTTTGGATGAAATCGGCGACATGTCTTTTCCGATGCAGGCAAAACTGTTGCGGTTTTTACAGGAAAAGGAGATTGAACGGCTGGGGGAAAACAAAGTCCGGCAAATTGACGTGCGAGTGTTGGCGGCAACCAATCAGAATCTGCCGGAACAGATCCGCAACAAGCAGTTTCGTGAAGACCTGTATTATCGGTTGCAGGTGTTGCAGCTTGACGTGTTGCCGCTGCGCGAGCGGCAATCGGATATTGCCATTTTAATACGATTTTTCATGGAAAAGTTCAACCGGATTTTTGGCAAGAAAGTGCAATCGATTGCGCCGGAAGTGGCGGAGATTTTGAACGGCTATCACTGGCCCGGCAATATCAGGCAGCTGGAAAATGTGATGGAAAGAGCATTCAATATGGTCGAAGCCGAGGAGATTCTGCCGGAACATTTGCCGGCGTACCTGTGGGAAATGCGGAAACCGCAGGATAATCTGGTCAAAGACACTTTAGTAAGTCCCGACTTAAACACCAATCTTGCCAATGCCAAGCAAAACCTCGAACGACAGCAAATCAAGGATATCTTGGATAAGACGCGGGGAAACAAAAGCGAGGCGGCGCGTTTAATGGGAATTACCCGCACTACGTTGTATCAGAAGCTGCAGAAGTATAAGCTGTAAGTTTGATGAGGACAAAGTAGTACGGATTTCTTTACAGATGTGTAAGGAAATCTTGACAAGCCAAAGCAGAACAGTCAGAGACTCATATCTGTTCCAAAAGCGCTGAGAGCCGATTTTGCTGGCTCTTGGCGTTTTTGATTTTATTGTGAAACTGTTGGCATGGTTTGTGCAATAGAAATAAGCCAAATACTGTTGAGGGGGATTTGCCATGTACAACTATCAGAATCTGCTGGTAAGCATCGAAGCGAAAATTGCCACGGTTACCGTCAATCGACCGAAAGTACTAAATGCGCTGAACAAGGATACGTTGTTGGAAATCAAAGCTGCATTCACAACCTTGGCGACGGACCCGTCTGTAAAGGTGATTATTCTGACCGGTTCGGGAGAAAAAGCTTTCGTGGCAGGCGCTGACATTGCTTTCATGCAGCCGCTCAATGCTATAGAAGGCTACGAGTTTGGCCGTCTTGGCCAGGAAGCGTTTATGGCGATAGAAGCCTGTCCCAAGCCGGTGATTGCAGCAATCAACGGTTTTGCTCTGGGCGGTGGCCAGGAAATCTGCATGGCCTGCGATTTGCGTATTGCGGCAGACAATGCCAAGTTTGGCCAACCGGAAATCAATCTGGGCATCATCCCCGGGTTTGCCGGCACCCAGCGGTTGACGCGGCTGGTGGGCAAGACGGCGGCCAAGTATATCATTTATACCGGTGAGATGTTCGGCGCCGAAGAGGCTTATCGGCTCGGATTATTGAACAAGGTCGTGCCGCTGGCAAACCTGATGGCTGAAGCGAATGCGGTGGCGCAAAAGATTGCCGGTAAAGGGGCGGTGTCATTGAAAATCGCCAAATCGGCGATTGATATCGGGATTGAAACCGACTTCAACACCGGTAGCATCCATGAAGCAGAACTGTTTGGCCTGTGCTTTGCGACTGCCGATCAAAAGGAAGGCATGCAGGCTTTCCTGGAAAAACGTAAAGCGGAATTCATCGACAGATAATTGGTGGACGAGAAAAAATATAGGAGATGATTGCAAATGAATTTTGTATTGACCGAAGACCAGGAAAGCCTGCGCAAAACAGTACAAGAGTTCACTCAGAAGCGGATCGCCCCCGGCGCCGCCGAGCGCGATGAAAAAGAAATCTTCCCGCGCGATATTTACAACGAAATGGGCAAACTCGGCCTGATGGGCATCCCTTATCCGGAAGAATACGGCGGGGCCGGCATGGACTTCGTCGCCTACGCCCTGGCTATCGAAGAAATCTCC
>JAHDPL010000023.1 GCA_018434355.1 Sporomusaceae bacterium | reverse complement strand
TACAGGCCTCCGGTGCTTTTTCGTAGACTTTGCCCAGTTCGTCGAGTTCGAGCACCTGCTTCGGACAGAACGCCACGCAGATCCCGCACCCTTTGCAGAATTTCTTGTTGATTGCTAGTGCCAAGGTTACGCCTCCATTTCTAAAGAATTATTTGCACGCATGCAATTCGCAAAGCCGGTAAATGCGGAAATTATGCTCCCGTCACTTTCGTTTGCGCATCCATACGTTTGCGTTTTGCCATCTGCATAAACAGAACGCCGCCCAGCAGGCCAAAGCCGACCATATCCGTATATATACCGGGAATGATCAGGGTGATGCCGCCGACAAAGGCCGCCACTCGCATAATCGGATTGGCAGGCGCCAGGAAATAGCCGATCATCGCAGTACCCAGGCCGATCATGCCGATGATAGACGTCGCAAAGGCCCAGATCAGTTCGGTCGGCGTGGTATTGACCATCAGCAGCGCCGGTGATAGCACAAAGATATAAGGGATAACGAACGCGGCAATCGCCAGTTTTGATGCAGTCACGCCGGTTTTCATCGGATTGCCGCCGGAGATGCCTGCACCGGCAAATGCGGCCAGAGCGACCGGCGGAGTGACATCGGCGATGATGCCGAAGTAGAAAACGAACATATGGGCCGCCATCAGCGGCACACCCATCTGAATCAGCGCCGGTGCGGCAATCGTCGAAGTGATGACATAGTTGGCGGTGGTGGGAACTCCCATGCCCAGGATGATCGAAGTCACCATCGTGAAGAACATCGCCGGCAACAGCATGCCGCCGGCCAGGTCGATCAATGCGCCGGCCAGTTTCAGACCTACGCCGGTCTTGGTCACGATGCCGATGATGATCCCGGCTGAAGCGCAGGCGATCATGACGCCCAGAACGCCTTTGGCGCCCTTTTCCAGACCCTGCACGATTTCAATCGGTTTCATTCGGGTCGACTTGCGCAGGAACGAGGCAATAATCGCCAGCAAGATCGCTGCCAGCGCCGCCCGTGTTGGCGAATAACCGGCGACCAACAGATAGATAATGCCGACAAGCGGCAAGGCCAGATGGCCGCGTTCGAAAAACAGTTCCTTGAATTTGGGTAGTTCGCTGCGCGGAATGCCCTTTAGTCCATGTTTCTTCGCTTCCAGATGCACGCCGATCCAGATGCCGGTGAAATAAAGTACAGCCGGAATCGCCGCCGCTTTAACGACTTCGATATAAGCAACGCCCATGAATTCGGCCATCAGGAAGGCTGCTGCGCCCATGATCGGCGGCATCAGCTGTCCACCGGTCGAGGCCGTCGCTTCGACCGCGCCGGCAAATTCTTTGGAGTAACCCATTTTCTTCATCATCGGGATGGTGAAACTACCGGTACCGACAACGTTACCGACCGAACTGCCTGACACGGTTCCCATCAGGCCGCTGGAAAGAACGGCGACTTTCGCCGGACCGCCGGCTGCCCAACCGGCAAGGGCATTGGCAATGTCGATAAAGAATTTACCGAGTCCGGTTGTTTCCAGATAAGCGCCAAATAAGATGAACAGGAAAATAAAGGTCGATGAGACACCGAGCGGAATGCCGAAGACGCCTTCAGTGGTAAAGTACAGATGCGATACCACGTCGCCGACATCCAGGCCCCGATGCGCCAGAATATCCGGCATATACGGCCCGGCAAAGCCATAACACATGAACATGATCGACACGATGACGATCGGCCAACCGACAACGCGGCGGGCGCCTTCAATGACCATCAATATCCCCAGGGTACCGACAAACATGTCGGCCGGTGTGATCTGGCCCGAACGCAGCACCAACTGCCCGTAATTTACCACAACATACATCGGTAGCGCTGCGCCGACGACCGAGAGAAGCAGGTCAACCGGGTGCACGCTGGTCTTTGACCAGGATTTGCGCGAAGGATAAAGCAGGAAAATCAGCGCCATACCGAAGCTGAGGTGAACCGCCCGTTGCAAATGGGCGTCTAAAACGCCAAAAATCGAAGTATATAATTGAAACAATGAAAACGTGATGGCAATCGCGCTTACGATCAACGCCATTAAGCCACCGAGGGTCCGGGTGTTGGATTCCGAGTCATACTTGCGTAGTACCGCCTCGGCGTCTTCCTGGGCTTTGCGGAGCATTTCCTGATCATCCAGGACCTTTTGTTCTTCCGGATTTTGCGCCACGTATGTCCCTCCTTTTTCGACTATCGGTTCCGTTCTTGTTCTTTGTATACATTATATTCGATGTTGTCAAACTATTCTATGCTATTGATCAAATTCTTTTCTTGCTTAATTGCTGTCGGATGATGACCAGCGAACCAGCTGGATACCATTCATGCAATGGATGCGATTGTTGCTCCTGTTCGAGCAGCACTGCCGCTTCCGGGCCTACCCGCAGACGGATATCCCGGTATTCGCGCTGCAAATTCTCCAGCACAAACCAGCCATCGCGGATTGTCAGCTTTCCTTCGGACGGCAGTGATGGCAAGCCAACGCCATAGGATTTGTAAGCAGTCGAAACGAGCAGCAGTATTCCGTCTTCCCGGACCCGAAACGTTTCGACCACAGGTGTCTTTTCTACGGAGTGCGTATATCGCAAGGAAAAAATCCGGCTCTGCCCCAGCGGGATAGAGCGTTCAGTTTGTCCCGGAGATTCGATGATCAAGCGTTCCTGCTGCAGACAGCCGGAAATCATGGTGCAGATTGCACAGAGAAAAATCAGCAATAATAGCTGTCGCCGCAAAACCAAAAAGCATCCACCCGCAAAACGCCGGGAACCGCAAGCGGCTCCCGGCTCATCATTGAGTCAACTGAAGAATGTCGGCTTACTTCTCTTTGAAGAATTTGTCCGCGCCGGCGTGGACTTTGATTCCCATGCCTTCGAGAGCAGTTGCCTTCTGAACATTGGCGCCTTGGGCATGAGCGGATTTGATCCGGTCGAGGTTGGTGTACATCGCCTTGGTCATTTTGTAAACCAGATCGGCGTCAACTTTGGAGCTGGTGACCAGCATCGCTTTGACGGCAACGGTTTGAACGTCTTCAGTAACGGTGGGATAAGTTTTTCCCTTGATGGTCTGTTTGGCGTAGAACGGATATTTCTTGATCAGCGCTTCCGCTTTGTCGGCAGGAACGCTAACCAGTGCGACTTTGTGTTGGGCCGCGATATCCTGAATCGCCGCAGTCGGAGCGCCGGCGGTTACGAACGCGACGTCGATGTTGCCGTCTTTCAGCCCGTTGGCCGCTTCACCAAAGGACAGATATTGCGGTTTGATGTCGGCGTAGGTAATACCGAAGATTTCCATGATTTGACGGGCATTGGCTTCGGTGCCGCTTCCCAGCGCACCAACGGCAACGCGTTTGCCTTTGAGGTCGGCAACGGTTTTGATGCCTTTGCCTTCGATCGTTACGATCTGGATGGTTTCATTGTACAGCGAGGCAATACCTTGGATTGCTTCGACTTTTTTGTCTTTGAACATTTCGGTGCCATTCGCTGCGTAATAAGCGATATCGTTCTGGACCAGAGCTACTTCAACTTTGCCGTCCTTGATCAGATTGATGTTGGCGACGGATGCTCCGGTGCTCTGTGCGCTGGCGTTCATGCCGGGAATGTTTTTATTGAAGATTTCAGCCATGGCGCCGCCGAGCGGATAATACACGCCGGCTGTTCCACCGGTTGCAATATTAACAAAGACTTTTTTGTCAGCTGCCGGAGCCGCCGGAGCCGCCGGTTTTTTGTCGCCGCCGCCGCAGCCGGCCAGCAGTCCGATTACCAGCATACATACCACGAGAAGTGCAAACGATTTTTTCATGTGAAACCTCCTGATTTTAATATGTTTTCCCGGGACCTTTACGATACGACCGTTAGCAAGCATCGCCTCCCTCAACAAAGACCTTGCCAAAATTGATGACATTGTTATTTATTCCACAAGCATTTTGATTTCCCTGCAAACCGAAGGATTAAATATACATAAATTTAACGTGCCGTTTACGATTGCTTGTTGAAGTCGGCATATAGCATATCCTGCTTATCCATTCCTAATTGTCCGCAATTTTTTTTTTGCCGCAAAATGCGGCTTGCTTATGCGCAATCTGTCCGCTCATGCTATAATAGCAGGGAAAAACTTCAGAAATTCAGAAAGAGGTTATGCAATGTTAGCTTTTGAAACAGGCAGTCTTACCCTGAAAGTTGCCAAAACCCTCTGGTTCAACATCTATCGTGGCGCAATCCATGACGCCGCAGGCGAATATGTTGCAACACTGCGCATCATCCCCGGCATGCCGCTCGATCGCGACAGCGTGCCTGCCGATGCGCCGGAAGCCCGTCCTTACCTGATCGTTATCGTCGAAGATGCGACGATTGATCTGAATGATTTGGTGCATTTCGAATCAGCGGTCACCGATTCTCTGTTGCAGACACTTTCACGCGAAACCTTCAAGCCGGAATTCATCCAGTTCTTTTACCCGACGCCTTCGACGGAAGAACCGGAAACGCTGCTCTCCTGACCCCTACCGGATTCGCATCACCAATTTGTCCGCAGTTGCCGCCACCTCGACCAGCCTTTGCCGGTCCTGGGGTGGCAATTTTTCGTACATTTTACGCTGTACCAGCACATAGCCGGTTTCACCACGGCGCAGCAAGGCGCTGAGCTGATCGCCGGTCTTAAATTCGGGACCATACTTTTCCGCGTAAAAAGCAACGCCGGGTTGGAGAAACTTCTGGACATGCATGGTGGAAGTACCGTCATAATGCCGCAGAAATTCCGCCGCCAATTCCCGTGAGGCAAAATGCGGCGACAGGGCCGGCATCAATAGACCCGTGACAACCGTCACAAACATCGCCATACCAATCACTTGCACCGCAACCGCTTTGCCGGTGCTGCGCCACCAGAAAAACAAGGCCGACAACACGGTCATGCCGAGGATGACCGCCGAACAGCCTAGCACCCCGGCTTCCAGATAGGGCATGGTGTCTAGCGCCTTGAACAAACCAAAAATCAGCGCCGAACCCATCAGCAAAGTGATTAACGTAGCAGCAACGCGTGGCTTGCTGCGTCCTTTTTCTATCATCTGGTCGATATACCAACCGGCAACCACCGCCAATGCAGGAAACATCGGCAGAATATAAGAAACCAGTTTCGTGGCCGAAATAGAAAAGAACAGGAACACGACCGCCGCCCAAATGATAAAGAACAACAATAGCAGTCGTTCGCGACTATTGCTTGTCAATGCCGTCCATAGCGACTGAAACAGAATCGGCGTCCAGGGAAAAAAGCCGACCAACAGGACCGGAATGAAGTAGTACCAGACAGCCCCAGAGGCATGTTCCGGCGAAGTAAACCGGGTCACGTTGTGAAAGCCGAGGAACGTTTCGACAAACGCAGAGCCATGGTAATAGGTCATCAGCAAATACCAGGGCGCCGCGACCACAGCAAACAGCAGCACGCCCGGCAGAATCGACATCTTGGGCAGTTCACGCCAGCGATTCATCAGCAGCATGTACAGAAAAGCAATCACCGCCGGAAAGAACAAACCGATCGGCCCCTTGGTCACCACTGCCAGCGCGGAAAACAGATAAAACAACAGATAGCGTTTTTCCAAAAATGACAACAGCGAAATCATCAGGCACAGATTCAACGTCATATCGGTAACCGCCGCTTTGCCGAGATAAAAGTACTCCAGACTGGTCACCAGCACCAGGGAGCTGAAGAAAGCGACCCGCACGTTGAACAGGCGGGAAATCGAAAAGAACAGGAACAGCGCGCCGGTTACCGCAAACAGTGCGGAGGGAAACCGAGCGGCAAATTCGCCCATGCCGAAGGTTTTGGCAGCTGCCGCCACCAGCCAATAATACATCGGCGGCTTGTCATACCAAAAATCGCCGTAAATCCGCGGCGACAGCATATCACCTGCAGCAAGCATCTCCCGCGGCGTCTGGGCATAAACCGGTTCGTCCGGGTCCAGTAGCGGATAGCTGCCCAGCTGGAAAAACATGATGAACATGGCGATAAACAACACGCAAAAAAATTCGGCGCCTAAACGTCTCAAGGATCTGTCCTCCTAAGTGCTTTATAAGTCCGGGCCAAGCCTTCGCGCAAACCGATTCGCGGCTGCCAATCCAACGCAGCGCAGGCTTCACGATTGCGCAACGTCGAACGCAGGATGTCGCCCGAACGGGCCGGCTGATATACCGGACAACCGGTTGTACCGGTAATTTCTGCAAACAGGGCCGCCAACTCGTTCACCGAAGTTTCGGTCTGGCTGCTGATGTTGAGAATCCGATTGGTGTGCGGCGTCATGACCGCCGCAACATTCGCCGCGGCTACATCGCCCACATAAATAAAGTCGCGAGTTTGGCCGCCGTCGCCATAGATGTTCAGACGGCCATTCCGGCGCAGACAGCCGGCAAAAATGCTGACCACTCCGCCTTCGCCGCGATCGCCCTGCCGCTCGCCGTATACGTTGGCGTAGCGCAGAATCAGATAGTTCAGCCCATACAAAGCATGGTACATCTGGATATAGCGCTCGGCCGTCAGCTTGCTCAGCCCATAGAAGGACGCCGGCTGGCCGGGGGCTTCCTCCGGCACCGGCAATTCGGCCACGTCACCGTAAACAGCGGCGGTGGAGGCAAAGATAATCCGCTCCACGCCATGCTGACGGCAACCTTCCAGAACTTGCAATGTGCCAAGAACGTTGACCCGGGCGTCGACGTCCGGGTGTTCCAGCGAAGACCCTACGATAGTCTGCGCCGCCAGATGAAACGCCGCGTCAAACTTTTCCCGGGCAAACAAACCCATTAATTCGCCGTCCAGTACGCTAAACCTGACAAAGCTGGCCTCTGGGTTGACATTGTCCAGCGAACCGGTCGACAGGTCGTCCACGACAACCACCTGATGGCCCTCAGCCAGCAGTTGGTCGACGATGTGAGAACCGATGAAACCGGCCCCGCCGGTTACCAATACCTTCATTATTTCGTTTCTCCTTCTGGCCGGGGTTTTTCTTTGCCAAGAAATGACCGACCGAACACTTTTACAGTAAAGTAACCACCGACGCAAGCCGGCAGATACTCTGCGAACATCCGCCAGCCGAGTGCGGCTACACCAACGGTACCCAGCGAAGCCATGCCGCGGTAACTATTGATGAACAACCCTTCGGCAACCCCCGCCCCGCCCGGTGTCGGCGCAAAATACAGCAACAGGTTGATGAAGATCATCCGCCCCATCACCAATAGCCAATCCAGCGACGCGCCCATGCCGGCAAACAGCAGCGGAACCATTGCATAAAGCGATAGCAGGCTGAGCGCCGATTCGAGAAATGCCCGCAGCACTTGCAGCGGCGACGCCGCGATCAAGCCCAGCGCCCCCCGCATGTCGCGGTAAACTTTCATCAGGCGGAACCGCCAGCGGATCGGCAGACGTTTTAGCGTCACCACCGCCAGCCGGTCGGAAATCCTGCTGCGCAGCAGCAACATGCCGACAATCGCCAGCCCCAGCAGAAACAAGGCTATCCGAACGACGCCCTGCCGGTCGAACCAGGGCAGGATTTGTGGGTCAAAATAAAAAACAAACGGCAGACAGACCAGCAGAAAAAAAATCGACAGGATCGTCCGGGCCAACACGACGACGGTTGCAGTCCCGGTGGGAATGCCGGCCCGTTTCAGGAACAGGACCTGGATCATCGCGCCGCCGCTGGCGCCTGGCGTCAAAAGAGCCAGGAAGTAATTGCCGAACACCACTCGCGTCGCCGCCGCCATAGAAACCCGGTAACCAGCCACCGCACACAGCCTGATCAGCCGCGCCGCATCGAAATACATCCCCGCGGCGATCACCAACAGCACGCCCAGCAGCGAAACCGGATGGAACCGGGTCAGCGCGGTCAGTGTAGTGGCATCAAACGTATAATACAGCACCGCCAGCGAAATGCCGGCAATCACCGCTGTCAGCGCGGCAATGCGCCATCGCGAAACATTCATGCTACAACTCCCGGAACGAAATCAGGCGAATCTGCCGCTCCGCAAGCAGCGCCCGAACGGCTGGCGCTGCCAGCGCCTGTCGCTCCGCTTCCCATTGATATCCCCAGCGATATGTGTCGGCAAGCGACTCGTCGGCAAATCCCGGATGGGTCATCAGTTCGGAGTCACCCGGCGGCAACCGCCGCAATATCGCCAAAATCGCCGATTCTGTCAGTTGCCCGCCGGCCAGCATGCCATAAAAGTGGTCGGTAGTGCGGATTCCTGCTGCTGCGGCCTGCTGGCGAAACAAATTGGCCAGCAGCGTCAAACCGCCGCGACCGGCCAACCGACCAACAGTAGCCGGCGTAGCGCCGATAAAAGCAACCGGTTCAGCCGGAATCCGGATCGCCCGGATCGAAAACCGCCGGGCCAAGTCCAACACAATGCCGCCGATTCCCGGTAGTACATGCAGATGCTGATGACTGTCCAGATGTGACGGCCGAATGCCGGCCATACGGATCCTGTCGATCTGCGCCGCCAGCTCCCGCTCGACTTCCGCCAGGCAGATTTTGCCGCGCAACAACCGTTTTATAAATAGCGGATAACTACCAAATAAACTGCCTGTTTCATCCACCAGCGACGATACTTCCGCCACCGGCAATATCGGCCGTGCGCCTACCAATGTCAGATGGACGCCGACCCCCAGTCGCGGACACTCCCCGGCTAGCCGCACCGCCTCGTCAAACGCCGCGCCGCCTGCCATCAAACTGGCGCTACTGACGATTCCGGCAGTATGCGCCGCCAGAATCCCCCGGTTCACCGCCTCGTGCAGGCCAAAATCATCGGCATTGACGATCAATCGCCTCATCTGGGGGTTTTGTCCCCTTCTTCGTGAAATGCATAGGCGCTATGATTATGGATCGACTCGAAGCTCTCGCATTCCACCTCGAACCAGGTCGCCCCGTCCAATCCGCGCAGGGCCAGGACCAGGTCGCGCAGCACGTCTTCAATGAACTTGGCGTTGTCGTAGGCCCTTTCGGTGACAAACTTCTCGTCTTCGCGCTTGAGCAGCGGATAAACCGGGCAGCTGCCCTGCCGCTCCATCAGTTCGACCAGGTCCTCGATCCAGATAAACCGGCCCGGCACATACTTGATCCGCACCTTCATCACGCCGCGCTGGTTATGCGCTCCGTAATCGGAAATCTCGCGGCTGCAGGGGCAAAGCGAGGTAAACGGCACCGCAATCCCCAGGATGAAGTTCAGCTGCCCAGCTGCGCCCAGATCGCCTTCAAATACGCAGTCATAGTCGAGCAAACTGCTCAGTCCGCTGACCGGCGCGATTTTTTCAATGAAGTACTTGAACCGGATCTCGATATGGGCCCGCTGCGCCCCCAACCGGTTCATGATATCACGCAGCATCGCGTCCATTTCCCGGTTGGATACCGGTTTTTGCCGCCAGTCGCTGAGCACTTCGATAAACCGGCTCATGTGGGTTCCTTTGTATTCCTGTGGCAGGTCGACTGTCAGGCGGATGCAGGCCAGCACCGACTGGAACGAACCGGCCTTGGTCTTGATCTGAAATGGCAGATGCACATCATTGACACCGACTTTTTGAATCGGAATTCCCCGCAGATCGGCCTGATTCTGAACATCCTTCATCAGCGCACCCCCTCGCTATAAGCTATCGGATCGGTAAGTCCAGCTTCGGCAAAGCCTTTGAGCCGCAGCAGGCAGCTGTCGCAGGTCCCGCAGGCGACTTCGCCGCCGCGATAGCAACTGGTCGTCAGCTCAAGCGGCGCAGCCAATTTCGCGCCCAATTCAATGATCTGTTTTTTCGAGAGCTGGATCAACGGCGTTTCAATCTTAATTTTTCTGCCGTCGGCCACCGACGCTTTCGTCGAATAATCGGCCAGTTGCTGAAACAATTGAATAAATTCGGGCCGGCAGTCGGGATAACCCGAATAGTCGAGCGCATTGACGCCGATAAAAACGTGGTCGGCCCCGGTCACTTCTGCGTAACCGAGCGCATAACTCAAAAAGATCAGATTGCGCGCAGGAACATAAGTCACCGGAATATCGTGGCGGGTCACGTCGCCGGACGGCACGACGACCGAAGCATCGGTCAACGCACTGCCGCCAATCGCCGCCATATTGGTGTCGATCACCAAGTGCCTGCTAACTTTATAAAAATCCGCGACCCGGCGGGCGCATTCGACTTCCCGCGCATGACGCTGCTGATAATTGAAACTGATCGGCAGCGGCTCAAACCCCTGGTCCCGCGCCACCGCCATGCAGACCGTCGAATCCAGTCCGCCGGACAGCAATACGATTGCCTTCATTATTAAAGCACTCCTTCAAACGTGCGGAAATGAACCTTGCCCACTTCCGGCAGTGATTGTTTGCCGTGCTGCGCGACAAACTGGCGGATCGCAGTGGAAACCTGTGCGCCCGCTCCTTTGGGAAAATCTACGCCAAATTTTTGCGACAATCCGGTCAACCCCTTCAGAAAACTGTCGCGAGCCAGCACCGAAGCCGCCGCCACCGCGATATTCTGCTCCGCCTGGGTCTTTTGAATCAACTTGACTGCTCGCCCGCGGGCCATCAGCCGGTTTTCGATCAGCCGTACATCGGCGAATTTATCGGCAATCGCAAAGTTGCAGGGAGCGATCGCCAGCGTATCCTCGATGACCCGGGCGTGGGCCCAGCCCATCAGGTGGTTGAGGTTTTTTCCTTCCTGTTTCAGCGTCGCATACAAACTATTGTAGCGGCTTGGCATCAGTACCAGTTCCTGATAGCGTCCCTGACAGATCTGGCGAATCTTGGCAGCAAATTCACTCACTTTTTTATCGGACAGCTGCTTGCAGTCTTTGACGCCGATGCGCTCCAGTTCACTCACGATCGCCGGATTCACCGCCACCGCCGCCACCACCAGCGGTCCAAACACATCGCCTTTGCCGGATTCATCGGTGCCGATCCAGCCGGACTCAAATCCCTCCAGCGCTTCAAACCCATACGGCTTGTTTGATTTGGGCGCAGCATCGAACAATGCCGCTTCGCTGATCGAGGCAGGGGTCGGCGCGAGTTCAAACAACGCTTCCAGCTTCGCTTTCAGCGCGCCCGCTTTGCCAGCCAGCACCAGTGAGAAGCCTTTTTTTCCATAATATAACGTCAGCGGAACCGTTTCATCAGCCTGCCGCAAATCCAGCCGCAAACCGTAAGGAACCGGTTTCTCGCCGCTCACTCCGATGTTCGCCCCGGCAAGCAGCGCCCTGACTGCCGCAACATACGCCTCAAACGTTTTAGCCCCGTTCAGCGCGTTCATCGTTTCAGTCCGTTCCACGCCTGCAGGGCCGCCTGATAGATTTTTTTCAGCGGCGCGCCCGATTGCTCGGCCAAATGGCGACAATCACCGAATTCCGGCGCCACATTGATCACCTGACCATCGCGCTCGGCGACCTTGACCCCGACGGTGCCCCACTCCGTCTGCACCGCCACCATGCTGCGGTCAGCCACCGTTCGCCGGACCTGTTGCCAGCGCACGCCGATGCTTGAGGTTTCGGCGAATACGACATCCTCGACCGCCGTTTTGTTTGCTTCCGTGCACAAAGCCGACAGCAAAAAGGCCGGGCGACCTTTCTTCATGATGATCGGCGTAATCCAGGCATCGACCGCGCCGGCTGCAAGCAGCTTGTCAATCGCATAGGCAATGACTTCCGGCGTACTGTCGTCGACATTCGCCTCCAGCTGCCAGATTTCGTCGCTGGTCTTTTGTTCGGACAAGCTTCCCAGACTTAGCCGCATCACATTGGGGATCACCAGATCCCAAGTTCCTGCGCCGTACGCCGTTTTCTCGGCCAGAAACCCGGACGGTCGGTCGCCGAAGCCGCTGCACAGTTCCGCTACCAACGCTGCGCCGGTCGGCGTCACGAGTTCCTTGTCGATATCGCCGGGATACCAGGGAATACCGTGCAACAGTTCGGCAGTGGCCGGGGCCGGGATCGGCATAATGCCGTGCGCCGCCTTGACAAAGCCGCGGCCGACCCGCAGTGGCGAGCAGTAGATCCGCTCCACGCCGAGATAATGAAAGCCAAACACCGTGCCTACGATATCGATGATCGCATCCACGGCGCCGACTTCATGAAAATGCACCTTGTCCAGCGGCATGCCGTGCACTTTGGCTTCAGCCTTGCCGAGGCGTTCAAACACCAGACAGGCTTTGTCCTTGACCGTGTCCGGCAACTCCGCTGCGCGGATCAGTTTCAGGATATCGGCCAGACCTCGGTGATGGTGCTTCGACGTCAGGTCCACATCCAGATGCGTGGCCCGTATGCCCCATTTATCGACCGGTTTGATCTTGATTGAAAATCCCCTTAGATCTATCTTGGCTATCGCATCGCGCAATACCGCTTCCGGCAGACCGGCGTCAACCAGCGCCCCCAGGAACATATTGCCGCTGATGCCTGAAAAGCAATCCAAATATGCAGCCCGCACAACTTCACCTCAACCGATTGATTATCGCGGCAAGCCGCCCTGCGCCGAAACCGTTGTCGATATTCACCACGCCCACTCCGGCGGCGCAGCTGTTCAGCATCGCCAACAAGGCCGACAGCCCCTGGAAATTGGCCCCATAACCAATACTGGTCGGCACCGCGATCACCGGCTTATTGACCATGCCGCCGACCACGCTGGCCAGCGCCCCTTCCATGCCGGCCGCAACCACGATCACATTTGCCTGTCGCATCAGTGGCGTATGCGCCAGCAGACGGTGAATCCCCGCCACCCCGACATCAAACACCCGCTCTACCCGGTTGCCCATCACTTCGGCGGTCGCCGCCGCTTCCTCGGCCACCGGCACATCGCCGGTACCTGCCGTCATTACCAGGATGAACCGATCCGGGTCCTTCGGCAGCGGCTCGCGCTCCAGGATCACCAGTCTGGCCCGTTCGTTATAGACTACATCAGGCAGCACTGCCTTCACTGCGGCGAAAACTTCCGCCGTAGCCCGGCTGGCCAGTACATTCGGACTGATTCGGGCAAGTTCGCTCATCGCCCGCACGATTTGTTCCGTGGCCTTGCCTGGGCAAAACACCACTTCAGGAAACCCCTGCCGCAGCGCCCGGTGATGGTCGATCTTGATATCGTCCAGGTCTTCGAATGGCAGGCAGGTCAGCTTCTCCAGCGCCTGCGCCTGACTGACTGAGCCCGACCGATAACCTTCCAGTATTTCTATGACCGCGTCGCGATCCATCCACTACACTCCATTCGTCATTTTATCGCTATTCCGGATGAATGTGGCTCATTTTCTTGTGTTTCAGGCCGATCTGGAACCGGTCGATCATGTAATAAGCAAGCGGCACCACGACCAGCGTCAACAGCGACGAAGTAATCAGTCCGCCGATAACCGCGACCGCCATCGAGGCCCGCAGTTCAGCCCCCGCACCCAATCCGAGCGCCAGCGGCAACATGCCGAGAATCGTCGAAAGCGTAGTCATCATGATCGGCCGCAAACGCACCGAGCCCGATTTTACCAGTGCTTCCACGATCGGCACCCCTTCATCACGCAGCTGGATCGTGTAGTCGACCAGCAGGATCGAGGTCTTGGTGACCAGGCCCATCAGCAGGATCACGCCGATCAACGACATGATGTTGATGGTGTGGCCGCCGATCAATAGGCCGAGCAAGGCGCCGACCATCGCGAACGGCAAGGACAGCATGATCGTCAGCGGATGGATGTAACTTTCGAATTGAGCCGCCAACACCATATAAATCAGAATGACCGCCATCAGTAGCGCCTGGGCGATAACGGCAAAGGAATCCGCCATCATTTTGGCCTGACCGACGAATTTGTGCGAATAGCCGAGCGGCATGTTCAGTCCGGGAACCAACGCTTCGACCTTTTGCACCAGTTCTCCGACCGAAACGCCGACCGCATTGGAGTAAACGATAATCTGACGCTGCCGGTCTTCGCGGTCGATCTGGGTCGGCCCGGAAGACAACTGGACATCGGCCACGTCGCCCAACCGGACAAACAGGCCGGTCTTGGTGGAAATCCGCATATTGGCGACATCGTTGATATCGCGCCGCGATTGCTCCGGCATCTGTACCCGGATCACATAGTCCTTGTCACCGGCAGTATATTGATTCTTGGTCGCCAGGCCCAGGAAGGCCATCTGAACGACGGTTCCGGCCGAAGTCGGCTCCAGTCCGACTTCACCGGCCCGCACCGGATCAAACTTGATGATGATCTCCGGTTCATACTGCTCGCCGGAATAATCCACATCGGCAGTACCGGGAATCTGCTTCATCGCTTCAGCCAACGTCTGGGCATATTGCGTCAGGTTGTGCAGATCCGGTCCGCGCAGAGCGATCTGCAGGGGACGCACGTCGCCGCGACCCGACATCTGGGCAATCTGCACCGACAGTTTCAATGCGGTGAATTTGCGCAGCTTGGTCCGCAGTTCATCGGTGATCTGGGTCATCGTGCGTTTACGCTCACTGCTGGGAACCAGTTTGATCCCCATGCTGGCCTTGTATGGCGGTTGCCGGCCCGCGCCGAGCAATAGGAACGCCCTGTCGAGTTCTGGAATCGCCAGGATTTCCTTTTCGACCGGCGCCACCAGTTCCTTCATCTTCTCGATAGAAGTGCCGGCCGGTGCGGCGATGCCGATGCTGAACTCGCCTGAGTCATAGGTCGGCTGGAATTCAAAGCCAATAAATGGGACCAATAGCAAGTTTATGAACAGGGTCAGAAACGCGACCGCGAGGATTTTTTTCGGCCTTTTCAAAGACCAGCGCAGCAGTTCAACATACAGTACGCTGAGCGATTCAAACCAGTATTGCCAGCGGTCCAGCACCGCCTTGATCCAGCGACCGACCGCACTTGCCGGCACCGCTTTCTTGTCGAGCGGCCGCAGCCAATAAGCCGACATCGTCGGAACCATCGTAAATGCGACAAACAGGGAAAATGCGATGGCAAAGGCAACGGTCAGGCCGAACTGTTTGAAAAACTGGCCGATGATCTCGCCCATGCTGCCGACCGGCACAAATACCGCCAGCAGCGACAAGGTGGCCGCGAAAACCGCCAGCGCAATCTCGTTGGTGCCGGAACCGGCTGCTTCCAGCGGCGTGTTGCCTTCTTCGACGTGCCGGACGATATTTTCGACAACAACAATCGCATCGTCAATCAGAATGCCGACCGCCAGACTGAGTGCCAGCAGCGACATGTTGTTCAGTGTGAAGTTCATTGCTTTCATCAGGAAAAACGTCGCGATGATCGAAGTGGGGATCGAAATGCCGGCAATTACCGTGGCCCGCCAGTCGCGGATGAACAGGAATGTGATCAACACCGCCAGCAAGCCGCCCAATACCAGAGACGACATGACATCATCGACATTGTCGCGGATATAGACCGAGTTATCGCGGACGATCGCCACTTTGATATCTTCCGGCAATACGTTCTTTTCCAGTTGTATCATTCTTGCTTTGACTCGCTCGGCGATCTGCACGGTGTTGGTGCCGGACTGTTTCTGCACCCAGACCAGTACGCTGGGGGTTCCCATCGTCTGGGCGAACACCCGCTCTTCGGCCCAACCGTCCTCAATCTTGGCCACGTCAGACAGTCGGATCACCCGGCCACCCTGGTTTGAAACCACGATCTTGCCGATTTCGTCCACCGTCTTGTATTTGCCGAGGGTGCGGATCGTCATCTCGTTGCCGTTGGATTTGACCCGGCCGCCCGGCGTATTGTAGTTGTGGGAGTTCACCAGGTCAAAGATGGTCTGGAACCCGACGTTATAGGCTTCCAGTTTGGCTGGTTCCACATAGATGCGGATTTCACGGTTGCCTGCGCCGTAGACGTTAACTTCGGCCACGCCTTCCAGTCGCTGCAGTTCGTCTTTCACCACGTCTTCGGCGATCTTGCGGATCTCGCCGCGTTCGCGGGCGGTCGAAGCCAGACTGAAGTTGAGGATTGACTGGGCGGTAATGTCGTAACGCTGCACCACCGGCTCGTCGATCTGATCCGGCAGTCGTCGCCGCACGCCGGCGACTTTCTCCCGCACGTCGTTGGCCGCCAGTTTAGCATTGGTCCCCAACTCAAACTCGATCGTGGTCTGCGAGATTCCCTCGCGCGAAACCGACGACAGGGTCTTGATGCCGGAGACAGAACTGACCGCATCCTCGATCGGTTTGGTGACCAGGCCTTCCATTTCCTCCGGCGAAGCGCCGGTATAGGTAACCGTCACATTGACGATGGGAAAGTCGATATCGGGGTAGAGGTCGATGCCAAGCGATGGATAGGAGGTCACGCCGAACACCACGAGCAACATGACCAGCATCGTAGTAAATACGGGACGACGGATGAATGTCCTGATCATTTTGTTTGCTGTCCTCCGGCGGCTTCCAGCCTGACCGAGAGACCGTCTTTCAGTTTATGCTGACCGGCCACCACGATCCGTTCGCCTTCCTTGACGCCATCCTTTACTTCCACCCAGCCGCCGGCGGCATCGCCCAGCTTCAGCACCCGCTGCATGACCTTGTTGTCAGAAAGCACTACGAACACCGTCTTTTGATCTTCGCGCAGCACCAGCGCGCCTTCCGGCACCGCCAGCACATTCTTGCGAACCTGGCCGCCGATGTAGGCATTGGCATACATGCCGACCTTTAGCCTATTGTCCGGATTAGGGATGCTGACTTCGGCCGTGAAGGTGCGGGTTGGCACCGAGGCTGCCGGCGATAGCCGGGTCAACACGCCTTTGAATTCTTGTCCTTGCAGGGCGTTCAGACTGATTTTCACCGGCGTTCCCACCGAAAGTTCGGCAATCTGTGCTTCGCCGACCATTGCTTTTGCTAACAGGGTCGAAGTATCGGCCACGGCGAAAATCGGCGAGCCGGCTTTTGAAAAGGTGCCTGCCTGTACATAACGCTTAATGACAACGCCGGCAAGCGGCGATATAATTCGGGCGTTATCCAGCCGCGCTTTCAGCAGCAACAAATTCCCCTGCGCCGCGTTCACGCTACCTTGGGCCAGATCGCGCTGGGTCCTTGCACTATCGAGCGTATGGGCGGAAACGGCATTTTTCTGATACAACGCATCCATCCGCTGGAAGTTGAGCACGCTCAGCTCCAGAGTAGCCTTGGCCTGCAGCAGTTGTCCTTCGGCCTGCATGACCTGGGCCGCCAATTCGTTAACATCCAGCTGGGCCAGCAACATACCGGCCGTCACCGCATCGCCTTCATCGACAAACAGTTTATCGATCCGACCGTCGGCTTTCGGCGAAACATCGGTCGACCAGATCGCCTCCAGGTTGGCGGAGAAACTGAAGGCCGGCGCAATGTCGCGTTTGCCTACCACCGCCGCCTCGACGGTCACCGTCCGGCCGGCCAGCGCCCGGGCCGCCCGCTCTTTCTCCCGCATCAGGTTGGAAGTTATTTTATAGGCAATGAACAGAATCAGGCAGACTAACAGGCCAATCCCGATGATCTGCCATTTTTTACGGGGCGCTTGTAATGAACTGAAGAACCGCAATTTTGTTCAACCTTCTTTTCATTTTTTTCGACGGAAGAAAACCTGATTTTTTTGACATACTCGAATGCAAAATGCCTATCACTTCATTTTACTCTATCGGCAGAATTTCCCGCAACGCTTTTTCAATAGATTCGGTTGCGATCCCGCTGCGCAGCGTCGCCTGACCGATGCGCTCCAGCAAGACCCAGCGCAATTGGCCTGCGGCCCGCTTCTTGTCCGTCCCCATATGAGAAATCAACTCCGCTGCGTCCAATCCGTCGGCAGACAGCGGCAGCCCGTAAGCAGAACCTACGCGGCGGATTTCATCGGTCGTCCCCTGCGGTAGCATTCCGGTCAGCTCGCTCAATCGGCCGGCTACCAGCATCCCCAGCGCTACTGCTTCACCATGCGTGAAGCGGCTAAATTCACCTGCCGTCTCAATCGCATGTCCTGCCGTATGCCCAAAGTTCAGCAGCATCCGCTCGCCGAGGTCCTGTTCGTCACGCTCCACCACCGCCGCCTTCATCCGGCAACAATCGGCCACAATGCCTGCCAGTTGCTGCGGGTCGCGATTCTGCACCGCTGCTGCGGCGTCCGACAGTTTGGCAAAAAAATCTGCGTCAAAGATCAAGCCGTATTTAATCACTTCCGCCATGCCGGAGGCAAACTCGCGTGGCGGCAATGACTGTAACGTCTGCGGATCGATCAAAACCCCCATCGGTTGATAAAAAGCGCCGATCAGATTTTTGCCCAGATGATGGTTCACCGCGACTTTGCCGCCGACACTGGAGTCGACCTGCGACAGCAAAGTGGTGGGAACTTGTAGAAATGGCACGCCACGCAGATAGGTTGCAGCAACAAACCCAGCCAGATCGCCGACCACGCCGCCGCCCAGCGCCATAATCGCGCAGTTGCGGTCCAAGCCGGCTACAATCGCCTGGGCATACAGCACATCCGCTTGCGACAGAGACTTGGAAGCCTCACCCGCCGGTACGACTGCCATTGTCACGCTAAATCCGGCCTGTTGCAGACTGTCTTTCGCCTGCCTGCCAAATAAAAAGGCGGTGTTTTCGTCCGCCACGACCATCACTTTTTTTTCTATCGGGAAACCGGCGGCCCAGTTGCCGATGGCGGCCAGGCCGGCTACCTGAACCCGGATGTCATAACTGCGACTGCCCAGATTGACCCGGATCGTTTCCATGCACATACGCCTCCCCATCTAAGATTCGCAAAATCGCCGCGGCCACTTCCACCGCCGTCCTGCCGTCGGTTTCGATCCAATGATCGGCCTGTCGGTATAGCGGTTGCCGCTCGGCCAACAGTCGCCGGATCTCCTGCAGCCGGTCCGGTCGGTTAAGCAGCGGCCTTAGCCGATCGCCGGCCGTCCGTTCCACAATCGTTGTCTCGCAAGCCGACAAGCAGAATAGAATTCCGTTTGTTTTGAGCCGGTCAATGTTCTGTTGCCGCAACACCACGCCGCCGCCGGTTGAAATCACCGCGCCGGACTGCGCCGCCACGACCTCCACCGCCGCCGATTCACGCTCGCGAAACGCCGCTTCGCCAAACTGCGCGAAGTAATCGGCGATACTCATGCCAATCGCCTGCTCCACCTGCGCATCAATATCGATAAAGTTGCGGCCCAGCCGCTCGGCGAGAAGTTGGCCGACGCAGCTTTTGCCGCTGCCCATGAAGCCTAGCAAGACAATGTTTTTCATTTGCGACTACCGCAGATTTTGCCGGTAATGAGCAATCGCCGCCAGTAGTTGCGGCAGCGAGTCGCCGGCGAATTTATCAAGCAGCGCCGACGACAAAGCGATGCACAGCATCGCTTCGGCCACGCAGGCCGCTGCCGCCACCGCGCAGACGTCGCTGCGTTCGCTGTTCGCCAGTACCGGCTGCTGCGACAGGATATCCACCGAATGCAGCGGTCGGGTCAACGTGGGAATCGGCTTCATCACCGCCCGCAGCACGATCGGCTCGCCGTTCGTCATGCCGCCCTCGATGCCGCCGGCCCGATTGGTATTGCGATAATAGCCGCGGGATTCGCTATAAAAAATCTCGTCATGCACCTGACTGCCAAGCAACTCACCGCAGCGAAAACCTTCACCGAACTCCACGCCTTTGATTGCAGGAATCGACACGATCGCCGCCGCAATCTGCCCGTCAAGCCGGCGGTCCCACTGGATATGGCTGCCCAGACCCGGCATCAAGCCGGTCGCCGTGACTTCAAAACAGCCGCCCAGCGTGTCGCCGGCTGCCTTGGCCCCGGCAATCAAAGCCTCCTGGGCTGCCGTCTCCGTCGCGCCACCAATCGACACCACCCTTGAAGCAACCAAAATCCCGCAGGCTTCCAGCAGCTGCCGGCACAAAGCGCCGACCGCCACCCGCGCCGCCGTTTCACGCGCGCTGGCCCGTTCCAGGATGTCGCGCACATCAGCGCGGTCATATTTCTGACAACCGCCAAGATCGGCATGCCCAGGCCTCGGCGCTGTCACCGCCGGTCCGGCAGGTTCGCCGAACGCCGCCATCTTCGTTTCCCAGTTCACCCAATCCGCATTGACGACGCGCAAACTGACCGGGCTGCCGAGCGTCTGGCCAAACCGCACCCCGGACAATATCTCTGCCCGGTCTCGCTCAATCTTCATCCGGCCGCCGCGGCCAAACCCTTCCTGCCGTCTGGCCATTTCCTGGTTGAACCGCGCCTCGTCCAGCGACAACCCGGCCGGCAACCCTTCGACAATCGCGGTCAGGCACGGACCATGCGATTCTCCCGCAGTCAAAAACCGTAACATAACTACCCCTCCAACTTTCCTTGCTACCATGCTACATCACGCGAAACCAAACCAAACGCGATAATACGAAAAGCAGGCCCGATTGCCAGGCCTGCCGCGAAAAATCTAACGGGCCGCCGGAACGGGAACCGCAGCGGGCGTCGCCGTTCCCGCCGCCGGACGCGGCGTGACCCCATAGCAGAATATCTGCATATTCAGCCTCGTCGTCAACTTGTCCTGCTTTCGCTGGACCAGGAACCCGGTCGGCAGGTTGAACCGTTCGCCATCTTCCAGCTTTTTCAGGAACGCCAGCGTCGCATGATAATTGCCTTCGATTGCCACTTCGATCGGCATTTCCCGGTAACCGGCGCGGTCGACCAACGCCGACGGCTTGACATTGGTTAGTTTGACGCCTGTCGCCGCAGCATCCCGCTGCAACTGCGCCATGAACAGCGACACATCAAGCGAACCCGGCAACGCCTTTTCCACCCGCGCCAACGACTGTTGCAGTTCAAACAAACGCTTGTCGGCATCCGGATTCGCCAGGATAAAATTTTCCACCACAGTCAGTTTTTGCTGCTCAACCTGCAACTGGCGGGTCAATTCGCCGATCCGCTGCTCCTGCGGGTACAACAACAGCGACGAAATCAGCATGCCCAGCGCGAGCACCAGCACCAGGTACAATGCAACCAGATAACTCGGCGCAACGCCTTTGAGCAATTCAATCAACTTTTGTTTTCCCATCATCACAACCCCCTGATCTTGGCCGTGATTTCAAACTGGGTCAACGAACCGCGCTCGGTTTGTTCGGCTTTCAGCAAGGTGGGATCGACAAAAAAACGGTCCTGTTCCAATTTGCTGAGAAAAATGACCAGTTCCTCATAGTTCAGCGAGTTTCCCTTCAGCAGCACCACGCCTTTCTGTGCGCTGCCGATCTCGGTCAGCCAGACACGGCGGGGCATAAAAACGCCCAAATGGGACATCGCGCCGTGCCAGGAATAACGCCCGCCACTCAGTTGCAGCAGAATTTTTTCCCGCGCCTGAACCGCCGCTAACCGGGTCTGGGCGATACGCATCTGCTGTTCGCCGGTTGCCAGCGATTCATAGCGACTGCGAGCCTGCGCCAGTTCCTGTTCCAAATTCCAATATCGGTATTCGCCATAACCGAACAACGCCGCGACCACCAGCAGCATCAGGACGACCGGCAACAGCAATAACCTGCCATAACGCCACTTGGGCGGTTGTTGTTCCGGCGGCAGCAGATTGATCCGTATCTTCATCAGTCGATACTCCTCATTGCCAGTCCCACCGCAACCGACATCTGCGGACCCACGCCGCGCAAGTACTGCAGATTGAAAGAAGCCGGCAGTTCAATGGATGCCAGCGGGTCATGCAGCGACACAGGCAAATCGAGGATTTTGGCCAGTTTGTCAGGCAAAAACTCCAGTTTTGCCCCGCCGCCGGTGATAAACACCTGTGAAATGCTGACACTGCGGTTTTGCACCTGATAATACTCCAGTGTGCGCCGCACTTCGCCGGCCAGTTCGCCGACAATCCGGTCCAGTTGCTCTTTTACCGTCGTTTTGCCGATATCGTTGCCTGGTTCGTCAAAAAATTCACCGCTGCGCTGTTTCAGCAACTCTGCTTCCTCGCGGCTGACGTCGAGACCTTCCATCATCATTTCAGTAAGCTGGTTGCCGCCGATGGGAATATTGCGGGTAAACACCGGACTGCCCTTTTGAAACAGGGTGACCTGCGAAATCGCCGAGCCGCAGTCAATCAGCATGCAATCGCTGGTTTCCGGCAGGGTGCGTTGAATCGCCAGCGGTTCGATATCGATCGCCACCGGCTTCAAACCGGCGCGACTCAGAACTCTCACCAACGAATCAGTCACATCGCGCGGCACCGCCACCAGCAGCACCCTTGTCTCAAACTCGGTCGCACCGGGTCCGGTCAGCCAAAAATCAAAATACAGCTGCTCCGGCGAAAACGGCACATATTTGTCGAGGTCCCAGCGAATCGCCTGCCGCAGTTCTGTTTCCGTCATGCGAGGAAACGTCACCTCACGGATGAACAGAGAACGCCCGCCGAGCGCCGCCGCCACCTGCCGCCCGGCAAAACCGTTGCGGGAAGCCATCCGTTGCAGCGTATCCGCCAATAGCGCCTCATCGACAATCACACCGTCCTTAACCACCGAAGCAGGCGTATCAAAAATCGCCATTTTTTTCAGAAATGGCTTGCCTGCGCGCATCACGACTTCGGCCATCTTGATCGAGCCGCTGCCGATATCAATGCCGATCGCATCTTCACGCCGACCGGCAAATTTCTCCAACAATCCCTTCAGACGCATCAGTCCGGTTTCCCTGCCTCCAGATGATGCGGCGTGCCACTGACGATTTTGATCGCATGGGTGATCGCCGTAATGATATCAATCGTAAACTGCTGTTCCAGCGCTTTGATCTTGGTGAACATCTGCCCCTTGTCCGTCACGACATAGCGAGGCGGCAGAAAGTTCATCGTCAGGGCGGCAATGTCGTAACGACACTTTTCACATTTGCATACTCCCTGATGCGAAGCCAGCACATCATCCAGCTGTTGCCACATCAGGATTTCCATATAATTCTTCAGTTCCACTCTGCCACGCCTCCTCTAATTGTTCCAGGACAAGATCGTCAGTTCCGGCGACGGTTCATCCGCCGCGCCCGGTGTCAAACGCACCAATACTGACGTCGTGCGTATGGCGCCGCCGACATTGCCAACCGACCGTAGTCTTAGCAAACCGCCCTCGGCGCTGGTTGACAGCCGGTACTGTCCGACAAAGGGGGGCCGCTGGATTGTTTCCACCAGCCCATGCGGGTTTCCATTATTATATAATACTACAATCGCCCTGCGTAGTCCTGCTTCTGCAATGCATTGAGCAGCAATTCCTTCATGAAAATTTTGCGTGGCGTCCGCTTCAATCTTCATCAAGCGAGCCAATGCCGTTCCCAGACAAATCAACAGCGACAATGAAACCAGCGCAGCCACCGCCGCCGAACCGCGCCGGGCATGATATTGAGCCAGTATTCCCACCTTCTTTGCCATAACCGCCGCTTACTCCGACAGGTTCAGGCAGGTCACCGCGCTGGTCAGGCTGTCGCTCACGCCGGTCTCGCGGTCAGTCAGCGTCAGATCGACAACCAATAAATGCGGCGGTTTGTACCAGAACCGCAACTCGCTGACCGTGTCCTCGGTGAGCGGTGTCGGTTGCCCGCCTGCGCTGATACGGTATAGTGTCCGCCGATTTGCGCCGAGATTCGTACCGAGCCGGAACGTCAACCGGGTCGTTTTGCCGGTTTCATCCGTCGTATCCACTGAAACCGCCGCAGCTGCCTGGCCGGGTAACGGCGATACAATCTGCGAAGCCAGACGCAGCTCACGCGTCATTGCTTCCAGCGCCATACGGCCTGACTGATGCGTCGCCGTGCGGGCAACAGAATGCCGCCAGGAAACGAAAGCCGTCGACAGTAGCGGCGGGATTGCTTGCAGCAGCAGCGCCGTCAGCATCAGCCCGATCAGCATTTCCACCAGCGAGAAGCCGCCCTGCAGTCGCCGCTTCATCGCAGATTCTCCAGCGGCGCATCGACGACAAAGTAAGTCAAGAGAGCGCAGGACTGTTGCTGCAGGCCTTCCTGCCAGTCGACCCGCACCGCCACTTCGGCCAGATGACCGTTCGGGTCGAGATCCGTGCGCAGACAATACGTTGTGACCCGTTCAAAAACAATGCCGCCTCGATTGATCCGCTCGCTACCGGCCACACTGGCCAGGTTTTCGGCGGAATTGTCTTCCGAGGCCAAGTTGCGCCACTCTTCCATCGCCTGCAGCGCCAGGCAGGCGGCCTGTTCCTGCCGCGCCAGCGTTTTGCCGGCCTGCGCGACCTGGATGAATAGCCCGACCACCGCCAACAAACCGACGCTGAGGATAAAAATGGCGACCACCACATCCGCCAGTAGCGCGCCGCGCCGATTCCACCAATGCCACCGGCTCATTCGCCGCTCTCCCAGGCGGCGGAATCGCTCAGCCGCACCCGTCCGGTCACCGCCGCGATGATCACATAACGGACCTTATTGGTCCGCAGGCTTTTCAGCGCAATCGACTGGGCGCGGGTCGGACTGCCGAATGCCGTGAACGACACCGCCTGCGGCAGATTCGCCAGACGGACCGAGTCGGGGAACGCGCCGCGTTTATAGACATTGAGCCCCGCTTTCACGACATAGCCGGCGCCAGTAGCCTGATTGAACGTCAGGGAATAAAAAGGCCCGCCGGCGCCGACCGGCGAGTTGACCGAAGCTTGCTGCATCCAGCGAAGATCGGCTGCCAGTTCCAGCGCCGCAGCGGACAATTCGGCCGCAGCCAGGGAATCCCCCAACCGCAGCAGGCCCATCGCACAGATCATCGAGATCATTGCCGTCACGACCAACAGTTCCAGCAGGCTGAAACCGCTCCGCCACCATCGCAATGCGACCACCTCAGATCAAACCAGAAAGCTGAAATACCAGGCCAAAATCTGTTTCCCGTACAGTAATGCTATCCAGGCCCCCAGCGCAATGAACGGCCCGAACGGAATAAAATCCTTGCGACCGCGCAGGCCCGACACCAGCAGCAACAGGCTGACCAGCCCGCCGGCAACAAAACCGATGAATAGGCCCAGCAATATCCCCGGCCAGCCAAGCCAAAACCCAAGCGCCGCCGCGAACTTCACGTCGCCGCCGCCCATGCCGCCCTGACTGATGATCGCCATTGCCAGCAGTAGCCCGCCGCCGACCAACGCGCCCAGCCACATCGACCAAAAACCGACCGCGCCGGTCGCCAGCTGCAGCACCAGACCGCTAGCCGCCAAGAGCGCCAGCATCCCGTCCAGAATAATCTGGTGGTCCAGGTCGATAAAGGTGATTGCCACCATGAACGCCGAGAAAACCATCGCCGCGATCATAGCCGGGGATGGTCCGTAATGCAGGTAGGTTACGAAAAATAACCCACCGGTGAGCAGCTCGACCGCCGGATAGCGCGGCGAAATCTTTGCGGCGCAAAAACGGCATTTCCCCCGCAAAAAAAGCCAGCTCAGGAGCGGAACCAAGTCCCGTATCCCGAGCGGAGAGCTGCAAGCCGGGCAATGTGAGCCCGGCCGGATGATCGATTCTTCGCGTGGCAAGCGCCAGATGCAGACATTGAGAAACGAACCGATGGCCAAGCCGAGCAGGAAAACAAAGCCGCCTGCGGCGAAAAAGCCTATGTTAAACAGCCAAATGATTTCTTCACTCATAAAATAAATATTCGGGCCTGCGGCAGAGAATCCTGCCGTGAATCAATAATTTTGCGTTTGCGGTTCAGTCAATCTGCAAAATACTTTTTGCTTTCAGCATTTTCAAAAACGCCGGCGGCGAAATCGGCTTCACCGGCGAATCGGCGTAATCTTTTTCATTTCTGGTGATGATAGCTTTCGCACCGGCTTTGACCGCACAGGCAGTCTGGATGGCATCTTCCAAATCAGGCATCTCGCTATCGATCGCCCACAGCAAATCCTTTTTCGCCGGCGATGCAACATGGACAATCTGCAGCAAATCTTTTAGCAGCTTTCGGGTTTGTTCCGGCGACAACTGACGCCGTGAAATATAATAGATATTATCAACGCTATTCGCCGCAATCCAACCCTTAATCGCGCCGCTTTCCGCCAGTTTAAGCACACGCAGCGCGTCTTCGCAATATGGCTGACGCGCCAGCAAAACATCCAGCAGGATGTTGGTATCAATCAGTACGACCATACTTTTTCTCCAACGCTCCAGCACGGGCCACTTTATAATCAGCCAATGGTTCTGGCTGCAGAGCCCCAAGCAAACGATCGCTTATAAAGTTCTTCTCTTTATTGTTGTCACTACCGCTAGGTCGCGCCAAAGAAATCAGTTTAGCGATGGGTCGGCCATTCTTTTCGATTATGACCTCGCCATTATCCACCGCATGCTGTAAATAGCGGCCAAAATTATTTTTAACATCAGTTGCTCTAACAATCAAATTCATCGCCATCACCCCTTTTAGCTAATTTAATATTAGCTATTTTCATCGGTGTTGTCAATGATAATACAATCCTTATTTCATTTTTAACGCTGCCAATTCGTCGGCTTCGGTCCTGCCAGCGCCAGAAAATAATTGTAAATGCGCGGCGGATTATCCTTGCGCAGGATGCAGACTTTGATGCTGTGCGGACCTGTTCCGTGCAAACAGGAATGGGCCAGGCTGCCGGACACGATGGCGTCGCAGAATACATAGCCGTAAATCAGTGCTTCCGGCGCAGTTTCTTTGACGCCGCCGCTTTCAATATCCCACAGCGGATTGGCGACTTCGCCAACATAAACTTCGGCCATTTCCCAGCTATCCCATTTGCGCCTGACCGACACCAGATCGGTCGCTGATACCGGGCCCTTGGGCTGCGATTTGTGTTTCACGCGCGCTAATCCTTAACGACCAGCACCGGGATGTGGGCCAGACTGATCAGGTTGCGGGTGACGCTGCCCATCAGCAGCTCCGCCAGCGCGCCGTGCCCTTTGGTGCCGGTAACGATCAGGTCAATGTTGTTTCGTGTGGCAAAGGCGATGATTTCAGCAGCGATATTTCCCTGCAAAATCTCACCGGTGACTTTGACACCGCGGCTTTCGCCGATAGCTGCCGCTTCCTCCATCAACCGCGCATCTTCGCGGCGCATTTCATCCAGCGCTTCCAGGAACCGGGTCCCGCCGGTTTCCGCCGCCATAAACAACTGATTGCCTTCAAATACTTTTACAGCCATAATCTGCGCCTGGGTCAAAAGACTCAGGTCAATGGCCCAGTTCAGAGCTTCCTTGCTATGGGGAGACCCGTCATACGCCACCAGAATTTTTCTAATCAGCGACATGCTCAAGCACCTCCTGTTATGGGAATTCTCTGATTATATTATAGCACTTTCTATTGGTTATTCCATTGTGACATCGAATAAACGCTCGCCGACAAACCGACTGCATCCAGTACGCTCTGGCTGAACGTTGCCGTTGAGCCATAGTCGATAAACACGTTGTTGGCAGCTAGCAAGGCTCCTGTTGTCGTAGATGCGGAATAAATGTCGCCTGCTGAGATGAATACTGTGTTCGCGGCACTACTGCCGCCAGTTAAGCGAATGCTGTTAGCACTGGTGTCGGCGGCCATGACCAGCCCATTTCCGCCGATCGTTGCGCCGCCTGACATGGTAAACGTACCACCGGCATACATTTTCACCGTACCATTGACGCCGGGGTTGAACGGGGTGCCTCCTGATATACTGATGTTCTGCGACGACATGATTGTGAATGCGGCGCTTTGGGTAGATGTATTGGACACGCGGAACGACATGCCACTGGTGGCCGTGAAATTCTGCTGCGTATAAACGTTGATGATACCGTTGTTGCCAACGATGATCTTGCCGTCTCCGCTAAAGGATATGACCCCTGGCGAAATAAGCGTCGTATTGCCGGTGATGGTCGAACCGGAAGTCACCGTTACGCCGTTCTTCGCGTACAAGGTCAGCATACTGCCGGCGGGGATGTTTATTTTTCCGGGGTCAAGCAAAGCGCTTCCATTGACGACAATCGCCAGATTTCCAGCCGCATTGATCGTGCAGTTGTTGAGCACGGAAAAATTTCCGTTGACATAGATTGCTGAAGCAGATCCTGTCATCGACAATGTGGCCGAGCTGGAAACTTGAAAATCGCCATTGATGTAATTGTTGCCGGACCAACTGGTTGTTCCGCTGGTGAGACTCAACGTATTTACACCTTTGATTTTCCCATTTGTCGCCTGGGTCGTCGCCCCGCTTAAATACTGCTGATAGCTGGCATTGTTGATATCAAAAGAAACCGGCATCGGCGGCAGTACCACCGTAACGGAACCCGTCGCAGCCGTTCCGGTTGTCGTTTTTCCGTCCGGGTATTGAATTTGCGCCGCTTCAATCTTTGTCGCACTATATCCCCAGTTTAAAATCGCTACTTCGGTTGCTCCCAGGTCGCCAACAATCGTTCCTGCCAGTCGGACGTTTCCGCCGCCAAAACTTGCATATTTTACCGGGTATGCATTTTCACCGCCAAGCGTAACCGTAAACACAACCCGTCGATTCGCCTGCCCCACCGTACCTGTCACCACGACCTGCCGCCTTTCTGCATCAGTTGGTGTCGCAGGATTGCGCCGTATGGTCACGCTATAACTTCCCGCGGTCGGCGTCGTGCCAATCGCGCCTGAATTGTAAGTTACACCCACAGCTGTATTAGAGGCGTCGACGACTGCCGTCACCTTGTTTTTCAGCTGAATCGCCGCCCAGCGGCCACCCGCTTCCGCCAGATACTGCGCTGTCGCTCCATCGCGGTATTGCGCACCGGTGCTTACTTCTGACGAAGACATCGCTACATAAGCCGTTCCTAGCACGCCAAGCAATGCCATGCTGATCATTGCCAATATCCCTGCTGACCCTTGTTGCAGCCATCGTCTGCATTGCATCGTTATCATCCAAACCACCTTTATTGTTTCGGCTTTAACATTATTATGGAATATTAATCGCCGATACCGCCGTTTCCAGCTGAATCTGGTTGGCAGGGCGGTTCAGGTCCACTGCCGTCATTTTAATTTCGACCGCCCGCGCGGTTCCGCTGGCCGGAAACAGAGTAAACGTCAAAGCGGAAATGCTGACAGTAATATTCGATCCTCCTGTCAAAGGTCTGGCGCCACTGCCATCGTTGCGATAAATCACCTGAGGGCTTGCGGAGGTGTCGAGGTAGTAATTGATTGTACGGACACTGCCAGCCTGTACCGTCGTAAAGGTGATACTTGTCGCGCTATTGCGGGTGATACTGCTGGCGAATTGTATTTCACGCGCCATCGTATCCATCGCCTGTCTTGCAACCTGCTGGACTTCGGTCTTGCTGCTGCCCTGGAGCCAGGAGTTGACGGAAACGGACAAGACGCCGGAGATCGCTGCCAAAAGCAACACCAGCAGCCCCATTGCCACCAGCAATTCGACTAAACTAAAGCCTAGCTGTGATTGTTTTTTCACCTTTGCCCCCTGAATTGTCATAAAGCAGTTTTGGAGAAGAGCGAAACCAGCGAGATGGACTTGCCGCTCCAGCTAACCTGGACAGTGACCTGAACCAGACTGAGATCCTGCGTCGCCTGCTCGGCAGTCGTCGTAACTGTATATGAAATGTTGTTCTTGACCAGCGGCATTGTCTGACTGGTATCCTGCCAGGCAATATTCTGCGGCGAAGTCAATGTTAACGTGGCCCAATAAGTCGCCGGCTGCGTTTTCAACAGTTCCATCTGCTTTTGCGCCAAGGCGGTCGCCGTGCTGGTTTCCACGCTGACGACCCCGGCCTTGCTGGATTGAACATACATCACCGTTGCGGCGGTGAGCGCAATCGTGATCACCAGTATTGCCAGCAGGCTCTCTACTAACAGAAAACCTTTTTGATTACGCAAACCATTCCAACCAATTTGTTTCAATTTTTCTGTCCACATCATTGCATACGCACCCGCCCGGTCAAATAGTCGATGTTGACGGTCCGGGACTGTCCGGCCGTATTTTGCAGAGTGATTGAAACATCGGCGCCTCCGGTCGGTTTTCCATAGATATCATAAGTAATGGAGCTCACTGCCGATGGAAACAGCACCGTGGCGGGAAAGGAGTAGGTTGGTTTTATCACTGTTTCGGCCGTCCCTTGCACCACCCGGTAGCCGAAGGGCGATGTGTTCACAAATACCACTTTCACCGTATCGACAGAGTTCGCCGCCATCTGCGAAGTCCAGCGCAAATCGACGACCAGCTGCCTAGCGGCATTATCCAGGTCTCTTTGCGCATTTGCATTGGTGAAGCGCGGCACGGCAATGGCTGCCACAATCCCAAGGATTGCAACCACCAGTAGTAATTCCAGCATGGAGAAACCATTATTCCTTCTACCGTCCATTAGCAACGCCATCGCTAGAATCCCCTTTATCCGCCTTCTACCTCTATTCTACTGTATCAACGCCAATTATCCAACAATTATTCTTTGCTTTACAGGTAACGAGGTAACGAAGGTAACGAAATATGGATTGTTTATAATAATTTCAACCATACTAATGTCCCTACCAAAATATCGAAAATAAATGCAAACTACGTTACCGTCGTTACCTCGTTACCTGGCATTGCTTCCGCCAGAGCCAACCCGTCCCAGACCAGCACATGACCGCTGCCGTGCTTCGTCTTTTGTCCCCGTTCGCGCATTCGGCTGATAAAGGTCCGTTTGGTGACCGGCCGTTCTGCGGTTTCGACGCACCAGTTCTCGTAAGCCCGGTAGGTATCGGCCACTACCGCCGCGCCGAACGGATTCTGCACGCAACACTGCACGACAAAATCGCCCAGGATATCCATTTCGTCCCGATATTCCTCGGTCGCCGCCAACACATCCTCTGGCGGCGTCAGTCCTTCTTCGCGCCACAGGCGACAGCCTGTCAGTGCCCAGTTCAAGATACCGGGCCATTCCTGGCGCAGCTTTTCACCGAGACGCGGGTCGCGCTCGGCAGCAGGAATCGTTACCGTAAAGGGAATCAGCCGCATCCGACGCCAGATCGCTTCATCGCAGCCGCGAATCACCGGTTTGTGGTTGGTCGCCAGCCACAGCTTGAACTGTGCTTCAAATTCGAACCATTCGCCATGCAGAAAACGAGCCGTCAGTTTGTCCTGACCGGTCATCTGCTTCACCAGGCTTTCTGCCATGCGCGAACCGTCGTCCGCCTCGACTGCCGAAGCAAAACGCGCCCCGCGCAGCGCGGCGATATCGTTGGGAATCTGACGGCTGTTTTTGCATAGCAGCGCGTCCATCGGCAACTGACGGGCATAAGTGTTGAGAATCCCCATGATTGTAGACAAAAATGTGCTCTTGCCGTTGGCCCCCTGGCCGTACAGCAGAAACAGGCACTGTTCGCCGGTTTCGCCGGTCAGCGAATAGCCGACCGCTTTTTGCAGGTAGCGGATCAACTCCGTTCGGTCCGCCAGCACCCTCGACAGAAAATCATCCCAAGTCGGGCAGGTCGCCGCCGGATCATAGACCACCGGTGACAGTTTGGTCACCAGCCGCGACGGATCATGCGGCAGCACCTGATTGGTTCTCAGATCGATCAGGCAATTTTGCGTGTTAAACAGCCAAGGGTCCCGGTCAAACGCATCGGCGGTTGTCGCCAGCTGCGCCTGCGACTGGGCCAGCGAAAGCAGACTGCTAAGCCGAGCCGCCGATTCACAGCGCCGGGCAAAACCGGCCATTGCCTTTTGTTTGGCTTCGTCCGGCAGCAAAGCCGACAGACGCAGGATTTCGCGCACGACTTCGGCCGCCTTACGGTCGGCTTCGCCGGTGTTGTCGATGCGCCAATGGGTTTCATCCCAATAAAGCCATTTTTTCCAGTCGCCGCAATAGCGGAGCTGGCCGGCGTAACTGGCGGCAAACCGCTCGGCATTGCCGAGGTCGGTAAAGGCGAATTCGGCCTGCGCCCGCTGCAGTTCTACAAGCCGTAGCAGTTCCGCCTTATCGCCGCCATTTTGTATCCAGTCGGATACGTCTCCCTTTTCCGGGAGACCAGGCAATGTGAGGTTGCAAACGTCACAACCCTGGTCCTGGAGCTTGCGGGCCACATCCAGTGCGTGGTCCTGCCCAGGAAGGTCGTTATCCGCGATCACAACGACCCTGGCGCCGGCCGCAAAGTGCCGGGAGCACGCGGGAGTCCATTTGCCCGCGCCGCCGTGGTTGGTGGTGGCCGCCAGGCCAAACCCGGCCAGGGCGTCGGCGTCTTTCTCGCCTTCCACCACGAACACCGTCTCACCCGCCTTTATGGCCGCCAGTAGCTCTGGCAACCGGTAGGGGAGCGGTTCGCAATCCTTCAGGTTATTCAGCCATTCTCCAGCGCACGCGGGATCTGGCCGCCTGACATAAAAACCTTTCGGTCGCAGCCGGACCGCCTGATAAATCAGCTTGCCGTCTGCATCCTTATAGTCATAGCGTTTGTCGATCTGCTGCGCCGATATCTGGCGCGGTTTGCAGTCCTGATTGGCCGGTAGCGGGTGGCCGGTCAGTCTTGCCAATTTGTAAGGACCGCCGCCAATATTTTCCTTGTGGCAGTTAAATTGCCCGGTTACGGCATTTACCGAAAAGGAAGGATGTTTGTCGTCGCTGCCATGTCCCGGCAGCGGACAGCGGCAAGTCCCCTGATTGTTTTTCCAGCGGATCGGGCCGCAGACCGACTCCAGCCAGCTCTGCCAGCTCATTGCAACGCCTCGGGCAAGACCCCCATGATCGTCAGCACGCGGGCTTCCGTATCATAGAGCAGGGCCAGCAGATGATGCCCGTCGACCTTGCGGCGCAGCAGCACCAGCCCGCGCAGTTCCTCGCCGGTATCGGATGTCGTGCCTGTCGGCAGGTCGTCGGTCAGGCTGTCCGGTTCCTGCCGCTTCACATAGTCGATGATTTGCGTCATTTGCTGCGGTGGATAGAAAAAGAACAGATATTGTCCGACTAGCGGCATGCCGATTTGGGCAAGATTGTACACTAGTCCCCACAGCATGGCCCCGCCGCCGACATACAGGTCGACCGGCAATCCATCGGCAAACTCATTGCCGCCAGCCAGCCACTGGGCCCGAAACAGCGCGACCGATTCCAGCGAAAAGCCGAAGTCGCGGCCGGACAGCCGCTGCGCCGTATAAATCTCATAGGGGACTTCGTCGCGGTAGGTGGAAATTTTGCCGACGTTGCGGCCCATACTTTGCACCACCGGCGGATAAATCAGGCCGGCGGATTTGTAATTGGCCAGCGTGCTCTGCACGACCGGCGTGCCCAGCTCGGCGCAGCGCGCGCGGACTTCATGCGGCGTCATAATAAAACCCTCCTATTTATTTAACACATTCACTTAACAATGATAATATTAAATCAAACAAAAGGGTTTGTCAAATAAATTTGCAATGAATCGCTATTTTTTCTTCAACAACCCCCAGAAAACATAGCCGCCCAGGATCAGTAGCGTCGACCCTGTCAGAAAATATACCGGCCGGATTCCGACCAGCGAACTGATAAAGCCGCCGACCAGCGGCCCCACCATCGAGCCCAGCTGATTCGCCGCATTGGTCAGGCCAAACACCCTACCTTGAAAATTCGCCTCGGTCGCACCGAGCGCAATCACATTGATCGACGGGAACACGCCGATCAAAAACAAGCCCACCATGAACTGCAGCGCGCCGAACTGATAAATGTCGCCGACCAGCGCCTGGCCCAGGTTGAAAAACCCCGCTCCGACGAACGCCGCAACCAGAATCCGGTAGCCGCCCCGCGACTGCCCGGCACGTCCCCACAGCGGCGCGGCGATCGCACTAGCCGAGCCCGACAGGCCGAAAATCACGCCGACAATCAGCGAAACCCCTGTAAAACTGCCCTGCAGCTCCGCCACATACAACGAAGTCAGCGGCTGCAGCGTCATAATCACCATCTGCACGCCAAACAGCAGCAGCAGCATTCGGACCAAAATCCGGTTGCCAAACGCCTGCCGCAAGTCGGCCCACAGACTGCCTTCCTTCGGCGCCGGCGCACTGGCCGGTTCTTTGACCAACCGGATCACCGCCAGAGTGGCAAGGAAAATGATGCCTGCCGCCACAACAAAGGAAAGACGCATGCCGAACCAATGGGAAAGCGTCCCGCCAAGCAGCGGACCGATGATGCCGCCCACCACCAGACCGGTCTGCATGATTCCCATGCAAAACCCCAGCTTCTCAGGCGGCGTAGCGGTAGCCACCAATGCCATCGCCGCCGGTACGAAGCCGCTGGCCAGTCCTTGTAGCACCCGTACCGCCAGTAGTTCCCACGGATCGCGGACGAACGCGCCGAGAAAGTACACCAACGCCAAACTAAATCCGGCCCGCATGATCATCTTCTTTTTGCCGGACCGGTCGGCCCGTCGCCCCCAGTAAGGCGCCAGCACCGCCGCCACCAGAAAACTCGCCGCAAAAATCACGCCGGACCACATTTTCACCTGCCCGGTCGTCACGCCCAGGTCAAGCAGATAAATCGGCAAAAACGGCACCAGCATCGTATAACTCGAACCACACAAAATCACGGCGACAACCAGGATCCATAGATTCTTCCGCCACATTTCCATGATACGTCGCCTCCTTTTCGCCTGCGCAAAACTTCCAGATTTTCATTCTACTCCTTCGGCGGCAAAAAGGCAAAATGAAACGGCCTGCTTTGCCATAAAAATTGGCGCTGCCAGACCGTCTGCATCTATGAGAATCAAAGGATTGGCCGGATTCGGCTACGCTTTCGCCGCCGACTGTTGATGCGCCGAGGCGCGCAGAATTCCCCGCCAACGCTCCAGTTTCGCCGCGCACAGCCGCACGATCATGATCAGTTCTTCCACATTGATCGGCTTCAGGATGAAGTCGGCTGCGCCGTGTTCGAGCGCCGACAGGGTCCGGCTCATACTTACGCCGCCGGTCATGATCACCACCTGAATCAGCGGGTCGCGTTTTCGCAAATCTTCCAGTAGCGCCAGCCCGTCCTTGTCCGGCATCATGATGTCGGTGATCACGACATGATACTTCTGCTTGTTGATCAGACTCATCGCCACAGCAGCCGAATTGGCCGTATCGACCTGATAATTCTCTGTTTCCAGCACCTTCTTCAGCAACAACGTCGTGGACGCATCGTCATCCACAACCAACACGCGATTTTCCGACAGCGTTGCTTTCTGCGTCATCTTGCATCCTCCTCCGTTATAGACTATCCAGCACCTTGCGGATTCTCTCGTTTTCAAACGGTTTGACTATGAAATCGCGCGCCCCGGCCCGGATCGCATCCAGCACGAACTCCTGGCTGCCCATCGCCGAAACCATCACGACGGTCGCCTGTGGGTCGATTTTCTTGATTTCCCGCAGCGCATCGAGGCCGTTCATATCCGGCATGGTGATGTCCATCAGCACCACCTCCGGTTTCAAGCTACGGTATTGGTCGATCGCAATCCTGCCTGTACCTGCTTCACCGATGACTTCATGCCCGAACTCCGTCAAGATTGCCTTCAGTTTCAGCCGCATAAAGGTCGCATCATCGACCAGCATCACTTTCTTGCCCATTTCGCACTCTCTCCCTTTATTTAGTGGCTAGCCACTTGCTTTCCACGATGGCCCGATACACCGACGGGTAGATTTCGCCGCCCGCTTCGCCCTGCGTTGCTTCCAACGCGTTTTGATGACGATGCCGGTATTCGCCTTCCGCCAGCAGCACCAGCGCAAGGTTTCTGCCCGCGAGCCATTGCTTTGTCTCCAGCAGCGCTGCAAGATCCGCCGACTCCAGCACAGGAATCCGCGACAAGTCAACAATCACGACCTTGGTTGTCCCGCCTTTGCTGCGGGACTTTACATCCTGCAGCAGCGTTGCGAGTCCGCTCGGTCCTACCGGACACAAAGCGGAAAAATAAATTTTGTTGCGTAACCCGGCATATACCCAGTCCCAAAGGTGCTGCACCAAACCGGTCATCAACAGGATTTGCTCCGGGGTCGAGCGCGGACCGGTCCAAAGCGCCCCCGCCTGCCGCAACAACTCCAGCGCCCGCTGCCATTCCTGCCAGCCGCCGGGGAAGCAACCGGACGACTCGACATGGCGGTCTCCCCAGTCGGCCACCTGCCGGATCAGCGACTCGATCTGCTTCAGCGTGGTCAGTGGTTGACTGAACGCCGCATCCAATCGGGCAATCAGCGCCATGAACTCTTCCACGGCCTGATGCGGTAAAATCCCCAGATGAAACAGGCTAGTGGACAGCTCCTGCAGATAAATCTCGTTAATATCGGCTGCGTTGCAATGCCGGCGCAGCTCTTCGTCGCCGAGGTTGGTCCGGACGATTGCCTCCAGCCCCAGCGAGCCGTTGCCAGGCGCTGCCGTATGCAAAATCGCGCCGCTCTCCTCCAGCCGCTGACGAACCAAAAACTCGGTGATTTCCGGCATCGGCGCCGCCGAATCAAAAATGAACAAGGCAAAAACCAGGCGGCTGCCAGGCAGAGGCTCGGGAGCAGCTATCGGCGGAGCCGCTTCAACCGGAGCGGGTACAATCGGCTGCACTTGCTTTGGAGCCGCTTCAACCGGTTTTGCTGGAGTTACAACACTACGCGCCGCCTTGAAGGCCGCTTTCGGCGACGCCAGACTTTCGGCCCGCTCCAGCAGCTCCGACTGCCGCTCTTCCAGTTCGTCGGGCGTCTCGCCGCTGCGATAGCGCTCGACCTCCTGTTCCATCAGCGTCATCGCCTGAAGAATCAATTCGACGATATCCGCGTCGGCAACTCGCCGCCCGTTCCGCACATCATCGAGCAAATCCTCCATCTTATGGGCGAATGCCGCCAGCATATCGCAGCCGACCAGCTGCGCTCCGCCCTTGATGGTATGAAAGGTGCGAAAAACTTCCGGAATCGCCGACATGACCTGGGCAGATTTCTCGGCTTCGACCAGTAGGTTCGAAGCATTTTCCAGCATCTCGGCCGCTTCTTCAAAAAACATCAAATCCAATTCGCTGAATGAAATCTGTTTTCCCATGCTTTCCTCCTGCCAAGCTTTTTCCCAGATACATTTCGCCACAAGCTGGCAAATCCCTGCTGAAAAGCAGGTAAAAAATAACGCGCCCTCCTCGGTAAAGAGGGGACGCGTTGCAGAGCATTGAATTGATATTTTTCCAGCACTTGCTTTATCGAATGACACGGAACTACACGCCTAGCTTTTGCCGCAGCGCGGCCTGCAGCAGTTGTGAAAAATTGACGCCCTCACGCTCGGCCCGCTCATTCAACCACTTTGGGATGGTCAGTGTTTTCTTGACTGCTTTTTCAAAATGCGTTTTCGCATACTCAGCCACGTCTACCGCAACCAAACTCACAAAGACTTCCTCATACGCATCGTATTCCTGATCTGGCTGGATTGACCCAATGGCAGAGGGCCCAGGAACCTTCTCGCCATCCCTGGCGGCGGTATAAAGATACCCGGCCAGGCAATCCACAGCCATGGCCAAAGCATGATCCAACGTATCGCCGCAAGTCGCCAAGTGATTGAGATCAGGAAAAATCACCGAATAACCGCCAGATTTTTCTTTATAAAAACAAGCCGGATAGGCTGAAATCATTTTAAACTGCTCCTTTCAAAGGATTTGCATGCGCTATTTCAATCCCGCCTGCTTCAGAACAGACTGCACAACTGCTTTAGATATATCGCCTGTGTGATTTGGAATCGTCACCTTGCCTGGTTTTTGCGAGTGAACATACTGGTTATGCGAACCAACACAATTTTTGCGTCGCCAGCCATCAGCGAGAACCAACTTTTCCAGTTCTCGAAAGGTCATGCGAGGGACCTCCTTAGAATAATTCTATCATTCAGTACGTGTTCATTCAATACGTATTATTTATCAAGGTAATACAGCACTTGCGCACTCTAGCGTAAATTCTCAATAAAAGCAATCAACGCGACATCCTCCGCAAAGAGGTTGCCGCGTCGCAGAACATGAGACTAATTACTTGGCTACTCCGCTATTACTCTGGATCGCAATCGAGTCGCCAACTCCTGGAACCCTCCGGTGATACCAATCCGGTTAACCCTTCCTGTTCAAAGCAGGCCGTCAATGTTTTCCAGGCTAATTCAAAAGTGAACTCAAAACGCTGAATCAAGCCGTCACGCCCGAGGTCGCCGGCCTGTTCCAGCTGCCCCCCCCCTTCTTGTAAACAGGACAACGCCGTGGAAAAGTTATTTAGTTTTCGATTCAGGTCGCTCATAGAGAAGCACTCTTTCCCGATTGATGCGGTCCAGCAAATCATCAGCTGTCTGTTCATCAACAAAAACCAGGTCGATTTTGAGCAGCGTAGGCAGCTCATCGACTTCATTGCTCACTAGTTCCCTGCTGTTGAAATCCGGCGACGGAAAAATCGCCAGGTCAATATCACTCGCGGCATGATGATCTCCCCGCGCCCGCGAACCAAACAGCACGACCCGGTGGATGGGGTGCTTGCTGGCCAGGTCATGAATCTGCGTGATGAGTCTGTCGCTTAGATTGACGCTCATGGCTGCGGCTTACCATCCTAAACGCTTATTGAAAGCAATTCGTCCAAATTGATTATATCTTAATTTTTCCACTTGATTTCAGCCATGAAAAAGAACAACGCGCCCGCCTCGGTAAAGAGGAGACGCGTTGAGTAAAGAAAAAAATTAACACCAAATACTTAATTGACAGAAAAAAACTGATTATGGAACAATCGTTCCATCAGCAATCATGTTTGCGCCCGAACCTCCAACCACTTTGGCCCTTCCTCCAGCAAAAGTATACCCCGTCGCTGCAGTATAATCAGTATTATTAACTCTATACGCTCCCGTTGGAGGTGTCGGAGTCGTGGTGAGTAAGTTTGCAGTCGTTAATGCCGCAATAGTTGCTGGATAACTTCCGGTATTAGCCAAATGGATTGCTGCCGCACTATCAATGGTTCGCAGATCAGCCAATATCTTTGCACCACGTGCTGCCGCATTTGCATCTGTAAATCGCGGCACCGCGATCGCCGCCAGAATTCCGATAATCGCTACGACCACCAGTAACTCGACCAGGGTGAAACCTTTACGATTGGACAGACGTTTTTTGAATAATTGCAACATAGAACTCCCTCTTTCCCTTTTAATAGTAAATTCGATGCTTCCGGCGAATCTTGATAATGACTTTCCTTAATAATGATAGCTGTCGTCAGACAATTTGTCAAGCAGAACGAACAATTCGGAAAAAGCTTTCCTCACCTAATTTATCGGCATTTCCCTCTGTTTTCCTAAGTTGATTTTGTCGCTTCCCTCCCCTCCTTACATCACCTTGTTGATATTGCCGATCACATCAAACATCGGCAACAAGATCGAAATAACGATCAGGCCGATGGTAATGCCGAGAAACCCGATCAAAAACGGTTCCAGCAGGCTGCTCAGCCGGTTGACGAGGTCCTGCGCGTCCTCTTCGTAAAAATCGGCCACTTTGTCCAGCATCTTGTCCAGTTCGCCGGCCTCCTCGCCGACCGCCACCATCTGCACCACCATCGGCGGGAAAATCCTGCTGGCGCCGAGCCGAGTCGATAAATCTTCGCCTTCCTTGATGCTTTCCTGCGAGGCAGCCAGCGCGTTGCTCACCACCATATTGCCGGTCGAGCTTTTCACCACGTCGAGCGCCGACAGCAACGGCACCCCGCCGCGCAGCAGACTGGCCAGCGTCCGGGTGAACCGGGCCACCGCGACTTTTTTCACCAGCGGACCGAACACCGGAAGTTTTAGGATGATCCGGTCCCGCAGCTCCTTGCCGGCGGTTTTTTGCAGTCCCCAGTTAACGCCGATACTTATTGCCAGTCCCAGTAGCAGCAACAACCACCAATACTTGGTGATAAAGCCGCTGATTGCCAGCAGCCCCCGTGTCAACAGCGGCAATTCGACCTTCATCGAAGCAAACATGCCGACAAAAGTCGGCAAAATGAAGGTCAGCACGAACACGACCACCACCACAGCCATCGCCATAACGACGGCCGGATAGGTCAGCGCAGCTTTTACCTTTTCATTCAACCGGTGTTCCTTTTCAAAGTGGACCGACAGACGCAGCATCACGTCATCCAGCACGCCGCCCAGTTCGCCTGCCGCCACCATACTGGTCATGATGTCGGGAAATATCCCCTTCTGCTCTTCCATCGCCCGGGCCAGCGCCATGCCTTCCTGGACGTTCTTATACACTTTGTGCAGGTTATCCTTTAGGCGAGGATTTTCCGTCTGTTCAGCCAGCACTGCCAGACAGTTCAAAATCGGCATGCCGGCTTCCAGCATCGTGGCAAACTGACGACACAAGATCGACAAGTCGCGGGTGCTGATCTTGCGTCGGTTCTGCAGCAACACACCAATGTCCAGGTTTGCTTTCGCAGGCCTGATTTGCGTGACGTACAGGCCCTTGGTGCGGATATGTCCGGCAACCCCGGCTTCGTCATCGGCCAGGATCATGCCGCTAAACAACTGTCCGCTGGCATCGCGGGCCTTGTACTCGTATTGTCTTGCCATCTTGCTTGTCCTATCCTCTCAGTAACCGCTGCAACGTATCGGGATCGCTCGAACGCATCAGCGCCTCGTCTTCGGCAATCAACTCCGCCCTGCACAGGTCGCGCAGCGCCGTGTCCATCGACTGCATGCCAAATTTGGCGCCGGTCTGGATAACCGACAACAGCTGGTGGCTCTTGCCTTCACGGATCAAGTTGCGCACCGCCGGGGTCGTGACCAGCGTCTCCACCGCCACGATACGACCTTTGCCATCCTTGCGCGGCAGCAGTTGCTGCGAAACGATGCCCTGCAACGCCAGCGACAGTTGAGTCCGCACCTGTTGGTGCTGATACGGCGGGAACACATCGATGATCCGGTCCACCGTCTGGGCCGCATCGCTGGTATGCAGCGTCGCCAATACGAGATGACCGGTCTCGGCCGCCCGCACCGCGATGCTCATCGTCTCCATGTCACGCATTTCGCCGACCAGGATGACGTCGGGGTCTTCGCGCAATGCCGCCCGCAGTCCATTGGCAAAAGTCCGTGTATCGGAGCCGATTTCGCGCTGGTTGATGATGCAGTTGCGGTGACGGTGCAGATATTCGATCGGGTCTTCCAGCGTCAGGATGTTGCAGGCCCGTTCGTGGTTGATTTGGTCGATCATCGCCGCCATCGTAGTCGACTTGCCGCTGCCGGTCGGTCCGGTAACCAGCACCAGGCCGCGTGGCTTGCGGGCCAATTCCCGCAAGACATCAGGCAGTTTCAGTTCCTGCAGGCTCGGCACCCGCTCGGGAATGATCCGGATCGCAATCGCAATCGAACCGCGTTGACGGAACACGTTGACGCGAAACCGACTGAGGCCAAACACCGTATGAGAAAAATCGACTTCGCCATTTTGATTGAACTGGGTGCGCCGGTCTTCGGCGACAATCTCTTCAAACAGTTGCGCGGTATCGTCCACGCCGAGCGGCGGCAGGTCGAGCTTGATCAACGCGCCGTTGATCCGGATCAGCGGCGGCACACCCACCGTTACATGCAGGTCGGACGCATGGCGGGCAACCGCTTCCCGCAGCAGAGACTCCATGTCCATCGTGTTATGCTTCCCTTCCGCGACGCCGCATCAATTTAGCCTTCCTTGCTCTCATCATAAGTCACCCGCAGCATCTCTTTCAACGAAGTCCGTCCATCCAGCACCTTGCTCATGCCGTCCTGCTGAATCGTCTGCATCCCTTCGGCGATAGACTGAGTGGTCAACACGGCGTTGGAAGCCCTTTGCACCACCAATTCTCGCAAGGCCGGTGACATGACCATTACTTCATGTACTGCCAAACGACCACGATACCCGGTATTGCCGCAATGAATGCAGCCCGCCCCATGATACAGCAATGCGCAGGTTTCCGGATTTTCCGGCATCATCAGGCACTCCGGCGAATCGGGGAACGGCACGTAGGGCTGCCGACATTCCGGACAGATTTTTCGCACCAGCCGCTGGGCAACGACTCCCAAAACAGATGACGCAACCAAAAACGGTTCAATTCCCATATCAATCAGCCGGGTCACCGCCCCTGCTGCATCGTTGGTATGCAGGGTACTCAGCACCAGATGCCCGGTCAACGCCGCCCGGATGGCGATTTCTGCCGTTTCCCGGTCGCGGATCTCGCCGACCATGATGATGTTGGGATCCTGCCGCAAAATCGAGCGCAGACCGCTGGCAAAGGTCATGCCGGCCTTGTTGCTGACCTGCACCTGGTTGATGCCGTTCAAGCGGTATTCCACCGGGTCCTCGATCGTAATGATGTTTTGGGTCGGTGAATTCAGTTCGGTCAGAACCGAATAGAGGGTGGTTGTTTTGCCGGAGCCGGTCGGCCCGGTGATCAGGATCATCCCATAGGTATGCTTGTACATTTTGCGGAACTTGCGCAGGTTGTCCGCCGAAAATCCCAGCGCGTCCACGTCAAGAATGCTTGCCTTCTGGTCGAGGATCCGCATCACGACTTTTTCGCCATAAATCGTGGGTAGCGAGGAGACACGGACATCTACCGCCCGGCCCGCTTCCTGCACCTGTATCCGTCCGTCCTGCGGCGCCCGTTTTTCGGCGATATCCATGCCGCTGATGATTTTGACCCGCGAGATGATCGCGCCCTGCGTATGTTTGGGGAATGAAGTCATTTCCCGCAGCACGCCGTCGACACGGAACCTGACCCGCAGACCTTTTTCCTGCGGTTCGAGATGGATATCGCTGGCGCCGGTTTTGACCGCCTGACTGATCAACGAATTCACGATATTGATGACTGGCGCGTCTTCCGACGTTTCAATTTCACTGCTATAGGCATACTCGTCTTTTTGAATCTGACTGACCGATTTTTCAACCAGGTCAGAAACGCCGTAGAGCTGGTCGATGGCCTTCTGAATGTCGGCCTCAATCGCCAGCGCCGGTTCGATTTCGCAGCGCGTCACCATCCGCAGGTCATCGATGGCAAAGAAGTTGGTCGGGTCGACCATCGCCACCATCAACCGGTTGCCTTTCTTGCGGATCGGAATTATGCCATGCCGCTCGGCCAGCGACATCGGCACCAGACGTACTGCTTCCTTTTCCGGCCTGACTGTGGATAGGTCGATCAGTGGAATGCCCAGGCTGTGCTCCAGCACGCGCAACAAGCCGGTCTCGGTGATGAACCCGAGGTCGACCAACACTTGTCCCAGCCGGTCGCCGGTGCGTTTATGAATCAACAATGCCTGTTCCAGTTGTTCCTGACTGATTTTGCCTGACTCGACCAGCAGCTCGCCAAGACGTTTGCGCTGATTCATGCGGTTGCCTCCCATGGGGAATTATTCCTGTCATTACTCATTGATAAAATTTTCAACGGGCAGACGAAAAACTCCTGCTTTCTCGGACTTCTTAGCCAACTCGGTCGATGATTTTTATCCGTCTCCCATCCATTCGCGGCGAAAATGTTTTATAATGATACTACGAAAGGCGAGGAGGTCGGGCCATGGAACCCTATATCGGCGATGCAGGAGTCATCATCCTGTTAATATTGGCATTGCTCTACTTCAACTGGGACCAGCTGTTCCACGAATAAAAAAAGAACTTCCTGCAACAGAAAATCCTGCCACAGGAAGTTTTTTCATTTCGCCAGTACGTAGCCCAACTAGTCCGCGCTCAAATCAACGGCACTTCCTGATAATCCGGCTGCTTGACCGCAGCAGCCAGCGCCTGGGTCAGAAACGCCACATGCTCGGCAAAGTCGACATTCATTTCCTGCGCGCCGCCAGTCAGCGTCTCGCGGTTGACCGCTCTGGCAAACGCCTTATCCTTGATCTTCTTCATCACCGATTTCACTTCCAGATTCTCCAGGCTGCGATCCGGCCTTACCAGCGCGCAGGCAATGATAAAACCGGTCATCTCATCCACCGCCAGCAGCGTCTTTTGCAGCATGCTGCGTTCGCCTTCCCAGACGCGGCAATGCGATTCGACATCGGTGATGAACGCGTCATCATAGCCGGCCGCCGACAAGATTTCCCGCGCGTGGTGCGGATGTTCGTGGGGGAATTTTTCAAAATCGACATCGTGCAATAAACCGACGCTGCCCCAGTATTCGACATCCTCGCCGAACTTCTCGGCATAGGCCCGCATCGCGATTTCGACTGCCAGACAATGTTTCAGCAGCACTTCGCTGGTCACGTGCTTGCGCAGCTCAGCCCAGGCTTTTTGTCTTGTTTCCGTCATCAGTTAAACCTCCCGTCATTTCCTGCAATGAAAAAGGACCGCGCGCAGCGGTCCTTTGCTGTTTCCCTGCTATAAAACCCGCCGTGCCCCCAGATACCGCTCGCCCCAATAATGACCGAACATGTCGGCCACCGCGACGCCGCGGCTGGAAGTCGCACTGATGAACTGGCCGTTGCCGATGTAAATGCCGACATGCGACGGGCCGGGTTCGTAGGTTTCAAAGAATACCAGGTCGCCAGACTGCAACCGTTCGGTGGAAACCGGCCGACCGATGGCATACTGGCCATCCGCCATGCGCGGCAGGTTGATTCCGATGTTGGCGAAGACGTAACGGGTGAAGCCCGAGCAGTCAAAGCCGCGCGGCGTGTTGCCGCCAAACCAGTAGGGAACGCCGATGTACTGGAAACTCGTCTGAATCAGGCGACGGACCGTGGCGACAGGCGCACCGCGGCTGACCGGCAGGTCCCGCCCCAGCATCAACCGATACAGTTCCGGCGTCACTTTGCCGTCCACCGGCAACTTTTTGTCGCGTTGCAGCATCTTGACGGCTTCTGCCGTCACATCGCCGTACACGCCATCCATCGAGCCGACCACATAGCCCATTTGGGACAATTTTTGCTGGAGAGCCAGCACTTCGTCGCCGCGATCGCCGACCTGAAGAGGTTCTGCGGCAGTCTGATTCGCGGTTTCGACCTGCGGTGCGGCGCTGACCGCCGACACCAGAAACGAGAGAGTCAACAATACAAACAATGCTACACGGACCTTGCGCAAATACAGCGCTCCTCTCTGTTGCCTCCGGGGTTAGCTGACGGGTTAGGGTTGAAGGCACCCTACTCGGTGATCCGAGTTTCACCCCAAATTTTGGTTCCCCCGTACCTGAGCTGGATTCGGCGAGTTAAAAGCTCACGATTGTAACTATTCGTTATATCGGCAAAAAATCCTGCCGGCATCAGTATTTTGAAACTATTTTTTTCGCAGTTCGTCGCGAACCAGATACAGCGGGCGTCCTTTGACCTCTTCAAAGATTCGGCCGACATATTCGCCGACAATGCCCAATCCGACCAGCTGCAAACCGCCTAACAGAAAGACGCTGGCCGAAGTCGTGGCCCAGCCGGGCACCGCTTCTTCGGTGAAAAACTTGATGAACAACACATGACCTAGCAAGAAGAAACTGCCCAAGCCTAACAGCAATCCCATATAAAATGCGATTCGCAGCGGCAGTTTGGAATAGGCCGTGATTCCGTCCAAGGCAAAATGCAGCATCTTGCCGAGCGAAAACTTTGATACGCCGGCCATTCGCGGCGGCGCCACAAAATAGACAAACTCCTGGCGATAGCCGATCGAGCTGATGATGCCGCGGATAAACTTGGCCCGCTCGCCAAACCGACGGAAACTCAGCACGACCTTGCGGTCCAGCAGGCGAAAATCTGATCCGCCCTCGGTGATGTGAATCTTGGAAATGACGTTGATCATCTTGTAAAAAAAGCGGGAAGTCCACTTTTTCAGCAGCGAAGCGCCTTCGGTATCCTTGCGGATGGTCTGGACGACCTCCGCGCCCGCCTCCCAGCGCCGGATCAGTTCCGGCAGCAGCGAAGGCGGATGCTGCAAGTCGCCGTCCATCGTAATGACTGCTGCGCCATCGGCGTTTTCCATGCCGCAGGTCAGCGCGGTCTGAAAGCCGTAGTTGCGGGCCAGAATCAGCGCCCGCACCCGTGCGTCCTGCTGGGTCAGCCGGTCAAGCACCAGCGGCGTCGCATCCCTTGACCCGTCATCGACAAAAATCAGTTCGAACCGATACGGCAGCGGCTCCATATAGCGAACAATCTCCTGGTGCAATACGTCGATATTGTCCTGCTCGTTATAGACCGGCACCGCGATCGAAATCAGTTTTTGTTCCATCTGTTCCATGCAATCGTCCCGTTTCTCTCCATTCATTCCGGCTGGCGGCGTCCATCTACCGAAATATCGGGACGCAGCACCACCGCGCCGGCCTGATAAATCGGCTGAATCTCATGTTGTTTCTTGTCGGTGTTCAGCAAAATGAGCACCCGGATGCACAAGGGAACTCCGGTCGGGCAGTCGATTTCCTGCGTACCGAATAGCGGCACTTCGTTCCAGCCGAGTTCTCGGGCCGCCGAGGCCGGGAACGCCGCATTGAGGTCCGGCGTGGAACTGAAGATGACTGCCGCGATATCGCCCGGCTTCAACGCATTGGCTTTGGTCATGGCGACCAGCAGATTCTTCGTAGCCGTCCGGACTGCTTCCGGTTCGTTGGCCAGCGCGGTGGTTGCGCCGCGCACTCCTCTGAGCATGTCTGGGCCCTCCTCTTGTTGCCGTTAATTGCCGCTGAAAATGCAGCTGGGGTCTTCCGCCATGTAGTCGCCGCTTGAGGCGTGCCAAGCTCTGGCCCGGCAGCCGCCGCAGATATCCTGGTAACCGCAGGCGCCGCAAGCGCCGCCCAGCTTTGTCGTGCGCAGTTCGAGAAACAGCGGCGATTCCCGCCACAGTTTGGCAAAGCCGCCTTCACGGACATTGCCGGCTTTCAGCGGAAAGTACGGACAGGGTTGCAGGTCGCCGTTCGGCAGGATCACACAGTACGCAGTTCCGGCTATACAGCCTTTGCTGAACCGCATCGGGATCTCCTTTTGCGAAGCGATCCGCATGAATTGCGGCGCACAGGTCGGTTTCAGCTCGATCGAAACCTGCCGCTGCTTTTCCAGGATGTTTGACAGCAGGATTTCCTGCTGCGTGGTCGGCAAGCTGCGGTCCTTGATATTGTCGCCGCGACCGGTCGGCACCAGGAAGAAAATATGATGCGCCGCCGCGCCCCATTCGATCGCCTTGTCGGTGATATCCAGCACTTCCGCCTCGTTCCAGTCCATCACCGTGGTATGGACCTGAAACGGCAGCCCCGCCTCGCGGCATACCCGCATCCCTTCGACGGTGGCGGCCCAGGCGCCGGCCGACTGGCGGAACCAGTCATGCCGCTCGGGCGATACGCTGTCCACGCTGATGCCGGCAGCCGCCAGCCCTGCCTGCTTCAGTTCGGCCACCTTCTGCGGCGTCAGCAGAATCCCGTTCGTGCCGAGCACTGGCCTCAGTCCGATCGAGCGGGCGTAGGCGATCAGTTCCAGCAAATCGGGACGCAGCAATGGTTCGCCGCCGCTGAAGACAAATATGCGAAAGCCGCAGGCAAACGCATCGTCCAACAGTCGCTTACCCTCTTCTGTCGTCAGTTCATCGCGCAGGCAATCCCCTGCATCGCGATAGCAATGCAGACAGGAAATATTGCAGGCTTGCGTCGTATTCCAGGAGATCAGCATTATTTTGCTTCCTTCGCCGGGTCCTGCCAGAAGCAGGCCGGATCGTCGCCCCAGATATCGCCGTCCACCGCCGCCCGGATCCGGCAGCCGCCGCACAACTCGTTCTGTGAACATTGGCCGCACTGGCTGTTCAGTTGTTCCGGCTTGCTGCGTAAACGAGCCAGGATTCCGTCGTTCGCCTCGAGATCGTTCCATATCTCACTGAATTTGCGCTCGCGCACATTGCCCAGCGTCAGGTCGCTCCAGAACTGGCAAGGGTGCACGTTGCCCAGATAGTCGACGTCCGCCATCCGGTCGCCGGCCGAGCAGCCGCCATGCAGCGCCAGCAGTTGCCGCACTTCGTCGACCCGTTCGGGATTCGTCTGTTTGATATAATCGAGCAGATACAGACCATCGGCATGGTTATCGGTGGTCAGGATCTCGATATCCACGCCGCGCCGGTTGAAGTCGAGCGTCTTGTCGATCAGGAACTGGCAGATTTCGCGCTTTTCTTCGGTCGACAGGTCAAGGTTCTTCATGTCGCTGCCGCGTCCGGCGTATACCAGATGATACATGCAGAAACGGTCGACTTTTTCCTGTTCGATGATGTCCATCACCGCCGGAAGATCGCTCTTGTTGATGTTGTTCAGCGTAAACCGCACGCCGGTCCGGTTGCCGGCAGCCTTGGCGGCGCGGATCCCGGCGATGGCCGCTTTGAATGCGCCCTGTTCGCCGCGGAACTCGTCATGGATTTTCTCGCAGCCGTCGATACTGACGCCGACATATTGAAAGCCGGCTTCTTTGATCAACTGCGCCGTAAAGTCGTCAATCAGCGTGCCGTTCGTCGACAGGACGATCCGCAGCCCCTTTTCCACGGCATAGGCTGCCAGTTCAAAAATGTCCGGCCGCACCAGCGGTTCGCCGCCGGAAAACATCAACACCGGTACTTTCGCCGCAGCCAGGTCGTCTATGAACGCTTTGCCCTCGGCGGTGGTCATTTCATTGTCCCGCGCCGCTTCGGTCGCTTCGATATAACAATGACGACATTTCAGATTGCACTGGGAAGTAATATTCCAGACCACTACCGGCGACCGGTCGGACGAGAACTGCAGCAAGCCGGCCTGCATTTCGCTCATGCCGTGACGCTGGCGCATTACGCTGGAAATCGTGGCGGTTCCGCACAACAATTTGGTGAACCCTATCAATTGTATTCCTCCCTGTTATTGACCCTATAACGACCGAACCGGAAACTGCAATACGAACGAAGCGCCTTTGCCAGGTTCACTGGACACTGCCACCGTAGCGCCATGCCGTTCAATGATTTCCCGGGCGATCGACAGCCCCAGGCCAGTTCCATGATTCTCCCGCGTATGGGCTTTGTCCACTTTATAAAACCGCTCCCAGATAAACGGCAGGTCAGCAGCCGGAATCCCGGCCCCGTCATCGGAGACGACGAGCGTGACCGTCTGATCCGCGCAGTTGAGTTCCACCTGGACCCTGCCTTGCGGCTGCGTATATTTGAGCGCGTTATCAAGCAAGATTAACATTAATTGTACCAGACGATCCCCATTGCCGGGAATAGGGGGAATCATTTCCGCGCCATGCCAAATGAGCTCCACGCCTTTTTCGGCGTATTTCCCCCGCAGCATCGTCACGACATTGTCCACCACTTCCGCCAGCGGGATCATTTCCAGTTCCATGACGAACTGGCGGGCCTGCAACCGGCTGAGGTCGAGCAAGTCGCTGATCAGCCGCTCCAGCCGTTCTGTCTCATTCACGATCAGTTTGGTGAATCGCTGCGCCTGCTCGGGCCGCGTGACGGTCCCGTCCTGCAGCGCTTCGGTGTAGCCCCTGATGATCGTCAGCGGCGTTCGCAGCTCATGTGAAACGTTGGCAACAAAGTCGCGCCGCAATTTTTCCATCTGCTCGGTCCGCTCGACAAAACGGCCCAGCTCCTGCGCCAGAGTATTGAGCGACTGGCCGAGTTGCCCGACCTCGTCTTGGCTGGCGATCTTGACCCGATTGTCATAACGCCCTTCGGCCATGAACGCCGCCGTTTCCTGCATTTCCTTCAAAGGCCGTACGATGCCGCGCGACAGGCGCCTGACAACCAGCAGCGTCAAGCCGAGAGCCAACAGGCCGATCACGCCGATCGTCATGTATACGCGGGCCAGAAAATCATTGACGCCCTGCACCGGTGCATTCAAAATGACCGCGCCGCTGATCGCGCCGCCGACATTGACAATCGGCACCGCCACAAGCATCATGTCCTCATTGTAGTAAGGGTGAAAAAATGTCCGGGTCAAAATATTGCCGGAAAACACCGGTTCGATGTCTTTCAGCAAGTGGCGAACCGCCGTGGAAGTCGATGAACGCATGGCGCCGGAATTGCCGGCCTGTGAACCGCCAGGCCCGGGCGCTTGTCCGGGCGCCAGCCTTGGACCTACAGGGGTGGCTGGTCGATCCGGCATACTGCGGCGCGGCGCCGAAGACATGACAATGATCCGGCCCGACGCATCCACCGCCCAGATCCGGGCGCCGAGAAATCCATCGATCCGGTCGGCGAGTTCCACCAGTTCCGGCGCACTCAAGCGACCGGTCATGAAATCATCCATCACCCGGGCCATTTCCTGGCCTTTGCCAATCAGTTCCTGTTGTTTTGCCGAGAGAAAATACTGTCGGATCAGCGCGGAGGAGCCGATGGCAAAGCCGGCCAAAATCAGCGCCACAACCAGCATGAAGTTGACCAGCAGTTTGGTTTGCAGTGACGGTTTCACGAACGGACCTCAAACTTATAGCCGACGCCCCAGACGGTCTTGATGTCCCAAAGCGAGTCCTCGCGGACATCAAGCTTTTGCCTGATCCGCTTGATATGCGTATCTACCGTGCGGGTATCGCCAAAATATTCATAGCCCCAGATCGACTCCAGCAGTTGTTCGCGCGAAAACACCCGCCCCGGATGCGAAGCGAGGTGCCATAGCAGATCCATCTCTTTGGCGGTCAGCTGCACCGTGTGCCCGGACGATGTCGCCACATATTCCTGGCGGTTGATCGTCAACTGGGCGAACGAAAGCAGCGTGTCCTTGCCGGCCGGTTCTTCGGCGGCATGAGTCATCCGCCGGAGCACCGCCTTGACCCGAGCCACCAGCTCGCGGGGATTGAACGGCTTGGCCAGGTAATCGTCGGCCCCCAGTTCCAGCCCCAGGATCCGGTCTTCATCCTCAGTCCGCGCCGTCAGCATGATTACGGGCACCTGCGAAAACTTGCGCACCTGCCGGCAGACTTCCATTCCGTCCAGTACCGGCATCATGATGTCCAGCACGATCAGGTCCGGCTTTAGCTGCTGCGCCTTGAGGATCGCCTCCGCTCCGTCAGCAGCCTGCTCAACGGCAAAACCCTCCTTGGTCAGGTACAGTTCAAGCAGTTCACGGATTTTTTCGTCATCATCGGCAACCAATACTCTGGACTGCGCCATGCATTTCCCTCCACATTCCGCAAAAAGCTCCCGGAGAGGCTCCGGGAGCTTCCATATAGACGCCGGTTAAATGTTCTCGACAGCCGCCGCCAAGTCTTTGCGGGTCTTGTAGCCGGTAAACCGGCTGACTTCCTTGCCGCCCTTGAACACGATGAAAGTCGGCACCGCTTTCACATTGAACCGACTGGTAAGGCCCGGCAGTTCGTCGATATTCACTTTGGCCACAATCACCTTGCCGGACAGCTCTGTTTCCACCGCTTCCACTTCCGGTCCTGCCATTTTGCAGGGACCGCACCAGGAAGCCCAAAAATCTACCAGTACCGGCTGCTGCGCCGTCAACAGTTTCTCGTCGAACGTCGATTCATTGCCTACATTAATAACAGCCATATCTGACACCTCTTTCTAATCCCCCCTCCGGGGGGGTCTGTCTTAACTGTAAGAAAAATTTGCCGAAAAGTCAATCGCTGTTACTGATCGATACTATGATTTTTCCGGTAAAGTTCGCGACAAATCCAGTAAGCAACCCGCCCAGGACAAACCTACGCCAAAGCCCAGCCCAACGACTTTTTTCAGTCGCGCCGCTCCGACGGTCGACAAAAGTTCTTCCAGCGCCAACGGAATCGTGCTGGACACCGTATTGCCGCAAAGGTCCGGTTTGTTCCAGAAGGGCAACCCCTGCAGCTTGCATTTGTGCTGCAGCGACTCCAGCATGAACCGATTCGCCTGGTGGAAAACATAATAATCGATTTCTTCGCGTTTCAAGCCTGCTTTTTTCAGCACTTTCCGCAGCGCGTCAGGCGCCACGGCTTGCGCAAAGGTGATCACCGAACGGCCATTCATGTAAAAATTATGATTGGTTCGGATGTTTCCGGCCGCATCGACGGTTTCGACGCTGGGGCAGGTCACTGCCGGATTGCGCATTCCGCCGACCGGCACAATGATATCGTCGCCGCCTGACCCGTCGGTTCCGAACACGAACGATCCGAGTCCATCCCGTTCAACATGATCCGCCGTGATCAGCGTTGCGGTGGCCGCATCGCCAAAAATGGCCCGCGCTGCTCCATCCTGCGGATGAATGAACTTGCTGTAGGTTTCCGCGGTCAATAGCAGGACGTGCTTGGCCTGGTCGGTTTCGATCAAGCCTTTTGCCATCGACAATCCATAGACAAAGCCGGAACAGCCGAGGTTAAAATCAAACGCGCCGCAATGATCGGGGATCCCTAGCCGGTGCTGCAACAAGCAGGCAGTAGTCGGCAAAAAATAATCCGGCGACTGTGTGCACAAAATAATGAAGTCGACTGTTGAGCGGTCGATTCCATATTTAGCGAACAAATTCTCGGCTGCGCAAACCGCCATGTCGGAAGAACATTCGCCGGCGGCAGCGATGTGCCGTTCATAGATGCCGGTTTTCTTGGTGATTCGCGACTCGGCGTCATTGTACTCGACATGAACAGGCAAATAAGAAGCAATCCCTTTGATATAAGCTTTCATCACATTCTCCTCGAATCTTTTATAAAACTGGACCAGCTGCAACGTCTCCGTTCAAGACCGCCCCTATAGTATAGTAAAAAAACGGTTGGTTTGGCTAGCCACCCTGCCGGCTGTCAAGTTGCCAACAAACAAAAAAATAGCTATACAACCCAGTAGTATAGCTTTCTCCAGCGTATTGTCGCACGCAGACGCATTGCGTTTCCGCTATAATATATAAAACTCTTCCCGCAATGTCGGATTAAGAAAGGATGTTCGAAAATGGACCTGATAAATGCTCTGGAAACCCGGCGCTCGGTGCGCAAATACGCGGACCGGCCGGTGGAACGGGAAATCGTCGACAAACTGATTCAACTGGCTACACAAGCGCCAAGTGCGATGAACGCCCAACCTTGGGTTTTCGCCGTGTTCACCGACAAAACCAAGCTTGAGGAATATTCGACTCGCGCCAAAGCGTTGGTGCTGGAGGGCATGCACGAACACCCGCTGCTGGAAAAATATCGCGGCGCTTTGTCCAAGCGCGGCTTCAATATTTTTTACAATGCACCGGCGCTGGTCGTGATTTATGCCAAACCGGAAGGACCGGAACCGGAGACCGACGCCTGCCTGGCGGCGCAAAACTTCATGTTGGCAGCCCACAACGAAGGACTGGGCACTTGCTGGATCGGTTTTTCCCGCTATCTGCTGGATAGCGCCGAATTCAAGGCCGAAGTCGGCATCCCTACGGAATATGTGGCGGCCGCGCCGATGATCCTCGGCTACCCGGCGGTCGATCACCCGCCGGTGCCGCGAAAGACGCCGGAAGTATATTATTTTTAGCAACCGCTGAAAAATAAAAAAGCGCGTTTAAAGCCGAAACTTTGAACGCGCTCTTTTTATTTGGCTGTGAGTGATCAGTAAGCCGGGTTCTGTGCCGCTTGCGCGGTGGCGATCATCTGTCTGGGCCGACGGTTGCCCGGCGGCTCTAGCGACGCAACCCGGAAGGTTCAGCGGGCCGCTTCATCCCTTCCCTATTCGGTCTTGCTCCGGGTGGGGTTTACCTAGCCGGCCGGTCACCCGGCCGCTGGTGCGCTCTTACCGCACCGTTGCATCCTTACCTGCCCGAAGGCCGGCGGTCTTCATTTCTGTGGCACTGGCCCTAAGGTCGCCCTCGCTGGACGTTATCCAGCACCCTGCCCTGTGGAGCCCGGACTTTCCTCGACCGCCTCAAAGTGCGGCCGCGATCGCCTTTTCTACTCACAGCCAAAATCTGCAGGCATTGCAATCCGGGGATTGTTGTTCGGGGTTATAGGATACCACAACCGCCGCGACTGGTCAAACCCGGATCATCGAACCCATCATCTTGTTAAAATTCCAGCCGGCGCCTTCTTTTTCGCCGGTTTCGACAAACTGCTGTAACACGGCGTTCACCTCGTCCGCATAGTGCACGATGACTGCTTCCCGCGTGGCGCAGCCGACCGGCGATCCTTTGTCGCGCGAACCGTGGTGCGACAGAACGATGTGCAGCAGCGACTTTCGCTCCGCTTCCGACAGGAACTGCACCTGACGCGCCGCAGCGTCGATGATCAGGGCGCCTGCGGTGATATGGCCGACCAAATGCCCGGCTTCCGTATAGGAAAAACCGATGTCAGCCGAAATTTCTTCCGTCTTGCCGATATCGTGCAGCAAAGCGCCGGCAATGACCATGTCACGGTCGACTCCCGGCACGGTTGCAGCAATTGCCAACGCCATCTCGGCCACATCGACCGAGTGTTCCAGCAAACCGCCGATATAGGCGTGATGAAACCGTTTGGCGGCCGGGTTGCGGATAAACTGCTCCCAACGCGAACCGCTGAAGATCTCTCCCAGCAGCTCCCGCACTGGCGGGCGGCTGATCCCCGCCACCAGTTTCAAAAATTTCTTCTTATATTCTTCCATGTCTTTGGACGCAGCCGGCAACAAATGCGAAACATCCTTGCCAGGCGGCAACAAATCGATATAATCGGCCAAAAATTGCAGTTTTCCTTCGCCGCCGTAGCGATCGGCCTGAACCTGACCGCTGACGACCGCCGGCGCCGCTTCGGTCAATTCCTTGATCCGCGCCACCGACTCGGCATTGAAACAGATGAATCCGATAGCGCCACTGGGGTCTTCCAACGTTCCCCGGACGAACCAGGACCCATTGGCCGATTGCGAACTTTTCTGCACCCAAAGAATTGCTTCCTGTTTTTCCAATCTATTGCCAACGCGTAATTCCGCCAGTTTCAAAGATTGCTCACTCCCTGTCGCTTTTTTCCGCTCTGCAAGCAAAAACGCGCCTGAAACGGTCAGAGCGCGTTTTACTGCTGTTTCCTGTTCTTATTGTAGTCGCTTGACGACCGTTCCGTCAATGCATCCCATTTTGCGATAAACCGCCGCACAACAGGCCCCACGCCGGTCAACGCAGAAACTTATTTCAATTTATCCGCAAACAACGCCGGTTTTCCCTTGCAATTTCGCCGGTGACATGCTAAAATTTTCCCCGTAACCTGTGTAACCTTTGCACAAGGAGGTGAATCCCTTGCCACAAATCAAATCTTCGATCCGTAGTGTAAAAACTGATGCTGAACTGCGCGCCAAAAACTTTTCCGTCAAGTCGTCGGTAAAAACTGCTATCCGCAAAACAGCAGAAACCATTACCGCCGGCAAAACAGAAGAAGCCACGACCCTGCTTGCCAAGGCGGCAAGCACGATCGATAAGGCTGCGTCCAAAGGCGTGCTCCATAAAAACACTGCCGCACGCAAGAAATCGCGTCTGGCGAAAAAACTCAACGCCGCAGCAAAATAAGGCGTTTTGTACCCTTGTTTTCAAGCCAAGCCCCTGTCCAGAGTGGACAGGGGCTTGTTCTGTTCGCGCACTGCTCTACTGACAGAGTTCGATGATCACCCTTTCCAGATAAGGTTTGGGGTCGCCGCCGGACCGGATCGCCACATTGGCATCAGCCAGCGTCAACAAGGCCTGTTTGAGTGAACTGTCGCGAAAAGCTCGGCTCTGGTTGATCGTGCGTCTGGCCATACCGGGATTTTCAGTTTTTGCCCCTAGCGCAGCCAGCATTTCCGCTTCACTGCCGCGCCGGTCCATGACCTGCCGCACCTGCCACCATCGTCGCACATTGTAGGCCAACAGGCCGATGATTTTCAGCGGCGGCTCTTTGCTGCCGAACAGTTCTTCCAGCCGGGCCAGCGCCTGGCCAACATTTCGACGGGCCAACGCATCGGTCATTGCAAATGCCGATATCTCGGGGACAGCCGCCATCACCGCTTCCAGCGCCTGCTTGCTGATGACCGGGTCCGCACCGACATACAACGCCGCCTTTTCGATTTCGGCCGACAAAAAACCGCGAGGGACTTGATTCATTGTCGAAATCACGGTCAATAGATGCTCCATCGCATCCCGGTTCAGCCGTTTGCCCAATTCGGCCAGATGAGCTTCGACCCACTGGCGGATTTCCTGCTCTTCCCGCGGCTTAAACGGATTCAGCTCACGGACCTGCCCGTGTTCGGCAACCAGCTTGACCAATTTCTTGCGTTTATCGGCTTTCATTGCAGTGAATATCAGCGTGGAATAATCCGGCATGTTGGCAACCAGCTGCCACAGCCGCGGGTCGGCTGCATCGCCGCTTTCCTTCGGTTCCGCTTCGCCGCCGGATGCCGAGTCGGCGCTGTCCGCATCCTCACCGTCTTCGACGTCGGCCGCCTTGCGGCGCGGCGCCTGAAACAGTTTGGAATTGCGCACCAGTACAACCTTGCGCTCGCCAAAGAACGGCGCGCTTTCCACCAGATGCAGCAGCTCGCCGATTGTCGGATCCGTTTCCAGCGATGTCAGGTTGAACTCGCGTTCCGACGGGTCCAGCAAACTTTCGACCAAGTTCGCCGCCATTTTTTGCACCAGATAACTTTCTTCACCGTAGAAAAGATAAACCTGCGGTGTTTTTTTTATGCCTGCCATGCTTTGCTACTCCTTCTTGCCAATCAGATCAGGTTCGTCAAGGTATCGCCGACAACGACCGGCTCGCGCGGCAACTTGTCCAGCGAGAAAACATCGATCAATTCATCCGGTCGCAGCGGTTCCGGCTGTTCAATCAGTCCCGCCCAGACCGCCAACTGGCCGATGATCTGTTCGGGCCTGACGCCGGAGCCTCGCAGCGCTTCGATCGTCAGCGACCCCTGCCGTTTCGACAGGCGACTGCCATCAGCGGCAAGCAGTAGCGGCGCATGGATGAATGTCGGCGGCGGATATCCCAGCAGCTGCCACAGATAAATCTGCCGCGGCGTCGAGGCAAGCAGGTCGGCGCCCCGCAAGACCCGATCAATCTGCATCATCGCATCATCGACCACGACAGCCAGTTGATAGGCATACACACCGTCGGAGCGGCGAATCACGAAATCGCCGCAGCTTTGATTCAGCTTCTGTCGCTGCGGGCCAAATAGCTGATCGGTGAACGATATTTCCGCCTCGCCGACCCGAAGCCGGTAAGCCGCTTGACGCCGGACAGACAGTTTTTCCGCCTGTTCAGTCATTGAAAGCCCTGCGCAACGTCCCGAGTAGACCGGTTCGGCTTCTCCGGCATGCGGCGCCGAGGCCACAGAGCGCAGCTCGGCCCGGCTGCAGAAACAGGGATACACCAGCCCCCGTTGCCCCAGACTGTCAAATGCCGCCTGGTACAAATCCGACCGTTCACTTTGTTTGTATGATGCGGCAACGCCGGGCCGGTCCGGCCCCTCGTCCCAATCCAACCCCAGCCATTGCAGATCCTCGACCAAGCCCTCGGCAAACTGCGGCCGGCAACGGTCGGGGTCGAGGTCTTCCATTCGCAGCACCATCGTCCCGCCCAGTTTGCGTATATCCAGCCAGGCCAGCAGTGCGGTCCAGGCGTTGCCGAGGTGCATCCGGCCCGAAGGACTCGGCGCAAAACGGCCGCGCGGTTTCTGATTCAAATCCATTCCGTCCCGTTACTCCGTCATCTGTTTATTTGATGTGCAGTCCGCTGAAATGACAAGGATTGCCCGTCGCTGCGAAACACGACTGCGCCGTCCTGGTCGGTCCGCAACAATAATGCCGGTAGCTGCCTGATCCGCTGTAGCGTTTCCTGTGCCGGGTGACCAAACCGGTTGTCTGCGCCGACTGAAACCACCGCGTATTGCGGCGCCACCTGCTGCAAAAAAGCAGCCTGGCTCGACTTGCGTCCGCCATGGTGGCCGACCTTCAACACGGTAGCTGTCAATTGCGACTGTTGCATAAGTTTCTTTTCGCTCTCGCCCTCCAAATCTCCTGTCAACAGGAACTGATGCCGCCCATAAATCAGCCGCACCACGGTCGACCGGCCGTTCTCGGAAGCGTTGGCATCAGCGTCGCCTGCCTGTAACAATTGCATTCGCACTCCGTCGAGTTCGATTTCGGCCAGTTCGTCCGGCGAATGCAGATTGCGAAACTGCATCGCCTGCTGCAACCGCAAAATTGCCGATGGAACCGGCTGCTCCTGATGCAACAGCGCCTGCCGCACTCCGACGAACGCCGCCACTGCCGCCGCCCCGCCGGCATGGTCCTGATGATTATGCGTCAAAATCAGCCAGTCGATTGGGTTAACCCCAACATGCCGCAAATAAGGCACGACAACCCGTTCGCCGACATCAAAATCATTCTGAACCCCCAGCGCCCCGCCGGCATCCACCAGAATAGCCCGGCGATTCGGCGTGATAATCAGCGTCGCATCGCCCTGCCCCACATCGATGAAATGAACCTGCAACGGACCGGGCCGCAGGATAAACCAGCTCAGCCCGAAAGCCAACAGCAATCCCGCTGCGCCATACGCACAAGCATGACGACGCACCTGTCGCCAGATAACGAGAGGACTCGGGCCCCATTTTTCCGTAAAGCCGCAAGCCCAGAGCAACAACGCATAATAAGCCGCACTCGCGGCAATCCCCATCGCCGGCAATTGCAGCGTCCCTCCCGGCAAACGACTAAGAAACCGGTTCAGCTCGACCCCCAGCCCCAGCAACAAACTTAGGCCGACAAACATTAGCCGGGCCAGCGGCTCCAGTGCGCCAGCCATAGCCGTTGCGAATAGGCCGAGCAGAATCACCGTCTCCAGCAGCGGCGCGACCAGCAAATTCGCAAATAGCGAAATCACGGGAAACGTGCCAAAGTACCAGGCCAAAAACGGAACCACCGCCAGTTGCGCCGCCAACGTCGCCGCCATTGCCTGGGCCACCGGTTTAGACAAACCGCTGCTCAGCCACTGCAGCAAAATTGGTTGCAGGTACAGGAGCCCTGCCGTGCAGCCGACAGACAGCTGAAAACTGATGTCAAATAGGTTGTAGGGCTGGTAAACCAACATCGCCAACACCGCCAGCGCCAGAGCCCGTTTTGCCGATGCCCGCCGTTCCAGCGCCAAGGCCGCCATCGTAATCAACCCCATGATCACCGACCGGATCACCGGTGCGGAAAACCCGCACAGAAAACCGTAGCCGAGCAGCGTTGACGCAGCGATGGCCGCCGCCCAGCCCTGACCCAGCCGCAACCGACCGGCCAGCCAGAAGACCGCACCAGCCAATAACGCGATGTGAGCCCCTGACACCGAAAGTATATGTACGATGCCGGTTGCGGCAAAATCGCGCACTGTCTGCCGCTCAATTCCATCATAGCCGCCGAACAGCATTCCCATAATCAATGCCGCATCGGGTTCCGGCATCGCCGTTAACAGCTTCTGTCGCAATTGTTCGCGCCAGCGCGCCAGGCGACCTTGCAGCGAATCGGACGCTGAATGTCGGATGACCCGAAAACTGCCCGGCACGACCGACAGCCTGGCGTCAACGCCCTGTGCGGCAAGCGCCGCCCTTCGGTCGGGTTGGCCCGGGTTTTGGTAGAAATGTATCGCCCGCAGCTTGCCGCTGACAAAAACCCTATCGCCGTCAACCGCCGCCGGTTTCGGCCCATCCTGCCGCACTGTGAGAGCAACTCCGCCCTGTACCGTTTGCGTCAACGGGCTCGCAGCAGCCGATTTGAGACTGTCAATTCGTATCCGGTAACGAACCGACCATTCACCGGCTGTTCCGGCGGCAACGCGCGGCGGCTCGTCGACAATTCCCTGAATGCTGACCGTCTCGCCCAATCGGTATTGCAACAAGTCGGTCGGCAGTTGACTGACCCAGCCGAGCCGCAGCATTCCGGCAGCGAACCAGGTCAGGTATATCGCGGCCAATAGCCAGCGGCCCTTGTCGCGCCGGCGCAGCCGGTCAAGCACCGCTGTCAGCATCAGCGCCACTCCGCCGGTCCACAGCAGCAACAGCGAAAAATTCGGGTCCGGCTGGTCGGCGGCCCAGATTCCGAGTGCAAAAGCAACAGTCAGGGCTACCACACGATCTTGTCCTTGAGTTTTTCATATTTCGATTCGCCGAGCCCTTTGACTTTTTTCAACTCCTCGCCATCCTTGAACAGCCCGTTCGCATTGCGATACTCGATAATCCGTCCGGCCAGCGCCGGTCCTACGCCAGGCAGTTTATCCAGTTCCGCCGCGCCGGCGGTATTGATGTTGATCTTTTCTTGCTGTGGCGAAGATTTCGCCGCAGCCTGCGCACTCGGATCGGACGGGTAGCGGGTTGTCAGCGCAGACGACTCCTGCGGCCGACCGGGAATGTGGATCTGCATCCCATCCTTCACCGTCTGGGCAAGATTGATTTTTGTCACGTCGGCGCCTTGCAGTAATCCGCCTGCCGCATTCACCACGTCTATCGCCCGGGCGCCGGCATTCACCTTCAATACGCCGGGGTGTCCAACCATGCCGCTCACATAAACAACAATTTCTTGCGGCGTGCTCCGCGCCGCTTCGGCATTGCCGCTCCGGTTAACCAGGATCGCATCCGCCGGCGGCGACGTCTTTTGCCACCAACCGACTCCACATACCAATATCAGTCCAGCTGCGGCCAGTCCGAGGATTTTTCGCCTGCGCCGCAAGTTCGCCGCCTGTTCCGCCGATTCATCCACTTTTCTCATCGCTTCGCCTCCCCGCATTCTTGCCAAAAAGAAAACCGGTCTGTGCTAACAGACCGGCGCAGAAAACCATATCGCATGTCGACGAAAAGTCGTTTTATTGAATCGTGGTCAAAACCGCTTGAAGGTTACTTGACTACAATGTTGACCAATTTATTCGGTACGGCAATCACTTTGACAACCGTCTTGCCTTCAACCAACTGTTGCACTTTTTCCTGTTGCAGGGCGACTTTTTCCAGTTCAGCGCTGCTCAGTTCGGATGGCACAGTCAGTTTGTCGCGGACTTTGCCATTGATCTGCACCACGATCTCGACCGAATCGGTCTTGATTGCTTCTGCATCCCATTTGGGCCAAGCCTGTTGGTGAATGCTGCCGCTTCGCTCCAACTGCTGCCAGATTTCCTCGGCGATGTGCGGCGCAAACGGCGCCAGCAATCGCAGCAAGGCCTCCACCGTTTCGCGCAGCAGGGCCGGATGAACCGTCGCCGCGGCGTCGCGATACGCATGCATCGCATTGACCAACTCCATGATCGAACTGATTGCGGTATTGAAGTTGAACCGGTCGGCTACGTCGTCGGTTACCTTGCGGATCGTCGCATGCAAGGCCCGCCGCAATTCCTTTTCATTCGCATCGAGCGATGCCGCGTCGTAGGTCGCCGGCGCACCGACCACCGCATCGGCAAAGTGATGAACGATCCGCCACAGGCGGCCGAGGAAACGGGCTGCCCCCTCAACCCCCTGGTCGCTCCACTCCAGATCACGTTCCGGCGGCGAAGCAAACAGGATAAACAGTCGCGCTGTATCAGCGCCGTATTTTTTCACAATTTCTTCCGGCGAAACAATATTCCCCTTGGATTTCGACATCTTCGCCCCGTCTTTGATCACCATGCCCTGCGTCAACAGGTTTTTGAACGGTTCGTCGGTGTCAACCAGCCCGGCGTCTTTGAGAACTTTGGTGAAGAAACGCGAATAAAGCAGATGCAAAATCGCGTGTTCAATGCCGCCGATATATTGATCGACCGGTGTCCAGTAGTTGCATTTGTTGACGTCCCAGGGCGCTTTCGCATTGCGCGGGTCGGTATAGCGGAAATAGTACCAGGACGAGCAGATGAACGTATCCATCGTATCGGTTTCGCGGCGGGCCGGTTTGCCGCATTTCGGACACTGGCAGTTGATAAAGTCTCCAGCCGAGGCCAACGGGGAAACCGATCCAGCGTCAAAACGCACGTTTTCCGGCAAACGCACCGGCAGTTCTTCCTTCGGTACGGCGACCGCGCCGCAATCATCGCAATAAATGATCGGAATCGGCGCACCCCAATAGCGTTGGCGCGAAATCAACCAGTCGCGCAGCCGGTACGTCACCCGACGACGGCCGACACCTTGCGTTTCCAGCCAGTCGGCCATCTTGCCCTTGGCGGTTTCATTATCGAGTCCATCGAATTGGCCGGAGTTGACCATCACGCCGGTTCCGTCGTAAGCGCCGTCCATCGTGGCGATCGTCAGCGGCGTAGCCGGCGTCTGTACCACCAGCCGTTTTTCCAAACCATACTTGGTCGCAAACGCCCAGTCGCGCTCATCATGGGCCGGCACTCCCATCACCGCACCGGTGCCGTATTCAAACAATACATAATTTGCTACCCAGATTGGTACCTGTTCTCCATTGAAAGGGTTCACGGCATAAGCGCCGGTGAACATGCCTTCTTTTTCTACGTCGGTTGCCGTGCGATTGATTTCGCTAAGGTTGCGAACCCGCTCGACAAAAGCGCGGACCGCCGCCGCTTCCGACTTGCCTTCGATCAGTTTTTCCACCAACGGATGTTCAGGCGCCAACACGACATAAGTCACGCCGAACGACGTGTCCTGACGGGTTGTATAGACAGGAATCTTTTCGCCCAATTCCGGCACGTCAAAACTGAACTCGGCCCCTTCACTGCGACCGATCCAGTTCTCCTGCATCGTACGGACCCGCTCCGGCCAGCCGCCGAGCAGATCGAGGTCCTTCAATAGCCGGTCGGCATAATCGGTGATTTTCAGGAACCACTGTTCCAGCTCTTTTTTGACCACGACCGAGTTGCAACGCCAACAATTTCCGTCGATAACCTGCTCGTTGGCCAGCACGGTATTGCACTCGTCGCACCAGTTGACCGCCGCCTTCTTTTTATAGGCGAGTCCGCGCTCGAAGAACAGCAAAAACAGCCACTGGGTCCAGCGGTAGTATTCGGGGTGGCAGGTCGCCACTTCACGGTCCCAGTCGTAGGAAAGGCCCAGTTCCTGTTGCTGCCGCCGCATGTTGGCGATATTGCTCCAGGTCCACTCCGCCGGATGAACCTTGTTCTTAATCGCGGCATTTTCCGCCGGCATGCCGAACGCATCCCAGCCCATCGGATGCAGCACGTTGTAGCCGCGCATTTTCTGGAACCGCGCAACCACGTCGCCGATCGAATAGTTGCGAACATGTCCCATGTGCAAGGCGCCTGAGGGGTAAGGGAACATTTCCAGTACATAGTATTCCGGTTTGGTCCGATCCACTTCCGTATGGAATGCACCGGAATCTGCCCAGATTTTTTGCCACTTGGGCTCAATCTCTCGCGGGACGTACTTCTCGTTCATCAACATCCTCCTCAAACTAAAAAGCCCCGCTAAGCGCGGGGCCATGCAGACGGTTCCGCTTTTGCCATAATTATAGTTCACACCCTATTCAAAGTCAACGCGCCGGTCAGTGCTCTCAGTAAGTAGAGCGACAAATTCATCGACCAGCGCCGGGTCGAACTGGGACCCGCGACAACGGCGCAATTCTTCAATTGCCGCGTTTTGCGTCATCGCCGCCCGATAGGGGCGATCGCTAGTCATCGCGTCATAGGCATCGACGATCGACAGGATTCGGTTTTCCACCGGAATCGCCTCTTCCTGCAATCCCAGCGGGTAACCGGCGCCGTTCCACCACTCATGGTGTTTCAGGATCAGATCGGCCACCGGCAGGAATTCGGGTACCACCATCGCAATCCGGTGTCCGATTTCAGCATGCCGCTCAATTTCCTTCCTTTCCTCGGCGGTCAGCGGCCCCGGTTTCAACAAAATCTGGTCTGGAATCCCGATTTTCCCCAAATCATGGAATTGCGCCAGTAAACGCAAATCATTCTTGCTGTTGTTCGGCAGGCCGATACGCTCCGCCAGTTCCACCGCCAGCTCGCCCATGCGCTGTGAATGTCCTTCTGTCGCATAGTCGCGGATTTCCAGCATCTTCATGATGGTCTGCACCACCACATTGCGGTTGCTGTGGGTACTAGACAACTTTTGCCGATACATTTCATCGTCGGCTTCTTTCAACATCTGATCCAAGTCGTTGGAGTCCGGACCACACACAGACTGGAAGCGGTAACCCGCCGAAATCTGCAAAGGAAACTCTTCGGCCGCTTTTACGCCTGCTTGCTTATATTCCTGTAACTTTCTGTAGGCTTGCCGCAATAACGGCTCCTCAACATTCGTAAGCAACACGACGAACTCATCACCGCCCACCCTGGCGATCAACGCCGACTCCGGCAACACTTCGCGCAGCATCGCAGCCGTGCGTTGCAGCATGACATCGCCTGCTGCGTGACCAAACGTATCATTCACCAGTTTCAGCCCGTCCAGGTCGCAGCAGATCACACCGACGCCTTTAGCGCCAGTTTGTCGCAGACGCGCCAGCACGATTTCAAAATAACGGCGATTGAACAACCCGGTCAGCGTATCGTGTTCACTGGAATATTGCAGCACCTGTTCCGCACGCTTTCTTTCCGCCAACTCTTCTTGCAGTTGGATGTTGATTTGTTCTATTTTCTGACTGTCTGCGGCAATCCGGTCCAGCATCTGATTCATTGTTGCCGCTACCTGGCTCAGTTCATCCCGACCTGTCAACGCGATCTTTTGGATTGTACCGCCGGAAATATCGACCTGGTTGAGAAACGCATCGATTTGCCGCAGCCGTCGGATTACGATCAAATTGAGTCCAGTAATGGAAAGCGCCACGATCGCCCCAATCAGGCACACCATCAGCACCAGAAAATACTTGACTTGTTTGCGGACCTCCAAATAAAAAGTTCGCACCGTATCGATGGCAACGGCAAAAGTGGTCGTTCCCGTCAAATCTTGCACAGGAATGTACGCCCTGATGACCTCGCCTGCAGCGTGGTGTCCATGCCCGTCATGCTGTTCAATCCGGGATACGATTTCAGGACTGGCGATGATTTGCACCGGCGTCTGCAAGATGTCGGCCATGTCCCGCAATAGTTTTTCGTCAACTTTACGCAAAAATACCAATATTCCGGGACTCTCCCCCGAATGATCGCTCTTGAAAATCCGCTGGGCTGCCAAAAATACCGGCCGATTTTCCAACCAAAGCATTCCGCTGAGCGGGGTTTCCTGCTGCAAGTCCAACAGAAATTTTTGTTGCGGCCTGATGTATCGATGCAATTCGACCGGAACCGGCATTTCGCTCTTGCTTGATTGGTCGACCGCCTTGGCAAACAGGATTTTGCCTGTCGGATCAGTGACCAAGACAATATCAATCTGCAAATTTGCCATCGAAGCATCCTGCAGATTTTTTTCCACAAACTCACGGGCTTGTGGCTGCCGGGCAAACGCATACAAATCGTCCCATGGCGCCCAGTCGCCCACGCTGGATACCAGCGTCGACTGCTCCTTGTTCCAGAGGTGTTGGGCGCGCCGGATGTTATCGTGCACGACATTCTGTTCCAGTTGTTCATAGTTTTTGACCCAGACAAACATGACTAGGCCATAAATCGCCACTAGGGCAACTAGCCCGAACAACAGCTGGGACAACGCCACCTTTACGCCAAGTTTCAAGCGCTCACCTTCCTGTTGATTGCTTCGGAATCCCTGTTATCGTTTGATGACTTAATGATATTGTAACCGATCTTTGTTTTCCTTACTCATTTTTCATATAATCTCAAGCTTGCTCATCGCCCAATTGTTGACGTACCTGGAATATCTCGTCACTATTGGCAAACAGCAACTCCACCAACTGCGGATCAAATTTGCGACCGCTTTCGGTCCGGATGAACTCAAGAATCTTCTCCCGCGGCCAGGCTTCCTTGTAAACGCGTTTTGTTCCCAGTGCATCAAACACATCTACCAACGCGACAATTTTGCTGTATATGCTGGTGTCTGCGTAGCCGAGTCCGCGCGGATAACCGGTCCCATCATAATTCTCATGATGTTCCCGGGCAATCGTTGCCGCCATTTTCAGCAACGGTCGCTCAGACTGGCCCAAAATCTCATAACCCAGGTCTGTGTGCGTCTTCATGACGGCAAATTCTTCCGCTGTCAGCGGACCGGGTTTATTAAGGATCGAGTCATTGATCGCCAGCTTGCCCAAATCGTGCATCGGCGCAGCAATCCGGATCAATTCAACTTCCGGCTGCGGCAAGCCAAACTTTTCCGCCAAAATCGCTGAAATTTCACCGACCCGCCGCACATGGCGACCCGTTTCTGTAGAACGGCTCTCAGCAATTTCCCCCAATGAATAAATCAATTCCCGTTGCGTAGCATCAATTTCCTGATGCAGACTATGTATCGTCGAAATCGCCCGGAAGGAACGCAATGCCGTAATCAACACCGTCCGCAGACTCTTGGCTGTCAATTCCGTTTTTTCCCGATAATCGTTGATATCATAATCACGGGTCACACTTTCTTCCGGCGCTTGTCCGGGATGTCCGGTCCTCAGGATAATCCGAACCCGGTCATTTTTCAAGTTTTCCCTTATTTTTCGCACCATCGCCAGTCCAGCGTGGTCGTCTTCCATCACCACATCAAGCAGCACCACGGCAATATCCGGATGCGCTTCGAGTAACGCGATTCCCTCAGCCGCCGAATAAGCGCTTAAAAATTCGATGCCGCGCAACTCAAATTCCAGACGTTTCAGCGCCAGAATCGTAACATCATGGACATCTTTTTCATCATCGACGATCAGCACTTTCCAGCGGTCTGCCGCCGACATACTTGTCAACGCCGGTTCTGCCTCAAAATTCATCGGTTCATCGGCAAATAAAACTTGATGCATTGTTGCCACCTACTTTCCCTGAATCGGAAACTGGATCGTAAAAATCGTGCCCTGACCTGGTTCGCTGTCGCAGGAAATACTGCCGCCAAACTGCTTCACCACGATGTTGTAAATCACGAATAAACCGAGTCCGGTACCGCCGGCGCCGCGTTTGGTCGTAAAGAACGGATCGAAGATTTTCGGCAGCACATCGGTCGGTATCCCTTTACCATCATCAGAAAAAATCATTTTAATACTGTCCTGCTCACGAAACATTACGATATGCATACTGCCTGCCATGTCCGGCTCGTATGCATGAATCAGCGAATTCATCACCAGATTGGTCACGATTTGGGCAAAAGCGCCGGGATACCCGTCGATTTCAAGGTCTTCGGCGCATTCCACGCTAACGGTATGCCGCAGTTTCTTCAACCGTGGATTCATGCTGAGCAAAATCTCATCCAAATATTGCTTCACTTTGAACCGGCGCGGCGTTTCATTCGACTGATCGACCGACACCTGTTTGAAACTCTTGATCAACTGGCTGGCCCGCTCCAGGTTTTTCAGCAAAATATCCGACGCTTCGGCAGTATCTTGGAGGTACTCATGCAAATCCTGACGACGCATGGTCCCGGTGGTAAAGCGTTCGCGAAACTGATCGGTAATTTGTTTCAGATGCGATGCTGCGGTCACTCCCACACCCACCGGCGTGTTGACTTCGTGCGCCACTCCGGCCACCAACCCGCCAAGTGCAGCCATCTTTTCCGACTGAATCAGGTATTCCTGCATTGTCTTTTGATTATCAAGCGACTGTTGCAGCGCCTGCTCGGCTTGCTGACGCTCGGCAACCTCCTTGCTCAGCAGTTCGTTCGTATACAGCAACGATTCGTTCATGGCGCCCAGTTCCTGGTTCATTGCCGTCATTTCGCTGTTCATCGCCATCAGTTCCTGATTCATCGCATTGAGTTCCTGCGTACGTTCCTCGACTTTTCGCTCGAGGGTTACGTTAGCGTGTTTCAAAATATCTTCAGCTTGCTTAATTTTTGTAATGTCAAGCCCGACGCCGGTGATGTATTTTTCACCGCCCATTTGCATGCCTACCGCGGTAAAATACATGGCGATCGGCGTTCCATCCTTGCGGCGCAAATCGACCCTGGCGTCGGCAAAATTGCCCTGCAACGCCTTTTCAATTTCGGTTGCAATGGTCCGCTGCGCCGCCTGATCGCCGGTAAACCATTCCATGATGTGCCTGCCGGTCATTTCGTCGCTCGAATAACCTGTCATCGCCTCATGTTGCTTATTCCAACGGATCAATTTTCCCTGGGAATCGTAGAGGTAGAGCATTCCCGGCACGCTGTCCAGCACCGCGTCGGAAAACACCCGTTCCCGCTCAGCCTGCTGGAACAGAGTGGCATTCTCCAGAGCAACCGATGCCAATAGCGAAAACTGTTCAAAGGCCGCCACAGTTTCCCCTTTTACCGGAAAACCGACATCAATCCAGGACACTTCGAGCATGCCGACGATCTTTTCATTCACCCGCAGCGGCGCGATGATCATCGTTGTTGTGTTAGCCAGTTCCGGAGCATTGATCCGTCGTTCCCAACTGCGATAATCTGCGACCACCTGAACCGTGCCGCTACGCCAGACTTCACCGACCAACCCTTCCGAAACTTTGATCAATGCACCCACCCTACCGGCTTGGATGCCCAGCCCGTAGCGCAACCGGAAATGCCGCTGATCGTCTTCCAACAAGGCAACTGCTCCATTGGCCGCACCAAGAAATTGGGTGGCGTGCAACAGAATTTCCTGCAACAAAGCTTCCTTATCGCGTTGTCGCAATAGTTTTGCCGAGAGTTTCTGCAGACGGCGCAGCAGCTCATTCTCTCGGGTCATTTTATGTTGAAGTTTTTGCTCATTTTCCATCTTTTTCTGCTCCATTCGCATATTGCCGCAGAATTTATCAGGTTTTTTCTGATTATATTCTAACAAGCGAATCTGTCTGCAGCTATTCACGCTGACAGCTAAAAAAATCGGCAAAAAGAAACCACCAGTTATCCATGACAGATAACTGGTGGAAATATTGCCTGCCGTCGTTCGTTTTTCAGCTTATTTTACTTCGGTTTTCGAACCACATCAATGATGCTGCCGTCCCGGTACTCGATCAGGGCGACCACTTCATCGCCTGCCGGCAATGGTTCCGGTTTGCCGGCCAACTCAACCGCCATCCGTTGCAAGTCCTGAATATGCAGCACAGGCAGCCGACTGCCTTTCAGACTCTCGATTAAGTCTGTGCGTCTTGGATTGACCGCGATTCCCCGTTCGGTAATGATCACATCGACGGTTTCGCCCGGCGTGACAATCGTATCGACCCGGTCCAGCACCATCGGCAGACGTCCCCGCAATAGCGGCGCCACGACAATCGCCAGTTTCGCACCGGCCGCCGTATCGCTGTGCCCGCCGGATGCACCCATGATAATGCCGTTGGAATCGGTAATGACATTGACGTTGAAATCGACATCAACTTCAGTTGCGCTCAGAATGACCACGTCGAGATTGTTGACGATCGGCCCGGCGCTATGCGGATTGGCGTAATAGGAAGCTGACATCTCGACATGCCGCGGATTGTTGCGCAGCGACTGAATCGATGGCAAATCAAAATCCTGTGTGTCGAACATGGTTTCAAACAACCCTTGTTCCAACATTTCAACAAATGGATTGGTGATCCCGCCAACGCCGAAACTGCCAGTAATCCCTCGCGCCAGCATTTTCTCCTGAATAAATTTCGCTGCCGACAGTGACGCGCCGCCGCTGCCAAGTTGCAGTGAAATCCCCTGACGAAAATACTCCGAGTGCTCGATTACGCCGGTGGCATACTCGGCCATCAACAACTCCCGCGGATTACGGCTGATTCGCAGTGCGCCGGAAGCAATTCCCGCCGGATCGCCGATACTATCGACCACTACGACAAAATCCACCTGCGTCTGGGGAATACTGATCGGATGAACCGGATGCGGCACAAGGTTGTCAGTGATTGCAACCACGGTATCGGCATAAGCGGCATCCACCATCGCATAGCCGAGCGAGCCGCAGGCAGAGCGGCCCTCCACGCCGTTCATGTTGCCATAACGGTCACAGCAGGGAGCACCGAGAAACGCCACGTCGATATGGAGGTCGCCGCACTCGATTGCGCGGGCCCGTCCGCCATGGGATCGAATGATCGTTGGTTTGCTCAGTTTGCCGAGTGTCATCAACCGCCCCAGCTTGCCTCTGCCGCCGGACGTTTCGATCGCAGTGATCACCCCTGCCTCGATGTGGGGGATAATCGCGTCGTTCACATCGTTGAGCGAACTGGGGGCTAGCGTCAGACCACGAATTCCTTTGCGGGCAATCGCCTCGACAACCTGGTTGAGCACATAATCGCCATTGCGAAAATGGTGATGAAAAGAGATCGTCATTCCGTCACGCAAACCGCTGGCATCAATCGCCTGCTCCAGCGATTTCAGCAACTTCTCCGATCCCGGCTTGCCGGCGCGAATTTTCGGTCCGACCATCCGGCCTTGCGGACAAATCGCAAACGGACCGGCATAAGGGGTAACCTTCGTTATGCCTTTAATGATTTCAGGAATTTCGCGTCCTGCTGCGTTGATCATGAACTCTCCTCCTCCGGCCCGCTACTTTCGGACTGCCGCGGCATAGGCCAATACCCGCTCCGCCCGCGTCACGATCGGTGTATCAATCATTTTTCCATCCAGAGCGACCACGCCGGACTTCCGTTCCAGGGCCTCCTTATAGGCGGCCAGAACCCGTTCAGCGTTTTTGATTTCTTTTTCCGACGGGGTAAACACTTCCTGCGCCATGCGAACCTGGCGCGGATTGATCACAGACTTGCCGTCAAATCCCAGCTCCTTGATCAAGCGGGTTTCCGCCAGAAAGCCTTCATCATCATTGGCATTGGCGAACACCGAATCAATCGCCTGAATACCGGCGGCCCGGGCTGCCAGCAACAATTGGGAGCGGGCGACAAACAATTCCCAGCCTTCACGGCTGCGCGAAGTCTTCAAATCGGCGACAAAATCTTCCCCGCCGATCGCCAGCGCCACCATACGCGGACTGGCTGTGGCAATTTCGTAAGCATGCATCAGGCCCTTGGCAGTTTCAATCGCCGCCATCATGCCGATCGAACCGGCTGCAAAACCATACTTTGCTTCCGCTTCGCCGATGATTTCATCAATGATCTTGATATCCTGGCCGGTCTCCGCCTTGGGCAGACGAATCAGGTCCGGTTTGGCCGGCAGAATGACTTTGAGGTCGTCAAGGCCGAACGGTGTCTGGATATGATTGATCCGCACCGCCACTTCACAAGGATACTGCAGCCGCTTGATCGCATTGTGCACCAATTGGCGCGCCGCATCCTTTTCACTGACCGCCACAGCATCCTCGACATCGAAAATCACCGTGTCAGCACCGTAGATTCCTGCATTCTGCAACATTGCCGGATTGTTTCCCGGCATAAACATCATTGCCCGACGCAATTTCAGCTGTTCCATCTTCATCACCCCTTGCCGACGGCCCGATCGATCGCAGTCTGCATCCGGGCTTCGATCGTATAATCCAGCGCGCCTTTGTCATTGGCATGAACCATCGCATCCGCAATTCCGTTCGCGGTCAGAACTTTTTCGATGACCTGTCGGATCATCGCGCCATATTGCTTCATTGTCGGCGATACCAAATCGATTTGCAGTCCTGCGCCTGGTTCAGTCAGCGCAACCGTGATCAGGATATCCGCCGATTCCAGAGTACCGGCTTGCGCCTCGCGGCGTCCTTCGCTCATATTATCACTCCCTGTCGTCCTGTTCGCTAAACTCAATCATGCTGGAATATACTCACCTCAGAGGAGAAACCACCTTCGACCCCGAATAGAAATCCTGAACCCCGTATCCCGATGCAACCGATGGGAGGCGCCGCCGATGGAAAACTGGGACTGGAAGATACTGCAAGTCCTCTACGAACAAAAGAGCATCACCAAAACGGCCCAGAGCCTTTTTACGTCCCAACCGGCCCTAACGGCCCGCCTTCAACAGATTGAAAAAGAATTCGGACTAAAAATTGTCCACCGCAGCAGCAAAGGGGTTCAGTTCACGCCGCAGGGCGAATATTTGGCAAAATCGGCCACACAAGTGTTGCAAAACCTGCAACGGATCCGTGAACAAGTCGCCAACCTCAGCGATTCGATTTCCGGTACCCTGCGTATCGGCGCTTCCAGTTACTTTACCATGTACTCTCTACCGCCACTGTTAAAACAATTCAAACAGTTGCACCCCGCGGTCGAATTCAAGGTGCTGACGGCCTGGAGTCGTGAAATTTATAATCGGGTGCATAATCAGGAAGTGCATCTGGGCTTTGTCAGTTCTGACTATGGTTGGTCAGACTGCCGCCATCTATTGTTCGAGGAATCGATCTATATCGCGTCCGCCGAAGCAATACAGCTGGAAAATCTGCCTGACCTGCCGCGAATCGATTATCAAAGCGACGGCCTGATCAAAGCGATGATCGATGGTTGGTGGCGGGATAACTTCAGTGTTCCGCCGCATGTCACCATGGAGGTCGACAAGCTGGCCACCTGCAAAGAGATGGTCAAGCACGGTTTGGGTTATGCCGTAATGCCGAGCCGCATTCTCAATGATATACCGCAGCTGCGTCGCATTTTGCTGACAGACCGAACCGGCTATCCCATACTGCGCAAGTCATGGCTGCTTTATCAGCAGGAATCGCTTGAAATCAAAGCATTGGCTGCTTTCGTCCATTTCGTCGAAACCTATGATTTTTCAGATGCTGATGATTCCCAGAATCATCGCCAGCAACAACGATCCGATGCTTAACAGCCATAACCAGGGCGTACAGAATTTCAGATGCTCTTTCAATTCCACGCCGGCTAGGCCGATAGCCAAATAAGTCGTTGCCGCATGCGGCGTTGTCAACACGCCAAAATTTTTGCCGATCAACATCCAGTTTGCCATATTAGTCGGTTCAATGCCATATTTTGCACCGACCCCCATCGCAAGCGGAACCAGACCGAAGAAATACGAGTCGGTTCCCAGCAACATGCCGACCGGAACGGCCAGAACTCCCATCACAACATGGATATAGGGACCCATGAAGCCAGGAATGATTGCGATCATCGCATTGGCCATCGCACCCAGCATTTTGGTTCCGGACAAGACGCCGAGAAACACGCCGGATGCCAACAAAATCGCCGCCATAGACAACGCATTGGCCGAGTGGGCTTTGATGCGGCCGTTTTGGTCTTCAATCTTCGGATAGTTCACCATCAAGGCCAACGATAAGCCGAGCATGAATGCCGCATAAAGCGGAATTTTGGTAAAGCAAAGCAAGCCGAGAACTCCAAGTGTCAGCAGCGTATTGAACCACAACAGTTTCGGCCGCTTAAGCGCTTCCACCTTGGGATCGATCACCGCCTCAGCCACCTCTGACTCGCCTTCCAGCAGCTGCACGCCGGCGCCGCGTTTCTTCTCAACCACACCCATAAATGCCGCAAATGCGATGACCAGCCCCATGCCAACAACCTGCAGGGGGATCAGGCTGTGCCACAGCACGGTAATGTCGGTCTTGGTGATGGCGGCCGTCCGGGCTACCGGTCCGCCCCATGGCAGCAAATTCATGATGCTCATCGCTGCGCCGATGATAACGAGCAGGACCAGCGGCCTGATGTTGAGCCGTTTATAAAGCGGCAGCATTGCCGGGACCGTTACCAGCAATGTGGATGCAAGCGCGCCGTCCAGATGGGCGATGGTAGCAACCAGCGCCGTGGTCACGGTAATGGCCACCACATTGTTGCCGGCTTTTTTGACCAAAAAATTCACAAACGGGTCAAACAATCCTACATCGGACATGACCGAAAAATAGATGATCGAAAAAATGAACAATACCGCAATCGGCATAGTGATCGCCACGCCTGACTGGATAAATTTTGCAACTTCCGGAAACGAAAAACCGGCAGCAAAAGCCGCGACAATCGGTGTTATGACGAAAATCGGCGCCGGAGTGGCTTTTGACTCCATCAAGCAATAAATAATAACAACGACCATAAGAAAACCAATGATTGCTAACACATGTGTTCCCCCTTTTCCTTTTGACTGCCTGTCCGATTGCCGTGTTGCGATTTACGGAACTGCAGTTCTCATCTGCAATATTACAATATACCGACAAATTCGAATAATACCGTCTTTTTATGACATCCCATAAAAAAAGCAGATGGCAGAAAAGAAAAATGACCTGACCGCAATATACGGCCAGGTCAAAGCTGCAGACCATCTCAATTCAGTTATAATTTCAATACGCCACCACCGCGTTTTGCGTGTTTGCCGGAAAACGCCGCTTCTTCACTGATCGCCCAGATAATTTTATTATCGCCAATTTTGATCACTTTGTCTTTGGGATCACCGGTGTCGAGTTTGCGTTCGAATTCGATGACCGTCACTCCATCCTTATTGCTGCCGCCAAACACGGTCACATCATTCTTGCCGCCTTGTTGCTCATCCGGCGGATGCGGTCCGGTCGGACCGGTGCTGAACATATCGGCCACCGTCGCCTTGCCGTCCTTGACAAACCCGAGAATGATATCGGCGTCTTGCATCCGCTGTGCCGGCTCGAAACCAATCGCCACATAACCATTGGTTTTGGCCTTAAGCGCCATTCTGACCTTGTCGCCGTCAATACGGCTGTAAACTTCAAACTCGCCGAATTGCTGCATTTTGGCGTATTCATTGTCGGCGATCACCCCGTCCGGTTTCCAGTCGCCCGGTTTAGCCGACAATGCCGGAACCTTGGCCGGTTGTGAGGCAACCTGTTGGGCCGGCGGTGCCGGCGGATTGGTCTTTGCCGGTTCCTGTTTCGCGCCGCCGCAACCAGTGACAATGCCGATTAATAAAACCAACGAAACAATCAATCCCGCATGCCTTAGTCTGTTTGCCATTTCGCCACTTCCTTTACGTTATGTTCATGTCTTAAGAATTATCCGTAATTGATATAAATCCTGCTTTATTTTATTTAATTTTTGGTTGCAGATAAAGAGGAAAACTCCGATGCCCGTCGAAACAATCAGTATAAAGCAATTCGGTTCACCGATTTTGTGTTAAGGGGGATATTGAATGATTCAGGAGATTACTGTCACGGATAACCATGTAGTCGTCAACCTTTCCGGCAGTATCTATGTGGAAGAAGCTGCGCAGATCCGGGAAAGTCTGATCGGCTATATAGAAAAAGGCCACAAAACCTTTGTGGTCGACTTGGGCAATGTCGATTATATCGACAGCTCGGGCCTCGGCACCTTGGTCGCGATTCAGAAGCGCGCCCTGCAAAACGGCGGCAGCGTGATCATCAAGAATCTGAAAGGTCTGGTCAAGGATTTGTTTGAATTGACCAGACTGACAAAAGTCTTCGAAATTCAATAAGTCTTTTGCTAAGCGGCATGGCATCGCCGCTCGGTTTTCCTGAATGAAAAAACGCAATTCACGGTTGCCATCCGGCAACGTGAATTGCGTTTTCTGTTTTGCCTTATGCCATTTTCGCTTTACAGCATCTTGTGCAGTTTTTCCATCTCTTCAGCCGGCATTCCGTAGGTATGCTCCTTACCGGGGAATGCCTGTTGATGCACTTCCTCCTTGTACTGCAACATCGCCTGGAATATCTGACCGTTCAGGTCCGCGTACTTTTTCACGAACTTTGGCGTGAACCGGTCGAAAAAGCCCAGCATGTCATGAACAATCAGCAACTGACCGTCGCATGGCAGACCGGCGCCGATTGAGATAATCGGAATCCGGGCTTTTTCAGTGATGATCGCCGAAATTTCCGGCGGAATCGCTTCCAACAGAATCGAGAACGCGCCGGCCGCTTCCAATGCCTCGGCATCCTTAATCAGGCGATACGCCGCTTCGGCGCTGCGGCCCTGCGCCTTGAAACCGCCAAGAGCCGATATCGACTGGGGCGTCAGGCCGATATGCCCCATGACCGGGATTCCGGCATTGACAATCGCCTTCACCGTTTCGGCCATGATTGCGCCGCCTTCCAGCTTCACCGCATCGGTCCCTGCCTCCTGCATGAATCGTCCGGCATTTCGCACCGCTTCTTCCTTACTGACCTGATAGGACAAAAATGGCATATCGCCGATAACGAAGGCGGTCGGTGCGCCTCTCGTCACTGCAGCGGCATGCACGATCATCATGTCCATCGTCACCGGCAGCGTTCCGTTGTAACCATAGACCGTCATCCCAAGAGAATCGCCGCACAGGATGATATCGATTTCCGCCTTTTCTTCCAATAAAGCCATCGGATAATCATAGCAGGTCAACATGGTAATCGGTTCTTTCTTTGCCTTTTTGTCGAACAGATAGGGGATCGTCACTTTGGCTCGCGGCATCGTTTACACCTCTTTCGCTATTTTTCGATTTTCAATCAATAGATTCCTACCCACGCATCCGTCTCAAAACCATGGAATTCCCAATAACCGAGATACGGTTTGTCGATCAGTTCTATGCGGTTGACCCATTTTACCGCTTTGTAAGCATACATCTGCGGCACGATCAGCCGGGCCGGGCCGCCAAGTACGCGGGGGATCGGCTGTCCATCCATCAACAGGACGATCATCGCATCAGGCATGTGCAACGCCTGTTCCAGCGACAACGCATCTGCATACTGACCATCGGCGGAATAAAATTTCACGTACTTCGCCTCAGGCCGGATACCGCAGATATTCAGCAAATCAGGAATTTTCAACCCTTCATAGGTGATATCGGTCACAGACCAGCCTTCCACGCAATGAAAATCGCTGACCTGAACCGTGCGCGGCAAGCGGACGAAGTCTTCCCAGCGAAAAGTCACCGGTCGTTCCACCAGACCATCCATCGTAAACCGCCAGGTATCGTGATGCAGGCAGGGTAAAAAGTTGACCACACTGTATTCGCCGAATTTCCCCTGCCGCCCGCCGCCAGTCGGCGGCAAGGATTTAGGCGCAGGTTCCGGCGCCGGATAAAAAATGTCGCAATTGGCAGTTGCTTTGATATCCTGCGGTTGCTTTTCACGCCAGAACCGCCAGGCGAGCGAACCGATCCAGCCGGTTACCGCCCCTTTTGCAATCCAGCCAAGCAAACGGCGGCGTGAATTTGAACCGGATTCAACCGAGGGCTGCGCCCCGGCCAGCCAGATGTGAAAAACCACCGCAGGCACGGCAATATATGCCAGCCAGCGGTGGATTTCAAACGAAAACGTTGTGACCGTAGGACCCCAGACGGCTTTTTGCAACAAAATCCAGCCGCTGCCGAACAAACCGGCCAGCCCAAGCAATGCCGACGGCACAAGCAGACGGTAAACGGTCCGCTTTCGCCACTGGCCGATCCGAGCCAGCAAATACAAGACATAAACCAGCAACAGCAAGCCGAACAGCTCTCCGGCCAAATAATGCGTCCGGATCAGCAATAGACGGTAGGCGGACAGCGGTCCTCGCAATATCGATAGATGCAACAGGAACCCACTGACGAGCAACACGCCAAACACAAGTGCATTCGCATGATGCAGCAGTTTTCGCACGACCGTCCTCCCTTAGCTGGCTATTTCAGCAGCTTGACCAAAGTCAACGACAGAGCGGGAATATTGGTGATCAGCAATAAGACGACGATTTCGGCAAACAGGAATGGCAGAATGCGCCGCGAGATCTTTTCGATCGACAGTCCCGACAGGCTGCAGGCCACGAACAGGTTGACCGCCATCGGCGGTGTGATCATACCGGCCGAAGTGTTGACCACGATAATGATGCCCAGCACCAGCGGATCCACGCCGAGATTCATCGCCAACGGGAAGATGATCGGCGTCACGAGAAGGATAATTGCTTGCGTTTCCAAAAACGAACCCAAGAACAACAAAATGATGTTAAGCAGCAGCAAAATTACGGTCGGATTATTGGAGATCGCCAACATCGTGCTGGCTACTTTTTCGGGAATCTGCAGCGAGGTCAACAGCCAGGAGAATGAAGACGAGGTCGCAATCACAAACAATACTACCGCTGAACTAACCGCCGCCTTCATGATCACGTTGCGCAGATCAGCCAGCGTGATTTCGCGGAAAATGAACATCCCCACGATCAGCGCATATACGGTGGCCACCGCCGCCGCTTCAGTCGGTGTGAATACGCCGCCATAAATTCCGCCCAAAATAATGATCGGCATCATCAGCGCCAGTAAAGCATCTTTGCCGCTGACGAGAATTTTTTTCAGCGAAGTCGGCTCGCCGCCTCGCAAATCGTACTTCTTGGCCAGCCAAAACACGATGCAGACCAACGATACGGCGATTAGCAATCCCGGCACGATGCCGGCGACAAACAGATCGCCAATCGACGAGTTGGTCACCACGCCATAGGTCACCATTGGGATGCTCGGCGGGATAATCACGCCGAGGGTACCGGCCGCTGCCGCCAAGGCAGCCGCTACATCCAGCGGATAGCCTGATTTGACCATCGCCGGAATCATGATTGAGCCGATTGCCGCGACCGTCGCCGGATTCGAGCCGGACAACGCGGCAAAAAACGCCGAAGCAATGACTGTGATAATGCCCAGACCACCGGGAATCGTGCCAACCAGAGACTTTGCAAATTCGACCAGCCGCCGCGACATGCCGCCGGTTTCCATGAAGCCGCCGGCGATCATAAAGAACGGAATCGCCATAAACGGGAACGAATCGACGGAGGTAAACATCCGCTGGGCCACGACCAGCGGCGGAGTCGGCATGTCACCGAGCAGCAGCGAGGCAATCCCCGACAATCCGAGAGCAACGCCGATCGGCACATTGATGACAACCAATCCGACAAACACAACAAACAGAATCGCTTCCATCGGCATTTTGCGTCAGCCCCCCTTCTTGGCCGAAGCCGCCGCAGGCGCCGGTTTACCGACCTGTCCAATCATCTGGATGCAGCGCCAGGCCATCAATACCGCCCCGACCGGAACCGCGCCATACGCGAACCACATCGGAATCCGCAGCGAAGGACTGACTTGTTCGGTTGAAATCTGGGATTGGATGATCTGGAACGTATAATAAGCAATCAGGACATTGAACAGAATGATGATCAGATAACGCAGGTAGTCGAAATATTTTCGCGTCCCCTGCGGCAACATGAGTAGCACCGCCTCCACCCCCAGGTGGGCATTGCGTTTGATGCCAAGACTGGCGCCGATATAGGCGATCCAAACCATCGAATAACGCGCCACTTCCTCGGCCCAGGGCAAGGACATTACTGTCAGGTAGCGGACGCAAGTTGCCACAAACACGACGATAACCATCAACGGAAACAGGACCAGCAAAATATATTCCTCTATGTTGTCAAGCCAGCGCGGCAATGTTCATCCCCCCTGAATGCAAGCTGCAGGACAGGCAACGGCAGTGGTCCGCCGTTGCCTGCATCGCTTTTTTCTTAGACGCTCTGTTTATTTCGCGCCGCGAACCTGATCGATCAGGTCTTTGCCGATATCCGCCTCAAATTTCTTGTAAACGGATTCGGTTGCTTTTTGGAATAACGCCTTGTCAGGAGTTGTCACTTCCATTTTGGCCGCTTTCAATTCATCGACCAGTTTCTTTTCACTCTCGATGATGAAATTCCGTTCAAAGTCGCGAGCTTCCTTGGCTGCATCCATCAGCGCCTTTTGTTGGTCTGCTGTCAACCCTTTGAACATCTTGTCGCTGATCATCAGAACGGCCGGTGAATAGAAATGGCCGGTCAGCGCCAGATACTTCTGCACTTCATAGAACTTGCTGGTTTTGATGATCAGCAGCGGGTTTTCCTGACCGTCCATCGTTTTTTGCTGCATTGCGGTGAACAACTCACCGAACGGCATCGGCGAAGGATTGGCGCCCAGCGCTTTGAAGGTTTCCATGTGCACCGGGTTTTCCATCAGCCGCATTTTCAGGCCGGCCATATCTTCCGGCTTGTTGATCGGCCGCTTGGAGTTTGTCATGTGACGGAACCCATTCTCAAAGAATACGAGGCCTTTGATTCCCTTAGATCCGAGCGAGTCAAGCATCCCCTGGCCGACCGCACCGTCAAGGATTGGATAGAACTTGGCCCGGTCCTGCACGATGAACGGCAGGTCGAACACCATGAATTTTTTCGAGAAGCTGGGCAGCGGACCGGTCGATGTCAGGCACATTTCCACCGTTCCCAGCGATACGCCTTCAATGAGGTCGCGCTCGTTGCCTAGCTTTGAGTTGCCAAACACTTGAACGTCGAGACTGCCTTTGGATTTTTCTTTCACCAGTTCGGAAAACTTTTTCAAACCGACGCCGTAATGGGAGTCATCGGTCAACGTATGACCGACCCGCAGTACTTTTGCCTTGGGAGCTTCTGTTTTCGGCGCTTCTTTCTTGTCCCCGCCGCCGCAACCGGCTAGTGCAACAACCAAAGCCAGACACAGAACCAGTACCATCCATTTTTTCATCCTCAAACCATCCTCCTCATTCATTGTATCGCTGCTGAAAAATCCCCCATGTTCACATCTCTGTTTCGCACCGCCTCCTTTGTCTATTTTCGGATAACCGGCAACATATCCGGTGCATGCGTCAATACTGTAACGCGCGCCCCGCCGCCTTTCTCCGCCAATGCCGCATCCAATGCAGCCTGCGCGGTCGCAAAATGCTTAAATCCTAACCGGGCCGCTTCTTCGGCGCAAATCCCGTCGGACACGATATATACCGTTTCGCGTTCCTTGACCTGGGCCCAGGCGATCGCCAGCGCGGCCGCGACTTCGTCATGCAACTGGCCGGCCGAAACCATATTGCGGATTTCCGACGAAGAGTGGGGAGTGACTTCCAGAATGTCGCAATGCGTCTTGGCCACCCCTTCGTAGCACGGCGTAACCACGATGATGATGCCGCCGGCCTTCACCGCCAGGTCCGACGGATATAGCGTTTTATGCGCCTGCCAAAATTCCAGGTCGCAGGGATGTGAACTGGACAAAACGATATCGGCTTCTTCAGGAATCGCCACCTCATAGACCTGCGAAGCCCGCTTGACCCCCTCGCGGAAAGCCGCTTCCACATCGCCGAAGAACACTTCAACGACCTGACCATGGCGATTGAGCACCGTGTTCAGAATCGTGTTCAGCCCTACTTTACGGGCCATCAGGTCCAGCTCGGTTCTCACCGGGTTTTCCAGCACGCCCAGATAGGAACGCGGCGCCCGAACCGACAGCAGATGCGTGTAGGCCGTGGTTTGTTCGCCGGAAACGCCGGGCTGGACGATCTTGGATCCGCCGGCGTAACCGGGAATATGATGCGGCACGATGCTGCCGATGCCGATCTTAAAATCAGCGTCATACACATCTTTGTTGATCAGGATCCGGCCGCCGGTATCGGTGACCCCCAGATCCACCATCGCCGAATCATCCTTGTATGGATGGTTTTTGATCTGCACCCGCCGGACAGTTTCTGCGCCGAATTTGGCGAGAATCTCACCCTGCGTCATGAATCGGTGCGTTCCGAGGGCAATCACGATCGTGATCTGAGCGTCAGACACCCCGGCTTGATTGCATTCGTCAAGCAAAATCGGAATCAGCTGGTCGGTCGGCGTCAGGCGGGTGTTGTCATCAGCTACGAACACCACTTTCTGTTTGCCGCGAACCAGGTCCTGCAACGATGCAGATCCGATCGGCCTGGCCAGGGCGCGTCGAACCTCCGCCTTGATGTCGGCGACCGGCGGAATGTCTTTTGGTGAATACGCGCCAATCAGATTCGCTTCAGGAACAAGCACTTCGACGGTTTGTTTGCCGTAGGGCAGGCTTACCTTGTGTTGTGTCATGCTAGCCACCTCTTTTTTGCAGATTTAGCCGCCGGGTCTCCGCCATTTTCGCGCCAAGCAAAATCGATTCGTTGAGACTGCGATGGTCGGCGGTGCCTTTACCGGCTTTGCCGAACGCGGTTCCATGATCGACCGAGGTACGGATAAATGGCAGACCGACTGTGACATTGACTCCGGTTTCAAAACTCAGCACTTTCATCGGAATATGGCCCTGGTCGTGGTACATGCAGACCACGATATCAAAATGGCCTTTGATCGCTGCCCGGTAAAACACCGTATCCGGCGCGATCGGCCCGACAGCGTCGATGCCTTTGGCCTTGGCCGCTTCGATCGCCGGAGTGATTTCCTCGATTTCCTCCGTGCCGAACATCCCTGCTTCGCCGGCGTGCGGATTCAGCCCGGCCACCGCCACCCGCGGCGCGGCAATGCCGAGCAGCCGGCAGGATTCATCGGCCAGTTCGATCACTTTCAGCACCCTGGCCTTCTTGACCCGGTTACAGGCCTCGCGCAGCGAGACATGAGTGCTGACATGAATCACCCGCAGCGGCCCGCCCACCAGCATCATCGCGTAATCCCTGGTGCCTGACAAAGCGCCGAGGATCTCGGTATGCCCGGCGTAATGATAGCCGCCCAGATTCATCGCTTCCTTGTGCAGCGGCGCAGTCACGATCGCGTCGATCTGACCGGCCTGGGCCAGTTCCACGCCTTTGGCCACATATTCGTAGGCCGCTTTGCCTGCCCTGGCGTCGACAGTGGCAAACGGCAGATCTAGCGGCAGGTTGTCAAAATCAAGCACATCGATTACGCCCGGGTCCTCGCCTGCTCCGACAACCGAATCGACCTTGCGGACCTTCAGGTTGCTGCCGACGATTCCCACTGCCCGCTGCATGATCTTGGCATCACCGATGACAAACAAGCGGCTTGTCTGGTAAAACTCTTTCTCTGCCAATGACTTGACGATAATCTCCGGCCCGCAACCGGTCGCATCGCCCATCGTGATTCCTAACACAGGTTTTTCTACATTCATCGCCTATCTTCCTTTCAATACAGTCACTGAATCGACAATCGCCTGCTCACTGCCGAACGCGCCGGCTTTGGTCACGACCCGCAGGCCCGGACAGATCCCGCCGGACAGTTTGCCCAGTGGAATCCCTGTCGAAACTTCGGCCAAAACATCAATCGCACTTACGTTGAGCGCCCGGCAGACAGCAATCGCCGTGTCGCCGCCGGTCAGGAACAGTCCGGCCGGTTTCAGCCCGACCAGGCCTCGCACTACCTGCCCCAATGCTTCTGCGATCACTTCGCTGACTTTCTGGTTATCAATCCCTTTGGTTTGTCCGGCCATGCGGGCCTGATCCACCGCACCGGCCTCAACCGCTGAAGCCAGCAGTACATCGCGCCCCCGGCGCAAGGCTTGTTCCGCCGCCAGAATGCAGCGGGCGATTTCATCAGCCGGTTCGACGAATAGCTGCCCGGCCTGCAGCGAAACCAGCTCACCCTGTCCCTGAGCCAGAAAAAATTCCATCTGACGGTGCGTTACCTTGCTGACGCTACCGGCGACAATCAGCACCGGCCCCTCGGTATCGGCAGCAGCGGAAAACGCCGGTTGTTGCGGCCAACCCATGACCGCCGGAATCATTTCCGCCAATCCGGCGCAGCCGACCCAGAGCGGCGCCTGCCCGGCTGCGGCAATCGCCTGGGCAATCGAGCGCATGTGCGTTTCGGTCGTCGCATCAAATGAAATCAGTTTCTTGCCTGCCGCCAACAACTCGGCGACGCTGCGCCCGATCGCATCCGGTCCGGCGCTCACAGCAGACAGAAAAACATGACCGACCGGGTGACAAGACTGTTTTGCCAACAACTCAGCCAGCACCGAATCATGCACCGGCGCTTTCGGGTCGCGGGCGATCTCACTCTCGGCAATCGGCGTCTGATGAAGCAGGTGCCAACCGCCGGCGGTTATTCTGCCATTGGCCGGAAACGCCGGAGCTACCGCCGCCCAATTAAAGCCGAACTCCGCTATTGCCGCATCGATTTCCGGCCCCAGATTGCCGCGCAGCGTCGAATCGACTTTTTTGAAAATCAACGGCATTGCGTCAGTTCCAGCCGCTTGCCTTACCAGCCGGCTGGCGGCCTGGACACGTGAAAATGCCAACTCCGGGGAAACGGCGCGGCTATCGGTGTCGCGCACCAGTACTTCGACAGCAGCCGCTTCCGATGAACCCACCGCATCTCCGAGCATGACCTGGACTTTCATCCCATATTTGGCGAACTGAACCCCCGCATCATTGGCGCCTGTCAAATCGTCGGCGATGATGACCAGCTTCGGCATAGGGAATAATCACCCGCTTTCTCGTTGATTAAGAAATCACATATTATTCTTGCATTTTCCATGCCAAAGCCAATCGGTTGCTCAGCGAAGACCGCACAAGCCATCCTACAGGCATTGCGATTGTTTCCGCGCTCGGGATGTTGCCAACTGCAATAATTATTTTTGTTGCATTCGGCAACATTTCATTCTATTTTGCATCACTTCTTCAGTTTTCGCCATAGGGTAGTCCGGTTGATTCCCAGCCGGGACGCCGCACGACTGTAATTGAATTTTTCTTCCCGCAATATCCTGTCGATCGTCGATTTTTCGATATCAAGCAGGGCATCGCCGCCGGCCTCCGCTTCCACCGGCACCTCTGCGGCAGCATTCAGTTGCAGTGCTTCGCGAATGTCCGCTTCCTGCAGCATGTTTCCCTGTGCCAACAGCAGTGCTCTTTCCAGCGTCGATTCCAGTTCGCGGACATTGCCGGGCCAATCCTGCCGACCGAGCAGTTGCAGCGCTTTGGCGGCAATCCCGCGAATCGCCGGATTCATTGCCTGATGCCTGTTCATGATGTGTTCCACCAACAGCGGAATATCTTCCTGGCGTTCGCGCAGCGGCGGAATGTGCAAACGCAGCACATTGATCCGGTAGTAAAGGTCTTTGCGAAACCTGCGGGTTTCAATCATTTGCATCAGGTTCTCATTCGTTGCAGACAACAGGCGCAGGTCGACCGGGATGATCCGTTCGCCGCCGATCCGCATGACTTCCTTTTCCTGAATCACCCGCAAGATTCTCGCCTGCAGCGGCAACGGCATTTCACCGATTTCATCCATAAACAGGGTTCCGCCGTGCGCCAGTTCCATCAGACCGATTTTTCCGCCACGCCGGGCGCCGGTGAACGCGCCTTCCTCATAGCCGAACAGTTCGCTTTCCAGCAGATTTTCCGGTACGGCGGCGCAGTTGAAGGCAACAAACGGGCCTTTGGCGCGCCGGCTCAAATTGTGCAGCCCCTGGGCGATCATCTCCTTGCCGGTTCCCGACTCGCCGGTAATCAGCACATTGGAATCGACCGCCGCGAATTGGCGGGCTTTCGCCAATAGCGCCAGGCCTGACCGGGAAAGCGTGATAAAATCAGCCAGCTGAGTCCTCGCCACCAGACCTTTGGCGTACAGTTTCTGTCGCACCGACTGCTCAAACCGCTGCACCTGCGTGACATCCTGATAGGTAGCCAAGGCGCCCGCCACCTCACCGCGAATCAGGATCGGCGTGAGTTTCGACGCCAGCACCCGCCCGTTCACCCGTTCCAGTTCGCCCCATTCCTGACGCCGGCTCTCCAGTACACGCGGCAGCCTGCTGTCCGGCAATATATCGCCGATCGGCCGCCCGATCACTTCCGAAGCTCGGGTGGAGAAAATCGTTTCAGCCAGCGGATTGAGCAACGTGATGCAGGATTGGCGGTCCACCGCCACCAGGGCATCGGTTGACGAAGCAATCAGGGTTGTGATCAGTTCGGCCCGTTCCTGCTCGCGTCGCCGGATCGCCGCAATTCTCAGCGCCTCGCGGATCGCCTTGTAGACAGCCTCTTTGCCGGACTCGATCATGATCGCGTCCATGCCCAGCCGGACCGCCGACTTGATCGAAATCGCGTCACCGACAACGCTGCGGATGCCTTGCCGGGCTGCCGTACGGATTTTCTCTTCGGCCTCCCGTTCATCGTCAAGCGCAATCTCCTGAAGCGGCACGCCAATCACCCGGCTCAGTTCTTCACAGCCGTAAATCACATTGCGAAACCCAATCACGCCGATCGGCCCCAGCGGATTTTCAATTTTCGACAAAGCCCGCAGGATATCGATCGGGTTCACTTCGATCTCGACCAGTAAGACGTCAAGGCTGCGAGCGATCAACGACGCTGTGCCACCGCGACTGATGATCACTTCGGCGCCTTTGTCCACGGCGTTTTTTGCCTGCTCCAGCCCTTCGCCCAGATCGCCGGTCAACAGCTCGATTGATGCCGTCCAATCGGTTTCATGCTCCCGGATTACTTCCGCCGCCGTTTCCCGCAGTCCGGGATACGGGGCAATGATTGCCAGTCGGAAAGTCAAATCGATCCCTCCCGACGTTATGTATTCCGGATGCAGAACTTTTTCCCCTGCTGCCGGGCAAAATCTTTGCAGGATTTTTGCCTCCCTCAGCGAGAAATAGTCATATGGAAAAATCATTGCAACTTACATAACTTATAAAGGAGTCCGCATGTCTATTTTTGCCCTGGCCGATCTTCATCTTTCCGGCGATCCGCCGCAAAAACCGATGGATCGGTTCAGTCCCGCCTGGGAAAACCATTGGGACAAGATTCGCGCCGCCTGGCTGGCGGCAATTAACGAACATGACACCGTGCTGATTGCCGGTGATACTTCCTGGGCGATGAAATGGCACGATGCCGCGGTCGATCTTGAAGCGATCGCCGCTTTGCCTGGACAGAAAATCTTGGTGCGGGGCAATCACGATTACTGGTGGTCCACCGTCGGCAAAATGAACCAGGCCATGGCCGGCAAGCTGAATTTTTTGCACAATAATTTTTTTGTCGCAGAGGGCTGGGGCATCTGCGGTAGCCGCGGTTGGGTTACTCCCGGCGATCCGATGTTTCATCCGGAAGACGAACCGATCTATCAGCGCGAAGTCATCCGTACCCGTACCTCGCTGGAAGCCGCCCGCAAAGCCGGCTGCGAAAACCTTCTTTTAATGCTGCATTTCCCGCCGATCTGCCTGCAGGACTATCTGCAGTCCTGCAACAACGGATTCACCGATCTACTGGAAGAGTTTGCCGTCAAACTTTGCATCTTCGGCCATATTCATGGCGATGGCGCCCATATGGCGCCGCAGGGGAAAATCAAAGGCGCCGCCTGCCATCTGGTGGCCTGCGACGCCCTGAACTTTCAACCGATAAAACTCCTGTAAAGCTGCGCTTATTTCAGCGCGTCTATTTCAGTAAGGGGACCGTATTCGCCGCGTGCGCCATTACCGTGATGGTAAAGTCGTCGCGGCCGATTTTTTCCCGGGCGATCTGTAGCGCTTCCGCCGCCGATGTCGCAGGAATCATGCCGGTTTTCCGGACGAACTCCGCATTTTCCGGCTTGGTCACGATAATCATCGAAATATCCTTAGCGATCGACAGGCATTTGAACGCCACAAATCCCGGCACCGTAAAAGCGCCGCGCAGCGCATTTTCAAACGCCAGCGGATCAGGATACTTGAACCAGTTGCTGAACTCGGCCGGCTCCAGGATATCGCGACACTCCAGGAAACAGATCGCCACGCCGCCCGGCTTTGTTGCCATATAGGCATTGTCCAGCGTCTTGGTTCCCTGATACAGGTTGATATCCTTCGGATAACCACCGGCGGAAGCAACCACCAGGTCGGCCTGAGCCGTGATCGGTATGCCGAAGATTTCTTCGACCTTGCGGCAGCCCGCCTCCCAGGCAAACTGCCAGTGACCGGCAAAAATACCGGCAAAGGCGCCTTCCGGCGTAAACACGACATTTAGCAGAAAATCGGGATCGACCAGCGCGGTGATTTCCATCTGGTCTTCATGCATCTCATTGCCATTGGTGCGGCCTGACATGCAGTTGGGGTTGATTCCCTTGCCGACCTGCGGATGCAGGCAGAACCGGTGATTGCCCTGAATCGTTTCGTAACCGCTGATCCCCGGCATGACCGCTTTGCGTCCGGCGCCAAAACCGGCCATCAAGTGATAGACGATCCCGCCGGTCAAAATGACCCGGTCTGCGTCCATGACCCGTTTGTTGATCCAAGCCGTCACGCCGCGGCTGGTCGTACCGACATAGGTCAGGTTTTCCTTGTCCCGTGCGTTATGTTGGTAAATCCGGACACGGTGGCAGACCGAAGCGCCGCATACCTGGATATCTTCTTCTTCGGTGTGCGGTCGGTGCGCCCCTAGTGAAATAACGATAAAAATGTCCTTGTCCGCTACGCCGGCTGCATTCAGTTCGTCCAGCAAGGTCGGCAGGAACTGACTGGCTTTGATCCAGGCCCGGGTGATGTCGCTGACGATGATCGCCACCGTTTCGCCGGGTTTCACTACCTCCACCAGCGGCGGTGCACCGATTGGATTGCGCAATGCGGCCTGCACCGCAGCCGGCACATCAGTCAGCGCAGTTGCTGGTCTGCCCTCGATTTCATGGATGATCCGCTCTGCCGGCAACTCCATCTCCATCGTTCCATTGCCAAAACCAAAGCTGAATTTTTTCATGTTCATTGTTGAACGCCTCCATTTGCCAAAATTCACTGATTCCGCTTATAATATTCACATACCCCACCCCTACGGGGGAGTAGGAAGAGGTGACTATGATGACAGATCCTGCAGTCAAGGCCGAAGTCCTGGCCCGGTTAAAAAACGTTCGCGGCCATATAGCCGGTATCGAGCGGATGATGAATGAAGACCAGCCCTGCCCTGACCTGCTTGTGCAGATCGCAGCCGTCCGGTCGTCGATTGACAAAATCGGCTTTTTCCTGTTGGAAAGCAATGCGATCAACTGTCTGTGCGAAAGTTCGCCTGAACTGTTGACTAACAAGCCGAAAGTGGAACAAATCGTCAAACAACTGCTCACGTTCGTCAAGAAGTAGGAGGACGCCATGCACCAATATTTGTTTCATATCGGTGATTTCCCAATCCGGATGTACGGCCTGATTATGTGTCTCAGCATCATGCTGGCCACCGCCACAGCCTGGTTTTTGGCCCGCCAAGATGGCCGCTGGCACGAACATGTGCCGGACATGGGCCTGTACTGCGGCCTGGCTGGCATTGTCGGCGCACGTCTATGGGATGTGTTCTTTTTCGACTGGGCCTATTACCAGAACCATCTGCTAGAAATCCCCTTCGTCTGGCAGGGTGGCATGGCCATCCAAGGCGGCGTGGTCGCCGGAACCCTCGTTGGCTATCTCTATACCAAACGTCACAATATCGATACCTGGGAGTTCGCCGATATCGTCGCCGCTCCCGCCGTCATTCTGGGGCAGGCGATCGGACGGATGGCCAACCTGCTCAACGGCGACGCCTTCGGCAGCCCGACCGGCGGCAATTTCGGCCTGCTCTATCCCCCCGGCACATTGGCGCACGCAACCTACGGCACGCAGCCGCTATGGCCGACCGAGGTCTGGGAAGGACAGATCGATGTCATCATTTTTGTTTTGTTGTTGCTGGCGCGTTATCTGCCGCATGCCAAAGGACAAATTTTCGCCTTGTACGCGATCCTCTATTCCATCGCCCGCTTCTTTCTCGAATACTTGCGCGGCGACTACGGCACGCTGGCATTCGGACTCAAGTCGGCCCAGTTGACCAGCCTGGCAGTCATTGCGGTCGGCATTGCCGCCTTCTGGTGGTTTGGCCGTCAGGCCGCCCAGGCAACAAGTCCCGTCAGCGGCAAAACCAAACGCAAATCGCAACCATAAAACGAGGGGCATTTACGCCGGTAGTGACCGGTGAGCCAGACCGACTGCCACCTCATTGAGGTTCAGCACGCCGATTCCCAGATAAATCGCCACGCAGAGGTGCTCTCCTTGACGGGCGACACCGATTTTACCGCCGACCGACAAGCCGACCGCCTGTGACGAAATCTGCCCCAGCGCGGCCCGGACAGCGCCGGCAACAGCTCCTTCACCGACATGATTGGACGGGACGAGTCCCTGGCGCTGCGCCGCCACGACTGCCCGTTCAATTATTTTTTTTACCGACGGGACAAATTCCCCGCCAAAGTCGATCGCGACCGTCTGAATCCCTTGCTGTTCCATCAGTTGCTGTCGCAATGCCTGCTCTTCGGTCCGGCTTTCGGTAACAGCCATTTTCAGCGCCGCCCGACCGATATCAATACTGGTCAGCTCGATTGGGGCCATTGGTTCTCCCCCTTTTATGCAACGTAGTCATTCCGGTTTGGTAGTCACCACAGGAATCCTTTGCTTGTCGATCACAGACACCGCCAGGAATGTCAGCAGACAAACCAGCCATTCCATATATATCGGATGGGCGAACACCCGCACCGCCGGTACCGTCTGCCAAGCCGCCAACGCCGCCATGCCTACCAACGTGGTGTAAAAGGCCGAATTGCGGCGACACAGTCCCGGCGCGAACACGGTAAACAAAAACACTACCGTGAACGCGGTCGTCAGGCTCAGGCCGATCAGCAGCGTGCGCAAAATACCCACCGCATTGAAAGCCAGCCACAGGGTCACAATGCCGATGACCAAAATACTGATCCGGTTGACGACCATGTATTTGTTTTCCGCGATTGTCGGGTCAACGAACCGTTTATAGATATCCTGCGAAAACAAAGTGCCGGCGCCCAATAGCAATGTGCAGGCCGTGGAAACGTCGGCCGCCCAAAGCGCCGCCAGCGTGGTGCCTGAAAGGATCGGGTCCAGACTCATGATGATTTTCGGCAGCGCCATCGTCGCTTTGATATTGGGATAGGCAACTTTGGCCGCCATCCCCATCAATGCACAGAGAAAACCGATCGGAAAGATGATCAGAGCCCCCAGCAAGTATCCGTTGCGGGCCGCTTTGCCGTCGCGGGCGCCGCAGGCTATTTGCACCGGTCCCTGCGCTGTGATCGTCTGGGTAATCATGACTGCGAACCAGCCGATGACCGTAGCCAGGCCAAGTCCGCCGACCGCGCCGAACCAGTCGGTTCCCGGCGGCAGTTTCGCGGCAATCGCGCCGACGCCGCCCTGATTGGCCACCGTCATGTAAGTACCTACCACCACGCCGATATAAATCAGCACCACGCTGACGATATTGGACAAACCGGAAGACCACAATCCACCAATCAAGGTAATGCCGATAAACACAACGGCGCTGATGATCATACCGTTTTGAAAGGTAAAGATATCAGGCAACAGCGACGACAGAATCGCGCCGCCGGCCAGGTATTGCAGCGCCGTAATCACCATCTGAATGATAATCAGGCCAAAAACCGCGATAACACGGCCTTTTTTATCATAATAGCGTTCGAACAATTCTGGTACGGTTGTACAGTTCATTTCCCTGTACTTGGCTGCCGCTACCAATCCCATCACCAGTGCGCCGGCAGCCCAGGCCGCGTTGTACCACCCTGCCGCCAGTCCTGTGGAAAATGCGTTCTCAGCAACTCCAATCGTTGAAGCTGCGCCGATTGCCAGTCCGGCGACATTGACCGCTACCAGGATCGGCCCCAGCTTGCGTCCGGCAAACAAAAAATTGGTGCTACCGTTTGCGGCCAGCCGCTTGGCGTAAAAACTGATGCCAAATAATACCGCGATGTACAGAACGATGATTGTCAACTGAATGGACATGTTTTGATTCCTGCCTTTCTACTCTACTACTTTCCTGTTGGGTTATCTGCATCCCGGTTCTTTGCAGTCGGTCGCTGAGCAAAAAAAAGAAACACCCCGGGTAAGGAGTGTTGAGTCTTTTCACCATCCTACCCTGCTCAGCCTGCAATAATCGCCGCGAATACCGCCATCCTACATTTTCCATCCTACCAGACAGGCTTGCCAGTGTCAACGGCCCGGCAAAAAATGCAGGACCTACGGCCGGCAACGCCGAACATTTCCATTACAATACGTTTGAGAAAAACTTGAACTTTATTACGTCAACGAAAGGGGGCCCTAACAATGCATCCTGCCGCTTTGCTTCGCAGCGTAGCCGCTATCCTGCTGTTCAGCTTCAGCTTGTTGCTGTTCAACATGCCGGTATCACAAGCGATTGATTCAGTCAAGATCACATTGCCCGCCATCACTGACAAATCCGGCTATCGCAACAACGAACTGAACGCCGCATTGCTTACCAAACTGCGCAGCCAGTTCCGGTTTCCAAAGTATGAAATCCTAACGGTAGCGGCGTTAAATCGTGATGTCGACCGGCCGTTGCTGGAAAAACTTGCGACCGATAACGCAGCCGACGGCGTTGTCAGCCTGGAAATCACAGTTCTGACCAACCGCCTGCATCATGGATTCTTTGACGACGAAACCTATGAATCGACTTTCCTGACACTCACCTTGTCATATTATAACAAGCAGACCGGCCAATACGGCAAATTAGCCGCCAGCCGTTCCGCCACCGAAATTGTCGGCGTATTCAGCGGGCCGGTCCCCTTGGCGCTTGCCGCGCTCGAAGATCTATTGAACCAACTGGACAAGGCGTTTCCGCGTCAATTCCCCGGACCCCGCTATTAAGACGATTCAACTATAGCAGATACTTGATATACAACCAGGACAGGTTGATGGCGCAAGCAAAGTAAACAAACTCCCAGCCCCAGGCCGCCATCAGCCGCCAATGCAGCTTACTGCGCAGGTCTTCGGCGACAACCAGGCCATACCCCAGTAGCACTGCGACCAGACCGGCCATAATCAGGCTGTCGGACGCCACCACTCCGGCGAACATCAACAGGTTCGCGATGCGAAAACAGCCGGCCAGACGCTCCACCGCCAGCAACGGTCCGCGCAGGGCTTTATCCGGTTCCTGCAGGCTGGATATGTAAGCAACATATAACAGCGACAGCCAAAGCAGCGGCAGTTCAACGATCAACGGACGCGACAGGCCCAGCATCGCATCGATGCCGAATCCGCCGGTCGCCAGACCGCAACCGGCCGCCGCCATCAGCACCAGCGGCTGATAGGTCAGAAACAGTTTCAACGGGTTCGTGCGTCGCAGACTATCCTCGCCGACCGGACGGACGCCGTTGGCGGCAATCGCCATCAGGCCGGAGAAAGACTGCAACAACAAAGCGGATAGCAGATTGCGTTGCAACACGATCAGCGCCAGAGCCAACAAAGAAAAGGCCAGTTGCAGCAATATGGCAAACTGGGCGGTATTTCCAGCCGGTCCCGCTTGCTGTCGAATCAAATGGTTAAAGTCATAAAACGGCTGCATGATCGCCGCTTCCATCCCGCCATCCCTACGCAACCGCATCCGCCTGGCCAGGCCGGCAAACAAACCGGACACCACGGGGGTCGCGACGACAACAAGCAATACCATGACAAGTTTTGCCGATTCGTTCGAAATTATCGCCATCACCGGATCACCACCTCAAACATCAGGATTATCAGCGCACCGGCAATGACTGTCACATAGAGATGAGTTTTCGGCGCATCAGGAAATATCGACAGAACCGTTCGGGTCGGAAAATGAAAACCTACTGCGGGGTGTTCATCGGCAAGTGGCGCCAACTCTTCTGTATCGGTCACCTTGTTACTCGAAACCTCATTGCCTGGGACATCAGAATTCGCCTCATCTTGCAAAGACGTCTTTTCAGCATCGGTTTCAGTTTCTTGTGCTTCTTCTATTATTGCCGTTACTTCTTCGACCTCACCTATACTTTCCACGGTCGGCGCCACGGCCGGCGCCGCCGCCTGCCGCAGGCAAAGCCAGCGCAAAACCAGCCAACCCGGAATAACAACCCCGGCCAGCGCGGCAACCAACAACAGCGGATTGACGCCGACCCAGTCGCGGATCAAAAAGCTTGCCGCATCAGCTTGCGCAATATCGCTGAAGCGACGGAAGTTTTCCCTGAGTACCGGCGCAATCAACCAGTTTGTAAATGGAACGGAAAACAGGCCCAGCAAAACAACGACAGCAGCCGCAGCGATTTGCGGAACTGCATACAGCGGTTCCAGCCTCATTGTTCCCGCCTGCCCGATGGTTTCCAGCCGCTTGACAATAAACCGGGCCCAGTACAGCATGGAAATAACGATACCTGCTACCAGCAGCAGCAATGCGACCGGATTTTGCGTCACCGCTTCCAATGCGGTCCATTGCATCAGCGGAATGCCAAAAGGCGGCATCAGCATCGACACCGCGGCCAGTAGCGCGAGTCGCACCGACAGGAACGAACTTGCATTGCCGCTGGTTGCCAGTAGCAGCAGGGTCTTGGTGGCGCCATGCAGCAGCGTCAACAGAACCGCCGCGTAAATCGCCTGCAGATTCGCCAGCGAAGCCAAAGCGATCGCCAATCCGGCGCAGGAAATCGTTGAAAAGATGAAAATCCGTTTGCTGTCGTGCTGCATAAGCGCCAGTAACGCCGCAGCAGCAAAGGAAAACATGCCGATAACCGCAACGATTTTGGCCAGCCAGGTGTTCATCAGCAGCGGCGACATCCGGATCATCAGATAGATCCCGGCATTGACCAGCGTCACTGCCTGAAGCATGACAGCGGCCGGCGTCGGTGCGGCTGCGCAGTTCAGCAGTCCGGCCTGAAAAGGAAATTGCGCCGCCATCACTAGGCAGGCAGTTACTAAAACGGCTACCGGCAACAGAATCAGGCTCGCATCGCTAAATACCAGCAATTCGGAAATTGTCAGGCTTCGGGCCAGTGACTGCAAGCCGATTGCTCCTGCCAGAAAAACAGCACCGCCGAACAGTTGCCAACCAATAAAGGTGCGAGCGTTCTTCAGCGCCAGCGTTGTCCGGTCATGAGAGATCAGGATAAAGCCAGCCACAATCAAACTCTGCCAGAAAAACAGCAGCCACAGCAAATGATCGGCAAGCAGCAGCCCGCTCATTGCCGGGGTCATGAATGCGGCCGCCGCGATAAACAGCGCACTGCGTTTACTATCGATACCCCGCCGCTGCTCGTGCCGCTCCATGTATTTCAGAGCGAACAGCAGCGCGAGAGCGCCTGTTACATTGACCAGCAACAACATCAGCACAGCCAGGTGGTCGAGCACAAATAATCCGGACTGGCTGACGCCGCGGCCAGAAACCGCGAGCCAAATCAGCATGCCTGCCTGAATCGCCTGCAATCCGCCAATCCATCTGTTTTTCCAGGCCCCGCTCAAATAAGCCAGCACGCCCAATACAGCCAAGTTTGCCACTACGGAAAGCGACAGACCTAGGTCGGCAAGGCCGGCAGGCATTGAAACGCTAGTGGTCCGCACTGAAAAAGCCAAACCGCCTGACCCCAGCAACACGATGGCCATTAAAATGACGGCAGTTTTCTGCAGGGAGCGGTTTCGGTTCAAGAGCAAAAAGCCGGCCAACACACTTGGCAAGCCGATCAACAATCCTATCAGGTAGCCGTTCAAACCCATTCCTCCGTTTAAGCAATCAATTTATGCTTTCATATTATATCCTAATTTAGGCAAAGCCCTATCATGATTAATTTGACAGGGTTGGCGAAAATCCTGCCTTCTACCGGATGGTTGCGAAATGTTTACCCGTTTAGTACAATTAGGAATAACTTCTAGTGAAAAATTTCACAGGCAATGGGGTGCGACGATGATCACGGTTTCGGTTTGTCTGGGCAGCGCCTGTCACTTAAAAGGCGCCAACGGAGTATTAGAGGCCTTTCTGGCGCTGATTGAAAAACATCAGGCGCAGGCATCGGTGCAAATGGCCGGCAACTTTTGCCAGGGGCGCTGCACTGAAGGCGTGGTCGTTCAAATTGACGACCACCTGTTGACCAATGTGACTCGCGACCAGGTCCACGAAATTTTTCTAAAATATATCTTAAAAATCGGAGATAAGACATGAAGCAGGCAATCACCACGCAAAAAGTCAATTGCCAGGATTGCCACCGCTGTGTCCGTTCCTGTCCGGTGAAAGCAATCGGCATCGAAGCCGGCCACGCCAGTGTCGTGCTCGACAAATGCATCCTCTGCGGCGAATGTGTGGTCGAATGTCCGCAAAATGCGAAAAAAGTGGAAAACCAGCTCGATAGCGTGCAACGCGCCCTTGCCGCCGGCGGCAGGGTGGCGTTCAGTATTGCGCCTTCATTTGTCGCCGCATTTCCCGAATTGACGATCGGTCAGCTGCGAACCGCCTTAAAACATCTGGGCGCTTGTGCAGTCGAAGAAACAGCGGTCGGCGCGGCAGCCGTATCCGAAATTTACAGCGACCTGGTCGCCACGACCGAATCGCCGGTCATTTCCGCCTGCTGCCCGGTTGTCACCCGCCTGGTGGAAAAGTATTACCCCGAGCTCACCGGCAATCTGGCGCCGGTTGTCTCGCCGATGATCGCCCATGGCCGAATTCTCAAGCAAAAACTCGGCGAGGATCTGTTCGTTGTTTTCGTCGGACCCTGTATCGCCAAAATCGCCGAAGGCCGCGACAGCGACATTGCTGGGTCGATTGATGCAGTTCTCACGTTCGAACATCTCGCGACTTGGTTTCGTGAAGAAAAAGTCTTTCAGGAAACCCTTGTCGCCGACGAAGTCGCCTTGGATACACCCGGCCCTTCCCGATTCTTTCCGATTACCGGCGGTATTTTAAAAAGTTTCCTCGAACATGATGAAACCGATACCGATGTCATTACTGTCCACGGAATCAAGAATTGCATGGAAGTATTCGATTGTCTGAGCCAATGGCAAATTTCACCGCGGTTTGTCGAGGCGCTGGCCTGCGAAGGCGGCTGTATCGGCGGGCCTGGTTTCCCGCATCAGGGCGGCACGCCGGTTCGTCGGCTCCGGGTCGTCGAGTTCGCAAAGCAGTCATTACAGCCAGAATTAAGCGTTCCAGCCACTTGCGGCGATTTTTCGCGCAATCACGCAGCCATGCCGATCCTCGAGATGCAACCCAGCGAAATTGAAATCCGCGAAATCCTGGCAAAGACGGCCAAGCTTAGCAAAGCGGACGAAAAGAACTGCGGCGCCTGCGGCTATAGCACTTGCCGCGAAAAAGCGATTGCTGTCTGGCAGGGGCTGGCTGAAGTGGACATGTGCATCCCGTATATGAAAAAGAAAGCCGAATCGTTTTCCAACATGGTCATCGATAACTCGCTCAATGCGATTATCGTCGTCGACGAAAGCATGGTCATCCAGGAGTTCAATCCGGCCGCCGAAACCATGTTCGGTCAGAGCGCCGATCTCGTCAAGGGAACAAGCCTGGCGAAAATCATCGACTGCAGTGGTTTGCTGCAAGCGGTCCGCACCCAGGAAAAATATGTCGGACGACGGGTAGAATACCCTGAGCGGGCGCTGATTACCGAGCAGATGGTTCTGCCTGTTCGCGAACACAACATGGTCATCCTGATTGTCACCGACATCACGGAACGGGAGAAAAAAGAACGCGATCTGCAAAAAGTTAAACTGGAAACGATCGATAAAGCGGCGGAAATCATCAACCGCCAGATGCATGTGGCGCAGGAAATCGCCGGACTGCTTGGCGAAACCACTGGCGAGACCAAATCGGCCCTGCTGGACTTGGTAGGCCTGCTGAAAGAACGGGATACCCGCTGATGCTGCATGCCGAAGTCAATGTTGCCCAATTGTGCAAACACGGCGAAGAACTGTGCGGCGACAATGTTCAGGTCACCCGCACCGGCGATTCGGTGATCGTGGTCGTATCGGACGGTCTGGGTAGCGGCGTAAAAGCCAATATCCTCGCCACCCTTACCACCAAAATCGCCTCCTCGATGCTGGCGCGCGGCGCCAGTCTGGATGATGTGGTGGAAACGATCGCCCAGACGTTGCCTGTCTGCAAGGAACGCAAAATTGCTTACTCCACGCTGCAGATCCTGCGGATCGACCAGCAGGGCGAAGCCACGTTGGTCGAGTTTGACAGCCCCCGCACCTTTTTGTGTCGGGCCGGCCATGTCCTGCCGTTTCCGGCCCAAGATCGGACCATCGGCGGCAAAACTGTATTGGTCGGACAAATGGAATTGCAGGAAAATGACTGGCTCACGCTGGTCAGCGATGGTGCGGTTCATGCCGGGATCGGCGGCTTGTTGCCGCTAGGGCTCGGCTGGAATGGCGTAGCCGCCCGTCTATCGGAAGATGTCGTCAAAGCGTCGGACACCCATGAACTATGCAATTCACTGCTGAACTGCTGCGAAGGCTATTATCTGGGCAAGCCCGGCGATGACACGACTATTGTCGCGATAAAAATTCGCCGGCCGCGCCGTGTCAACCTGATGGTGGGACCGCCCGCCTCACCGGAACACGATGCCGCTGTCGTCAGTCGGCTACTCGCCGCCCCCGGTCCGAAGATCGTTTCCGGCGGTACGACAGCCACATTGGTCAGTCGCGTACTTGGCAAACCGCTGAAAGTTTCGCTGGAATATCACGATCCCAGCATTCCGCCAATCGCCCATCTGGACGGCATCGACCTGGTCACCGAAGGAGTCCTGACGCTAAACGCCGCCGTCGACCGGCTGCGGTCCGCCAAAGAACTCCGTCAGCCCGGCCGGATGGATGGAGCAAGCCTAGTTGCCCGTATGCTGATGGAATCTGATCATGTCCATATCTGGGCCGGCGGCGCAGTCAACCCGGCTCACCAAAACCCCTTGCTGCCGGCTGCGATGAACATCAAGCTCCAGGTGATCGGGCGACTGCGCACCCAGCTGGAAGCAATGGGCAAAGTAGTCCATATCGAATGGGTCTAGACAGGAAACCAGAAAAGAAAAAGGAGTGATCCCTTCTTCATGTTGACTGTGGAACTATGCATGGGTACTTCCTGCCACCTGATGGGCGTCCAGGATCTGGTCGCCGTACTGGAAACACTGCCGGCCGAACAACGCGAGCAGATTGAAATCAAAGGAGTCACCTGTTTCAAGAACTGCGGCAAAGGCCCCAATATCCGGATCAATGGTGAACTGATCAGCAACGCTACTCCGGACCGCCTGCTGGAAATACTGCAGGCGAATCTAGCATAATTGGAGGGAATGACAAACAGTGCCTGAAATCAACGAGATTACCAAAATCCGCCGCAAGGTCCTGACCGAAATCGCCCAGATGACCTTTGAGGGTCGTCTGCAAACCGATGTGGAAAACATTCTGCAGTCTGTCGTCACTGACGAAGGACCGCGCTATCGCTGCTGCGTCCACAAAGAACGGGCCGTGCTGCAGGACCGGATCAAGTCGGCGCTCAGCCAACCGATGAATTCGACGATTCCCGAAGCGGCAGCTGCCGCATTGGACGGCAATATCGCCCCGGCGCCGATTATCCAAGTCCTGCCGGTCGCCTGCGACCAGTGCCCGCTGGACCGTTTCATCGTGACCGACGCCTGTCGCAACTGCCTGGCCCACAGCTGCATTGCCAGCTGCCCCAAAAAAGCGATTTCGGTTGTCGCCAACCGTTCCTTCATTGATAAATCGAAATGCGTCGAATGCGGCCTGTGCAAGCGCTCCTGTCCTTATGGCGCGATCCTTGAGATTTCGCGGCCCTGTGAACGCGCCTGCGAACTGGGCGCCATCACCGCCGACAAAGCCCGCAAAGCAGTAATCGATTATGACCAGTGCGTCCACTGCGGCGCCTGCAAAATCGCCTGTCCTTTCGGCGCCATCTCCGACCGTTCGATGATCGTGCAGGTCATCCAGCGGATCAAAGCCGGACGACGGGTCTATGCATTGCTGGCCCCTGCGTTTATCGGCCAGTTCGGCGTTCAGGTCAGACCTGGCCAAGTTCGGGCCAGCCTACTGAAAGTAGGCTTCCATGACGTGTTGGAAGTCTCGGTCGGCGCGGATGCAGTTGCAGTAGAAGAAGCCCGCGAGTTTATCGAACGGACCAAAACGAAAGGCGGCCTGATGACCACCTCCTGCTGCCCTGCCTTTGTCGGCATGGTCGAAAAGCATCTGCCAAGCATGAAGGAAAACGTCTCTTCCCTGGTATCGCCGATGGTAGCTGCAGCAATGAACGTAAAGAAAAACGATCCCGAGGGGATCGTCGTGTTCGTGGGTCCCTGTATTGCCAAGAAAAGCGAAGCGGAACGCTACCCCGGCATTGTCGACTATGTGCTGACCTTTGAAGAACTGGCGACGACGATCGTCGGCGCCGGGGTCAATGTCACGGAAATGACGGCGAGCGAATTTGCTTCCGCCGGCTCCAAGGACGGCAACATCTTTGCCAAAGCCGGCGGTGTGCTGCAGGCGGTTGAGAACGTGCTGGCGCAACTGGCGCCTGATGTGCAGGTGGCAGCGGAACGCTGTGAAGGACTGGGCAACTGCAAGAAATGTCTGCAGGAAATAGAGGCCGGCAAACGGTCTGCCAACTTTTTCGAGGGAATGGCCTGCACCGGCGGTTGCGTCGGCGGTCCCGGCGTATTGACCGATTCGCGTGTCACCGCCAAACTGGTCGAGAATTTTGCCAATGCCGCGCCGGAAAAATCAGCAGTCACCAACCCCAACAGCGAACCGCTGGAAACCCTGGGACTGCACCGACACCACAAAACTTCCGGCGCAGCCGATTCCTAAATCAATTTCAACAATTCACGACCATCAACCACCTGATCGACAAAGCTGGTCAGGTGGTTTTGCATATCATATTCTATCGAACCGGGATACAAACGGCGCTGTTTATCCATGATCAACCGCAAAGTCGGTCGTAACGGCATCTCCGGCGGCACGCTGACAACCACGCCGATATCGCCGGTATTCAGCCTTACAACCGTCCCAACCGGATAGATTGCGATCCGTTTGAGAAAGATCGGTAAAATTTGCGGATCAAAATGCTGACTTCCGTTCACCAACATCAATTCATACGCTTCGTGCGGTTCCAGCGCCTTTCGGTATGGCCGGTCGGAAGTGATGGCATCATATACGTCGGCAATCGAAACAATTCGCGAATACTCGTGGATCTCTTCTTTACTCAGTCCCCGCGGGTATCCGCTACCATCATATTTTTCATGATGCTGCAGGGCGATGTGGATCGACGGCAATGTCAGTTTTCCTTTGCTGCAACGCAGGATGTCGAAACCAAACATCGTATGACTGCGCATCATCGCCATTTCATCATCATCAAGCGCCGCCTGCTTGTTGAGCACCGCGGCATCAACCTTTGTCTTGCCGACATCGTGCAGCAGCGCGCCGACCGCCAGTTCCTGCAGTCTCACTTCATTATACCCAAGGTGGGTCGCGACCAGGACCGACAATCCGCATACATCGACTGAGTGGGCAAAGGTATAGTCATCATGTGTCCTGATTTCAGTCAGGTGTACCAGCGCACGACGATTTCGCAGCACCTCCGACACAATCCGCCGGGCCACGCCCTGGATCGCATCGAAAGAAACATCTTCCCGCTTGTTGCGCAGAACCTCAAAAGCCCGTTTTACTGTTTGCATCGACTGAATACGGGTTTCTTCGGAAACGACCAACGGAACTTCCACGTCATCAAACAACGGATTGCGGACATAGATGGCATAAACCTCCATTTCCTGCAACCGCCGGATATAAGACTCTGTGATTTCCTTGTCCGCTGCCAGCAACATCCGCCCGTCAGCGCTGAATACGTTCCTGGCCGTGATCATTCCCACACTCAATTGTGAAACCCGCACCCGCTGCAATCAATGACACCAACCTTTTCAAAACATCAAACCCAAAATAACAAACTGAAGGGGATTTTGCGATGCAACTCTATATTTGGCGACACAACCGGAAATTCCATAGCTGGAGCATGTTTGGCGAACCTTGCGTACACCAGTCGATGTATACCGACGCTGTGGCGATCATTGCCGCCGAATCGGCGGAACAGGCCCTGCAATTGCTGGCTGGCTCCGGTCAGGGCTGGTTGCCGGAAGAACTAGCCCGGCTGACACCGACCGTACTCCCCCTGACCCAGCCGGCTGTCGTCTTTCAAGAGGTGCGTTGCGAATAGGCCCTACCAGGCCGGCGGATAAATGACCCTCGACGATACGGACCGGACATCGTTGGCGCCTGTCAGGACCATTGCCGCTCTTAGTTCCGCCGCCAGCCGGTCCATGACCATTTTGACGCCTTCGGCGCCGCCACCGACCGCTCCGGCAATTACCGGACGACCCACCAACACGAATTCTGCGCCCAGTGCGAGCATTTTCAGCACATCGACGCCGCTGCGGACTCCGCCGTCCACCATCACCACCAAACGTCCTTGCACCGCCCGAGCAATCGCCGGCAACACTTCCGCCGTGCCGGGAGTATGATCGAGCGCCCTGCCGCCATGATTGGAGACCACAATCGCATCAACCCCTGCTTCGGCGCAGGCCAGCGCATCGTCAACCGTCATGATGCCCTTAACAATAAAGGGGATCTGCGTATTGCGCTTGATGTATTCCAGTTCAATAAAACTCTTCGGTCCGACCGGTTGTCCGGCCCGCGTCATGTTGATCAGCGCCGCCGCGTCAATATCGATGCCGAAGGCTACCGCACCCGCCTGCGCCGCCTCGTTGGCCAGCAGTACGATGCGTTCCGATTCGCGCGGTTTGATAATGGCGATGCCTTTGCCCTGTTCAGCCTTGATCGCCGATAATCCACCCTGAAACACTTCCGGATTTGGCCCGTCGCCGGTCATTCCCAGCACACCGGCCTGCACCGAACCGGTAATGACCGCCGCCGAATACTCGGCTTCGCTCATTGTACATTTCATGTTCATCGCCGTGCCGCCGACCGCCGCGGCCAGCACCGGCATGCTCATTTCCTGCCCGAACAGGGCTGTCGACATGATCGGCGCATTCACCCGGTGCACCGTGCGCAAATTCAGCTTGATATCTGCCAGCGCGCTCACATTGTTGCGAAACCCCATTCCGGTTCCCACGCCGCCCATGCCAGGAACTTCACCGGCGCAAGCGACCCCGTTGCATACCGGGCAGAGTCTGCAAGCGCCATTGAATCGTTCCTTTGCCTTTGCTTTCAATTCCGACCATTCCATTTTAATTGCACCTCCCGCTACTATTTACTTATTACTTACAGCTTAACCAACCGAGGCTAACACCGTTCAGCGTCACCCCGGACTGCGATCGGATCTCCTTTGCGATAGCCGGCCAGAAATACCATGAAGACCAACAGCAGAATCCCGGCCCAACGAATCGTATGATCGATGGGAATGTCCACATATTCCGCTAATGAGTAAGCGCCGGTTCCCAGCAGCATAAACGTGTTTTCAGCGAAATTCTGCACGGTGGTGGCCCGTCCGGTTCCGATGGTGCAATCGCCCAGATATTCGTTCAGGGTGTTTACCGGCACGATATAAATCCCGCTAAGGATTCCTACCATAAATATCAATCCCACCGCCAGCGGCAGCGTCTGGACGTAACTCAACGCCATCACGACGGCGCTCATCAAAACACCGAAGATAATCGCCCGGCGGTAACTGCGCAGCGAAACGAAACGCGGCGCAAGCAACGCACCGATACCGATGCCGATGCCGATCACCGCCATCAACAGACTGACAGGCTTGTTGCCTGAAAGTCCCAGCGCAACCGGAACCCAGACAAACATCCCCAGACGCAGAATGTTGGAAACCGTCCAGAAAAATGCGGAACCAAGCACGGAAAAACGCCCGTCGATATGCTGCAGAAAAAAGCGGATATCGCCAAAAAACTCGCCAATCGCGTTCCAGCCCGGCATTTTTCCCCGACTGGGATTCATCGGAATCAAAAAAGTGAAGCCGATCGACACGGCATAAAGTACCAGCCCAACCAAACAGGCCAGTGATATCGAATAGTCGGATAAAAAACCGCCTACGACAGCGCCGCTGAGAATCGCTGCAATCGTAGTGCCTTCCATCCAGGAGTTCGCCTTCATGAGTTGTTCTTCATCTTTTGTCAGAAAAGGCAGGATTCCATATTTGGCCGGGCTGTAAATTACTGAACCCAAGCCGAAAATCCCATAACTGACAGCCGGATTCAAGCCGAAAAGAAACCCGACAAGGCATAACGCCTTGACAATATTGCCGATAAACAGCACCCGCGCCTTGGGAACGAAATCGGAAAAACCGCCGACCCAGGGCGAAGCCAGGATATAGGCGGCTAGATACAACCCCTGCACTAACGGCAAATAATAGTCGGGCAGCGCATCCCGCAGGATGATCGCTTGCGCGATGAACAACAAAGTATTGTCAACGAACGCGGAAAGGAATTGTCCGGAAAGCAGCGCTCCCAACGGAGAAAACAATCTATTCAAACGGTTGCTCCACTTCCTTTCTCTGTCCGTACGTCGGCGCAAGTCAAAATGTCAGTAAAATCAAACTTTTTCGCATTATAAACTATCCGTCCGTACGCGTAAATCATAGCAGACCGGTCAATATCTGTCAAAATGCCTTCCTGCAAACAAGCGCTCAAATATGGTATAATTTGCGTATGAAAAACACAAAAAAAGTTCTGATTGCAATGAGCGGCGGCGTTGACAGTTCGGTTGCCGCAGCGTTGTTAAAGCGTCAGGGTTATGAAGTGATCGGCGCGACAATGAAACTATGGCAGGACGTCTCCGAAGACGCAACCGGACCGGAGCGCAGTTGCTGCACTCTGTCTGCGGTCGAAGATGCCCGCCGGGTAGCGCAAAAACTGGATATCCCCCACTATGTGTTTAATTTCCAGGCCGCGTTTTCCCATGATGTCATCGATTATTTCACGCAGGAATATCTGGCCGGACGCACGCCGAATCCATGCATCGCCTGCAACCGGCACTTGAAATTTGGCGCCCTGATGCAACGGGCCCGTGAACTGGGCGCAGACTTTGTCGCAACCGGACATTACGCACAAATCCGTTATGCTGAGCAACACAACCGTTATCAATTGGTCAAAGGCAAAGATGCGAAAAAAGACCAGTCTTATGTGCTATACCATCTTGATCAACAAACCCTGTCGCAGTTCCTGCTGCCGCTAGGCGGCCTGACCAAGGCGGAAACTCGTCAGTTGGCGGCCGATTTGGGGTTTGCCGTGGCTAACAAACCGGAAAGCCAGGAAATCTGTTTTATTCCTGACAATAATTACAGGCGCTTTCTGCAAGAAAGAGCGCCAGGACTGATCAAGCCCGGTCCGTACGTTGCCAAGGACGGAACGATTCTCGGCATGCATAAAGGATTTGCCTGCTATACCATTGGTCAACGCAAAGGACTGGGAATCGCCTTGGGACAGCCGATGTTCGTCACAGCGATCGATCCGCTCACCAACAGAGTCACGCTCGGCTGCGAAACCGATGTGTTTTCTGATCGGCTGACAGCCCGCGAGGTAAATTGGTTGTCCGGCATCACCCCGACCGAATCATTCCAGGCTATGGCCAAAATTCGTTCTACGGCGGCCGAACAGCCGGCAACGATTGTCCCGCTACCGGATCGGAGACTGGAAATCCGCTTTGCCCAAAAACAGCGCGCCATCACGCCGGGGCAATCGGTAGTCCTCTATGACGGCGACACCGTTCTCGGCGGCGGCATCATCGAGTAAGAAACTGTCTTGCTATATTCCTTTATTATTGTTCGGGAGGGATTGACGTGCACACCGCAAATACTGTTAACCCCAAAATCATCGGTCTTGGCAGCGAACTACCGCCGCCGCCGGTTTTCAACCCGGCGTTGCGACGGGCGCCGGACCGCGGATTCAAACTGACGCCGGCGCAAACCAAAGTTGCTCTGCGCAATGCGTTGCGCTATGTGCCCGAAGCACTGCACGAAACCCTGGCGCCTGAATTTTTACAGGAGTTAAAGACTCGCGGCCGGATTTACGCCTATCGGTACATGCCCGAGCAGCCTCTTTACGGCAAGCCGATCGACGAGTATCGCGGCAACTGTATCGAAGGCAAGGCGTTCCAGGTCATGATCGACAACAACCTGAACCCCGAAGTCGCCTTGTATCCTTATGAGCTGGTCACCTACGGCGAAACCGGCAGCGTCTGCCAAAACTGGCTGCAATACCGGATTATCAAACAGTACCTGGAAATCCTCACCCAGGACCAGACGCTGGTGATCGAGTCGGGGCATCCGCTCGGCCTGTTCCCTTCCCGTCCTGACGCGCCGCGGGTCATCATCACCAATGCATTGATGATCGGCATGTTCGACAATCAGAACGACTGGGAAATCGCTGAACAGCTCGGGGTCGCCAATTACGGCCAAATGACCGCCGGCGGCTGGATGTACATCGGGCCGCAGGGCATTGTGCACGGCACTTTCAACACCATCTTGAATGCCGGACGCATGAGACTGGGCCTGGCGCCGGATGAAGACCTGCGCGGCCACCTGTTCATCACCTCCGGTCTCGGCGGCATGAGCGGCGCCCAAGGCAAAGCGATCGAAATCGCCGGCGGCGTCGGCATCATAGCCGAAGTCGATCTCTCACGCATCCAGACCCGCTTGTCCCAAGGCTGGATCAGCCGAATGTCCGACCAATTGCCGGAAGTGTTTCAATTTGCCTATGAAGCTCTGAAAAACAAACAACCGATAGCAATCGCCTATCACGGAAATATTGTGGATCTGCTGGAGTATGTAGTTAAACAGAACATTCCGGTCTCGCTACTGTCGGATCAAACTTCCTGCCATGTGCCGTATGACGGCGGCTATTGCCCGCAAGGCATGACATTCGAACAACGCACCCGCATGCTGGCTGAGGACAGGCTACAATTTCACGCCGCAGTCGATGCGAGTCTGAAACGCCAGTTTGAACTGATCAAAACGCTCACGCAGCGAGGAACCTATTTCTTCGATTATGGCAACGCCTTCCTGAAAGCTGTGTTTGACGCCGGAGTAAGTGAAGTGTCGCTGAACGGCGTTGATGAGAAGGACGGCTTCATTTTTCCTTCCTATGTGGAAGACATCATGGGACCGGAACTATTTGATTACGGCTACGGCCCGTTTCGCTGGGTCTGCCTCAGCGGAAAACCGGAAGACCTGGACAAAACCGACCAGGCGGCGATGCAGTGCATCAACCCGGAACGCCGCGGCCAAGACCGCGACAATTATGTCTGGATTCGCGACGCGGCCAAAAACAAATTGGTGGTTGGCACGCAGGCGAGGATTCTTTATCAGGACGCTGAAGGACGGGTTCGCATCGCGCTGCGGTTCAACGAAATGGTTCGTAACGGCGAGGTGGGACCGATCATGCTGGGACGCGACCACCACGACGTCAGTGGAACGGATTCTCCGTTTCGTGAAACGGCCAACATTAAGGACGGCAGCAATGTCATGGCCGATATGGCCACCCAATGTTTCGCCGGCAACGCAGCCCGCGGCATGAGTCTTGTCGCATTGCACAACGGAGGCGGCGTGGGGATCGGCAAGGCGATCAACGGCGGATTTGGCTTGGTGCTGGATGGCAGCGAGAGAATCGACGCCATTATCCGTTCAGCAATGCTGTGGGATGTGATGGGAGGCGTGGCGAGACGCAGCTGGGCCCGCAACCCCAATTCGATGGAAACGATCCGTGAGTTCAATCGCGACCAGTCCGGCAAAGCCCATGTCATCCTGCCGCATCTGGTCGCCGACAGCCTGATCGACCGTTTGGTCGGCTCTTCATAAACGCGAGGTTATTCACAAAATGCACTCCGTCTGCTATGATGAACATAGAAGGACTTAAGAAAATCCCGATAATCCCGATGAATCTAGCGTAACAATCATGTGGGGAGTGATCACCATGACCACGCGTATTCCGCAACAATCTTCCTCTTTGCAGGGCCAAAGCGCCGCCGAAGCGCTGCTTCGCAAAGAAAAAGCCGCCAAGAGCGATAAACCGATTGATCCGCAGCAAAGCAGCAAGCTGGATACATCTTACGAATTGGAGCTATCCGAAACGGCCCAGTCAATGATGGCTTCTCCTCTGCCGGCAGTCACCAACCCCGAAGAAGCCCGCAAACAGCTGGAACTGATCCGGGCGGCTGCTGAAAAATCTGCCGGATCAGTATTAAGCGCCCACAAGCCCAGCGCAAAATCAGTTGTCGATTTGCTGGCCTGACCTTTTACGACAAGCAAATACCGTTAATAAAAAAACAGGGATCTGCGGACTGTGTATACGACAGCTGCATGATCCCTGTTGCATTTCTCCGGAAGCGACGGATTTAAGTTGATTCTGTCTTGTCAGAGCAAGTTTCAATAAACAGTTCCACCAGATCCGGGTCAAACTGAACCCCGGCGCAGCGGCGCAATTCCGTCAACGCCGCCTCATGGCTCATCGCCTTGCGATAAGGACGGTCGCTGGTCATCGCATCGTAAGCATCCGCAATCGATAATATCCGGCATTCAATCGGAATTCGTTCGCCGGCCAGCCCCAGCGGATACCCTTCACCATTCCACCATTCCTGGTGTTTCAGCACCCAATCGGCCACCGGCAACAAATCCGGCGAGGATTGGGCGATACGGTGACCGATTTCGCAGTGCCGGCGCATTTCAATCACTTCATCCGGTTCCAGCGGTCCGGGTTTAAGCAGAATCCGGTCAGGGATCCCCACTTTGCCGATATCATGAAACTGAGCCAACAGCCGCAGATCGGTCATCCGGCTCTCCGGCAAACCGGCAGCCTTCGCCAACCGAATCAGCATTTCCTGCAACCGGTCGGCATGACCTTCGGTGATAAAATCCCTCGCTTCCAATAGCGTCATGACAGTCTGGACGATCGCGCTGCGAGTACTCTGGCTACGGTGAAGTTTGCCCCGATACATCTTATTGTCGGCCTCACGAAACAATTCACGCATGGAAACATTGACCTCAGCGCGAAACGCCGACCCCGCCGACAGACTGATCGGAATCCGCTGCGGTTGCAGCTGAGCCGACTCCACTGCCTCATATACCCGTATCATCGCCGCCTCAATCATTTCCGGAGAAGTCCTACTCATCAAAACAGCAATTTCATCGCCGCCGATCCGGGCAACCAGATCGGATTCATTAAAACAGCCCCGAATCAGTTCGGCGGTTCGCACCAACAAATCGTCGCCCTGTTCGTGCCCGAACGAATCATTGACCAGTTTGAGCCCGTCAAGGTCGAATATAATCAGGCCGATTTCCACTTCACCCGAGCAATCGCGCCGCAACATTTCTTCTTCGAAATATGTTCGGTTGTGCAGACCGGTCAACATGTCGTGATAACTCAGATAATTCATCTTTTCTTCGATATACTTGCGATCGGTGACATCCCGCGCCGTGACCATGTACACGGTTTTTCCCCGCAGGTGGACTAACGCTCCTGAACGTTCGACTTCGACAATACGGCCGCTTTTATGACGGAACTGGCGCGCTTCCACCGGCAGTTCATGTTGTAATGGCAGAATTTCTTCATAATACCGGTCAATTTGTTGCTTGCTGCCGAGAACAAAGTTATAAATCGGCATTTCAGCCAATTCCGCCTGCGAATAGCCGATCAACTCCTGGAAATGCCGGTTGGATTCAACGACCATACGGGTATCCGGGTCGATCAGCACAATCGCTTCGGACGATTTTTGCACCAGCGCCCGGTAGCGTTCCTCACTTTCCTGCAACGCAGCCTGTGTTTGCCGATATTGTTCGATCACATGCTGTTGCTCAGCATTGCGCAGCGCCAGACGGGAAAGCTGAGCGGCAATCAGATGCAGCGCCTGGCAAATCTGTTCAAAGCGTTGCCGCGACATGCGGGGAACTTCAGCCAGCGCCTGCAAAAACTCCGTTTCGTCCAAACCCAGTTCCCGAGCATATTGCCGGTAATACGATTCATCGACAGGCTCGTCAAGGACCTGGCCGATCAACCAATTGGCGATTTGGCGTTCTCCCACGGCAATGCCGGTCCCGCCGTCAAGCAGCTTGCCGCTCAAACACAAACCACAGATCGGACCGGCCGGATTCAACAATCCGATGAATGCATCCGATTCCCTGCACTGCGCCTGTCCTTTGTCAGTACTGCGGATCATTTGGCAAAACCGGGTAAACTGGCTTGGCCGAGTGATCGGATTTCCAGCAAGATCGGTAATCAACGCGGAGACGCCGGTGGCCAGCGAAAACGCATCCTGAATGCGCTGGATTTCGTCGAGATCAAATAAATCTCGAAACTGAAGCTCCAACGAATTCGATATCGCCATATCGGTCTGCTGATTATCAGCGTGGCAATTCATCGGCTACTCTCCTGTCTAATCAATCAGATACGTTTAGTGTCAACGGTTGTTAGAATTCGACATACCGGCTAATTCCCCTGCTGTGCGCAAGAGCGGTCAGCCAAAATTGTCAAACAATGCAAATCTTTCCACAGTTTGCAGGAAATTGCCAACTGACGCGGAATAGTTTATAATACTAAAATCGCAATCAGAAAGAGGTGGGGGCATGCGAAAAACACGGATTCTTATTGTCGACGACTCCCCGTTCAGCCAGGCTGTGCTACAAAAAACCCTGCCGGACAACGCCTTCGAGATTTGCGGACTTGCCGCCAGCGGCATGGAAGGGATCAAGAAGTATTTTGTTTTGAAACCGGATGTTGTTATCATGGATATCACGATGCCGGATATGGACGGCCTGGAATGCAGTCGCCAAATCTTGTTGCGCGATTCCACCGCCCGTATCGTCATCCTTAGTTCGATGAAAGACGATACCCTGACTACCCGCGCCCGCTTGCTCGGCATCCGCTGGTTCCTGCAAAAACCGGCGACTCGCGAAGAGCTTGTTCGAACGATCAAAATGGCAGTCAGCCGGGTCGCCCTGGAATGGTGGTCAGCCTATCAAGAACAGCTTCAACTGTCGTTTGAAGAATACATCAAGACTTCACTGGCAACCGAAGCTTGTACATTTTCCACCTCGACAGTCCCGCCCGATCCGCTTGAATCACAGGGAATCTGCGCGATTATCGGAATCACCGGGTCACATTCCGGTAGAGTAATCCTGGATGCTACACACCAGACGGCAGCGAAATTTGCCGAAACATTGCTCGATCGCGCCGCTTCACCGGATGACGCGCTGGCCGGCATGGCGGAAATTGCCAATGTCGTATGCGGACGCGGCATTTCGCGAGCCAACCGGATTGCCAAAGGCATGGACCTGCGTATCACGCCAGCCAGTTTGTTGGAAGGAAAAAAGCTGGCGATTTCCAATTTGCCCAATCATCATGTACTGTCAGTAACCGCCGAAACTCCGATCGGCAGTTTTCTGCTAAGCATGGAAATGCTGGAGGAATAGCGCATGGACGCCCGGTTTATCAATCCTGTAATTGATGCATTTCGTGAAATATTACCGCAGCTTGGCTTTGCCGACATCCAGCGAGGCAAGCTCAGCATGGGCAGCAACTCGGTCGAAAGCCTCGGCGTGACCGTGATTATCGGCATGACCAAAGATTTGCGCGGCAGTGTCGCGTATAATATGAGCGAAGCAACGGCCATGACCATCGCCAGCACCATGATGGGCGGCATGCCGGTAGCTCAGTTCGATGAATTGCCGCAAAGCGCCATCTCCGAGCTGGTCAACATGGTTACCGCCAATTCTGCCATTCGCTTCGAGCAAATGGGAATGCAGGTCGACATTTCACCGCCTTCTTTGGTAGTCGGCAGTGATTTTCGGGCCCGGCTGTTGCAAGAGAAATTTTTGGTCATCGAAATGTTGGCCGACGGTAACTTGATTCAGTTGAATCTCGGCCTGGAAAGCACTCAGGCAAACTAAACTTTTGCGAATGCAACCCTATACACGCAAAACAATTTTCATCCAGCCAATACACGGCCTTGTTTCTTAGCAAGGAGCAAAGGGCTGCGGAGAACTATTTAAGATGGTTCTCTGCAGCCCTTATTATTGTAACTATCTGATTTCCCTGCAATGGCCTTCCCACATTGCAAAATGCTTCTTTAACATCGTCGGTATCGGCAGGTTGTAGGGACAGCGCTGAATACAGATGCCGCATTCGATGCATTGAGGGACTGTCTCCATCGCCGCGCGGGAAAATTCAACCGAGACGGCCGGCGACATGCGGCGGGCAACTACCTGATAGCCCATTGCCGGAGTGATCATCACCCCTTGCGGACAAGGCTGGCAATATTCACAGCGTCGACAGAACTGCTGCCCAAGTTCGCTTCGATAGGTCGTCATCAACGCTTCATCTTCGTCCGAAACCTGATTGGACATTTCATAGAAGGAAACCACTTCATCCACCGCCGCCACCGAATCAAATCCCGGTAGCGGAATCGCATCAGGAAACTGGCGCAAATACTTGAAAGCCACTGTGGCGTTGTCAATCACACCGCCGGCAAACGGCTTCATCACCAGAATCCCCAGACCCAATCGGCGCGCTTCGGGGTGAAGATCGCCAGCAGCATCGACTTCAATGAAATTGAACGGAAACTGCACTGTGCTGAACAGTCCGGTTTGGATCAACTTGATCGCCATCGGCCGGCTATGCGAAGTCACGCCAAGAAAACGAATCTTGCCGGCCGCTTTTGCTTTTTGCAGCACTTCCAGTGCGCCGCCGGGAGCACTGATCGTTTGCCAGACGCTTTCCTGGGCCACTTGATGCAATTGGTACAAATCAATATAGTCGGTTTGCAGGCGTTGCAAGCTCTGCTCAAGTTGTTCGAGCGCCCCGGCGCCATCGCGCCGCATCGTCTTGGTGGCGATGATCACTTTGTCGCGACGGCCGGCAAAAGCGCGACCGATCTTTTCTTCACTGTCCCGGTATGCATAAGCCGTGTCAAAGAAATTGATTCCCCGGTCAAAAGCGTGGCGGACGATTTTCTCCGCTTCACCGGTTTCCAAGCGTAAAATCGGAATGCCGCCAAAACCAAGTTCGGATACTGTCATTCCCGTGTTGCCGAGTTGTAGAAAACGCATCAGTTATAACCTTCCTTTCATTAATGTATCGCTGCGGCACCGTTACGCAATACCGACTTTACCATTGATTATAACATAGCCACCGCCTGAAACAGGAATTGCTATTCAATCAAAAATCTGAGGGGAATACGGGAATAAATATTATTACATCTTGATTTACTATTTATGCTATAATGTTTTCAAAATATTTTCATAGATTTTATCGATCTTCATTGGAGGAGATTGCCCTGCGGCGCAGATTTCCGCTTAAACTCCCGCTTACGGAATATCCGCTTGGCGAACTGGAAAACGGTTATCGCCGGCATTACCTTCACCAGGACATTGCGCAAACAATAACGATCGGCAGTATCTGGTTGCTGCCGAGCTTTCTGTTTATCATTACCGATTATTTCATGCATGCCGGGCAGGGACCCTTCCAGCAACTGTTGCCGATCAGGCTGTTCCTGCTGGCTTCATTGGCGCTGGCGCTGTTTTTTTTGCGGCGGATTAAGAATCCGCAACTTTATGATTACCTTGTGCTTGGCGGTTGCTTTATCATGCTTGCCGGAGTTTTTCAGGCCAATCAACTGCATCCGCAGATCCACACCCATACCGCAGGCATCGATTATTTGCTCTTATTCAGCATTTACATGCTAATCCCAAATCGCTTATGTTTCCGTATCTTACCCTGCTTCATTTTCAGCATCGCGAATATTGCATCCCATTATTCGCAAGCAGCTTCCCTCTCCGGCCCCGTCCTTTCGATCATCATCGTTTCATTGATTCTGTCCAATGCCCTTGGCATCTGGGCTTCGGTTCGGTTTTACTCACACCGGCGGCAACAGTATGAAGCACAGACCCGGGCCCAGGAACTGCGCAAGGACCTGATTCACAATGCACTGGTAGATCAGTTGACTGGCGTAGCAAACCGACGGCACTTCTTTCAGGCCGCCGAAGAGGAGTTTAGCCGCTTTTCCCGCTATAATCGCACGTTTTCGCTGTTAATGCTGGATCTGGATCACTTTAAGGAAGTCAACGACCAATTCGGTCATCCCGTCGGCGACAAAGTGCTGAAGGAGCTTTCCCGTACCATCTTGCTTCACAAAAGGGACTCCGACCTGTTCGGTCGCCTCGGCGGCGAAGAGTTCGCCCTGCTATTGCCGGAAACAAATCTGGCCGGCGCCACTGAAATTGCTGTTCGCTTGCGCCGTAGCTGCCATACCTTGGCAGTGCCGGGACACCTCGACATCCGGATTACGATAAGCATCGGCGTTACCCAAGTGCGCAGCGAAGACGCCAGTTTTGACGATGTCCTATCAAGGGTCGACAAAGCGCTTTACCGGGCGAAAAACAATGGCCGGGACCGGGTCGAGGTCGCTTAGTCTTGAAACGACAACCTTGCAGCTCGCTTAGCCCTCTGCATCGCCGCAGTCACAATCTTCTCCGCTGTCAGCAGAATCGTTTCACTGCACTGCTTGTGGTCTGGGCTATGGCCCGGGCTGTTTTTTTGCACATTTTTGCCCAGCCAATGCTGCAATCCTCGCAAATCTGCATTTCCAGCCCGCTCACCGATTCCCCGCACCGTGCCGCTATGCCATTGGATGCCGGCTTTGTCAGCTGCCAGATGGTTAGCCAGCGCCAGGCCAAAATCATTGTGCCCATGAAATTCAAGCGGAATCGGACATTTAGCCTGCAGTCGACGCAATCGCGACTCTACCTCGTTTGGCTGCATACAACCGACCGTATCGGCAAAACGAATTCGCTGCGCTCCCGTATCCGCCGCCAGTCTGGCATATTCCAGGAAAAAATCATCCGAAGCCCGTGAAGCGTCCTCTGCACCTACATAGGCCAGAGCACCGGCCGCCCGGATTTTTTTTATGCAGCTTTCCAACTGGCACAGAATCCAGGCAAAAGTCACACCGAGCTTTTTCTCAATATGAGCTGCCGAAACCGGTAGCGAAACATGGATATGACGAAAACCGGACCGCAGCGACAGTTCGATATCGGCAGACACGGCCCGGTTCCAGACAATCACCGCCAGGTCTTGCTGCCGGCTCCATTCGGATGCCGCCGAACGCGGATCAATCGCCGGACCGGGAATCTCAATTGCTCCCACGCCTGCTTGTTTTAACAATTCCAGCAACGTCAGCCGTTCATGGTCAAAAAAAGTCAGTCCCGGCATTTGTTCACCATCTCGCAGAGTCGTATCAACAACCCGCTGCAACACTCGCATACTTAGCCTCCTGCCGCCGGTTGCAGTATTTGAAAAACAGCGACTGCAATTGCCGCCTGGTCAAACCATGCCCCTGCGCCGCACTGATTTTTTTAATCTGTGCGTTTACCAGACTTACCGCCTCCGCCGGGCATTCATAGTCGAGCAACGTTGCCGCCGTTTCCACGGCAAGACGTCCCGACGAACCGCCGATAGTCAGCAGCCGCGTTTGCCCGATGCCTTCCGGTGCATAGGCTTCATAGATTTCCGGCTGTCTCATAACCCCATGCACATGAATGCCTGATTCATGCGCAAACACATTGTCGCCCAGCAGCGGCTTGTGCAACAGTGGCGTCAACCCGGCTACAGCGAGTATCTGGCAACATTTACCGACCAACTGATCGATCGGTTTATACTGATGCGGCGCCAAAACGGAGAGGCCCAGCCATACTTCCTCCCAGGCGATTTCGTCAAATGCGCCGCCCACCGAACAAATAGTCGTCGTGACACCGCCACCAATCGTACCGAGTGCCGCCGCGGTTGCCATCTGATAAGTGGAATTCCCCTGAAACTCCAGTTCGATTCCCGGCAAAATCCGGCGGCACTCGGCAGCAACCAGCGCCCCGTGCGAAAAATCCCAGCTGCCGTCTGTATCATGCAAAATCAGCGAAGCGAACCAGCTTACGTCAATTACATTCTGTTGCCGACTTGCCTGCCGCCAGATTTCCAGATCCGACAGTTGATGAATCGTGACTGACACGACCATTGCGTTTTGCTGAATCTTTGCCAGCAGTTGGCAATCTTGCAAGCACCGACTTAGTGAGCGCGTCAGACGGACTCGCCGCCAACCTTGATTGATACATTCATCCAACTGCACTAAATCATCGCAGACAAATCGCAGTGAATCTTTGGGAATCCCCGCTTGCACCAATGATCTGGCCGCCGGCAGCGAAACGTCAAAAGAACTAAATCCCAAATCAATCAACTGCCGGTAAACAGACACGAGCTGTGCCGGTTTGCCGCCTGCAGCGATTTTTCCCAGCAGGCAATCGGTCCAGTTCATTTGCCGTTCACCTCGATCGTGGCAATAAATTGCGCCCCGCTTGTCTTTTCTGTGCGCAGGCGCCAGTCGCGGCTATTTGCTTCCGCTTCCAGCCAGGGCGGCACATGCGTGCAGATGACCGACAGTTCGCGAAAAGACCCCTGCTGCAAAATCGGCAGCAACACCTGTTTGGAGGTCAGGCCGCCGCTACTGTGCTGCACTTCGGCAATCGACAGGCTATACCGACCTTCACCCAGGTTTTCCAACACCGGAAATGGCAGCGTCGCTTCTTTTTCCGCTTCCTGCACCGCCTTCTCTGCTTCGAACAGGATCGTGTCAAGCAAAGCTTCCGGATCGCCTTCCACTTCCCACAGTTCAATGCCGGCCTTTTCCAGTTCATGCAACGCAGCACCCTGAAAAGCGGCGGCCAGCGCCGTTTTACAGTCGCCAAACACGGCGATGATTTCCGCCATGCGACGCCGCAAGTCCGCCAGGCCTGACGCATCCGCCAAATTCAGCGGCGCGGATCGATCCAGTCGCCATTGGCCCCGGTCGCGCCGGAAGATTCGCAGCGAACAGGGTTGTGAAAGCGCCGCGGCCCTGCCGGTTTCGTCTACAAATGCGCCAATTTCTCTGGCCATGTCAACCCCTCCTCTTTTCCGGCCCCTACGTGCAAATCAGCCGATTTGCAATCGGGTCACGATCCCTCCGCCTTCAATATGTTCTTCCATGATCGCTTCCACGTCGTCCGGCGTGACACTGCCGTACCAGACATTATCCGGATAAATCACCACAACCGGCCCTTGCTCGCATAGACCAAAACAGCCTGTGTTGCTGACCATCACTTCGCCCGACAGGCCGCGCTCTTCCAATTCCTCGATAAATTTCCCCATCACTGCGACTCCGTCCTTGGTGTGGCAAAACCCCTTTTGCCGACCATTGGGCCGCGAACTGGTACAGACGAAAATATGTCGTTCCGGTTTATTCACTGGTTGCTCCTCCTCATCCTGCCTGTTTTATGCTGCATTGGCGGAACTCGGCCGCCCGGTCCTGATATATCAGCCCGATTGCATCGGCCCGACATTGTTGACAGTGTTTCATCTGCGGCAAAAACTCCTGGCAGCGCTCCCGCATGGCGGCCACATCCTTGTGGCTGGTTTGCGGCAAGTGACCAAAGGCACTGCCGCCGGCCGGAATCAGCGGCATGATGTTGGTCATGCAGGCGCCGAGGTCGCGGGCAACTTTCACGACTTCAGGAATATGTTCATCATTGATCCCGGGAATCATCACGATGTTGATCTTGACCAAAACGCCGCGAGCAGTGAGAGTCCGGATGCCCGCCAATTGATTTTCCAGCAGGATGCGAACGCCGGCTTGGCCGGTCAGTCGCTGTCCTTGCCAGTCGATATGGCGGTATATTTTTTCGCTGATGGCCAGGTCAACTGAATTCAAAGTGACCGTCACATGCCGTACTCCCAGTTCCACCAGTTCTTCGGCATATTGCGGCAACATCAGCCCATTGGTGGACAGGCACAGAATCAAATCGGGATAGTTTTGCCGCGTCGCTACTAATGTTGCCCGAGTCTGCGGCCAATTTGCCAGCGCATCGCCCGGTCCGGCGATGCCGATCACCGCCAGATTATCCAGACCGGCCTGCACCCGGCCAATTTTGGCATTGGCCTGTTCCGGCGAGAGGATTTCACTGGTCACACCGGGACGGCTTTCATTCACACAGTCATACAAGCGGTTGCAATAATTGCACTGTATATTGCAGGCAGGCGCCACCGGCAGATGCATCCGGGCGAATTTGTGCTGCGATTCGGCGGAGTAACAGGGGTGCTTTGAAGCAGTGATTTCAGCTTGCCTACAACTCATGGCGCGCCACCTCTCTTTCCTGATAATAAGCTTGAAACAAGTCGCTGCGATAGGTTTTGTGTTTGCGTTCCAACAGGCAATTGACCATTTTATCGAGCAGTAACGCAGTTCCCTGATAACCGACCGATAGGATGCGCTGCGCGCCCAGCCGGTCCTGGATCGGAAAACCAATCCGCACCAGTGGAATATCGGCCTGTTCTTCCAGATAGCGGCCCACTGATGGCCCCACGGCCAGATTCACCTGGTTTGCTTCGCTACGGGCCCGCACGATCGACATGTCGGTTTCTTCGATCACATCCAGCGGATTCATGCTATCCGCCAACAGTTCCGCTACCGCTTTGCGCCAGCCGGCGCTGCCGCCGCCGGTCGCCACCACGCCGGGAAACATACCGTTTTCAGCGCAAAATCCGGCTAAAGCAAACACCATTTCCGGGTCGCCGAACAACACCGGTCTCACCTGAAATGAATGTTTGTGCGCATCGATCATCGCATCCATCAGCAAGCCGCGTTCCCGGCAAATTGCTGCCGGAACCGGCTTATTCAGCACAGTGGAAATAGCTTCGATGAATTGGTCGCTATTGGCCAGGCCAATCGGGATTGGCAGCTTATATAGCGGAACGCCGTAAGAATCTTGCAGCAGTTGCCCCGGCGACAATTTCGCGTCGACTGGCCCGCCGAGTTCCAGTGTTGCGACCGCTCCGGCCATTTGTGCGATCTCAGCGAGCGGAGTGCCGCCGTCGGCCATTTTACCGTAGCAATCTTCATAAGGACGATCCATTGTCTCGCTGATATCCGGCAACAGAGTATATTCAGCACCGAACAGTGCCAAGGTTTGTTTGATTTGACGCAAGTCTGCCGGACTGAGCGCCGCCGGCACGATGAGATTGATTCGTTCGTGTTTTTCCACCGGTGCAGTCAGCTGCACCAGCAGTTCACGCAACATGCGCCAGTAGCCTTCCGTGTGCGTTCCTCCATAGCCCGGCGTCGCCGCCGTAACAATCCGGCAATCGCATTCGGTTTCCGCCTGATATTCGCTGGAAATCTGCCGGATATCCTCGCCAATCGTTTCCGCCAGACAAGTCGTGAGAATGCCGATCAACTTCGGTTGATACACCCGCCGGACATTATCCATCGCCTTTTTCAGATTGGCTTTACCGCCATAGACGGTGCCTTTTTCATTCAGCGCCGAAGAAGCGACATCGACCGGTTCATTGAAATGCTCGGCAATATGACGGCGCATGTAGGTACTGCAACCCTGCGAGCCATGCAGCAGCGGCATCGCCCCTTCAATTCCCTTCAGGGCCAAAATTCCGCCCATTGGCATGCACATATGGCAAGGGTTTTGCGATAAGTCCCGGTTATACTCGCCCATGGCGCACACCTCCCTGAACCGCTTGCCAGACTGGCGAGCCCAGTGTGGAGTAGACTTCGGCGGCGAAATTCACTGCGCCGGCATACCCGCTGAGTGGATGCTTGCGGTCATGATTGTGGTCAACAAATGCTACACCCAGTTTGTAGGCCAGCGGACGTTCCTTGACCCCGCCAACCAACAGGTCCGCCCCCTGTTCCAGCATGAACCGCTCCAGTTCGGCTGGATTGGCGTCATCCAGAATGACCGCGCCTTCGTTTACCAAACTGTCCATTTTTTCATATTCTTCCTTGCGGCCGGTCTGGGTGCCGATCATCACGACTTCCATGCCGATTTCACGAAACTGTTTGATCAGGGAAATCGCCTTGAAGCCACCGCCAACATAAACCGCCGCTTTTTTTCCCTGCAACCGGCTTTTGTACTTGAGAATGGCCGGCATCACCCGCGCCGACTCCTCGGCGATCAGCGCCTCCGCCTGCTCACTGATGGACGGATCGTTAAAATGCCTGGCAATCGCCCGCAATGTTTCCGCAGTGTCGTCAAGACCGAGAAAGGAAACGGACAGACAGGGAATCCCGTAGGCTTCCTGCAATTTGCCGGCCAGATAATGCATGGAACCGGCGCATTGAATAATGTTGAGATCGGCATTCGCTGCGCCGCGAATCTGTTCGTAACGCGAATCACCGGTAAACACCACATTGACCGTTACGCCGATTCGTTCCAGATAGCTGCGGATGATCCAGGCTTCACCCGCCAGGTTGAAGTCGCCAAGGTAATTGAGCCGAAACCGTTTGGTGTCTTTTTCCAACGGCTGCGGCGGCTCGATCAACTGGAACAATACATCGCAGGCGGCCCGGTAACCAGCCGATTTGCTGCCGATAAAACCGCTGGACTGCACCGGTTTGACCGGAATTCCATAACGCAGGGAAGCCGCTTTGCAGACAGCATCGAGATCATCGCCGATTACACCGACCACGCAGGTGGAGTATACGAAAACCAGCGGCGGCTGAAACTGGGGGATTAATTCATCAAGCGCTGCAGTCAGCTTCTTTTCACCGCCAAAGATAATATCCTGCTCCTTTAGATCGGTGGAAAAACTGTTGCGATACAAATCGGCCCCGCTGTTCAGACTGCCACGGATGTCCCAGGTATAACTGGCGCAACCGATCGGCCCATGCACAAGATGCAGCGCGTCAGCCACGGGATTGAGCACGACCCGCGCCCCACAATACACGCAGGCGCGTTGGCTGACACAACCTGCTTCGCTATCGGTCTCACAACGGATCTCCTGTTTTTTCCGCCCTTTGAACACGATCGATTGTTGACGATTCTCCAGAATAGATGGAACACCCATGACTGTCACCTCCTCTGCTTATACCGGCTTTATGCTCTATCCGTTGCTGTTACATGACCAGTTCGAAGTCTTCGTCGGCCGCGTCGCGATCCTGTCGGTCCAGCAGTGCGCCGCTAATCATCTCGATCAGGCGCATGGCGCCGCGATAACCAACTACCGGCAAATACGAATGCACGCTGCGGTCGAGAACCGGAAAGCCGAGTCTGACAAAAGGAATATCCTCTGCTTTGGCGATAAACTTGCCGTAGGTATTGCCGATCAGCAAATCGACAGGTTCATTCTTAATCCATTGATGCAGGGTGAACAAATCGCCGGCTGATTTGACATTGCCGCTGATACCGGCGGCAGACAACATTTCCTTAACTTCTCCTTCAAAGCCAGCCATGCCTGAACCCAACGCACCGCCCGGCGTACCGGTCAAAACATGGATTGGCTTCATGCCGAGGCTAAGCAAAAACTCAGTCATTGCGGCCACGATGTCCGGATCGCCAAACACTGCCACCCGCTTGCCATGGAAATGGAAATGGGTATCGGTCATGATGTCGACAAGCTGACCGCGTTCCTCTTCCAGTTCACGGGGGACCTCGACGGCAAACGCACCGCGCAGTGCCATGACAAATGCATCGGTTGCCTTAATGCCGATCGGTGTACGCAACGTTGCCGCCCGTACCTTGCATTTTTTCTCCAGTGTTTCCGCTGCATCCGACGAAGCAAAACGGCCTAAAGCAATGGTCAGTTTTGCATCGCCGGTTTTTTTCAGTTCCGGCAATGTTACGCCGCCACGCGGATACATCTGGAACGATCCGGTCATCGGCGAATCGACGACACCGGAAGTATCAGGAAACAGGGTGAACGGAATCTGCATGGCCGCGGTAATTCGTTTGATTTCCCGCATGTCGCCGGGATTAATGAAACCGGGAATAATGTTGACCCTTTCTTCCTTTTCCGCCAGTTGGCTTTCGGCAAAATAAGTCACCATCGCTTTGGTCATGTTGGAAAAACCGGTGATGTGAGACCCTTGGTAACTCGGCGTATTGGCATGGAAAACCACTTTACCTTCTGGCACTTCCGCCTGGCGGATAATCGTCGGCACATCATCGCCGATTGTTTCCGACAGACAAGTTGTGTGTACTGCCATAATATCGGGATCATAGATTTCAAACACATTTTTGATCGCGGTTTTCAGATTGGCGCCGCCGCCAAATACGGAGGCGCCTTCGGTAAAGCTACTGGTGGAGGCCATCACCGGATCGCGAAAGTGCCGGGTCAAGTGCATCCGGTGGTAGGAGCAACAGCCCTGTGAACCGTGGCTGTGCGGCAAGCAGCGATGAATCCCCAGCGCCGCGTACATGGCGCCGATCGGCTGACAGGTCTTGGCAGGATTGATCATACTGCCACTGGTTCGCTCGGCAAGTTTTTTTGGTGTTGCGTCAAGCATCAGGCGGCGCCTCCTTCATTGATTTGTCCGTCCAGCAACGGTTGGTCCTGCCAGGGCGGCGTGATGAAATTCCATGTGGGGGAAGCGAACGCCATGCTGACATCGCGGGCGAAATTCACCGCGCCGCCAAATCCGGCATAGGGCCCGCTGTAATCGTAGGAGTGGATTTGTTTGGCCGGAATCCCCATTTTTTGCACCACATACTTGTCTTTGATCCCGGAGGCGAAAATATCCGGTTTCAGCAGACGGATAAACTCTTCCGTTTCATAGTGGTTCAGGTCATCGACGACGATGCTGCCGTTCTGCATGTCCACGTTCAGTCCCGGATAGTCGCTGAGCGGGATTTTTTTGCTCAGTTCCGCAGCGATCTCCGGCGGCAGTTTCACCTGGTAGCGCGACGTGTCGCGCTCAACATGCAGCTCGGGAATGTTTTTGCTGTCGGCATCGGTCTTGATTGTTGGCAATACCTTGCGGCCTTCATAGTCGTCGCGGTGAGCGAATTCATAGCCGGCCAACACCGTTTCAATCCCCAGTTCGGCGAACAGTCCCTGATAATGATGCCCCCGTGAACCGCCGACAAAACAGAACGCCCGTTTTCCGTCGCAAATTTTGCGGTATTGATCGATTTGCGGCTGAATTTTAGCGACTTCGCGCAGGATTACCTCTTCTGTTTTCTTGCGCAGAGCTTCATCGCCAAAATACAGCGCCATGTTGCGCAACGATTCAATGGTGGACTGGATGCCGATAAAATTGACTTTCAACCAGGGAGTGCCGTATTTGACCTCCAACATTTCGGCGATGTAGTTGATCGAACGGTGGCATTGGACCAGATTCAACTCCGCGGTGTGCGCCACTCGCAATTCTTCATACGAACCGTCGCCGGTCATCACCGACACCACATGGTAGCCGATCTCTTTCAACACCCGTTCAATTTCCCAGCCATCACCGCCGATGTTGTATTCACCGAGCAAATTGATCGCAAACGGTTTGGCTGCTTTTTCTTCGCTTGAATTGCCAATGACTTTATCCATCAGGATGTTATTGGCGATATGGTGGCCGGCCGATTGGCTGACGCCCTTATACCCTTCGCAGTTGAACGCCATCACCTGGATGCCGTGCCGTTCTTCGGCGGCTTTGGCTACCGACTGGATATCATCGCCGATCAAGCCGACCGGGCAGGTGGCGGAAATCGTAATCGCTTTGGGGTTGAATATTTTCATCACTTCATCAATCGTGGCCGCCAATTTTTTTTCGCCGCCAAACACGATGTCGCTCTCCTGCATATCGGTCGAAAAGCAGTAGTTAAGGAAATTATCGGCCGGGTCAGCCGTTTTCGCCTTGTTGCGCCGGGTCCCCCAGGCATAATAGCTGCAACCGATCGGTCCGTGTACGATATGGATCATATCTTTGAGCGGACCGAGCACGACGCCTTTACAGCCGGCATAAGCACAGCCGCGGTTGGTGATAATTCCCGGAATCGTGCGGGTATTCGCTTCAATCTCCTGATCCGGCTTGCAGTCATCCTTGATCAGAATATGTTTGCTACGATTCTTTTGCACTTTACTGGGCAGTTTAGCCAATATTTCGCCCAGTTCTTTTTCAGTAACAGCCATGCTGACACCCCCTTGTTTTACAGTGCGACTTCATTGCGTTCGGCGGTCCGGATCCGCACCACTTCCGCAATCGGCAACACGAATATTTTTCCGTCGCCCACTTTGTTTTCGGTCCGATTGGCATTCATGATCGCCTGCACGATCTGGTCGACATCCTGATTTTTGGCAATCACATGAAACATGCGGCGGGGAAACAGGCGTTGTCCATCGAGAAAACCGTCGATCAGCTGTTCCGCTTCTTTCGCATCTTCACCGATCGCCAGCTCCATCATGTTAGCTTTGCGGGCGGCAATCACCCCCTTGTCTTCCACCAGCTTGCCGCGGCCCATGACCTTTAGCGCGGTGAAGCCGGCAGCACCCGATTCGATTAACGCCTTCTTTGTTGCATTGGTCCGGTTCATTCTCACAACGGCGATTATCTCTTTCATAGCAGCCTCCTACAATTCTTTGGCGCCAGTGGATACCGTGTAAGCTTCTTCCAACGGGCTGACAAAGATTTTTCCATCGCCAAACGCGCCTTTCTCACTGGTTTTAGCGGCACGCATGATCACGCTGACAATATCATCCTTATCTGCATCTTTGACCGCCATGATGATCATAACTTTGGGAATCTCGTCATAAACAATATTGCCGATTTTGATACCCTTTTGTTTGCCGCGTCCCACTACATCGACAACGGTAGCTGCATTGAAACCTGCCGATGTCAGTTCATACAGCACCTCGTCACGTTTCTCGGGTCTGACCACTGCTTTGATCAAATACATTCGTTTTCGCCTCCGTTTGTTTTTTATCCAAGAATCCCGTGGGCCATCATCAACTCTTCCAACCGGTCCTGATGCATCGGTTTGGGAATCGTGAAATTCTTGTTCTTGTGAATCGACATCGCCAGACTTCGATATTCGTCCGCCTGATCCGATTTGGGTTCGTAGTGGATTACAGTCTTTTTATTGATTTCGGCCCGTTGCACGATATTGTCACGCGGCACGAAATGAATCAGCTGTGAATTGATTTCTTCGGCGAAGGCCGTCAATAGTTCCAGCTCATTATCCACCTTGCGGCTGTTGCAAATGATCCCGCCGAGACGTACCCCGCCGGTATTAGCGTATTTTTGCACGCCTTTGGCGATGTTATTCGCGGCGTATAGCGCCATCAGCTCTCCGGAAGCCACGATATAAATCTCCTGCGCTTTGCCTTCGCGAATCGGCATGGCAAATCCGCCGCACACCACATCGCCGAGCACGTCGTAAAACACATAGTCAAGATCCGATGTATAGGCGCCGAGTGATTCCAGCATATTGATCGAAGTGATGATTCCCCGACCGGCGCAACCGACGCCTGGCTCCGGTCCGCCCGACTCCACGCACATGGTTCCGCCATAGCCTGGTTTGAGAATATCGTCCAGATCGACATCGTCGCCTTCATCACGCAGCGTATCGAGAACCGTCTTTTGGCACAGGCCGTTGAGCAACAAACGGGTCGAATCCGCTTTGGGATCACAGCCTACCACCATTACTTTTTTGCCTGCTTCAGCCAAGGCCGCTACCGTATTCTGGGTAGTCGTTGATTTTCCAATTCCACCTTTGCCATAAATCGCTATCTGTCGCATGATTCAACACTCCTTTGATTCGTTTTCGTTTAGACAACGTTGATGATTTCTGTTAAAATAGCAAATGGGTATGTTCAATAAGCCCGGCCAGGGTTTTTTGACTGCCTCCGCTGAATGAGTACTTGCACTACTCATTCAGCATTTTGTTTTTTCTTGGCGATTTTCCAGCTCGCTTCACCTCCTTTTCGGTTTCATCGACGTCATGCAGATAAAACGAGAAAAAGCTTGGCTCAACTTTCATTGCGCCCAAGCTTCGCTGCTTTCTCTGCCGGTAAAGTAATCAAGGCTTGCGAACGGATTCCGTTACGCAAGCCTCTTTGCTTTACTCGCCGTATGATATTTGTTCACAATATAGCACAGCTGATCTGTTCGTGCAAGCACTTGCCTAAAAGTTGGAAAATTTAGAAGAAATCTTAACAACTCTCCAGCAATTTTTTCGCTTCTATATATTGGGCGATGCCTGCTGCGACTTTCTTGGCTTCCTTCATTGCCAATACCACCGTAGCCGGCTCGTGCACCACATCGCCGCCGGCAAACACTCCGCGACGGGTGGTCATGCCATAGGGTCTTTCACGGGTTACCACATAGCCTTTATCATCTACATCAATTCCCTTTGTCGTCGATACGATCCGGGCAGCCGGTCGCTGGCCGATCGCCAGCAGAACCACATCCGCCGCAATAATCTGTCGCTTTCCAGTCGGTTGACTTTTTCCCTCGGCATCAATCGATAAGATGTCACACTCCAGGCCATTTACCCGTTTTTCGCCACATATCGCCGCCGGTCCGGACAGCCAGCAAAAATCGACGCCTTCGGCCCGCGCCGCTTCAAACTCGGTTTTATCGGCCGTAATGTCCTGTTCGGTCCGCCGATAGACAACCGTCACCTTTGCCGCACCGAGCCGAATAGCCGTCCTGGCCGCATCCATCGCCACATTGCCGGCGCCGACAATTGCCACGCGGTCCCGCGCCACGACCGGAATCTCTTTTGTGCCCAGACAACCGGCCCGGGCCAGTGCGACCATCCCCAGGAAATATGTCGCCTGAACCACGCCAGGCAAGTCTTTGCCGGGGATATCAAGCGTCTTTGGCAACGCCGTACCTGTTCCGATAAAAATAGCATCGAATCCCTGTTCAAACATCGCATCGACTGTGATATCCGGCCCAACCAGGATATTGGTCCGGATTTCCACGCCTAATTCCTGAATCCGCCGGATCTCCCGCCGCACAACGTCCTTGCCGAGCCGAAACTCGGGAATCCCATGCATCAGCACGCCGCCTGGCTCCGACTGCGACTCGAAAATCGTCACGGCAAACCCCAGCTTGGCCAAATCGCCGGCGACCGTCAATCCGGCCGGACCCGAGCCAATGACAGCGACTTTCCCTTGCAAAGGCAATTCATTCTTATGGATATGTATCCCCATTTCCGCGTCAAAATCGGCGATGAATCGTTCCAGTTTACCGATGTGAATACCGCAGTCCTTGCGTTGCAAGACGCAGGCGCCTTCACATTGCCGCTCATGCGGACAGACCCGGCCGCAAACCGCAGGCAGATTGCTGCGCAAGGCGATGATCGCGCTGGCTTCGCCGATATTGCCATTAGCCAGAGCATGAATAAAACCAGGAATGTCATTTCCGATCGGGCAACCCTTGCGACAGAGCGGAGTTTTGCAATTCAGACAGCGTTTGGCTTCGGCAATCGCCTCCCGCGTCGTGAATCCAGCGTCAATTTCATCAAAGGAGAGCTCCGAAACAGAAAAATCGGTTTTCTTATCGATCAGCAAGGTCAGCATCCTTTCGTGAAAAAATTAAACAGGCGATGCCCGGCTTTCCCCTTGCATCGCCATCTCGCTATCATTATACCCACATCAGCACAAGCAAACAATCCCAAAATTACAGGGACATCAACATCGCCGTTTCATCGCAGTTAGGGAATTTGCTGCAATTGATGCAGTCGCGCCAAACCTTGTGCGGCAAGGCCTCCTTGCTAATCTCGGCGAAACCGGCCGCCTTGAAGAATTCCGGCTCATAGGTCAAGGTAAACAAGCGGGAAATTCCCAATTGTTTTGCTTCCACTGTCATCGCAGCCACCAATTGCAATCCTACCCCATTGCGTAGATGTTCCGGCGCCACAGTCAACGCCCGCACCTCCGCCAAACCGTCCCAGGCCAGCGTCAAAGCGCCGGTGCCAATCACCTTGCCGTCAGCTTCCACTATCGTAAAGTCACGCAAGGTTTCAAATATGGAATGGAGTGATCGTGGCAAAATCATGCCTTTCTCCGCATAATAGTTGACCAGCTCGTAAATCCCTTCGATGTCTGTCAGAACCGCCTTGCGAATTATCACCACTGCACCCCCGCGTAATTGTATTTGTTTTATGTTCGACAATCCAAAGAGATATCCTTTATTTTAAGAACAACAGCTTGAAAATCAAACTCGCAGTTTAGCAAGATCAATTCGGTACATTTTTCGGGGGCGTCCGGCGCCGCTGGTTTCTTCGCCGCTTTCCACCGCCATCCCGTTCGCGGCCAGATTGGCCAGCAAACGTCTGGCATTTCGCTCAGTCATCGAAAGATACTGCGCCAGCGATTCCGCTCCGATGGTTGCGCCGTCAAGTTTATGAAACACCGACAGCAACCGGTTTAACGTGGTACCGCTCACATTCAGACTCTTCGCCAGATCCATCGCGCCTGTCGACGTGCTGCGCAACGAATAGCTAAGAGCCAATTCCGAATTTAAAGGCCCGATCACTGTTTTATCATCGAAGACGACCATCCATTTGCTTTTTCCTTTGCGTCGGGCAATCCCCAACGCAATGCCGGCGTTCTCATTCGCACTATATGCGGTATCGCCAAACCCCAATCCCCCACTGACGCCAACTGACAGCCGGCGGCTGATTTCGCTAACGACCGGCAAATTGCTAAACCCTTGCGTAATCGATTCCATCGCACCACGCGTCGAGTAGATGGTAAAGTGACCTTTGCCTTGCGAAATCATCGCGCCTTGCACCTGTTCGGCAAATCGAACCAAAATTTCCTGCAGCTGCAATTCGACCTTTAACACCGCATAACCTGAAACCGCTTCGCGGGAAAATTCGTCATAATCATCAATCGCAATATGTTGAATTGCAATCTGTCCAGCTTTGGAAAACAAAGCATCGGCTTTTGACAACGCCAGGTTAAGAATTGACCGGATATTGCTGCGGGTCGGCCAAATGCGAAATGCATTGACACCATGTTGCTTCAGCGCCAGATAAGTCGCCCGAAAGCAAGTCACCGCCACTTCCGTTTTTCCCCGCTGCCACAGGTCCAGATGGAATTCGGTCAATTCATCGGCTGATACAATGCCGACATAGTCCTTTACATAGATTTGCGGTAGCGGCACTTCTGCATCGGCAAAAGTTTCCTCAATGTCCTTGCGGCTGAACGTATCAAAACTCATGCTGCTGATCGGTCGGTTCTGCTTGAACAAATGAAGAAATACCCGATAAATGCTGGAACCGGTATGTGACACATACAATTTGGGTTTCGTACTATTGGCCGCGGCAATCGCGTAACGATAAGGCACGATGCCGGAAAAAACCCAGATGTCGATCTCCTCATCATATCTGGCGATCATAGCGGGAACTTCCGAAGCATCATTATATATACAACTGGTTAACTGAATCCGATCAACGAATTCTTGGCTGACTTCTTCAATCAATGCGATAGAATCGCTTGGCCCGACAATCGCCAGTTTAATTTTCCGCACTTACTTCACCTCAATTTCAGCCAAATCTTAGCCGACAGACGCTAATTTTTCTTGCACGGACATTCTTCCTCTACCGCGCAACACGCGCTACACATTGCATATTATTTTAACTCATTGCGAATATTCATGAATTATACGGAAATGTCTTTTATTGGACCTTTATTTATGGTAGTATTTTCTCAAATAACTGCAAAGTTTGCAACTATATTGAAACTATTATCAATTCATTTCTTTTTGGAAAAATACACGGATATCAGGGAGGAGACAGTGAATGACGGCTACGCCTATATTGCCGAAAGAATTGGGACAAATGATCGAGTGGAGACGCGCCTTGCACGCCAATCCGGAAGTCAGCGGTTCGGAATTTCAAACACGCAGTTTTATTTTACAACAACTTGCACAACTTAGTATTCCCGTCCAGACATTTGACAGCCATGCCGGAATCGTTGCCACGTTGGAAGGCAGGGCAGGTGGCGGAGTGATCGCGCTGCGGGCCGATATGGACGCCCTGCCGGTCAATGAAGAAACCGGCCTTTCCTATGCATCGAAAACCCCCGGTGTGATGCACGCCTGTGGACACGACGGTCATATGGCGATGCTGCTCGGTGCTGCCACCGCTTTGCAGACCAACCGCAATTCCTGGCGCGGCACCGTCAAACTTGTGTTTCAACCAGCTGAAGAAGCGGCGCCGGCCGGTGGCGCGCCGCTGATGATCAAGGATGGAGTTCTGGATAATCCAAAAGTCGACATGATGTTCGGCATGCATCTATGGCCGGACCTGCCCTATGGCGACATCGGAGTTTGCCGCGGCACAATGATGGCGTCTTCGGATCGTTTCAAGCTGAAGCTGTTCGGGGCGGGCGCCCATGCGGGAGCTCCGCATCAGGGAATTGACGCGATTATGATGACTTCCGACGTACTTACGGCGCTCAGTCGCATCATCCATCGCCAGACTGATCCGCGCGAAACCGCTACAATCAATATTGGCACTGTGCATGGCGGCGAACGTTATAACGTAGTCGCCAAAGAGGTCATTCTCGAAGGAACCGTCAGAACGCTTAACGAGTCGGTCCGACGCGATATTCCCGAACGAATTCGCCGCATGGTAAAGGGAATCTGCGATGGTTACGGCGGAAACTTTGAACTGGACTACCAGTTCGGGTACCCCAGCCTGCAAAATTCACCAGACGAAACCGGATTTGTCCAACTCGCCGCCAGCCGATTTTTGGGCGCCGACCATGTTCACGGCGATCACAAACCGGTGCTGGGCGCCGAGGACTTTGCCTTCTTTGCCGAGAAAGTCCCAGCCGCCTATTTCTTTGTCGGCTGCGGCAAGGCCAACGAACCGGTACGACCGTTGCATAGCGGTTTTTTTGATTTTGACGAGCGCGCACTGTTTGTCGGTGCACAGGTCATGGAGGAAACCGCCCTTGCGGCGTTGACTTTCCTGGAAAATAGATATCCACTGTAACTTTTCGATTATTGCTGAATCAACGCACAGCAAGGGAGGTGCAACTCAACTCAGCCAACTTCGCAAGGTTCCGTCAGTAAAATCATTTCTATTAATTAAGGAGGTTGCTCATGTCCAAACCAGCTAAAGATCACTCCGCCCCCGAGACTTCAGGTCTATTTCAGCGCATGCTTGACCTGATTGAGTACATTGGCAACAAATTCCCCACTCCGTTCATATTGTTTTCGTTGCTCGCCGTCGCAGTACTCATTGTATCCTTTTTATTGGAAGGCACTTCCGCCGCTTATGTCGGCAAGGAAGGCAAAAAAGTGGTCGTCAAGGTGGTCAGCTTGCTCAACGCAAACGGATTCCGCTATATATTGGAAGACATGATAAAAAACTTCATCAACTTCCCGCCGCTCGGCCTTGTCGTTGTAATGATGCTGGCTATGGGCCTTGCTGAATCAACCGGCTTCGTCAGCGCGGTGGTACGTAAAGCCCTGCTGGGCGTTCCGCCCTGGGCCGTAACCGCCACAATCTTCTTTATCGGCATCAACGGCAATCTGGCCTCCGATGCGGCCATGGTCTTTGTTCCTGCAGCAGCGGCCGCCGTTTACGCCGGAATGGGTCGCAACCCGATCCTCGGCATGTCGATCGCCTATGCAGCAACAGCCGCCGGGTTTAGCGCCAACGTAATCCCCGCCGGCACCGATGCACTGATTGCCGGCATCACGCAGACCGCAATTAAAACCATTCCGCAAACCGCCAACTCGCCGGTTCACGTCCTTATCAACTATTATCTGATGAGTTCATCTGTTTTCGTCCTGACCATTGTAGGTACGCTCGTGGCTGAAAAAGTCGTTGCGCCGCGTTTGGAAAAACTTGAACTCAACACTGAAATCACCGGCGACACCAAGGAGCATGCATTGACGCCGGAAGAACTGAAAGGCCTGAAGTATGCAGGGTTTGCAGCGCTAGCTTACATCGCGCTGTTAGCGGTTCTTATCATTCCCGAAGCCGGTTTGCTGCGCGACCCGAAAACGCACACGTTGATTCCCCGCTCTCCCTTGCTTAATAGCGTCATCCCAATTCTGTTCTTCTTCTTCGTAAGTACCGGTGTCGCCTTCGGTATCGGCAAGGGTCTGATCAAGAGCGAAGCCGATGTCACCAAGTATTTGACCAAAGGCCTCGGCGGCGGCGTCAGTTTCATTGTCACCGCTTTTTCCGCAGCCCAGTTCATCGCGTGGTTCAACAAAACCAATCTGGCTAGCGTCATCGCGATCAAAGGTGCGGAGTTCCTGCAGGCAATGAGCTTCACCGGCTTTGCGCTGGTCGTTGGCTTGATTCTTTTGTCAGCGTTCACCGACTTGTTCGTTGTCAGCGGTTCCGCAAAATGGCTGATCCTGGCGCCGATTTTCGTGCCAATGTTTGGCCTGCTCGGCTTCGAGCCGGCACTGTCGCAGGCCGCTTACCGAATCGGCGAAAGCTCCGTCAATTCGATTACGCCGCTTAACTATTATTGTCCGGTTATGTTGGGGATTATGGCCCAATACATGAAGCCCGGTTCCAAAGCCGGCATGGGTACGTTAATTGCAACCCAGACGCCTTATGCACTGGCCTTCCTGCTTTCCTGGACCGCCTGGCTTGGCGTCTTCTACTTCCTGAACCTGCCGCTCGGACCAGGAGCAAAGATTTTCCTGTAACAGGACCATCGTTCGAGTTTGCTGTCAAAGCAGCTTGGTGATAAGCAATAAAAAGAAGAGGCTTCTCTAACAATAGGCATTTAAAACCTATTTGAGATCGCCTCTTCTTTTTATTTATGACAACAATTGTCGACCGTTTCCTACTGCAATCCTATCAACCGTCCACCCTGATAAACCACAAAGGACATTACCCAGGCCAGCGTCGTGGAGTAAACGAAACTGAAAGCCGGCCATTTCCAAGAATTTGTTTCCCTTCGCACCACTGCCAATACTGCCAGGCACGGTGAGTAAATAAGTGTAAACACCATTAGACTGAAAGCCACAAGTGGGCTGAATGCCGCATCGGCCGCCAGAGCTTCCTGAAGGGATTGCGCATTTTCTTCCGCATCACCCACGCTATAGATGGTCGCCAGTGTACTAACCAACACTTCTTTGGCAGCAACCGCCGAAACCAGACCCACACCCATTTTCCAATCAAATCCGAGCGGCTTGATGACAGGTTCAATGAAATGACCAAACTGACCAGCATAACTAAGCGCCAACTTTTCTCCCGCCTGTTCCTGATCCAATTGGGCAAGCAACGGCTTGGCTGCCTCTTCATCATATTGCTCGGTTATTTGCACCTTTGCCGCATCATAATCTTTACTGTACTCGACATTGGCCGGATAGTTAGTGATAAACCAGATCAAAATCGATGCCGCCAGAATCAAGGTTCCGGCCTTCTTCAGATACAGAATGCTGCGTTCCCACATATGGATTGCGATACTGCGCAACGTCGGCAAATGATACGGAGGCATTTCCATTATAAAAGGCTCACTGGCGCCGGGAAACATCCATTTGCGGAAAACCAGCGCCATCAGGATCGCCAGCGAAATTCCCAGAAAATAAATCGAGAACAAAACGCTACCGGCAACGCTTTCATGGAAAAAAGCAGCAATCAACAGCGTGTAGACCGGCAAACGGGCGCTGCAACTCATCAGCGGCGAGACCAAAATCGTCACCATTCGGTCGCCTTTGTTCTCCAACGTCCGTGATCCCATCACGGCCGGCACGCTGCAACCAAAACCAAGCAGTAAGGGGATAAAGGATTTTCCGTGCAAGCCAACCGCTCGCATGATCCGGTCCATGACAAAAGCTGCCCGCGCCATATACCCCGTATCTTCCAACAGGGCAATGCCGAAGAACAACAACAAAATGCTGGGCAAAAAAGTGAGTACGCTGCCGACTCCGCCAATGATCCCATCAACCAACAAGGACCTCAATTCACCCTCGGCCAGGTTCGCCGAGACCAAGTCGCCGAACCCCTTGACTGCATCTTCGATCCAGCCTTGCGGTATTTCCCCAACGGTAAACACGATATTGAACAATAGCCACATGATGCCAAAAAACAAGGGCAATCCCAGCACTCGGTGCGTCAGTACTCGATCAATCCGGTCAGATACCGTTTGTTCACGACGACCGCTGGAGTCGACAAACTCTGCGACAATGTCGGCCACAACACGATAACGCGCTTCCGCCATCGCAATTTCCAGTTCTTCCCCAAGCATGACCGCAGTTTTGTTGCGTACTTTGCCCACGATCATCGCGACAGCACTTCCGCCGTCGATATTCAGCAAGGATGCTCCCACCTCGCCGTCATTCTCCAAGAGCTTAATCGCCAACCAACGCATCGGAAACTTTACATTGGTCAGATTTTGCAGAGCCTCTGTAACTTCAGCGATCGCCGCTTCGATTTTCATTCCATAATCAATCGAAAATGGCCGATAGGTTGTTTTTTTTGAACTCTCGACAACTGTCTGCAACAATTCTTCCGTTCCCTGGTTGCGATTTCCTATCAGTTTTACCACCGGCACGCCTAAACGGGTTCGCAATACATCACTATTAATTCTAATGCCGGCTTTTTCGGCCATATCAGTCATATTGAGCGCCAAAACCAATGGGCGTTCCAGTTCCAGCAACTGCAGCGCCAAATACAGATTTCGTTCCAGATTGGAAGCGTCAAGGATATTCACAATCAAATCCGGTTTTTCATCGATGATAACGTTGCGGGCAACGATTTCATCCAAAGAATTGGCAGTCAGGCTATACGTTCCCGGCAAATCAACCAGCAACAAATCTTGTCCTTGAAACCGGCGGAATCCTTCGCGCCGCTCCACTGTCACACCGGCATAATTGCCAACATGTTGTCTGGCGCCGGTTATATTGTTAAAGATTGTCGTTTTGCCTGAATTGGGATTTCCCGCTAGGGCAACGGTCATGCAAGCTGTACTCATTGCACAGTTCCCTCCAGTGGTTTAACGGTGATTGTCGACGCTTCCATTTTACGTAGCGACAGATTGAAGTTTTTCACCTTGATTTCGATGGGATCCCCAAGCGGCGCATATTTCTGCACTCGCACCACCGTCCCGGCAATCAGACCCATGTCAACGATACGACGTTTGATCGGCCCGGTCCCTGCTACATGGCTGATGACTCCCATTTCTCCCGGCAATAATGTGTCAAGTGTTTTGCTCATCGTATCGTCTCCCGCTCCATTATCATTGATAAATAATTTCATTTGAACTAATGGTATGTCATTTCATCGCAGCTGTCAATACATTTTGATAATACATATCATTTATTTGTAGTTTATCCGTGAAGATATGACAGAGAGAAATAAAATAAAGCCTGCCTGTTATTTCAGGCAGACTTAACAATTTGGTATATCAGAGAATCCTATTCCCGAATCACCAGCAGCACTCCTGCAAAGATCAGTGCGGCCCCCAACCAGAACGACCAACCCACCTGTTCGCCCAAAAACAGCCAACCAAGCAACGTGCCAACCAACGGCTGAAAGAAAAAATACAGGCTGCCACTACCGGCTTCCACCAGTTGCAGGCCCTTGTTCCAAAAATAAAATGCGCCGGCGGTGGAAACTGTTCCCATATAGAGCACGCCGCCCCATACCTTCGGTTGCGACAATACCTGCAGATGCGCTGCTTGCATTTGTGACACAGCCAATGGAGTCATGGCAATGGTCGCCACCAGAATCGCATAGGCAGTCACCACGATCAGCGAAGCCTCCGGCGGAACCTTCTTAATCAACACCGACATCAAGGCCCAGGTGAGCGCCGCCAAAACCAGAATCAGTCCGCCCAGACGAAAACTCTCGCCCGCATCGCCAATACCAACAATGCACAGCACGCCAATGGTCGCCAGCACTAAAGAAAGTGCCTTGCGGACCGTAATAGTTTCTTTCAACAGGATTCTGGCAAAAATGACCATAAATGCAGGTGTGGCCGAAGTAATGACCGACCCCATCTGGGCCGAAGACAAATGCGTACCGGCAAATTGGGCCCAAATCGACAGAAAGTATCCGACAAGACCGATGAGTCCCACCAGCGGCAACGATTTGCGCGGCAATCGCCAGGATTCACCGGTCAATGCCGCAAAAACCGCCAATGTAACCAACGCCAACAGATAGCGCAGCCAGATCAATTCCAGCGCCGGCAGCACATCCAGCACCACCTTGCTCACCACATAGACGCCGCCCCATAAACTGGCCGCCAGAGTCAGGTACGCCGGTCCAAGGTATTTGTTCATGCATTCCTTCCTTTTTTCGCTGTAAATAACAAAGGAACCGGTAGGTTTCATCCACCGGCTCCCTCGTTGTTTCAACGCGCACAGAGATTCCACTTATTCGTTATGATAACAAATAAACGGCGATTGTTCCAGGTGCAATCCCTGCCGGTGTCTCTTACCTGCAGACCGAACCGGCGATAACCATGCACTGAGCCTGGTTGGTGCCTTCGTAGATCTGGGTGATCTTGGCGTCGCGCATCATCTTCTCAACGGGATATTCGCGGCTGTACCCGTAGCCGCCGAAGATCTGCACCGCATTGGTCGTTACTTCCATCGCCGTATCCGAGGCAAAT
>JAHDPL010000041.1 GCA_018434355.1 Sporomusaceae bacterium | reverse complement strand
TTCATCAGGAATCAGAATCATCACAACATCGGCCTGCGCCGTGGCTTCGGCCACGGTTGCCACTTTCAGGCCGGCGGCTTCGGCTTTGGCCCAGGATTTGCTGCCCTTGTACAAACCGACGGTAACATCGACGCCGCTTTCTTTCAAGTTGAGCGAGTGGGCATGACCCTGGCTGCCATAGCCGATGACGGCGACTTTTCGGTCGAGCATGAGGTCCCAGTTGGCATCTTGATCGTAGTAGAGTTTTTTCATTACGCAATTCCCCTTTCATAATTCGGCGTGATTTCGGCGCTGACCACATCGACCAGTTTGGCGACATGGCGTTGCAACTGGCTTGCGGCGTCTTTTTCGCAACACAGGACAGCCCGGACGCAAACTTTATCAGTTTGGTCGCTGGGCGAGAACGCAAGTTGTTCAATGGGAACTCCCCGGCGGTAGCACAATCCGGCCAGACGCAACAGCGTATCCTCTTGACGGTGCAAAACGACGGACAACACATGACTCATGATAAATCCCCCTTCGCAGTTATTGAGCCGGAAAAACAAAACGCCCCTGACGCAACGTAGTTAAACGTAACGTCAGGGGCGGGAGTTCCCGCGGTACCACCCTGAATTTTCTCTCATTCCACCGGCCATCACCGGCTGTCCCTTAACGCAGGTCCTGCGTCTTGACCTACAACACCGCGACAAAAAATTTGTCACGGGTTCGGCAAGCTGTTCCTGGGTGATTTAGAATAATCGCGCCGCACCGGTTCACACCAACCACCGGCTCTCTGAAACGGACTTGCTATTATTCCGCTCCCAATCATCACATTTCAAAAACAATGATGAAATTGTGTCGGATTTTGTATACATTATCGCAAAGGCTTTTGGATGTGTCAATAGAAAAAGTGAAAATATTTTTCGAAAGGAATAATGTTTTTCTTAAATGGACTTCGCGGCGCCATGGCATTGTTCGCAATGCGCCCCATATTAAGATTTTTGGTCAAAAATGCATTTGCCTGTAGCAGAGCAACAGGATTGTCATTATAATGGAGTAAACAATCATTGGCCGTGAAACTTTACTAATGGACAGGAAGGGGAATGCGCATGCGTTACGAAGGAACCATATACCGTCCGCCGAGCGAGTCGCACAGCCTTCTGATTCAATGCACAATCGGCTGTCCGCACAATCGCTGCACATTTTGCGCGATGTACAAAGACAAGACATTCCGAATCCGTCCGGTGGCCGATATCCGGCAAGATTTGAATTCGGCTCGCGAGTACTATGGAGAAAATGTCCAGAGTCTTTTTTTGCCTGACGGGAATACAATCTTGATGAAAACAGGAGAACTGGTTGAAATTCTTAGCTATGCGCGACAACTGTTTCCCCGTTTGTCCCGGATTACCATGTATGGGTCGGCTCAGTTTCTTAACCTGAAATCGCTTGAAGAATTGACCGCGCTGCGCGAAGCCGGACTCGACCGGATTCATTCCGGCATGGAAAGCGGCGATGACGTGACGTTGAAGCGTATTTGCAAAGGGTCGACCGCCGAACAAATCGTTGCAGCCGGTCGCAAAGTAATCCAGGCAGGTATGGAACTGAGTGAATATGTACTAATCGGGATCGGCGGACAGGAACGCACGCGCGAGCATGCGTTAGAAAGCGCAAGAGTCTTGAACGCGATCAATCCGGATTTTATCCGGTTGCGAACGCTGATTCCCATGCCAGGAACGCCGCTGTTTGAGTCGTATCAAAAAGGGGAATTCCATCTGCTCGGACCGCATCAGGCACTATGGGAAACACGCTTATTCATCGATAACTTAACTGTGGAAGCGACGCAGCTGTTTAGCGATCATCATTCCAACTACGCCTGGGTTCATGGTCGGTTGCCCTTGGACAAAGCGCGATTGCTCGAGAAAATTGACGAGTTGTTGCTCATGCCGGAAACAGAGTTTCGACCACCGTTGGAGGGCGCATTATAAAATACTGTGTTTTTCGGTGAATTTCTTCAGCGAGAAAAAGGAAATTTGGAAATTGTGTCGAAGCTGAAACAAGGATGTAGTTAATTATAAAACAACATGCAGGAGGAACTGGGTGGAGTTTTTTTTGGTTCCATTGATTGCCATCGTTGTGGTGACGTTCGGAATCTATAAGCTGACAGCAATGATATTTCACATTCATCTATCAGGAGCACTGCTGATTTTGTTGGTTGTGTTCGCTTGGTTGGTTTCTTTGGTATTGCCTGGCTTGTTTTTTCAAACTGCAGGTTTCTTGGGGTCCGTTGGCATTTCTTTGGTCAGCGCGGTCGGGTTTGCCTGGTTGGCTACCGCATTCGACGCCAAACAGCAACCTCAGCAGATGACGGCTGTATCGGCTAATGGCGAAACTCTCATGGAACCTGTCACGCAAGCTGTGACATGGACGCCGCCGGCAGAGACGGCAGCACCCTTATTACCTAAAACTGAATGGCAGGAAGCTGTCAAAGAATCAATCGAAACCCAGAGCCGAACGGACATGGTTGAAATGCCTGCAGAAAGCGCAATAGTTGAAGAGGCTGTTCCTGAAGTGATACAAACTGTGATTTTATCGCCAGAAGTAGCGCCAGATCCGGTTCCGGAAGCAGTGATCGAAACTGTCGAGGTTTCCGAAGCTGCCGAAGCTGAGAAAGACGCAATTGTGGTGGCAGCGGAGCAACCGGAACTGGAATGGGTATCCGTGCAAGACGTAGCGGCGATTTCCGATGCATTTTTGATTGAACTGGAAAACATGGAACCGGATGACCGTGCAGACAGCCAGGATGAGGCTGAACTTGCAGAGTTGGCCGAAGCCTTGCCGACCGAAGAAGAAGCGTTCCCCGCGGAGCCTGTCGAAGCGCCTCCGCTAGCAGAGCCGCAACCGGCGTCAGATTCGCTGGAAGATTTGTTGGAGTTCTCTTTTGCCCAGCGTTCGCAGGGAAATACCGCCGGGGCACTGATGACGTTTCGTTTGATTCGGGGATTATATGCCGACAGCCAGGCAATGCCAATGGTCGTTGCCGAAATCGTCAGCACCTTGCAGAGCCAGGGACAGTATGAAGCTGCAATCGATGAATTGTCGGAAGTCGTGCGATTGCCGGCGATTCATCAGGAACCGAGGCTTGCAGGGACTTTTACCCAAAAATTGAACTTCTTGCAATTGTTGCGTGATCTGCTGATCGAACGCGGTTCTCCAGGACTGCCGTTTGAACAGGTGCCGGCAGAATGGCAGGCGGAGATAGAACAGGGGTTATTAGCGGGAGACCGTGTGCAATCTTAATTATTTAGTGTGGAGGGTTATTGATGAAAAAGAGCGCGGACATTCTTAGACTGCCGGTAATCAGTATCAGTGAAGGGAAGCAGGTCGGCACGGTGAAAGACCTGGTGATTGACGCTTCACAGGGCGCGGTGGTGGCATTGGTCGTTGACGACGGTTCTTGGTATCTCGGCGCCAAAGTATTGCCGTTCAATGCAATTACCGGCCTGGGTGAATCGGCGGTAACAGTCGAAGGAACCAGCAATCTCATTCCCGTCTCCACACTTCCACGGATTGAACAACTGATGTCGGCTGGCGTCAAGGTAATCGGATCCCGGACATTGACGCGTTCAGGCCATATGGGCGGCAAAGTCGTGGAAATCGCGATTGATGAATCGGGTCGCATCAATACCTGCGAAGTCGAAGAAAGCATCGGCGAACGGATTTTGATTCCGGTCCAGCAGATTGTGACGTTCGGCAAAGATGTATTGATCATCAACGAAGCGGTAGATCCTACCGGTCGGGGGGCAATGGGCATTCGACAAGCTGCGACGGCGCCATATTCCATGAATGAGTCGGTCGTAACACAGGCGGCGCTGCAACCGACGCCGGTTGCCAGCGATGATGCAGCGCAACTGTTTGAAGAGAAACAAAGACGTTACTTGCTTGGCAAACGGGTGAATCGGCGGATTACTGGTGCGGATGGCAGTGTAATCATTGAACAGGGTAGTGAGATCACGGAAGAAATTCTGCAACGCATCAGGGAAGAAGATAAGATGATTGAACTGACGATGAATTTGCGCCTGTAAACGCGCAACTTAGCACTAAGGAGAATCCCCGCATCTGCGGGGATTCTCAATCTGTCCAAGTACCTTGAATCCGATGGGAGTGCATTTACACGCGATTCTTCAGTTTTTTCCTGCTGATCTTGCTAATGGGTGGAGTATTGTTGGCAGCCAATGACATTGCATTGGTTTATTCCGACATGCTCTGTCGCGGCCTTAGTCTGGCAGAAGTTCCTGTTGGCGGCCTATCGGTGGGGGAAGCGGAAAAACTGGTGGCGCAGGCGTTATTGCGACGACAGTCCGAACCTCTGCTGATTTTACAAATGGATGATAAGAAGTGGGAAGTGTCCTGGGACGTTGTCAGTATTAGGCCGCAGGCGGCCGGTCTGGTTCGTCGTGCCTATGGAGTTGGACGGACCGGAAACTGGTTGGAAAGACTGGAAAGCCAATTTGTAACTAGCAACGGCGGCAAAACGATTGCATTGGGTTTGGCGCCGGATCAGGACAAACTTCGTTCTTTTATTTCAGAGATTGCGGCTAGTCAAAATCGTCGTCCTCAGGATGCGGTGCTGAGTGAGTCGCATAATGCGATTCGCATTGAAAAGGAAGTTACCGGCATAGAGGTTGATGTTGCTGCAACACTGTTGAAAGCGGCGCAGGCGGTTAGCGACGGCAAATTGGCGACGGTGGACCTGATTGTCAAAAAAATGCCGCCTGCTGTCCGAGCGTCTGACTTGCAGGGAATCGATGGGCTATTGGCAGCTTTTACGACGACCTTTGACGTCAATGATGAAGATCGGACTCATAACATCCGGATTGCGGCAAGCAAGCTGAATGGCATGCTGATAAAAAGCGATGAAGTGGTTTCGTTCAACGAGCGGGTTGGTGCGCGGTTGCCGGAAGCAGGGTATCGCATGGCGCCGACGATGGCAAGCACCGGAATCGTGATGGACTGGGGCGGTGGCGTATGTCAGGTTTCCAGCACATTTTACAATGCTGCATTGCTGGCAGACTTTATAGTGTTGGAACGTAGCGCCCATTTTCAACCACCGGGTTATGTTCCGTTAGGACTGGACGCGACGGTGGCGGATGGGCAGATTGATCTGAAACTAAAGAGTCGCTCGGCCTTTCCCGTATACATCAAAAGCATTGTGGATGATGACAGACTGGAAGTCCGCATTTATGGCCAAAAGGCAAAACCGGCTACTGTTGTGCGGATCGAAACTGTAGAGAAACAGGTTCGTACGCCCCATACCTTGATTGTGCAAGACCCATTATTGCCAGTTGGCGATGAGGTTGTCGACGATGAGGGAAAGCCTGCGTTCTCAATTACCGTGCAACGCGCAAAGCTGCAAGGCGAGAAGGAACTTTCCCGTGAAACGATATCCACGGACGAGTTTGAAGGACGCAACCGCATTGTGCGGGTAGGAACCCGCAAAGATTCAGACTCCAGCGGCAAGTAAGCAGACAAGATTTTTTTGTTGCAGTTTTTTGCTGATATGGTACAATCATATCGGGTTTTTGCCCATTGGAACAAAGCGTAAAAGGGGAGTGGATATGCAAAAGGAATTTCATCTATCCCAGACCGATGTCAAACGGTTGGCGGAGCAATTTGGCACGCCGCTGCTGGTTATGTCGGTCGAACAGGTAAAACGCAATTACCGCACCTTGAAGGAATTTATGCCCCGGGTCAACATTCATTATGCGGTCAAGGCAAATCCGGACGAACGGATTGTCCGCACGCTGAAGGACCTGGGGTCTTGTTTCGATGTTGCGTCGGACGGCGAGATTTTCCAGTTGCAGGAAATGGGTATCGGTGGCGACCGGATGGTGTTCGCAAATCCGATCAAACCGGTGCACAGCATCGAAACGGCCGGACAGGCGGGAATATCATATTATATGGTGGACAGTGAACCCGAGATTGAAAAAATGGCACGTGTTGCGCCGGGAGCCGGAGTTTTGGTGCGAGTGCGCATGCAAAATCCGGAAGCGTTGATCGATCTGAATAAAAAATTTGGCGCGGAGCCGGCCGATGTGATGCGATTGTTGCTTAAGGCCCGCGACTGTGGTCTTGATGTCGCCGGGCTGGCATTTCATGTCGGCAGTCAGGCGACGCAGCATCATGCTTATCTTAATGCCATCAAGTTGTGTCGTGGCTTGTTTGATGAGGCGATGACCCACGGCATGAATCTGAGGATTCTCGATATTGGCGGCGGGTTCCCGATCCGGGCGCCTGGAAGTGAAAAAATCAACATCCAGGCTATTTTCAGCTCGATCAATAACGCACTGGATGAGTATTTTCCATCAATTGAAATCTGGGCGGAACCCGGTCGGTTTATCTGCGGCACGGCGGTCAAGTTGATTACCCGGGTGATTGGCAAGCAACACCGTGACAATCAGGATTGGTATTTCCTTGACGAAGGGATTTATGGCACTTTTTCCGGCGTGATTTTTGACCACTGGGACTACGAATTGCTGTCGTTCAAGGATGAACCCTTGATTTCAGCAACTTTTGCAGGACCAAGCTGCGATTCGTTCGATGTGATTTTCCGCGAGAAGGAAACGGTCCGCCTAGATGTGGATGACTTACTACTGGTGCCGGACATTGGTTCTTACAGTTCGGCCTCGGCGACGACCTTCAACGGATTTTCCAAAGCCAAAGTGATCGTATGGGAGCAATTAGGGGACGTTATCCAGCTTGATACTGCGGTCTGATGATTGACGCCCCCGAACGATAAGAATAACGGAGGAGGGGAAAACATGAGTACAAACGGTCTCAATATCCGTCCTGACGGCGCACTGGACTTTTTGTCGATTGGCGCGTTGGTGCATCGTCTGGACACGGGCGTGGTTCCGTTTCGCAAAGCGACGGAATGCCAGATTCACGTCAGCGGTGGCGAATACAACTGCGCAGCCAACCTGGCGGATTGTTTCGGCCTGAAGACGGGGATTGCCACAGCGATGGTCGATTATCCCGTTGGCGAGCTGATTGCCGACAGGGTGAAATCAATGGGAGTCAAACCGTTTTACAAGCATTTTAAGCATAATGGAGTCAACGGACCCAACATGGCTACGGTCTACAGCGACCGTGGCCAGGGCGTCCGTCCGCCGGTCGTGTTCTACAACCGCTCGAATGAAGCGGGCGGTCTGTTGAAACCCGGCGATTTTGACTGGAGCCGGATATTTGCCGATGGAGTCCGCTGGTTCCACAGCGGCGGCATTTTTGCCGCTTTGTCGGAGACTACGCCGGAAATCATCATCGAAGGGATGCAAGCGGCTAAAGCCGCCGGCGCCGTTGTTTCCTTCGACCTGAACTACCGGGCCAAACTCTGGAATATCGTCGGCGGGCAAAAGCGGGCCGTTGAGGTTCTGGGAAGGATTCTGCAGAATGTGGACGTCCTGGTCGGCAATGAAGAGGATCTGCAGATGGGCCTGGGAATTCCCGGACCGGAGGTGGCCGCCAAATCCAAACTTGATCCCAGCGCGTTCTTCGGCATGATCGACCAGGTGGTGGCCAAGTTGCCGCAGATCAAAGTCGTGGCGACCACGCTGCGGGAAGTTCACTCTACCAATCGTCATAGCTGGAGCGCCGTAGCCTGGATGAACGGGAAAACCTATATAGCGCCAACAACCGAACTGGACGTTTACGACCGCGTCGGCGGCGGCGACGGATTTGCCTCCGGCCTGTTCTATGGCCTGCTCAGCGGGATGGAACCGGATGAATCGGTTCGGCTGGGTTGGGCGCATGGCGCGCTACTGACAACATTCCCCGGTGATACGACGATGGCCAACCTGGAGCAGGTGCGCGCCTTCGCCGCTGGAGGGTCGGCCCGAATCCAGCGCTGATTTTATGCGAAAACGGGTCTTTTCCTATAACGGATGAGGTTGAATTGACGGCGGGACGGATTGATAAAATCCGTTTCGCCGTATCCATAAGAGGAGGCAACATGAATACATATAATCCGTTGGATGATAGCGCTCTCGCTGAATTGAAACAAATTGTCGGCGAAAAATATGTCTGGACGGACCGTGATAAACTTGAACCGTATTCGCATGATGAGGTGACCGGCGAAAAGTATGTTCATTATCCGGAGGCTGTCGTGCTGCCGGCCAATGCCACCGAAGTCGCTGAAATCCTGAAACTGGCGAATCGTCGCCTGGTCCCGGTCGTGCCGCGCGGCGCCGGGTCCGGCTATGCCTGCGCTTCCGTGGCTTATCAAGGCGGCATCGTGCTGTCGACGGAGCGGATGAACCAAGTGCTGGAGATCGACGAGGTCAATATGGTGATGGTCGTGGAGCCGGGCGTGCGCACGGCCGACGTGCATAAAATCGCTCTGGAAAAAGGCTATCTGTATCCGGGGGAACCAAGCAGCTCCGACAGCTCGTTTATCGGCGGCAATGTCGCGACCAACGCCGGCGGCTTGAAAGCGGTAAAATACGGCACTACCCGTCAACATGTCCTTGGCCTCGAAATTGTAACCCCGGAAGGCGAGGTCGTGAGTCTGGGCGGCAAGCTGAAAAAGGACTCGACTGGCTACGGTTTGACCCAGCTGATGATTGGATCGGAAGGAACGCTGGGGGTTGTCACCAAAGTGCTGCTGAAAATGGTTCCGCGTTCGAAACATGTGGTCGATCTGCTGGCAGTGTTTCCTTCGGCGGAGTCGGCGATCAACATCGTGGCCAAGGTGATGCAGTCGCCGATCCATCCGCTTTGCGTCGAGTTCATGGACAACAAGGGCATCCGTTGCGCCGAGGCGTTTCTTAATGAGAAGTTGCCGCACAGTGACAAAGGCTATTATGTCATCCTGTCGATTGACGGCAATAACGAAGAGGTGTTGGACGACCAGTGCGTGTTCATTGACGAACTGTGCACGGAAAATGGCGCGTTGGAAGTGTTGGTCGCCGATCCAGTGAAGATATGGAAGGCGCGCAAATCCTTCGGCGAAGCCAATCGAGCCCGCAGTCTGATTTTCTCGGCGGAAGACACGGTGGTCCCGATGTCCTGCATTCCAGACGTTGTGCAGAAGTTCGCCGAACTCGGTGCGAAATACGGCGTCAACATCCATATTGCGGCTCATGCTGCCGATGGCAACGTGCATGCCGATATTCTGAAGGAAGACATGCCGATGGATCAGTGGCTGGAGATATTGCCGCAGCTGCAGGATGAGCTCTACGCATTCATTTACTCGCTCGGCGGCAAGTTGTCCGGTGAGCATGGAATCGGCTACAAACGTTTGGCCTTGATGAAGAAATACTGCAATCCGGTGGAACTGAAGATGATGAAAGCGATCAAACTGGCGCTGGACCCGAATCGGATCATGAACCCCGGCAAGATCTTCAGCCTGGACTGAAAGGCGACAGGAGAATCGTCAGGAACGCAGAACATATACAGTATTAACTCGGCGAATCTATTGATAGAGCAGGGAGGAATCGCAGTGAAACCATTATCTGATATCGGGCTGGTCGGACTGGCCGTAATGGGCGAAAATCTGGTGCTGAACATGGTGAGCAAAGGGTTTCAGGTTTCCGTATTTAACCGCACCACGGCAAGAGTGGATGAATTCCTGGCTGGACAGGCAACAGGCAAGGCCGTCAAAGGAACCTATTCACTGGCGGAATTGGCGGCATCCCTAGAACGGCCGCGCCGGATCATGCTGATGGTCAAGGCCGGCAAACCGGTCGATGAGATGATCGAACAGATATTGCCTTATCTGGAACAAGGCGACATCTTGATTGATGGCGGCAACTCCTTCTTCGAGGATACCCGGCGTCGCTTCAAGGCGCTCGCTGCCAAAGGCATCCGTTTTGTCGGCATGGGAGTGTCCGGCGGCGAAGAAGGGGCGCTGAAAGGGCCTAGCCTGATGCCGGGCGGCGACGAAGCGGCTTTTCGTGAGATTGCGCCGCTATTTACAAAAATCGCGGCCCAGGTGGCCGATGGACCTTGTTGTTCCTTTGTCGGGCCAGATGGAGCCGGTCACTATGTAAAAATGGTCCATAACGGCATCGAGTATTCCGACATGCAACTGATTGCCGAAGCCTACTATATCCTCAGCAAGGCCGGCGGACTGTCGGCGGCTGAATTGCACGAGGTGTTCGCCCGCTGGAATGAGGGGCCTCTCGACTCTTACCTGATCGAAATCACCCGCGACATCATGGCGGTCAATGATCCGGAAACCGGCAAGCCCTTGGTGGAGCTGATCCTTGATAAGGCCGGACAAAAAGGTACCGGCAAATGGACCTCGCAAAGCGCGCTGGACTTGGGTATCCCCACGCCGGCGATCACCGAAGCGGTGTTTGCCCGCTGCATGTCGGCAGTCAAGGAAGAACGGGTAGTGGCGGCCACGGTTCTCAAAGGACCGCAGGGAACCTGGACCGGCGACCGTCAGCAACTGATCCAGGCGGTGCATGATGCCTTGTACGCCTCGAAAATCTGTTCTTATGCCCAGGGTTTTGCCTTGTTGGCGGCGGCAAGCAAGGAGTACGGCTGGAATCTGCAGTTTGGCGAGATTTCTTTGCTATGGCGCGGCGGTTGCATCATTCGAGCCCGTTTCCTTGACAAGATCCGTGACGCGTTTGCCAAGGATGCGAATCTGTCCAATCTGATGCTCGATTCGTTCTTCGCCTCGGTGTTGGCTGAAGCGCAGGCGCCCTGGCGACTGGTGCTCAAGACCTGCCGTGACCTGGGGATTCCCACGCCGGCCTTTAACGCCTCGCTCGACTATTACGACAGCTATCGTCAGGCCGTGTTGCCGGCCAATCTGATCCAGGCGCAGCGGGATTATTTCGGAGCCCATACTTATGAGCGGATCGACCGACCAGGCACATTTCACACCGAGTGGGGAAAACAGTAAGTGATGACAAAGACCGTGGCGAAGCAGCTTGCTGCCGGCCACGGTCTTGTATTTTGACGGGCTGGTCGGACACCCCTGCTTAATCGGCTTGCCGGGCATCGGATTTATTGACCAGCGTGACATAGAAATAGCGGGCGCAGAGGAGCACGACCAGGGCGGCCGAAGCAAACACCCAGCGAAAGCCGAACCATTCGGCGACGATCCCCAAAATTGCTGCTCCCAATGCATTTCCTACGTCACCGGCCGCTGTGAGGATTGAAAGCGCCGTGCCTTTGACAGCGGGCGGGATTCGCTGGATGACGTAAACCGTCAGGGCTGGAAAAATGATGCCGAAGCCGAGTCCGACCAGGATGCCGGAGAGGCCGAACGTCCATGCCGAAGGGGTGACGATAACGACCATGGCGCTCATAACATTCAGTGCGCTGGCGACAGTAGCGACCATCTCGGCCGAAAAGGTCTGGGTGAGCGACTGGACTGCCAGGCGGGTGACGATGACCGCGACGGCAAAGCAGATGTAAAACGATGAATAGCCGCTAACTGACTCGGACAACGCATACAGCGGCACGAAAGTGAACAAGGTGCTGAAAGCGAAATTGGAGGCGAACAGGCAGACGGTCGGCGCCCAGACTGCCGGTAGATGCATCACCGAAGAGAAAGGCATCCGTTCGGCGTCTTTCAGAGGGGCAATCGGCCGGGCCCGAAAGAAGGCGAAAGCAATGGCAATCGCCAGAGAAAGAAGACTGAGTCCGACCAACGGAAAAAAGCTGATTTCCAGATACAATAAAGGCGCCAGGCTCGTTGCTGCGCCGAGTCCGACCATCGTGAACACGGTGAACAGCGAGATCGCGCCGGCGGTGTTTTGCGGCGATTCGACGCTGCTGGCGAAGGTCACGGAAGCAGTCGAATAGAACGATTGGGCGGCGCCGTGCAAAAACCGGATGATGAGCAGGGGAATAAAGCCGGTAAACCAAAAGTAGGCGGAAAAACAAACCGCAAGGACGCTTTGGCCGAACAAGATGATCGGGCGACTGCCGTAGCGGTCGACCGATCGGCCTGACGACGGACGCATGATCAGGGCGCCAATCGCGGTAATTCCCATTACCATGCCGATTTGCGAGGCGGATAGCCCATGACTGGAAAGATAGAGCGGCAAGATCGGCGCTAAAAGTTGTGCGCCGAAAACATTGAATACCTGGATGCCGGCGATGGACTGAAACTGCCGGTTTTTCAGCAGCAATACTATTGGATTCATTGTCGTTTAGCCCCTACCAGGTGATGAATCGTCACTGCGCCGATGATAATTGCCCCACCGACAAGGGAAGTCAGCGCCGGCATCTCACCCATAAGCATAAAGACCCAGACGGGATTCAGAATCGGTTCGATCAGCGTGATCAGAATCGCCTCCATCGCACTGACCTGTGACAAGGCCCATGTATAAAGCACATAGGCTAGTCCTAGCTGAAACACTCCCAGATAAAGCATGCCCAACCAGCCCTGCAATCCCGGCGCGCCTTCGAACATGAACGGCAGCCCCAGCAAAAATGTCAGCAAGTTGCCGAGATATACCGAGGCGGCAGGTGAAGCCCCTTTCTGCTTGCGCAGCAACACGCTGAACAGGGCAAAGGTAAAGCCGGTGAACAGCGCCAGCAAGTTGCCGACCAGTCCGCCGGGACTCATTTGTTCAAAGAAAAACATCACCATGCCGGTCAGCACGGCAGTAATCGTCAACCAGTCGCGCAGCGTCACCCGCTCTTTGAGAATCCAGGCAGACAGCAAGGCGACATGCACCGGGGCGGTATACTGCAAAAGAATCGCGTTGGCGGCGGTAGTCAGCTTATTGGCTACGACAAAAAGCGACACGGTGAGCGCATAGGCGACAGCGCACAATAACTGGGTCGCTGACCAAGTGATCTTGAGGTCTTTGCGGAACGCCACACCGATGACAAGGGCCGAAATCAGGCTGCGCACTCCGGAAATCGCCATGCCGTTCCAATCGACCCATTTGATGAATAGGCCGCCGGTACTCCAGAGCAGAGCGGCCAGTAAAAGAAATACAATGGCCCGGCTGTGATCCGGCCGGGCATTGTTAGCGTCGGCTAAGAATTTTTTCATACTTTAACTCCTGTTTTGGCTAGAAGCGACTAAACCTGTTTGAGGTTTCCCTGTTCGTCAAATTGCATTTCGAAAGGCTCTGAGCAGATGGTGACATTGGCAAGTGATAGAGCATCCGGCAACATTGCTTCAGAAATCATGATTTCGCCAAGCTGAAGCGTGTTTTTGATTCGCACCAGCCTAACTTTTGATAAATCCAGCGCATTGCTTGTTTTAACGGCTGCGCGGATCGCATCGAGGTCGCAGTCCAGCGTCATTGGAATCGCGTTGGGGCGGACCACGGTCGATGTGATGCCATTGGCGTATAGTGACTGGAAATCGGTTTTGTCGACCAACCGGCGGGTGGTAAAGTCCGCCGTGCCGACGCCATTGGCGTTGCCGCCGGTTTTCTCCGTCAGATCCAGGACGACCATTTTTGATACTTCGGGGCCGCCTGTCGGATAGGGGGTTGGATAACGTCCGGTGATATTCGGATCCATCCCGTCGCCGGAAATATCTTTGCCGATTTCTTCGATTACCAGTACGTCGATCGGCGAAAACTCGATGCGCGGCATTGCCGCCTTCGCTTCGGTCAGCAGTTGTCTGTCCGTTTCAATTAGTTCAGCAGCGCCGGCGACAATGACTTTGGCAACGTGGTCATAGGCATTTTCAACTGTGGCGATGCCAAACATGATCGGGGCCAATTTCAGCATTTCCTGGGCCATGGCGGGAATCAGCGAGTGCATGTGCTTGAACCCGTAAGCGTGGCAAGATTCGGCGCCTTTCTGTTTGCCCAGGCCGATGGTAATCATCTTGACCAGACCGCTTTCGTTGGTGCCACGGAAAGCCGTGTGGGGCTTGATTCGGTTGATTACGATGATGCCGTCCGCCTGATAGGCGTTCTTATCAATATAAACAGGCATTCCATTAGGCAATCGCGTAATTTCAACGACTTCCATCGAAGAAACAATGGGGCAGCCGACATATTCTTCGGTTATTCCCAGGTGAGCCAGCACTTCGGCCTGTCCGGCCGCCGTGGCGCCGCCATGGCTTCCCATCGCGGGCACAACGAAGGGGTTGGCGCCTTGCTTCTTGACTTCGGCGACCGTAGTGCGGACAAGTGTAGCTATTTGCGCAACACCGCGACTGCCTGCGGCAATGGCGATATTCATGCCCGGTTTGATTTGCTTGAGTTGGCCTGAATCGACCAGAGCGGTGCTGAGTGCGGCGCTGACATCAAGGATTTCATCAGCATTAAAGGTTTGACGAATCTTGACCATTCGTGGCAGCGGCACGTCTTTTAACAATTCTTTTATGATATCCACATGCTACCCCTCTTTTCTTTTACGCTTCCTTTGTAAATGTTCCACCTGAGACGGATATTTCCTGCCAAAATATCTGCCTGTTTTTCAGTTTGAGTCGGGCAGGTCGTCAGTTTTGGTTGTGAAAACTACAAACAGCAGGACTTTTGCCCGGACATGTCAAAGACACTAGCAACAGATCAAACAAAACAGGAAAATGGCGGATGGGGTGAACACCCTGGAAAAACCGAAGGTTCATTATGCAAAGAAAATAGGCGCACCACCGGGTACATTGCGTCATATTGGTGATGTTTACTTGGAGAAAACCAAGTTGCGGCGCACTGTTTACACAGCTGATTCTGCCGACATCCAGGAAACAGAGCAAGTGCAGCCGTTGTTGATGGACGCGTCTCCCACTGGGATTTGCTGGATTGAAGTCAATGGGTTGCATGACGTTGAAACCATCGAAAAAATTGGCCGTCATTTTTCGATTCACCCATTAGTGCTGGAAGATATTCTTGATACGACACAGCGGCCAAAGTTTGAAGAATTTGACGGCTATCTGTTTTTCGTATTGCGTGTGCCCCGTTTGATCAAGCCGTCAGCGGGCGCCAAGAAGCAAACAGGCTATTTTCACGACCAAATCAAGGGAAATATCGTCTTTGAACAAATCAGCTGGGTGGCAGGGAAAGATTGGCTTATTTCTTTTGGCGAAACGGGACAAGATGTATTCGAGTCAGTAAGGGAGCGTATTCTGACTGGCAAAGGGAGAATAAGGCTGCAATCAACTGACTATCTGTGCTACTCATTGCTTGATCTTATTGTTGACCAGTTCTTCTCGGTACTAGATGATTTGGGCGACGCTTTGAATTATCTCGACGAAGCGCTGGTGTTGCACCCGGGGCCGCAACAGATGAAGCAGATTCATTTTTTCAAACGGCAATTGTTGTATCTTCACAAAGCCGTTTGGCCTGTCCGGGAACTCATCGGAGCGTTTGAGCGTTGTGAGTCCGGTTTGTGCAACTCCGCTACCCGGCCCTATCTGCGCGATAGTTACGACCACATCATTCAGGTCATTGATATGGTGGAGACTTATCGGGACCTTGTCGCCGGAATGCTGGACATTTACCTATCAAGCATCAGTTATCGATTGAATGAGGTCATGAAAGTACTTACGATTATTTCGACGTTCTTTATCCCGCTGACATTCATCGCCGGTGTGTACGGCATGAATTTTGAATCGATGCCGGGCTTGCGCTGGGAATATGGGTTTTATGCGGTTGCGAGCCTGATGTTGGCGGTAGCCCTGATTATGATAAAGTTCTTCCGTATCAAAAAGTGGTTATAAATGTTAAATCAGGACAGAAGTCCCAACAAAAGATGGGACCGAGGATGCACTGCGGAGAAGGCGATTCTATTGAGCTTTGCGCGCTTCTCTTGTACAATGAAACCACAGATTAGCGTAGTTAGAGGGGAGATGCAATGTGGCGAAACTATCCAGCAAGGGGTTGACGGCAATTGCGTTGACACTGAGCTTTGTTACGGCCATTCTGGTTTACAACTTCCTTAATCAGAGCGTGCAAAAGCCGCCGGTTGTCGAAGGGGAACCGGTTGTGACCGCCAGGGTCGACATTCCGGCCAAAACCCGAATAACCGCAGCGATGGTCCAGGAGTCGCGCATCCCCGCCGAATATATCCAATCCGGCGCAGTCAGGGAGTTGCCCAAAGTGATAGGCATGGTGACAAGTGAAACTGTAGTTGGCGGCGAACAGGTTTTGCAGCGGCGATTGTTTACCGATGGGAAACAGGTTGGTTTCACCGGGGTGATTCCTGCCGGAAAGCGGGCGCTGACTGTCGGGGTTTCCGAGATCACCGGCGTGGCAGGATTGCTCAAGGCAGGCGATATGGTGGATGCTATTGTTACGTTTGATCAGCAGGTTGTGGGCGATCATGTGAGTCGGATTCTGCTGCAAAACATTCTGGTGTTGGCTGTGAATAAGGATAGTGAAGCGGCGCCGGACCAACGCGACTCCAAGAAGGAAGCGACGAAGGATGCGGGAGTCATCAAGGCGACAACAGTGACGCTGGCAGTCGCGCCGGATGATGCTGCGAAGATCGCACTGGCTGAGGAAAAAGGCAAGTTGCGGTTTGCTTTGCGGCCTTATCTGCCTGAAAGCATCGAACCAGTCAAGCCTGCAGTGACGCCGACCGATATTGTAGGTGTTCACAAATCACCGATCCAGCAGGGAAAAGAGCAAGCGCCCCCGCCACCAGCAGCAGCGCCGCCCGCTGCGGAAACCGGCGCTGCCAAATCCGGTCCGGGCATCCCGGTGATTCGGGGGACCAAAGTTGAGTAGGGGAGGCGGTATCGCCATGAAAAAATCATTCGCACTCGGCGTGCTGCTTTGCCTGATGTTGCTTTGGTCAAGTCAGCTTGCGGCTTCGGCGCAGGAAAAAATGACGGTCGGCGCCGGACAGTCGCGGACTGTGAATATGAGCGGCCTGCAACGGGCGGCGATTGCCAACCCCGATGTGGCGGATGTGGTGGTCGTGTCCAGTTCCGAATTGATTTTGGTTGGCAAACAGACTGGAACCACGACGCTAATCATCTGGTCCAACATGGGTCGACAGACCTTTCAAGTGGAAGTCGCAGCCAATGACCCGGCGATTGCCAATGAAATCAAACGGGTGCTCGGCTATCCGGATATCCGGGTGGTCAAGGTGAATAAGACGGTGATTCTGGAAGGCACGGTCAATGATCAGTATCAGCGGGCCCGAGCCGAAAAGATCGCTGCGGCCTATGGCGACAAGGTCGTTAATCTGTTGGAAATCGCCAAACCGGTGCAGATTAAGATTGAGGCGAAAATCGTCGAGATCAATCGGACCAAGACGGATAAACTGGGGTTGCAATACTACAGTACCGATACAGCAAATCCAGGCATATTTTTTGCAGGTCAATACCAAAATACGGTGCTGCAAGGAACAGCTATTAGTCTCGGAAATATGGGGGCGGTGGCGCCTCTCAATACGCAACTCAACTTGCTGTTACAAAATGGCTTTGCCAAACTGTTGTCGCAGCCGAATATGGTTACGCTCAGCGGTGAAAAAGCTAATATCTTGGTGGGAGGGCAGATTCCGGTCCCGGTAAGTAATATGGCAGGGCAAGTAAGTATTGAATGGAAAGATTATGGCATTAAACTGGAGATATCGCCGGAAGCCAGTTTGGACGGAATCATCACCAGCAAGGTCAAGGCCGAAGTCAGTGCAATGGAATGGAACAATCCGACGACCAAAATTAAGTTGGGATCCAATATTGAAATACCATCGATTCGGATGCGTAAAGCGGAGACAGCGATTGCGCTGGCCTCAGGACAGACGATGGCGATTGGCGGTCTGATTGCCCATGACATTACTCGCGACGTAACCAAGCTTCCGTTCTTAGGCGATTTGCCTGTCTTGGGTCAATTGTTCCGTAGCACGAGCTTTATCAAGGGAGAAACGGAGTTAATCATCCTGGTGACCCCGACGATCGTTGATCCGCAAGCGCTAGTTCCTCCAATGTCCCAAGAATTGAAAGATCACCTCAATCAGAAGCCGGCAGGAGGGCAGACAGATGTCCGACAAAATCAGAGTCCTAATCGTTGACGATGTTGCCGCTACCCGGGAAAATATTGTCAAATTGATGCAGTTTCAACCGGGGATTGAAGCGGTCGGCCATGCCCAAAACGGCGAAGAGGCTATTTTGCAGGCCAAAGCACTACGGCCTGACGTTGTGCTGATGGATATCAACATGCCGGGTATGGACGGGATAACCGCCACCGAACGCTTGACGGTGGAAGTGCCGGGAACCACGATCGTCATCATGAGCGTTCAAGGTGAACAGGAGTATCTGCGACGGGCGATGATGGCCGGGGCGAAGAACTATCTCACGAAACCTTTCACCGGCGATGAACTGATCCAAGCAATCCAGCAATCGGCAAGTCGTGACCGGCAGATTCGCGATGCAATGCGGTTGAAATCGGGAGTCAAGACTCCCGGTAAGGTTATAAGCATTTTTGCCGGCAAAGGCGGCGTGGGGAAAACTATGCTGACCGTTAATCTGGCCGTCGCCTTGGCGAAACGACCGGAAACGCGGGTGGCGATTGTCGATGCCGATATTCAATTCGGAGACATTCCGCTGTTTTTAAACTTGATGCCACGCAGTACGATCGCAGATGTTTTGCCGGATGCCGAACATTTGGATGACAAAACGCTTGCCGCCTATATGACGCCTTATAGCGAGGCTCTGCATGTCCTTGCAGCGCCGCTACGCCCAGAACAGGCCGAGACGGTTTCCGGCCACTTGCTTGGCGCTGTTGTGAAACAACTGCGCAATTCTTATGATTTCATCCTGGTCGATACCGCCGCAATCTTCAACGAAGTGTCCATCGCGGCACTGGATGCTTCTGATAGTATACTGGTTCTGACGGCGCTGGATTTACCTGCAGTAAAGAATGCCAAATTGGCGCTGGAAATCTTGCAATCGTTGGGCTATGCCGACGACAAGTTGCAGCTGGTTGTCAACAGCGTTCATACCGATGGCGGAATTGAGCCGCGCGAAGTTCAGGAGTCGTTGAAGAAAGAACTTGCCATAACCTTGCCGATGGATGGCAAAACGGTTGTCAATTCAATCAACCAGGGCGTTCCTTTGATGCTTGCGCAACCGGAGTCGTTATTAGCGCAAAAAATAGCAGCGCTTGCAGCCAAAGTGGCGCCCGTTATTGCTGACGCAGCGGCTTCGGCTGGAAAACCTGGTTTACGGTTCAAATTATTTGGCCGATAGGAGAAACCACAGATGATTTTGCTCATATCAGTCAGTGTCTTTTTGACATTGAGCGCGATCGTTTTGTTGGTTTACCAACTGGCGACGGCGCAACAGCGGCAGGTGGCGGCGCGGTTGGAACAAGTGGCGCGCGGCGAACAGACGGTCTCGGCCAAGACATCGTCGTACCAGGAAGAGGAACCGACCGGTATCAGACGGCTGTTGCGCAGTTTCGGCCGCTATTTGGAATCCCCCCGTTGGGACTTGTCGCTGGAAATGCGGATGCTGCGCGCGGGTTTGCCGCTACGTAGCGGAGAGTTTATCGTTTTGTGCTTCGCCTCGGCGACTCTACTGGCCATGCTATTCTTGCTGTTAGGCGGAGGGCAGCTGTTTGCGGGAGTGACTGGCGCCATTGCCGGTTTTTCTTTTCCATTCATTCTGGTAAACATGAAAACTGCCAAGCGGATGAAAGCGTTTAACAGCCAACTGGGCGATGCATTAATCTTGATTGCCAACTCACTAAGGACCGGATACAGTTTTATGCAGGCGTCCGACATGGTTGCGCAAGAGATGCGTCCGCCGATTTCCAGTGAATTTGCCCGTGCAGTCAAGGAGATGAATCTCGGCGTTACGATTGAAGATGCCCTGGGCAATCTGGGCAAGCGTATCAATTCGGAAGACTTGGACCTGGTGCTCACAGCAGTGTTGATTCAGCGGCAAGTGGGCGGAAACTTGTCTGAGGTGCTTGACAATATCGCCCGAACAATACGGGAACGGGTTCGAATCCGCGGCGAAATCCGGACATTGACGGCGCAGGGGCGCATTTCCGGCATCATTGTCAGCTTGTTGCCAGTCGTGTTGGGGCTGGTAATTTATCTGCTTAATCCTGAATATGTAAAATTGTTGTTTGTGCATCCGTTTGGCAAGATTATGTTGGGGGTGGCCGGGCTGGGTCAGGTGATCGGGATTATTGTGATTCGCCGGATTGTGGATATCGAAGTATGATACAGGGGATTGATGTTAAAACACTCGACAAAATCATCAAGAAAACCATTTCCAGCATTCGTGACAGCCGGGGCCAGATTTACGAAGTTTATGAGATGGCCAGGGATGAACTGGAGAATGTCAAACGTGATGTCGAGCGGGTCAAGAACGAGACTGCCGAAATCATCCAACGTGTTGACGAACTGGAAAGGCAGGAGCGCAAGGCGAGAATTCATCTGATGGAAGTCAGCAGGGATTTCAAGAGCCATCCGGAAGAAGAAGTTCGTGAAGCGTACGAGGATGCCCGGAAAATCCAGATTGACTTGGCGGTGGCTCGCGAGCAGGAACAAAATCTGCGCCGTCAGCGTAACGAACAGGAAGTACGGCTGCGCAACCTGGGTGGTACGGTTGCCAAAGCTGAACAATTGGTTTCACAGGTTGGAGTGGTGCTGGACTATCTGGGCAACCAAATGAGCGTTGCGTTTGCACAGATTGAGACGTTGCAAAATGCCCAACAACTTGGAGCGCAGATTATTCGCAGCCAGGAAGAAGAACGGCGCCGGGTGGCTCGGGATATTCATGATGGACCGGCTCAGGCGATGGCCAATATCGTTTTTCGGGCCGAAGTGTGTGAACGACTGATTGACAGTGATGTGGAACGGGCAAAACTTGAACTGCGTGAACTGCGCGAACATATCCGGGCAACACTCGGTGAAATCCGCAAGATCATTTTTGATTTGCGACCGATGGCGCTTGACGATCTTGGGCTGGTCCCGACGATACGCGGCGTTCTGGATGTTTTCCGCACGCAATACGGGATCTTCACTGAAATAGCGGTGACCGGACGCGAGCGGCGTTTGGCGAGTCATACTGAAATCGGCTTGTTTCGCGTGGCACAGGAAGCGTTAAATAATGTTGTGAAGCATGCTCAGGCTTCTACCGTGCGGGTGCGGATCGAGTTTGCTCCCGTCGGAGTGACCTTGGTAATCGAAGATGACGGCAAAGGTTTTGATGCTGCCAATGACGATGCGCCGGCGGGGCATTTCGGGTTGATGGGGATGCGGGAACGCTTGCAATTGTTGCAGGGAAAACTCGCGATCAAATCTACGCCCGGCAAGGGAACACGGGTGATGATTACAGTGCCGCTGGAAGAAAAATAGGACGATTCGCCTAGTAAAGATAAGACCTGCGTACGATGGAACTCCCCCGGAGGCTTGCTACAATAGAGCCAGAAAACAAACGTAGCAAGTCCAGCATAATTCAATAATGGGGAGGGAAATTACAATGTTGAAAATGATCACTTCGATTCTGCAAAATAAAAAAGGTCAGGGAATGGTTGAGTATGGTTTGATTCTTGCACTGGTTGCGGTTGTCGGTATGGCAGGGCTTATTTTGCTCGGACCTCAGGTTTTGGCTCAATTCAACACAGTGGCTGGCGCGCTGTAAGGAAAAGCAGAGAAAAGCCCCCGGCATGAACTGGCCGGGGGCTTGCTTGCAAGGAGTGGAACTGCGATGAATCCAAGCGAAAAAAAACAACAAATCATCCGTTTTATCGCCGGTGGATCGGTAACTTTGTTTATGCTGGCTATTATCGTCTTGACTGCGACAACGTTGAACCGGTCTCTTTACCACTTGCTGTGGGGAATGCCGGTCATTGCCGTCAGTCTGCTTGACATTTACTTTTTAAGCCGTAGTTTGTTGCAAAAACCAAAAACCATTGATGTTCGCCTCTCTTCGTTGATTATCGGATTGGGGACAACTTTTGGCTTTAGCGTTGCAGTGATGGTGCTGTCGCCGCAGCAAGCCGCAGAAGGATTTGTCGCCGAGTTTCGTCAGATTGGCGTGGCACTTTCGCTGTTGCCCTATCCACTCGTCATTTGGGCGCTGTTTTGTTTGGGAGACTGCCTGACGGTTGTTCCGGAAGCGCATGCGGTTGTTGCGCACGGTCCCTATAAGTATTCCCGGCATCCGTTGTATGTGTGCTACATGGTTTGGGCACTCGCCAATGCACTGATGTTTCCTACGTTGGGCATGCTGGTTGCGGCGATAGCGCAGATTGTTTTCCTGATGATCCGGTTGGGCCGAGAGGAAAGTTTATTGCTGGATACTTTTCCAGAGTATCGGCATTATTACGAACGGACAGGCCTGGTCGGCCCGCGGCTTCGACGGCTCACTCCTGCTGGCGACTGACCAGAGTAAGCAAACGGGCGCATTCATGAATATCGAGAAACTGAAGGTCGCAAGGGGCGGCCTTCAGTTTTTGTTTTTGACCGATTTTGGCTGTTGCAGGAGAGAACGGCTGTGGTGTCGAAGCCAAATAAAATGGAAAAGGATTCATTATTATTGACGGAATTTGTATCGGGTCTGCACCAGGGCCGCCTGTTAGTGATGGGTGATGTGCATGGTCAGTATGAAAAAATGCTGAACGTTTTGACGCTTTGCGAGTATCGACCGGCAGTTGACCGGTTGATTTTGCTTGGTGATTATGTGGACCGCGGGCCCGACTCGCGACGGGTTGTTTGGGAAGTGATGCGCCTGGTTGAACTCGGAGCGATTGCGTTGTATGGAAATCATGAAGACCTGATGCGCCAAGCTTTGCGCAACCGCAAGAACGGCTATCTTAACCCAGTGGAACTGGAACAATGGTTTGCCAACGGCGGTGAAATCACGCTGGATTCTTATCGGACGCATGCGTCGGAGCTGGATGCGCACCTGGCATTTTTCGCTGATTTGCCTCGCTGGACCGAAGTCGAGGGATATTTATGCGTTCACGCAGGAATTCGTCCGGGACGCAAAATTGAAAAACAATTGCCGAGAGATCTGATCTGGATACGCGAGGAATATATCGAAGGGTATCGCGGGCCGCAGGATGTGGTGACGGGGCACACACCCGTTCAGTATCTCAGGCGTTTTGCTTCGTTTGAAGATGTTGAGGACTCGACAAAACCCTTGATCCGTGAACACAAGTATTTTCTGGATACGGGGGCAGCCTGGCACGGACCGTTGACGGTGATGGACTTGCTGTCAGGTGAATATTGGCAGGCGTAAAATAAAAATAGGACGTCATTTTGTGAAAAATGGGACTAAGGTCCCGAGGGAAATCGCAAAGTTTGTCAAATGTTTTATAAGCTAACTGAAGCCGGTTGAAGGAGTTGAATCCGCCTTGTCCAAGCAACATGTCGGTGAACTGATTTGTCGGTATTATTCCCTGACAGCCGAATTGGAACGGCTTTTTCCCAAGCGAAGCTTCACTCCGGCCTCTCATGTGATCGAAAGTTTTTGTGAAATATTGGCTGCCAATGATTTTGACCTGGAGTTGCTGCCTGCTTCCAGCAAGGTTCACAACGCCCGGACCCGCGACAAGGCGAAGTTGGTTCAAATAAAAGCCGCGCAAGCCGATTCGGTGGTTTTTCGCTCCGATCAGGTGCCGGATCATCTGTTGGTTATGCGCTTGTCGGATGAAGGCGTTCCGGAATGGATTTATAATGGACCGGGTTTGCTGGCCTACGAAAAACCGGGTCGTCAACCCGCCAACGGACAGCGCACTGTGAGGCTAAGTACATTGCGAAAGATTCAGGTGCCGGAGCAGGACAGGTTGCAGTCGGTTGCCGAATAAATTATATCCGGGTCGAAATGAAGGAGTGGCAAGGACTGCTCCTTTTTCATGTGGACTGCATGTTCTGGGAATTTTGAATTTTGACTTGCAACTCTGTAATTTTGAAGATAATATGAATAAGCATGCCCCGCAGGGAAAATTCTTCGGGCGGCGAAACCATATATATGGAAGTTTCGATGATTCGAGCCAAAGTGCGCAAATGGGTCAAACGACATGGTCTTTTGCCCCAGGGTGGCAATATATTGGCTGCCTGTTCAGGTGGTCCCGATTCTCTGGCGTTGGTCGACTTACTCGTCGAATATCAACAGGCGGGAGATATTCGACTGTTCGTCGCTCATTTTGATCACCGCCTTCGCGGTGACGCATCCACTCAAGACGCCGCTTTTGTCCGGCGCTTTTGCGCCGAACGCGGGCTGGAGTTTTTTGGCGGGTCTGCGGATTTGCCGGCACTGCTACGAGTGCAAGGCGGCTCGCTGGAAGAACTTGCCCGTAGTACGCGTTACCGTTTCCTCCGCCAGGTTGTTGGGGAAATCGGCGGCGGATTGATTGCGACTGGCCATCATCGCGACGATCAGGCGGAAACTGTTTTGCTCAACCTGGTGCGCGGTAGCGGTAGCCGCGGACTTGGCGCAATTCAACCACTGCGCGGCGATGTGACAAGACCCTTGCTGTGTCTCGACCGCTCCGAGATTGAAGTGTATTGCAGGCAACGCAACCTGCAGCCTTGTTTGGACGAATCAAATGCCGATGTCGATTTTTTGCGCAACCGATTGCGGCACGAATTGTTGCCTGTGTTGAAGAAGAGGTACAATCCTGCCGTGGTGGCAACATTATGTCGAACGGCTTCGATATTGACTGACGAGCAGGATTTTTTGCGGTGCCAGGCGTTGGAACTGTTGCCCCGGACTGTCGAACAGTTTGAATGGGGCTGCCGGATTGACGCCGATGCTTTTTTCCGCATGCATGTCGCGATGCAGCGAGAGCTGTTGCGGTTGCTGTTGGAACAACTCCGCGGAGATACAAGAGGGGTCGGGTTTGTCCATGTCGAGCAAATTCGCCAATTGTTCCTGCAGGAACACGGCACCCGCCGCATCGCCCTGCCGGGAAACTTGCAGGCGCGCAAAGCTTACCGGGACCTGACTATTGAAAAACTGCGATGCGGCGATGAAAAATACGCGACAGACGATACGGCAGATGCTTTGCAGCCTATGTTGCTGAAGTGCCCCGGTGAAACTGAAGTGCCGGAGTTTGGCGTAGTGATTCGCTGCAAACGACTTGTTAACGCCGCAACAGCGCCGGATGACCTTGGGCCGGACAAAGTCGTTTTTGATTGTGCGGCGTTGCACTTTCCCCTTCATGTGAGGCGTCGTTTGCCTGGCGACACGTTTTATCCCTTGGGCGCACCAGGATCCCGTAAACTGAAAAAAATATTGATTGACTTGAAGGTGCCGGCCGAAAAACGAGAGCGACTACCGTTGATCTGCGACGAAAAAGGAATTCTATGGATTGCTGGACTACGACGGTCGGAGCGCGGCAAGGTTGATGGAACCAACCGGGATTTGCTTGTGATGGAACAAACGAAAATCGATAATACTTGAGCGACAGGAGGAACGTTATTTATGTTAAAAGATGTGGAACGTATACTGATTACTTCCGAGGAAATCGGTGCGAGAGTAAGGGAACTGGGACAACAGATCACCAATGATTACGCTGGGCAGGAGATTCTGATGATCGGGGTCTTGCGCGGTGCGGTGATTTTCATGGCTGACTTGGCCCGCTCGATCAAACGGCCGATGGACATCGATTTCATGGCGATTACCAGCTATGGTCTTTCCACAAACTCCAGCGGCGTAGTTAGGATTATCAAGGACTTGGATGAAGTCGTGGAAGGCCGGCACATCCTGATCATCGAAGATATTATTGATTCGGGACTGACGCTGAATTACCTCGTCGACAACATCAAGTCGCGCAAACCGGCCAGCGTCAGGATCTGCACGCTGCTGAGCAAACCGGACCGCCGCAAGGTCAATGTTACCGTTGACTACAACGGATTTATCATTCCTGACCATTTCGTTGTCGGTTATGGACTTGATTATGCCGGAAAATATCGCAATTTGCCGTTTATCGGCGTGTTAAAGCCGGAGATTTACCAGAAGGGCTAACTGTCCGGGATCTCTGACAACTCTTTGAAACCCCTGATATTTGTGATATAATTATCCCCTACGAATAATATCAATAGGCAGCCAATCGTGCTGGCAATAGGAGGCCCGTTTGAACAAGTTTTTTCGCAACGTAGGCTTTTACTTACTGATCATCATCATCGCGATATCGATCATCGATTATTACTCGTCCAAAACCACGACCAAGACCGAGGTATCCTACACCGCATTCTTGAAACAGGTCGAGGATCAAAAGGTTGACCGGGTAACGATCGTGGAGAACACGATTCGCGGCAAACTCAAGGATGGACAGGAATTTACCCTGGTTACGCCCAATGACCCCACTTTGATCAATACCCTGCGGGAAAAGAAGATTGATATCAAGGCTGAACTGCCGCCGCAACCGCCATGGTGGACAACCTTGTTTTCTTCGTTGTTGCCGATGCTGTTGCTGATTGGTGTTTGGTTCTTCATCATGCAGCAGACGCAGGGCGGCGGCAGCAAGGTTATGTCGTTCGGCAAAAGCCGCGCCAAACTGCATAATGAAGAAAAGATCAAAGTCACTTTCGCCGATGTGGCAGGGGCGGAAGAAGCAAAGGAAGAGCTGGAGGAAGTTGTCGAATTCCTCAAGCATCCGAAAAAATTCAATGACTTGGGTGCGCGCATCCCCAAAGGCGTTTTGCTGTTTGGCCCTCCCGGCACCGGCAAGACCTTGCTGGCTAGAGCGGTGGCGGGTGAAGCCGGAGTGCCGTTCTTTTCGATCAGCGGTTCCGACTTTGTCGAAATGTTTGTCGGTGTCGGTGCATCGCGTGTTCGTGACCTGTTTGAACAAGCCAAGAAAAGCGCTCCCTGTATCGTGTTCATCGATGAGATCGATGCAGTCGGTCGCCAACGGGGCGCCGGACTAGGCGGCGGCCACGACGAGCGGGAACAGACGTTGAATCAGTTGCTGGTGGAGATGGATGGCTTTGGCGTGAATGAAGGCATCATCATCATCGCGGCTACGAACCGGCCTGACATTCTGGATCCGGCATTACTGCGACCGGGTCGCTTTGACCGTCATATCGTCGTCGACAAACCCGACGTCAAGGGCCGTCAGGAAATCCTCAAAGTCCATACCAAAGGCAAACCGGTGGAAAAAGAAGCGGACTTGGATGTGCTGGCCCGGCGGACCCCCGGTTTCACCGGCGCCGACTTGAGCAACCTGGTCAACGAAGCGGCACTGTTATCGGCCCGACGCAATAAAAAGCGGATTGGCATGGAAGAACTGGAGGAATCGGTAGAACGGGTCGTTGCTGGTCCTGAGCGGAAAAGCAAAGTGATCAGCGAACGGGACAAAAAGCTCACTGCCTATCATGAGGCCGGTCATGCCCTGATTGGCATGCTGATGCCGAACGCCGACCCGGTCCACAAAGTATCGATCATTCCCCGCGGCCGCGCCGGCGGTTACACGCTGATGCTGCCGAAGGAAGACCGCAACTATGCGACCCGGTCGGAGCTCAAGGACCAATTGAAGACGCTTTTGGGCGGTCGCGTGGCTGAAGCCCTGGTATTGGAAGAAATTTCGACCGGCGCGCAGAACGACCTCGAACGGGCGACCGAGCTGTCGCGCAAGATGATCTGTGAGTTTGGCATGAGCGAAGTGTTGGGCCCGATTACGTTCGGTCGTCGGCAAGATACGCAAGTATTTCTCGGGCGGGACATTTCCCGTGACCGAAACTATAGCGAAGAAGTGGCATATTCGATCGACAAGGAAGTTCGTCGCATGATCGAAGAAGCCTATGAAAAAACCGAAGCGATGTTGCGCGAACATATGGATAAACTGCATTTGATTGCAGCCGCTTTGATAGAAAAGGAAACATTGGAAGCCTACGAACTGGAACAGTTGATGAAAGACGGACAAATCGGCGAACGGCCGGTTGAACCGGATCAGGATGAAGCAAATCCTCCGGCGTTGCAGGCGATTCCGGTTCCCGACGCTGAACCCGGCCCGAAAGTCGTATATAACGTTCCGGAAGCGAGTGGTGGAAATGCCTGAAGGATTGAAATCCGGACTGACAGGACAAGCTGAAGTCATGGTGTCAGACAGTAATACGGCCGAAATTTTCGGTAATGCCGGTGCAAAAGTGTTTGCCACTCCGCTCTTGGTGGCGCTGATGGAACAGGCGGCGATCGATGCGATTCGTCCCTGCCTGTTGCCTGGCGAAGGCAGCGTCGGCACGAAGATTGAAATGAGCCATCTGGCGGCGACGCCTGTCGGGATGGTTGTCACGGCCAAAGCCGAATTGGTGGAAGTTGCCGGGAAAAAGATGGTGTTTTCGGTTACGGCTTCAGATTCGCGCGAAGTCGTTGGGACTTGCCGGCATGAAAGATTTCTCGTCGGTGATATGGCTGCTTTTTTGGCCAAAGTGGCCGCAAAGCGTCAGATTTCTTGTTAAAACGCTTGACTGTTATTGAGCGAAATGCTACCATGAATTCGCAATAAGGCGGCATCCTTTGTGAGCTGCACGAAATGTTCCGAACAAAACGATACGGTATTCCCGACACCGCTTGGATCCATGGTGACCGAGACGGGGGACGCAAGTACTGACGGATGAAATGCGCCTTCCTGTTTGTGGGAAGGCGTTGTTTTTTTGGAACGAATGATGAGGTGTTGTTGATGCAGGTTATCCAGCAAATTGAGCAATTGAAACAAGTGGTCCGCGACGCGAAACGGCAGGGGAAAACCGTCGGTTTGGTTCCAACGATGGGCTACCTGCACGAAGGGCATCTGACCCTGATGCGACGGGCCAGACAGGAACAGGGTCTTGTGATTGCCACGTTGTTCGTCAATCCGCTGCAATTCGGGCCGCAGGAGGATTATGCCGATTATCCGCGCGATTTGGCGCGGGATTGTGAATTGGCCGAGAGCACGGGAATTGATGTGTTGTTTGCTCCTGCGGTGGATGAAATGTATCCGGCCGGAAACGGCAAGACGCTGACGTTCGTCGATGTCGAGAAAATTACTGCCAGTTTGTGCGGGGCTTCGCGGCCCGGCCATTTTCGCGGCGTGGCGACTGTCGTGACCAAATTGTTCAATATTGCGGAAGCGGATGTCGCGTATTTCGGCCAGAAGGATGCGCAGCAGGTCGCGGTGATTCGCCGCATGGCGGAAGATCTGAACATGAACGTCAAAATCGTAGCGGTGCCGATTGTCCGGGAATCCGACGGATTGGCCATGTCATCGCGCAACAAATATCTTGATTCCGCTCAGCGTCAGGCCGCATTGGTTTTGTCGCGGTCGCTCGAACGGGCGGCTACGTTGCTCGCGGCGGGCGAACGCGACAGTTCCCTGATTGTAGCGACGGTCCGCGACTTGATCAGCCAGGAGCCGCTGGCAGAGATTGATTATGTGTCGCTGGTCGACCCGTTGACGATGGAAGCGTTGGACCGGGTTGAAAGCCGGGCGCTGTTGGCGCTGGCTGTAAAATTTGGCAAGACTCGCCTGATTGACAATATGCTCTGGGAGGGAAAATAAGATGTTTCGCACTTTGTTCAAATCCAAACTGCATCGGGCCACGGTGACGGAGGCTTGCCTGAATTATGTCGGCAGCATCACGATTGACGAAGATCTGATGGATGCGGCTGATATCATGATTAATGAAAAGGTCCAGGTTGTCGACATCAATAACGGCGCCAGACTGGAAACATACGCGATACCCGGTCCGCGCGGTTCCGGCGTGATTTGTCTGAATGGCGCCGCAGCCAGGTTGGTTCAGCCAGGCGATAAAGTCATCATCATTACCTATGTAATGCTTGACGAACGCGAAGCGAAAGAGTGGAAACCTCGCGTTGCGTTCCTGGACGACGCGAACCGGATTATGGAAATGAAAAACGAAGAAAAGCACGGAGAAATAAAATAACCCGATGTGAAACAGGCATCAGGGAAAGAGGCGCCGATGATCCGTAACAAGATTCTGGAACTGCTGCGCAGCCGGCTTGGCTGTTTTGTGTCCGGCGAGGAACTGGGACGGCAACTCAGTGTTTCCCGGACCGCCATCAGCAAACAGATTCAAAAACTGCGTCAGGAAGGCTACGAGATCGAATCGACCGTCAGTCAAGGGCATCGGTTGGTAGCACTGCCGGACTTGCTGCGACCGGAAGAAGTCCGTTCTCGTTTGCAAACCGGTGTGTTGGGCAAAGAGATCATCTATTTTTCGCAAATCGGCTCGACCAATGATGAGGCGAAACGCAGAGCGGTCGAAGGTTATCCCGAGGGAACGCTGGTGATCACCGAAGCACAACTGGGTGGGCGCGGCAGGCTTGCTCGCGGCTGGTTTTCTCCGTTTGCCAAGGGGATTTGGTTTTCCCTCATTTTGCGTCCGCCGTTCCCGCCGCAGGAAGCGCCAAAATGCACCTTGATGGCTGCGGTGGCGATAAACCGGGCGATTCATGACTGTACCGGACTGGCGAGCGGAATCAAGTGGCCGAACGACATCCTGTACAATGGAAAAAAATTGGTGGGCATCCTGACGGAAATGAGTGCGGAGATGGATGCGATCAATCACATCGTGATCGGCATGGGCGTCAATGTGAATATCACTGAAGCGGACATTCCGCCCGAGTTGCAATCAGTGGCAACTTCGTTGCAGCTCGAAACCGGTGTTGCAGTGCCGCGGTTGGATTTGTTCATTCAAATCCTTGCCCGACTGGAAGAGCTTTATCTGGCGGTAAAGAAGGAAGGTTTTGCGACGGTGTTGGATGCCTGGCGTCAGGAATCGATCACATTGAATCGCGTTGTTAACGTGATCGCTCCGGATCGCTCGTTTGCCGGAAAGGCTTTGGATATTGACGTGGATGGCGCTTTACTGGTCGAGACGGCGACAGGAGTCGAGCGGGTACTCGCCGGAGATGTATCTATTCGGTCCCTCGCCGAATAACCTGACGATACTGGAATGACCTGGGGATTATTGAACAAGGGAGAGGTTTTTGATGCTATTGGTCGTGGATATTGGCAATACGAATATAGTGCTCGGCATATATCGCGAGAAGGAGTTGCTTTGTCACTGGCGGATTTCGACCGACCGTCAGCGCACTTCAGACGAATATGGAATGTTGATCTACAATCTGTTCCAACATGGCAAGATGGATATGAAACAGATTACTTCGGTGATCATCTCTTCTGTCGTGCCGCCGCTGATCGTTCCGTTTCAACGCATGTGCAGCCGCTATTTCGGCGGTGAACCGCTGGTTGTCGGACCGGGGATCAAGACAGGCATTCGGATTCATTATGAAAACCCCCGTGAAGTCGGCGCCGACCGGATTGTCAACGCGATCGGGGCATACGAAAAATACGGCGGTCCGCTGGTGATCGTCGACTTTGGCACGGCGACCACATTCTGTGCCATCGCACAAAATGGCGACTATCTGGGCGGCGCCATCGCACCAGGGATCGGCATTTCGACGGAAGCGTTGTTCCAGCGGGCGGCCAAACTGCCGCGAATCGAGCTGGTGATGCCCAAGTCGGTTATTTGCCGCAATACCGTTTCCAGCATGCAGGCCGGCATTATCCTCGGTTTTGTCGGTCAAGTCGATGAGATCGTCCGCCGAATGAAAGCTGAACTCGAAACAGAGGCCAAAGTCATTGCCACCGGTGGCCTAGCCAACCTGATTGCTCAACAATCCCGTACGATCGATATTGTCGAACCGTTCATCACCCTCGAGGGGTTGCGGATTATCCATGAACGCAATCGGTAAGGTTACGATCCAGCATCCGACAGTCCTGGCCCCGATGGCAGGAGTCACGGATCTGGCGTTTCGGTTGCTGGCCAAAGAGATGGAGTGCGGCCTTGTCGTGTCGGAAATGGTCAGCGCCAAAGGGTTGTTGTATGAAAATTGCCGAACGCATGACCTGATCAAGATTGATCCGCGTGAACGACCGACGGCAATTCAATTGTTCGGTTCCGTGCCGGAGGAACTGGCTGAAGCTGCGCGGCGGGTCGCGGCGGCCGGGGCGGATATCATCGATTTCAACATGGGCTGTCCTACCCACAAGATTGTCAAAAATGGGGAAGGATCAGCCTTGTTGCGTTCTGTGGACAAAGCGGCAGCCATATTGAAGGCGATGGTGCAAGCCGTCGATATACCTGTAACGGTAAAAATTCGTACCGGATGGGATGCAGGCAGCATCAATGCGGTGGAAGTCGCAAAAAAAATGGAACAAACAGGAATCAGCGCAATTGCGGTTCATGCACGGACCAGAGAGCAGTTTTACAGTGGAACGGCGGACTGGTCAATGATTCGTCAGGTAAAGCAAGCGGTAAAGATTCCGGTGATCGGCAATGGCGATGTGCGCACTGTGCAGGATGCACAGCGCTTGCTCGGCGAAACGGACTGTGATGCGGTGATGGTAGGCCGGGCGGCTTGCGGAAACGTATGGATTTTTCGGCAAATTGCCGCTTGGCTGGAACGGGGGGAACTGCCTGCCAGCCCGACTTTGACCGAAAAATCGCAGACTTTGTTGCGGCATCTGGATATGCTGATCGAACTAAAGGGAAGCCACATTGCGATCCGTGAAATGCGACGGCATGCCGCCAGCTATGTAAAAGGCTATCCCAAGTCGGCGGAACTACGGACCCGGTTCAATCAGGCCATGTCAAAAGCCGACTTCGAAATGATTCTTGGCGAGTACCTGAAAGGAGAGCTTGCGTGTCAACGCTGTTGATTCCTGTGGTAAATGGCGTTTTGCCGAGACCTGGCGGCGGTCGTTCGATCGGCGGTTTTGTCGACCGTGGGCGGAGCTCCGATTTTGAACCGGGCATGGACGTCTTTGTCTGTCCCTTGGTTGCTGCCGAAGGAACTCTGTATCGGGTGGGTGTGTTGGCAAAACTGGTGGATGTCCAGCGACAGGCGCAGATTCCGGCTGTGCGACGATCTGCGGACCAGGAGAATTTGGCGTTCGTCGGTCTCGTTTTGGAAGGCATCAGTCATGCACGATGGAATCGGTTGCAGTTCATGCAAGGGGCATTGCGTGTGGAGGGCTTGGAAGCGATTGATTTTAAAACCATGCGGCACGAATACCCGGTTGTGTCGGGCGCGGGGTGGCTGCCCCAGGGCGGATTCACCGAATTCCGCAGCATGGGTGATATTCCGGTGACAATCTATGGCAACGATATCGAACGCAACGCAACAGTGCAGATCGGTGCGAATCTAAAAGGGTTGGTCAGTCAGGAAACGGCCCACACGATCGAGCATGCGATGATCCGATCTTTGCGAACCTATGGTTTGTGTACCACGAGAACGTTACAGGAGTCGATGCGCCGCGAAACTGCGGAGCTGACATGGTCTGTGGAAAAAAGCATGCGGTTTGCCTTGCCGGAAGTATTGGGTCAGACGCAGGCTGGCGCCTGCGGCAATCCGATGACACATCTGGCGCAGTTTTATATGTTTCAGGAACTGAGTGATCAAATCAAGCAAAATGATACGACGGGCTTTTCAATGGACAAGGCCCGTCGCGCAGTGATGTCGCGTCTGACCGGCGAGCTTGGGTTGACAAGCGAACCAGGACTGCGTGCGCTGCAGGGACTCAAGAAAGGCATGGCCCATGATGATTCATCGCTGAGCGTTGATCTGTGCAAAAAGATTCTCCGCCGGTTCCCGTTGGAACCTTGGCAATGAAAAGGGTCAGTTTCATTTTTGCCACCGGAGACAGTTGGCTGGACCGGTTGGTGACTTTTGTAACGCGATCAGCTTGGTCGCATGTGGCATTGCGGTTTGATGAAGACGATCTGCTGGCGGAGGCGCTGGCTGGCAAAGGATTTTTACTGGAACCCGGCGACAAATATCGTGACTGGGAAAGAAGCCAAACAATGTCATGCGGCGTCAGTGATGATGCGTATGCGGCAATGTTGGCGCAAGCACTACGGTGGCGCCAGTCGGCAATTGCGTACGGCTATGCGACCTGCCTGGCAATCGGCGTCAAAGAAATTTTTGGAGTCTGGGCCGGGCGGACTTTGCTGGCGCTATTGGCCAGTTTCACTGCGAACACCTTGGTCTGCAGTGAAATGCTGGTGAAGCTTTGGCGTTACGTTGAGCCAGATTTTCTTGCCGAACAAGATTGCCGCCTAGTCAGTCCGGAACAATTGCACCGAATTCTGCTTCAAATGGAAGAACGGGACAAAATTGACAAACCGACTGATTCTGCCTATAATTGTTGAAGAAAAGTAGCGGTTCTGCTTGCTGCCTTCTTTCTATACATATTATATAGATTAGTACTCTCGCCAGAGTTTTTGAAGACAAGACCGAGACGTAAAGGAGACTGCGTGATGGCTGAAAAAGAAACGATCCTGACTACTGACGGGTTAAAAAAACTGGAACAGAAACTAGAGCATCTCAAATCGGTCCGGCGTCAGGAAGTTGCCGAGCGAATCAAACAGGCGATTGAGTTCGGGGATATCAGCGAAAATGCTGAATACGAAGATGCAAAAAATGAACAGGCATTCATTGAAGGCGAACTGCAGGCGCTGGAAAAAATGCTGCGCAGCGCGAAGCTGATCGAAAGCTGCGACACAGACACCGGCACAGTGGGGCTGGGTTGCACCGTGACTTTGAAAGAAGTCAAGGAAGGCAAGGGGAAAGCTGCACAAAATGGTCGCGAGATGATATACACTATCGTCGGTTCGGCCGAAGCAGATCCTGGAGAAGCGCGAATTTCCAATGAATCTCCGGTTGGTAGCGCCGTACTCGGTCAAAAGATCGGGCAAACGGTGGAAGTGGTCGCTCCGGCCGGCAGAATGAAATTTAAAATCGTCAATATCGAACTGAACTGATTGCGGCAAGGAGTCTTTTTGATGACAGAAGAAATGAACCCGATTCCCGGTCAAGCCGGTGAAGAACTGAACGAATTGATGCAAGCCCGCCGCGATAAGCTGGCAGCAATCATTGACAAAGGGATCGAGCCGTTTGGTCGCCATTATGAACCGACCCACCACGCACAACAAGTGACGGATCAATTTGCCGACCTGGAAGGGAAAACCGTCCGGGTCGCCGGTCGTATTATGGCCATTCGCGGTCATGGCAAAGCCGGGTTTGCCAATCTGCGCGACATGAGCGGCCAGATCCAGCTCTATCTGCGGCAGGATATCCTGGGGGACGATGCATATGACGTGGTACACCAGTTTGACTTGGGCGATATCATTGGTGCGGAGGGTGAGGTATTTCGCACCCGTACCGGCGAAGTCAGCATTAAGGTCGCATCAGTTTCGTTCCTGACCAAGTCACTCAGACCGTTGCCTGAGAAATGGCATGGGCTAAAAGATGTCGAAATTCGTTATCGTCAGCGATATCTGGATCTGATTGTCAATCCAGACGTGCAACGGGCCTTTTTGGTGCGGAGCAAAATGATTCAAGCGCTGCGACGCGCCTTGGATGAACGTGGCTTTTTGGAAGTCGAAACGCCGATGATGCATGCCATTGCCGGTGGAGCGGCTGCCAAACCGTTTATCACGCATCATAATGCGCTGGATATGAAACTCTATTTACGGATTGCGCCGGAACTGTACTTGAAACGCCTGATTGTCGGCGGCTTTGAAAAAATTTACGAACTGAATCGTGTATTCCGCAACGAAGGGATCTCGATCAAGCATAACCCCGAGTTTACCCTGCTGGAACTGTATCAGGCCTATGGCGACTATCAAACCGTGATGAAACTTACCGAAGAGGTCATTGCCGCCGTGGCGCAGGAAGTGCTGGGAACTACTCAAATCAGTTATCAGGGGCAGGCGATCGACCTGACTCCGCCCTGGCGACGAATTACCATGACCGACGCCGTAAAGCAGTTTGCCGGTGTCGATTTTGCGGCGATCAAGACATTGGCCGAAGCCCGCAAGGCAGCCGATGACAATGGGGTTCACTACGAACCGGGCCATGGCATTGGCGGCATCTTAAATGCTTTCTTTGAAGCCAAGGCTGAAGAGCACTTGGTGCAACCTACCTTCATTACCCGCTATCCGACCGAAATTTCGCCACTTGCTAAACGTTGTCAAGATGATCCCGAATTTACCGACAGGTTTGAAGGATTCATCTTTAGTCGTGAAATTGCCAACGGTTTCTCCGAACTGAATGATCCGATGGATCAGAAAGAACGTTTCCTGGCGCAGGTCGCGCAGCGTGAATCCGGTGACGCAGAAGCCCACATGATGGATGAGGATTTTGTTACTGCGCTGGAGTATGGGATGCCGCCGACCGGTGGACTGGGCATCGGCATTGATCGCTTGGCGATGTTTTTGACCGACAGCTATTCCATCCGCGATGTGATTTTGTTTCCTCATATGCGGCATCGCGACACGAACGAAGGATAAATCGCTTGCGTTCTGTACGAGGCGCGCAATGTTTGCCGAAAATGTTTATTTAGAAGCTGCCCGGAAAGGGCAGCTTCATTCCTTTATCTGCACCTGCGGGCATCTGTTCCGGTTTATGCCACGGAAAAGTCACTGTAAAATAGCAAAACCAGATTTAATTTTTCCGTATTCTGCCGATAAGTGGATGCTAAAAAACGTTAAATGACCTGTTGAAACAAGGGTTAAGCCACTTTTGAATTTATGAGGTGTCGTTGCTTGACAAGGCATATCCGGCGTGCTAATATATAAAAGCGTCGTGAGACGGGGTTCCTTGAAAACTGAACAAAGAGACAGCACAAAACGCGTGAGAGCGCCAGAAATGGCGCAAAAAAAGAAGACCAGAGTTAGAATGAGCAATCAGCTCTTTCATAATTTTTATGGAGAGTTTGATCCTGGCTCAGGACGAACGCTGGCGGCGTGCCTAACACATGCAAGTCGAACGGAAAACATAGCAATATGTTTTTAGTG
>JAHDPL010000026.1 GCA_018434355.1 Sporomusaceae bacterium | reverse complement strand
CGGTTTATTTCCCGTACCCCAAATCCACATCGCGACCAGTAGACATAGTCTTTCCGAAGAAATGGCCCAACGTGATTAATGTGAAAAACTGCGATAGAACGAGGAAAACGAAGAAAAACGTTTGATTATTAAGGGAGGCGAGTTGCGATGAAAAAACTCAAATTGGTCTGTATTTTGTCGGTCATCGGCATTCTGGCCCTAGCAGGCGCGATCGTTCACAATCCCGCAGAAAACAGCATGCTTGGCGAAGCCCGGCTCAAGGTGCTCGGCGTGGCTGAGGCGGCCGGGTCCTGGGTCTGCTCCAAATGCGGCTTTCACATCGTGACCAAAAGCGGCAATAAGCCTTCGCCAGGCAGTTGTTCGCGAGGCGGATCGCACAATTGGCAAGCCGGCAATTGACCGCAGTGATGACAGCACGACGTTAAATCAGAGGAGGCAGGAAGATGCTGCAACGATGTAGACGCGCCTTGCTGGGGGCATTGCTGGTGCTGTTGCTCTCAGGGGCTTCCTTGGCTGGGGCGACCGGTGCTGACGGATTCATGGACATTGCCTGGGGGACCAGCCGCAGTGCTGTCGCGCAAAAAATGGCCGAATTGCATTTCCCCAAAGACGCCGAATCGAATGTTCAAAGAGACATTTACGAGGGGATGTTTGCCGCTCGCAAGGCGTATCTGACATTCCGCTTTGTCAACAATGTGTTCTACAGCGGCGGGGCCCTGTTTGTCGATACCTACCATGCGTACGGCAACGTCAGCAATGCTACGATCGACTATTATTTCCGCGATATCGAAGCGCAAATGATCAAAAAGTATGGCCAGCCGACCAAGCGCCCCTATGACGATTCCGACTACTGGACGATTGACGAGAACGGCGTCCGCATTCTGGTCAAGCTGGGAAAAAACTATCCGCACAAAGGCGGCGACAACAGTCGGGTGTTTGTGAACTATGACAACCAGACTTTGCTGGAAAAAGAAAAACAACGCGCAACAAACCGCGATTTTTAGACTGTGAGAAAGAATGACCGATAAGGGCGATGGGATGGAGAGCATGGATAAAGCAGCACTGGTGGCGGGCGATACCCCGCTGAAAGTGACCGCCAATCTGATTCGTCTGGAACGGGAAGGCCGCCTGTTGCTGCTGAACTCGCTGCAGCCCCGGCCGCTATTGTTCCGGCGTGGTCGCGAGTTTGTCGATGCATTGCTGGCAAGCGCCGACTGTGGACTGCTCAGCCGCGACGAACTTGCTGCGCTGTGGCCGGAAGAAACTGCCGTCATCGATTTTTTGATCAGCCACCATATCCTGGTCGCCACCAGCGAGGACGAGTTGGCGCCGCCCTCCGCCAAGCCGACAGTAGAAGAACTGACGGCGTTGTCGCCGGGGATGTCGCTCTATTTGTTGCTATCGCAAGACTGCAATCTCGGCTGCATCTATTGCCTGAACGGCAAGCGCACCTACCGGAAAAGCGAACATCCGATGATGACGGAGGAAGTCGCTTTCACGGCGGTAGAGAGTTGCGCGGCCCGCATCAAACCGGGCGGGTTTCTCGAAATCGCGATGTTTGGCGGCGAGCCGCTGCTGAACTGGGAGTTGGCGACACGCACGATCGATTACGCCGAGGCGGCGCTGAAGCCGAAGTATCCGGATATCGAATTCCGCTACCATGTGACCAGCAATCTCAGTTTTCTGCCGGAGGACTTCATCGACAGGGTAAAGGCGCATAGCATCACGGTGCTTTGCGATATCGACGGGGTGGGCGGCGTGCATGACGCTTGCCGTCCTTACAAGGGCGGCGCCGGTTCACATGCTGCGATCGCCGCCAACGTGAAAAAGCTGACCGAGGCTGGAATCCCAGTTAACCTGCGCACGACCGTGACGGCGCTGAATCAGGACCAGATGGCCGAAACCGCCCGGCATCACTTCGCTCTGGGCGGCAATGGCTCGGCCTTCGTGCCGGTGAATGCAGTGAACTCCGACGAGGAACTGCTGCCGGATGAACTGATTCCCGATGTTGACCGACTGCTGGCTTCGCTGCTCAAGATTCAGGCGAACGGCGACTGGGGTCTGGAGCGACTGTTCCCCTTCAGCACGTTCCGGTCCAAGATCCAGCCAGGCAATTACTGCGTACTGGGTTGCGGCGCACCGTTCGGCAATACGCCGGTGGTGGACGTGAACGGCGATGTATATCCCTGCATCTATCTGGTGGGGATCAAGCGTTACAATCAGGGAAATGTGCTGAGCGGCAGTTACCCCGACCCTGCGGTGGCGGTGGCCCTGGTGGAAGAACTGCATGTCGATCAGCGATCCGATTGCAAGTCGTGCGCATGGCGCTATCTGTGCGGTGGCGGCTGTCCGGTGCAGATGCTGGCGATGGCGGGCCGCACGGATTTGTCTCTCAAAGCTCAGAGTTACGCGGAACGGATCAACTGCGAATATACGAAAAAAGTGCTGGAAGTACTGTTGTGGGAATATGCCGAACAGGCGGCGCGACTCGCTGACGGCTGCGAAACCCCGCCAATCCGCAGCGACGGACCAGAAGCGAAGTATTGTTGAAAGGAAAAGCACAGAGTGGATCAATGAATCAAGACAGGAGGGATTGAGATGGGAACGGAACAGCAAGGCAAAGAGGCTCTGTCCAGGCGTGAATTTTGCGTGAAATGCGGCGTAGCCATCGTGGCGACGGCGGCCTGCGAGGTGTTGTCGGTGTTTTCGGCCGCGTCGGCCGAGCCGAGCCGTCTGTGTACGCAGTGCAACAGTTTCTGCGTCACCAGCTGCACCTCCAACACCTGCGTGAACCAGCGCCCGCCCGAAGTACCGCCGCCGACTTGCGTGCAGGGCTTCAAGTAAGCTACAGACAACGAAAAAGCCGCGACCATCACCCCTGTCGGGCTGGTGGTCGCGGCTTTGCTACGAAATTTTGCTAGGACTAGGCGCTTATTTGAAGATGCCGAACGGTTTGCCCATCGGCATGAACGGCTTGCCGAAGTGGGTATTGAGCACGACCGCGGCGCAGGCGTAGAAGGAGATCAGCGCGGTGACCATTTCGGCGATGCCGCCGATCAGGCCGGTCAATTCCTTGGCAACGCCGAACGCGTTGAGGGTCAGGGCGGTCAGCAGGATGTCGATGACAACCATGTCGGCGAAAATGACTTTGTTGACTTCCATCGCGCCGATGGTCATCAGGACCGAGAAAATCAGGTAGCCGAGGAAGGCAAAGCCGATTTGCTTGACGTCGACCGCTTTTTGCAGCGCCGGGCCGAATGCGCCCATGTTGATCAGCCAGCAAGTAGCGATGCCGTACCAGAAGAAGGCGTAAGCGCCGAACACGGTCGCGCCCCAGATGTTTTCATGGAAGAAGTCGAAGATGCAGGCGACGAGTTGCGCAGTCGCGCCGAGGAACATGGCGTATACGATAACATAAGAAAGTCCGGTGGTGATCCCCAGCTTTTGCGAGGCCGCCACAAAGGTCACGATGGCCAGGCCAAACAGGCCGAGACCGGTAGGATTGGCGACAGAAAGTTTGTTGACTACTTTTTCACTCATTAAAATTCATTCCTCCTGGTTGTTTTTGATTTGATTCGTTCGAAGCTTCGCTGAGCGCAATGTACTCCCGGTGTCCGGGGAATTATGCCGAATAGTGCTGAAATGCTGCTTGCTCACGCTCCTTTTTGCAAAAAAATCGTGCATACAAAATGCGAAAAAAATTGGCTATCTTAGTATAACCAATTACGGACAAAAAACGCAATATTCTTGAGAAAAAATGATATTACGGCCAATAATTCTCGATTAGCTCGTGATAGCTTACGAAAGATGCGGTTATCGCCAACACAGCAGGAGAATCCGCCGGCGCAGCGAACAACAAAGCGATGGAGTAACAAGGGGATGGGTTTGCGGTATGAATGCGATGCAGTCGCTGTTTTGCGTTGCGATGTTGCTATATTGGTTTTCCATGTACACCTATGTGCCGATTCTGCCGCTATATGCGGCTTCGCTCGGCGCTTCCTACAAAATGGTCGGGCTGGTGATCGGGGTTTACGGCATCACCCAACTGTTGCTGCGGATTCCGCAAGGGATTTTGTCCGACCGCTGGCGCAAACGAAAGTTGTTCGTCCTGCTGGCGATGGCGGTTTCCTGCGCGAGCGCGCTGGGGATGTGGCTGGCGCCGAATGTGGAATCGTTGCTGATTTTTCGCGGTTTATCCGGCGTCTCGGCTACAGCCTGGGTCGTGATGGTGGTGCTGTTCAGCAGTTATTTCTCTGAAACTGAAGCGCCGCGCGCCTATGGCATTTTGAATTCACTGGGGTTCGCCGGCCAAATGGCCGGGATGTTCGCCGGCGGCCTGGTGGCGGAGTGGCACGGCTGGAGCGCTACGTTTATCCTGGCGGCGGCAGGCGCGGCGCTTGGGTTTGGCCTGTCGCTGGGGATCAGGGAGACGACGCCGACCGGTACGGCCCCGCTGCGGTTGTCGGAAGCGCCGGCCATCATGCGAAACCTGCAACTGCTGATGGCGGCGGCGATGGCCAGCCTGGCACAGCTGATCGCCTACGGCGGTCTGTTCGGGTTTGTGCCGGTGGCGGCGAAGAATCTCGGTGCGTCAAACTTTGAGCTGGGCCTGCTGCCTACGCTGTCCTCGGCGCCCAGCATCGTCGCTTCGGTGCTGGCGGGAGGCTGGTTCGTCAGGCGTCTGGGGCTGCGGCACTCAATCTGTCTGGGGTTTCTGCTGATGGGCGCTGCGACGGCGGTGATTCCTGCTCTGGATAGTCTGTTGCAGCTATATGTGTCGCAGATGATCGGCGGCTTTGGCCGCGGACTGGTGTTTCCGCTACTGATGAGTTTTAGCGTGGCGACGATGGCCCCGGGGGCCAAGGCAACGGCGATGGGCGTGTTTCAGTCGCTATACGCACTGGGGATGTTTGCCGGGCCGGTGGTCGTAGGCGTTATGGCGGATACGGCTGGCCTGGGCGCAGGCTTCTGGCTGTGCGGCGTCGCGGGTCTGCTAGGACTGTTTATCGCCTGCCGCTTCGTCGGGACAGAGAAGTAGAGGGGGTTCATTGTGGATTATTTGCTGATGGTTTCGCTGGGACTTAATGTGCTGATTTTGGCGGCGGTTTTGCTGCGCCGTTCTTCCGGCGGCGATAAGGAAACCGCGGCTCGGTTGGACCGGTTGGAGCGGCAGCTGCGCGAAGAGGCCGAACGGTCACGGCAGGAAAACGCTTGGCAGGCCAAGGCGCTGCGCGAAGAAGTGTCAACGACCGCCAACCATTATAATGAAGCAATACTGCGCCGGCTGGCGGAAAACGCTGGCCAGCAGGGCGAGCAACTGGCCAGCTTCGCCAAACAACTGCAGTTTCTGACCCAGGGCAATGAGCTGCGGCTGGAACGGATGCGCCAGACGCTGGAAACCCAGGTCCAGGCGCTGCAGGCCGACAACAGCCAAAAGCTGGAGGCGATGCGGCAGACGGTGGATGAAAAGCTGCACGCCACGCTGGAAAAGCGGCTCGGCGAGTCGTTCCAGCTGGTCAACGAGCGGCTGGAGCAGGTGCACAAAGGACTGGGCGAGATGCAGGCGCTGGCGGTCGGCGTGGGCGATCTGAAGAAAGTGCTGACCAATGTGAAGACGCGCGGAACCTGGGGCGAACTGCAACTGGGCGCATTGCTGGAACAACTGCTCGCGCCGGGCCAGTACGCGGCCAATGTGGCGACCAAGCCGGGCAGCGACGCGCGGGTCGAGTTTGCGATCATCCTGCCGGGGCAGGGCGGCGAGGCCGTCGTGCACCTGCCGATCGACGCCAAGTTCCCCCAGGAGGACTACCAACGCCTGTTGGAAGCGCAGGAACTGGCCGATGCGGCCGGGGCCGAAGCGGCGGCCAAAGCGCTGGAACTGCGGATCAAGGCGGAAGCGAAGGATATCCGCGACAAATACCTGTCGCCGCCGCACACCACCGATTTCGGCATTCTGTTCCTGCCGGTGGAGGGGCTGTATGCGGAGGTGCTGCGCCGAACCGGCCTGTATGAAACGCTGATGCGCGAATATCATGTGACGGTGGCCGGCCCGACGACCTTGTCGGCGATTCTCAGCAGTCTGCAGATGGGCTTCCGCACGCTGGCGATCGAGAAGCGTTCCTCGGAAGTCTGGATGCTGCTCAGCGCGGTCAAGACCGAATTTGGCAAATTTGGCGACATTTTGGAGAAAACCAACAAAAAACTGCAGGAAGCCAGCAACGTGATGGATGATGCGGCGCGCAAAAGCCGCACGATCGAACGCAAGCTCAAAGGGGTGCAGCTGCTGCCGTCCGCAGGCGCGGAAACCCTGCTGGCTGAGGCGGCGGAGGCTGAGGACGGGGTGGACATTCGCCCGCCGGTATAATACAATATGGGTCAATGAAAATGAACGGCGGCTGCATTTTGGCAGTCGAATCACAATAGATTGAGGTGTGCGAAATGAAAAAGATGAACTGCATGCTCGTTGCTATAGTGGCGGCAACTGTCGTATTGATGGCGGACCTGAGCGGTGCGGCGGCAAAAAACCTGCCGGCGGGCGGCGACGTGACTGCGGCTTGCCTGCCCTACGGCATCGAGATGCGTGACGGCAAGCAGGTGAAATCCTGTTTGCTGGAAAAAGCGACTGAGTTTACTGCAGTGGGCGGACAGCCGATTTCCTGTGCGGCCAAGCATGCAGCGGCGTTCACGCCGCAGGGCAAGGTCGAGTATTGCACGCTGACTGCTGATGCAAAATATCGCCGTACGATGACCGAAACGGTCGCAGTGAAGGCCGGCGGCCGGGTGGCTTTTTATCCGGCAGGCACGCTGGAGGTCGCCAAACTCAAGGACACGCAACTGCTGCCTTATAAAAAGGACGCCGCCGTACCCTGCCGCGGTGATGCGCCGATCTCGTTCCGCACCGACGGCAACGTCGCCACCTGCATTCTCGATCAGGAAAGCCTGTTCGTCAGCGCGCTGAAAACCAAGAAGAAAGTGGCCAGCACCTGTCAGGCCGGCGGATTGATCGCGTTTGATGAGGATGGAATTTTCAACGGCTGTTATCCACCGCCGCCGGTCAAACCGGCAGTGCCAGATAAAACCAAAACACAAGGAGGCCCGAATCAGTGAGAGAGTTTGTTTCCCACAAGGCAGCCCAGTTCAAGGAATCGGTGATCCGGGAGATGTCCCGCGTCGCTGCCAAACATAAAGCGGTGAACCTGGCCCAGGGTTTCCCCGATTTCCCTGCGCCGCCTGAGATCAAGGACGCCGCCTGCCGGGCGATCATGAACAACCACAACCAGTATGCGATCACATGGGGCACCAAGAGCCTGCGCGACGGGATTGTCGCCAAGACCTTCCGCGATTACGGCGTGCAGCTCGACCCGGAAACCAATCTGACCGTATGTTGCGGCGCGACCGAAGGGATGATCGCCTCGTTGATGGCGACCGTCAACCCGGGTGAAGAAGTCGTTGTATTCGAGCCGTTTTATGAAAACTACGGGCCGGACGCCATCCTGTGCGGCGCAACGCCGCGCTTCGTCAGCCTGAACCCGCCCGAGTTCTCGTTTGACCGGGCTGAGCTGGCAGCGGCATTTAACGAAAAGACCCGCGCCATCATCATCAACTCGCCGAACAACCCGACCGGCCGGGTGTTCTCGCGCAGCGACCTGGAATTCATCGCCGAGCTGTGCAAAAAATATGATGTCCTGGCAATCACCGACGAGATTTATGAGCACATCCTCTATGACGGGGCCGAGCATATTCCGCTGTGGACGCTTCCCGGCATGGCCGAGCGGACGATTGCCGTCAACAGCGTCTCCAAGACTTACAGCGTGACCGGCTGGCGGATCGGCTTCATCATGGCGTCGGCCGAGTTGACCGCTTCGATCCGCAAAGTGCACGACTTCCTTACTGTCGGCGCGTCTGCCCCGCTTCAGGAAGCCTGCGCCGAGGCGTTCGCCTTCCCCGACAGCTACTATCAGGAACTGAGCGATTTTTACCGCGAGCGGCGCGACTACTTGCTGCAGGCGCTGACAGACGTCGGCTTCCGCTGCGTGCGTCCCGGCGGCGCCTACTACATCATGGCCGAGATCGAACCGTTCGGCTGGGACGACGATGTGGCGTTCGCGTTTTATCTGGCCTCGGAAATCGGCGTGGCCACGGTGCCCGGCTCCAGTTTCTACCGACCGGGCCATCCCGATGCCAAGAAATTCATCCGCTTCTGCTTCTGCAAAGAGATGTCGACCTTGCAAGCCGCCGTGGAAAAATTGCAGAGACTGAAACAGAAATAGGCGACGTTTTTCAGTATTTCCTTTGTTTTTAACGGGTCCTGATGCAGGGGCCCGTTTTTTGTTCCCCAATTCGTCTGACATTGCAGGAGTTGTTACCTTAAAAGTGGAACGATATGCAATAAGGCCGGCGCGCAAATTTGCGGGAAAGAAGGAACTTTTGTTTGAATAGCCGGATCAGTGCGATATCGCTGCAAACGAAACTGGTAAGTTGCATTTTGTTGATCAGTCTGGTGCTGGTCGGCTTTTCTGTCATGCTGCTCCAGCAGGCGCGCGGCGACTACGCCAGCATGGAACGGATCGAGGCGATCCACCATTGCGATGACCGTCTGATCCTAGCCATTGAAAATCTGGCGTTTGAGCGCGGCAGAACCAATGTGATCTTGGCGGCAAATCAACCGGTTGATTTGCCAAACCTGGCGTTCATTCAATCGCGCCGCCAACTTGCCGACGCAGAAATTGCGGCCAGCCTGAAAATGCTGGCGGAAATTGAACCGCAGCTGGTAGGGCCGCTGCAGGCGGAGTACGCGAAATTCCGCCAACTACGCGAACGGGTCGATGTTGCGTTCAACCTGCCGGGGAAGGTGAGAGAGCCAAAGTTGCGCAACGAATGGTTCGAACAGGCAAGCCATTTTATTGAGCAGTTGCGCGATGCGTTCGCCCAGTTGGGCCATAGCGAAGTCGCTGCCGGACAGTTCGATCTCTATCACAAATACCAGTTCAATGGAATCGAGTTTCGGTTGATTGCCGGAAAAAGCGCCAGTGTCGTGACGTCTGCGCTGAATAAAGCCGGTCCGGTCACCGCGGCGGAGTATCAGTCCTATATCGAGCTGCGCGCCCAGGCTGACTACATATGGTCAAGGATTGCGGCGGACACGTATGCTTTTGCCAGTCCTGCCTTGCTCGCACAAAAAAACCGGATCGAAGAGCTGTATTACCGGGATTATCGCTCGGTACAGGAAAAAATGCTGGAACTGGTGATGGCCGGCCAGTCGCCGGGGATTCTGGTGGAGCAGCTGGCTGCACTTTCAGTTCCGGCGATGGATTCCATCTTTGGTTTGATTAAACAGGCCAATGCCGAAGCCCGCAGTCAGGCAATGCGTGAAAAGGAACGGGCGGCGACCAGTCTGCAAATTGCTGTATTGCAATTTTCCCTGGCTGTGGGGTTTGTTGTGCTTATCCTGGGTTACTTCCATTTCCGTTTGTTTCAGCCGCTGCAAAAAATCGTCCTGGCGCAAAAAAGCGTGAGTGCCGGTGAGACAACGCCGTTCTTGCAGGCCGAATCCGACCGTAACGATGAAATCGGCTTGCTGGCCCGTGGCGTAATCCGGTTGCAGGAAAGCATGCTGGAAGAACGCCGGTTAAAAGATATCCATGCCGACATGGCAATGACCGACCGGCTGACCGGGCTGAACAACCGCCAGTTGCTGGATCGGGAGATTGATTCGGTGATGGAGCTGTCTGACCGTTATCAGGAGCCGGTTTCGATGATTATCTTTGATTTGGACCGATTCAAAACGGTGAATGATAAGTGGGGGCATCTGGTCGGCGATGAGGTTTTGCAGCGAACGGCCCGACTGTCTAGAGAGCAGGTCCGCAAATCGGATTTGTTGATACGCCTTGGCGGCGAAGAGTTTCTCGCCGTATTGCCGCGTACCGGAGTGACCGCCGCAGTGATCACGGCGGAAAAAATCCGAACGGTATTGGAAATTTCACCACATCCCATTGCTGGTGTCGTGACTGCCAGTTTTGGCGTTGCCGAACGCAACCGGGCCGAGTCGTTCAAAAACTGGTATAAACGCTGCGATGCGGCGATGTATCAAGCCAAGCAGGCCGGGCGCAACCGGGTGACGGCTTGTACTGAGGAAAGCCTGCCAGTTGCGTCGGTGCATGTGGAGTGGCTGTCGGACTGGGAAAGCGGCCATGCCGAAATCGACGCGCAGCACAAGGCGCTGGTGGAAGATGCCAATCGGTTGATGGGAGTGGCGCTGCTGCGCCGGCAGGACCCGGCGGAAATTTTACCCCGCCTGGACCGTCTGCTAGAGCATCTGGTGCAGCACTTTGTTTTTGAAGAATCCGTATTGCAGGAACTCGGCTTTGCCCAAGCGGATGAACATGCGACCGAGCATCGGCAGCTGGTTGCCAAGGCGCTACGGTTGAAAACGGCGTATCAACAAGCTGAAATCAAACCGTCTGCATTCCTTTCGTTCCTTGTGGACGATGTGATCATCGGTCACATGATCAAAGCGGACGCCGATTACTTTACCCTGACCCGCAAACCGGCCGGCTGACAACATGCAAAAACGGGTCCTGAATCAGGACCCGTTTTTTTGCTGCGTTGCAAGCAGGGGTTAAGCGGTCGCGGCTAGAATAAATAAAAGACGATCTAAATTTCTTTATTGACTGATTCGGACTCAGCCGCCGGCTCCGGACGAACCAGTTTCTCGACCAGAATGTCGATCCGTTGCACGGTATAGCCGGTCAGGTTCTCGACCTCGGTTTTCACGGCGGCGCGGACTTTTTCAACCACATCGGGAATCCGTACGCCATAAATCAGCGTCAGCTTGATCTCAAACGCGACTGCCGCTACGTCGGGTTCCGGCCGCCTGACAACGATCTGCGGCGCGATCCGCTCGGAAAATAGCTGGGTCAGCTCCGCCAGGGCGCTTTTCTTTTCCTGCCGGGCCACCTCATTGACGGCCTGCATGGCCGAACGGGCGATTTCTAAAAATACCTCGTCAGTCACCTGGGTGCGATCCTGTTCGTCCATGGCAATCCCTCCAGAAATATGTTTCTGACTGTTGCTTTCGACATAAGTGTTCAAACTCCTTGCAATGATGATAAGATGATATCAAGGATGTGAGGTGAGCAAGATGAACTTTGCGAGTAAAATGATCCGCACGTTGCTGCTGGCCCTGGGGCTGCTGTTCTTCGCCAATCTTTGCGCGCCGCCGGCGGCGGAAGCGCTGCTGATCGGGACCAAGCAGGAAATCGAGCTGGGCAAGGGCGTCGCCGCCGACCTGGAAAAGAAATACGGCGTGGTCAATGACCCCGAACTGCAGGCCCGGGTGGCCCGGATCGGCGCGGCGATCGCCGCAGTGTCCGATCGCAAAGATATCCCCTATCAGTTCAAAGTGCTGAACTCCAAGGAGGTCAATGCCCTGGCGGTGCCGGGCGGCTACATCTACCTGTTCAAGGGCCTGGTCGACTACATGCCGTCCGACCATGAACTGGCCGGCATCATCGGCCACGAGGTCGGCCATATCGTCAAGCGCCACACGGTGGTGCAGATCGAACGCAGCCTGGCGGTGGGAGTGTTGTTCGCCATCCTGTTCGGCAACAGCAACAGCGCCATCCTGGGCGATTTGATCGGCAGCGCCCTGATGGCGGGCTACAGCCGCGAGGCGGAGCGCGAGGCCGATAACCTGGGAGTGGTCCACACGATGCGGGCCGGCTACAATCCCTACAGCATGCTGGTCGGCATGGAGAAACTGGAAGCGATGAGCGGCAAATCCAATTACGGCCTGTTCTCCACTCACCCGGACACGGTGAACCGGGTCAACGCGATTCGTAGTCAAATCAACAACGATTTCAAAGTCCGGCCGATGGTGACGGAGAAAGACAAGACGGCCCAGGTCGTCGACGGCGCCTGGAGCCTGCCGGCGTTCCATGTCAAATACGCCGGATATACGCCGCGGATGCGGGCCCATCTGGCTGCCGGCAAGATATACCGGGTGACCAGCCTGCCCGACTACTCCAGCGACAAGCTATATGTCAACGATTTGGAGAATGCGATGGCGGTCTATTACGATGAAGACCGCGAGCCGGTGGCGGTGGTGACGCCGCAGGATGCCTCGGCTAACGGGCTGGGCGGCATGAACGACATGGCGCAGCTGATCGTGATGCGAATTCGGGAAAGAGCGGGGCGGTAATTTGATGAAACGATTTGATTTTATGACGAAAATAGTCTGCGCGGGGCTGATGGGTTTGCTGCTGACTTCGGCGGTCGGGCTGGCCGCGTCCAAAGAAATGAAACTGAAGCTGAACGAACCAGGTCAGGCGGCGGAGTGGAAGATCGGCGCCGACAACACGATAAAATGGTCGTATCGTGGCGAACTCGGTCCGACCATCAAAATCACGCTGCAACGGGTCGGCTGGCAGAATGCCCGGCTGACCATCGCCGAGGCTGCGCCGATCGGGCCGGAGCGTTCCGGTAGCTTCAAATGGACGGCGCCGGACAGTCTGCCGCCAGGCGGCAACTACACCGTCAAAATAACTGCTGAAAACGGATTTAACGAAACTTCCGGCGAATTTTCGCTGGTGGCGGGCAAATCGCCGCTGACCCAGATCAGCCTCGAAGCATTGCCGAAAGGGGCTGAAAAATGGACGGTCGGTGCGCCGGTTTCCTTGCGCTGGACCTACAGCGGCAATCCCGGCCAGATGGTGCAACTGGCGCTGATCAATAAAGCGGACAGTGATTTGATTCCGATCGTGGCGTCGATTCCGATCGGTATTGACGGAAAAGGCCGCTATGACTGGACTGTGCCCAAATTGAAACCGGGCGGCGATTACTACCTGGCGATCGCCAGCACGACCAATGCGTTTTATCAAGACATGAGCAAAACACCGGTCGTCATTTCTGCGACCAAGTAGGTCCGGCTTCGGTCGGACTTTCTTTGTAATTTGGGGAGGGAACGCTTTGCGCACGGAACCGCTGGATCAATCCAACCTGTACCTGTTTCACGAAGGGACCCAGACCCAGGCCTATGCTTTGTTTGGTGCGCATCCGCTCGAGCAGGACGGCCGGTGGGGCACCCGCTTCGCCGTCTGGGCGCCACATGCGACCAATGTCTGGATTGAAGGCGATTTCAACCAATGGTGCGGCAACGGCTTCCGCATGGAAAGGATCGACGATTCGGGCGTGTGGGCTTTGTTTGTGCCGGGCGTAGGGGCCGGCGCGCTTTACAAATACGCGATTCAGCACGAGTCCGGCGAGATCCGGGTCAAAGCCGATCCGTTTGCATTTGCGGCCGAACTGCGGCCAAGCACCGCATCGAGAGTGGTGGACGCCAGCGATTTTCAGTGGACCGATGACGCCTGGTTGGCGGCGCAGCGTGACAATCCGATTTATTCAAGACCGCTCAACATTTACGAGGTGCATTTGGGTTCCTGGCGGCGCGGCGCGGACGGCTCATTCCTCGGCTACCGCGAACTGGCGCATTCTCTGGTCGATTACGCGGTGGAGATGGGCTATACCCACCTGGAGCTGCTGCCGGTGGCGGAGCATCCGCTCGACATGTCCTGGGGCTACCAACAGACCGGTTACTACGCGGTGACCAGCCGCTACGGTTCGCCGGAGGATTTCATGTATTTTGTCAACCGGGCCCACGAGCGCGGCCTGGGCGTGTTGCTGGACTGGGTGCCGGGGCACTTTTGCAAGGACGATCACGGCCTGGCCCGCTTCGACGGGGAAAACCTGTTTGAACCGCAGGACCAGCTGCAGGCGGAAAACATCGAATGGGGCACGCTCAACTTTGACCTGGGCCGCACGGAAGTCCGCAGTTTCCTGATTTCCAACGCGATGTTCTGGTTTGATGTCTATCATCTGGACGGGCTGCGGGTCGACGCGGTCGCCAACCTGCTGTATCTGGACTTTGCCCGCCGCCCCGGTCATTGGCGGCCCAACAAGCATGGCGGCCGGGAAAACCTGGAAGCAGTCGATTTCCTGCGCAAGCTGAACGCAGCGATTTTCGCCAGCTACCCTGCAGTGCTGATGATCGCCGAAGAATCGACGACCTGGACCGGCGTGACCCGACCGGCCCATCAGGGCGGGCTCGGCTTCAACTACAAATGGAACATGGGCTGGATGAACGACATGCTGCGCTATATGAAGATCGACCCGCTGTTCCGCAAGGGGTCGCACAACCTGGTGACGTTCGCGATGATGTACATCTACTCGGAAAACTTCGTGTTGCCGCTGTCGCATGACGAGGTGGTGCACGGCAAGCACTCGCTGCTGGACAAGATGCCGGGCGATTACTGGCAGAAGTTCGCCGGCCTGCGCGGTTTCCTAGGTTTCACTTTGACCCACCCCGGCAAGAAGCTGCTGTTCATGGGCGGCGAGTTCGGTCAGTTCATCGAATGGGACGAAGCGCAGAGCCTGGACTGGCATCTGCTGGACTATGAAATGCACGGCAAGCTGCACGGCTATGTGAAGGCGCTCAACCATTTTTACCGGTCAGAGCCCTGTCTGTGGCAGCAGGATCATCAACGGGCCGGTTTCCGCTGGATCAACGCCGACGACAGCAATACCGGAATCGTCAGCTTTGTCCGCTATGCGAAGGACCCGGCCGATTATCTGATCGTCATCTGCAACTTTACGCCGATGGGCCGCGAGGGATACATCATCGGCGTACCAGAGCCGGACGAGTATCGCGAGGTATTCAACAGCGACCGGGCCGAGTTCGGCGGCAGCGACAAGACGCATGCTATGCCGCTGCTCAGCGGCAAAAAGGGCTGGAACGGCTGGCCGCATTCGCTGGCGGTCGGCGTACCGCCGCTGGGATTCGTCTGTTTCAAAAAGGCCTGAGCAAATAAGACTTCGGAATTACTCAGCGTTTCTATAGAGTAAATGAAATACCATAAAGGAGGAGCAGTATGCGCAAAAAGAAAACGATCGCGATGATTCTGGCCGGTGGGCAAGGAACCCGACTGGGCGCGCTGACGAAGAACATCGCCAAACCGGCGGTGCCGTTCGGCGGCAAGTATCGGATCATCGATTTTCCGCTTTCCAACTGCAGCAACTCCGGCATCGACACCGTCGGCATCCTCACGCAATACAAGCCTTTCTTCCTGCATAGCTATGTCGGGATCGGCAGTCCCTGGGACCTCGACCGCAAGGATGGCGGCGTGTTCATCCTGCCGCCCTATACGCATGACACCGGCGGCGAATGGTACAAGGGAACCGCCGATGCGATCTACCAGAACGTCGAATTCATCGACCAGCACGACCCGGTCTGGATCGTCATCCTGTCCGGCGACCACATCTACAAGATGGATTACAGCCGGATGCTGGAGTATCACGAGGCCAAGGAGGCCGACGCGACGTTGGCGGTGATCGAGGTGCCCTGGGAGGACACCCGCCGCTTCGGCATCATGAACACCGACGCCGACGACCGGATCATCGAGTTTGAGGAAAAACCCGCCAAGGCCAAAAGCAACCTGGCTTCGATGGGCGTGTATATATTCCGTTGGCAGTATCTGAAGTATTATCTGGTCCGCGATGCGCAAGTCGCCGATTCGGCCCACGATTTCGGCCGCAACATCATCCCCGGCATGATTGATAGCGGCCAGAGCGTCTACGCCTACCGGTTCAAGGATTACTGGCGGGATGTCGGCACCGTCGAGAGCCTGTGGGAAGCGAACATGGACCTTTTGTCCGACCGGCCGCAACTGGACCTGCACGACCCCGAATGGAGGATTTACTCCGTGAACCCGGTCCGACCGCCGCATTACGCCGGGCCGAACTCGCGGATCAACCAGTCGATGGTCAGCGAAGGCTGCCAGATTTTCGGCCAGGTCAAGCGTTGCGTGATTTTCCCCAACGTGATGATCGGTGAGGGCGCTCAGGTCACCGATTCGGTGCTGATGCCGGGGGTGACGGTCGCGCCGCATGCCGTGATCAGTCGGGCGATCATCGGGCCGGACGCGGTGGTGCAGGAAAACGCCCGGATCGGCGGCGACGGCAGTATCGCGTTGGTGGTTCAGGACACGAAGCCTGCCCGCAAAGGGGTGAGACCATGAAAGCGTTGCTTGGACTGATCAACCTGTATGAGGATGAATCGGCGTTGGGGCCGCTGGCCGGACATCGCCCGCTGGCCGCGATGCCGTATGCCGGGCGCTATCGGCTGATCGACTTCACCCTGTCCAATCTGGTCAATGCCGATGTGCGGACAGTGGGCGTGCTGGTGCGCGACAAGTATCGCTCGCTGATCGACCATCTGCGTTCCGGCAAGGAGTGGGATTTGGCCCGCAAACGCGATGGCCTGTATATCCTGCCGCCGGCGCACAGCCCTGCGGCCGCAAACGGCGGCGATATCGGCAACCTCTACTTCAACCTGGACTATATCTATGCCAGCTCGGAGGATTTCGTGGTGCTCTGCGGCAGTCAGACCGTCTGCAACCTGCCGCTGGACCAGGCATTCCACTACCATCTTTCGGTGGGGGCCGACGTGACGGTGATCGGCCGCGACTGCCCGGACGACTGGCAAGGACCTTGCCTGACCACCGATGAGGATGGCCAGGTGTCCGCGCTCTGCCGGCCGGAGGAACCGTCGCCTTATGATATCCAGCCGCTCGGCTTTTACATCATGTCCAAGAGCCTGATGGCCGAGCTGGTCAGGCGCTGCGCCGCCGAGGGCGGCCATGACCTTTTCGTTGACGGGGTCGTCAAGAACCTGACCTCGCTCAAAGTCTGCGTGTTCCGTCATACCGGCTACGTCGCCCGAATCGATTCAATCGCCGCCTATTTCCAGCACCAGCTGGAGCTGCTGAATCCCTCGGTCTGGCAGGAATTATTCTTCCGCTATGGAATTGTCTATACCAAGGTCAAGGACGAAGCGCCCGCCAAGTACAAGGAGCAGGCGGTGGTGAGGAATTCGCTGGTCGCCAACGGCTGCATCATCGAAGGCACGGTGGAGAACTGCATCCTGTCCCGTTCGGTGGTGATCGAAAAGGACGCGGTGGTTCGCAACTCGATCATCAGCCAGAATGTGCGGATCGGTTCGCAGGCCCGGCTCAGCCATGTGCTGTGCGACAAGGACTCGGCGGTTTCCGCCGGTCGCTGCCTGACCGGCGCGCTTCATAATCCGTTTATCGTCAGAAAAGGAGCTGTGGTGTGATGATCAAAGTTTTGTTTGCCGCTGCCGAAGCGGTGCCTTTTGCCAAGACCGGCGGACTGGCCGATATTGTCGGCACGTTGCCGCGGGCGCTGAAAAAACTGAAGGTCGACGCCCGGGTGATTGTTCCTTTGTACGGCGATGTGCCGGAAAGTTTCCGCAGTCAGATGAAACTGGTGTCGACCGAAACGGTCCAGCTGGGCTGGCGGAGGCAGCACTGCGGCCTGTTCGAGCTGCAGTACGAAGGTGTGACGGTGTATTTCATCGACAACGAATATTACTTCCGTCGCAAGGGCCTCTACAACTTCTATGACGAAGCAGAGCGATTCGGCTTTTTCAGCAAAGCGGTGCTCGATGTGCTGCCGCGATTGAACTGGACGCCGGACATCCTGCATTGCCACGACTGGCATGTCGGCATGATTCCGGTGCTGCTGCGCTCGCATTACTGCAAGGCTCCCTGGTGTTCCACGCTGAAAACGCTCTGCACGATCCACAACCTGGAGTACCAGGGAATTTTCCCGACCAGCATCCTTGGCGACATGTTCAATCTGGAGCATGACGCTAAAGCGGTGGCGGCGCTGGAATTCTACGGCATGGTGAATTTTTTGAAAGGCGGCCTCGAGTACGCCGACTTTATCAGTACGGTCAGCGCCAGTTACGCCCGCGAGATCCAGACCCGTTATTGGGGCGAGCGGCTCGACGGCGTGCTCTCCCGGCGCAGCGACCGGCTGGTCGGCATCGTCAACGGAATCGACCCGGAGCTGTACGATCCGGCCAAAGACGAGGCTCTGTTCGCTAACTACTCGACCCGCAGCTTTAAAGGAAAGCAGGAAAACAAGCTGCGCCTGCAGCAACAACTGGGACTTGAGGTCCGGTCGGACGCTCCCTTGTTCGGGATTGTTTCGCGGTTGGTGAAAGCCAAAGGCTTTGAGCTGGTGCATCGCGTGCTGGACGAAATCATGGCCGAAGGCGCACAACTGGCGGTACTCGGCTCCGGCGAACCGCAGCAGGAGGACTTCTTCCGCGACGCGGCGCAGCGCTATCCGGGGCGGATCGCCGTCCACATCGGTTACGATGATACGTTGGCCCGGCGGATCTACGCCGGCGCGGACCTATTGCTGATGCCGTCGCAGAAGGAGCCCTGCGGTATCAGCCAGCTGATTGCGATGCGTTATGGCTGCATCCCGTTGGTGCGCGAGATCGGCGGACTGGTCGATACGGTGGAGACGTTCAACCCCGAGACTTACGAAGGGACCGGCTTCTCCTTCACCAACTACAACGCCCACGATATGCTGCATGTGATCAAACTGGCCTGCTCCATCTTCCAGGACAAGAAACGCTGGTCCCTGTTGATGAAGAGCGCGATGAAGGCGGATCATTCCTGGAAAACTTCGGCGAAAGACTATGTTGCCTTATATAGCCGGATGATAAAGGAGGATTTTCATGTATCATAACAAAGCGGAATTTATCAGCGCCTATCTGCAAAAGTTCCAGAGCCTCCACGGCAAAGGCGTCGACGAGGGATCGACCCGCGAGCGCTATGAGGCGCTGGCCGGTCTGGTCCGAGACCTGATCGCCCAGAAGTGGGCTCGCACCAACAAACAGTATCTGGAACGCGGCGTCAAACAGGTCTATTATTTTTCGATCGAATACCTGCAGGGACGGATACTGATTACCAATCTGTTGAATCTCGACCTGCTGGAAACCTGCACCGAAGGACTGGACGACCTGGGCATCAACCTGGCTGAGCTGACCGAGCAGGAGCCGGAAGCGGGTCTGGGTAGCGGCGGACTTGGCCGTCTGGCCTCCTGTTTCCTCGACTCGATCGCCTCGCTGCATCTGCCGGGGCATGGCTGCGGCATCCGTTACCGCAACGGCATGTTCAAGCAAAAGATCGTCGACGGCTACCAGGCTGAGCTGCCCGACCCTTGGCTGCGCGACGGCAATGCCTGGGAGTTTCGCAAGGCTGACAAGGCGGTGGTTGTCAAGTTCGGCGGCCATATCCGGGAAGAGGAAGTCGACGGGGTCCGTCGCTTCGTGCACGATGGCTATGAAGCGATCCTGGCGGTGCCCTACGACATGCCGGTGGCCGGATTCCGCAACAATACCGTGAACACGCTGCGGCTGTGGAGCGCCGAAGTGATGCCGTCGACCGACGAGGGGCCGATTTCCGACAGCGACTATATCAAGGCAATGGAGTACCGTCGCTCGGTCGAGTCGATCACCGAGATCCTCTACCCCGACGACTCGCGCTATGAAGGCCGCGTGCTGCGCTTGAAACAGCAGTATTTCATGGTGTCGGCCGGTTTGCAGAGCATTGTGCGCCGGTTTAAGAAAAAGCACGGCTCGCTAATGGACTTCCATGAGAAGAATTCGATCCATATCAACGACACGCACCCGGTGGTGGTCGTGCCGGAGCTGATGCGGATCCTGCTGGACGAAGAAGGCCTGAGCTGGGAAGATGCCTGGCGGATTACCCTGAACGCCGTTTCCTACACCAACCACACGGTAATGCCGGAAGCGTTCGAGAAGTGGCCGGTGGAAGTGTTCCGCGACCTGATGCCGCGCATTTTTATGATCGTGAACGAGATCAACGAGCGCTGGTGCGCCGACCTGTGGAACCGTTACCCCGGTGAGTGGGACAAGATCCGCCAGATGGCGATCATCGCCGATGGCTTTGTCCACATGGCCCACCTGGCGGTGGTAGGCAGCCACAGCGTCAACGGCGTGGCCAAGATCCACACCGAGATCCTCAAAAAATCGGTGCTGCGTCCCTTCTATGAATATTTCCCCAGCAAGTTCAACAACAAGACCAACGGCATCACCCACCGCCGTTGGCTGATGAAGGCGAACCCAGACCTGTGCGAACTGATCTCGGAAACGATCGGGCAGGGCTGGATGGCGCATGCGACCGACCTGCACAAGCTTTCGGCCTATGCAGACGATCCGCTGCTCGGCGAGAAACTGGCTATGGTCAAGGCCTGCAACAAGGAGCGACTGGCGGCCTACGTCAAGCGAACCACCGGACACACGATCAATATCGATTCGATTTTTGACTGTCACATCAAACGGATTCACAACTACAAGCGGCAGAACCTTAATGTGATGCACATCATGGACCTGGCCAACCGGATCCGCGAGAACCCCTCGCTCGACATTACGCCGCGCACCTTCTTCTTTGCCGGCAAAGCGGCGCCTGCCTATTACCAGGCCAAACGGACGATCAAGCTGATCAACACGGTGGCGGCGATGATCGATGCCGACCCGCTGCTGCGGGAAAAGCTGAAGGTCGTGTTCTTGGAGAACTACCGCGTATCTTTGGCCGAAATCATCATTCCGGCCGCCGATGTTAGCGAACAGATTTCCACCGCATCCAAGGAAGCCTCCGGCACCGGCAACATGAAGTTCATGATGAACGGCGCGGTGACGATCGGCACGCATGATGGGGCCAACATCGAGATTCGCAACGAAGTCGGCACCGAAAACTTCGTCGCCTTCGGCCTGACCGCCGATGAAGTCATTGATTTCCAAAAGCGTGGCGGCTACAATGCGCGGGCCGTTTACGACGCCAATCCGCGTCTGCGCAAGGTGGTCGACCAGTTGGTCAGCGGCGAACTGCCGGCGGGCCGCGAAGAGTTCCGCGAGCTACATGATGGTTTCCTCCACTATAATGACGAGTTTTTCCTGCTGGAGGATTTTGTTCCTTATGTGGCGGCGCAGGAACAGATCGACCGACTATACAAAGACAAGGCGCGCTGGCGCAAGATGTGCATCGAGAACATCGCTCACAGCGGTGAATTTTCCAGCGATAACACGATCTGGGAGTATGCGGTCGGCATCTGGCAGGTGAAACCGGTGATTTTCTAAGACGCCTTATAAGCGGGCAAATACTTTTTTCAGAGGCTTGACGATGGATTCCCGGATTGCACAAAGATAGTTTGTGGATAAAGGGAATCCGTTGTCGCGTGTGGAATATTCATTTTATTGCACTAACTTAAGTGGGCGTCAGACTTGTTGCGTGAGGAGATGAATTATATTCATATGAAGGTTCAAAACATTTTTGCTGCTCTCTTGGTAAGTTTCCTCATGCTGCTTTTCCAGATGCCCCAAGGAGAAGCAATCAGCCGGAATATTGGACTTGATGTTCTTGGCTATGAGGCCGATATTCCAGTCAGCGCGCCGTATTCTTCACTGACACTGGAGGTCCCGACTCCCCGCCTGGCCAGGATAAAGTCAGCCACGGCGACTATTTCCCTGACGCCCAATTCGCAACTTAATGCAGAAACGATCTTTTTCTTCTATTTTAATGACAAACTGGTGGAAACGCGGACTGTCAAAGAATTGAGACAGCGCCGTACATTCACGCTCAATTTGCCGTTGACGCGGGAGTATCACGAAACCTTGCGGCTGCAAATCAAGTCCAATATGTTCATTACCGATGATTTGTGCCGCGACTACTACTCCGGCGGTCTGTTTTTCACGCTGCACAAGGACAGCCGAATCAGTCTGAACTATGACATGTTGCCAGTGCAGACCGTGGCGGATTTCTTTGGCAGTTTTCAGCAATCGCTATACGTAGTCGTACCCGATAGCGCTGTATTGCCGGAAACGATGCCGGCCGCTTGGACGTATGGTATTCTACGCCGGATTTATCCTCATCTGGACATCCAGGTTTTCAAGGCCTCCGAGCTGGCAGGAAAACCGCCGGCGCCGAGAATCTGGGTCGGGCTGCGCAACCAGCTGCCTGCTTATTTTAATAAAACCCAGGCCGGTATCGCGCTCGCCGATTCCAATACCCTGCTGATTTCTGCCGCCGATACGCCGGCGCTTGGCAAGTTGGTCAAACAGTTGGCCGATCTTCCTGTATTTCCGGTCAATCCGGCGGCTAGTCAGCGAATCACGATCCAACCAGTCGATACCCCGGTCGGCAAGGCCGCCGAAGCAGTATCCTTCGGCAATGCTGCCGTCCAGGAAGGCATATTGCTAGTACCGGCAGATTTTTCACTTTATCCGGCCCTTTTGTCCAAGATCCCCGAGCGGATGGGGCTGCACCTGGAGGGGGCTCATACCGTATCTTTTGAGCCGGCGCGTCCGGTTCGTCTAGATGTCTTTTTTAACAGCAATTTGGTGCACAGTTCCGTGCTGGATCAGACAGGGCGTTTCAGTCGCGACATTTTGTTGCCGGCAGGGCTGGAGCTGTTTGCCCGCAACAATCTGAACGTTCAGTTCAACTATCCCGAGGAGCCCGGGGTTTGCCGGGTCCGCGGCAAGGTGCAGTCGGCGCAGATATTTCCCAACAGTTATCTGTGGGGCGCCGGGCAATACAAAAACAGGGACTTCACTTGGCAAAATATCGGGCTATTCTTTGCCGGTCCAGGCACACTATTGGTGGATGAGAAACTCGGCAACACAACGCTGCGACTGGTTTCTGAAACTGTATGGCTGATGAATCGACAGTTGCCGGTCGGAGTGTACGCTTATCCTTTGTCCCAGCCATTATCGGTTCAGACTTCGGTGCCTGCAGAGCAGTATGTTATGGTGCTGGCCGTTACCGGCAACGTACCGCCGATTTTCCAAGATAAAATGCCCATCGCTCTGGGCCGCGATTTTACGCTGTTTCGCAAAGAAACTCAAACCACCTTGTTTGAGTATCAAGCTAATGTCAACGCTGTCGTTGGCAGGATCGGGAAAAACGGAAATCATCCGCTGGTCGTTCTCAGCGCCAACATTGATGGCTCGATGTTGGGCGATGCTTTGCGCTTTTTGAACCGCTCCGGCAATTATGGCGAGATGAGCGGCAACGTAATGGTATATCGCTCTCCGGACCGAATCTACTCCTTTGATGTCAGAGACAAGAGCGTGCGAGTCGAGCGGCCGGCGGCAAAAGGGTTGCTAGTTGGGATTTGGGACAAGAACCGCAATTTGATTTTGACGGCGGCGGCGCTGTTTGCCCTATTACTGCTGTTGATCCTGTTCTCGCGGACTATGCGGCGTCGACGAAGTCAGACGAACCAACCGGCGCCGCCGCAGCCTGTTGCTCCTAAAAAAGATCCTCCCGATCTGATTTCATGAGGCAATGCAGATGAATAATTCAATGCGGATTGATTTGTCAAAGAGTCAAAATCAGGACAGGAAGCGGTTCCTCAGGAACCGCTTCCTGTCCTGCGTTTCCTGGTTGTTGGTCCTGGTTATTGTCTTTTCTGTGTTTCCGGCCGGTGCGTTGGCGGCAGAGCCTTGGCAGGCTTCGCATGACAAAGGGATCGAACTGGCCCGCGCCGGCGATTTTAAGCAGGCGCTGGTTATTTTTGCCGATTTGCGCAGCCGTTATCCGAATGCGGCGCCAGTCTGGATCGATTCGGCGATGGTGCTGCACTGGTCCGGCGATGACAAGGGTGCGACTGATTTTTATGAGGCCAAGTTGCGCATTCGCCGCGATCTGCCGGTGTATCTGAAGGAAGCGATGGCCAATGCCTACAGTCGCCAGGAACGTTTCGCCGAAGCGCTGCCGTTGCTGCAGGAACTTTCTGCCGGAGGCGAGCGGCGGTACCGCATCCGCACGGCAGAGTTGCTGATTCGGACACAGAACCCGGCGGAGGCGCAAAGAATCTATGAGGCGTATCTGGCGATGAACCCGGAAGATCTGGAAGTATTGATTTCACGCGGGCAGGCGAGACTGATCAATGGCGACAACCGTAAGGCGGCCGAGGACCTGGAGTTGGCGTCGAAAATTGCCGACAAAAAAGGCGATGCAGAACGAAAGCGCCAGGCGGATTCGCTATGGTCTGCGGCAAGTCTGCGCTCAAACGATATCGCTCAGGCGATTGCGATTTTAAAGCCCTATATTGATACCAAACAAGCTGACCCGGTGATGCAGGCCGATTATATTTATGCACTGCGCCTAAACGGAAAGTTTGCCGAGGCGATTGCCGCTGCCGCTGGTTTCTGGCCGGACTTGAAAAAGGCGCCGGTATACGGAGTCAGAGTGTTGGGGGACGTGTTCCTCAAGAACGGAAACTTGCAGGAGGCCATCGGCGCCTATGCGATCGTGCTGGCGGCAGAGCCGAAAAACCAGCTGGCGATGCTGGGTACGGCAGTGGCTAAAGGATTGTTAGGGCAGGTCGCTGAGTCATTGCAGCTGTATGACCGGGTGCTGAGCCAGGACAAGCGACTGGCAGAAGTGGTCCTGGACGACTGTCTGTTCTTTGTCTCCCAGGGCAAGTTATGGACCGCCCAAAGAGTATTTGCTTTGCTCAACCAGAAGGTGCCGCCCAATGCTGCTTTTTACCGGCATTATTCCGATAAGTTGCTGCTCAGCGGATTACCGCGCGAGGCCTATAAGAATTATCTGGTGCTACGGGGATTGCCGGGCGGCGAAACGGCGGGGAAGGCCGGAATAGCTAAGGCGGCGACAGCAGTCGGCGACTATGGGCAGGCCCGCTCTGTCCTAAATACACTGGACCGGCAGCAACTGAAGAATCCGGTGGCGGCGCAGGCGGTGCGGGAGTATGAGGAACGGGAAAAAGGTGCGCTTGGCAGTAGCTTTGTCTATTATCGCGACTATAAGGGCAAGGAAAACACAATCGCAGAGGCCAGTTTCTGGCAGCACATAGCAGGCAATGTCAGACTGATGGGGCAGACCAGGCGAATTCATCTTCGCAACACCGATAACGGCGACGTTGCCGACTATACCACTCTTTCCTCCGGTTTGTGGATCCGGGGCATGAAATATGACCTGCGTGCCTGGTGGGATTTTGCCAACTTAACAGGACTCGACGGGCACCGGATCGATTTCAGCCTTTATCCCAACGATATCAGTTCGTTGACATTATATACAAACTACCGCCCCGTCGATGAGGCCGATGCCGTCCGTCAGCGGATCATGGCCCGCAATTATGGCGCTTATTATACCTGGCGAACCATGGTTCCGTCCCCGGACGGAAGCCGACCGCGCGAGCGGGACAGCTTTACTGTCGCATACTCTGAGGGGAATTTCACGGACGGAAACAAAAATAACAGCCAAAGCATCGAATGGAGCCGGACGTTGCGGGACGATCCACAGCGGCGGCTGATTTGGTCAAGTTATTTTCGCCGTTCTGGCTACGCATTTACCAGCAACCTCTATGACAGTCCGGCGCTCAGGCAGACTTTCGGCACCGGTTTGGCCAACCGCTTAAAAATGAAACGAGGCTATTGGGAATGGAAGGCCTTTGTCGAATATGGCGGCGATCACCCGTTTGCCTGGGATTTCAGCCCCTATCTGCGGTTGGAGTATGGACATTACTTCACTTCTTTGTTTTATCTGACGACAGGCTGCGAATATGGCCTAACGTCCAAGAACGCAAGGGGGAGTTCGTCGATTGATTTCAGCAAGTTCCAGTGTGACCTGAATGTGAATCTCAGCTGGTAAGGGGGAGTAACGATGAGAAAAATGCTGATCCTGATACTGGCGCTTATTTTTGGCACCGGCGTTGCGAGCGGGCCGACTGCCGCGGCGCAGACTGCGACGAAGCCCGGAGTCACCGTGCTTTGCTATCATCATGTGGGGCCGTTTTACACCACCGGTCGCGAGGCGAATACATTCACCGTTACGCCGCAGGTACTACGGGCCCATTTTGAATACCTGCGCCAGAACGGCTATAGCGTTGTCAGCCTCGATGATTATATCCGCTTCAACCGGGGCGAGAAACAGCTGCCGGCCAAAAGCGTGCTGCTGACCTTCGATGATTCCTACGTATCGTTTTATACCCAGGTTTTTCCTTTGCTGAAGGAGTACAAATATCCGGCGACGGTCGCAATGGTAGGCATCTGGGCCGTTGCGCCCGCACCAACGCCTGATAAAATCATGACCTGGGATCAGCTGCGTGAACTGGATAAATCAGGGCTGGTGGAAGTGGTTTCCCATTCCTACAACCTGCATTATTCGGTGATTTCCAATGCCTACGGTGATCCTGGCCATGCGGCGTCGACGCTGGAATATGCCAATGGTCGCTATGAAACGTTGGCGGATTACCAGCAAAGGATCCGCACGGATATGCGCAAAGGGCAGGAACTGTTCGAGCGTGAACTGGGACATAAGGTTAGGGCCATGGTCTGGCCGTACGGCGAATACAATGACTTCACTATCGAGGCAGCCATGGAGGCCGGTTATGAGGTCACCTTCGGCCTGGAGGGCGGCGTCAATTACGCCGGAAACAGCAGCCTCCGGGCTGGTAAACGCGGACTGATCTGGGGAAACCCTGACATCGGTCGATTTAGCAAGTTCGTTGCCGATGGCGGCTTCGAGCTGAAAAATGTCCGGGTGGTGCAGGTCGATATCGACTCTCTCTACGACACTGATCCTGTTCAGATGAACGCCAATATCCGGATGTTACTTGAGCGAATTGCCCGGACCAATGCCACAGCCGTCTATTTGCAGACCTTTTCTGACAGTCAGGGTGATGGCAAAACCAGCAGCGTCTATTTTACCAACAGCGTGGCGCCGGTGAAAGTCGATGTGTTTTCCCACGTTGTCAACCGGTTGCGCAATGCGCGGGTGATGGTGTACGCATGGATCCCTACCTTGTCGGGGCAGTGGCTGACCCAGGACCATCCGGAAGACCGGATCGTTGCTTATGACCCCAAGAACTTGGGTTGGTACAACCGGGCCACTCCGTTCAGTCCGCGGGTGCGGGATCAACTCCGGCAGATGGCCCGGGAACTGGCGATGTATGCGCCGATCAACGGCGTTTTGTTTCAGGACGATCTGTTCATGAACGATTATGAAGATTTCTCGCCGGCGGCAAAACAGGTGTTCAAAGAACGTTTCGGCGAAGAACTGACGCCGGAAATTTTGCGCCAACCAGCGATTCGACAGGAATGGACGCGCATGAAATCTACGGTCATGAATCAACTGACCGAAGAACTGATCGGCATTATCCGGACCTATCGACCCAATTCGCCTTCAGCTCGCAACATTTACGCCGAGGCGGTGTTGAACCCCAATGCGATCGAGTGGTTTGCCCAGGACTATGAACAATATCTGAAAACCTATGATTTTACAGTAATCATGGCCTATCCTTACATGGAGAAACAGGGCCATCAGGCGACGGCCTGGCTGGAAAAACTTGCAGAAAAGGCGCTAAAGGAAAAGGGCGCTGCCGACAGGGTGCTGTTCAAGCTGCAAAATTATGACTGGGCGCAGAAGCGCTGGGTGCCGCGTGACGAACTGAGTCGCCAGGTCCGCGCCCTCTATGGGCGGGGCGCCCTGCATATCGGGTATTATCCGGAAAACCTGTTTTCCAACCAACGTGACGATTCGCCGTTTTAAATAGGAAAAGAGGCTGCTGATGTTTGATTTATTGCGCGAATTCGTGCTGTTTTATCCGCCGGTCTTTTTGCTGGTTTGGTTGATCGGCGCCAACTTTGTCTTTCTGTACCCGATTGTGATGAGCGTTGTCTGGATGGTGGGGGCGGCTATCTTCTACTGGCGCTACGAGCGGGAAAAAATTCCGGAGCCTGTGTTGACGGAAACGCCGCTTGTTTCGGTCCTGATTCCGGGACGCAACGAAGAAGAGAGCATCCGTGAAACGGTGGAAGGTGTGCTGGCTCAGACGTATCCCAACCTGGAAGTCATCGTGATCAACGATGCCAGTACCGACCGGACGCTTGAAGTGATCGAGGACCTCGCTGCCCGTCACGAAAAGGTGCGTTATCTGTCATTGCAGGAAAATATGGGCAAGGCCTATGCGCTGAACTATGCTTTTGTCATGTCGCGCGGCGAAGTCATTGTCTGTATCGATGCAGACTGTATTCTGGAGCCGCAGGCGGTGTCCTGGATGGTTATGCACTTCGTTCAGAATCCCCGGGTGGGGGCTGTGACCGGCAATCCCCGCGTCAAAAACCGGACGTCGTTGCTGGCGAAGGTGCAGACGGCTGAATATGCCAGCGTCATTGGTCTGATCAAACGGACCCAACGACTGCTCGGCAAAGTCATGACCATCTCCGGCGTGATTGCCGCTTTCCGGCGGCGGGCGTTGCTGGATGTCGGTCTGTGGGACACCGATATGGTGACAGAGGATATCAACGTGTCCTGGAAGATAGAGCGTCGATTTTGGGCGATTCATTATGAACTGAACGCAGTGGGCTGGATCCTGGTGCCGGAGACGCTGCGCGGTTTCTGGCGGCAACGGGTTCGCTGGGCCCAGGGTGGCGTTGAGGTTTTGCGGCGTCATATAGGCATTTTGACTGATTGGAGAATGCGAAGATTGTGGCCGCTGTATCTCGACTATGGCATGAGCGTGGTCTGGGCGTTCACATTTGTTGGATTGACGGGCGCTTGGTTGGTTGCCAGACTGCTGGATCTTGACCTGCCTGCCGAATTGATGGCCAGCCCCTTTCCCCAGTGGAACGGTTCCGTTGCTGCCATCGTATGTCTGTTCCAGTTCGCGGTCAGCTTATATCTTGACAGCAAGTATGACAAATCGCTGCCGCGGTACTATATCTGGGTGATTTGGTATCCCTTGTTCTATTGGATTTTTAGTGCGCTGGCCACAGTTTACGCCACGCCAAAGGCGCTACTGAAGAAAAAAGGCATTCGAGCGGTCTGGAAAAGTCCGGATCGTGGGCTGAAGGCCCAAGCATCAGGAGATTGAAGATGTCGCAGCATATTATTGACGATCCGAAGCGAATCAAGCCGCAGCGGGGCATAGCAGAAAGAAGCCTGATTATTGCCGGATCGGGCCTAATTCTATATTTCTTTTTGATGGTTACGCTGGTGGCGTGGTATTTTGCCGGGATTTACTTCGTAGACACTGTGCTTTCCTGGGAGCATGTGGAAGCTACTGTAGATATCCTGTTGCGGCTGTTGGTGGTCGCGTTGATGTCTGCCATAGTGTTTGTTGGCTGGGGGGAATACAATTTTCGAACCTATGCCCATTTAAGCCGCCGCAAAACTCCGGAAGTCGTCAGTATCACCGAGATGGCCGAGCTGTTTGACATGAACGAGGAAGTGATTGCACTGGCGCAAGCCAGCAAGTTTATGGCGTTTCATGTGGAGGATGATAAACACCTCATTTGCGACTCGGATCAGGGCTGCATGCTGATCCGGAAATTTGGCGAGGAAGCAAGCTAATCCTGCGGATGCAAAATAACTGTTACAAGGAGGCTGACATGAGCCAACGCCTATTTCATGATTCCCGCGATCCGATGTACCGCCGTCCGTACGGGGCCGTCCCCTGCGGGTCGGCGGTTGCTTTGTCATTTCAGGCGATGCGCCGCGAGGCGCCGGCAAACGTCCGCCTGCGCACCTGGTCGACCAGCCTGGGCGAACAGGTCCTGGAACCGGTGAGGCTTGCGCCGGTTGAGGGCGTAGCGGACAGGATCGTCTATGAATTTGAGTTTTGCGCACCGGAGCAGCCGGGGCTGCTTTGGTATCATTTCATTGTCAGTTACGATGAACATACGCTGCGGTTCGGCGCGCCCGCCGATGGCCTGGGCGGCGCCGGGGCCGAGTACGAAGCGGTTCCAGCCGACTGGCAGATCACCGTCTATGCGGCAAAGACCCGGGTGCCGGACTGGTACACGCATGGCATCATGTATCAGATCTTCCCCGATCGCTTCTATCGCGGCGATTCGCCGCCGCCGCTGCCGGATCTGCCGCGGCAGGCCCTGTATCATCCGCATTGGAACGACTGGCCTTTTTATGCCAAAGATCCGCAAACCGGCAACCTTGCCGCCTACGATTTTTATGGCGGCACGCTGGACGGCGTCATTGACAAGCTGACCTACCTAAAAAGCCTCGGCGTCAGCATCCTGTATCTGAACCCGATTTTTCAGTCGGTGTCCAATCATAAATACGACACCGGCGATTACAAGACCGTCGATGCCCAGTTCGGCGGCAACGAGGGCTTTGCCCGTCTGCAGACCGCGGCGGCGGCAGTCGGCATCCGGTTGATTCTGGACGGCGTGTTCAGCCACAACGGCGTGGACAGCCTGTATTTCCAGTCGGCGATCCGTTCCAGGAAATCGCCGTATTTCCCCTGGTACCGGTTCAGTGAGTACCCGGACAAGTATGATTGCTGGTGGGGCGTGACTACCCTGCCGAATGTCAACGAAATGGAACCGTCCTACCGCCGGTTCATCAACAGCGGCAAAGACAGTGTGATCAAGCACTGGCTGAACAAAGGCGCCGCCGGTTGGCGGCTGGACGTGGTCGACGAATTGCCGGGCGAGTTTGTCCAGGAGATGTACCGCGAACTGAAGCGGGCCAAGCCTGACGCCGTGCTGATCGGCGAGGTATGGGAAGACGCTTCGCGCAAGGAAAGCTACGGCAAGTTGCGCGAGTACCTGTGGGGGCATGAGCTGGACTCGGTGATCAACTATCCGTTCCGCTCGGCGGTGCTCGACTTTTTGACCGGCAGGTTGACGGCAGCGGCGGCGCTGCGCCAGCTGGCCAGTCTGAGCGAAAATTATCCGGCCCCCTACTTCTATGCGACGATGAATGTGCTGGGTACGCATGACGTTCCCCGGGCGCTGACGGTACTCGGCGAAGCACCGCCGGAGACCGCGCTGACCAAGCTGGAACAGGCCCGCTATCAGCTGCCGGAAGCGCGTCGCATACTGGCGCTGGCACGTTTGAAACTCGCCGCCCTGATCCAATTTACTTCACCTGGCGTTCCTTGCGTTTATTACGGCGATGAGGCAGGCGTCGAAGGACACAGCGATCCACAGAACCGCCGGACCTACCCCTGGGGCGACGAAAATGTCGAACTGGTCGAATGGTACCGGCAACTCGCGCAATTGCGGCAAAGCGAGCCGGTGCTGCGGACCGGCCGCTGGATTCCGATGGATGGCGGCGAAGAAGTGTTCGCCTTTGGCCGGCGCAGTGATGAAGGTCGTGATGCGCTCGGCGATTTGATTGATGACGCCGCCATGGTGGTGATGGTCAACCGCAGCGACCGCCCGGTCGATTGTTGCCTCGATATTTCACAGGTTTGCCGCGGGCCGATGCGGTCGGTCCTGCCGGCGGCAGACGAACTGCAGATTCCTGACGCCGACGGACGCCTGCGGCTGCGGTTGCCACCGCTGTCGGCAGTGGTGCTGAAGGCCGGACTGCATCCGATGTTTTCCCAGCGGCAGGCAGGCATCCTGCTGCATCCGACTTCGCTGCCAGGCCCCTATGGCATTGGCGATCTGGGCCCCGGCGCGCATGCGTTCGTCGATTGGTTGGCCGCAGCGAAACAGTCGCTGTGGCAGATACTGCCGCTTACGCCGGTCGATTCGACCGGCTCGCCGTATCAGAGCGCTTCGGCCTTCGCCGGCAACCCGCTGCTCATTTCACCGCAGCTGCTGGTGGAGCAGGGACTGTTAACGAAGCAGCAAGCAGAAGCAGGACTTTGTCCTGCCAAGGTGGAATACGAAAAGGTAGTCGCGATAAAACAGCAGCTTTTGCAACAGGCGTTTGTCAGTTTCCGCAAGCAACCGGCGGAAGAGCCGTATCGGCAGTTCTGCCGGGAAGCGGCTTTCTGGCTGGACGACTACGCCCTGTTCATGGCGCTGAAGGACCGCCACGGCGGGGTTGCCTGGACCGAGTGGATGCCAGATGTCGCCAGGCGGGAACCGGCGGCGCTGGAACGGGTCCGGCAGGAACTGGCCGCCGAGATCGAGTTTTACCGGTTCTGTCAGTATCTGTTCTTCAGCCAATGGCAACAACTGCGCCAGCGAGCCAACAAGCAGGGAATCCGGATTATCGGCGACCTGCCGATTTTTGTCGCGCATGACAGCGCCGATGTGTGGGCCTGCCCCGAATTGTTCGCCCTGGATGCGAACGGTAGGACGAAGACCCGCGCCGGAGTGCCGCCTGACTATTTCAGCGAGACGGGGCAGTTGTGGGGCAATCCGCACTACAACTGGAAGCGGCACGCCAAAACCGATTACGCTTGGTGGGTAAGCCGTCTGCGTTGGCTGTTCAAGGCGGTCGATGCCGTTCGTATCGACCATTTCCGCGGCTTTGAAGCATTTTGGGAAATTCCTGCCCGCGCCAAGACGGCTGTAACCGGGCGCTGGGTCAAGGGGCCAGGCGAAGCGTTCTTCCACGCCCTGTGGCGGCAGCTCGGCCCGACGCCGATTATCGCCGAAGACCTCGGCGTGATCACACCGGAAGTGGTTCAGATGAAAGACGCGTTCTTTTTGCCGGGTATGGTGATTTTGCAGTTTGAGATCTGGCCGGAGGCGACCGGGTTTCATTTGCCGTCGCCCTCGCCCAACTCGATTTTTTACAGCGGCACCCATGACAACGATACTTTGCTTGGCTGGCTGCGTCAGGTACGCAAGAACGAACCGGAGCTGTTCGCCGGCGCGGCGGCTTATGCCGGGCGCAGGCCGACGACCGCAGCAACCAGCCTGGTCGGACCACTACTGCAGCAACTGATGCAGAGCCAGGCCCGCATTGCGATTGTGCCGCTGCAGGACTGGCTGGGTCTGGACACCGACGCCCGGATGAACATGCCTTCGACGGCCAGTGGCAACTGGGCCTGGCGGCTGACCGGCGATGAATTGACGACAGAACTGGCGGCGCGGATCGCCGCCCAAGTCGAGGCCAGCGGCCGCGACTGAACAGACAGGAGGGAATTTTGATGGCATCTCCGTTATATCAGGTGGAAAAAACTTGCCCGATTTGTGAAAAAGCATTCACCGTGACGAAAACGCGCGGGCAGATGATTCCGGTCAAGACGGATACTGATTTTTGCACGCACTACACCGATCTCAACCCCTATTACTATGCGATCTGGCTGTGCCCTCACTGCGGGTTCGCTGCGCACGAAGACCGCTTTTTCACGCTGTTGGAGTCGCAACGTGAAAAGTTGAAGCAGTTCTTGTCCGGGCGGCAGGTTAACCTCGATTTCAGCGGCGATCGCACATGGGAACAGGCCGTGACATCACATAAACTGGCGATTTATTACGCCACCATGGTATCCTTGCCGGCCAGTCATGTCGCCAGCCTGACGCTGCGACTGGCCTGGCTGTACCGCGAAAAGGAGCTGGCCGCCGAAGAGCAGGAAATGCTGCAAAAGGCGATCGACGCATACAAGGCGGCATTCTTGAAGGAAAAAATGCCGATCGGCGGAAATCTGAGCGAAGTCACGTTGACCTATCTGATAGGCGAATTGCTGCGTCGAGTCGGCAATTATGAAGAGGCATTGTCATATTTGGGCCGGGTCGTCAGCAATCCCCAGGCGAAGAACGAGAAGCGGATCCTGGATCTGGCGCGCGAAGCCTGGCATGCGGCGCGCGATGCAAAAAAAACGCCGGATGCAGGGCAAGATTTGGCGGAATGAGCAGACCCGCCGAGATTCGTCGAGTCTTCAGACCGGAATGGAGAACGCCTGCTTTTCGGTGAGTCGCTGACCGGAGGGCAGGCGACCCTTTTCTGTTGGGCGGACCCTGCGCTTGCTATGGACGGAAAACGAATCTCGTGATATATATTTATGTATTGGATGCGGAAAGGGCTTAGTTGATTTCAGATGGATATCGCCGCTAAATTCACCACGCTGTTCGTTGACATGATTTTGCCGCTCTTGGTCGGCTACGGACTTAAGCGGCTTGATTGGCGCTGTGAAACGTTGTTCCGGCACATGATCACGGTCGGGATCATTTTGCTGTTCCCGGTCCTCACTGCCTTCAGCATCTGGGGCCTGGTCCCGGTGTTCGACCTGGTTTGGCTGCCGGCGTTCGGCGTACTGCTGCACATCATCCCCGGCGGTCTGGCCTGGATCTGGGGCCGGCGAAAATACTCAAGCAGCCTGGATTACGGCAGTTATGCGATTTCGGGCTTTTTGTCGAACCATGTGACGTTGGGATCGTTGTCGGCGTATATCTTATACGGCGAGACCGGCTACGCCTATACGCAGATGACGCTGTTGTTCAACAGTCTGCTGATGTTTGGCTTCGCCTATCCGCTGGCCCAATACTTCCGCAAGCAACATGACCACGGAGCCGGCTTGAAGATCGACTTGCAGCAGATTCTGTTCAACCGCAACCAGATGCCGCTGGTGGGAATGATCATCGGGATTTGGCTGAACTGGCAGGGAGTGGACAGGCCGGCCGGTTTTTTGCCGGTGTTTGACATGATGATTCATTTTTCCGCCTGGACGTTTTTGCTGCCGGTCGGCTATTCGATGGATTTTGACGAGGTCCGCCATTTCTGGCGCGATGCGCTGGATATCACCGTGATCAAGTGCATCATCACGCCACTGTTGACATTGGCGATCGCAGGCAGCGTCATCGGCGATGCTGTCGCGTTCCGCACACTGATCCTGTTGGCCGCCCAACCGACTGCAGTGAACGCGGTCATCGCGATGAAACTGTTCGGGCTGAACCTGCATCTGTCGGTCGCAGCGTTTGTCCTGTCGACGGCGGTTTATCTAAGCCTGGTCTTTCCGACGATCTTTTTATGGTAGCAACGGCGCAGGGATAATCTAACAGGTGTCGAATTAAAATATTTATTAGAGGCGAATGATGTCTGGTGCGGTGTGACCGTCACCTGACGCGAAGAAGGGGAATCGGTTTGCGAGTCGTTGCATTGGAAGACCTGAACGAAGATATGGTATTGGCGCGGGAGATCATTGACGGGGAGAATGCCAGGGTGCTGCTTGGCAAGGGAACGGTCAACCTGCCGCAATACGCCGAGCGCTTGAGCGGCATCGGGGTACGTTGGCTGTATGTCGAGGACGCGGTTTCCGCCGGCATTGAAATCAAGCCGGCTTTGCGGCAAGAGCTGGCCGACCAGGCCGAAGCCTCGCTGCAGGCGATTTTTGCCTCGTTGCAGCTCGATCGGCAGCCACAATACCTGTCGATGGTTCATCTCACCCAGGAGCTGATCCGTGAGGTTCTTGCCAATCCCGAACTGTTGGTCAACGTGTATGAGCTGCGCTGCCGCGGCGGCGATTTTTTGGGCCATTCGGTGAATGTTGCGTTCATGTCGCTGTTGATCGGACAAAGCCGCCAATATGACGACAGCAAACTGAAAATTCTCGGCGTGGGCGCGCTGTTGCACGACATCGGCGTAGTCAGCCTGCCGGTGAGTTTGCTCCACCGTCGTCGGAATTTCACGCTCGAAGAAAAACTGTTGTACGAGCAGCATCCGGTGCTTGGCTATCATGCGGTGCGTGACAGCTGGGACATCTCGCCGCAGGCGCGCGGCATCATCCTGTCGCACCATGAGCGTTCCGACGGCTCCGGTTACCCACGGCGGCTTTTGCGGGGCGATATTCACGAGTTTGCCCGCATCGTCGGTCTGGCGGATTGCTTCGAAGAGCTGGCCGGCGGTCATCCGCTGTCGCAGGAAATGCATATCCAGGAAGCGGTGGAGTTACTATCGGTCCAGGCGGAAAAGTGGTTTGAAGCTTCACTGGTCAAATCGTTCACCAATCGGATTCCGCTGTGCCCCACCGGCGCCACCGTGCGGCTGAACGACGGGCGTTGCGCCATTGTGGTTTCCCAGAACGAAGGATTTCCCACCAGGCCGGTGGTGCGGGTGATTCAGGATGCCACAGGCAATCCGGTTGCGACCGCCTCAGACATCGACCTGCTGTTAAACAATCACTTGGTGATTCAATAAAAAAAGCCCGGAGTCCAGCTCCGGGGTTTCGGCTTCACAATGAAGCAGCTTGCGTTATTGCAGGTTATGTTTGGCGCGGTCGCTGCACTCGGCGACTTTGGCGTCATTGAAATTGTCGATCGAACTCAGATAGCCGGTGATGCGGCGCACGCGACGGATCGGCGATTTCTCCGTCGCCTTGACGATGACTTCTTCCTGATCGATGCTGAGTTCGATTTGCCCCAGCCTTTTGTTGCGACTACGCCAGAGTTGCTGTTCCTCGGCGATGAAATGATTGATTTCTTCCCGACTCAGCCGGGGGTCGGCGATGACCTGAACTCCGTTTACTACCATGCGGCGCCTCCCACTCGATGATTTGCTTTTATTAGAATTCTACGGGATAATTAATATTCCTTCTACATATTGTTGTTTTTCGAAAATATATCAAAATTTATCACAAGGGCAGGGATGCACGATGATCCGTGAGCGTCGGACCCGGGAAAAACTGCAGGGGTACTATCGAAAGTTTTTCGAGCAAGGCGTGCTTGATCCCAATGTCCATCCATGGGTGGCGGAAGCTTGGCAAAGAAGCCGCGCCGCCGGGGTACCGTCGAAATCGTTCGGGTCGCTTGTCCGGTTATCCAGCAGCGAAAGGGAATACCGGCTGACGCAGGCCCGGTCGTTGATCCGCCAGATGGATGGCTTATATGAAAATCTGCGCGACTTTTTCAGTCTGAACAATATCAGTCTGTTGCTGCTGGATCGTGACAGCTATGCGCTCAAGAGCTATGCGATGCCTTACTACCAGAAGACTCCCGGCGAAGTGGAAGGGGTGCGTCTGACCGACAAGGATATCGGCGCTTCCAGCATCGGCATCGCAATGTCGCACAAAACGCCGTTCTTTTTGTACGGCCCCGAGATCTGGCTGGAAGAATGCCATGAGTCGGATGCGGCGGCGGCGCCGATCCTGCAGGGAGGCGAAGTCCGCTATCTATTGTCGATGGTGATGGTGGATGGCGCGGAGAAGCATGGTTTGCCGATGGACAGCTTGATTGCGTTGTTGCTTTCGATCAAGTATTCGCTGGAACAGGCGTTGAAGCTTGAAGAAATGCTGACGGCGCGGCACGAAATTCTCGACAACCTGCCGATGGTCGTTTATCAGGTCGCGCCAAACGGCGAGCTGCTGTATGCCAACAGGCCGGGCGCCGATCGACTGCTCCGGGGAAAACCGGAAAAGATGCTTACCGGTCCGTTGCCGGCCTTGCCGGAGGCGGTGCTCAACTATCGTCACACCCAGATTCCCAAGGCGTTCTTGGGGATTCCGTCGCATAACCGCGAACTGGTCTGGATCGTCGGTTCAAAAACGTATGAAGATTTGGCCGATGTCTGGCCGGTGTATCGCGATGGTGAGGTCCACAGCGCCAATGTCGTATCGGCGCCGATCGAAGAGCTCAAAACGCTGCTGGCCTATGCGTCGCAGTACAAAGCGCGGTACAGCCTGTCCAGCCTGGTTGGCGGTTCGCCGCGTTTCTCGGCGATGAAGGACAAGGCGACCCGCTGTGCGCGGAACCTAAACCATTTGCTGGTCATCGGCGAGCCCGGCACCGGCAAACAACGTCTGGCTCATGGCATTCACCAGGCCAGCCCGGTCGCGGCCGGACCGCTGATCACGATCCGTTGCGGCGATGTTTCGCCGGAATTGTTGCCGATCGAACTGTTCGGGCAAACCGGCGCCGGCGCCGCCGATACGCCGGGCAAGATCGAACTGGCCCGCGGCGGCACCCTGTTCATCGATGAGATCGACAAACTGTCGCCCGAACTTGGCGAGCAGCTATTTGCCGCGTTGAAACCGGAAAAGAGCATCCGGATCATCGCCGCCGCCGATGTCGACCCCAAACGGCTGGTGGCAAAAGGTATCTTCTCAGACAACCTGTACGTGCTGATATCCCAATCGGTGCTGCGCACGCCGTCGCTGCGGCACCGCCAAACCGATATTCCGCAGATTGCCGCCGATATCCTGCGCGAACTGGCTGAACAGAACCCGCTGGAATCGAAACGGCTGTCGCCGGCGGCGATGGACCTGCTGACAGGCTATGACTGGCCAGGCAATGTCAAGCAATTGCAAGGCGTTCTTGAACAAGGGTTCTTCAAGGCCCAGTCCTCGGTGATCCTGCCTACAGACCTGGTTTTGCCAGGCGGCAGCGGTTGGGGCAAGGCCTGGAAACGCGACCGCAACGTCTTCATGGAGGCATGGAAGGCCTGCGGCGGCAATATCAGCCGTTTGGCCGCCAATCTGGGAGTCAGCCGCGTCACTTTGTACCGCTATCTCGAAAAATACGGCCTCGAGAGAAATCGAAAGTAGGTGTTTCCCCCGCATGGGACGTTTGCGCAGAAGACCCGGCATGGTGGATGCGCTCCGGGAATTTTCCGATCTAGTGACCGTGTTTGACGATTCGTTTTCTGGCCGCGGCCAGTGGAAGACCCGTTTTCCGGCTGACGGACCGCTGTTCGTGGAGTTGGGCACAGGCAAGGGGCAGTATTTGCGACAGGCTGCCGAGCAGAATCCGACGCAGTGTTTTATCGGCATGGAACGCGAACCGGGAGTATTGCTGCAAGCCGTAAGGAAAACCCGGCAGTTGGGATTGGCCAACCTGCAATTCGTGCTGGCTGATGTGCAATATTTGCCGCAGATATTTGCTCCGGGCGAAATCGACGGGTTGTATATCCATTTTTGCGATCCCTGGCCGAAAAGCCGGCATGATAAGCGCCGGCTGACCCATCCGGGATTTATCGCCATTTACCGGACCGTGTTGGCTGCTGACGGTGCGGTGCGGTTCAAGACTGACAACCGCCCGTTGTTCGATTATTCGTTGGAATCGTTTCAAGGCTGCGGCATGGCATTGACGGCGTTGTCATACGATTTGCACGCCGAGCCGGTTGTTTCGCCGCTGATCATGACCGAGTACGAGGCCAAGTTCGCTGCGGCCGGCTTGCCGATCCACTACTGCGAAGCCCGATTCGGTCCGGCCATTGAGGAGGGCGGCGGCATTGCCTGAACAAACGAAATCTGCCCGGGCCAAGGTGGGTGCACGGCTTTGGGCCAGCCCGCTTGAAGGACTGGGCTTCGTGACGATCCTATTGTTTCTGATCGGTTCGATCAATGTGTTCAGCTCCAGCTTTGTCATGGGCTCCCAACTGCTCGGCGACAATTTATATTTTTTGAAGCGCCATTTTGTCGCCGCCATGATCGGGCTGGCCGGAATGGCTTTTATCATCAGGCAGGGCTATAGCTGGTTTTTGAAACGGATCACCATCTGGTCGTTGATTACGCTGGTGCTTTTGATCGCGGTCTTTTTTATCGGCGTCGAGGCGAACGGCGCCAGGCGTTGGCTGTCAATCGGCGGGATCACCACGTTTCAACCGTCGGAGCTGGCCAAACTGGTCGCGGTCCTGGCCGCCGCCGCTTACATCGGACCGAGGCTTGACCGCCGCTCGGTTTCGTTGTTTTCCTATCCGCTGCTGATCGCGGCGGCGCTGGCTGCGCTTGTCACCATCCAGCCGGACATGGGGACAGGCATGATTATTCTCGGCATGTGCCTGGTGCCATACCTGGTGGCCGGCATTCCGCTGCGCGAATGGGCGCTTTTGATCATCGGCGGCGGCATTGGGGTGGTCTGGCTGATTTTTCACGCCGCATACCGGGCCGAACGCATCCTGGCCTGGTTCAATCCGGACAGCTATTCGCAGACCAGCGGCTATCAACCGCTGCAGTCGCTCCTGGCAATCGGCTCGGGCGGGATGAAAGGGACAGGGCTGGGCATGGGTGCAAGCAAGTTTTATTATCTGCCGGAAGCCCACACTGATTTTGCCTTTGCCGTCTGGGCTCAGGAGACAGGCTTTGTCGGGTCATTGATCGTACTGCTTTTAATCGGCGCCTTGCTTTGCTATGGGGTCCGGATTGCTCTGGACTCTACCGATGGCCGGGGCCGCAGCGTTGCTGTCGGGATGTTGTTTCTGATTGTCGGTCAAGCGATCGGCAACGTAGCGATGGTGCTCAGCCTGCTGCCGGTGACAGGTGTGCCGATGCCGTTTTTCAGTTATGGCGGCTCGGCTTTGATTGTCAACATCTGGTCGATGGGGTTATTGTTCAGTGTGGCGGTGGAATCGGCCCGGCGCGGCAAAAAGGCATCCCAGCCGGCGCAAGCCGAACCGCTGCGGCGTTCCCGGCTGCGGCTCAGTGAACGATTGGCGCAGCACGGCCGATGAAGCGGCAGCAGTTGACGCAGCGCCTGCTGGACTGGTATGATCGCAACCGGCGGCAGCTGCCATGGCGACAGGACAGCGACCCTTACCGGGTTTGGGTTTCCGAGATCATGCTGCAACAGACGCGGGTGGATGCGGTGATCCCCTACTTTAATAAGTTTATGCAACGCTTTCCCCGCCTGCAGGATTTGGCAGCAGCGCCGGAAGAAGAAGTGCTGTCGTACTGGCAGGGACTCGGCTATTATTCGCGGGTCCGCAATCTGCAGCAAGGCGTGCGTGAAGTGGTGGCCAGCTATGGCGGGCAAGTGCCGGATTCGCCGCAAGACGTGAGGAAGTTGCCGGGAGTGGGCGACTATACCGCCGGTGCGATTCTCAGCATCGCCCACAACAAGCCGGAACCGGCGGTGGATGGCAATGTGCTGCGGGTGATCAGCCGGTTGCAGCGGATCGAGGAGCCGGTCGAGCAGTCCCGGACCAGGAAACAGATTGAACAGATCGTCCGTGATATGATGGAACAGACCGAGCGTTACGGCGATTTTACCCAGGCGCTGATGGAGCTCGGCGCGCTCGTTTGTACGCCGCGTTCGCCCCGCTGCGGCGCATGTCCCTGGCAGGCCGACTGCATCGCGGTCCGCGACCAGGTGCAGGCCGAGTTGCCGAAAAAGAAGGCGGCAGAACCGCCGCGACAAGTGCAGGTGCATACGGGGATATTGGTGGCCGATCAGCGCGTACTGGCGGTGCAGCGGCCCAAGACCGGTCTCTTGGCCGGCATGTGGCAGTTTCCGTCGGTAGAGGTTTTGCTGCCCGAACAGCAGCTATCGGAGGCAGAATTGGCGTCGGCGTTGCGGCAGCGATTTCAGCAACTTGGACAGACCGTGCTGCTGCGCTGTGAATGGCAAAGACTGAATCACGTTTTTAGTCACCGGCAGTGGGACTTGCGTGCGTTTCTCTGCGATGCCGACGCGGTAGACTTTTCTCACCGGCCCGATGCCCGCTGGCTGACCGGCGCAGAGCTCAAAACCCTGAATTGGGCAGGACCGTACCGAAAACTGGCGGACCGCGTTCAGACGGAACTGCTGGAGAGTTGAACAAGAAAGGTAAGTTGAACACTTGGCTGAGCAACAACTTAAATCGGCGCGTAATCTAAAAATATTTTGCCTGTTGCTGCTGTTGCTGTTGGTTGTTTTGACCGGCCGGCTCGCCTGGCTGCAGATCATCGACGGCAAACTCTGGTCAGACCGGGCCCGGGAGCAGCTGCAAGAGACCCGCAGTCTGCAGACGCCGCGCGGTTCGATTTATGACCGCAATGGCAAGGAACTGGCGATCAGCCACATGGCCAAGTCGCTGTATGCGAATCCGCGTGAGGTGCAGGACGCAGACGCTCTGGCCAAAAAACTGGCCCCGTTGCTCCAGCTGCCGGAAGCTACGCTGCGCGACCGCTTAAAAGTCAAAGGCGCCTTCATCTGGCTGAAACGGACGCTGGAACCGGCCGAATACACGCGAGTATTCGAATTCATCGCCAAAGAAAAAGTCCGTGGACTGGATTTTCTCGAAGAGAGTCGCCGCGTGTACCCCAACGACCAGTTGGCAGCTCACATACTCGGTTTCGTCGGCACCGATGACAAGGGCCTGACCGGCATCGAGATGGGGATGGACACCACGATCAAGGGGCAGACCCACAAACAGATCCTCGACACCGATAGCAAAGGCACGCCGATTTTCCAGTCGATTTTCGCTTTCACCAAACCCAAGCCCGGCCATTCGATCCATCTGACAATTGACAGCGCGATTCAGTTCGCTGTGGAGCAGGCGCTCGACCATTCGCTGGCCCGGACCAAGGCCCAGGCGGCGACGATGATCGTGATGAATCCCAAGACCGGCGAGATTTTGGCGATGGCCAGCCGACCGGCCTACAATCCCAATGCGTTCTATCGTTATTCGGAGCAAATTTGGCGCAACCGAGCGATATCAGGCATTTATGAACCCGGATCCACCTTCAAATCGCTGGTGGCGGCGGCTGCGATTCATGAAAAAGTGGTTACCGCAAAAGAAATATTCAACGACACCGGCGCAATCGACGTCGGCGGCCGGGTGATCAAGAACTGGGATGGCGGCAGTTATGGCAAGATGCCGTTTTCCGACATCATCAAGTATTCGATCAATACCGGTTTCGCTGAAGTGGCTCAGCGGATGGGCGGCGAGCGGATGCTGAAATACTCGGAAGCATTCGGCTTCGGCAAACCGACCGGCGTCGAGCTGCCGGGCGAAGAAGACGGGCTGCTGCTCAGCCTGAAAGCCATGCAGCCGTCCGACGTGGCGACGATGGGCATCGGCCAGGCGGTGGCGGTGACGCCGCTGCAACTGCTTACGGCGGTATCGGCGCTGGCCAATGAGGGCAAGTTGCTGAAACCCCATATCATCAAGGAAATCCGTGACGGCGACGGATTGTTGGTCAGTTATTCAGCGCCGCAGCTGGTCCGCCAGGTCGTTGCGCCGGATGTGGCTCAGGAAATGGTCGGCCTGATGGAAAAGGTGCTGACCGAGGGCGGCGGCAAACGCGCCAACGTCGAGGGTTATCGGTTCGCCGGCAAGACAGGTACGGCCGAACGGTTGCGCGACAATGGGGCCGGCTATGATCCGGGACGCTACATCGCCTCGTTCGTCGGCTTCGGTCCGCTGGAAGACATCCAGCTGGCGGGTCTGGTGGTCATTGATAGTCCGCGTGGCCTATACTACGGCGGCGAGATCGCTGCGCCGGTTTTTGCCGAAGCGATGACGCAGATCGTCAGAATCATGGGATTGCGTCCATCACAGGACATTAAAGCGTTTCAACCGCCGAAACCGGTAGCGCCCAAGCCTGCGCCGCCAAAGCCGGTTCAGGCCGCACCGCCAGCCCAGCCGGCAGTGATGCCGCCTGGCAAGTTCGCAACGCCGGACGTGCGCGGCAAGACGATTCGCGAAGCGGCCGCCATCTTGCAAAAAGCCGGACTGTATCTGATTCCGGAAGGCAGCGGCGTCGCGGTGAGGCAGAATCCGCCGGCTAACGCGCCGGTAGCGAAGAGCGCCGAAATTACCGTATACTTTGAACCCAGGTGACAGTGACCACGGTCGGCAGGAAAAATGAATGTTTTTCGCGAATCAGTCCAGTACGATTTACGAGGATTTGTGGGGAGGGATCAACCGGTGCTCAGCGATATTGAAATTGCCCAGGCCGCTTCCATGAAACCGATTGGCGAAATAGCCGCCGCTCTCGGAATTGACGCGCGACATGTGGAAAACTACGGACATTACAAGGCGAAGATATCGCTGGATGCATGGAAGGACCTTGATGCGAAACCGGACGGCAAGCTGATCCTGGTGACCGCAATCACACCGACGCCGGCCGGCGAAGGCAAGACCACCACTACGATCGGCGTGACCCAGGCGCTGGCCAAGCTGGGCAAAAAGGCGATCTGCATGTTGCGCGAACCGTCGCTCGGTCCCTGCATGGGCGTCAAGGGCGGCGCAGCCGGTGGCGGCTACTCCCAAGTCGTGCCGATGGAAGAGATCAACCTGCATTTCACCGGTGATTTTCACGCCGTTTCCACGGCTCACGCGCTGCTGTCGGCGGCGCTCGACAACCACCTGCAACAGGGCAATGCGCTGGGAATCGACCCGCGCCGCATCGTCTGGCGGCGGGCGGTGGACATGAATGACCGGGCCCTGCGCAATATCGTGGTCGGCCTGGGCGGCAAAGCTCACGGCGTACCGCGCGAAGACGGATTCGACATCACCGTGGCCTCGGAAGTCATGGCAGTGCTCTGTCTGGCTAAAGACATCAATGATTTGAAACAACGCCTGTCAAAAATCGTTGTCGGCTACACTTATAGCGGCGATCCGGTGACAGCCGGCGCGCTGAAGGTGCATGGGGCGATGGCGGCGTTGCTGAAGGAAGCGATCAAGCCGAACCTGGTGCAGACGCTGGAAAATGTGCCGGCGATCATCCACGGCGGCCCGTTCGCCAATATCGCCCATGGCTGCAACAGCCTGACCGCAACCCGGATGGGACTGAAACTGGCAGATTATGCAGTGACCGAAGCCGGATTCGGCGCCGATCTGGGCGCGGAGAAATTCCTTGACATCAAGTGCCGGATGGGCGGTCTCAAACCGGCGGCGGTCGTGTTGGTCGCGACGGTGCGGGCGCTGAAGATGCACGGCGGGGTGGCCAAAGCCAACCTGAGCGGCGAAGATGTGCCGGCGGTGGTACGCGGCGCAGGCAACCTGGAAAAACATATCGAAAATCTGCAGAAATTCGGTCTGCCGATTGTGGTAGCCGTGAATGAATTCCCCACCGACACGCCGGCCGAGTTGGCGGCGGTGCTGGAAATCTGCGGTCGGCACGGCGTCGAGGCGGCCATCTCGCAGGTGTTTGGCGCAGGCGGCAATGGCGGCGTCGCGGTAGCGGAAAAACTGCTCGCGTTGCTGGAGCGGACTCCGTCAAAATATCAACCAATCTATCCCCTGTCAGCGCCGCTGACGGAAAAAGTGCGGATTATTGCCCGGGAAATATATGGTGCGGACGATGCGGTTTTCACCAAAGAAGCGGAGCAGAGCATCGAGAAACTGACCAGCATGGGCTACGGCGAACTGCCAATCTGCATGGCCAAGACGCAGTACTCGCTGTCCGACGACCCCAGTTTGCTTGGCAGGCCGCAAGGCTTCAACGTGACGGTGCGACAGGCCAAACTGTCGGCAGGCGCCGGGTTTGTCGTCATGCTGACCGGCGAGATCATGACTATGCCGGGGCTGCCGAAACTGCCGGCCGCCGAAAAGATAGACATCGATAATGAAGGCCGGATATCCGGGTTGTTTTAGGGAGGATTTTATTCACATGGCTCTGATTATGGAGGGAAAGCCGGCGGCGGCTGCGATTCGGGCCCGCCTGACGGAAAAAGCCGGTAAACTGCGTGACCAGGGCGTAGTCTGCGGACTGGCGGTAGTCCTGGTTGGCGACGATCACGCGTCAATCATCTATGCGGAATGGCTGGGCAAGCTGTGCAGCAATCTCGGCATCCGCTACCACCTGGCCGCGTTGTCGGCGGAAACGACCCAAAACGAATTGTTGGCGCTGATCAACCAACTGAACGCCAATCCGGAAGTCAGCGGCATTTTGCCGATGATGCCGTTACCGGCGCAGATCAATCCGGACGTCATCGCGCGCAGCCTTGACCCGGAAAAGGACGTAGATGCGATGCATCCGCTCAACGTGGGTCTGGTGGCGGCAGGCAAAAGCCCCTGGGCGCCCTGCACGCCGCGGGCGGTGATGACGGTGCTCGAACACTACGGCATTGAACTGGCAGGTAAACATGCCGTGATCGTCGGCCGCAGCAATGTGGTCGGCAAACCGCTGGCCCAGCTGCTGCTCGGTCGCGATACGACGGTGACGGTCTGTCACTCCAAAACGCCGGACCTGGCCGCGTTTTTGCGGCAGGCCGACTTGGTGGTGGCGGCGGTCGGCAAGCCTCAGATGATTCAGGCGTCGATGATCAGACCGGGAGCGGTGGTTGTCGATGTGGGGATTAATGAGCTAGATGGGCGCATTGTCGGCGATGTCGATTATGCCGCGGTGGAGCCGCTGGCGGCGGCGATTACGCCGGTGCCGGGCGGGATCGGTACAGTAAGCACCGTGATGGTGCTGGAGGCGGTGCTGCGAAAATGGCCCGATTAGACAACACAGGCAAAATGCTGGCGATATGCGGCGGCAAAGTATATACGATGAACGGCGCGCCGCTGGAGCGCGGTTGCGTTTTGATCGAAAAAGGCAAAATCGTGGCGGTCGGCCAGTCGTTGCCGATTCCTGATGGTTGCGAAGTGTTTGATGCGACAGGCAAGGTCGTAACGCCGGGCCTGATTGACGCGCATACCCATCTCGGCGTGTATGCCGAACCGACGGAATGGTCGGCGGAAGACGGCAACGAGACCAGCGGACCGGTGACTCCGGCGATGGATGCGCTGGACGCGATCAATCCGGCGGACATCGCTTTTGATGATGCGCTGGCTGGCGGCGTGACCACGGTGATGATCGCACCAGGCAGCGCGAACGCCATCGGTGGTCAATGCGTAGTTCTAAAAACAGTCCGTCAGGCAACCGTGGAATCGATGCTGCTGAAACGGCATGCCGGCCTGAAAATCGCTTTTGGCGAGAACCCGCGCCGGGTGTATGGCGACAAACAAAAAGCGCCGGTCACCCGGATGGCGACGGCGTATCTGATTCGCGAAACCTTGCAAAAGGCGCGCGACTATCTGAAAAAGAAGGGCACAAAAGAATTTACGCCGGACTTCGGCATGGATGCGGTGCTGAAGGTGCTGCGCCATGAGATGCCGCTGCGGGCCCATGCCCACAGGGCTGACGACATCATGACCGCACTGCGGATAGCCCGCGAGTTCGACGTTGATATCGTTTTGGACCATTGCACTGAGGGGCATCTGATTGCCGGGGAACTGGCCCGTCGCGAGGCCAAGGCGGCGATCGGGCCGCAACTGATCACCCGGGCCAAGATGGAACTGAAGGACAAGAGCTATCGCACCCCGGCGGTGCTGGACGCGCACGGCGTGAAGTTCGCCCTGATCAGCGACCATCCGGTGGTGCCGAACATGTTTTTGTCGGTTTACGCCGGGCTAGCCGTTCGGTTTGGTCTGTCGCCGCTGGCGGCGCTGCGGGCCGTCACCCGCGACCCGGCTGAAATGATGGGGATTGCCGATAAAGTTGGGATGTTGGCGCCGGGGCGCGATGCCGATATCGTCGTCTGGAGCGGCGAGCCGCTGGAAATAGCTTCACGCGTGGAAAAAATATGGGTTGGCGGTTCCGCAAGGGATTTGTCGGCCGACAATGGAGGAGCGGCAACATGGCAGCAGAAGTAATCGACCGCGATTGGGAAGAGTTCAAGACCAAATTCAACACCAAATCCCAAATCGACCTCAATCAATACAAACCGGCCCAGATGCAGCGTCGGATCACCAACCTGATGGCCCGTCACAATGTCAGCAAGTACATGGACTTTTTCCAGCTGATCGACAAGGACGAAGCTTTGTTCCGCTATTTCATCGATTATCTGACGATCAACGTGACCGAGTTTTTCCGTACGCCGGAGAAGTTTGTCGAACTGGAGCAAAAAGTCATTCCCGATTTGATGAAACAGAGTCCGCGGCTGAAGATCTGGAGCGCCGGCTGTTCTACCGGCGCCGAGCCGTATTCGATGTCGATCATGATGTCGGACCTGACGCCCCGGACCAAACATCAGATCCTGGCCAGCGATATCGATTTGAAAATGCTGGCCAAGGCCAAAGAAGGCATCTATCAGATGAACGAACTGAAAAACGTCTCGCCGGCCCGGATGGCGAAATACTTCCGCCAGGTCGATGCCGACCGCTGCGCGGTGCTGCCGGAAGTCAAGGAAGGCATCACGTTCCAGCATCACAACCTGCTGCTGGACAAGTACGACAGCGGCTTTGACCTGATCTCCTGCCGCAACGTGGTCATCTATTTCACCGAGGAAGCCAAAGACAAACTGTATCGGCGGTTCCTGGAAGCGCTAAGACCGGGCGGCGTGCTGTTCGTCGGCGGCACCGAGGCGATCCTCAATTTCCGCGACATCGGTTTCCAGCATTATCTGCCGTTCTTCTATCAAAAACCATTCAAATAAACAGCTGGCTCAGTAGCACTACCCAAAACGACGACGTCGGTTTAATCGAACTCGTCGTTTTGCGTCGATCGCTTGACAAACGATTGTTTGACTGCTAAAATCAAAACCAGTATACGAATAATGAATATCTACAATGTCAATGATCAGGAAGAGTACTCGTGTGAGAGAGCCTCAGCGAGCCGGTGGCAGTGGAAGACCGGCGTGACTCAATGCGACGAATGGGCCTGAGAGATGCAGTCCGAGCCGCTATCGCGGGGTAGGCGCTGCCGGCAAACTTCCTCCGTTATCAAGGGAAGCAGGTATCGGATATGTTTCATGTCCCGTACCGTGACCAAGTCGGGCTCGCAAGAGCCAAGCAGGGTGGTACCGCGGGTTAACCCCTCGTCCCTACAAATAGTAGTGGCGAGGGGTTTATATATTTTTAGCCGAAGAAAAAAGGAGGAGTCAACGATGGAAATCAACAAACCGGTCGAAATGGTCCAAGTCGCGTCGCAAGGGGGCAAATATCGTTGGGTGGCCATCGCAGCGCTTCTGCTTGCCATAGGTTCGATCATGCGGATCGTCAGCCCCAGCTTTGCCGGAGTTTCCCCCAACTGGGTCATTACGATGTATGTAATCACGCTGCTAATCATAAAGCCGAATATTTCGAAAGCCGTTGCCATTGGCCTGGTGGCGGGCGCGATCAACACCTTCACCTCAAAATCGCCGCTGCCGCATATCGGCCTGTTGTCCGAACCCATCGGCGCGCTGGTCTGCGTGCTACTGATGAGCCTGCCCTTCGCATTCAAAGTCGGTCCGGTCAGTTTCCGCCCAGCAGTAATCGCACTGCTCACCACGCTGGCCAGCGGCTTCACCTTTATCACGACCTTTAAACTGATCATGGGCGTGCCGATGCAGGTATATCTCTACGGCATGATGCCGGTGGTACTGTTCACCGCCGCCGCCAATACGGTGCTGACCCAGATTCTCTATTACCCGGCCCGCAAGTTGCTCGGCCAAGAGGATGACCGCTAATGCAAGCAATCCAGTTTGAGGATTTTTCGTATCATTATCCCAAGACCGGTACCGGGCTGGACCGGGTATCGCTAGAGATTCCCTTCGGTTCTTTCACGGTTCTGACCGGCGCCAACGGTGGCGGCAAAACCACGCTTTGTCTGGCGATGACAGGTCTGGTGCCGCATTTCTTCGGCGGCAGCCTGTCCGGTCAGGTGCTGGTCGAAGGACAGTCGACCGCTGGTCGCAGTGTGGCGGAAACCGCCGGTGGCGTAGGAATCGTGATGGAAGACTATGAAAGTCAGCTAGTTTCGCTGACCGTATTTGAAGAAATCGCTTTTGCCCTGGAAAATCAAGGATTGCCGGCGGCGCTGATCCAGACGCGGGTGTCTGAGGCGCTATCCGCCGTGGGACTCGACGGCCTCGAGCAACGTGAGCTGTCGGCCTTGTCCGGCGGACAGAAGCAGCGTCTGGCAGTTGCTTCGGTGATTGCCTCCCAGCCGAAAATCCTGGTTCTGGATGAACCAGCCTCGGCGCTGGACCCGGAAGGGGCCGAAGAATTGTATGCGTTATTGGCAAAACTGAACCGCGAGCAGGGAATTACCGTGATCGTGGCCGATCATGATCTGGCCCGCGCCCTGCCTTATGCCGATACGGTCATTGTGATGGAACAGGGCCGGGTTGCCTTGCAGGGAAAGCCGACCGACGTTTTTACCAAGATGTTGACCGATCAGGTTTATGCCGCTGCCGTACCGGCGCTGCGCCAACTCAAGGGCAGACTGGAAAAAGAGCATCCGGCGCTGTCGGACTGGCTGAATGTCGATGCCGCGGCTAGCGAGATCAATGCGTTGTTGTCACCCAAGAGGAGGCTGTCACTGAGTGCTTGATATTCAACAGGTTTCATTCGCTTATCCGGGCCATGCGCCCGCTTTGAAGGAATTATCGTTAACCGTTGCCGCAGGCGATTTTATCGGTCTGGCCGGGCGCAATGGCAGCGGCAAGACAACCTTGACGCGGATCATGGTGGGATTGGCGAAACCGGTATCCGGTCAGGTGTTGCTGGATGGACGGAATACGCTGCAATGCGGACCGGCCGTCATGGCCCGGGCGATCGGCTATGTGTTTCAAAACCCGGATCGGCAGATTTTCCGTGACACCGTCGCCCAGGAAGTGGCGTTTGGCCCCGAGCAAATGGACTGGAGCGACAATGAGCGGACGCAGGCCGTCGCAGATGCGTTGCGAATGACCGGTCTGGAATCGGTCGCCGCCGCGTATCCGCGGGGCCTGACCCGCAGCTTTCGCCAACGGATCGCTATCGCTTCGGCCCTGGCGCTGAAACCGCGACTGCTAATCCTGGATGAACCGACCAGCGGCCAGGATGCAGAGGAAAAAGCCCAGCTGATGAGTTTGCTTGACGAGCTGAATCAGCAGGGAATCGGCATCATTCTGGTCACCCACGATATGGAACTGCTGCTGGCGCATACCCGCCGCGCGGTGGTGCTGCATCAGGGAGAAAAAGTGTTTGACGGCCAGACCGAGGAATTATTTGCCGCCACTACTGCGACAAAGGTTTCTGAATGGGGCCTGCGGGTTCCTGATGTTGCTGCGGTGGCTGCTAAACTGGAGAAACCGCTTGGCGCGGTGCGCACGGTGGAAGAGCTGGCCGACCGGATCGAAGGACGATTGCGAGGTGACGAACGTGAAAAACCTGGCGCCCCTATGTAACTTGCTGCTTACCATCATGCTTTCCGTCTGGACGGTACTGCTGTGGAACCCGCTGCCACTGGCGGCCTTGCTGGCGCTGGAACTGATCCTGATCGGTTATGCCGGACAGGCAGGCAAACTTGCCAGACCCGTCCTGGGCCTGAGTCTGGTCGCTGGATTTTTTGCGGTCATTCAGTTGCCGTTTGATGTCGCCATACCGACGGCGATTGCCAGCGGCCTGAAAATGATGGTCATGACAGTCGCTTTTTTGCTGCTGTTTGCTACGACCAAGCTGCCGGGACTGACCGCGGCGTTGGTCAAGCAGGCGCGGATTCCCTATGAATATGCTTTCTTGTTCACTTCAGCCCTGCGGTTTGTGCCGGATTTTTTGGCCGAAAGCCAGGCTGTGCGCGAGGCGCAGACTTGCCGCGGTTATGTGCCGAGCCGCAACCCGGTCAAACGGTTGATTTCTTACGCTGCCCTGGTGGAGCCGATGGTGTTGCGGGCGATCAGCCGGTCGGAAACGATGGCGATGAGCCTGGAGTTGCGTGGTTTCGGCAGCGCGCGCCGTACTTTTTCCCAGCAGATCGAGTTTCATGGCCGCGACTATCTGGTGCTGACGTTGTTGGCAGCGATGACGGCGGTTGTAGTTTTATATCGCTAAACGAAAAAATTTGAGGGGGACGACGGGATGCAAAAAGAACGCAAAATTTTTCTGAGCGAGAGCGAGATGCCCGAAGCCTGGTACAACATTCAGGCCGATTTGCCGGAGCCACTTGATCCGGCCTTGCATCCAGGGACTCTGCAGCCGATCGGCCCGCAGGATTTGGCGCCGATTTTCCCGATGGAGCTGATCAAGCAAGAAGTGAGCCAGGAACGCTGGATCGGCATTCCCGAAGAAGTGCGCGACAAATACCTGTCCTGGCGTCCGTCGCCGCTCATCCGCGCTGTTGAACTGGAAAAAGCGCTCGATACGCCGGCGAAAATTTACTATAAATATGAAGGCGCCAGCCCGGTCGGCAGCCATAAACTGAATACCGCACTAGCCCAGGCGTATTACAACAAACAGGCTGGCATCAAACGGCTGGCCACCGAGACCGGCGCCGGCCAGTGGGGCAGCGCGCTCAGCATGGCCTGCAGCTTTTTTGGCCTGGAATGCATGGTTTACATGGTAAAAGTCAGCTACCAGCAAAAACCCTACCGGCGCTCCTTCATGGAAGTGTTCGGCGGCTCAGTCATTCCCAGCCCCTCCGAAATGACAGCGTCCGGCCGGGCCGTGCTGGCGCAGCATCCCGATTCGAACGGCAGTCTGGCGATTGCGATATCCGAAGCGGTCGAAGATGCGGCAGCACGCAGTGATACGAATTATGCGCTGGGCAGCGTGCTGAACCACGTGTTATTGCACCAGACCGTAATCGGGCTGGAAGCCAGGGCGCAACTGGAGAAAGCCGGCGACTACCCGGATGTGGTGGTGGCCTGCAATGGCGGCGGCAGCAATTTTGGCGGCATGGCGTTCCCGTTTGTCGCCGACCGGTTCCAGGGCAAAAAGGTCCGGGCGGTGGCGGTCGAACCATCGGCCTGCCCGACGCTGACCCGCGGCGTATTCGCCTATGACTTCGGCGACTTGGCCAAGTTAACGCCAATCATGAAAATGTACACTCTGGGGCATGAATTCATGCCAGCTGGCATTCACGCCGGCGGACTGCGTTATCACGGCGACTCGCCGTTGGTCAGCGCACTGTACCATCACAAGCATATCGAAGCGCGATCTTACAACCAGCGGGAATGCTTTGAATCGGCGATCCTGTTCGCTCGCACCGAAGGGATTGTACCTGCGCCGGAGTCTTCCCACGCAATTAAGGGTGCGATCGACGAAGCGCTGGCGGCGCGGGAAGAAGGCAAGTCCCGCACGATTCTGTTTACCCTGTCCGGCAATGGATATCTCGACCTTGCGGCCTACGACAATTATCTGGCCGGCAAGCTGGTCGACGTGCCCTGTCCGCAGTCCGAACTGACCGAAGGCTTGCAGTGCCTGCCGAAAGTGTAAGGCGGCAGGATTTTAGGCGGTTCCAATAATGAACAAAAGCCTGCGGCGACTCTCTGTGAGTCCGTCGCAGGCTTTATGCTTCCTAATAACCAATTGATGATTTTCCTACAGGAACGCGCCACCATCCACCACGACAGTCTGCCCGGTCATCATCGTCGCGTTGACCAAGAGCGGCACCGCCACATCGGCGACATCCTCGGCGTTGCAGCAGCGGCCCAGCGGCGTGTGTTCGCCCAGTTTTTTGACGTGCGCTTCCCGACCCTCTACCCAGCGGGTCAGCACGATTCCCGGCGCTACGCTGTTGACGCGTACTTCCGGCGCCAAAACCCGCGCCAGCGACTTGGTCACGCTGATTGCGGCGGCCTTTGAGGCGGCGTAGGCGATCGAGCTGCCCATGCCGGTGATGCCTGCTACAGATGTGATGTTGACGATGCTGCCGTGCGTTTGCTTTAGGTGTGGCGCGGCGGCCCGGCAGACCGAGAACAGGCCTTTCACATTCACATCCATGATCTCGTCCCAATACTCCGGCTTCAGCCCTTCCAGGTCCGGCATATCCACATAGACGGTCGTGCCGGCGCAATTGACCACATAGTCCAGCTGGCCGAACTGCTCGACAACCGTCTGCACCATCGTGCGGACTTCTGCATCCTTGGCGACATTCGCCTGCACCGTGAGCGCTTTGCCGCCGAGTTTTTCAATCGCTGCGACCGTATCCAGCGCTTCCTGCTGCGAGCGGGAATAGTTGACAGCCACGTCGATTGACAAAGCGGCCAGGGCGAGCGATACGGCGCGACCGATGCCGGTGCCGCCGCCGGTTACCAGCGCAACTTTGCGCGAGCCTGTTTGTTGCATCATTCATTCCACCTTTACATCAAAAATAAAAAAATAACTATTTTAATTCAAAGTTTACAGCGCAATTGCGAATGTTTATGGTATAATAAATACAAATGAGGAAGCAACCAGATGCCGATGTTCTGCAGACCCTGTGCTAGGTCTCTGTCGGTATCCTTGCGACCTGACCCGGCAAGACCGGGCGAAAAAAGCAGGTCAATAAAAGGCCTGCTTTTTTTCGTCCATTTTTTGTTGTCATTTGGTAGGATCTTTGGTCAAAATATCGATTTTATCGCCATTCTTGATGATGGCAGTGTATTCCGCGACTTTATTATTGACGACAACGGTAATGCCGCCTGCCGAGGGCAGGTCGCAAGGGTTGAATTCCGCCGCCAGCAGGACATCAGCCAACGTAGGCTGGCTGGCCTGGGACAGCGTGAACTCGATGATGCTTCCGTCCGGCGCCGGGTCGTTCAGACTGGCCGCCGCGCCGCCTAGGCTCAGGGTATAGCGCCGGGTGGGAACCGTGCAGCTGATGCCGTTGAAACTGACTTCGATCGGCTCGATATCCTGCTCGCAGAAGCCGATGACTTTGCCGATTTCCGGCGTGGTCGGCGGAATCAGCGTGATTTCGTCATCAGCGTGAACCGGCGTAGTCGGGTCTGCAGGCTGGCCATTCAGGACAAAGGTTGGCCAGACTGAATGAGTGCGCTCTGTTTCGTTCACGATATACTGAAACCGTTTTGCTTCCAGCTCGAACCGGATGGAACGGAACACCCGGTCGATATTATCCGCCGGACTCCAGACGACCTGGTCGCGGTCGCACAGTTTTTGCTCGGCTGTGGCAGGGCGCTCGTTGACAAAAATCAGCGGGCGAATCTGGTAAGGCTTGCCTTCGATGCGGACGGGATAAGCGGCAGGCAGCTCGACCAGTTCGGCGAGGCAGGGGGCGGGACTGACCCCGTCCTGGCCTTTTTCCACTTGAATCAGGTCGCCTTCGTTGATTGTATCGCTGAATAGCGCCGGCTTCCCGTTGACAGTGAGTTGACCGGTTTGCCCGTGCGTGCCGGCAATGAATTTTCGTTCGCCGTTGATGTTAAGCGTGATGCCCATGCCGGGACGACCACTCAAGCTGCGTGCATCAATGCCGGCTGCCAGCAGGGCGTCGCCGACAGTCAGGCCGCCTAGGTTGAACAGGCGCAGCGATTGTCCGTTTAGCGTAACGTTAAGGAAGTTCAACGTTTCCGCGCCGGCGATCTTTAAAATGCCAAGCGGCGTAACCGCGTCTGGCGTGCAGAAGTCTGCGGTGACTCCATAAACGTCTTCGATGGCGTCGGGCCGGCGTACCGCGACCCGGTCCTTTGGCATGTCCATAATTTGCGCCAGGATTTCCGGCAGCAGCGGCGTGAGCGCACCGCCGCCGACCAATAGGATCGCTTGCGGCACCGTATTGTTCAGTTGCATGATCTGAGTTGCAATCGCCTGCGCCAGTTCCGTGACAACCGGAGTGATGTTGCGGATGATATCGGCCGGCGGCGCCGTGTGTTTCAGGCCGAGGATGTCGACGTAGTGAAGGTTCTTTACATTGCGGCCAAGCCTGCGCTTCAGCGCTTCCGCCACTTTGAAGTCCAGCAGCAGCTGCGCCGACAGCTCTTCGGTGATTTCATCGCCGGCAGTCGGAACCATGCCGTAGCCGATCACCGAGCCGTTGCGGGTGACCGCCACGTCGGAAGTTCCGGCTCCTACATCGACCAGTACCAGATTCAGGTGGCGCATCGTTGGCGGAATCAGCACATTGATTGCGGCGATCGGTTCCAGCGTCAGGGTGCCGATCTCCAAGCCTGCGGCCATCACGGCGGCTTGCAGCGAATCGATGACCTGACGGGGCAGAAAAGTGGAGATGATCTCCACCGTGGCTTTTTGACCGCGCTGCCCGACCAGGGTTTTCATCGTGGTCCCGTCAAGAGCGAACCTTACGATGCTGTGGCCGACGCAGTAATAACTGGCCGGATCATTGACCACGCGGGTCGTTGCCAGCTGTTTTTGCGCGGCTTGGATCGCTGTCAGTTCCAGCGTGCGCTCTTCCTGCAGCGTCAGATAGCCTTTGCTGTGGACATCCAGCTCGGCGTTTGCGTTTAGGGTGGAAAGGGCGCGACCGGCGGCGGCGATAGCCACTTGCTTTAGCGGACCGAATTCGGACTCCAGTTTCGCCTTGACCGACCGGATGACTTTGGCGACTTCCGGTACGTCGTGAATCTGCCCGTCCAGCATGGCCCGGGTCGTATGCTCATGGCGAATCGCGCCAAGCACGCGAATGCCGGCCTCGGTTTTTTCGCCGACCATGCCGACGATGCTGCGGGTTCCGATATCCAGGGCAAATAATAAATTCTTTTCCATGTTTAGTTCTTTTCGGCATGGATTGCCGATTTCCTTTCGATAATCTGAAAAGTGTATAAATGCACCGAAAAATTTGTTACAATTTTATCGTCGCGTCCGAATTATTCTGAATCCGATTCGGACCTGCGCCGAGAGAGGCTGTTCATGCGAAATTCATTGCGAAAAGTGATGCGTTGGCAGGTTATTTCCCTGGCTTGGCCGGTGGTGCTGGAAATGTCCGGCGTGATGATCACCGGTGTCGTGACAACGGCAATGGTTGGCCGGTTGGGCGCGGTGGCGCTGACTGCGGTGGGAATTGCCACGATGGTGCAGTTTGCCAGTGCGATGGTGATTGCCGCCTTTGGCACCGGGGCTTCGGCGCTGGTCGGCAAGGAAAGCGGCGCCGGGCAGTGGCAACAGGTGCGCCGGACAACCGGGCAAGCGCTATTGATTGGTCTGTTGCTGGGGCTCTTGCTTGCCATCATCGGCTATGTCGGCGCCGAAAGTCTATTTTTGTTGATTGGCGCGGAACCGGCCGTCGTGGAACTTGCCGGCAAAATGCTGAAAGTGCTGTTTCTGGTCACGCCGGTGTATTTGCTGATGGTGATCAGCAATGCGGTGCTACGGGGCTTGTCCAAGACAAAGACCGCTTTTTATATCGGAACTTTTAGCAATCTGCTGTCGATCACACTTGCGTATCTGTTTATTTTTGGCGTGGGCGTCCCGGCAGTTGGCCCTATGGGGGCTGCCTGGGGCATGGTGAGCGCCCAGCTGTGCGGCGGGATTATCGCTATGCGGGTCATTTCCAGGGACCCGCAGATTCGTCTGCACTGGCGCGATATTTTTCGTTGGGATGCCGTGACGATTCGCCGCATTCTGGAAATCAGCCTGCCGGCGGCGGTGGAACAGGCTGCGCTGCAGGGCGGCCGCGTCTTCTTTACGTTTATGATCGCCAGCGTCGGTGCAGTGCAGTTTGCGGCGCACCAGATCGCGGTACAGATCGAATCGGTCTCGTTTTTGCCAGGGTTCGGCTTTTCTGTCGCGGTGATGACGATTGTCGCCCGGTCGTTGGGACAGGGCAAGCCCGACCGTGCGGAGCGCTTCACCAAAATTACCGCCGGCCTGGCATTTGTCGCGATGTCGCTGATGGGCGGAGTCTTTTTTCTGTTTGCGGAATCGCTGACCCGGCTGTTTATTGCCGAACCGCAGGTCATCTACTGGGGCAGCCTGTGTGTGATGGTCGCGGCATTTGAACAACCGACCCTGGCGCTAGCCTATGTGTTTGCCGGGGCATTGCGCGGTTCGGGTGACACACGTTGGCCAATGTATGTTACAATATTAGGCGTGTGGATTTTTCGTATGCCGCTGGTGTATCTCTGCGTCCATGTCTGGCAGTATGGCATTGTCAGTGTGTGGGTCGTAACGGCGCTCGATTTTCTGCTGCGCAGTCTGATCCTGTGGCGGCGGTTTGCTGGTGGTGGTTGGAAATAATTGTTTTGACAGCGCCGGGACTAGACTATACAATCAAATCAAGAACTAATGGATAGATATTTTCCGCATTAATTGCGGGTACTAGATTTTTATAAAGGAGCGTAATATGGTACAGAATATTACTGAGCTACTCCGCAGCAATGGGTTCAAGGTGACACCGCAACGACTGGCCGTTTATGAGGCGTTGGCCAACACCAAGGAACATCCTAACGCCGAAATGATCTTCAACGGCCTGCAGGCGACCTACCCCACGATGAGCCTGGCCACTGTCTACAAGACCATCGATATCTTGCACGAGATCGGCCTGGTTCAAATCCTGAACGCCGGCGAAGACAGCTTCCGCTATGACGCGGATGTATCCGAGCATGCGCACATCCGCTGCGTCGAATGCGGCCGGGTTGATGATGTGTTTGACCTCGACACCGCCAAGTTCAATGAGCAGATCCAGCAAAACACCAAGTACCGTTTGGTTGGTCAGCAGTTCTATTTCTATGGTGTTTGCGCTGACTGCCAAAAAACAAGCGAAACCCACTAAGCCTTCTCTATTTTGGGGCCCGGCGCTGCCGGGTCCTTTCTTGTTGCAGGAAAAAACAACGGATAGGAAGAATTGATACCATTATGCAATTACACATTTTGGCCAGTGGCAGCACCGGCAATGCGATCTATCTGAAAATCGGCGGCGCGAGCATTTTGGTGGACGCCGGGATTTCGGCCCGGCGAATCGAAAAGGGACTGCGCGCCGTAGGCGTTGATCCGGCGGAACTGGATGCGATTTTGGTGACGCATGAACACAGCGACCATGTTAGCGGACTGCCTGTTTTCACCCGCAAGTTCAAAGCGCCTGTTTATGCTCGTCGGCGGACCTGGGACGCGTTTCAGCCGGCGCATCATGTAGAAGCCGACTATCGGCGCGAACTGGGCGCTCGTCTCGAAATCGGCGGCGTACGCATCGAGCCGTTCGCCATTTCGCACGATGCGGCCGAACCGGTGGGATATTCTTTTTACCATGGCGATCTGAAATGCGTGGTGGCTACCGACATGGGCTGCGTGTCGGAACGGGTTGAACAAGATATCGCGCTGGCCGACGTGATGGTGTTTGAATCCAATCATGACGTGGCGATGCTGCGAAACGGGCCCTACCCGGAATATTTGAAAAAACGCATTCTGGGGACGCGGGGTCATTTGTCGAATCTGGAAACTGCCCGCTGTCTGGCCCGGATGGACAAAAAGTGCGGCATGCATGTGTTTTTGGCTCACCTGAGTCAGCACAACAATTGCCCTGATCTGGCCCTGTCCACGGTGGAAAAGGTGCTGGAGCAACAAGGCACGCGGCTTGATCAGGACTTGTTCCTGCATCTGGCGCATCCCAGCGACACGGTCAGCTTTTCCCTGTAATTGCAAATCCAAGACATCATTTCAGATAGGAGGAACGAAAATGAGATTTATTCTGCGAAAATTTGCCCCGATATTTATTGTCGCCGTGCTTGGCGCGGTCATTGGCGGCGGCCTGGTTCTTGGCTATGGCCCGTTCTTCCTGGGCAAGTCATTGCCGGAAGCCGTCTCGCAACTCAATAAGGAAGTGGAACTGCCGAAAACAGCCAATGCGGCGTTGTCAGCAGCCAGAAATACGCCGATTGTGCGTGCGGCCCAGATCGTGGGTCCCTCGGTGGTCGGCATCACCAACAAGGCCTATGTCAGCGACATGTTCAACCGGCGGATGCTGGTCGAGCGCGGCAGCGGTTCCGGCGTCATTTTTGACGCCAGCGGCCACATCATCACCAACTACCATGTGGTGGCCGAGGCCCAGGAAATCGTGGTATCGCTGGCGGACGGGCGAACGGTTCCCGGACGGGTGCAGGGGATAGACCCCGCGACCGATCTGGCAGTCGTCAAAATTGAAGCCGGTGGCATCCAACCGGCCCGGTTCGGTGATTCGGACAGCCTGCAGGTGGGTGAACCGGCGATTGCGGTCGGCAACCCACTCGGCCTGGAACTGAAAGGCAGTGTGACAGCCGGTGTGATCAGCGCCCTGAACCGGACGCTCGACATCGGTGAACGCAGATTCCGCCTGATTCAGACTGATGCAGCGATCAACCCCGGCAATAGCGGCGGCGCTCTGGCTAATGCGGATGGCGAAGTGGTCGGCATCAACAGCATCAAAATTGCTGTGGGCGGCGTGGAAGGAATCGGCTTTGCTATTCCCTGGAACACGGCAAAACCGATCGTACAATCGTTGATTGAGAAAGGCCGGGTTGTGCGCCCCTATCTTGGCGTAGTCGCATTTGACAAGAATACGGCCCAACGCTACGGCTATCAGCTGAATATCGACAAAGGCCTGTATGTGTTCCGCATTGTGTTGAATTCGCCAGCGGCCCGCGCCGATATTCGGGTCGGCGACATCCTGCTCAAGCTGGCCGGTTCGGAAACGAACAGCCTGGCGGAGCTGCGATCGCTGATTGAAGCGCAGGGAGTCGGGGCGACGGTGCCGGTGCTGATCGGTCGCAACGGCGAGCAATTCACGGTACAGGTCAAACTGAGCGAAGTGCCGAATGAATAAGCCGTGAACCGGATTCGTATCGTTGCAGTCGGCAAAATCAAAGAAAAATATCTGACCGAAGGGATTCGTGAATTCGTCAAACGCCTGGGGCCGTTGTGCAAACTGGAAATCCTGGAAGTGGACGAAGAACGGATGCCGGACGACCCCTCGCCGGCGGAAAAAACCAAAGCGCTGGCGGCGGAAGGCGAACGCCTGCTAAAAAAAGTGCCGCAGTCCAGCTATCTGATCGTGCTGGATGTGGCGGGGCAAGCCGCGTCCTCGGAACAACTGGCGGAAAAAATCACCATGCTCGGCACAGCCGGGCATGGTGACATTACTTTTATCATCGGCGGCGCGTTCGGGCTGTCGCCTGCAGTGACCGGGGCGGCGCGGGAGCGCCTGTCGTTTTCCCGCATGACCTTTACCCACCAGATGATTCGCCTGCTGCTGGTCGAGCAGATTTACCGGGCGTTCAAGATTGCCCGGGGAGAGAACTACCACAAATGACTCTGCCGATAGAGCAGATGTGATGTCCGTATCACGTCTATCGGCGAAATTAAGACTTTATAATGTTTAAAAACAGCAGGGAATCGCGACTTTTATAGAGAAAGCATCCATGACCTACTTTTGGTAGGCTGTGGATGCTTTACTCAATGTGCATTATCGGTCGTTGCTTTAAATAAAGAAGCATTATAAATTTAATTATAGGAGGGAGCAAATGCCAAATACATCAATTAATGAAGCTGGTATAGTTTTAGACGATAATTTTGTAGATGTTGATCTCTATCTGAAAAGGCTTGAGGAGAAAATTCTAGACCGAACCCGAGTAAAGCAGATTATACTAAACCGGGATAAAATTAATCAAATATTTCCACAGGAAGCTGGAACTTATGTGGTTTGGTGATATGCCCCCACGGACTCAATCCGAATTTTAAGTTGGGAAAGCCTAACTTAAAACTTGGATTAGAAATTTGGGGCAGGTCAGTATCTCTTATGTATAAGGGACATATAGCGTCAAAATATACAGGATAGAATAGTTATTTGAAGATATATAAAGAAATAGAATTTCTAGGATGGAGAGTAAAAAATGGCATCTGATTTTATGAACAGCTTAGTTGAGAAAGGATATTTTCCTCAAGAAATTACTCCTTGGTTTACGACGAGTAACCTTGTACCTGTTCTAGATGCTATTTTAACGAATATTGGTATTTTTCCGCAGAAAACAAGCAAACCATGCAAATATTCTATCCCTAAAGGTAAACAGCGCCGGAGGTTGCTTTCCATACCTAACCCGCTGCATCAGATAAAGCTGTGCAAAGTAATTGATGATGATTGGGGTAATATTAGAGGGATAATTGCTCGCTCAAGAATGTCTTTAACAATACCTAGTGTGAGAGCTAGATCACTTAGGGCATTATCAAGAAAGTTTAGTTTTGAAGAGATATCGGAAAAAATTATTCATAGCTCAACTAGTGCAAAGTATATGTTGCGGACAGATATTTCTCGATATTATGCGACTATATATACTCATAGTATTCCCTGGGCTATGCATACAAAAGAGGTTGCTAAAGCACGCAGACGTGACTCTACACTTATAGGGAACAAAATTGACAGCGCAGTACAAAGTTGTCAGGATGGACAAACAAATGGGATTCTCGTTGGGCCTGATACCTCGCTTTTAATATCTGAAATTTTATGTGCATCGATGGATGAAGAAGTTAGAACAAGGGTAAGGTATAAGGCGGCATTTAGGTATATAGATGATTACTTTTTGTTTTTTGACAATATTGCTGATGCAGAAAAGGCGTTCTATGAATTACATAAAATCATAAGAGAATATGAACTAGAACTCAATCCTTATAAAACTAAGATAGTAAAGCTTCCAGAACCAATTGAGCCGGAATGGGTTTCGGCATTAAACATTTCTCCAACCAATAAAAGTAAGATGATAAGCTATGTAAGCCATTTGTATGAATATGCTAAAAAATATCCAGAAGAGGAGGTTTTAAAATACGGGCTAACTAAGATTAGAAATGTTAGACTAGGGACTAAAATGTTGGAAATAGTAAAGTCCTTCGTGCTCCACGTAATGTTGCATGAACCATCTGCGATTCCACTTGCTGTAGAAATGCTAGTGGAATTATTAATAAGGCCTAATGACGGAGAAATTGAAGTAATTAATCAAGCGATGCTATTCAATGCGGAATATGGATATGAGTTTGAATTAAGCTGGCTATTGTGGCTTTGTAGTACACTTAGTATTAGTGTTAAGAAAGAGGTGGCGGAAAAGATTTCACTAATAGACAATTCTATTGTCGCATTAACAGCATTAAAATTAAAAGATCAGGGATTGATTAATGATGGGTTAGATCTGAGCCGGTGGTCCTCTTTAATGAAAACAGAAGAATTATATGATGATAATTGGCTTTTGGCATACGAAGCATATATCAAGGGATGGCTTCCGTCTGTAAGTGGTGTAGATTATATATCTGCTGACCCCTTTTTTAGTATGTTAAAAACTAATAATGTTGAATTTTTTGATCCAGGTGCAACGATAGTTTGGAAACATAAGTCAGCAAGTGAAAAATGGTTATATAATGAGTTTTCTCCAGCATTTTAATAGTGATTAGAAGAATAGGTTGAATACTAACTGAATTCAGTTCTAAAGTTTGGAACAGTAAGAGATATTTTGCAAGGTAATGAGGCGGATCTATTTACATGCTTTTCGCCGTTGTAGGCGATACGGAGAGAACTACCACAAATGACTTTGCCGATAGAGCAGATGTGATGTCCGTATCACGTCTATCGGCAAAATTAAGATTATATATAGATTGTTTATAGATTGTTTTTAGTTTTGGAGGTGAGGCATAATGCGGATTGCTGCCGTGGGGCGAGCGTTTGAAGGATCAACCGATAATTTTCAGTTTAGCTCTACCCAATCATTCTTGGATTATGATTTATTGGTATTAGATCTAGGACATGCTAAACATGAGTATAATACCAACTTGACAAGTCCGGTTTATCAGGGGCTACCGAGCCTTAACGACACTTCTTCCGCAGCTATACGACGGGATATCCCTAGGAGAAAAAGTGAAATCCTCGACATGTTGAAGCTTGGACGTACGGTCATCGTATTTACTCCAGCGTCACAAGCAGTTTTTGCTGCTACCGGAGAAACGAAGTATTCTGGTACAGGTAAGAATAGTCGAGCAACACGAATCGTGAACACGATAGACCTGTTAACGGTACTTCCGGTTGCTGTTCATACTGTTGAAGCTAGTGGAGAAAGTATAGAGTTTCGTGGGCAAGAACCATTTAATAATTTCTGGGCAAGTCAAGGGAGATTTTTGTTTTACGAAGCATATTTTCAAGTGCCTATAGGAAATGGTCTATTTTATATTAAAGGTACCAATAGAGTCGTCGGGGCTTACATGAGTATGGAAAAAGGGAACTTGCTTTTTTTACCCTCATTTGCTTATGACCAGTTTTTTAAAACGACTAAAGACTATCAGAACGCCCAACGCTCCTTGATTCAGTCTGTCGTTCGGCTTTCCGAAGACTTAAAAAGAGATACTGGAAATTTTTCGTTACCATCTTGGGCAGAAAAATATCTATTGCCGAACGAGGAGCATGAAAAGAAAGTTTTGATCGACATAGAATCTTCTCTTGCAGAGCTGTTAACGAAGATTAGCGAGCAAAAAGAAGTATTAGCAACCATGAATGAGTTTAAGTTGCTGGTTACTGGTACTGGAAGAGCTTTAGAAATGCAAGTGGCTCGTGTTTTTGAGAATTTGGGATTTACGGTTGCTGAAGGACTACCTGGACGAGGCGATTTGATTCTAGAGTATCAAGGTACGCCCGTTGTTGTTGAAGTAAAAAGTTCTGCGAAGAGTGCAGCCGAAAAGCATGCTGCTCAATTGGAAAAATGGGTTAGCGAATATTATGCAGAAAAGGGAGCTAACCCGAAAGCCATTCTAATTGTTAACGCTTATAAGGACACCCCTTTAGTTGAGCGAACCGAAGTCTCATTTCCGAGCCAAATGTTAAGTTATTCAACTTGCCGAGGGCACTGTTTGATGACAACAACACAATTGTTGGACCTGTCAAGAAATTTGTGTAAACTAAAACCGGATATGCCTGGACACTCTCTCGCCGAAAAGAACCACCAGTTGATTTAAGACCTGTCCCCAATTTTGAATCGGTCTGTCCCATGTTCGCCGGATTTCATCAATGCG